>CAVSWW010000013.1:0-22922 GCA_963731815.1 uncultured Acidimicrobiia bacterium | reverse complement strand
ACCTGGCCCCGCCCTGACCAGGGGAAACGGCTCAGGTCGACGCCCGGACCGGCCGAAAACGCGCCGGGATGGGAACGGAGGCGATCCTCGCAGTCGGCTTCGGCGTCGCGCTGGGCACGTTCGCGACCGCCGCCCTGCTCTGGATGCACGAGCGGCGCAACCGCCGGGCGCTCGAGGACGTCGGCGTGCGCCTGCGGCGGAGCGAATCACGGCTCTCGGCGCTGCTGCGCACGACGCACGACATCGTCGCCGTGATCGACGCAGACGGGAACCTCACGTACGCGAGCCCGGCCGCGGAGCGCATCTTCGGCCGTCGCATCGACACGCTCCTCGGATCGAACCCGTTCACGTTCATCCACCCCGAGGACCGCGAGCGCGTCATCGCCACGTTCCTCGAGAGCATCGAGCGTCCCGGTGAGACCGAGCGGATCGAGGCGCGCGTGCTGCGCGAGGACGGTGCGTGGCGCACGCTCGAGTTCGGCGGCACGAACCTGCTCGACGACCCCGCGATCAGCGGCTTCGTCGTCACGTGTCGTGACATCACCGATCGCCAGCGCGCCGAGGCCGAGCTGCGCGAGGCGCAGGCCCGCTTCCGCTCCGCGTTCGACCACGCGCCGATCGGCATGGCGCTGATCGCGCCCGGCGGTCACTGCTTCCAGGTCAACCGCGCGTTCGCCCAGCTGCTCGGCCGCGCCGAGGACGAGCTTGCGGGCGTCGCGATCGGTGAGCTCACCGACCCGAAGGACCGCGACGAGGTCGCGGAGACGATGCAGCAGGCGGTGGGCGGCGCCGGTGCCTCCTACCGGATCAACCAGCGGTTCGTGCACGCGGACGGACGGCCCGTGTGGGTCGCGCACTCCGGTTCGGTCGTGCGCGGCGTCACCGGTGAGCCCCTCTACATCGTCTGCCAGATCGAGGACGTCACGGAGCGGCGTGCGCGCGGCGAGCTCATCGCGCACCAAGCGATCCACGATCCGCTCACCGGGCTGCCCAACCGTCTGCTCTTCGTCGACCGGCTGCGGCGCGCGCTCTCGACGACGGACGACGACACGCGCGTCGCCGTCCTCTTCCTCGACCTCGACAACTTCAAGGTCGTGAACGACAGCCTCGGTCACCCTGCGGGCGACCGACTGCTCGTCGCACTTGCCGACCGCCTCCGTGGCGCGATCCGACCGAACGACACGGTGGCGCGCTTCGGCGGCGACGAGTTCACCGTCCTGTGCACGGGCGTACCCGATGAGAACGTCGCGCACGAGCTGGCTCGGCGCATCTCGCACGCGATCTCGAAGCCGCTCACGCTGTCGGAGGGCGAGGTGTTCGTGACGGCGAGCGTCGGCATCGCGCTGTCGGGCGGCGAGCTCGAGACGCCCGAGACGCTGCTGCGCAACGCCGACGCCGCCATGTACCGCGCCAAGGACCACGGGCGCGCCCGCGTCGAGCTGTTCGAGACCGACGCGCACGACAGCGCGGTGCGCAGCCTCCGAACCGGGAACGAGCTGCACCGCGCCCTCGAGCGCGGCGAGCTGCGGCTCCACTACCAGCCGATCATCAGCGCTCGAGGACGGCAGCGTCAGCGGCTTCGAGGCGCTGCTGCGGTGGGAGCACCCGCGCCGGGGGCTCGTGCTGCCGGACGACTTCGTCGGCCTCGCCGAGGAGACGGGGCTCGTCGTGCCCATCGGCTCGTGGGTGCTCGAGGAGGCGTGCCGGCAGGCGGCGGTGTGGCACGTGGCCGGGTCGCCGGTCTCGATCAGCGTGAACCTCTCCCCCGTCAGCTCGCTGAGCCGACGCTCGTCGAGGACGTGGCGCGCGTGCTGCACGCCACGGGCATCGATCCCGCGTCGCTGTGGCTCGAGATCACCGAGAACACCCTGATGCGCGACGCCGAGTCCGCCGTGCGCACGCTGAGCGCAGCTGCGATCGCTCGGCGTGCAGCTCGCGGTCGACGACTTCGGCACCGGCTACTCGTCGATGTCGTACCTCAAGCGCTTCCCCGTGCAGGCGCTGAAGGTCGACCGCACGTTCGTCGACGGCATCGGTCGCGAGCCCGAGGACTCCGCGATCTGCACCGCCGTCGTCAGCCTCGCCCACGCGCTCGGCCTGCGCGCGGTCGCGGAGGGCGTCGAGACGCCCGAGCAGCTCGCCGAGCTGCGCACGCTCGGTTGCGAGCTCGCGCAGGGCTACCTGTTCGGCCGGCCGGCGCCCGCCGACGTGTGGGGCGAGCGCCCCGACGCGCAGCTCTGGGCAGCGTTCGGCATCGCCTGAGTCACGAGGACCGGGCACGAGGGTCCGCCATCGCACACGGACCACCCCTCGGAGCGCGACACATGCCCGTCTCCCTCACGATCCAGCCCTGGCCCGACGCGGTCCTCGACACCGTCGGCCACGATCCCCGCTCGCGCTACGCGGAGCGCTTCTGGCTGCCCACGCTCGGGCCCACCGCGCTCCTGCTGCTGCGGCACCTCGCCGCGCAGTTCGATCTGCACCCCGCCGGCATCGAGCTGCGCGTCGCCGACACGTCGCGCGCGCTCGGCCTCGGTGAGCGCGAGGGGTCGAGCTCACCGATCGTCCGCTCGCTCGCGCGGCTGGAGACGTTCGAGCTCGCGTGCAGCGACGGGCGCGGCACGGTGGCGGTCCGCCGCAACCTGCCGCCGGCGAACCGCCGTCACCTGCGCCGGCTCCCGGCCGACGTGCAGGCCGAGCACACCGCGTGGACCGAAGCGCGTCTCGCCGAGGCACCGATGGCCGATGCCCGCCGGCGCGCGCGGCGCGTCGCGCTCGCGCTGCTCGAGCAGCGCGACGATCCCGAGCACGCCAGCCCCGACGAGGTCGAGCACGTGCTCGCCGCGACCGGCTTCCACCCCGCGGTGTGCCACGACGCCGCGACGTGGGCATGGGCGCGCCACCGTGGGACGGGCGACCAGCAGGAGCGCGTAACGTCGCTCGCATGAGCCCGGCGGCCGCCGACGACCTCGACCGCATCGCAAGCTGGCTCACGGGCGCGCAGCAGATCGTCGTCCTCACCGGCGCGGGGATCTCGACCGAGTCGGGCATCCCCGACTTCCGCGGCCCGAACGGCGTCTGGACCAAGAACCCAGCCGCGGAGAAGACCGCGACGCTCAGCTACTACGTCTCCGATCCCGACGTCCGCAAGCAGGCGTGGCAGAACCGCGTGTCGAGCGAGATGTGGCACGCCGAGCCGAACGCGGGCCACCGCGCGCTGGCCGACCTCGAGCACAAGGCGGCGCTGCACACGCTCGTCACCCAGAACGTCGACGGCCTCCACCAGGCGGCCGGGACGTCGCCGGAGCGGATCGTCGAGATCCACGGCACCGTCCACGACGCGAAGTGCCTGGCCTGCGGATGGCGCGGACCGATGGGCCCGGTCCTCGACCGCGTGCGCGCCGGTGACGACGACCCGGCATGCGCCGACTGCGGCGGCATGCTCAAGTCGGCGACGATCTCGTTCGGCGAGAACCTCGTGCCCGACGACCTCCTCCACGGCGCAGTCGGCCGCGGCCGGCAGTGACGTCTTCCTCGCGGTCGGCTCGTCGCTCACCGTGTACCCTGCGGCCGGCCTGCCCGAGGTCGCACTCGGCAGCGGTGCGCGCCTCCTCGTGTTCAACGCGCAGGAGACGCCCTTCGACTCGATGGCGGACGCGGTCGTGCGCGACCAGCTCGGCGACGTGCTCCCGGAGCTCGTGGCTCGCGTGTGACGACGTGCCCTCGGGTCGCTCTGACCCTCGCAGTAGCGTTCACACCGTGACAGCGCGCGTCCTCGTCGTCGGCCTCGACGCCGGCGACCCCGCCACGGTCCGCGCGCTCGCCGCAGCGGGCCGGATGCCCGTGCTCGCGCGGCTCCTCGCCGAGGGCGCGCAGCACCCCGTCACCGAGCCGCGGGGCGGCACCTACCCCGCGGAGCGGTGGACGTCGATGGTCACGGGCGTGGGCCCGGCCACGCACGGCTACAGCACGTGGGCGCGCTACGACACCGGCCGCGATGGCGACCACGCCATCGAGCTCGATCCTGCGGGTGTCCCACGCGTCTGGGACGTCCTCAGCGCCGCCGGCCGCCGCGTCGCCGTGCTCGACGTGCCCCGTCAGCCACCTGCCGACGTCAACGGCACCTTCCTGTTCGAGTGGGCCTCGCACGACCGGACCGTGGGGATGGAGACGAGCCCGGCGTCCCTCGTGGAGGAGCTCGAGTCCCGCTTCGGTGAGCACGCGCTCGCTGCGGCGCGGACCGATCGTGTGCGGCACATCGCGACGTGCGACGTCATCCTCTGGGACGGCCGTGGGCATCGCAGCAACGAGCAGCAGCGTCGCCTGCGCGACCTGATTCAGGCGAGCGTCGCCACGAAGGCGCAGGCGTCGGAGCACCTGCTCGACACCGAGCCGTGGGACCTCTTCTTCACGGTGTTCGGAGAGACGCACTGCGTGACGCACCAGTTCTGGCACCTCCACGAGCCCGCCAGCCCACGCGACCGCGAGTCGCGCGCGCTCCTCGGCAACCCGGTCGACGACACGTTCACGACGATCGACGCGTCGATCGGCCGGCATCTCGAGCTCGCCGGCCCGGATGCGACCACGATCGTGATCCTCCACACCGGGATGTGTGCGTCCCGCGGCGGCAACCAGCTGCTCCCGGCACTCGTCGCCCGACTCGACGACGGGCCCGCGCTGCTCACGTGCAGCTTCCCGTCGAGCGACGGTCTGCGACTCCTCGTCGCCGGACGCGACCCTGGCGGCACGATCGCGCCGTCCGACGTCGCCACCGTCGTCGCGCGGGTGCGCGAGGCGTTGCTCGCGCTGGTCGACGACGCCACGGGAAGACCCGCAGTGCGAGCGGTGCCCACGCGCGCCGAGCTCGTCCCAGGGCTCACCGACGACGACCGCCTGCCCGACCTCATCGTCCAGTGGGACGGCGATCGGGTCATCGAGCAGGTGTCGTCACCGGAGCTCGGAACCGTGCGCGCCGAACGGATCGGGGCGCGCACCGGCGAGCACACGCCGGACGGCCTGGTCATCGTGCACGGACCCGGCGTCGAGCCCGGAGTGCACGACGCGATGGACGCCGCCGAGCTCGCGCCGCGGATCGCGGCACTGCTCGACGTGCCCTATCCGCGCGCCGACTCGCTCCTCACGGCGTCGACCAGCTCCTCGTAGAAGCGCTTCCCGAGCTCGGGGTCGCAGAAGTGCTCGAGCGCCCATGCGCGGTTGCGCTCACGCTCCGCGTCGACCTCCGAGCCACCGGCCAGGACGGTCCGGACGTGCCCGACGATGTCGTCGGCGTCGGTGTAGGTCCGGATGTCGGGTCCGAACATCTGCAGCACCTCGGCGCGAGCCGGCGCGACGACGCTCAACCCGGCCGTCATCGCCTCGACGATCGACATCGGGCAGCCGAAGCCCGACTCCGGCGTCAGCGTGTAGACGAGCACCGCCACGCGGGCGAGCAGCTCGAAGACGTTGTCGCGCATCAGGTTCGCCTGGATCAGCGGCGGGTCGTCGAGCTCCTGTGTCGCGAGGACGAGATCGCCGACGATCGACTCGAAGCCGAACGTCGTGCCGACGACGATGCGGCGCTCCACACCCGGCAAGGCGGCGAACGCGTCGACCAGCAGCGGGAAGTCCTTCTTGGACAGGCCCGCCGACACCGAGAGCACGAGGTCGCGCGTCGCGGCCGGCTCGGGCAGCTCCCGCCAACCGTGGAACACGGTCGGCAGCGGGTGGACCTTCGGGTGGTCCCACACGTGGTCCGGGAAGCACCACACCCCGACGCAGAGCGGTTCCTCGACGAGCTGCCGCAGCTCCGTCGGCTCGTTCGCGAACGAGTGCCCGCGCACCGCGAACGGGAGGCCGAGGTCACGGAACACGTGCAGCCGCTCCATCGCGACGGACGCCCAGTGCGTGAGGATCACGTCGGGCTCGAACTCGGCGATCGCCCGCTCGATATCGCGGTAGAGCGGGTACGGCGACGGTGCCGGGGCCGACCGCTTGTCGTACGAGCAGCAGACGATGTCCGCCCCCTGCGCGGCGAGCGCGTCGAGCTCCTCGCCGATGTACGCCTCGGAGATCAGCGGGTACATCTTGTTGTACGCGAGGACGCGCAGAGGCGAGCGGGCGCGCGCACGTGCGTGCACGACCTTCCAGCTCGCGTCCGCATCCTGACCTCCGGTGATCCGGTCGGGCGCGTCCGTGCGGTAGCACGACGCGACGACCGGGATCAGCGCAGGATCGTGCTCGGCGGTGGCACGCAGCAGGAAGTCCCAGTCGACGCTGGCGGCGAGCGATTCGTCGTAGTGCGCGTCGGCGAGCGTGCGACGGTGGGCGAGCACGCCCTGATCGAGATAGTTGCCCCGCTCCAGGCGGCGGCGGTCGAACGGCGCGACGTTGAGCACGGGGAGCCAGCCGGTTCGGCCACGTTCGGGGGGCGCGTCGACGAGCTCGGCGCCGTAGAAGAGCTGGACGTCGGGTTGGCGGCCGGCAGCCCAGGCGATCGCCTTCGTCCACAGCGGGCCCATCAGGTTGTCGTCGTCGAGATACGCGACGAGCTCGCCGCCGCGCCGCATCGAGCCCGGCGTTGCGGGCTGCGCTGACACCGCCGCGGTTCGACCGGACGACGTCGATGCGATCGTCGTCGGGCAGCAGCGCGGTGACGGCCGCGACTGCGTCGTCGTCGCCGTCGACGGCCACGACGAGCTGCCAGCGCGAGTAGCGCTGCGCCATGACCGACTCGACGGCCCGGCCGAGCTCCGTACGCGTCCCGCGCGTCGGCAGGACCACGCTGACGAGCACGTCCTCGGCGACCGGCACGTGCTCCAGCCAGGCCGTGGTCGCCCACACCTGCTCGACGAGCTCGCGGGCGTCGTGCTCGGACGCGACGAGCGCCGCCGACAGGTCGCGTGCCGTCACCGCCTCGGTGGCGGCTCCCGCAGCGGCGTCGGCGACGTCACGGCTGAACCGATCGAGGTGCTCCGCACGACCGACGAGCACGTCGATCTGCTCGCTCATCTGGTCGACCCGACCGGTCGTGACCGGCCCGAGGTCGAGGAGCCGGCGGAGCCGCAGCACCGTCGCGGCCCTCGTGCCGTGCGACGCGCGCTCGGCGTTCCACGCCCGCGCCTGCGCGCGGAGTCGGTCCCACCGGCTCGACGGCATCCCGAGAGGCTATCGGCGCGCCGACGTGCCGAGGCAGGGCGCCACCCTTGGGAATTTCCGACCCCCGCGGTAGCATTTCAAGACGGGTAGCCCCCTGCACCCGGGAAGGACCCCTCCGATGGCCGGATTCCGCGACCTCCTCGCCAAGGCGAAGGAGCACATCCGCGAGATCGACCCCGCCGAAGCCGAGCAGCGCCTCGGCGACTCGACGTTCCTCGACGTGCGCGAGCTCGACGAGTTCGAGCAGGGCATGATCCCCGGCGCGGTGTTCATCCCCCGGGGCCACCTCGAGAGCCAGGTCGAGAGCCGCATCGCCGACAAGTCGACGCCCCTCGTCGTGTACTGCGCGAGCGGCGTGCGCTCGGTCTTCGCGGCCGAGACGCTCCAGGAGCTCGGCTACTCCGACGTCGTGCACCTCAACGGCGGCTTCGGGCGCTGGAAGAACGAAGGCCGGGACTGGTCGACCCCCACCGTCCTCAGCCCCGAGCAGCGCAACCGCTACGGGCGCCACCTCCTCCTCCCCGAGATCGGTGAGGCCGGACAGCAGCAGCTGCTCGACAGCCGCATCCTCCTCCTCGGTGCCGGCGGGCTCGGCAGCCCCGCCGCGCTCTACCTCGCCGCGGCGGGCGTGGGCACGCTCGGCATCGTCGACATGGATGTCGTCGACTCGTCGAACCTGCAGCGCCAGATCCTCCACAACGTCGATCGCATCGGCGAGCGCAAGGTCGACTCCGCGAAGAAGACGCTGACGCAGCTCAACCCCGACGTCGACGTCGTCACCTACGACGTCCGCTTCGGCGCCGACAACGTGCTCGACATCATCGACGGCTACGACGTGATCGTCGATGGCACCGACAACTTCCCGACGCGCTACCTGCTCAACGACGCGTCGCTCGTGAAGCGCATCCCGGTCGTCCACGGCTCGATCTTCCGGTTCGAGGGCCAGGTCACGGTCTTCAAGCCGTACGAGGGCCCGTGCTACCGCTGCCTGCTGCCCGAGCCGCCGCCGCCCGAGCTGGCACCCAGCTGCGCCGAAGCCGGCGTGCTCGGCGTGCTGCCCGGCATCGTCGGATCGATCCAGGCGCTCGAGGCGATCAAGGTCGTCCTCGACCTCGGCGACCCGCTCGTCGGTCGTCTGCTCGCGTACGACGCGCTCGAGGAGTCGTTCCGCACGTTCAAGGTCCGGCGCGACCCGGCGTGCCCGGCCTGCGGTGAGAACGCCGGAGAGATCGTCATCGCCGAGTACGACGACCTCTGCCTCCCGCACGCGACGCTCGCCGACGGCAGCACGACCGCGCACTGAGACCGATCTAGGGGCGTGTCGGAACCTTCAGCGCGTTCACCTTCACCGTGATGCTCGGCTCGTTCGTCGCGGGTCGCGCCTTCGCCGTCTTCGCCTTCGGCATGTTCGGGAGGTCGGTCCGCTCGGGCAACGTGACGACCTTGTAGTCGAGCCCGGGTGGCTTCTCGCCGCCGAGGAGCGACGCGAAGAGCGGGATGTCGGCCTGGTACCCACTGGCGGGGCTGCCACACGGGAGCACCGCTTCGATGTCGGCCGGGGTCGACGACGTGTACTCGTTGTCGGCGAAGCAGTTGCCGCCGTCGTCGGCGGGATCGTCGAGGCTCGTCACCGAGGCGAGGTCGAACTGGTTGTCGCTCGTCACGTTGTCGCGCACCGTGTTGTCGAGGGCGTCGAAGTCGCGGGCTTCACGCGCGTCTTCGCCCCCATAGAGCACCGTCTCGGGCAGCGGGATCACCGCGATGCCCGACACGTCGTGACCGGTGACGAGGTTGCGCTCGACCAGGTTGTCGCGTCCGCCGGCGAGCAGGACGCCGTTGCCGACGGCGATCATCGCGAGCGAGATGGCAGCCGTCTGGA
This sequence comes from uncultured Acidimicrobiia bacterium, assembly GCA_963731815.1. GTDB lineage: Bacteria > Actinomycetota > Acidimicrobiia > IMCC26256 > PALSA-555 > DATBSK01. The sequence continues at coordinate 13,888 of CAVSWW010000013.1, read as the reverse complement.
CGTTGTTGTTGTCGTAGACGTGGTTGCCGACGATCGTCGACTTGCGCTGCGGGTACAGCTCCTCGCTCGTCAGGCTGTTCGGCGCGATGCCGACGCGGTTGTCGTGCCAGGACGAGCGCGCGAGCAGCAGGTCGCCGCCGGCGTTCGTGCCGGAGTAGCCGAGACCGTTCCATTCGGCTTCCGAGTCGACGATCAGCGCGTTGCAGGGCTGGCACTGCCCGATGTAGAAGCCGCCGTCGGGGCTGCCCGACGCGTACGAGTGGTCGAACTGACCCTCGACCGAGTCGAACGCGTAGATGCCGTAATCACCGTTCCGGATCGCGGTGAGGTACGAGCCGCGGTACCCCTTGACCCCGTCCCAGTAGAAGCCGTTCGTCGTGAAGTTGCGCGCGGTCATGTTCTCGATCGCCACACCGTCCGCGAAGACCTTGAAGCCGTTCTCGTGGTTCGTCTCCTCGCTGAACTCCCCGTCGACGATCGTCTTCGCGCGGTCGAGCCCGCGGATGACGATGTTCTCGTGCTCGGGTGTGACCGTGACCGCTTCGCGGTAGACGCCCGGCGACACGAGGATCAGCGTCCCCGGCTTCGCGCGGTCGACGGCGCCCTGGATCGTCTTCTCGTCGGCCGGCACGCGGATCACGCTCGGGTCACCCGCGTCGGCCGGCGCGACGGTGACGAGCATCGACATCGCCGCGACGGCGCACGCCGTCAGGCATGCCGAGATCCTTCGCATCAGGTTGTGCTCCCCCGTCTCGCCTTCACGACCTTCACCGTCCCGAAATGGCCGTTCCCGGGTGCTCCGTGGAACGAGCAGTAGTAGCCGTACCGTCCCGGCTTGTCGAAGCGGTACGAGTACGTCGCGTCCCGGTCGAGCTCGTCGATGCCGAAGCGCTTGCCACGGTCGGGCAGCACGTTGTGCTCGTTGCCGCCACGGTTGCGCCACGTCACCGTGGTGCCTGCCCGGATCGTGATGCGCTTCGGCTTGTAGAAGTTGTCGCCGATGCGCACCTCGACCGTCGCGTCGTCAGGCGCCGGCTCCTCGGCGTGCGCCCAGACGGGCGCGCACAGCAGAACGACCGCGGCCAGCAGGGCCGCGACGGCGAGGCGACGCCTCATCCGCGAGCGCGCGCCTTCTTCTTCGCCGTCTTCTTGGCGCTCTTCTTCGCCGTCTTCTTGGTGCCGTTGCGGGTCGGTCGCTTCGGTGGCTCGAAGCTGCGCGCGAGCTCCGCGAGCGTGCGCACCCCGAAGCCCGTACCCCCTCGGCTGAGCTCGCCGTCGTCGCCGGCGGCGCGCGCCGGTCCCGCGATGTCGAGGTGCACCCACGGCACGTCACCCACGAACGACTGGAGGAAGATCCCCGCGGTGAGCGCACCGCCGTACCGGTTGGCGCCGATGTTGCGCAGGTCAGCGACCTCCGAGTCGAGCTGCTTCTTGTACTCGGCCGGGAGCGGCAACGGCCAGACGGCCTCTCCGGCACGATCCGCCGCGTCACGCACCTGCGCCGACCAGTCGTCGTCGTTGCCCATCAGTCCGGCGACCTTTTCGCCGAGCGCCACGACGCAGGCACCGGTCAACGTCGCGAGGTCGACGATCGCGTCCACCTTCTCCTCGACAGCCCACGAGAGGGCGTCGGCGAGGATCAGCCGGCCCTCGGCGTCGGTGTTGAGCACCTCGACCGTCTGGCCGTCGCGGATCTTGAGCACGTCACCGGGACGGATCGCCGAGCCGCTCGGCATGTTCTCGACCATCGGTGCGTAGCCGACGACGCGGTGCTCCACCCCGAGCTCGCGCAGCGTCGACATCGCACCGAGCACGGCAGCGGCGCCGCCCATGTCGGTCTTCATCGTCTCCATGCCTTCGGCGGGCTTGATCGAGATGCCACCGGTGTCGAACGTGACGCCCTTGCCGACGAGCGCGAGCGTGCCGCGCGCCTTGCCCTTCGGCGGGTCGTACGTGACCTTGACGAAGCGGGGCGGTTGCTCCGACCCCTGCCCGACGCCGATGACACCACCCATCTTCTGGGTCTTGATCTGTGCCTCCGTGAGCACGGTCACGGTGACGCCCTTGCCGGCGAGGAGCTTCTTCGCCGATGCGGCGAACTCCATCGGCGACTTCGTGCCCGATGGCTCGTTCACGATGTCGCGTGCCCAGCGCACCGCGTCGGTGATGACCTGGGCCTCGGCGATCGCGCCGCGTCACGTCCTTGCCGCCGGTGCCGACGAGCACTGCCTTCTGCAGCTTCGTGGCCTCACCCTTCGTCTTGTACGCGAGGAACTGGTACGAGCCGAGCTGCAGACCCTCGGCGACCGCACGCGCGGCGTCGGCCTCGTCGATCCCCTTCGCCCCTGCGCTCGCGAGCGTGGTCGCCACCGTCGAGACCTTGTTCGCCCGCCGGGCGACCGCGGCGGCGGCGCGCCGCAACGTCGCGGCGTCGACCGACTTCGCATCGCCGACGCCCACCAGCAGGGCGACACCCGCGGCCAGCCCGTCGGCAGGGACGGCGAGCGTCTCGCCCGGCTTGCCGCTGAACCCGGCTTCGGCCATGAACGACTTGAGCGTCCCGCCGAGCGCGTCGTCGACTGCGTCGGCACCCGCGCCGAGCTTCTTGTCGCCGTCGACAGGCACCGCGAGCAGCCCGGCGCGCACGGATGCGGGCGACTGCGACGTGACACTCACGGTGATGCTCACTGCGGCTCCAGTTCCTGTCGGATCATGTGGTCGGGTCGGACGATCGGTTCAGCCGGCACTCAGGTGGTGCGGACGGGGCGGAACGCCCCTTCCTGCCAGCGCGCCAGTGTGTACACGAGGTCGGCGAGCCGGTTCAGGTACGCGACGACGAGCGAGCCGTCGAGCCACCCCGCCTCGGCGGCCGCGACCGACTCGCGCTCGGCACGGCGGACGACGGTGCGCGCCACGTCGAGCGCGGCGGCGACGCGGTTCTCCCCCGGGAGCACGAACTCCTGCGGCGGCTCGAAGCGGGTCGTCACGTCGTCGATGATCGGCTCGAGCGCGCCCACCATGTCGTCGGTGACCCGGGTCGTGCCGTCGACGAGTCGGTCGCGGTTCTCGGGTGCGGTCGCGAGCTCGGCGCCCGCGACGAACAGCTCGCGTTGCAGACGGACGAGCAGGTCGCCGAGCTCGGAGCCCGCCTCGCACTCGGCGCGTGCGAGCCCCAGCGCAGCGACCGCTTCGTCGACGGCGCCGTACGCGGTCGGTCCGGGTGCGTCCTTCTTCACCCGGCCGCCGAACAGGAGCGCCGTGGTCCCGTCGTCGCCGGTGCGCGTGTACACCTTCCGCGTCACGGACACGATTGTACGGCCGCACTCGCCGACTCGACCGTTCGGGGACAAGGGCCTCCGGTACCCTGGCTGCGATGTCCGTTGCGTCCGAACGGGCCGCGGCCTCGCAACCGCGGCCGTCGATCGTCACGTCGCTGCTGCGCACCGCACGACCGAAGCAGTGGGTCAAGAACGTCCTCGTGTTCGCCGCACCGGCCGCCGCGGGCGTGCTCACCGAGCCCGGTCCGCTCGCCCGGACGCTCGTGGCGTTCGTCGCGATGTGCCTCGCGGCGAGCGGCACCTACTTCCTGAACGACGCGCTCGACGCGGAGGCCGATCGCCAGCACCCGACGAAGCGCTTCCGTCCGGTCGCCGCGGGATACGTCAGCGTCGGGCTCGCGAAGGTCATGGCCGCCGTGCTGATCGCGGCCGGCATCGCGATCTCGATCCCGATCTCGCGCGGCGAGCTCGCGCTCGTCGTCGCGGGCTACGCGGCGCTCACGGTCTCGTACAGCCTGTGGCTCAAGCACGAGCCGGTGATCGACCTCGCCGCGGTCGCGGCGGGCTTCGTCCTGCGAGCGATCGCCGGCGGCGTCGCCGCCGACGTGCTGATCTCCGACTGGTTCCTCATCGTCGCCGCGTCGGGCTCGCTCTTCATGGTCACGGGGAAGCGCCACGCCGAGCAGCTCGAGCTCGGCGATGCGTCGGGCTCGCACCGCAGCACGCTCGAGGAGTACTCGACGAGCTACCTCGGCTTCGTGCGCGCGGTCTCGGCGAGCGTCATGGTCACCGCGTACTGCCTCTGGGCCTTCGAGAACGCGTTCACGACCGGCGACGAGACGTGGTTCCGCCTCTCCATCGTGCCGTTCGTGCTGGCGGTCCTCCGCTACGCGCACGTCATCGAGCAGGGTGGTGGCGGTGCCCCCGAGGAGATCGTCCTGTCCGACCGGATCATCCAGGTGCTGGGCCTGCTCTGGATCGCCACGTTCGCCATCGGCGTGAATGCCTGAGCACGAGGACGGCACGTACCGGCTCCTGACCGGGTGGGGGCGCACCGCGCCCACCGCGGCGCGCGTCGTGACCCCCGACGAGATCGAGGGCATCGACGCGCTGCTCGAGCGCGGGGCGCCGCGGGCTCGTCGCACGCGGGCTCGGGCGCTCGTACGGCGACGCCGCGCAGAACGCCGGCGGCACCGTCGTCGACGCGACGACACTGGCGTCGATCCGCGACTTCGACCTTGCACGCGGCGTGATCCGCGTCGACGCCGGCGTGAGCCTCGACGCGCTGATGCGCCTGCTCGTGCCGTTCGGCTTCTTCGTCGTGTCCCCGGGGACGCGCTTCGTCACGGTCGGCGGCGCGATCGCGGCCGACATCCACGGCAAGGGCCATCACGTCGACGGCAGCTTCGCCAACCACATCGAGTCGTTCACGCTCCACGCGCCGAAGGGGACGTTCGTCGTCGGTCCCGAGCACGACCCCGACCTGTTCTGGGGCACGGCAGGCGGCATGGGACTGACGGGTGTGATCAGCGAGGCGACGCTGCGGCTCCTCCCCATCGAGACGTCGATGCTGCTCGTCGACAACGAGCGCGTGTCCGACCTCGACGACCTCATGCAGCGCATGGTCGAAGGTGACGACCGCTATCACTACTCGGCCGCGTGGGTCGACTGCCTCGCGTCCGGCGCGTCGCTGGGGCGCGGTGTGCTGCACGCGTGGCGACCACGCGCCAGTCGATGCGCTCCCCGAGCGCGCGCGCCTCGACCCGCTGCACTTCGCCCCGCGCACGCTGCTCGCCGCGCCGCCGTGGGCACCGAACGGGCTGCTCAACCGCTTCTCGATCCGTGCGTTCAACGAGCTCTGGTACCGCAAGGCGCCGCTGCACCAGACCGGGCACCTCGAGACGATCGGGACGTTCTTCCATCCGCTCGATGGCGTCCGCGGCTGGAACCGCCTCTACGGGAGTCGCGGGTTCCTCCAGTACCAGTACGTCGTGCCCGACGAGGCGACCGAGACCGTCCGCGCGACGTTCGAGCGGCTCGCGCAGGAGCAGTGCGCGTCGTTCCTCGCGGTGCTCAAGCGCTTCGGCCCCGGCAACCCCGGTCCGCTCTCGTTCCCGATGTCGGGCTGGACGCTCGCGCTCGACCTCCCGGCGTCGGTGCGCGGCCTCGCGCCGGTGCTCGACGACCTGGACCGCCTCGTCGTCGAGGCGGGTGGCCGCGTCTACCTGGCGAAGGACTCACGGCTCCCCCCGGAGCTGCTGCCCCGCATGTACCCCGACCTCGACCGGTTCCGCGAGCTGCGTGCTCGCGTCGACCCCTCGGGAGTGCTCCAGTCCGACCTCGCGCGCCGTCTCGAGATCTGACGTGCAGGACGCGCTCGGCGGTGTCCAGACCGTCCTGGTCCTCGGCGGCGGGTCGGAGATCGCGCTCGCGACGCTGCGGCGCCTCGTCGCGAACCGCACGCGGACGATCGTGCTCGCCGGACGCGAGCCGGAGAAGCTGGCGCCGGCCGCCGAGGAGCTGCTGGCCCTCGGCGCCACCCGCGTCGAGACGGTGGCGTTCGACGCCGAGGCGACGGACACCCACGTTGGCCTGATCGACGACGTCATCGAGCGCGTCGGTGACCTCGATCTCGTCCTCGTCGCGTTCGGCGTGCTGGGCGACCAGGCCGAGGCCGAGCGTGACGCGGCTGTCGCGGCCGAGATCGCGCGGGTCAACTACCTCGGCGCCGTGTCGGTCAGCGTGCCGCTCGCGAACCGCCTGCGCGAGCAGGGCCACGGGATCATCGTCGTGCTGTCGTCGGTCGCCGGCGAGCGGGCGCGCCGGTCCAACTTCGTCTACGGCTCGTCGAAGGCCGGTCTCGACGCGCTCTTCCAGGGGATGGGCGACAGCCTCGTCGGGTCGGGCGTACGCGTCCTGATCGTCCGGCCCGGCTTCGTGCACACGAAGATGACCGCAGGACTCGATGCCGCTCCCCTCGCGACGACACCGGAGGCCGTCGCCGACGCGATCGTGCGTGGCGTCGAGCGCGGCAGCGAGGTCATCTGGGTGCCGCCCGCACTCCGAGTGGTCATGTCGGTGCTGCGACACGCGCCGCGTGCGGTGTTCCGCAAGCTGCCGCTGTGAGTGCCGAGCCCACGTCGGGCGTCGCCGTGTTCGACTTCGACAAGACCCTGTCGACCCGCGACAACGTCCTCCCCTTCCTCATCGCGGTCGCCGGGCGCAGCGCGCTCGACGTGTGCGCTCGCCGCGTCGTTCCCCGATCTCGCGCGCGCTCGCCGCGACGCGGTCAAGGCCCGGCTCGCACGTGTGCTCACCGGTCGCTCCGAGCAGGAGCTCGACGACGCGTCGCGGCGGTTCGCGACCGACGTGCTCGCGCACCACCTTCGAGACGACGTCGTCGCGCGAGCCGAGTGGCACGCCGAGCAGGGGCACCAGCGGGTGATCTGCTCGGCGTCGTTCGAGTGCTACCTCGCACCGATCGCCACCGAGCTCGGGTTCGACGCCGCCCTGGGCACCCGGCTCGAGACGCACGACGGTCACCTCACGGGTCGCCTCGACGGCCCCAACGTCCGCCACGCCGAGAAGGTCCGCCGTCTCGACGAGTGGCTGGCAGGGCGCGCGATGACCGTGTGGGCATACGGCGACTCGGGCGGCGATCGGGAGCTGCTCGCCCGCGCCGACCACCCCGTGAAGGTCGGGCGTCATTCCCTCGACACGGCGTCGGACGACGAGCGCGTGGCACGCTAGGCCGATGCCTGACGACCACAAGATCGTGATCATCGGGGCCGGGCCCGCCGGCCTCACGGCGGCCTACGTCCTCAACAAGCGTGGCGTGCCGAGCACGGTGCTCGAGTCCGACACGGTCGTCGGCGGGATCAGCCGCACCGCGACCGCCGACGGCTGGCGGTTCGACATCGGCGGGCACCGCTTCTTCACGAAGGTGCAACCGGTCGAGGACCTGTGGTTCGAGATCCTCGGCCCCGACGACTTCCTGAAGCGGCCGCGGCTCAGCCGCATCTACTACCAGGGCAAGTTCTACGACTACCCGATCTCGGCGACGAACGCGCTCGAAGAACCTCGGTCCGATCGAGGCGGTGCGCTGCGTGGGCTCGTACCTGTGGGTGCGCATCCACCCGCCGAAGGACAAGTCGACGCTCGAGGGGTTCGTGGCCTCGCGGTTCGGCTGGCGCCTGTACCGCCACTTCTTCAAGACGCAGAGCGAGAAGGTCTGGGGCGTCCCCTGCACCGAGATCCAGGCCGATTGGGGCGCCCAGCGCATCAAGAACCTGTCGCTGTTCCGTGCCGTCTGGGAGGCGGTCAAGCCCAAGCGGGTGCGGAAGAGCGCCTCGAAGTCGAAGCAGGTCACGAGCCTGATCGAGGAGTTCAACTACCCAAAGTACGGCCCCGGGATGATGTGGGAGCGCTGCGCGGAGATCGTGACGGCGCAGGGGACGAAGATCGTCTTCGACGCCACCGTCACGAAGATCGAGCACAGCGGCGGCAAGGCGACGGCGGTCACCGCCGTCACCGGCGGCGCACCCACCCGCTACGAGTGCACCGACGTCATCTCGTCGATGCCGATCGGTGCGCTCCTGCGCTCGATGGACCCGCCGCCACCCGACGACGTCATCGCCGCGGCCGACGGGCTGCGCTACCGCGACTTCATCACGGTGGCGCTCGTCGTGCCCGAATCGGCCGGGTTCCCCGACAACTGGATCTACATCAACGACGCGTCGGTCGAGGTGGGCCGGATCCAGAACTTCGGCCAGTGGTCGCCGTACATGGTGAAGGACGGGCGCACCTGCCTCGGCCTCGAGTTCTTCGTGACGGAGGGCGACCACATGTGGACCAAGGCCGACGAGGACCTCATCGCGCAGGGCAAGCGCGAGCTGCAGGAGATCGGCCTGCTCGACGATCCCTCGGTCGTCGAGACGGGGTTCGTCGTGCGGATGCCGAAGGCGTACCCGATGTACGACGCGGTCTACAAGGAGAACGTCGCGCAGCTCGCGAAGTGGATCGGTGAGCACACGCCGAACGTGCATCCGGTCGGGCGCAACGGCATGCACCGCTACAACAACCAGGACCACTCGATGTTCACCGCGATGCTGTCCGTCGAGAACATCTTCGGAGCCCACCACGACGTCTGGGACGTCAACGTCGACGAGGAGTACCACGAGGAGAAGGTCGCGGCGCCTCCTCACCCGAACCAATGAAGGCCGCCTCGTTGCTCCGTCGGTTCGGAGCCGAGGCCGCCAGTGTCGTCGCCATCGTCGGCATCGTCGTGGTGCCGGTCTGGCCCGGCATCTTCACGGTCGATTCGCAGGCGATGTACAAGATGGTGCAGCGCGGGGAGGTCGACGACTGGTACTCGCCGATCCTCGTCTCGTGCTGGCGGCTGCTCGAGTGGTTCGGGCTGCCGCCCGCGACCGTGCTGGTCGGCACGACCGTCGTCGTCGTGGTGGCGCTCCTCGCGATCTACCGGCTCGCACTCCCACGCCGGTGGGCGCTCGTCGCGACCGCGGCGACCGTCGTGTTCGCTCCCGTGTACGGGCTCCTCGGATGGGTCGGCCGCGACATCTGGTTCTTGGCGATGGTGCTCACCATGCTCGCGTCGCTCGGCTGGGCATCGATCCGCCCGCGGTGGGCACGCCCGCTCGTGTCGACCGCGCTCGTGACCGCGTGGTTCGCGGCGGATGCGCGCCAGAACGGCTTCCCGGTGCTCGCTGTCGCTGGCGGCGTCGGTGCGTGGCTCCTGATCAGAGAGGTCCGGCACCGTTGGTTGTGGGTGATCGGCGCCGGCGTGTTGACGGTCGTCGTGGGTCTCGGGCTGCAGCGCGCAGCGCACGTGGTGACCGTGCAGCGTGATGTCTCGCCCGAACAGGTCCTCTATTACCAGGACGTGCTCGCGGTCTCGCTCCGCCTCGACGAGTCGCAGGTCCCACCGTCGCTCCTGCCTCGCGGGCAGCTCGACGACGTGCGCCGGCTGTGGGTTTCCGGTCAGGTCGGCGCCGTTCTCTTCCGCGATGACCCGCCCGTCGACTACCGGCCGTACGCAGGCTCGGGCAAGCGGACGCGCGTGCTACGCGACGCGTGGATCGAGATGATCACCGACCACCCATTCGATTACGCAGCCGAGCGTCTCGACCTCGCCCGGCGGCTGCTTGGAATCGGCGACGCGATTCCAGGCGCCTGGTACGCGACGTCCGACGACCTCGACTGGGAGGGGTCACCAGAGCTTGCCCAGCACTTCACCAACCTCAACGACCTGCGCGGCGACTACCTCCGCGCGTTCGACAGCGGCGTCGAGGGGTTCGGCGGTGGCCTGCATCGCGCCTGGATCTACCTCGTGCTCGGGCTCCTTTCCGCGGGGCTCATCATCGCTCTCGACCCGCGGCTGCGCGTCTTCGGCGCGACGCTGCTCGCCCTCCAGATCGCCCTCCAGCTCGTACTCGTGTTCGCGGCGCCGCTCGGCGAGTATCGGTTCGAGCTCTTCCAGATCGTGCTCGGGATCGTCGCCGCGGTGCTCGCGGCCGTCGTCGCGGCGCGCGCACGTCGGGGCAGGGACGCGATCACACCTTCGAAGTCGTTGACGAAGTCGAAAGAGCCGGAGCAGGGGGAACTTCCGGAGGAGGCGCCGACAGCGAGGGGCGTGCCCAGCGGAGCGGCAGATCGTCCTCCGGCCCTGACCGCTTTGCGACCGTGAGCAGTGCGGGGACCAGCGCGACGGCTGTCATCATCACGCCGTACTGGAAGCGCACATCCTGCACGAGCGTGAGCACGGCAAGCAGCATCGACTGCGTGATCACCGGGATCACGATCCAGACGATGCCCCACGAGCGACGGCGCCACCACGCGAACGCAGCCGCGAGCAGGAACACGTAGAGGAAGAGCGCGGGCCGGATCGCCCAGATCGGCAACACGTCGGTGACGACGTCGAAGATGCGATTGATCGCTCGCGGCGACGCCGTCTGCTCGGTCGGCGTTTCCTCGTCGATCCGTGGGATGTAGTCGACGTGCCCCGCGGTGTTGCTCCACTCGAGGAAGTACGTGACGTGGCCGTCGTCGCCAGGGCTCCAGACGAGCTCGCTCGCGCACGCGAGGTGATCGAGCTCGGCACCCGGGTTGCGCAGCGCAAGCCGCAGAGCGAGCGATCGCAACTCGGCTTCCTTGTCGGTGAAGCGCCCGAGCGGGATCGAGCCGGGCCCAGACCACGTCGGCTGGATCGAGAAGCAGCTGTACGGCCACGTGCGATCGAGTGGATAGATGCTCCGCAGCAGCCGCCGATCCGATCCGTCGAGCTCGGTACCCCGGTTCACATGGTTCGCGATGTGCTGGACGTAGATGATGCTCTGCGTCCGGTTCGCTCGGACGTCGAGGATCGACGCGAGCGGGAGCTGCACGATCAGCGCAATGACGACCGATGTGCCCGCGACGATCGCGAACCGTCGCCACCACCCGCGGTATGCGAGGAGCAGCACGCCGAAGGTCACCAGGGCGACGGGCCACCCGTTGTGACGCGTCAGCGAGAGCCCCAACACTGTGAGCACGGACAGCACGACGTTGCGCCAGTCGCGCAGCCACTCCCCCTTGGTGTCGACGACCCGCCACGCGACGAGCACGAGTCCGACGAGTGCGAGCCCGAAGGCGGTGTCCTTCCACAGGGTGATGGTGAACAGACCGGTGGGCGGCAGCACGGGCAGGAGCACGAGGAATGCCGCGGCGATCCACGGCGACCGGCCCCGCCAGACCGTCCACGCCGCGATCCGGCCTACGAGCAACGATGCCCCCACGATCTGAAGGAGCACGGGCAGCGCCGGTGAGTCGACGACATGGCGCAGGACACCGACTGCGACGGCGACGAGGTACGGGTGCCAGTCGTCGAGATTCCCCCGGTCGAGCTCCAGCCATTGCACGACCATGTCGGGGTTCATCAACCCGGGCCAGAGAGGAGGTGGAGGCCGAGCCAGCCGACGGCGGGCACGGACGCGAGCAGAGCCGTGACACGCCATCGGTCACCGGCGGTCTGTGGATGCGTGACCCACACGGGCGGCGCGGGTGGGCGCACGCCGAGCACCAGCGCCGCCAGGAGCGCCACCGCGACCGCGACCGCGACGCAGAGCCCGAGTTGGTCGAGCACCTCGAGTACGCCACCGGCTTCGCGCACGACGACCGGCGACGAGCGCGCGACCACGACGAGCGCGCCGACGAGCGTGCTGACTCCGAGCACCGCGAGCTCGGTCATGCCGCCGCGCCGGCGCCCGATCTGCACCATCGCCCAGGCGGCCGCGCCGGTGACCACCACGCTCACGGCGATCATCAGCGCGAGCAGCGCCCACGACGCGCCCTGGACGGAGGCACCGAAGCGGAGCACGACGTCGCGCGAGCTCCGTTCGGGCGACGCCAGCGAGAAGGCGGGCCCTGGGTCACCGTCGCGGACGACGCGCGCCTCCCCGCCGCTTGGTCCGGTGACGAGCCGGATCGTCACGGTCTCGTCGACGGCGCCCTCATAGATCGCGACCGCGCCGGCCGACCGAGTCCGCAACGTCCCGGGCGGACGCTCGCGCCAGTCGCCAGACGTGATCACGTCGGAGACGGGCACGGGCGAGTTGGCGTAGCGGTCGATCGTGAAGGCGACGACACCTTCGTTGCCACGCGTCGTGACGATCGCGACGCGATGCGAGCCTGGCGTCTCGTCGTAGACGAAGCGCACCCAAAGGCCGGCTCCGGCGAGCACACCGAGCACGACCGCGCCGAGCGCAGCCGCGACCCTTCGCCCCGAGGTCACGCTCCCGTATCGGGACGGCGCGCGACGAGCAAAACCGATTGCCCGAACCGGGCGCGCGCGGCGTTCCTCCAGCCGACGGATCCGGGGGACCGCGATCCGGTCGTAGAGCTGCGACCGCCCTGCGCTCGGTGGGCCTGCGCCGGAGCTGGCGGGCGAAGCAGCCACCAGGCGAGCGCACCGACCGTGTTCACGTAGCGCGCGTCGAGCGACCTCGAGCCCGGCCCGGTCGGACGCCGTCGACGAGCTGCGCGCGCCGGTACCGGCGGCGGTGGCCGATGCGGCGGTCGAAGTCGCGAGTACAGCCCCTCGAACGCGGGCACGAAGACGCAGCAGCCGCCCGCCGGGCTTGAGCAGCTCGCGCAGGTCGCGCCAGCGCGTCGCACGTCGTCGTCGATGTGCTCGAGCACGTTGATGAGCACGACGGAGTCGTAACGTCCGGTCGCTCGCGTCGCCGAGCGCCGCGACGTCGGCCTGCAGCACCTCGACGTCGGCTGACCCGCGTAGCGGTCTGCGAGCTGCGTCGACGCAGCGCTTCGAGAGGTCGGTCGCGGTCACCCGGCGCCGCGGCGCAGCCGCTCGGTGAGCTCGCCGTGGCCCGCCACCGATCTCGAGCACCGCGCTGCCGAGGTGCGGCTCGATCAGTCGGTAGATCCAGTCGGCGTAGTTGTCGGCTTCCTCGAGCGAGTCGAGCGACTCGGAGAGCTCGGCATCGGAGTCGTCGAACTCGGCCGGCGGCCGCTCGGCCCGGGGCGATCGACTCGCCGGTCGCGGCGCTCCACGCCGTTCGAGTAGCGCACGATGCCGTACATCGCGCGGACGCCGTCGCGTCCACCCGATCTTCTTGCCCTCGGCGTAGGTGCGGCCCGAGTACGAGATCCCGACCTCGTAGATGCGCCAGCCCGCCGCGGCGATCTTGGCGGTGATCTCGGGCTCGAACCCGAACCGGTCCTCCTCGATCTCGATCGACTGGATGACCTCGCGGCGGAACGCCTTGTAGCAGGTCTCCATGTCGGTGAGGTTGAGGTTGGTGAACATGTTCGACGCCGTCGTGAGGAACCGGTTGCCGACCGAGTGCCAGTAGTAGAGGACGCGGTGCGGGCGACCGCCGAGGAACCGCGAGCCGTAGACGACGTCGGCGTCCCCGCGAGCAGCGGTGCCGAGCGACCGTGGCGTACTCGGCCGGGTCGTACTCGAGGTCGGCGTCCTGGACGATCACGTACGGCGCGGTGGCCTCCTGGAAGCCCCGCCGCAGCGCCGCGCCCTTGCCGAGGTTGATCGGCTGCACGAAGACGCGGATCCGCGGGTCGTCGATGCTCCGAAGGACGTCGCGGGTGCCGTCGGTCGAGCCGTCGTCGACGACGATGAGCTCCTGGACGTACGGCGAGGCCAGCACCTGGCCGACGATCTCCTCAGGTGTCGCCTCGTTGTAGCAGGGCATGACGACGCTCAGACAACGACTCCCGAGGTCGCCCATACGATTCGGAGAGTAGTGGCAGGGGCCCCACGTCGCTGGAACCGAACTCGCTCTTCGGCTTGACCGCGCATGAGCGAGCGCCGCCATCCCTCGTCGACGTGCGGAGCGAGCGCGGCGACGAACTCGCGAGCTCCCGTCGACGGCATGAGCTTGGTCGCCATCCAGGCACCGCCTCCGGAGCGATCGACGACCCGGACATAGACTCGGTCGCTCCGATGAAGGGTCTCATCCTCTCCGGCGGGGCCGGCACGCGCCTGCGACCGATCACGCACACGAGCGCGAAGCAACTCGTGCCGGTCGCCAACAAGCCGATCCTCTTCTACGGCATCGAGGACATGGCCGCCGCCG
>CAVSWW010000012.1:0-173842 GCA_963731815.1 uncultured Acidimicrobiia bacterium | reverse complement strand
AGGGTCGACGCCTCCTTGATGTTGAAGCGCTCGGACAGGAAGACCGTGCCGAACCCGGCGGCTTCGCCGCCCTGTACCTCGGCGATCAGGTCGCGGGGCGACTTCGGTTGCCCAGCGAGCCCGTAGAACCCGAGCTCGCCGAACGTCGGTGGGGTGGCCGCCATAGGACGAGAGGGTATCGAGGCGTGTCAGCGCGAGGGCCCGATACGATCCGGCCGCGTGTCCCTGAGCATCGCGTCCATCACGTTCGACAGCACCGACCCCGAGCCGCTGGCGCGCTGGTGGGCCGAGCGGTTCGGTGCCGAGATCATCGCCAACATGGACGGCTTCTTCCTGCTCGTGGCGGGCGGTTCTCTGCCGACGCAGCTCGCGTTCCAGAAGGTCGAAGAGCCGACGCCGGGCAAGAACAAGGTGCACCTCGACGTGCACACCGACGGCGACCTCGACGCCGAGGTCGCCGCCTGGGTGGATGCCGGCGCGACGAGCCTCGGCAAGCGCAACGCCGGCGACTTCCACTGGGTCACGCTCACCGACCCGGACGGCAACGAGTTCTGCATCGCCGCCGGCTGAGCGGCCGACTCACGTCAGCTGCTGGACGAGCGTGGTCGCGAGCCACTGCTGGTACTTCTCGGGTGCCCAGCTCTGGTCGACGACGAGGAGTCGGTAGACCTCGGGAGACATGAGCGCGTGGATCCGATCGATCGCGTCCTGCTCCTTGAGGCCTTCGCGCAATGAGCTGCTGCGAGCGAGCGCGCGCGCGATCTGGCGTTGCCCTCGGCTGCGCTGCTGTTGGATCTCGGTGAGCAGCTCGGCTGCTCCGGCGTCCGAATCGGCGGCGTTCACGAGCACGCGGTAGACGTCGCTGGTCCGTACGTTGATCGCGGTCGTGACGCCGGCGAACCCGGCGAGGAGCTCGTCCGGGTCCGACTCCTCGAACAGCGCAGCGACGTTCGGGCGTTCCTGCACGGCGAGCGGCTGATCGTCGCCGGCGATCGACGTGTCGAGCAGCGCCTTGAGGATGCCGAGCTTCGAGGCGAAGAGCCGGTAGACGGTCGCCTGCGGGACGTCGGCGAGGTTGCTGATCGCCTCGATGGTCGTCGCCGCATACCCGCGCTCGAGGAACAGCGATCGGGCTGCGGTGACGACGGCTCGTCGAGCGAGCCGGGTGCGGGCCTGCCCACGCCTCCGCTGGGTCGGTTCGTCGCGCTTGACATCCTCCGGCACGTAAGTGATAGTAGCACTCTCAATTCAAGAGTACCACTACCGTTCTGAAAGAGGGTCAGACGATGCCAGCGAAGGTGATGGCGATGAAGACGATGACGTGCAAGCAGCTCGGTGGGCCCTGCGACCACCCCCACCGTGGTTCGACGGCCGACGAGGTGATCAAGGCCCAGGACCAGCACCTCAAGGACATGGTCGCCGGCGGTGACACCGCCCACGAGCCGGCCCGCAACGACATGAAGGGCCGCTGGAAGCACCCGATCTCGGGGATGGGCTGGTACCGCACCGCCAAGAAGGACTTCGCCGCACTCCCCGAGGACTGACGACGCGGCACGCTCGGTCGGGAGCGGCTGAGTCCGCCCGGCGCGCGGCCGTCAGTCCAGGCGATGGTCGCCCGGGTCGACGTGACGGGTGAGCTCCCAGTACTGGTCGATCGGCCACGGCGACAGCGTGTACACCTTGCCGGCCGGGTTCTTGTAGTGGCTGTGCGCGATCGACGGGTGCGCCCACACGAGCTGGCTGATCTCGTCCTGGTGCCACTCGGCGTACGCGTCGTGCACGTCGCTCGCGCACCTCGATGCTGCGCGCGCCCGAGCTCGAGCACGAGCCGGATCGCCTCCAGCGCGTAGCTCATCTGGTACTCGGAGTGGAAGAACAGGCTCGAGCTGTGCGCGAGGTTCGTCCCCGGCCCGTAGAGGCAGAACAGGTTCGGGAAGTTGGGCACGGTGACGCCGAGGTACGCGGTCGGCTCGTCGCCCCACTGCTCGCGCAGCGACATCCCGCCGCGCCCGGTGCACCTCCATCGGCGCGAGGAACTCGTTGTGCCGGAACCCGGTGGCGTAGCAGATGACGTCGGCTTCGCGCAGCACGCCGTCGACGGTGACGACGCCCTCGGGCACGATGCGCTCGATGCCGGTGCGCACCAGCTCGACGTTGCGGCTCGCGCAGGCACGCCAGCCAGGAGCCGTCGTCCTGCAGGATCCGCTTGCCCATCGCGGGGTAGTCGGGCATCGACTTCTCGACGAGGTCGGGCCGGCCGTCGAGCTGCGTGCGGATCCACGCCTCGAGCCCCTCGGCCCTCACGGCGTGGACCTCGTTGACCGACCGCCCGTCGCCGTCGGCATAGTCGGGGTCGATCCGGTACGGCGCGACGCCCATCGACATTCCCGGATAGGTCATGAGGAACCGGAACCAGCGGCCGTAGAACGGCAGGTGGCGCTGCGCCCACTGGTCGCCGGTCGGCACCTGCGCGCGGTAGACGGGGTTCGGGAACATCCACTGCGCGGTGCGCTGGTAGATCGTGAGCTGCGCGACGTCGTCCGCGATCGTCGGCGCGATCTGGAAGCCGCTCGCCCCCGCGCCGATGAGCGCGAAGCGCGTGCCGGTGATGTCGAGGTCGTCGGGCCAGCGCGCCGAGTGGAACGACAGGACCGGCGAACGTCTCCATGCCCGGGATCTCGGGCAGGTGCGGGAGGTTCAGCGAACCGACTGCGCTGATGACGAACCGCGCGTCGAGCGTCTCCGCGCTCCCGTCGGGATCGACGATCTCGACGTGCCAGCAGGCGTCCGCATCGTCCCAACGGACCTCGTTGACGGTCGTGCCGAACCGGCAGTGGCGCGCGAGGTCGTACTTCTCGACGACCCGGACGAAGTAGTCGCGCAGCTCCGGCTGCTGGCAGTAGTACTCGCTCCAGTGGTCGGCGGGCTCGAACGAGTAGCAGTACTGGTGGCTGCCGACGTCGACGCGTGCGCCCG
This sequence comes from uncultured Acidimicrobiia bacterium, assembly GCA_963731815.1. Classification (GTDB taxonomy): domain Bacteria; phylum Actinomycetota; class Acidimicrobiia; order IMCC26256; family PALSA-555; genus DATBSK01. The sequence goes on along the minus strand of CAVSWW010000012.1, from coordinate 170,866 downwards.
GGTAGCGGTTCTCCCACCACGTGCCGCCCGGCCCGTCGTTCTTCTCGAGGATCGTGAACGGCAGGCCCGCTTGCGCCAGCCGGATCCCGGCGAGGATCCCCGACTCGCCGCAACCGATGACGACCACGGGTGACGCCGCCTTCACGTCGGCAGGGATCTCGTCACCCCAGGTGATCGCGCGCGAATCTGCGCCGTCGAACTGCATGTCCTCGAAGAGCATCTCGACGATTCGGCCCTCGAGGGGCTTGCCGGCGAGGAACGACATCATCTCGAGGAGGACGTCCCGCGACAGTGGCTGCGGAACGCACCCGCCGTCGCGATAGGCGACGACCGCAGGGAGGGCGCGACGTCGGATGTCGGCCTGCTCGTCGGCGCTCAGGCCGCACTGGTAGTCCATCGCGGACGCCAGCTGGGGCAGCGCGAGTCCGCGCACCCACGCCGGGTCGCCGGTCATGTGCACCAGCGAGCACAGCAGCGCCGGGACGTTCACCTCGTCGAGGGCGGCGGCGATCTCGTCGTCCTCGGCCGTGAACGGGATGCCGGCGTGCGGGTTGCGCGACTGGGTCGAGACCATCGGCCGACGATCGTACGGCGGCGAGAGCCGCGCGCGTTCCACACCGACCGGGGTTACGCTCGCTGGTGTCCTCCGGGATCAGAGCTGGTCCACCTCGGTGCTCGTGTCTGGCGACCCGACAACATTCCGGTGGCACCGATGGCACTCGGGAACCGCTGACTCCGACCAGGCGATGAGTACGCACGTGCGGTTCTCGGTCTCGTCGTGGCAACAACCGATGCCACCCCCCGCGGGCACCGCGCGCGCGGCAGTGCTCGATCACATCGAAGCCGCAGTCCTCGCACTCGGTGATCGCCGCGTCCGAGTCGCGATCGACGGGCGAACCGCTGCGGGCAAGACGAGCCTCGGACACGAGCTCGCTCAGCGGCTCGCGGAGCGAGGGCGCGTCGCGATGCGCGCGTCGCTCGACGACTTCAAGCGGCCCTGGCGTGAGGCGGACCGCTACGACCGAGTCTCCGGCGCGGGCTACTACCGCAACGCGTTCGACGTCGAGGCGATACGACGGTTGCTGCTCGAGCCCTCCGGCCCCGAGGGTTCGGGCCGGGTCGTGCTGTGCAGCATCGACCCGCTGACGCAGATCGATCACTCGGCAACCGTCGCCGATCTCCCTGCTGACGGCGTGCTCGTCGTCGACGGGGTGTTCGCACTTCGGCCCGAGCTCAACCGCGACTGGGACTTGCGGATCTGGGTGCACGTCGACCCCGATGTCTCGCTGACACGTGGCATCGCCCGAGACACCGAGATGGAGGGCGGCGCGGAGTCCGCCGAGGCTCTCCACCGTGATCGCTACCAAGCAGCCGAGGCGATCTACATCGACGAAGTCGATCCCGTGGGGCTCGCGGACATCGTCATCGACAACACCGACTTCGAAGCACCCCGCCTGTCGAGATCTTGAGCACTGGCACTCGCATCGATGAGTCTCGTTGCCTTGCGTCGTCTCAACTGACAGCGCTGTACGGAGCGCGCGAGCGCGACCGCGGAGGACCCATGGCGACCAAGCCCGGCAACGCGAGCAACAACCTCCCCGGCCAGCCGCCCGTCGTCGACCTGGCCACCTGGCAGGCGGCGCGCGAGGAGCTGACGCTGACACCTCGGAGACTCCGAGCTGCGTCAGGCACGACGCAGCGCTGCTCATCTCAAGGCGCCCGAGGGGGGTGATTCCTTGCACGAGACGCGGGAAGGTTCGCGGGATGGTCCACGTAGACCCGGAAGCCAAATGACCCACGGCCAGCGGCCACCGATGAGAAATGGCGGCGGCGGCGGTCTGATGACGGTCCGCCAGGTGCCTGCGCCCGCAGCAAGGGAGAGCAACCCATGAGACCGCTCCGATACTCGATCAACGTCACCCTCGACGGCTGCTGCGATCACCAAGCGGTGAGCCCGGACGAGGAGTTGCATCGCTATTGGGCCGACCAGCTGGCACGAGCCGATGCCCTGCTCTTTGGCCGGGTCATCTACGAGATGATGGAGGAAGCGTGGCGGCCGCCGGCGACGGGATCGTGGCCTGACTGGATGGCTGATTGGATGATCCCCTTCGCCCGGACGATCGACGGGGCCAAGAAGTACGTGGTGTCGAGCACCCTGGACCGGGTCGACTGGAACGCGGAGTTCCTGCGGGGTGACTTGGGGGAAGCTGTTCAGCAGCTGAAGCGGGAGCCGGGCACCGGCCTGGCGGTGGCGGGCCTGACCCTCCCGCTGGCGTTGGCCGACCTGGGATTGATCGATGAGTATGAGTTCGTCGTGCACCCCGTCCTGGCCGGCCACGGGCCGACGTTGCTCGCCGGCCTGCGCGAGCGGCTCGAGTTGAACCTCGTGGGGCGCAAGGAGTTCCAGTCGGGGGCGGTGGCTCTGAGTTACCAGCCCAGTCGAGACACGGCTTGAAGGTCTACCTGCCGGCCGGCCACTGTCCGCACGTCGTGCGGAAGTCATGGCCAGGCAGGTAGTAGGACCATTCGTCGCGTGTGAGGTTCCGGCCGGCGATCTCGCACGCGAGCTCCGCCCACCGTTGTGGATCGAGCTCCCAGAGTCTCGCGGCGGTGCTTGCGTCGGGCGTTGCCGGATCCGCGAACTCGCCAGTGACGATCTTCGTGCCGTCTGGGTTGGGTCTGCCGCAGCACACCAAGTGATCGGGCACGGTGATCGGCTCGCCGACCGGGCGGAGCGACGTGGCATCCCAGAGCTCGACCACGACCTGTGAGGCCGCGGTCGTGGGAGCAGCGGTGCCCTCCTGGCCCAGGAACGACAACGGCAACGACTCGTCCGGGAAGCGCGCGGTCACCAGCCACCGCCCACCGTGTGCGAACGCAACGGTGGAAAAGTGCTCCGTCGCGTTGATGGCGATGGTCTCGCCAGTGGCGACATCGATCAGCGCCGCCTGGGCGCCGCCGACGGCCACCGTCTTCGAGTCGGGGGAGAACGCGGCGTCGGCGACATTCTGCATGCGAACTTCGCGCAACACCTGCCCGTCGGCTGTGTCGATGAAGGTGAGCGTCCCCCGCCCGATCAGCACCCCGTTGCCGACCACGAGCGTGCGCCCGTCGGGGCTGAACCTCGCGAAGAAGTTCACCCTGGCGCCCGGGAACTCGCCCGCGTGGACGCGGGCTTTGACGGTCGGATGGCGCAGATCACTGACGTCCCAGAGCACGACCGAGAGATCCGCCGACGCCGTGGTCGCCAGCACCGGCCCGGCGGGACTCCACTCGACATGAACCCCTCCACCTGCTTCCTGACCGGTGGCGAACGATGTGAGCAGTCGTCCCGTGGCGCGGTTCCAGAGCTCGACGGTGCCGTCGGCGCGCGCCAAGGCGGCGATGTGGCCGTCGCTGCTCAGGGCAAGACCCGCTCCCGGGGGCTCGTATGGTGCGTCCAGCAGCGCGCCGAGGGGACGGCCGTCGCGAGCGCGCCAGCGGAGCAGCTGACCGTCCCGTGCGCCCGCGGTCACGACCTCGGCTCCGTTCGGGGTGAACTGCGCGAAGTTCACGCCCCGGTGACCGCCGTCGAGCAGCGTCGTCAGCGGCCCGTCGGCATCGGCGTAGCGCCACACGACCGCTTCCTCGGTGCCCTTGACCAGCAGCCGCTCGCGGTCGAGGAACCGAACCGGCCACGGACGCCGCCGAAGTACGTCAGTGGTGGCCCGAGCTGCTCGCCACTGCGGCGATCGAAGACCCGGACGCTGGACTCGATGACGTCGGCAACCGCGACCCGGTGCCCGTCCGGGCTCATGACCACCGCGGGGTTGGCGCTCGTGAAGCCGCCCATCGCCGGTCCCTGCACCGCACCCGTCGCTGCGTCGACGAACTCGACGCGGTCGGCATGCACGAGCGCGAGCGTGGAGCCGTCCGGAGTGAACGGGCCCGGCCGACCGCCGTGCTCGGCGATCAACGTCCCGGACTCGGTGTCCCAGACGAACGTTCCGGCGTTGCCGAATCCGCCGGTCGCGAGGCGCCGACCGTCGTCGCTGATGGAAAGCACGGTGATGCCGCGAAAGGCGTGGGGGAAGGTGAGGATCGGGCCCACGCGGACCGGGCGCTGCGGCGCCGAGACGTCCCAGCGGACGACCTGATCGGCGCTGGCGGTGAAGACCCGCGTGGCGTCGGTCGGGTCGAAGACCCCCCACGCGGTTCCGTCGCCGGTGCGCAGCTCCGAACGGAGCTTCCCGGTGCGAACATCCCAGATGCGGACGACGCCGTCGCCGCTTCCGCCCATCACCCGACGACCGTCGGGCGAGAACGCAGTGACGTTCAGCGCTCCGTGACTGCTGCCCGTGAGGGTCCGGATGCTTCGCCCGGACGCCAGTTCGATGAGTCGAACGTCGCCGTTGCCGTCGGGGACAGCGAGGAGGCTTCCGTCGGGACTCGAGCTGGTCACGCCGCTGAACGTACGCCGGGAGCGTTGACGATCCGCTCGACCCCGGGCGGGACGTGCGTCAGCACGGCCTCGACGGCAGCGTCGGCGGCGTCCGACGGCTCGAGGCGGCGCGATTCCAGCGCCAGGAGCAGCGCCGTGCTCACCTCTTCTTCCGGCAATCCTCGGGCTTGCTCGATGAGGCGGGCGGCGTCGGCCACGCGTGCCTGCTCGCGGGCGTCGCCGCGTTGCTCGATGGCGACGCCGGCGGCGATCAGGGCGACCACGAGCAGCAGGGCCACGCCCCCGACCAGGAACCGGAGGCGATGGTTGACCCGGAGCTGGTACCGAGCCCGGTCCTCGGCCGTCCGTTGCTCCGTCTCGGCCAGCTTGCGACTGGTGTCGAGGAACGATTGCTCGGTGCCGCTGAGGCGGGGACGAGCGCGGTCGCGCCAGTCGAGAACATTGGTGAGGCGGACGCCGCGGTACAGCTCGCTCTCGGGGTGGCCCATCGCCTCCCAGGCGTCGGCAGCCACGGTCAGGTGACGCAGGATGCGCTGGCCTTCCACGTCGTCGTCGAGCCAGCTGCGCATACGCGGCCAGGCGCGGGCAACCGCCTCGTGCGCGAGCTGCACCACTCCGTCGTCGCTCGTCAACAGCCGCGCGCCGACGAGCAGCTCGATGAGCTGCTCGTGCTCGGGATCGGTCGCAAGCTGACGTCGCGGCACGCGGACGCGTAGCGGCTCACCGTCGGGACCCGTCACGACCAGGCGCAACAGGAGGTCGCGCAGGATCGGGCGCTGCGCCGGGGTCGCCAGCGTGTACACCTGCTCCGCCGACCGAGCCACGGCCCCTCGGATCCCACCGCTGTGGCGGTAGCCGGCGACCGTGAGCGTGCGACCCTCCCGCTCCTCCCAGGTCTTGCGCAGGGCATGGGACAGCAGCGGGAGCGCACCCGGTTCGCCCTCGACGTCGCGTACGAGAAGGTCGACGAGGCCGGGCTCGAGCAGCACGCCCGCCTGGTGCGCGGGTCCCTCGATCGCCGCCCGCAGATCCGGACCGTCCATCGCGGTGAGGAGGTAGAGGCCCCGCTCGACGAGGCGCGCAAACGGCGGATGCCGCGACGCGTCCGCGAGACGATCCGCCCGCAGGGCAACGACCAATGGCGCCTGCTCGGCACGGGCCGCCAACGCGGCGAAGAACTCGGCCTGCTCAGAGCCGTTGTCGCAGACCGCGACCGCTTCTTCGCACTGGTCCACGACCAGCACCGGTACCGGTACCGACTCCCGCAGCGCATGTCAGCGCGTGTGTCGGACGAGCGCCGGGCGTGACGATCGTCACCGATCGACCGTCGCGCTGAAGGGCGACGGCAATCCCGGCGCGAACCAACGACGACTTTCCGCTTCCGGACGGCCCCACGACCACGACGACGTTTGTCGTGGCCAGGCGATCCAGGCAGGCAGCCACGTCGGCGTCGCGCCCGAAGAACGCATCGGCGTCGCCCACGTCGTAGGGCACCAGACCGAGGTACGGACAGCTCTCGCTCGGCGCGGCCGGTTCGGTCGCGGGCGCCAGCGACGGGTCTTGGCGGAGGATCGCGTGCTCGAGCGCGACCAGGTCGGGCCCGGGATCGACGCCAAGCTCGCCGGCCAGGACGGTGCGGGCACGATGCAGCGTGCGCAGTGCATCGCCCTGTCGACCGGAGCGGTATTCCGCGAGCGCCAGCAGCGCCCATCGGTCCTCCCGAAGGGGCGACGCTGCGACCAGCACCTGCGCCTCGCCGAGCACGTCGCGGTGGCGACCGGCACGCAGGGAGGCGTCGAGTCCTGCCTCCTCGGCCTCCAACCGCAGCTCCTCGAGCCGCGCCGCCTCGACCGCGCCCCGGCTCCCATCCCTCGAGGTCGACCAGGGCACGGCCGTGCCACAGCGCCAGCGACTCACCGATCACATAGGAAGCGCGCTCCGGCTCGCCCAGTGTCATGAGCTCGCGACCGCGGACCAGCAGCCGCTCGAAGCGATCCGCGTCGACGGCGTCGATCGGCACCGTCAGCCGGTAGCCATGGGGCAGCGTCTCGATCGCAGCTGATCCGAGCCGCTTGCGCACACGCATGACGCAGCCCTGCACGACCTTGCTCCACGACGCGGGCGGCTCGTCACCCCAAAGGGCATCGGCCAGCCCGTCAGGGCCGACCACCTCGCCCGGGCGGAGCGCCAGCACCGCCAGCACGACTCGGTCGCGTGGCCCGAGAGCCGACCCATCGCCATCCACTTCCAGCGGGCCCAAGACCGCGATCGCCACGACCGCAGTGTCATTCCGTGGCTGTGACCGGTCAACGCCACTGAGACCGCGCTGATACCGGAGTGAGACGTCGCTGAGACCACGCGAGGGCACCGTGAAGGCCGACTCGACGAAAGGAACCACCATGAGGCTACGTAAGCGACACGCGGTGCCCGTTGTGATCGTCGCCCTCGCGCTCGGCGCCGGCACCACGGTGCTGGCGGCGAGCACAGGCGGCGGTGCGAAGGACCACACACCCCCCGGGCGCGCGGTCTCGGACTGCAAGCCACCGCCGGCACGGTGCGGCAGTGAGGAGAGTGACCTCTTGATCGTCGCCGCGAACGAAGCAGCGAGGCGCATGCACGAGCTGGAGACGACCGGCACCACGACCGTCATCGATCCGGTGCCGTAGCGAACAGGGAGGCCGCGAGCTCGACGCTCGCGGCTCCGTAGGCACGCGCCGACAGGCTTGCCCGAAGGCGTGGCCGCGCCTCAAACGACATAATGACCCACCAGCGGGTGAGCTCGGGCGGCGAGCCAAGGCTCCGGGCAGCCGGCAGGGATGAGGCGGGCATGGCGACGTCCACGGTTTCGGTGGCGTAGGAGCGGGCGTGGGAGACGTTCGCAGCGTCACGGTCTTGTTCACCGATCTGGTGGGCTCGACCTCGTTGGCGTCGTCGGTGTCGCCGGAGCACGCCGATGATCTGCGGCGGGAGCACTTCTCGGTGTTGCGGCGGGCAATCGCGGCCGCCGACGGCACCGAGGTGAAGAGTCTGGGCGACGGGCTGATGGTCGCGTTCTCGACCGCGTCCTCGGGCCTCGCGTCTGCGGTCGGGATGCAGCAGGCGACGGAGCTCGACAACCGGTCCCGCGAGGTCCCGTTCGAGTTGCGGATCGGACTCTCCAGCGGCGAGGTCGTCGAAGAAGACGGCGACTTCTTCGGTGATTCGGTCGTCGAGGCCGCCCGGTTGTGCGCGCGCTGCGAGGCGGGGCAGGTGCTGGCCGCGGATGTGGTGCGCGCGTTGGCGGGACGGCGGGCGGCGTTCGAGTGCGTCCCGCTCGGCGAGCTGGAGCTGAAGGGCCTGCCCGACCCGGTCCCAGCGGTGGAGGTTCGCTGGGAACCGCTCACTGCCACGGTCGCAACCGACCGGGTGCCGCTGCCGGCGCGGTTGGCAACCGCTCCGGCGGCGGGGGTGGTGGGTCGCGCGTCCGAGCTCGCGATGTTGGCCGCGGCAGCCAAGCGGGTCGCGGCCGGCGACGGTCGAGAGGTGGTGATCGTCGGCGGCGAGGCCGGCCTCGGCAAGACGACCCTGGTCGCGGAGGCAGCCCGGAGCGCGTTTGCCGCCGATGCCTGTGTGCTGTTCGGTCACGCCGAGGAGGACCTCGCCACCCCCTATGGGCTCTTCGCCGAGGCGTTGGGCCACCTGGTCACGCATGTCTCCGAAGCTGAGCTGCGCGCCCACGTGGCCGAGTGCGGCCCGGCGCTGGTCCGATTGGTGCCCGCGCTCTCGCGCCGGTTGCCGCATATCAAGGTGCCCGCCCCGGCGGGTGACGCGGAGAGCGAGCGCTACGAGCTCTTCGCCGCAGTCACCGGCCTCCTCGCACGGGCGGCCGAGCAGCGGCCCGTGGTGCTCGTGCTCGATGACCTCCAGTGGGCCGACACGGCCAGCCTCCAGCTGCTGCGCCACATCGCCGCGCACGACCCGGCACCGCGGCTCCTGGTGCTGGGCACCTACCGCGACAGCGAGGTGGCCGCCGGTCACGCGCTCGTCGACACCATGGCCGCCTTGTGGCGCCACGACAAGATCTCACGCGTCGATCTGCGCGGCCTCGACGACCATGGCGTGGTGGAGCTGTTGGAAGCGACCGCGGGCCATGGGCTCGACGATGCCGGGCTCGGCCTCGCGCACGCCGTGTATCGCGAGACCGACGGCAACCCCTTCTTCGTCACCGAGGTGCTGCGCAACCTCGTCGAGACCGGCGCGATCTACCAGGACGACTCGGGGCGGTGGGTCAGCGACCAAGACCTCGAAGACCTGCGCCTCCCCGACTCGGTGCGCGAGGTCCTCGGGGCGCGCATCGCGCGTCTCGGTCCACAGGCCACCCGCGTGCTGTCGACCGCCGCGGTGATCGGCCGAGACTTCGACGTCGAGCTCCTGGCGCGGGCCGCCGATCTCCACGACGACGAGATCCTCGATCTCCTCGAGGCCGCCGAGAACGTCGCGCTCGTCCGCGAGGTCGCCGTCGTCGCCGGCCGCTTCACGTTCGCGCACGCGCTCATCCAACGCACCCTCTACCAGGACCTCGGCACGAGCCGGCGTGCCCGTATGCACCAACGCATCGCCGAAGCGCTCGAGGAGCTCACCACGGGCCGGTCCGACGAGCGCGTCGGCGAGCTGGCACATCACTGGGCGCACGCGGTGGGGCCGACCGACACAACCAAGGCCGTCGACTACGCGGCGCGTGCCGGCGATGTCGCCCTGGCCGCGCTCGCCCCCGAAGAGGCCGTCCGTTGGTATGGGCAAGCAGTCGAGCTCCTCGACCCCGCGGACGCCCACCGTCGCGCCGAGCTGCTGCTCGGGCTCGGCACCGCGCAACAGCAGGCCGGCGCACCGGAGTATCGCGAGACGCTCCTCGAATCGGCCCGCCTCGCCGGCACCACCGACGACCCCGAGCTCCTCGCCCGGGCCGCCCTTGCCAACGACCGCGGCTTCATGTCGAGCGTCGGCTCGGCAGACACCGACCAGCTCGCCGTGATCGACCGCGCCCTCGAAACCCTGGGCGATCGGGACCCCGCGGCTCGCGCCCGACTCCTCGCCGCCGCAGCAGGCGAGCGCATCTTCGTTGCGCCGCTCGCCGAGCGGCGCGCCCTCGCCGAAGCGGCAATCGCGCTCATGCGAACCTGTGGCGACCCAGTCGCGCTCGTCGACGTCGCGCTGACCGCCTCTTTCAGCATCGTCGTGCCCTGGACTCTCGACCGGCGCATCGAAGCGATCCGGGAGGCGGCGGACGTCGCCGACGAGATCGGCGACCCGACGTGGCGCTGGCGCGCCCATCAGGCGCTTCGCACGGTCCTGCTCGAAGCTGCCGACCGGGCCGGGATCGACGAGGAGACCCGGGTCCTCGAGGAGACCTGGGAAAGCGTGCCGAACGCGACCCTCCGCTGGTCCCACTGCTTCAGCGGGGCGATGTTCGCCATCCTCGACGACCGCTTGGAGGAAGCCGAGCAGCTCGCCGCCGAGGCCCTCGAGGTCGGGACCGCGTTCGGGGCCGCCGACGCCTTGGCCATCTACAGCGCGCAGCTGGCCAACCTCTACGAGTCGCGCGGCATTTTCGGTCAGCTCGCTTCGGCAGTCGAGGTGCTCGTTCGGGACTACCCCGGTCTACCGGCGTTCCGCGTGGTGTGGGCCCAGAGCCTGGCCGAGGCGGGCGATCTCGACCGTTGCCGACAGATCTTCGAGGCAGACCGGGACGCCGGGTTCCCGATGACCGAGGAGGGCTCCTGGTCCACCGCGCACATGCAGTGGGCCAAGGTTGCGGTCGCGCTCGGTGACCGCGCTGCAGGCACCGTCCTCCACGGGCGCTTGGCACCCCATGGCGACCGCATCGTCACCACCCACATCACCGTCTCGCCGACGATCGGTCACTACGTCGGGCGCCTCGAGCACCTCCTCGGTCGCCTCGACGAGGCTGACGCCTCGTTCGCCGGCGCCCACGCCCGGCACGAGCGCCTGCGAGCCCCCCAGTTCGTGGCCCGCACCGAGGTGCGCTGGGCTGCGCTCCTCGTCGAACGCGGCCGCGTCGGCGACCACGATCGCGCCCGGGCGATGGCCGACGGCGCGCGGGCAGCGGCGTCCGAACGGCCCGGCTGGGAGTGGATCGAACGCGATGCCCTCGCGGTGCTCGGCCGCCTCTGACTGATTCCATCTGATGCCGTGACGTCCAGCGAGTGCGGCTGAGTCATGACCCCACGAATGCCCTTGTTCCCGTAGACGAGGCTGGTCGGGTCGAGCTCGAACGTTTGTGACCCAGCAAGGCATCTCTCGGTCGTAGATTGAATGCCGTTGGATCAGCGCGAGATGCCCACCGTCGCCGTTGACAAGGGCGAAGCCCGGCTTGTCAACGCGGTTCATGACGGAGTCGCGCTGCACGAGGCGGTGGCTGACTTCCGACTTGCGTGCGTCTCGCGCGCGATCGACGACCGTGAGATCACGCTGCGGACGCAGAATCGCGCGTTCTTCCAGATCTCGGGCGCGGGCCACGAGGCGCTGCTCCTCGGTTTCGCGCGGGAGCTGCGTCCCGGCTACGACTGGTTCTTTCCCTACTACCGGGACCGTGCGTTGGTGCTCGGCCTCGGTGTCTCGCCCGACGAGATGCTGCTCCAGACCGTCGGATCCGCGGACGACCCGGCCTCCGGCGGGCGTCAGATGCCATGCCATTGGGGGGACCGCGACCGACACATCGTCACTCAGTCGAGCGCGACCGGTACGCAGTGCCTCCCGGCCGTCGGCTGCGCCGAGGCGGCCCGCTACATCGTGCGTCGGAACCTCCCTGGATGCCATGCGTACGGCGACGAGGTCACCTACGTCTCACTCGGTGAAGGCGCAACCTCGGAGGGCGAGTTCTGGGAGAGCCTGAACACCGCGTGCCGGCTCGCGCTGCCTGTCGTGTACGTCGTCGCGGACAATGGATACGCGATCTCCGTGCGAAGTACCGATCAGGCGCCGGCCCCCATCTCGGAGCTCGTGGCCGGCTTCCGCGGGCTCGCCGTCACGGCCATCGACGGATGCGACTACTTCGCCGTCCGGGCATCCGCGCGCGACACGATCGCGCGCGCGTGCCGGACAGGGTCCCGCATTGGTGCACGCCACCGTGACGCGGCCGTACTCACATTCGCTCTCGGACGATCAGACGAAGTATCGGACCACCGAGGATCTCGCTGCCGAGCAGACCCACGACCCGATCACCGCTCTCGAGGACGAGCTCGTTCGGCTGGATGCACTCACACGTGAGCAGGCTGAAGCGATCCGCAGCGAAGCGGGCGCCGAGGTCGCCGAGGCTGCGAACCGCGCCCTCGCCGCACGCCGTCCCGACCCGGCGAGCTTCCGTCAGCATCTCTCCGCACCGCTGCCCGTGGTCGAGCTGCGAGAAGCTCCGGCGGTCGACGAGAGCGCTGAGGTGGTGACCCTCGGGGAAGCGATCCGGCGAACTCTCCACGAGGTCATGGGGAGCGACGAGCGGATCCGGGTGTTCGGAGAAGACGTCGCCGACGGCGAGGAGAGGACGCTCGCGGAGGTGCCGGGGAAGGGCGGCGTCTTCGGGATCACATTCGGTCTGCAGCGTGAGTACGGACAGGCGAGATGCTTCAACACCCCCCTTGCCGAGGCGAACATCGTCGGCCGGGCGTGCGGTCAGGGGATCCGCGGCTTGCGCCCCAGTCCCGAGATCCAGTTCTTCGACTACATCTGGCCGGCCATGCAACAGATCAAGACGGAGCTGGCAACGATCCGGTGGCGGAGCAACGGCGCGTTCTCGTGCCCCACCGTGCTGCGCGTCCCCATCGGCGGCTACCTGACGGGGGGAGCGATCTGGCATTCGCAGTGTGGCGAGTCGATCTTTGCGCACATCCCGGGGCTCCACATCGTGATGCCCTCACGGGCGCGCGACGCCGCTGGACTCCTCCGTACGGCCTTTCGCTGTGAAGACCCGGTCCTGTTCCTCGAACACAAGCATCTCTACCGCCAGGGATACGCGCGCGACCCGTTCCCCCCTCCCGACTGGCTGTTGCCCTTCGGTCGGGGCGCGGTCGTGCAACCCGGATCCTCGGCCACGGTCGTCACCTGGGGTGCGACGGTGCACCGTGCGGAGCTGGCGGCCCAGGCGATCGACGCCTCCGGGGTGAGCATCGAGATCATCGACCTGCGCACGATCGCACCCTGGGACCGCGATCTCGTCGCCGAGTCGATCGCGAAGACAGGCAAGGTCCTCGTGCTCCACGAGGACACGCTCACCTGCGGGTTCGGCGCCGAGGTGGCGGCGTGGATCGCCGACGAGTGCTTCGACGATCTCGACGCCCCCGTGATGCGGCTCGCGGCGCGAGACACGCCGGTGGCATACGAGCCGACCCTCGAGGAGATCATCCTCCCGCAAGTCAGCGACATCGAACGCCACTTGGCGCATCTGCTGTCCTACTGACCGGCCAGACGTCCTCGGGGTCAGGCGAGCTCGGATGACCAGTCGTGCTCTTCGAGCCGACGGCGCAATGAGTCGAGAAACGCCGAGCCGTACGCGCCGTCGAATGCGCGGTGATCCCACGACAGCGACAGCGTGCCGACATGCCGCACCGCGATGGCGTCGAGACCATCAGGTCCGTCCACCACCCGGGCTTCCTTTCTGATCGCATTCGTGGCGAGGATCGCCGTCTGCGGCTGGTTGATGATCGGGACGCTGAGGTCGGAGCCGTCGGGTCCCGGATTCGTGATCGTGAACGTTCCGCCGACCAGGTCGTCGGGAGTCAGTTCCCCGCGACGAGCGCGTGCAGCGACGTCACGCATCTCCCGCGCAATCACCCGCAGGCGCTTGCCGCTCGCGCTGCGAACCACTGGCGCGACGAGCCCTTCGAAGTCGAGATCCACCGCGATCGCCAGGTGCACCTCGTCGTGTACGACCAGCGTCTCGTCGGCGACGCTCGCGTTGATGTTCGGAAACGCTCTGAGCGTGTCGCACACCGCGCGCGCCACGAACGGTAGGTAGGTGAGCGAAAAGCCCTCAGCGTCGTTCCACGAAGCCCGCGCGCTGGAGCGTACCGATGCGATGTGCTCGAAATCGGTCTCGACCGCGGCCATGACATGCGGACTCGTCGCCTTGGAACGGAGCATGTGCTCGGCGATCCGCCGCCGAATCGGTGACATCGGAACGACCGTCTCGCGGCCTGCCGGTGCGGCGCTCGAGGCCTCCTCCGCCGACGGGGTCGACACCGTCAGCGCTCGATCTGCCGCGCCTGGAGTCGGTGTCGCGAGGAGTCCCCGAGCATCGGCGGCCTCGATCACGTCGCGGCGGGTGATACGCCCGCCGTCTCCGGTTCCGGTGATCGACACGAGGTCGAGCGCGAGGTCCTCCGCCACTCGACGCACAGCCGGCGATACGGATGGGACCGCTACGCGAGCAGGCGCGCCCTCGGGCAATGCCTCATGAGCACTCTCGTCCATCCTCAAGCGTGGATGCCGGGCGCGCCGGTCGCGTCGGACCAGTCGTGGTCGCGCTCCCAGAGCACGAGCAAGGCCAGGGCCCGCTGCGTCGCTTCGTCCGCCGTCCCGACCCCAGCCGTCCGACACGTGAGCTCGACGCGATGGCCGCTCGGATCGTGGAGATAGATCGACAGCAGGAAGCCGTGATCCGTCGGACCGAGCACCTCAACACCCTTGGCCTCGATGTCGGCCTTCGCGCGCAGCAGGGTCTCGCGATCACTCACCTCGAAGGCGATGTGTTGAATCCAGTCGTGCATCGCCGTGTCCTTCATGTCGCCGGGCGCCTTCGGCACCTCGAAGAACGCGATCGACGAGCCGTCGTCGAGCTCGAAGAACAGATGGATGTGGGGGTCGTACTCGCCGGTCGAGGGGACATGGTCGCCGCCGACTGCATGTGAGAGCCGCAGCCCAAGGATGTCGGTGTAGAAGTCCGCGGTCTCCCGAGCGTCCCGGCACCGGTACGCAACGTGGTGGATCTTCTGGCACAGCATGATCTTCAGGATGTCACGGCCAGCGACCACGTCGGTCACGGGCCTGCGAACCCGGCTGATGAGGGTGTTTTGTCAGTCTTCGCGGGCGACGATCGTGCCCGCGCACCACCCGAGCCCCACACGCGGACGCTCGTCGCCACCGCACCAGCCCGTGATCTCGACGACATCGCCGTCTTCCAGGTAGGTGCGCTCCGAGCCGTCATCGAGCATCAAGGGATCCCGGCCGCGCCACGTGATCTCGATCAGGGAACCGCGCTCGCCTGCATCGGGGCCCGACACGGTGCCCGAGCCGTACAGATCGCCGGGACGCGTCGTCGCGCCGTTCACGGTCATGTGCGCGAGCTGCTGCGCGAACGTCCAGTACATGTCGCGGAAGTTGGTTGCGCAGATCTCGGTGCCGTTCAGCGCGACACGGAGCTCGAGGTCCAGGGCCCACGGCCGATTGGCACGCAGGTACTCGACCGGCTGGGGATCTTGGACGGGCGCGCGGACGAGGAACGGCGCGATCGCCTCCATCGTGACCACCCACGGCGAGATCGTGGTGGCGAAGCTCTTGGCGAGGTGAGGGCCGAGCGGCTGGTACTCGAACGCCTGGATGTCACGCGCCGACCAGTCGTTGAGCAGCACGACACCAAAGATGTGCTGGTCGGCATCGTCGGGGGCGATGCGAGTGCCGGCGGCGCCGACGACGAAGCCGACCTCGAGCTCGATGTCGAGCGCGCGCGTCAGCGTGAAGGCGGGACCCGTCGCCTCGTCGACCAAGCCGGCCGGCCGCGCGACCGGCGTCCCCGAAACCACAACGGTCCCAGCGCGACCGTGATACCCCACGGGAAGCTGCTTCCAGTTCGACCGCAGGGGCTCTGCATCGGGGCGCAGGATCCGGCCGAGATTCGTCGCGTGGTGGATCGAGGAGTAGAAGTCGACGTAGTCGCCGATCTCTATCGGCAGCATCACATCGACCGCCTCGAGTGGGAGCGTCGCGTGCGCCAGCGCGTCACCACCCGACGCGACGAGCTCGTGCACCGACGACCGCACCGCGTTCCAGGCGCCGGGGCCGAGCGCCAGGAAGTCGTTGAGGGACGGTCGTGCGAAAACACCCGCATCCACACCGGCGCGTGCGCCGATGTCCGCCGCGCCGAGGTCGATCGCAGCGTCGCCGAGCCGGACGACCACGCGCGCCGTCTGGTCCGTTCCCATGCGCACGACGCCGTACGGGAGGTTCTCGATGCCGAATCCATCCGGTCCCGTCGCACGGGAGGACGTTGTCATGTCGCGGGCGTCACGCGATGGAGTCCAGCTGGTCGGCGTGTTCCTCGTAGTGCCCGATGTGGAACTCGTCGAGCTGACGATCGATGGTCATCTGGCCGAGCTTGGAGTGCACGCCCACTCGCTCCCAGTCGGCGTCCGTGAGCGCGATCAGCACGGCCCGGAGTTCACCCGCGGACCGCTCGATGGTCGCGAGCTGTTCCCGCGGCGACCGGACCCTGCCGTCCTCGATCGCGGCGATGCGCACGGGGTCGCTCTTGACCCTGCCGAACGGCACGGGATCGTCGCTGCGAGCGTTGAGCACGACCTTCAGCTGGGCGAGCCAGTAGTCGCCGAACTCGGCCATGTGCGCCCACACCTGACCGGCGTCCCACCGCTCCGTGCTGCCAGGATCGGGTCGGGTTCGCCCACCGTGCTCGGCGTCGACGTGAGCGCGCAGCCGCTCGAGCACTTCGTCGAGCCGATCCAGCCACTCCGCAACAGCACGCGCGGCCTCGCCCGTGGTCGCGAGGGTCGAGACCTCGGTCACAGGTTGCCGCGCTCGGCCTGACTCTTCTCGAATGACTCGAAGAGCGCCTTGAAGTTGCCCTCACCGAAGCCCGTCGCGCCGTGGCGCTCGATCACCTCACAGAACAGCGCGGGGCGGTCGGTGACCACCTCGGTGAAGATTTGCAAGAGGTATCCCTGGTCGTCGCGGTCCACCAGGATGCGGTGACGCTGGAGCTCGTCCCACGGCAGGTCGACGCCGGCCATGCGCGACCTCGCTGCGTCGTAATAGGTGTCGGGCACCTCCATGAATCGCAGCCCGCGGGCTCGGAGCGCCGCGACCGTCGATGCGATGTCCTCGGTGCGCATCGCGATGTGTTGCACACCCGGCGAGCGGTACGTCTCGAGGTACTCCTCGATCTGGCTCTTCTTCAATCCCTGCGCCGGCTCGTTGATCGGCATGAAGATGCGGGCACCGTTCGTGACGACGGTGGATCGCAGCGCCGAGTACTGCGTGGAGATCTGCGTCTCGTCGAAGGTCACGAGCTGGTGGAACCCCATCACCTGCTCGTAGAACGCCACCCAGTCCTCGAGCGTGCCCTCGGCCACGTTCCCCACGACGTGATCGATCTGGCTGAGCCCGACAACCGGCTCGCGCGCGGCGTGCGGGAGCTGCGCGGCGCGGAATCCGGGGCCGAATACGCCTGAGTACCGCGAGCGATCAACGAAGGTATGCGTCACCTCCCCGTACGTCGCGAACGACGCCTTGCGCACCTCGCCGAGCTCATCGCGCTCGCTCCACGGTGCGCGCACCGACGTGGCACCTCGAGCCGTGACCGCGTCATGCGCACCATCGACGTCATCCACGGTCCAAGCCAGATCCTTGACCCCGTCGCCGTGCGCACGATGATGCGCGGTGATCACCGATTCGGGGTCGAGCGCACCGGTGACGATCAGACGGATCTCGCCCTGCTCGAGGACGTAGCTCGCGCGGTCACGCACACCCGTCTCCGGGCCCGCGTACGCCACGCACTCGAATCCGAGGCAGCTCATGAAGAAGCCGGCGGAAGACCGCGCATTGCCCACCCACAGCTCCACTGCGTCCCAGCCAACGACCGCGGGAGGGCCGGGCTGCGCGTCATCGAGTGCGGTCATCGTGCTCTTCGTCGTCATGGCGCCTCCGCTTCGGATGCGGTCGCAGACGCAAAGGCCGATCCGATCCAATCGGCCCGGTGCTCGTCGAGCACGAAGATGGTTCGCGTGGAACGGACATGCTCCATGCCGTGCAGTCGATCGAGCACGACGTCACGAAGGGCGGCGATGTCGGGGACACGGACGAGCAAGACCATGTCGAACTCGCCGCTGGTGATCAGGAGCTCGTCGAGACCCGGCAGCCCGAGCAGATCGTCGCGCACTGCTTGCCAGTAGTGCTGTGCGACATTCACGAGGATGAGTGCAGTCACCGTGAGCCCGGTCTTCGCCGGGTCGACCGTCGCTCGGAACCCGGTGATGACGCCCTCGCCTCGCAAGCGCTCGAGCCGGTGGTACGCGGTGGCACGGGAGACGTTGGTCGCATCGGCCAATCGGTTCACCGACAACCGACCGTCAGCCCCGAGCAGGCTCACGATCCGTTCATCGGTCGCATCAAGCGTTGGGGTGCCCGTTCGTCTCATCTTCCGCACCTCTCGACGGGTCCGGTGCGACGCTCTGACTTCTGCGGCGCGTCCCGATGACATCTTGTCTAGATTTTGTGCCGCTACTTGAACATTCTGGCAGCAAAGGCTGGACTTGTCGACATGCTGACCAGGGAAGGTCGCACTGTGGTGGACCTTCCGCACGACCATCCCGGCGTCTCGGATCCCGAGTACCGGCGGCGGCGAGCCGAGATCGCCGGCGTGGGCGCGGCCTACCGCACCGGCGACCCGATCCCCGACGTCGAGTACACGAAGGCCGAGCACGCGGTCTGGCGCACCGTGTCGCGCGAGCTTGCCGAGCAACATCGCCGTTTCGCCGTCGCCGAGTACCTCGACGGCGCGCGGCGTCTCGACCTCGCACGCGACCGCGTGCCGCAACTACGCGAGCTCGACCGTCGCACGCGCGGACTCACCGGGTTCGGCTTCCGCCCAGTGCCCGGCCTGGTTCCGACGCGGGTCTTCTACGGCGCGCTGGCCGAGCGCACCTTCCTGTCGACGCAGTACCTCCGGCACCACTCTGCGCCCTTCTACACACCCGAGCCCGACCTCATCCACGAGATCATCGGCCACGGTGCGACGCTGGCTTCACCGGTCTTCGCGGATCTCTACGCAGCCGCCGGGCGCGCTTCGCTTCGAACCACGTCCGAAGCGGGGCTGGAGTACTTCTCCCGGGTCTTCTGGTTCACGCTCGAGTTCGGCGTCGTGTGGGAGGACGGTGAAATGCGCGCCTACGGCGCCGGGCTTCTTTCGTCGTACGGCGAGATCCAAGTCTTCCGCGACGCCGAGATCCGGCCTTGGAACCTGCATGAGATGGGGACGCTCGAGTACGACATCTCGGTGTATCAACCGGTGCTCTTCGCAGCGTCGTCGTTCGAGGCGATGGCATCCGACCTCACGACGTTCTTCGAGAGCGCCGACTTCGACGCCCTCGGGCGCCCGCCGGCTGCCTGATCGCGCGTACCGCCTCGAGCACGACCTCCGCGCCAAGCCGCGCCGCTGATCCAGCATCGCCGTGTGCGTAGACGAGCGCCACCTGGTTCCGTCGCGTCGATCTCGCGGGTCCCAGTCAGCCTCCACTGGTGACAGCTTCGGTGACACGCTCGCGGTCGGAGGTCTTCGAGGCGGAACCCTCGCGTCGGTGACGACCTACGCCGGTACAGTTCGCGACATGCACGCGTTCACGACTTCTCCACGGGAGGACTCCGAGACATGATCCTGAGCATCGTCCGGCATCCCCTACGCGGCGAAGTACGCCGACGAGTGGCCCGACCTCGCGGCTGCGTTCACCGCGGCAACTCGCGCGGAGCCCGGCAACATCTCCTTCGATTGGTTTCGCAGCGTCGAGGATCCCAACGTCTACCTGTTGGTCGAGATGTTCCGGGACCGGGCCGCCGGTGATGCCCACGTGAGCTCGGACCACTTCAAGGCGGCACTCGAGCAGATGGGTCACGCGTACGCGGCAATGCCCGAAGTCGTGAACGTCGAGGTTCCCGGTGAAGGCTGGTCGGCCATGGCCGAAGTGGAGGGAGCCACCGAGGGCGAGTGACTCCACCCGGGTAGCCAGGTCCGGAACCAGCGAAGCCCCGCCGAACGCCCCCACGCCGCGCAGGAAAGCTGCGGGCAGCGCGCCGGGCGCATGCGACACTGGAGCGCTCCCGTTCCGCCGGCCGAGCGAACTCGTCGGCCAACTCGTCAGGACGATTCGCGTGCTCACCATTCGAGATCTCTCCGTCGAGATCGGGGGCACGACGATCGTCGAGGGGGTGACGACCCAGGTCGGCCCGGGCGAGAAGATCGGGCTCGTCGGCCGCAACGGCGCGGGCAAGACCACCCTCTTGCGCGTCCTTGGCGGCGTCGCCGCGCCCCGCTCCGGCACCGTGCGGCGCCCGCAGGCCGCGGGGTACCTCTCGCAGGATCCGCGCACCGACGCGGTGCCCGACGACACGAGCTGCCTCGCCCACGTCCTCGCGGGCCAGGGTCTCGACCGGCTCCAGGACGACCTCGAGAAGGCGCGGGTCGCGGTCGACGAGCACCCGTCGAAGGCGAACGTCGCGCGCTTCACCGAGCTCCAGGAACGCTTCGAGGCCGCGGGCGGCTACGCCGCGGAGTCGGAGGTCCGGCGGCTCGCCGCGGGCGTCGGGCTCGCCGACGACCGCATCGATCTCACGCTGCGGGCACTCTCCGGCGGGGAGCGGCGGCGCCTCGAGCTCGTGCGCATCCTGTTCGCCGGGAGCGAGCTGCTCCTGCTCGACGAGCCAACCAACCACCTCGATGCCGACGCGCGGTCGTGGCTGCTGTCGATGCTGCGCGCATACCGGGGCGCGCTCATCGTCGTGAGTCATGACCTCGACCTGCTCGACGACGCGATCACGCGTGTGATGCACGTCGACCGCCCCGCCGACGATCGACCTGGCCAAGTGATCGAGTACAAGGGCACGTACTCCGAGTACCTCGCGGCGCGTGAAGCGGAGGAGCAGCGGCAGCTGAAGACGGCGAAGCGGCAGAGCGCGGAGATCCGGCGGCTCTCGACGCTCGCCGACGCGATGCGGGGCCAGACCGCGAAGCGGGCGCGCGTCGCCCACACGCTCGATCGCCGTGTCGCCAGAATCGAGACCGAGCGCGTCCAGGCACCGAAGCGACGGCGCGCGCTGCAGCTGCGTTTTCCGACCCCACCGCGCGCGGCGCGGACGGTCCTGACCGCCACAGCGCTGTGGAAGGTCTTCGGCGCGAAGGACGTCTTCTCCGACTTGAGCTTCGACGTCGGGCGGGGCGAACGGCTGCTCGTCATGGGGTTCAACGGCGCGGGAAAGACCACGCTGCTCAAGGTGCTGGCGGGCCAGCTCGACGCCGAGCTCGGCGAGGTCGCCCTCGGCAGCAACGTGTCGCTCGGCTACTACGCGCAGGAGCACGAGGGGATCGTCTCGGGCGCGACGCTGCTCGCGCACATGCGTGACGCGTCACCGCTCGGCGACGGCGAGCTGCGCGGCCTGCTCGGCATGTTCGGGCTCACCGGCGGGCGGGCCTTCCAGGACGCGGTCACGCTCTCGGGAGGCGAGAAGACGAAGCTGGCGCTCGCACAGCTCGTCGCGGGACGGCACAACCTGCTGCTCCTCGACGAGCCGACGAACAACCTCGATCCGGGCGCGCGCCAGGCCGCAGGCGATGCGCTCGCCGCGTGGCCCGGCACCATGATCGTCGTGAGCCACGATGTCGAGTTCGTCAAGGCGCTCGCGCCCGATCGCGTCCTGCTCATGCCCGAAGGCACGCTCGACTATTTCGACGAGTCGATGCTCGAGTACGTCGCGCTCGCGTGAGGCCCTGTCCGTCCAGAACGCAAGGACCTGCTGCTTCGATGGTGGCGGGGGTGGGATTTGAACCCACGACCTTCGGCTTATGAGGGGCGCGGTCGAGACTCCGGGAGTGTTGCTGACTCGAGCGGGGCTTCCAGCTCGTGCTGTTGGACCCTCCGTTGCGCTCGAGTCGGCTCCCACTGGTGACGGCTTCGGTGACGAAGCCGCACATGCTGCGATCATCTTCCGTGCCTGATCGCGCCTTCGATGCCGAGCCGCTCCGCCATCGCTTGGAGGCGCTGCTCGACGACTACCGCTCGATGCTCCACGCCAGCGTCGAAGGGCTAACGGAGAACGAGGCCCGGGCGATGCTCGTCCCGTCGGCAACGACGCTGCTCGGCCTGTTGAAGCACGTCACCTTCGTCGAGGGCGTCTGGTTCGACCAAGCTGTGACGGGCCGCTCCTACGCCGACATCGGGATCCCCGACACCGTCGACCGCTCGTTCACGCTGGCCGACGGCGACACGATCGAATCAGTGCAGGATGCCTATCGGGACCGTTGCGAGGCATCCCGACGGCAGATGGCTGGCCTCGAGCTCGACGCCACCGTGACCGGCCGTGGGGAACGGGCCGTGTGGACCCTTTACCTCCAAGTGCTGCGGGAGCTCGCGCAGCACGCCGGGCACGCCGACATCCTCCGAGAGCAGGTCGTCGCGGCTCGTGACGCCTGATCACGTCGATGAGCTCCGCTCTCTCACGGCCTCGATCTCGGCCTCGTCGTGCACGCTCCCGGCGTACGCGATCCGCCGGGCGCCTCCGATCTCGCTCGCGGTCGTCACGTCCTTGCCTACGTGCTGAGCAGGTCGAGCTCGACCTCCACCACGCCGTTCTTCGGGCAGTCGAACGTGCCGGCCTTCGTCGGTTGCACGCGGACGAACTCGCCGTCCTTGACCTGGTTGAGGACGTGGCACGACGTGAACTTGCGACCGGCGAGGTCGACCCCGCTGTACATGCCGTCAGCGTCGAACTCGTGGATTCCGTTGAGCGCGTCGAGAAGGGCCTTTCGAGTGAGACCGTTGATCCCGTTCTGCTCGACCGCGGCATTCACTGCGTCCCGGAACGCCACCGCGGCGATCCAGGAGTACGGCGCACCCAGCTGTCCGACCTGGTCGGGACCCACGTTCTTGTAGAACGCGTTCAGCATCTTGTTGGCCTTTCGATCGGCGGCGTTGAAGAAGGGCAGATACAACGTGTCAGCGAACTGCCCCTCGACGTCGGCGCCTCCCTGCTCGATGACGCGCGGGTCGTAGCACTGGGTACCGCAATCCCAGACCTCGACGCTGTTGACGCCCTGGAGCTTGGCCTCCTTGCGCATCGCCACCGTCGTGTTGAACGGGCCGGCTGACTGCGCGTAGGTCGCCGACTGATCCTTCAGCTCCTGCGCGACAGGTGTAAACGCGCTTTGAGGTGAGGCAGAGGGAAGGTCGAAGTCACGATCCGACTTGCAGCACACTTCCCGGATCTGACCAAGTCCGCTCGAGAACGATGCATTCCGCGCTGGACCGCAGGTCGCTGCCGAACACGTAAGAACCATGCAGGTCGTTCCCGAACTTCTTCTTGTAGTAGAAGCCGCGGCCCACGCTCGCCTGGTAGGTCTGCGGGTGCTCGTCCTTCGTGTCACACAGCAGAGTCGGCGGCGACACCGGGAACGTGATCGGCGAGCACTGCTGCTGCACCTCCGTCGTCAGGAACGGGATGTCGGGCAGCCCGGTCGCAGCACCGGTCTTGTCTGGACACGCGAGCTGGTCGTCGATGTTGTTCAAGAAGAGGGCCGCGGTTCCGACCATCGCGAAGTCTTCCGCGCAGGCCTTGATCACTGCGTTGCGCGCCTCGTCGGCGTTGAGCTTCGAGTCGATCACGTCGACGACGATCTCGCGGCCCGCGAGCCCGCCCGTCTTGTTGATGTACTTCGCGAACCCCTCGACTGCGTCCGCGGAGCCTTTGAACAGTCCTGGGGCGACCGGCGTGTCGATGTCCGCGATGACCGCGATGCGGATCTCGTCAGCGGTGACCCCGACCTCGGTGGCCTCGGGCTTCTCGTCTCCACCGCCCTGCGCCTGCGCGACCGGCACGGCCACGCCGAGCACGAGCATCACCGCCGCAGCCACGGTCACGAATCGCGGTACCGCGCGTCATGGATCCCCCCAGTCGTGCCGTGGTCAGGTCACGGCTGGAGGGAATATACCGACGTTACGAAATGATCGCCAGCCGGGTCAGCCCGGGGCGTCCTTTCGGACACCGAGCGCGCCGACCATCCGCCGGATCACGGTCGACCACTTGGCCGGCTTCGGAGGCTCGACGTCCAGTGCCTCGAGCACGCCCAGGCCCACCTCCGCCGCGAAGAGGAGGTAGAGCGCCGCTTCGGGATCCACGTCGGGATCGAGCCCTTCGTCGGCCCAGATCTCGCGGTAGATCACGGCCCACTCGTCGAGCTTCGCGGTCACGACCTCGTGGAGGAGACGCCGGGCGTCGTCGTCGATGCGGGCCGCCGCCGCGCCTTCCACGATCAGGGCACGGAGCGCCTCGCGAGTGCGGTAGTCGCGCGCGTTGTGAGCCAGCCAGTCGGCGAGGGTCCGCTCTTCGTATGGGCGTCCCCCGTGGAGCTCGAGGTCTTCGATGATGCGTTGCTTGACCGCTTCGCCGAGCAGCGTGGCCTTGCTGGAGAAATGCCCGTAGATGGCGCCGCTCGTCATGCCCGACCGCTCGCCGATGTCGCGCACCGAGGTGGCGCCGTACCCGTCCTCGACGAACGCCTCCGCGGCCGTCTCGATCAGGCGCGCGCGAGTCGCCCGCGCCTTCGGGGTGCGTCGCAACGCCTGATTGGGACTCGATGTCTCGCGTCTGCTCGACCACGCAGTCCTCGCTCTCAGTGCTCGACGGTCGTTTCGGCGAGTGTTGCACGCTCGCTACGAGCCGACGCGTCCTTCCATGACCTGATCGACGTTCGAGGGGGCAGTCGCACGTTCACCGCGCGCGTGCGCCCGCATGATCTCGATCTTGGGCGGGAGGTCCGCGGGTTGCCAGCCCTCCATCAGCTCGCCACCGTCGAGACCGAGCACGGGACGGTCGAGCTCGACGAGCAGCTCGAGGCTGGTGACGACACGACCGGTCAGCACCGCGGGATCGCTCGAGCACAGGGCGAAGCTCGCCTCGGCCATCGTCTCCAGGGGCTCGTAGAGCTCGTCGGCCAGGTTCGAGTACTCGACGAGCACCTCGGTTGCGGCGGCGGCCTCGGGCGCGAGGGCGTTGGCCGCCACACCTTCGCCGTAGAGCTCGGCGGCGAGGCTCGCCGTCCATCGGTTCATGAAGGCCTTGGTGCCGCCGTACATCGTCCCCTCCCGCGACGGGTGCGTGGCCGGGAACGGCGGTCCCATCGGGAGCGTCGCGGTCTGCGACGACATGTTGAGGATCCAGCCGCGGCCGCGCTCGCGCATCCCGGGAAGGACGCGACGGATCAGCTGCCACGGGGCCCAGAAGTTGAGCTCGAGCGTCTTCGCCATCGACGAGTCGGTCCAGTCGAGGAACGTGCGGAACGTGCCGGCGGCGGCATTGTTCACGAGGATGTCGACGGGACCGAGCTGCTCTTCGACCTGATCGACCAAGGCCGCGCGCGGGTGCTCGTCGCTTCCCAGGTCGAACGGGATCGCGACGACCCGTCCGCCGAATGCAGCGATGTCCTCACGAGCACGATCGAGCGTGCCGAGCTGCTCGAAGCCGGGCGCGGGTCGGGCGCAGATCGCCACGTCGGCGCCCTCGGCCGCGAGGCGCATCGCCACCGCGCGGCCGATCCCGCGGCTGGCGCCGGTGACGAGCGCGACCCGACCGTGGCAGGCTCGCTCCGCATCGCTCATGCGCTCCGTCTCCCCGACGAGGAAAATATACCGTCGTTATACTACGGACATGGAGCAACCGGCGTCCCTGTTCGACCTCACGGGCAAGGTGGCGATCGTCACCGGATCCACCAAGGGCATCGGCCGCGCGATGGTCGAAGGCCTCGCCGCCGCCGGCGCGTCCGTGGTGGTCAGCAGTCGCAAGCAGGAGCTGTGCGACGAGGTGGCCGGCGAGATCGCAGCGGCCACGGGGAGCGAAGCCGTCGGCCTGGCGTGCCATGTCGGCGAGTGGGACGAGATCCCGGCGTTCGTGTCGCGGGTGATCGACCGCTTCGGTCGGATCGACGTCCTCGTCAACAACGCAGGCATCAACCCGGCGCGCCTCTCACCGTCCGAGATGACGCTCGAGTACTGGCGGAAGATGTTCGCGGTGAACCTCGAAGGTCCGCTGCGCATGAGCCAGTGCGTCCTGCCGGTCATGCGCGAGCAGGGTGGCGGCAGCATCGTCAACGTTGCGTCCATGGCCGCGTACTCGGGAGGTGCGTTCATCTGCGCGTACGGGGCGTCGAAGGCCGCGCTCGTCAACCTGACGAAGAGCCAGTCGCAGGAGTGGGCGCAGTGGAACGTGCGCGTGAACGTGCTCGCACCCGGGCCCTTCGACAGCGAGATGACGGAGGGTGGCGAACGTACCGCCCCGGGCTTCAAGCAGCTGATCGCCGACGGCACCCTGATGAAGCGGATCGCGACGCCAGCGGAGATCGTCGGCCCGGTGCTCTACCTCGCGAGCGACGCGTCGTCGTTCGTGACCGGTGACGAGATCGCCGTGTGTGGAGGGATGCAGAAGTGACCGACGCAGTGACCGCAAACAGGACGACGATCGCGATTTCCGATGTGCTGGAGCTCGTCGGACGGTGGTGGTGGAACTACGACGAGGCTCACTTCGACGTGCTCACCGATCTGCTCGCGGACGATGCGCACTTCACGTGCCGCACCGACACCGGCAAGACCGACTACGAGGAGTTCGTCAACGCCGACGTCCGGGGTCGCGACGACGTCATGGCATGGCAGCGCGAGCACCGGCTCGACAGCCCGTACCCGCTGCGCCACAACGGCACGGACGTGCACATCACGGAGCGGCGCGACAACGAGGCCGACTTCGCGTCGTACATCTTCGTGACCCAGATCGTCGACGGCGGCGTGTCGAACCTCTCGACCGCGATCGTGCGGGGGACGGTGCGGCACGACGGTGGTGCACTCAGGCTCGCCGCCCTCCATGTCGCTCTCGACACCGAGTCGTCCACGACGCTGCGTGAACGATGAAGGCCGACGACCGCTACATCCTGATCTCGGCCGACTGCCACGCCGGCGCCAACCACGAGCGCTACCGCGACTACCTCGAGCCGAAGTACCTCGACGAGTTCGACGCCTGGCGCGACCGCTACCGCAACCCCTTCAAGGATCTGACCACCGGGACTCGCGACCGCAACTGGAACGACGAGCGGCGGATCGCCGAGCTCGAGGACGACGGCGTGGTCGCCGAGGTCGTGTTCCCGAACACGATCCCGCCGTTCTTCCCCACCGGTGCCGTGGTCGCGCGTCCGCCGCGACCGGAGGAGTACGAGCTGCGCCTCGCCGGCGTCCGCGCCCACAACCGCTGGCTCGCCGACTGGTGCGCGTCGGCGCCGGAGCGCCGGGCGGGCATCGGACAGATCTTCCTCAACGACCTCGACGACACGCTGGATGACGTCCGCTGGTGCCACGAGCACGGGCTCCGTGGCGGGATCCTCCTCCAGCCCGTCCCCGACGACATGGAGCACCTCGAACCACTCTTCTCCGAGCGCTACGACCCGCTGTGGGCGCTCTGCGAGGAGCTCGGTGTGGTCGTCAACACGCACTCGGGTGGCGCCGGGATGCCCGACTACGGGCGGCACCGCGCGAGCAGTCAGGCGTGGATCGCCGAGGCGACGTTCTTCTCACGCCGCCCGCTGACGCACATGCTCATCAGCGGCGCGTTCGAGCGCTTCCCCGCGCTGCGCTTCGTCGTGACCGAAACGGGGTGCTCGTGGATCCCCGGCGTGCTCGAGCAGCTCGACACGTTCCATCGGCAGATGCGCACGACAGGTCGCATCGGTGAGCTTCGGTACGACCCCGACGACGTGCCGCCCCTGTCCCCGAGCGAGTACTTCGCCCGCAACTGCTGGGTCGGCGTGAGCTTCCCGTCACCGGCGGAGGCGATGACGCGACACGTCATCGGCGCGGACCGGTTCATGTGGGGCAGCGACTACCCCCACGACGAATCGACGTACCCGAACACGCGCGAGGGTCTCCGGCGCGCGTTCGCCGGGACCGACCCGGTCGAGCTGCAGCAGCTCCTCGCGGGCAACGCGGCGACCGTGTACGGCTTCGACCTCGACGCGCTCGCGCCGCTGGCGGCGCGCTGCGGCCCGACGGTCGAAGAGCTCTCCGTCCCGTACGAGGGCGTGCCCGAGGAGAACCGGAGCCCGGCGTTCGTGAAGGCCTGACAAGGAGTCTCGGATGACCCCACAAGAGGATCTCGCCAAGGTGCTCACACCCGTCTTCCCGCCGCGTGTGCTCGAGCGCGTCTACTCCGACGACGAGCACGCGCGACTGCTCGCCGTCGTGCAGGAGCACGGCCCCTGGCCGACGATCCAGGCGCACCACTTCGAGTCGGTCGACGAGCTGATCGCGACGACCTCGGGTGTCGTGCCGAAGGACCACGGGCTCACGCTCGACTCGATCGCGACCGCGCAGTTCCGTGGCTTCTACGGGCAGAACTCGGTCTGCTACTTCCCGGAGATCGAGGACGTCTTCTACAGCGGTCGCCTGCTCGACGAGGTGAAGTCGTACTGGCAGGCGGAGTACGCCAAGCCGACGATGATGCTCTTCAACATCTGCGGCCCGCACCAGAGCGGACTCAGCCCGCACCTCGACGCGGTGACGTTCCGCGGGGTCCGGTACGAGAACACGCCGGTATGGCTGCTCAACATCATGGCGAAGTCGGGGCTCTTCACCGACTACCTCGTCAACATGGCGCAGGTGATCACCTGGTGGTATCGCGGCGAGGCCGGCACGTTCACGTACTGGCCCGACGGACCGTTGCTGCCACCCAAGACGCTGCCGACACCGATGTGGAACCGCGGCGTCGTGGTGCAGAACGAGCTCATGTTCCATCGCGGCGACCCGGTGGGTCGGCCCGAGGAGCGCGAGATCGAGGGTCTGATGCACCGATCGCAGTTCGAGTTCCGAGCGGACGACGACGCGTGGGTCATCACGACCGACGGCGACGTGATCCGGCGGTACGCGCCCGAGCAGATCCGCCTGCTCGTCCACTGGAACGCCGAGGTCTACCGCGACATGGACGACGTCAAGCGGGTGATGGACCAGACCGACGACCTCACCCACGAGCGCGTCTTCGAGACGCTGATCGGCGACCTGCGCGTCAAGGGTGTGGACGTCGTCGAGCCAGTCGACCCGATGCACGACGACGGGTTCATCCACACACTGCTCAGCACCTACACGATCGCCCCGACCACTGACTGGCTCGTGGACGAGGGCGACAATCGTCAGTCGACGAAGCAGGCGTCGTAGTGAGACGACGGTGACAACGCTGGCGGATCGGAACAAGGCGCTCGTCGTCGAGTACCTGGAGGCGTACCGCACCTTCGATCCGCAACGCTACGAGCCCTACCTCGCCGACGAACCTCTCTATCGCGCGGGCATGAACGTCCGACGGGGACGCGACGCGT
Organism: uncultured Acidimicrobiia bacterium; assembly: GCA_963731815.1. Taxonomy (GTDB): domain Bacteria; phylum Actinomycetota; class Acidimicrobiia; order IMCC26256; family PALSA-555; genus DATBSK01. Next base: position 142,040 of record CAVSWW010000012.1, on the reverse strand, counting down.
TCCGGGCGAACACCGAGGCCGGGAAGCTGCTGTACCCGAAGCCCGATGAGGCGGTCGTCGAGCACGAGGTCGTCTTGGCCGACGATCGCTGGGTCGCGGTCCTCCTCACCCGACGCGCGGTGACGAACAAGGGCGAGGACTACGAGAACGTCTACGGGATGTTCTTCGAGATCGTGGACGGCAAGATCCAGACCCAGGTCGAGCTGCTCGACTTCCGGGTAGCGGCGGACAAGTTCGACCTGTCCGTGCTCGAGTAGCCGACGCCCGGGCTGGCGACGATCAGGTGGCCTCCGGCACCTCGACCACCTCGGCCAGATGCCCCTCGGGATCGGCGACGAACCCGACCCTCATGCCACCCGCCTCCTCCGAGACGAACGGCTCGGCGCGCACGACGGAACCCGCCGCCAGGGCGCGGGCGAACAGGGAGTCGATGTCGGTCGTCGTGAACCCGAGGATCACTTCACCGTTCGCTGGCGGCGCCTGGTCGGTCCAGCGCAGCAGGATCAAGCCGCCGTATCCGCCGTCGCGACCGAGAATCACCTCTTCGATCGGAGACCCGTCGATCGCGGCCTCGACACGTTGGAGTGGCGACAGGTCGTACACCTCGCCGTAATAGCGGCACATCGCCTCGAGATCGGCCACGACGAGCTTGGTGAACGCATAGCTCGTGCTCATCGGTGCAGCTCCTCGTTCGACCGAGCGCTCGTCATGCCGGCAGCGGATCGCCCGTGCGAGCGAAGCACTCCTCGATGTTGCCGCCGAGGAACGACGCGCGCAGGTCGTCGTCGAGCGTGTCGAGGCTCGGCGCCGTAGAGGTCGATCGGGTCGGCGTTGCCTTCGTGGTGCGGATAGTCCGACGAGAACACGAACGTCTCGGGCTCGCTCGCGCAAGTAGTCGAGTGGCCGGAGTCGCCGAAGCCGGGCAGCGGCGTCACGCGCACGTTGCGGCGGAGCATCTCGGCTCCGGAGCCTCCCACGGCCAGTCACCGAGGATGAACGACGGTTCGGCCTGCGCAGCGAGCGTGTCGAGGAACGGCGGGACCCAGTTGATGCGCAGCTCCGCCAGCAGGACCGTCAGATCGGGGTGCCGCGCGAAGACACCTCCGTACAGCATTCCCGAGAGCAGGTTCTGCGCCGCGTGCCACCGCTGCGTGTTCGCGAGGCGCGTCAGCCCGGCGACACCGCGCCCCACGTCCGGTCCCAGCCGATGTCGGCCCAGCCGTCGAAGTCTGTCGACGTGTTGCCGACGTGGATCGCGGCGATCATCCCGAGGCGCACGGCCGCGTCCCAGACCGGATCCCATTGCGGGTGCCCGGGCGACACCGCGGTCGGCGGCTTGCCCTTGACCGTGTAGAGGAAGAAGGCGCGTGCGCCACGCGCCCGGGCGTGCTCGAGCTCCGCCACCGCGGCTGCCGGATCCGTGAGGTCGAGGACGGCGACCGCATGAAGCCGGTCCGACTGGTCGGAGAGCTGCTCGGTCAAGAAGTCGTTGCACCGTCGCGCGCCCGGCGGCGCGGTCGTCGCCGAGGAACTCGAGCATCTGCCACCACGCGCCGGGGTTGACGATGCAGTGGTCGATGCCGACGCGGTCCATCCAGGCGACGCGCTCGCGCGCCGACGACTCGTGGACCGGGTGCAGCACCGCCGGCCCGCCCGTCTGCTTCGCGATCTCCAAGAGCCCGGGAAAGAGTTCGGGCGGCGACGGGCGGCGCTGCGGGGGCAGCGACTGAGCAAATCGCCCGCGACACCGTGCGCGATCCCGCCAGGCGATCAGCCGGCAGCTGGTCCCGCCACGGCTCGAGCGGGAACTCGCCGTCGGCGTAGTGCTCCACCTCCCAGTGCGAGTCGACGTCGACGATCATGGGTCCTCCCGCCGCTCACGACGAGCCCGACTATAACGTCGGTATATTCTCGGCGCGGTCTGGCCGTGAGCACTCGGGCGTGAAGAGACCCCGAACTCGATGCTCGGGGCCTCTGCGTTGCTGCGATGGTGGCGGGGGTGGGATTTGAACCCACGACCTTCGGGTTATGAGCGCCTTGACAATCGTCCACCGGGTGTCGTTGAGGACGCTGGAGTACGTCTGGGTCGGACGGTGGTTCCATCTGGTGTCGTTGCGTCCGTCGAGTGCGCCCGAATCCGCCCCCACTGGTGACAACCTCGGTGACACTCCGGGAGATCGCGCGTCCCTGCTCCGCCGCACCCAACGTGCATTGAGCTGAGCCCGCGTTCGTCGGCTACAGGCCTTCAGCGACGAGGGCGGCGCAGCGGTCGGGGTCGTCGTACCAGGCGAAGAGGCCACCCGGCGTCGTGACGAAACGAGCGGTCGGGATCTTGTCGACGCTCGGCTTGCCGGCGGCCGGCGCGAGGAACCGGTCGTCTTCGGGCCATACGAACAGGAGCGGCACGGTGAAGCTGGCGAGCTCGGCGTCACTGAGAATGAGCTCGGCGCGGGGTGTGCGACCCACGAAGAGGCGCCGCAGCAGCGATCGATACGACGCGGCCTGGCCCGGCACGCGCATCGAGAGCAGGTGCAGGTCGACGATGTCGTCCGACAGCGACCGCGCCGTGTCGGCGCGAACCGTGGGCCGAAGGCCCATGCGGCCGACGAACCGAGGCATGGGCAGCCGCGCCATCCCCGTCGCGAAGCCGCCGAGCACTGGCGCGGTGAACATGCCCATCGCAAGATCAGCGCGCGCGCCGGCGATCGCACCCCCAGGGAGGCCGACGAGCACGACCCGAGCAACCCGCTTCGGCCGGTCGAGCGCGAACCACAGCGAGAACATCCCGCCGAGCGCGTTGCCCACGAGCGTGACCTGGTCGATGCCCAGGCCGTCGAGCACCCCGGCGATGATGTTGACGGCCTGCTCCCGGACCGGAGCGCCCTGCCAGAGGTAGGGCGGCGAGAGGCCGTGGCCGGGGAGATCGACGAGCAGCACCCGGTGGCCGGGCAGGCGGCCGGCGAGCGCTGCCATCCCGATGCCGGGGGCGGAGATGCCGTTGATGAAGAGCACCGGGTCGCCGGTACCCGATTCGAGGACACGGACCCGCACGGCCGGCGACACGACGTCGACCCAACGTTCCTGCACCTCGAGCCCGTTCGCTGCCGCGAGGCGCTGTTCCACCTCCCGGTACCTCGCCTCGACCCCCACCGCCGCGCAGCCTAAGCCAGTCGTCGCGTACCGCGGCGGGCGAAACGGCACGGCTCGCGAAGGGCGCATGCGGTTCTGTCGGCCGGCCCACGCAGAGGGCCGGCGCTCTCGCACCGGCCCTGACCTGCGGTTTCGATGGTGGCGGGGGTGGGATTTGAACCCACGACCTTCGGGTTATGAGCCCGACGAGCTACCAGACTGCTCCACCCCGCGGCGTGACGATCACACTACCAGCGGGTGAACGAGGCGTCGCCAGCGGGTCCTCGCCCCGTCGAGCAGGCTTCACAGTTCCCTGAAGATCGGCTCGCGCTCGGCGTCATGCGGCGGTCGGACGATGCCCGCATGACGAACGAGACGACTGTCCCCTCATCCCCGAGGTCCGACCGTGGTCGCGACCGGGTCCCCTCTGCACGGCGCTGCTGGTCATGGCGTCGGCCGGCGCCGCGGCGATCCACTTCGCCATGGTGCCGGCGCACTCCGAGGAGTCGACGCTCCTCGCCGTCGGGTTCGCCGTCGTGGCGTGGCTCCAGGCCGCGTTCGCGGTCGGCGTGCTGGTGCGCCCGACGCGTGGCCTGCTGCTGGCCGGCGCGGTGCTGAACACGTTGGCGATCGGCGCCTGGACCTGGAGTCGCCTGTTCGGCCTGCCGTTCGGCATCGGCGGCGGCGAGATCGAGGCCGTCGAGTCGATCGACGCGCTGTGCGCAGTGCTGGAGGCCGTCGTGGTCGGCGCGGCGCTCTGGACGACGCGGGCGCCGTCACGGGCCCGGAACGGTGGGCCCGCGATGGTCGCCGCGGCCGGCCTGTCGTGCGCGCTCGTGATCGGCGCGACGAGTGCGGTGCTCGCGGCACCGTCCGCACACGAGCACGGTGCCCACGGTGAGGAGGCGCACTCGCACACCGAGGCCGAAGCCGTCGCGCACCCGCACGAAGACACCGCGGCGGCGCACGACCACACGCACGACGCCGAGGCGACGTCTGCCGGACCTGACATCAGCCACGACAGCGGTGGCGGGCACAGCCACGTCTGCACCGCGCCCGTCACTCCGAAGGAGCAGGACGCGGCCGATGCGCTCGTCGCGGACACGCGCACGACGCTCGAGCAGTGGGCCAGCTTCGACGCCGCCGTCGCCGACGGGTTCGTCAACATCACGCCCGAGGGCCAGCGCGTCGTGCACTACGCCCGTCCGGCGTACATGCGCGACGGCAACGTGCTCGACCCGGCCGCACCGGAGTCGCTGATCTACGCGTTCCCGAAGCAGACGCCGCCCGTCCTCCTCGGTGCGATGTACCTCGTGGAAGGCGACGAGGCCGCGCCGACACCGGGTGGTTGCCTCACGCAGTGGCACGATCACACGAACCTGTGCGTCGCGCCCGGTGAAGGGATGGTCGGCGTGGTCGACGCGAACGGGCAGTGCCCGGCCGGATCGTCGAACGACACGACCCAGGCGATGATGCACGTCTGGCGCTACGACACCAGCGCCGGTCCGTTCGCGGAGCTCAAGGACGTCGACCCGACGGAGCTGCGCGACGCGGTCGTCGCCGACCTGCGCAGCTGATCCCCGAGCGGATCAGCCCCAGACGAGGGGCAGGCCGTACGCCTGGCGGATCGCCGGCGACATGCTGACCTGGGCACCGTCGGCGATGCGGTAGTCGGGGATGCGGCGGTGCAGCTCCTCGATCGCGACGCGCAGCTCGAGGCGGGCCAGGTGCGAGCCGAGGCAGCGGTGCGGACCGCCGCCGAAGGCAAGGTGGCGGTTCGCCTCGCGGGTGAAGTCGGTCGCCTCGGCATCAGCGAACTGCGCGGGGTCGACGTTGCACGCGCCGATGAGGAGGGTGGCGTGGTCGCCGGTCCGCAGCTGCACGCCGCCGAGCTCGCAGTCCTGCTTCACGACCCGCACGATCAGGGCGACCGGCGTCTCGTAGCGCAGCAGCTCCTCGACGACGGCCGGCACGAGCGACGGGTCGTCGACGAGCTGGCGCCGGCGGGCCGGCTCCTGGGCGAGGTGCAGCACCATGCAGTCGAGCGTCGCGGTGACGGTGTCGAGCCCGCCGAGCATGAGCAGGTGGCTGATGCCGAGCCGCTCCTCCTCGGTGAGCTCGCGGCCCTCGACCTCGGCGACGGCGATGCGGCTCATGAGCCGGTCGTCGGGGTTCGCACGCCGTTCGGCGAGCGACTGCTTGAAGTACTCGGTGATCTCGGTGCCGACGCGGTCGCGGATGCGCGCCGCCTCGTCGAGGTCGTCGGTGTCGGGACGGATCGTGTCGTCGCGCCACTGCAGGAACATCGGCAGGTCGGACTGCGGCAGCCCCATCAGCGCGAGGAAGATCGACGACGGCAGCGGTGTGGCGAACTCCTCGTGGAAGTCGCACGCGCCACGGTCGATGAACCCGTCGATCAGCCCGTTGACGATCCGGCGCGCGTCGGCGTCGAGGTCGGCCATCTTCTTCGGCGAGAACTCCGGATCGAGGAGGCGCCGGAACTTCGCGTGGTCGGGCGGGTCGACCTGGAGTGGGATGAGCGGCTGGTCCTGCCCGATGTTCACCGCTTCGGGCGCGGACGAGAACACCTCCGGGTGCTTGAGCGCCCACATGACGTCCTCGTAGCGCGAGAGGTACACGGTCGGGTTGCCCTCGAAGCCGTTGACGCGCGCGACCGGGCACTCCTCGCGGACGCGGCGGTACGCGGGGAACGGCGTGTCGGCCGTCTCCTGCGTGAAGATGCCCATGATCGCCTCGTCGTGCGCGGTCGTGATCTCGTCGATGGCCATGCCGTGCTCCAGTGGTGTGTCTACGGGTTGATCGCGAGCCCGGCGGCGGCGAAGCGCCACAGGTACTCGGCTTGCTCGAGCGGGTCGACGTGACCGAGGCCGACGTCGTGCACGCCTTCGAGCACGAGGACGAACAGCGTCTGCGCGTCCCGCACGGGATCGGTCGACTCGCTCTTGCCCGCCTCGACCACGAGCGCGATCTGGGCCGCGAGGAGGTCGACCATCGGTGCCAGCGCGGCGCGCAGCTCGTCGGGACGTTCCTCGCTGAGGCGGCGGTGCTCCGAGACGAGCATGCGCGCGTACCCGATCGCGCCGGGATGGGTGAGCAGGTCGAAGACGCCGGTGAGGTACGCGTGCAGGCGCGCGATCGGGTCGCGGCGGTCGCTGATCTGTGCGTCGAGGATCGCGGCACCGAGGCGACTGTCTTCTTCGAGCAGCGCGACGAGCAGGTCGTCCTTGCCGCCGAAGCACCGGTAGAAGCTCTTGAGCGACAGCCCCGCGTGGCGCGTCACCTGCGCCACGGTGAACGACGCCGACCCCTGCTCGTTGGCGAGGTCGCGTGCCGCGGCGAGGAAGCGCTCGAGGCGCTCGACCGAGCGCGCGTGCGGCGCCTCGAGCGAGCGGGTGATCGCCTGGCTCCTCGGCGAGACTGGGAGACCAGTGTTCGCCGGTTCGGAGAACATCGTTCTCCACGGTAGTCCGTGCCGGAAGGCCGGCGCACGTCCTACGCTCCGCCCCATGACTCTGCGACTGCCCCGCGTGTTCGCCCTCGGGTTCCTGGCCGTGATGGCCCTCGGCGTGGTGTCGGTCTTCGCCGGCCCCGCCGGAGCTCAGACCGTCGGTGACCTCCGCGACCGCGACCGCCGGATCGCGGTCGGGACCGTGGTCGTCGAGGAGGGCGAGGACATCGACGGTCCCATCGCCTCGCTCGACGGCGACTCGATCGTCCGTGGCACGGGGCGCGACGGTGTGCTCGTCATCGACGGCGACGCGCGCATCGCCGGCTCCGGACGGATCATCGGCGACGTCGTGGTGATCGACGGCGACGCGTTCATCAGCGGCCGCGTGAACGGCGACATCACCGTGTGGCAGGGCCGTGCGGTCATCCGCGAAGGCGCCACGGTGCGCGGCGATGTGCGTTCGACCGACAAGCCGACCGTCGAGCGCGGTGCAGAAGTCACCGGCGAGGTCAAGGAAGCCGACCTGCCCGGCACGATCTCGTTCTTGGGCGTGCGGGTGCTCGGCTTCTTCTGGCTCGCAGTGACGGTCTCGACCGGCGTCCTCGGGCTGCTGTTCGTGCTGCTGATGCCGCGCGCCGCGCAGAAGACCGCGCGCGTCGCGAGGGAGTCCACTGGCAAGTCGATCGGGGTGGGACTCCTCGTCATGATCGGTCTGCCGATCGTGGCGGTCATCGCGCTGATCACCATCGTGGGGATCCCGTTCGGCCTGGGGTTGCTCGGAGCGCTCGGTCTCATCCACGCGATCGCCTACGTCGTCGGCGCGCTGTGGCTCGGGCGCTTCATGGTCAAGGAGCCGAAGAGTGCGATCGGCGCGTTCTTCGCCGGCTGGGCGATCCTGCGCGTCATCGCGCTCATCCCCGGCGTCGGCGTCCTCGGGTGGATCGTCGCCGTGGTCATCGGTGGTGGCGCGATCACGATCACGCTGTTCCGCTCCGGTCGTGGGCCGCTCGAGCCGCCGCCGGAGCGCACGGTGCCGCCTGCAGGCGAGGTGCCGCCGGCGACCGACGAGACGACGACGGATGCAGGCGCCACCTCGTGGTCGGCGGACGAGACGACGGCGACCGACGAGCCGGCGCCCGCGACCGCGCCGGCAACCACGACGGAGACCTCTGACACCGGTGGCGGCACGACCGAGCCGATGCCGGCCGCGCCACCCACCAAGGCACCGGCGAAGAAGGCCACCCCCGCCAAGACGACGAAGACGACGAAGGCATCGAAGGCGACGAAGAAGACGACCTGAGCTAGCCGAGCTCGACGAGCGAGCGCAGGCCGATCGAGTCCATCACGTCGGACAGCCACGCGGTCACGCGCGGCAGCTCGTCGAAGAGCAGGATCAGGCCGAAGACGGCGAGGATCGCGGCGGAGACGAGCGTCAGCGCCTTCGAGTGACGCTTGACCCACGCGAGTGGCGCGGCGAAGCGACCGAACGCGAGGCCCACGGCGAGGAACGCGACGCCGAGCCCGAGTGAGTACGCGGTGAGCAGCAGCGCGGCCCGGCCGAGCTCCTGCCCCTGGGCCGCGAAGCCCAGGACGGTGCCGAGGATCGGGCCGATGCAGGGCGTCCAGCCGAGCCCGAACGCGGCGCCGGCGATCGGCGCGGCGATCGGGCCGAACCGCTCGAGGTGCGGCTGGAAGCGGAACTCCTGGTACAGCCGCGGCGTCATGAGGAGCTGCGAGCCGGCCAGGTACGCGGCCATCAGGAGGACGAGCGCGCCGGAGATGCGCGTCAGCGTCTCCTGGTTCTCGAAGAGCGTGTCGCTCACCGCGGTCGTGACGAGCCCGAGGATCACGAAGACCACGGTGAACCCGAGGACGAAGAGCCCGGTGGTGATCGCGATGCGCCGGAGCGCCTTCGAGCGGGCCTCCTCGATCTCCCCCAGCGTCAGTCCCGACACGAGGCTCAGGTAGCCCGGCACGATCGGGAGCACGCACGGCGACAGGAACGAGATGATCCCGCCGCCGAACGCAACGAAGATGTAGAGGTTGGACGACGCGTTCGCCACTGCCGACGAGCGTAACTAGAGCGGGGTCGCGCGCCGCCTTCGGCGGATGACCATGCCCGCGGCGCCAAGTCCGGCAACGGCCGCGCCCGCCGCGACGACACCCCACGGCGAGTTGCCGTCGTCGTCCTGGTCGATCGAGATCGGACCCGCGGCCTGCTCGCCGTCGCCGCCCCGTGTCCGACCATCGCCCGTCGTCGTCGACGTCGTGTCGGTCGAGCCGCCGCCCGCGGCCTCGCCGCCGCCCTTCGCCTTCTCACCGTCGGACTGCTTGTCACCGTTCTTGCCCGACTTCGAACCGCCCGACTTCGAGCCGCCAGCCGTCGGACGCGGTCGTCCCGCCGACCTCGGCCGGCGCGCCGCCCGCGGGCGTCGGCGCCACCGTCGGCGGAGTCGTCGGTGGTGGCGGAGGTGGCGGCGGCGGGGGTGGCGGTGCGCAGCCTGCGACCGCGCAGAACGAGCTGAACGGTGGCGGCGAGCCACCGCCGAAGTTCCAGCCCTCGACCGAGCCGTCGGTGACCGAGGTCCCGCCCGCACCCGTGCCCGCGTACGAGAACCCGCCCGCGCCCGGTCCGGCACGCCAGTACGACCAGTACTGACCGCTCTGCTCGCCGAGGCACTGTCCCGGGATCGCCGGGTTGCCGACACCGTTGATGCTGCACACCGCGACACCCGGCCCGTACGTCACGGTCTCGACGCTCGCGACCTGCTGCAGCGCACCGATGCCCGAGATCGACCCGCTGAAGCTGATGACGTGGTTGCTGCCGCGGATGTTGACGACCGCTCGCGCGGTCTGCAGCGCGGCCGACGACGCGGCCGGTGCGACCGCCGTCGCGAGCACGAAGCTCGCCACGGCGACGGCGACGGCAGCCGGGAGACGCCTCATCCGGTGAACGTCGGTGCGAGCACGACCGCGGCGGCGACCTCGGCCGCCGGGGTCGTGGTCGGGGGCGTCGGCGGAGTCGGCGTCTCACACGTCTGTGCCGCACCGACGACGACCGGCCGCCAGGTGCCGACCTCGAGGCCCTGCACCGCCTGCGCGGTGCTGAACGTGTTGAACGGCGGGCTGCCCCAGGACCCGTCCGCTTCCTGCATCCCCTCGACCGCGTCGATCGGCGTCGTGTACGGCGTGCCGGCGAGACCGGAACGCGCCGTGTCGCGCCAGCACGACGTCGAGGCGTCGAAGCCGACCGCGGAGATGCCGAGGAGCGCTCGTGACGTGCCCTCCGGGCTGTCGGCGCCGAACGCCAACCAGATGCCGGTCTCGTTGTCGTAACCCGCGTCGAGATCGAACAGCTCCGGCGTCACGTCCCGGGCGAGGTAGGTGAGTGCGGACTTCATTGGCGGATCGGCCAGCGAGACGCCGCCCGCGACCAACGCCTCGAGCGTGAGCGCGGTCGAGTCGGTCTCGGGGTCGCTCGCGGCGCTGCCGTCGAACGACCAGCCACCGCTCGCGGTCTGCGCGCCGAGCAGGTACGTGACGGTCTGCGACGGCACCGACCCGTCGAGCAGGAACGACGCCAGCGCCGCGTAGGCCGCGCCGTTGAAGTTGAACCCGGTGTTGAAGCTGCCGTCCGCACCGGGTGCGCCCATCTTGGTCACCAGGTTCACGCCCGTGCCGAGGAAGTCGGTCGGGTCGAGGCCGAGGGGCAGCGCGACGTTCACGATCCACTTCGCGGCCTTGCCCGGCGGGAGCGTCGCGGACTCGGCCGTCGCGGCCGCTGCCATCGCGTCGAGCGGGGTGTCGCCGCTGACGTCGTCCTCGAAGGAGTCGACCGCGCCGAACGCGTCGGTCGTGCTCCACGCAGTGCCGGACTGGGCGACCTCGGCGATCGCGAGGATCGCCTCGGACGTGACGAACTCGGACCCCCCAGCGTCCCAGCCGCCCGAGGTGTCCTGGGTCGAAGCGAGGTACGCGATGCCGGACGCGGCGTCGGCCGACGCGCTCGGGACGTACGCGAGCGCGACGACGATGGCGAGCGTGGACACGACAGCCACGCGGCATGGTGCGAGCCATGAGAGTGTTCCTCCGCCGGCCCCTGGTCCACGAGGGCCGTATCACTGACCACGTCGCGGTCTCCCGCGTCGCGGCTCTGCGTTCGCAGAGCGCCGGTGGCCCGGCGGACAGCGGCGGGTAGCCTGGCTCACGGCTCACGATCTCGGCGATCACGTTGCCGTTCACAGTTGCGGGTCAGCGTCGGTCTCGCACCGACTTCCCCCGCCCCGGAAAGCTCCGGGACCACCCACGACATCCGGGTCGTGGGTGACCGCTGTCGCAGCGGACTCTAGGGAGAAGGCAAGCAACGGTGCAAGCATTCGCCGAGCGACCTTGGCACGCGGTCACGTGGTTGGTGTGGGCCGTCGCGGCGACGACGGCGCTCCAGCTGGCGCCGAGCCCCGTGTACGTCGCGCTCGCGATCGGCATCGCGTGGCTGGTCGTCGCGCAGCACTCGGTCGACGGTCCGCTCTCGCGCGCGTTTCCGATCCTGGTCGGCGTCGCGGTGGTGTTCGCCGTGATGCGCGTCGTGCTCACGGCCGCGACGACGCACGGCAGCAGTGAGGTCTGGTTCACGACGCCGTCGATCGGCATGCCCGAGCTGCTCGGTGGCTTCGACGTCGGCGGACCGATCAGCGGCCCCGTGGTGCTGCAGGCCGCGTCCGAGGCGTTCGTCGTCGTCGGGATCGTCGCCGTGTTCGCCGCGTTCAACGCGGTCGTGTCCCACTACGAGCTCGTGCAGACGGTGCCGCGGGCGTTCTACGAGCTCGGGCTCATCGTGGTCATCGCGCTCGCCTTCGTCCCGACGACGATCCAGGCGGTCCACGACGTCCGCGAGGCGGACCGGTCGCGGACGGGCGGGAAGGTCGTGCGCCGCGGGAGGTTGGTGCGCCAGGTCGTGCCGATCCTCGAGCGGGGCCTGGAGCAGGCGATCACGCTCTCGGAGTCGCTCGACTCACGCGGGTTCGCGCACTCGGGAGCGACCGCGCGCGAGCGCGGCGCGGGATGGCTCGGGCTGGGATCGTTGCTCTGCTTCGGCGCGGCGTTCGTCGCGCTCGTGGCGAGGGAGCGGCCGACAGCCGGCGTGCTCGCGGCGATCGGCGCCGCGGCGCTCGTGCTCTGCGTCGTCCTCGCCTCCCGCGCCACCGGGCGCATCCGCTACCGCCCGCGTCGGATGACGCCGAGCGACTGGTGCTGCTGCGCGGCGGTGCTGCTGACACCGGTGCTGCTCGGTGTGCTCGTCGTCGCGGGCGAGGACTCCACGTTCGTGTGGACGCCGAGCCCCGTGCACTGGCCGCAGGCTGACGTGCTCGCCGCGCTCGCGTTCCTGCCGCTCCTTGCGCCACTCGTGCGCGCGCCGCAGCGCGTCCCGGTCGGTGTGCCGGAGCTGAGCGTCGCATGAGCGCGATCACGTTCCGCGACGTCTCGTTCGCGTACCCCGACGGGCCGGTCGCGCTGCACGACGTCTCGCTCGACGTGCGCGCCGGGGAGCTGCTCCTCGTCGTCGGGTCGTCGGGCTCGGGGAAGAGCACGCTGTTGCGCGCCGTGAACGGGATCGTGCCCCACTCCACCGGCGGGCGGTTCTCGGGCTCGGTCGTCGCGTTCGGGCGCGACGTGCAGCACCACCGGCCGCGAGAGCTCACCGAGGTCGTCGGCTTCGTGAGCCAGGACCCCGAGGCACAGCTCGTCGTCGACGAGGTCGAGCACGACGTCGCGTTCGCGCTCGAGAACCTCGGCATGTCGGCGACGGCGATGCGCCGACGCGTCGAAGAGGCACTGGACGCGCTCGGCATCGCGCACCTGCGGCGTCGCACGCCGACGTCGCTCTCGGGTGGCGAGCGCCAGCGGGTCGCGATCGCCGGCGCGATCGTCGCGTCACCTTCGGCGTTGGTGCTCGACGAGCCGACCTCGCAGCTCGACCCGCAGGGCGCCGACGACGTGCTCGCGGCGCTCGCGCGCCTCAACGCCGACCTCGGCACGACCGTCGTGCTCGCCGAGCACCGCCTCGAGCGCGCGGCGCCGCTCGCCCAGCGCGCCGTCGTCGTCGCCGATGGCGTCGTCCCCGCACCCACCGACGTGGGCACCGCGCTCGCGGGCTACCCCGGCGCACCCCCCGTGGTGCACCTCGGCCACCTGCTCGGGTGGGAGCCGCTGCCCCTGACCGTCCGCGACGCGCGTGCGCGCGCCGCCGAGCACCCGGGACCGCCGCCGAACGGCACCACGGTCGATCCCCCGGCGCCCGGTGAGGAGCTCGCCGCCGCGCAGGGCGTCGCCGTCGAGCTCGGCGGGCGCGCCGTGCTCCACGGCGTCGACTTCGGCGTCCGGCGCGGCGAGGTCGTCGCGCTGCTCGGCCGCAACGGCGCCGGCAAGACGACGTTGCTGCGCACGCTCGCCGGGCTCACCGATGCGACGAAGGGGACCGTCCGCACCCCGGCGCGGGTCGCGTACGTCCCCCAGGACCCGAGCTCGCTCCTGTTCTCGCCGACGGTCCGGCGCGAGGTGAGCCAGACCCTCGCGCTGCTCGGCCGGCGCGACGAGGGTGCGGTCGATGCGTGGCTGCAGCGCCTCGGCATCGAGCACCTCGCCGACCGGCATCCGCGCAGCCTCGCCGGCGGCGAGCGCCAGCGCGTGCGCGATCGCCGCCGTCGCGGTCGGCGGCGCGGAGGTGCTGCTGCTCGACGAGCCGACGCGCGGGATGGACGCCGCGTCGCGTCACGCGCTCGAGCACGCGGTGCGGGACCACGCCGCGGGCGGTGGCGGCGTCGTGCTCGCGACCCACGACGTCGAGCTCGCGGCGCGGTGCGCGACCAGGGTCGTGGTGCTCGGCGACGGCGACGTCGTCGCCGACGGGCCGGGCCCGGAGGTGCTCGCCGGCTCCCTGTTCGCGCCGCAGGTGCTGCGCGTGCTGCCGCCGTTCCTGACCGTCGCCGACGTCGAGTCGGCACTCGCCGGGGAGCCCGCGTGACCGAGCGCGTGCGCCCCGCGCTCGTCTACGGGCTCGTCACGGTGCTCGGCCTCGCCGCGTTCCTCTATCCGTTCTGGCTGCCATCGAGCTCGTTCGTCGCGGAGGCCCACGGCGGCGACGCGCCGATGTGGGCCGCGGTGATCGGCGCGCTCGTGGTCGTCGCGCTCGCGCTCGAGGTCCGGCGCGGGACGATGAACGGCGCCACGATCGCGGTCCTCGCCGTGCTGTCGGCGATCGCCGGCCTGCTGCGCCTCGTCGAGCTGCCGGGCAACAACGCCGGCATCTTCTTCATGGTGATCCTGGCGGGGGTCGCGTTCGGCCCGCGCTTCGGGCTGCTCGTCGGCATCACCGCGATGGCCATGTCGGCGTTCATCACCGGCGGGCTCGGCCCGTGGCTGCCGTTCCAGATGCTCGGGCTCGGCTGGCTCGGCGCGGGCGCGGGGTACGTCGGTCGCCTGACCGAGCGGCTCGACCCGCGCGTCGAGGTCTTCGCCGTCGCCGCGTACGGCTGGATCGGCGGCTTCCTCTACGGCGCGCTCCTCAACCTGTGGTCGTGGCCGTTCCTGCGCGGCGAGGGCGCCACGCTCTGGCAGCCCGGGCTCGGCTTCAGCGAGACCGTCCAGCACTACTGGTCGTACTACTTCGCGACCTCGCTGGCGTGGGACGCCGCGGGCGCGCTGTTCAACGCGCTGCTCATCCTCGCGACGGGGCTCGCGCTGCTGCGCACGCTCCGCCGCTTCGCGCACCGCCTCGAGCCGGCGGTCGCCTTCTCCTGATCGCACCTCGACGAGTCGGAACGGTTGTCCGGCTCTCAGCCCGATGACCGTTCCAACGCGTCGGGGGCGAAGCGCACTCCTTCGTTGGAACACCGAGCGACACCATGTGTCGGTCACCGTTCCAACCGCGGCGAGGCGGCGCCGGGCTAGGACGCGCTGGACTGGGCGGCGGACCAGCTCGCCCAGAGGCTGGCGTACCGGCCCTCGCGCTGGACCAGCTCGTCGTGCGAGCCGAGCTCGACGATGCGCCCGTCGTCGACGACCGCGACGCGGTCGGCGCGTGCCGCCGTCGACAGCCGGTGCGCGACCACGAGCACGGTGCGCTGGTCGGTGAGCGCCTCGAGCGCGTGCTCGACGACGTGCTCGGTGCCCGGGTCGAGGTTCGACGTCGCCTCGTCGAGCACGAGGACCGGCGGGTCGGCCAGCGCCGCGCGAGCGAGTGACACCAGCTGCCGCTCGCCGGCCGAGAGTCGGCTCCCCCGCTCCCGCACCTCGGTGTCGAGCCCTTCGCGGAGCGACGCGAACCGCTCGTAGATGCCCAGCGCCTCGAGCGCGGCGTCGACCTCGGCGTCGCTGGCCGACGGTCGCCCGATGCGCACGTTGTCGCGGATCGTGCCGGTGAAGAGGTAGCCCTCCTGGGGCACGACGATGATCCGCTCCCGCAGCGAGGCAAGCGTCGCGTCGCGCAGGTCGACACCGCCGAGCGAGACGGCACCTTCGACCGGGTCGTAGAAGCGGGCGATGAGCTTTGCCAGCGTCGACTTGCCCGCGCCCGTCGGGCCGACGAGCGCGATGCGCTCGCCCGGCTCGACGTGCAGCGAGACGTCCTGGAGCACGAGGGGCCCGTTCGCGTAGCGGAACGAGACGTCGTGACGTCGACCGCGCCGCGCTCGGGGAGGTCGACCGCGCCCGGACGCTCGGCGATCGACGCGGGCGTGTCGAGGAGACCGAACAGCTTGAGCAGCGCGGCGCCGGCCTGCTGCAGCGTGTTGTAGAGCTGGCCGAGCTGCTGGACCGGCTCGAAGAGGTTGTTCAGGTAGAGGACGAACGCGGCCACGGTGCCGACCGTCACGATCTCCTGGTCGACGAACAGCCCGCCGACACCGACGATCAGTCGCGATCCCGATGACGCCCATGAACTCGACGAACGGGAAGTACTTCGTCGAGATCTTGACCGTCTCGAGGTTCGCGTCGAACTGCGCCTCGTTCGTCTCGCGGAAGCGACGCGTGAAGGCACGCTCGCGTCCGAACGCCTGGACGACCCGCACGCCGGCGAGGCCTTCCTGGAGCGTCGCCAGGTTCGTCCCGATCCGCTCGCGCACCTCGAGGTAGGCGGCGTTGGCGGCCTTGCGGAACCAGCGCGTCGCCCACACGACGGGAGGGACCACGACGAGCGTGCAGAGCGCGAGCTGCCAGCTCATCACGAAGATGACGATGACGGCGCCGACGAACAGCAGCAGGTTCTGCACGAGCATCGCCAGCCCCATCTGTACGAGCTCCTGCAGCGCGTCGACGTCGGACGTGAGGCGGCTCACGAGTCGACCGGTGCGCTCGCGCTCGAAGAAGTCGAGCCCGAGCGACGTGAGGTGGCGGAACACCCGCACGCGCAGCTCGCGGAGGAACTCCTCACCGATCTTCGCGATGGCGCGGATCGACGCCCGACCGAAGTACAGCGCGATGAAGGCGAGGCAGAGGTAGGCGATCGCCGCGGCGTTGAGGTCGGCGACGTTGCCCTCGGTGAGCCCGTTGTCGATGCCGTACCTGACCAGCGCCGGCCCCGCGAGCAGGCATGCGGTCTGACCGACGAGGAGCAGGCAGGCCACGATGATCTTGCCGCGCCACGGCCGCAGCATCCCGGCAAGGCGGCGCACCAGACCCTTGGTCTGCTCGCGGGCGAGGGTCTCGTCGACCGCGGTGACGCCGAACGCGGGGCGGGTCTGCACTATTCCGCTCCCCCACTCGGCGGGGCGGCGGCCAACGGGCCGGTGGTGGAGCGCTCGGCGTCGGCGAGCACCTCGCGGTAGCGCGCCGACGACGCGAGCAGCTCCTCGTGCGTGCCTTCGGCGACGATGCGTCCGTCGGTCGAGCAGGACGACACGGTCGGCGAGCGCGATCGTCGCGGCGCGGTGGGCGATGATCAACGTGGTCCGGCCGTCCATCACCTCGCGCAGCGCGGACCGGATCTCGTGCTCCTTCGTGGGGTCGACCGACGACGTCGCGTCGTCGAGGATCAGCACGCGCGGGTCGGCGAGCACCGCGCGGCGATCGCGATCCGCTGCCGCTGCCCGCCCGACAGCGAGTAGCCGTGCTCGCCGATCACGGTGTCGTACTGATCGGGCAGCGCCATCACGAACTCGTCGGCGCCGGCGAGCGCGGCGGCCCGGCGCACCTGCTCGAGCGACGCCTCGGGATCCGCGAACGCGATGTTCTCGGCGACCGTGTCGGTGAAGAGGAACGTGTCCTCGAAGACGATGCCGACGCTGCGCCGGAGATCGCGCACGCCCAGCTCGCGCACGTCGACGCCGTCGACGAGCACGCGGCCCTCGTTCGACGTCGTAGAAGCGCGACACCAGGCGCGCCACGGTGGTCTTGCCGGTCCCCGTCGCCCCGACGACCGCGACGGCCTCGCCACCGCGGACGACGAGGTCGAAGTCGTCGAGCACCGGCGGACCGGTGCCGTAGGCGAAGTCGACGTCGTCGAAGTGCAGCTCGCCGCTCCCGTTCACGGGCAGCGGCTTCGGGTGCGGCGGATCGACGACCGCCGGGTCGGTGACGAGGATCTCGTGGATGCGGCCCGCGGACGCCGACGCCGCGCCCGGCCTGCGCGACGAGCATCCCCGTCATCCGCAGCGGCCAGATGCACATGAGGATGTAGGAGTTGAAGGCGACGAGGTCACCGACCTGGAGGTCGCCGTCGATCACCAGGTGGCCGCCGTACCAGAGGATCACCACCAGCGCGATCGCCGGCAGGAAGTCGAGGAGCGGCAGGAAGCCCGATCGCAGCCACGCCGCCTTCAGCGCGCGGTCGAGGACCGAGTCGGCCTCCGCTTCGAGTCGCTCGACCTGGAGCTGCTCGGACCCGAAGCCCTTCACCACACGGACGCCGGCGATCGTCTCCTCGACGACGCCGGACATGTCGCCCAGCTCCTCCTGCAGCTCGAGCACGACCGGTGCGATCCGCTTCGAGAAGCGGGTCGCCGCGATGTTGAGGAGCGGCAGCATCCCGAGCGCCAGCAGCGCCAGCGTGATGCTCTGCAGCATCATCACGACGACGACCGCGGCCACGATGAAGAGCGACGCGGCGAAGAGCGGCAGCAGGACGACGACGGTGTTGACCTGCTGGATGTCGGTGTTGGCCCGCGCCATGAGCTGGCCGGTCTGGGCCTCGTCGTGGAACGCGAAGTGCAGCCGCTGGAGGTGCGCCGAACAGGCGCTGGCGCAGGTCGGTCTCGACGCGGTACGAGATGCGGAACGCGGCGTAGCGACGGGCGCCGGTGCCGAACGCCTGCACCGCGCCGACGAGCACGATGAGCGCCGCGTACATCGCGATCGCGGGACCGTCGCCGGGGATGATCCCGTCGTCGATCGCGGCGGCCGCGAGCAGCGGCACGGTGATCTTGGCGGCGGTCCAGATGACGCCCGCCCCGACGCCGGCGAGCACCCAGCGGCGTTGCTCCCGGAGCTCTCCGCGGATGAGCCGCCAACCGGCCCGTCGCGCCTCGCGCTCCCGATCCAACGCTCCGACTCCCTCGAACGGCGTCCCCTGCCGGGGCTCGACTACCGAGGCTCGGGGCGCCGGGCCAGGCTACCGGCGCGCCGCCCGCCGGTCAGGCTGGTTCGGCACCACCGGGATCGCCGGGGAACAGCTCGGCGAGCATCTCGCTCAGCGCGTCGGCGTCGACCGGGTCGGACGGGTCGCCCACGAACGCCGCCACCCGCGCGCCGGTCGTCGCGACGTCCCGGACGACCGCGCCGACCGCGTCCGAATCGGTCGCCGACCACGACGACGGTGGCGCCGCGCTCACCCAGCGCGACGGCGCTCGCCCGCTGCTCGACACCGACGACCACCACGCGCCCGTCGAGCGACGCGGGCGTCATACCTCGGAGATGCGTCCGTACTTGCCGCGGAAGAAGAGGAGGGGGCCGGCGTCGTGCTCGACGCCGAGGTCGAGGACGCGGCCGACGACGATGATGTGGTCGCCGCCGTCGTACTCGGCCCAGAACTCGCAGTCGAGGTAGGCGAGCGTCTCGTGCAGCACGGGCGAGCCGCCCACGCCCTCGTGCCAGTCGATCTGGCCGAAGCGGTCGGCGCCCTTCTTGGCGAACAGCTGCGAGAGCTCCTCCTGGTGCTCACCCAGGATGTTGACCGCGAACTTGCGCGCCTTCTCGATGCGCGGCCACGTCGACGACGAGCGGGCGACGCAGAAGAGCACGAGGGGAGGATCGAGCGACACCGAGGTGAACGAGTTGGCGGCGACGCCGACCGGCTCGCCGTCGTCGATCGCGGTGATGATCGTGACGCCGGTGGCGAACTGACCGAGGACGCGCCGGAACTCGTCGGCGTCCGGTCGGTAGATCTCCTCGTCGGCGTCTTCGGGACGCTCGGTCATCCCAACCTGTCGTGCTCGGTTACTGCCGGTCGAGGTCGAGACGCATGCCCTCGTGCGCGGCGATGATCTCCGGGCCGTTCATCTCGGCCGACAGGTCCCGCGCGTGCTCGAGGATCTCGTCGATCGCCGCGTCGCTGTGCGTCGGGCAGTGGTGGTACAGCGCGAGCGTCTTGGCGCCGGCTTCCTTCGCGACGTGCACCGCGTACTCGATCGTCGAGTGACCGAAGTGACGCTTCGACTCGTACTCGTGCGACGTGTGCTGCGCGTCGTGGATGAGCACGTCGACGCCGTCGCAGAGGTCGAGCACGTCCGTCGGGGATGAAGTCGTCGGCGTCGTCGGGGTTGCAGCCCGGGCCGTGGTCGGAGATGTAGGTGACCGCGCAGCCTTCGAGGTCGACGCGGTAGCCGAGGGTCGGGTCGGTGTGGCGCACCCAGCGCGCCGCGCACCTTCGAGCCGTTGACGGCGAAGTCGTCGCGGTCGGTGTCGAGGAACGACACGGTCCCGCCGAGCTGCTCGGGAGTGATCGGGAAGTAGGGCGGCTGCATCACGCCCTTGAAGACCTCGGCGAGCGGACCCATCTCCTGGCGCGGCGCGTGGATGTCGACCACCGCGTCGGGACGGAACACCGGCGTGAAGAACGGGAGCCCGATGATGTGGTCCCAGTGGAGGTGCGTGAGGAGGACGGTCGCGCTGGTACGGCGTGGTGAGCCGGTTCGCGATCAGCGCCTCGGCGAAGCGCTCGGTGACGACGTCGCCGTACTCGCGCACTCCGGTGCCGAGGTCGAAGATGATCGGCTGGTGACCGTCGGCCTCGAGCGCGACACGACGAGGTGTTGCCGCCGTAGCGCTGGTACCGTGGCTCCGTCACACGGCGTCGAGCCCCGCACGCCGTAGAACGTCAGGTGAACTCCCCCCGACACGGGAATGAGCGTACCCAAACAACACGCGTGTCAGTACCCGCTCGGGGCCGAATGTGACGAGTGACGCATCTGTCAGACGGACGAGGGGCCCTCCGCGCGGACGCGCTTCGACGTGCACCAGCGCCTCCCGCAGCTCCTCGATCCACTCCCCTTCGTGCTCGCGCACGAGGCGCACGCACCAGGCGAGCGCGTCGCTGCGACTGCGCGCGACGCCGGCGTCGACGAGCGTGTCGAGCACCCGGCGCTCGCTCATGCGCAGGCGGGTCATCACCGGCACGCTCAGCTGGGTGAAGACGGTCCCGGCGTCGCCGCACCGGGCGCCCCAGGCGACCTTGCGCTCGAAGCGGCGCTCGGCCTCGTCGGCGATCCGCATGCGACGGGCCCGCGTGTCCTCGCGGAAGCCCTCGATGCGGGCCTCGCAGGCGGTGGCCTTGGTGTCGTCGTCGGCGCCGGTGGTGGCTTCGGGCTCGGCGAGCCGTCCGACCACGAGGATCTCCTCCCGGTCGGCGCTCACCTCCGGCGCCTCGGTGAACCAGCCGTCCGGGCACCGGCCGGCGAACCAGCCGGAGAGATCCTGTGCTCCACTCATGATTACATGATTACAACGAATGCTCGAAGAGGTCAAGCGAGGCGGTGGCAACGCCTCCCGGATCCGCGCCGCGACCTCGTCCATCTCCTCCTCGGACCCGTACTTCGTCCGCGGCCAGAAGAACCCACGGAGGCCGTCCTTGCGGCCGGCGCGGGACGACGTGGACGTGGAGGTGCGGGACGCTCTGGCTCACCACGTTGTTCTCGGCGACGAACGTGCCCGTCGGCCTCGAGGCCGTCCTGCACGCGCCACCGCGATGCGCTGGACCTCCTCGAAGAACGGGGCCGATCAGCCTCGCGGGCAGGTCGCGCAGGGTCTCGACGTGGTCCCGGGGCGCCACCAGGGTGTGGCCCGGGAAGAGTGGACGGTGATCGAGGAACGCGACCGTGGCGTCGGTGGCGGTCACGATCGTGGCCGGCACGTCGCCGGCGACGATGCGACAGAAGAGGCAGCCGCTTCGCTACTCAGGGGACTGCGTACGGGCGGCACGACGCTCGGGCGCGGCCTGTCGCGCTTCGGGACCATCACCTTGCGCCGGAAGTAGCAGACCTCTTCTCCGCGCTGGTTGAAGCCGCGCGTCTCGACCGTCACGATCCCCCGGTCGGGCTTGCTCGACGACTCCTTCTTCTCCAGCACCTTGGTCTCGGCGTAGATGGTGTCGCCGTGGAACGTGGGCTTCTGGTGCTTGAGCTCCTCGACCTCGAGGTTGGCGATGGCGGCGCCGCTCACGTCGGGGACGCTCATGCCGAGCACGACCGAGTACACGAGGTTGCCGACGACGACGTTCTTGCCGAACTGCGTCTGGGTCTCGCCGTACCACTGGTCCGGTGGAGCGGGTGGTGGTTCATCGTGATGAGGCAGAAGAGATGGTCGTCGTACTCGGTGATCGTCTTGCCCGGCCAGTGCTTGTAGACGTCGCCGGGCTCGAAGTCCTCGAAGTGGCGACCGAAGGGTCGTTCGTGCACCGTCACGGGTCGAATCCTATTGATGCGTCCCTCACCCCTCTCTACGCGGGCGACGGACGCAACCAGATCTAGGAGTCGACCGCGAAGAGCCTCCACTCGCCCGGGACGCCCTTCAGCGGGTGGGTGCCGCGGTCCACGAACGACCACGTCATGCCCGCGACCGCCTCGCGAGCCGCGGTGGTGACGAGGATCTCGTCGGGGCCTGCCAGCGACGCGACCCGGGCGCCGACGTGCACGGCGACGCCGCTGAGGTCGTCGCCGTCGAGATCCACCTCCCCGACGTGGACTCCGGCCCGCAGGTGCAGGTCCATGCCCGCGATGGCGCTGCGGAGCTCGGACGCGCACTCGATGGCGCTCGAGGCGCGGTCGAACCGGGCGAGGAAGTCGTCGCCGCGGGTGTTGACCTCCTGGCCGCCGTAGCGGTCGAGCTCGCGACGGACAGCGATGCGGAACGCGCCGAGCACGTCGCGCCACCGTGTGTCGCCGAGCTCGGCGGCGAGCTCGGTCGAACCGACGAGGTCGACGAACAGCACCGCGGCCAGCGACCGGTCGGCGTGCGACGCAGCGCGGGACCCGGTCAGGAACTCCGAGATCTCCGCCATCATCTCGTCGAGTCCCTCGCCCGTGGTGAAGGGGTCGTTACCGAGCTCGATGTAGTGGACGTCGTGCAGCCGCTCGACCATCGCGCGGGTCGCCTCCGCGGGCACGATGCGCGACGACGGGATGCCGAAGACGAGCGCAGGCGCGCGCACGGTCGGCGTCGCCTCGCGGGCGTCGCTGCCGGTGATCCAGCGCAGCACGCGCTCGATCGACCCGGGCGCTGCGGCCGCACGCTCCAGCCGGGCGTAGGTCGGGAGCTCGCTCTCGTCGGGATCGACGCCGAAGATCGAGGCGCTCGCGACGCCCGTGCCCCAGATCGGCAGGGCCGCGTCGAAGAACATGTCGAGCACCGCCGGATCGATGCCCTCCGGATAGTCCGGACCCGCGAACAACCGGTCGTAGCCACCGAAGAACACGAGCTTCTCGACCCGGTCGGGATGTCTCGCGGCCATGCAGAGGGCCGGCGGGACACCGTGCAGCGACGCGGCGATCGAGAAGCGATCGATCCCGGCCGCGTCCATGACCGCCATCGTGTGCTCGGCGAGCTCGTCGAGCGTCGGGGGCGGGTCGGGCAACGGATCGGAGGCGCCGATCCCGAGGGGGTCGAACGTGAGGACGCGCCCGAACGTCATGAGGCGGCGGTACATGCGCACGAGGTGCGGGATCTCCCACCGCAGCTCGACGTGGGTGACGGTGCCGGAGAGGAAGAGGATCGCCCGGTCACCTTCGCCGGTCACCTGGTACGCGTAGTGGCCGCTCGGCGTGCGGAGATAGTGGGTGTCGGGGACCTCGTTCATGCGAGCGACGTCACTTCGTGTTCGACGGCAGACAGCTCCCAGATGCCGGGAAGGCCCTTCAGCTCATGGGGACCGCGGGGCTCGAAGCGATCCGAACCGCCGAGGGCAGCCAATCGCACGGCCTCGGTGACCCAGACCTCGCCGGCGGCCGCGAGCCCGCACACACGCGCGGCGACGTGGACGCCGAGCCCCAACAGGTCGTCACCGGTGTCTTCCACCTCGGCGACGTGCACGCCCGAGCGCACCTCGAGGCCGAGCTCGGCCGCACGAGCACGCAGCGCCCGCGCCAACGTGATGGCCGCAGCCGGTGTCGCGCAGACGACGAAGAGGTCGTCGCCCCGCGAATTGACCAGACGTCCAGCAGTCCGCACGAGCTCTCGGGTCGCGACTCGCCGAAACGCCTCGATGTCGGCCCGCCATTGGACGTCACCGCGCGCATGCGCTCGCTCGGTCGACCCGACCACATCGATGAAGAGGAGCACGCCCAAGATGCGGTCTTGCCGGCGCGCGCGCGGGTACCGGTGAGGAACTCGCACTGGAGGGTGACCATGAGCAGCATCTGCTCTGCGAGCGGCATCTCCGACGACGGCGGGTACTCGACGTACTTCGCATCCGGGATGTGCGCAGCGAGGTAGCGACCTTGCTCGGTCGGCACCAACGGGTTGTCCGAATCGTGCATGACGAGCGTCGGCACCAAGACGCGAGCCAGATCGGCGCGCGCATCGTTCGCCGTCCATACGTCGAAGAGCTGACGCACCCGCGCGGGGCTCCCGGCCAGACGTTCGAAGTGCGCCGCCTCCTTGACCAGCGATGGGTCTTCCGCGAGATCTGGCGTCCAGAGGCGCAGGATCACGCCTGTCCCCCAGTGCTCCACGAGCATGTCGACGATCGCCTCGACCTCGGACGGCTCAGGGCCTGGGTAGTCGACGTCGCCAGACCTGCGGGCGTACGTCATGTTGAGGACGAGTGATCGCACTCGTTCGGGGTGATCGGCTGCCAGGCGGATGGCGACCGGCCCGGCGTTCAGCTCCGCGAGCACCGAGACCTGCCCGAGCCCGGCGGCGTCCACCAGGGCGAGAAGGTCGGTTACCTGCATCGCCAACGGGATCCCTTCGGGTGGCAAGGGATCCGACAGCCCGGAACCTCGCGTATCGAAGACGAGGAGCCGGCTGAAGCTCGCGAGCCTCTCGAGGTACTGCGCGTAGAAGTAGACGGGGAAGTCCCAGAACGCGTTGAGCTGCGTCGGGATGCCCGGGAGGTACAAGACATCGGGCGAACCGGATCCAGCGAGCTGGTAGGCGATCGACGCCCCGTCCGGGGTCGTCGCGTACCGGGCCTCAGGGGCGTCCCGCACCGCTCAGCTCTCGACCCGATGCCGTACCACGGCGCGCATCCTATTGACGCCCTCTTGGATGCGTCCCTTGACGCCCCACGACGGTGAGGGACGCAACCAGAGGGTTCAGCGGTCGAGCACCTCGGCGAGCTCCGCGCGACTGCGCACGCCGAGCTTCTCGTACGTGCGCTGGAGATGGTTCTCCACGGTGCGCACGCTCACGAACAGCTTCTCCGCGATCTCCCTGCTCGCCATGTTGCGGGCGGCGAGCTCCGCGACCTCGCGCTCCCGCTTCGTCAGCGGTGTCGTCTCGACCACGCTCATCGAGAGCGCGGGCGTGCGCGCGCCCTCGCACCGCTCGGCGAGCCGCCGGGCGCGCGCCGCTTCCTCGTTGCTCTGCCGGGCCAGCCCGTCACGCCCCGCCTCGCGGGCCGCGCCCGCCGCGGCCTCCGCCGCGTAGAGCGCCGCACCCATCGCCTCGAACGCGTCGGCGGCGCGGCTGAACCCCGGCCCGGTCGTGCGCGGCGAGCGCCTCGGCGTGCTCGAGGCGCGCCGGCATGAACGAGCCGTCGACGATCTCGGCCAGCTCCCGCATCCGCTCCAGCGCCACTGCGTCCTCGCCGAGCCGGACGAGGTCGTGCAGGGATGCCGCCTCGAGCGCGGCGCTCCCGTGCTCGTGCGCGACCGCCGCCGCGCGCCGGAGCGCGTCGCGAGCGAGCGTGTACTCGCTGCGCTGTGCGAGCACCCAGGCCCGCGCCCGCTCGATCTCCGGGTCCATGAGACGGACCGGCGTGTCCGCGGCCGCGTCGAGGTCGGCGAGCGCGGTGTCGGCACCCTCCAGGTCGCCGACGAGCGCGAGCGCATGCGCGAGACCGCCGTAGCCCCAGCGAGCGCCCGGGTGGTCGAGGTCGTCGAACACGACGGCCGCCTCCCGGAACCACCGCGCCGCGCCGGCGGCCCGACCCTCGTGGAGGCAGATGCGTCCGAGGATCACGCCGAACCAGGCCTGGCCGTCGCGCAGCTGTCGCTCGGCCGCGGTGTCGTACCCGAGCCGGGCGTTCTCGTCGGCCTCCGCGAACCGGCCGGCCTCGAGAAGTGCCGAGCGCCCGAGCGACGAGGTAGATGCCGGGACCCGACATCTGCACCTGGTCGCCCAGTGCGACGCGAGCCTCCAAGGCGCGGTCGGCGATCTCGATGGCCTCGGCCGTGCGTCCGCCGAGCGCGCGGGCGACCGCGCCGGGGAGCGCACCCTGCACGAACGCGCGATCGGCGTCGCGTGCGAGCAGCGGGTCGGCGTACGCGAGCGCTTCGCGATGCCTCCCCTCGAACAGGAGGTGCACCGCCGCCTGCGCGTGCAGCTCGTCTCGCAGGTCCCCGTCGGTCGTGTCGGCCAGCGCCGCGGTGAGCACGGCCTCGGCGTCGGCCGATCGCCCGAGCCCCCGGAAGAGGTTGGACGAGCGTGCCAGTGCGATCAGCACCCGCTCTCGCTCGTCGGCAGGCAACGTCGACGCCGCCGCGAGCGTCGCCTCGGCGTCCTCGTGGCGACCGAGCATGTCGAGGGTCTCGCCGAGGAGGTGAGCGCTCTCCGCACACGGAGCCTGCGTGTGCGCGGCGCTGACCAACCGCTCCGCGAGCTCGATGTCGAAGCCGAAGCGCGCCTCGTGCGCGCCCCGGAGGAGCACCTCGGGCCTGCCACCGCCGCCGTCGAGGCGCCACAGCGCCACCCGCAGCATGTCTTCCCGACGGCGCGCGCCCCGTGCCTCGATCCGATCGGCCAGCGAGCGGTAGATCGCCTGGCGCCGCTGGGCCGGGACACCCGCGCGCACGACCTCCCCATAGAGAGGATGCGCGGTGCGGACCTCCTGCCGCGCGCCCACCACGTGCACGGACACGAGCCCCCGCCGCTCGAGCACGTCGATCGCATCCGGCGCGGCGAGGGTGGTGAGCTCTTCGAGGCCGACGGGTTCAGCGACGCTGACGACCTCCATGGCCGCGCGGGCGTCGTCGTCGAGCGATCCGAGGCGCAGCCCGACGACCTCGCCCAGGCGCGTCGAGGGCGACAGCCGGCCGCGCAGACGCCAGATGCCGCCGGCATCCTGGAGCGCGTCGGCGTCGAGGGCGCCGACCACGAGCTCACGGAGGAAGAGGGCGTTCCCCCCGCTCGTCGACCACAGCATCTGCGACGTCCCGCCGTCGACGGGCCCGCCGAGCACGTCGGCGACGATCTCGGTCGTCGCCGCGGCCGACAGCCCACCGAGGTCGACCCGGATGAGGAGGTCGTCCTTCCACAGGCCGGTCAGGCTCTCGGGGATCGGGCCGCTCTCGGTGCGGAGCGTCACGACGACGAACACCTCCGCCCGCAGCGCGAGCAGCCCCAGCAGGGCGGACGATGCGTCGTCGAGCTCCTGCGCGTCGTCGACCATGAGGAGGAGCGTCGAGCCGGCGGCGGCCGCGGCGATCGTGTCGCTCGCCTCCCGCAACGCGTCGGCGAGGCCTTCGGCCGAACGGGATCCGAGCGGCAGGAGCGGTGCGAACGCCCCGAACGGGATCGTCGCCGCGCTGCTGTTCGCGCGGACCACGGCGGAGGGCCAGCCACGCATCTCGGCCATCGCGATCGACTCGGTGGCGAGGCGGGTCTTGCCGACGCCCGGCGGACCGGCGAGGACGACCCCGGCAACGCCTGCGTCCATGGCCGAAGCGAGCCGCGTGAGCTCCTCGTCGCGGCCCGCGAGCGGCCAGGTCGGGTTCATGTGCCTCAGAGTGTCGCAGCCACGCAGGTGTTGCGGGTGATCACCTGCGGGAATCGAGGCCCTCCGGACCTACGTTGGAGGGACTGTGACGATGTGGCAGGCGATGGCGAGCTTCCGCCAGGACTACGACGGCCTGCGCGGCCGCAAGGTCGAGCGCGCGCTGCTCCGCCGGGTCTTCGGACTCGCTCGCCCCTACCGGCGCTTCCTCATCGGGTTCCTCGTCGCGGTGATCGCCGCAGCGGTCGTGACCGCGATCCCGCCGCTCCTGTTGAGGTCACTGCTCGACACCGCGGTGCCCAACGCCGACGTCACGCTCGTCACGGTCCTGGCCGCCGCGGCCGTGGGGCTGGCGCTCGCGAGCGCCGGGCTCTCGCTGCTCCAACGCTGGTACTCGGCGACGATCGGCGAGGGACTCATCTACGACATGCGCGTGCAGCTGTTCGACCACGTGCAGCGCCTCCCGCTCTCCTTCTTCACCCGCACGCAGACGGGTGCGCTGATGTCGCGCCTCAACAACGACGTCATCGGCGCGCAGCAGGCCGTCACCAACACCATGGGCACGGTGGTGAGCAACGCCATCAGCCTCGTCGTGACGCTCACGTTCATGCTCGTGCTCGAGTGGCGCCTGACGATCCTCACGCTGCTCGTGCTCCCGCTGTTCGTCATCCCGGCCCGGCGGGTCGGGCGGAAGCTCCAGGTGCTCACCCGCGAGTCGATGCAGCTCAACGCGGCCATGAACAACACGGTGGCCGAGCGCTTCAACGTCGCCGGCGCGCTCGTCGTGAAGCTCTTCGGCAGTCACAACCGCGAGCAGGACCTGTTCTCCGGCCGGGCCGGCCGCGTGCGCGACATCGGTATACGCAGCGCGCTGCTCGCTCGAGTCCTCTTCGTCGGCCTGGGCCTCGTCGCGGCCGTCGGCACCGCGGTCGTCTACTACCTCGGTGGTCGCTTCGCGATCGACGGCGTCATCGCGGTCGGCACCGTCGCCGCGTTCGTCGTCTACGTCGGCCAGATCTACACGCCGCTCACCCAGCTCACGAACGCACGGGTCGACGTCCTCACGGCGCTCGTGTCGTTCGAGCGGGTCTTCGAGGTGCTCGACTTCCCGCCGCTCATCGAGGAGCGCGCCGACGCGGACCGAGCTCCCACGCGCCGAGGGTCGCATCGAGTTCGACCACGTCTGGTTCCGCCACCCGCCCGCGGCGGTGTCGTCGATCGCCTCGCTCGAAGAGAGCGGCGTGATCGCCGACGAGGAGGTCGGCGCCTGGATCCTGCGCGACGTCTCGTTCACGGTGGAGCCCGGTGAGCTCGTCGCGCTCGTCGGTCCGTCCGGAGCCGGCAAGACGACGACCGCACTGCTCGTCCCCCGCATCCACGACGTCGTCGGCGGCCGCGTGCTCGTCGACGGGCACGACGTGCGCGACGTGACGCTCGACTCGCTGCGCGACAGCGTCGGCATGGTGATGCAGGACCCGCACCTGTTCCACGAGTCGATCGCCGAGAACCTGAAGTACGCCAAGCCCGACGCGACCGGCGACGACCTCGTGGCGGCGTGCAAGGCAGCCCGCATCCACGACCTGATTGCGAGCCTCCCCGAGGGGTACGACACGGTGGTCGGCGAGCGCGGCTACCGCCTGTCGGGCGGCGAGAAGCAGCGGCTCGCCATCGCCCGCATGCTGCTGAAGGACCCTGCCATCGTGATCCTCGACGAGGCGACATCCCACCTCGACTCCGAGTCGGAGCACCAGATCCAGGCCGCGCTGGCCGACGCGCTCGTGGATCGCACCGCGATCGTGATCGCGCACCGCCTCTCCACGATCGTCGCCGCCGACCGGATCGTCGTCATCGCCGACGGCCGCATCGTCGAGGAGGGCACGCACGCCGACCTGCTCGCGCGTGGCGATCTCTACGCCGACCTCTACCGCACGCAGCTCGACGGCACCGCGCCGCCGGTGCTCGGGACGGCGGTCGAGGGAGCCTGACGCGTGACCGACGTGCGGTCCGAGCTGGAAGCGGCACGCGCCCGGCGGCGACGCAACGCGATGGTCATCGGGTCGATCGCGGTCGCCGCGTCACTCGTGCTCGTGTTCGGTGCGCTCGTCGCGTCCGGTGCGCTCGAGACCGACGACGAAGCGTCACCGGCGATCGTCGGCGGCGCGACGACGACGTCGACGAGGGCGCGGCCCGTCCGCGACCAGGGTCCGACCTGTGGCGCGGCGCTCACGTCCGCCGATCCCCTCGTGCTCTGGATCGGGGGCGACTCGCTGGCCGGGACGCTCGGGCCGTCGCTCGGTGAGCAGGCCGGTGCGACCGGCGTCGTGCAAGCCATCTACGACACGCGCGTCTCGAGCGGGCTGAGCTCGCCCGAGTTCTTCGACTGGCCCGAGCACGCGGCCGACCCGGAGGCCGAGCTCGTGCAGCTCGACCCCGACGTCGTCGTGTTCATCATCGGCGCGAACGACTGGCGCGCCGTCACGTCGTCTTCGGCGTGGGAGGCCCAGTACGAGCAGCAGGTCGAGGAGATGCTGACGATCCTCGAGGGTTCCCGCGACGACCGGCACGTCTACTGGGTGGGCTCGCCGATCCTGCAGGAGAAGCGCAAGGACGCGGGCGTCCAGCAGGTCAACGCCGTCGCACGACGCGTCGTCGAGCAGCACCCGCACGCGACCTACGTCGACGCGTACACGCTCTTCGCCGACACCGAGGGCACGTACGCGGCGTCGCTGCCCGACGAGACCGGCAAGGTCGTGCGCGTGCGCGCGGGCGATGGCGTGCACCTCACCGACGCCGGCGGCGATCGCCTGTCCGCTCCGGTGTTCGACCTCCTCGACCAGCGCTGCGACGTCACCGCCCACGCGATCGAGGGATCGCCGAAGACCGTGCTCCAGGCCGAGGACAGCGACGGCCCCGGCGGCGGCTCCGGTGGTTCGGGCACCAGCACACGATCGTCGGGTGGCACGGTCGCGACCGCGCCACCGACCGTCGAGACGCTGCCGGCACCCACGGCGCCACCCGACACGACCCCCGACACGACGCCCGACACGACGCCGACACCGAGCCCGAGCCGCCCGGCGACCCGCCACGAAGAGCCGGCCCTGCCGACGTAGCCGTAGGCTCCACGGCCATGTCGGAACAGCTCGACGCCGCGGGCGCGGCCGTCGCCGCCGCGCGGACCGTCGTCGACGCCGCGTGCCAGCACCTGGCGCGCGCCAGCGCGGACGACGGACGCATCTCCGTCGCGAAGCTCGACGAGCACCAGGTGCTCGCCTACGACCTCGCGCACGCGGCCAGCGCCGTCGAGGGCTGCCGCGTGATGCTCGAGTACGGCGAGCACGGCGACTACGAATCGCAGCTCGCCCGCGCGTTCATCGCGGACGCGATCGCCGACCTCGCTGCGCGTCTGATCGCGCGCGAGAGCGTGTGGGGCGTCGAAGCGGCCGAGCTCGGGCCGGCGCTGCCGTTCGTCGAGACGCACCGATCGCCCGCGTTCCTCGAGGAGATCGCCGCCGCGCTCGGCGCGCAGGGCACCGGGCCGGCGCACCTGGACGACGAGTTCGACCTCGTGCGCGAGACGTTCCACCGCTTCGCAGCCGACAAGATCCGGCCGGTCGCAGAGCACGTCCACCGGACGAACGCCGACATCCCCGACGAGGTGATCGCCGGCCTCGCGGAGATCGGTGGCTTCGGCCTGTCGGTCCCCGAGGAGTACGGCGGGTACGCCGTCGGTGGCGAGTCCGACTACCTCGGGATGATCGTCGCGACCGAGGAGCTCTCGTGGGGCTCGCTCGGCGTCGGCGGCTCACTGATCACGCGGCCCGAGATCCTCACGCGCGCGATCGTCCAGGGCGGCACCGAGGAGCAGAAGCAGCGGTGGCTGCCGCGCATCGCGACCGGCGAGCTCATGGTCGGCGTGATGGTGACCGAGCCCGACTTCGGCTCCGACGTCGCCGGGGTGAAGGTCACCGCGACGCCGGTGGACGGCGGCTACCAGGTCAACGGCACGAAGACCTGGGCGACGTTCGCGGGCCGCGCCAACACGATCATGCTGCTCGCGCGCACCGACCCCGACCGAAGCGCCGGGCACCGCGGCCTGTCGATCTTCGTGGTCGACAAGGAGCCCGCGCCCGGCCACTCGTTCGAGTTCCGCCAGGACTCGGGCGGCTCGATCGAAGGCCGCGCGATCGACACGATCGGGTACCGGGGCATGCACTCCTACGAGGTGTCGTTCTCGGACTGGTTCGTGCCGGCCGAGAACCTCGTGGGCGAGGAGTCGGGCCTCAACCGCGGCTTCTACCTCCAGATGGAGGGGTTCGAGAACGGTCGCCTCCAGACGGCGGCGCGCGCGGTCGGTCTCATGCAGGCGGCGTTCGAGGCCGGGCTCTCGTACGCGCAAGAGCGCGTCGTGTTCGGTCAGCCGGTCGCCGACTACCAGCTCTCGAAGGTGAAGCTCGCCCGCATGGCCGCGCTCATCCAAGCGGGACGACAGTTCTCGTACGACGTCGCGCGTGGCATGGGCGACGGCGAGGGCACGTTGCGGGCGGCGATGGTGAAGGCGTACGTGTGCCGCGCCGCAGAGTGGGTCACGCGCGAGGCGATGCAGCTCCACGGCGGGATGGGCTACGCGGAGGAGTACGACGTGTCGCGGTACTTCGTCGACGCGCGGGTGCTCTCGATCTTCGAAGGCGCCGACGAGACGCTGTGCCTCCGCCTGATCGCCCGCCGGCTCGCCGAGCGGGCGCTGGGGTCGGCCTAGCCCGACGGCTCGAAGGCGTCGGCGAGAAGCTCGAGCGACCGCAGCCGCGCAGCGATCGTCGGCGCCATGTGCACGACCATGAGCTCGTCGGCGTCGGCCTCCTTCGCGAAGTCCGTGACGGCGTCGCGCACGACGTCGCGAGTGCCGACCGCGCTGTACCGCAGCATCTGCTCGACGTGGACCGCCTGCGGCGAGCGCAGGATCTGCTCGGCCTCGAGGTCGCTGATGCGACGACCACCACGACCGAACAGGTTGCGCACCCGAGCCTTCTTCGTGCGATGGAGCTGGTCCTGCGCCTCGGCGTCGGTGTCGGCCGCGAGCACGTTGACGCCCGCGATCACGTACGGCGCGTCGAGCTGCTCCGACGCCTCGAACTGCTCGCGGTAGAGCGCGACCGCCTCGTGGAGCAGCTGCGGCGCGAAGTGCGACGCGAACCCGTAGGGCAGCCCGAGCGCGGCGGCGAGCTGCGCGCCGAAGAGGGACGACCCGAGGATGTAGAGCGGCACATGCGTCCCGCGTCCCGGCGTCGCGTACACGCCCGGGAACCGCGTCTCGTCGTCGAGGTAGCCCTGGAGCTCGAGCACGTCCCGGGGGAACGTCTCGGCTGCCTCGGGCCCGCGGCGCATCGCGCGCGATCGTGTTCTGGTCGCTGCCCGGCGCCCGCCCGAGGCCGAGGTCGATCCGGTCGGGATGCAGTGTGGCGAGCGTCCCGAACTGCTCGGCGATCGTCAGCGGGGCATGGTTCGGCAGCATGATCCCGCCGGCGCCGAGCCTGATGCGCTCGGTGTTCGCGGCGACGTGTGCGATCAGCACCGCGGTGGCGGACGAGGCGATCGCCTCGATGTTGTGGTGCTCGGCGTACCAGACCCGCGTGTAGCCGAGCTCCTCGGCCCGGCGTGCGAACGCCACCGTGGCCTCGAGGCTGGCGCGCACCGACTCGCCCGCGCTCACGAGCGCGAGGTCGAGCAGGGACAGCGGGACGGGTGGTGGGCTCAGGCGTTCCCGCCGAGCTCGCGCAGCTCGCCGCGCGCCTCGTCGACGTGATCGAGCCGCTGGTTGATCCGCTTCAGCGAGTCGTCGACGGTGTCGACGAGCGGGCTCGCCGACTCGATCGCCATCTTGCTCACGCGCTCGCCGGTGCGCTCCATGTCGGCGATCCGGTAGCGCAGACCGAGCAACGTCTTGTGACGCTGCCGGAACGGCAGCTTCGACGCGAGCACGAGCTGGTCGTCGAGCGCCCGTGCTGTCGCGTTGAGGTCGTCGACGAGGCACTCGTAGTCGCCAGTCGCGACACCGCGCTTGCGAGCCTCGGCGACGTTCGCGCGCGTGCGGTCGACGGCGCGGTGCATGCGGCGGTGCAGATCAGCGGCGACGCTCTGCGACGTCTGCCAGGACATCGGTACGCCGGGGCGGCGGCGAGACCAGCGCCAGCTGAAGCCCAGCAAGGCCACACAGCACGCGGCGCCGAGAGCGAGCTCCACGCCGGCCAGGCTAGGTCCTCACCTCGGCCAGGTCCTAGCGTCGCCGGATGCGGGACGAGGACAGCACCTCCGGCGTCGATCGACGCCGTCTGGCGCTGCTCGTGGTGCCGGTCGCCGTCATCGCGGTCGCGTCGTCCGTCGGTGACGCGATCTCGCCGACGCTCCTCGTCGAGGAGCCGCTGCTGCTGGAAGCACTCGTGCCGCGCAATCGGTACCTCGTGCTCGTCGCACCGCAGCTCGACTTCTGGCCGTTCTTCCTCGTCGGCCTCGTGCGGCTCGCACTCACCGATCCGCTCTTCTACCTGTTCGGTCGGTGGTACGGCGATGCCGCGATCACGTGGACCGAGCGACGCCTCCGTGCACCCGGGTCGGTGCGACGACTGGAGCACTGGTTCCGTCGCGCCGCGTACCCGATCGTGGCGATCGCGCCCAACAACATCGTGTGCGTGCTCGCCGGCGCGGCCGGCATGTCCGTCGTCGGCTTCCTGGTCGCGAACCTGGGCGGCACCGCGGTTCGCATGATCCTGATCTGGTGGATCGGCGACGTGTTCTCCGAGCCGCTGCTCGACGTCATCGACTTCGTCGGCCGCTACCGCTGGATCCTGACCGCGATCAGCGTCGTCGTGGTCGTCGCGTCGGTCGCTCGCGCACGGCGCAAGCACCGGTCCGAGATCGAGACCGTCGACGAGGTGGCGGACGAGCTCGAGGCGCTCGAGGCCGAGCCGGACGCTACGTCGACGAACGACTCATCCCCGCCCGCTCTCCCCGAGTGACGAACTTCGTCGCCATCTTGCGGCTCGCTTCGTCGATCATCTCGTCGCCGAACATCACCGCGCCCTTGCGCTCGCCGGCTCCACCTTCGGTGGTCGCCTTCTCGTAGGCCTCGAGGATGTCGAACGCCTTGTCGTACTGCTCCTGCGTCGGCGTGAACACCTCGTTGATGACCGTGACCTGGTCGGGGTGCAGCGCCCACTTGCCGTCGAAGCCGAGGATGCGCGGTCGCATGCAGTAGTCGCGCGAGCGCGTCGAGCTCGCGGATCTTCAGGAACGGGCCGTCGATCACCTGCAGACCGTTGGCGCGCCCCGCCATCAGGATCTTCTCGAACACGTAGTGGAAGTGGTCGCCCGGGTACTCGGGGATCTGCACGCCTCCGGTGAGCACGGGGATCTCGGCCGACGCGGCGAAGTCGGCGGGGCCGAAGATGATCGTCTCGAGCCTCGGCGACGCCGCGCAGATCTCCTCGACGTTGATGAGGCCGCGCGCCGTCTCGATCTGCGCCTCGATGCCCACCGTCGACTGCCGCCCGTTCGCCAGCTCGATCTGGGTGAGCAGCATGTCGAGCGCCTGCACCTCGGCGGCCGACTGCACCTTGGGGAGCATGAGCGCGTCGAGTCGTTCCGACGACCCCTCGACCACTTCGATGACGTCGCGGTACGTCCATTCCGTGTCCCACGCGTTCACGCGGACGCAGAGGACGGTGTCACCCCAGTCGTTCCCGTTGATGGCCTCGACGACGTTGGCGCGCGCCGCCTCCTTCTCGAGCGGCGCGACGGAGTCCTCGAGGTCGAGGAAGACCATGTCGGCGCCGAGGCCCGGCGCCTTGCCGAGCATCTTCGGGCTGGAGCCGGGCACCGAGAGCTCGGTCCGGCGGGGAAGGTTGCGGGAGCGCTCCGACATGCGGACACGCTACCCAGCGGACGCCGATACCCTCATGCCGTGGCATCGACGCCCGCGCTCGACGAGCTCGCCGACGGCGTCTGGGTGTGGCTGCAGCCCGGCGGCGAGACCGGCGTGAGCAACGCCGGCGTCATCGCCGACGAGGACGGCCTCACCGTCGTCGACACGCTGATGGTGCGGTCGCAGTGGGAGCCCTTCGCCGCCGCGATCGAGGCGATGGACCGTCCCGTGAAGCGCGTGATCCTCACCCACGCCCACGTCGACCACGTGGGCGGCACGTCGATGTTCCGCAACGCCGCCGTGTACGCGACGCCGATCACGAGCCACCTCCTCGACCAGGAGATGCCGATCGACGCGTACAAGGCGTTCATGCCCGCGTTCGACGCCGAGTTCGACGACCTCGCCGAGATCGGGACGAGGCCCGCGAGCCATCTGGTGGACGGCGCGGCGCAGCTGACGCCGCGGATCGAGCTGCTCCCGGCCGACGGGCACACGCCCGGCGACCTGATGGTGCTCGTCGGCGACGTCGACGTGCTGTTCGCCGGCGACCTCTGCTTCTTCGGCGTGACGCCGCTCGCGTTCCAGGGCGACCCGCAGCGCTGGGCCGACGTGCTCGAGGCGGTCGCCGACCTCGCCGACGTGATCGTGCCGGGTCACGGTCCGGTGGGCGGCCCCGCCGAGGTGCGCACGCTGCAGACGTACCTGCGGCACTGCGTCGCCGGCGCAGTGCCGGCCGGCCCGTGGGACGAGTGGGGTGAGCGGGAGCAGCGCGATGCGATCAACATCGAGCGCGCCGCGCTGCTGCGTGAGGGACGCGACGAGATGCCGCCGACGATGATCGAGGCCGTGACTGCGCTAGGTGACGTTCGCGCGGAAGAAGTCGATCGTGCGGCGCCAGGCCGCCTCGGTGTGCTCGTCGTGGTGCACCTCGGGCCGGTGGTGGTTCGTGAACGCGTGCTCCGCGTCGGGGTAGACGAAGAACTCCACCGTCTTGCCGAGCCCGCGCAGCTCGTCCTCGAGCTTCTTCACCGCGTCGGGGCTCGCGAAGTCGTCGTTCTCCGCGTAGTGGCCCTGCACCGGGCCGTTCAGCTTCGACCAGTCGGGCTGCGCGGCCGGCCACCCGATGACGCCGTAGTACGGGACCGTCGCGACGACGATGGGGCGCAGCGTCGCGAGCCACAGCGCGAGCGCACCGCCCATGCAGAAGCCGGTGACGCCCACGCCGTTCGACGTGACCGCCACGTGCTCGGCGAGGAAGTCGACGGCGCCCACCATGTCCTTGGCGGCCTGCTCGATGTTGAGCGACATCATGAGCTTCTGGGCCTCGTCGGGCTCGGTGGTCGTCGTGCCGCGGTAGAGGTCGGGCGCCAGCGCGACGAACCCCTCCTGCGCGTAGCGGTCGCAGACCTCTTTGATCTGGTCGTTGAGCCCCCACCACTCCTGGATCACCACGATGCCCGGGCCTTCGCCCGATGCCGGGACGGACAGGTAGCCCGATCCCTTCGTCCCGTTGCTCGGGAACTCGACCATCACACCCGTCAAGTCAGCCATGTGGCCGAGGGTACGCGCTACGTTCCACGCCCGTGCCGAAGAACCCCGACCCGTCGCTGACCATCGCCAGCACCGACGGCGTCGAGCGCACGCTCGACGACTTGACGACGATGTTCCAGCTCTGCCTGGTGGTGCTGCCCGGTCGGGCGGAGGCGAGCCGCTACGTCCCGGTCGCACGCCGGATCTTCGCGACGTTCGGCGACTCCGACGCGGCGTGCGCGTTCCTCGTGACGGGGTCGGACGAGGTCGCGCGGCGGATCCTCGGCGCGGAGGAGGCGCGGTGGCTCACGTTCGTCGACCCCGACAACGCGGTCGTCGACAGCCTCGGCCTCGAGCGCCTGCCCGCGCTCGTCCACCTGCAGCAGGACACGAGCATCGGCGCCGTCGCCGAAGGGTGGGACGCGACCGCGTGGCAGCGCGCCGTGCGCGAGATCGGGAAGTCGCTGGCGTGGACCGTCCCCGAGGTCTCCGGTCGCGGCGACCCCCCGAAGGGCACCGACTGGCCGGTCGCCGCGGCCTAGAGCAGCGCCCGAAACGGGGGGTCGGGAGGCCGGTTTCGGCCCTCTGACCTGGGCCGATGCCCAGAACCTGGCTTCGGGCGCGGGAGTTGCTATGGTCCCCGTCAACGCCCGTCCGTCGGCCACCTCCGACGTCCGGGCCGCTTTCGTAGTGGAACCCGGTACGCCACCCAGAAGGCAACGATCTATGACTGGACCGAACTCAGCCAAGACCTCGCTTCGGATGCGCGTGCTCGGCGCGACCCTCGCGGCCGCCAGCATCGGCGCCATGGTGATCGCCCCATCCGTGGGTGCGGCACCGGCACCGGCACCCGACAAGCAGCAGCAGGCGGCCGAGCTCCAGGACCAGATCGAAGCCAGCGACGTCGAGCTGAGCGCCCTCGCCGAGAAGATGCACGTCGCCGAGGCGCGTCGCGACGAAGCGCACCAGACGGTGCTGAACGCCGAGACGCAGATCGAGCAGGCCGAGGCCGAGGTCTCCCGGATCATGGACCTGGTCCGCGACAACCTCGCCTCGCTGTACCGGCGCAACATCGCGGGCGGCTCGCTCGCCGAGATCGACTTCAGCGACACGGCCGACCTGCTGAAGCGCAACGAGTACGCCGAGGCGCAGAACAGCCGCGACGACGAGCTCCTCAGCAAGCTCGATGCCGCGCAGGACGACCTCGCGGCCGAGAAGGCGGAGGCCGCCCAGGCCCGCGACACCGCGCAGGCCGAGACCGACGCGATCAACAGCGCCAAGACCGCACTCGAGCAGGCCCGCTCAGAGCAGCAGGCGCTGCTCGACAAGATCACCGGCGAGCTCGCCGCGGCGGTTGCGGCCGAGCGCGCGGCTCGCGAGGCCACCGCGAAGCAGGAATTCTCCGCCGGGGGCGAGGCCGGTGACGGCGGCACGGTCGAGCTACCCCGACGTCGGTCCCCCGAACGGAAGCGCCTCGCAGGCAATCGCGTACGCTCGCTCGGTTATCGGCGCCGGCTACTCGATGAACCCGCGCATCGGTCCGACCTACGACTGCTCGGGGCTGATCATCGCCGCCTGGGGTGCAGCGGGCGTCTCGCTGTCGGGCTCGTCCGGCTCGATGTACGCGAGCCTCCCGCACATCCCGATCAGCTCGGCACAACCGGGCGACCTGATCTTCTGGGGTTCCGGTGGCGGGAGCCACGTCGCGCTCTACGTCGGCGGCGGCACGATCATCGACGCGTCGAGCAGCCAGAACGCGGTCATGGAGCGCGGCATCTGGGGCAGCCCCATCGGAGCCGCTCGGGTCGTCTGACCCATTCGTTCACGGCCCCGTCCGACGGGGTCATGGCTCTACGTCATGCCCTGCAGGAGCCCTCATCCCGTCATGTCGCACCGTCGCGCCGTGCGACGGCTCGCCCGGGTCGCCGGTGTCGTCGCGCTCACGGTCGTCAGCGCTCGCGACTGCGCTGCCGACGGCGGCGCAGGCGGCGCCGATCGACGACAAGCGCGCCGAAGCGGCCGCGCTGCAGGACCAGATCGAGGCGAACGGTCAGCGGATCGGTGAGCTCGCCGAGGAGTTCAACGGCGCCCAGCTCCGCCTCGACGAGGCACAGGCGTCCATCGACGCCGCGCAGGCCCGGATCGACGAGGCCCACGCCGAGGTCGCTCGCATCAAGCGCCTCATCGCACCTGCGCGCCGCGTCCGTCTACAAGACGCGCCGTGCAGGGTCGCTCGCTCGACTCGCTCGACTACAGCGACGCCCAGCACCTGCTCACTCGGCGCCACTACGCCTCGAAGCAGGCCGGCCGCGACGCCGACCTGCTCGACCAGCTCGCCGCCGCCCAGGAGGACCTGGCCCGCCAGAAGTCCGAGGCCGAGACGGCCCGGGCCGACGCGGCGGCGGAGCAGAAGCGGATCGAAGCCAAGCGGGCCGAGGTCGAGGCCGCCAACGCCGAGCAGCAGCAGCTGCTCGACAAGGTCAAGCCGCCGCTGCGGTTCGCGGTCGGCGCTGACGCGTCCGCGCGCTACGGGATGACGAGCATCCCGAGCTCGGCCTCGAGCTGCTGACGCGGCTTCGCACCCAGCGCGGAGCGTTCGAGCTTGCCGTCGCGGAAGAGCCCGATCATCGGGATGCTCTGCACCTCGAACGTCTGCGCGAGCTGCGGCTCCTCGTCGATGTTGACCTTCACGACCTTGTAGGCGCCCTCGCGCATCGCGGCGATCTGCTCGACGATCGGTGACACCTGCCGGCAGGGCTGGCACCACGGCGCCCAGAAGTCGACGATCACGGGGACGTCGGCCTGCAGCACCTCGCGCTCGAACGTCGCCGTCGTCACCGGCTTCACGAGCGGCTCGGCGAACGCCTCCGGCACCGCCTCGCGCGGGCGCTCCCCCGCGCTCACGGACAGCAACCACTCGTGCGCGGCCTGCACGCTCTCGAGCGAGACCTGGTGCGCCATCGGGTACTCGTGGTACGTGACGGGAACGCGGTGCTCCTCCAGCGTCTGCGCAAGCGCGCGGCCGCGCTCGATCGGGATGAGCGGGTCTTCGGTGCCGTGCTCGACGAGCACCGGGATCGACGCCGCGGCGTCCCAGTCGTAGTCGAGCCCGTCGACCTCGGGGAGATACGAGCTCATCGCGAGGATCGCGGCGGGGTGCGGGCGGTCGCTCGTGCGCAGGCCGA
Organism: uncultured Acidimicrobiia bacterium; assembly: GCA_963731815.1. Classification (GTDB taxonomy): domain Bacteria; phylum Actinomycetota; class Acidimicrobiia; order IMCC26256; family PALSA-555; genus DATBSK01. The sequence goes on along the minus strand of CAVSWW010000012.1, from coordinate 102,453 downwards.
GCGCCAGTACGAGCGCGGCACCCTGCGAGAACCCGCCGACCACGGCTTCGCTGCGCTCCTTGCCCTGCTCGGCGCAGACCTCGTCGAGGAGGTCGTCGAGCTCGTCGAGCGAGCCGAGGAACGTCTGGTCGCTGCCGCCTTCGCCCTGCGTCGACGCGAGGTCGTACCAGGCGAAGCCCGGTGGCGCGGCGACCGGCCCGCGTGGGAGCACGGTGAGGAACCGACCCTCGGGGTCGAGGTACGAGAGCAGGCCACCGAGGTCGCGCTCGTCGGCGCCGTAGCCGTGGACGAGCAGCAGCACGCGCGCGGCCTGCGGTGTGCCGACCACGTTGTGGATCAGCGTCATCGTGGAAATCCTGTCCTGGTCACCGAGTGATGATGGCACGCTGGCGCGATGTCCCTCGACGTGCCGGCCCTGCGCGACGACGTGGTCGCGCTGCGGCCACCCACCGAGGACGACGTCGACGCGATCACGGACGCGTGCCAGGACCCCGAGATCCCGCGCTACACGCGCGTGCCGACCCCGTACACGCGTGCCGACGCGGAGACGTTCCTCCGCACCGCCGCGGACGGGTGGGCGACCGGCACCAACGGTTCGCTCCTGATCGTCGACGCAACGGACGACCGGGTCCTGCTCGGGGCGACGGGCGTGCACCGCCTGGCTGCCGATCGCAGCGTCGCCGAGGTCGGCTACTGGATCGAGAAGTCGGCGCGCCGGCGCGGCGTCGCGACGCGCGCGCTGCGCCTCGTGAGCCGCTGGATCGTCCTCGACCTCGGCGTACGCCGCCTCGAGCTGATGGCCGACCCCGAGAACGTCGGCTCGCAGCGCGTCGCCGCGGCCGCCGGCTTCACCCGCGAAGGCGTGCTGCGGTCGTACTTCGAGCACCGGCGCGGCCTGCTCGACGTCGTGATGTTCTCGCTGCTACCGGGCGACCTCGGCTAGCGGGATCGCTTGCGCGCGACGACGCGAGCGAAACCAAGCGTCCGTCCGCGATCGGCGCGCAGCAGCGCCGTCTCGTCCTCGAAGGGTGTCCGCCCGCGTGCGCGCGCCCACTCGTCGGTCACCTCGCACCACCGGAGCCAGTGGTCGGCGAAGTCCGGCACGAGCTCGGCGCGCTCGACGGTCACGATGCCGCTCTTGACCCAATGGTCGTGCCACCACCTCGGCGTGTGGAAGCACGCGAAGTCGGGCGCCCAGTGGTCGCGCAGGTGCGCGGGCGGGTCCACACCGATTTCGTCAACCGTTGCCGGGACCACGATGGCGATCGTCCCGCCCGGGCGGAGCACGGTGAGGAGCTGTGCGAGGTACAGATCGGCGGTGCCGAAGTACTGGTACGCGTCGACGCTCAGGATCGCGTCGAACGACTCGGCGGCGAAGGGCAACGTGTGCGCTTCGGCGTGGACCGGCTCGACACGGTCGGATTCGTGCTGGTCGGCGATGCGCGCCTCGTTGTCGGCCGCCGGGATCCACCAGTCGTGCGCGACGACCCGAACGTCGAGCTCGCGTGCGAGGAAGATCGACGTCAGGGCCTTGCCGCAGCCGAGGTCGAGCACACGCTCGCCGGGCGCGAGGTCGACGAGCTCGAGCAGCGACTCCAGGAGCCAGAGCGGGTGCGGTCCCATCATGTTGTCGGCGACCCACGCGGCGTCGTAGCGCGCCGACCGCGGGTAGGCGTCGAGCGTCAGCCGCTCCTGCAGCTCGGTCGCGTCCATCGGCGTGGATCTTGGTCGCTTCCGAGCCGGCAGGCGCCCGAGTTTCCTCGGCTGCGTCCCTCGACCTGGCCCGCGACGGTGAGGGACGCATCCATGAGAACATGAGCGGCATGCGACTCGGACTGAACTTCGGGTACCAGGACTGGGGAGCGGGGCTCCCGGCGGCGATCGAGCTCGCCAAGGAGGCCGACCGGCTCGGGTACCACTCCGGCTGGACGGCCGAGGCGTACGGCACCGACGCGGTCACGCCGCTGACGTGGCTCATGGCGCACACGGAGCAGATGGCGTGGGGCACCGCGATCATGCAGATGCCGGCGCGCAGCCCGGCGATGGCCGCGATGACCGCGGCGACGCTCGACCTCATGAGCGGCGGCCGCTTCCTGCTCGGCATCGGTGCGTCGGGCCCGCAGGTCGCCGAAGGCTGGCACGGGCAGGCGTACGGCAAGCCGCTCGGCCGCACACGCGAGTACGTCGAGATCGTGCGTGACATCCTGCGGCGCGAGGCGCCACTCGAGCACCACGGCCCGCACTACGACATCCCGTACGCCGGCGCGGATGCGACCGGTCTCGGCAAGCCGTTGAAGATCATCGTGCACCCGCGCCGGGCCGACATCCCGATCTACCTCGCCGCCATCGGTCCGAAGAACGTCCAGCTCGCGGCCGAGATCGCCGACGGATGGCTGCCGATCTTCTTCTCGCCCGACCGGCTCCAGGAGACGTACGGCGACGCGCTCGACGCCGGTTTCGCGAAGGCGGGTGGCGGGAAGAGCCTCGCATCGTTCGACATCGCCCCGACCGTCATGGTCCTCCTCGGCGACGACGTCGACTCGCTCCGTGGACTCGCGAAGCCGATGGTGGCGCTGTACGTCGGCGGCATGGGCGCGCGCGGCAAGAACTTCTACAACGACCTCGCGTGCCGCTACGGCTACGAGGCCGCGGCCAAGGAGATCCAGGACCTCTACCTCGACGGGAAGAAGGGCGAGGCCATCGCGGCCGTCCCCGACGAGCTCATCGACGAGGTCGCCCTGGTCGGGCCCCGAGAGCGGATCGCCGACCGCCTCGAGGCATGGAAGGAGTCGGGCATCACGACGATGGTCGTGGGTGCCGGCCAGCCCGAGGCGCTGCAGGTGATGGCCGAGCTGGTCCTCTGAGCAAGACCCCTCATCGCCAAACCCCTTCCCAAATCTCTCCCCAAACCTCTCCCCAAACCTGGGACCGCCCTGCGGCGTGTCCTTCCAGGCGATGACTCGGAGGAGAGCACCGGATGAGGAGCCCCGGCCGCAGGGAGCGGCTGACTTCGACGCGGTCTTCCGCGAGCACTACGAGCCCATGGTGCGCTCGCTCGCCGTGGCGACGGGCGACCGTGAGGCGGCAGCCGATGCCGTCCAGGACGCCTTCACCCGCGCCTACGTCCGCGTGGCGGCGGATCTCCCGCTACGAGGACCCGGCCGGATGGGTGCGCCACGTGGCGCTCAACCGGCTCCGCGACCACTTCCGCCGCGCCGAGCGCGGTCGCCGGGCGGTCGACCGGCTCTCGAGCCGCGACGACCTCGTGGTCGACGCGCCCGAGCCACCCGCGGAGGACGGCGGTCTGCTCGACGCGGTCGCACGCCTCCCACAGCAGCAACGGATCGCTGCGTCCCTCTTCTACGTCGAGCAGCTCTCGGTGCAGGAGGTCGCCGACAGCATGAAGCTCTCCACCGGTGCCGTGAAGTACCACCTCCATGCGGCCCGCAACGCACTTCGTGAGCAGGTGACGGCGTCATGACCGGACCGATGCCCCCCGACGACCTGAGCTTCGAAGATCCGGGCTTCGACGCGCTCGACACCGCGATCGGCGAGCGCCTGCGCGCCGCTGCACCGACGGCGCCGGACGTCGACGCGACGCTCGCCGGCCTGCAACCCGGCTTCGCGCGCGCGGCGACGGCATCAGGCCGTGGTCGCGGGCGCGGCGGCGCTGTGCGTCGCGGCGTTCGTCGGGATCGGTGCGGTCGTGCTCCAGGGTGGCGGGACGGGTGACGTGAAGACGCCCCCTGCGACCCGGCCCGACACGACGACGACCGCGCCGACGACGCCCACCATGCCGACGACGCCGACCTCTGGCGGCACGCTGCCGAACGACACGCTCCCGGGTGGCATCACGCCAGGCACGGTCGACGACCACGGCGGTGGCGACAACAGCGGACCCGGCGGGGGAAGCGACGACAGCGGCTCCGGCAGCAGCGACTCGTCGGGATCCGGCTCGAGCAGCAGCGGCTCGTCGGGTTCCGGTTCGGGCACCAGTGGCAGCGACGGCTGAACCGTCCGCGGTGACCAAACCGCTTCGGCCGCTGCGTCGTGTCCTCCTCGTCACCCCCGAGGAAGGACATGGACATGGACACGACGAAGAACCGCAAGCTGCTCGTCGGTGGAGCGGCCGCGGCGTTCGTGCTGGGCGCCGGTGCGGTTGCCGGTGCGGCCGTGGGCGCGGGTCCGTTCGAGACGAACGACTCCGGGCTCGACAGCCCGCAAGACCTGAGCGAGGCCACCCAGGCGACCACGCCGGACAGCCTGCCGGACGACGGCTTCCCGAGCGGCGGCGTCGACGGTGCGCGCACCGAGTCGACGACGTTCGTCGACATCCCCGTCGGCGGCACGCAGACGCTGGCCGCGGGAGCGGCCGGCTTCGTCACCGTCACCCGTGACGCCAGCGGCGCGCTGCGCGTCGTCGCGGTCGCGCCGGCGGCGGGCTGGGTCTTCGAGATCGAGCCCGGCGACGAGTTCGGTGAGGCCGAGGTCGACTTCCGCAACGGCGTGAGCCGCGTGCAGTTCAACGCCGAGCTCGAGGACGGTGCGGTGCGCGTCCGCGTGCGCACGCGCGGTGTGGCTGCCACGCCCACGACGGGCGGCACGCTGCCCGACGGCACGCTTCCGCGGACCGACAACTCCGGCCCCGGCAGCCTCAACAGCGGACCGGGCAGCGTCGACGACGACAACAGCGGTCCGGGCTCTGGCGGCACCGTGGCGACCACGCCCGGCACCGTCGGTGACGACGGCGGCAACAGCGGCCCCGGTGGTGGCGACGACGACACCGAGCTCGACGACAACAGCGGCTCCGGTTCGTCGGGCGGTGGCGGCAACAGCGGCCCCGGCTGAGCGACACCTGCTCCACCCCCACCCTGCGTCGGCACGCTCATCGGGTTCAGCCCGGTGGGCGTGCCGCCGCGTCCGGGGTCAGGCGGGCTTCGGCGCGTCTTCGTGGACGGGGCAGAACACCCCGCCGGGCGCGAGCGTCGTGCAGAACGTCGTGCGCCCGACGAGCCACCGGCCGTCGCGCAGCACCGCGGTGCCGATGCCGCCCGGGATGATCCCCGGGCCGAGACCGGGGACGTCGAGCGTGAACCGCACCGCGGCCTCGTCGGTGTCGATGAAGCGCACCTCTGCGACGTGGGCCGTGATCTTGCCTGCGTAGTCGGGATAGCGCTCGGTTGCGATCCTCGCGACTTCGCGAAGCGCGTCGCCGTCTTCGACGTACGCCAGCGCGTCGCTGTCGGAGCCGGTGCCGCCGTACGCGCGGGTGAACGCATCGATCACGACAGCCTGCGCGGCGGCACCGTCGGCCGGAACTCGTCCGGTCGGCTTCGGGAAGCGCTGTGGCAGCGCGCCGACCTCGCACTCCGAGGCCGCCGACGGCCACGACATGTCGCGCCGCACGAGCACTCGCCCCAGGCGCGCGCCATCGGCGTCACGGGCGACGATCCGCGCTTGCCCGAGGCCACCGAGCGCCGCCGACGGGTCGTCGACCGGGGACGCGAGGACAACGAGCCCCTTCCGGGGCTCGGCCGAGTCGCGGGAGCCGTTCATGAACTCCGCGTCGACGTGCGCGACGGACGGCGCGACCTGGACCACGACCCACGACACCGGGTGGTCGACGATGCCCCCGAAGCTGCCCCCCGACACGAACTCGATGGGCTGGTCACCGCGACGGAAGACGTCGAACGACCCTTCGCCCACCGACTGACGGGTCGAGGCGGCCACGTACCCCTGGTGGACCGGTTGGCAACGCTGTCGGCAGGCACCCCGGGCCGTCGCACACACCCGGCTCGTAGCTCTCGCCCTTGCCCGTCACGAGACGCATGGTCACGTCCTCGCCGTTGGTGCGGTACACCACTTCCTCGCGGTCGGTCAGCACCTGCGGCCCACCCTTCGCCGCGGCCGCCGATGCAGTCGTCACCACGGCGGCGATCACCAGCGCCGCCGACACCACTGTGCGTCGCGTCATGCGCGACCGACGCCCGACGGGCGTCCGCAGGTTGCCCGCGCTAGAAGAGGAAGTTCATCGACTCGACGACGCGTCCGCCGAGCAGGTCGTCACCTTCGATGCGCACCGTGCCGTCGGCGACCGCGGCGTCGGGATCGATCCGTCCGCAGCCCAGCCTGACAAAGGTCTGCGTGTCGGTGGAGATGCGGACGGTCGGGTCGTCCGGCACCTCGTCGAGCGGATTCGGCCCGCTTGCCGTCGACGCCGATCGCGAACGTCCGACCGAGAGGACCGATGAGGTCGAACACCACCGTCGAGCCGTCGGGCGCGCCGGCCTTCTTGCCGACGACGAAGCCCATCGGGGTGACGACGCGCTCGAAGGCGGCCGCCGCCGCGGTCGAGTCGAAGTGGCCGGGGCGGTCGACGGCCCGGCGCATGTCCTGCTCGTGCACCCACGAGTCGAAGATGCGGAACGGGAGGAGGTCGCGCACGGTGCCTTCGCCCGCCGGTGTCCAGCTCTCGGCGGCGAAGTCGTCGGGTCCGTAGCCGCGCAGCTGCTCGACGCGCGCGCCGGTCACCTCGCGGAACTCGGCGAGCGCCTCCGCACCGCTCAGCGCCCGACGGGAGTCGACGACCTCCTCGTTGCGCCGACCCATGTCGTTCTTGACGTGCGGCAGGTCGTCGGGGACGTCGTGCTCGGGGAGCTCGCGCCCGAGGAGCCCGATCTCCATGCCGGAGATGTGCACGAGGTTGTCCTGCACGGTCCATCCCGGGCACGTCGGTCGCGCGCTTCCACTCTTCCTCGGTGAGCGAATCGCCGAGCTCGGCCATCGAGGTCCACACCGCGTCGAGCTGGTCGACGAGCTCGCTGTCGGTCGTCATTCAGGCATGCTCGCGCACGTCCGTGATCACGTGCCCGGGGCCCTTGACGACGACGATGTCGGCGAGCGACTGCGAGGGCGCGATGTGCTCGCGCAGGTTCGGCAGGTTGACGTGCTGCCAGGTCGAACGGGCGAGCGCGACGACTGCGGCCTCGTCGAGGTCGGAGAACTGCCGGTAGAAGGATTCCGGATCCGTGCGCGCCTCCTCGCAGAGCGCGAGGAAGCGGTGCACGTACCACTCCTCCAGGTCGTCCTCCTCGGCGTGCAGGTACACCGAGAGGTCGGTGCGCCCGGCGAGCGCACCGAGCGCGTTGACGCCCTCGACGACGACGACGTCGCACGGCGGCAGCGGATGCGCAGCCTCGGGCACGACGTCATAGGTGATGTGCGAGTACACGGGGACGAGCACCCCGGCCGCGCCTGCGCGCACGTCATCGGCGAACCGGCGCAAGGCGGTCACGTCGTACGAGTCGGGATAGCCCTTCCGGTGCATGAGGCCACGCTCCAGGAGGACCCGGTCGGGCAGCAGGAAGCCGTCCGTGCTGACGACCTCGGCGTGCGCGCCGCGAGCCGCGAACTCCTCGACGAGCTCGCCGGCGAACGTCGACTTCCCGACCGACACGGCACCCGCGAGCGCCACCAGCGCGGGTGCGTCCGGACCTGACCGCCGGTGCGAGCGCGCGGTCGACGATCAGCTCGGCGGCGTTCACGACCGACGCATGTGCGACGACAGATCACCGATCAGGTCGGGGTGCACGACCCGCTCGGTGAACCACCAGCGTCCGTCGGCGAGCCCGAACGTGTCGAGGTACCGGCCCGCGAGCACCGCGCGGAGCGGCCCGTCGGGCGCGGCCTGCAGGACGGCGAAGTGACACGACGCCGACGCGGTACCCGCGTCGCGGTCGCACACGATCTCGATGTTGCCGAGGACGTGCTTCGTGCGCGGCGTCCCGTCGTCGTAGATCTCGAGGTCGTCGTACATGACCCGCACCGCTGCCGTGCCGACGCGTGGCGGACCGCCACGGGACGAGCGGAACTGGCCGCGCTCGAACAACGCCGCGACGCCGTCGAGGTCACCCGCGTCGAGGCGCTCGGTGTACGCGACGACGAGCGCCCGCACCTCCTCCTGATCGTCGCCGGTGCGGTCGCTCACAGCACGGCGCGCAGCCTCTCGTCGTACGCGTCGCCGAGCGTCCGCAGCATCCCGGCTCCGTTGCCCGAGAACGTCGGGCCGTGCATGAGCGCGAGCGTGCGCGGCTCGAGCTCCGCGAGCGTCGCATCGTGCTGCCCGTGCTCGGCGTGAGCGGCGGTCGCGAGGTACATGTCCTCGGCGGCGAGCGCCGGCTCCACGACGTCGTCCTCGCGTCGTCGTGGCCCACCGGCCCGCGGCCGTGAACAGGTCGCTGCACAGCAGCGTGCCCGTCTCCTCCTCGAACATGAGGCCCGCGTCCCAGCCGTGCGGGACGTGCGGCGTGGCGACGTGGCGCACGCGCTTGCCGCCGAGGTCGAGCACCTCGCCGTCGTTCAGCGGACGCGGCGGGCGGGCGGCCGTGTCGGCGACCGACACGAGCACGCCGAGCACCGTGTGCGCGACCTCGGCGTCCGGGGCCGCCGCGAGCCATTGGTTCATCGACCCGCACTCGTCGGCCTCGTAGTGGCTGAAGCTGATCCAGCGGATCCGCTCGGGTGGCATCACGCGTGCCACCGCCTCGGACACCAAGGGGTAGAGGGCGCGGAGTCCGGTGTGGAACAGCAGGGGCTGGTCGGCCCCGAGCAGGAACTGGCATGAACGTGAGGTCGGCTTCGGGCACGTACGTCGCGATCCGGTAGATGCCGTCGGCGATCTCATTGACATCGGTCTCCATCGTCTCCTCCTCGCGGTCTACGGGCGACTCACCTCGGGAGCAGTCACGGCGGGAGGGTAGCGTGCGGAATCGTGCACATCGCTGCGGTCGTCTTCGATCTCGGCGGCGTGGTGATGCCGTCGCCGATCGACGTGTTCCGCTCCTACGAGACGCGGGTCGGGCTCCCGCACCGGTTCATCAGCGAGGTCGTGCTCGCGGGTGGCGACGACGGCGCGTTCTCCCGGCTCGAGCGCGGTGAGCTGACGATGGACGAGTTCACCGACGAGTTCGCCGCCGAGTGCGCGGCGCTGGCGCGCACGGTCGACGTGGCCGAGCTGTTCGCCGAGGTGCACGCGGGGTCGGCACCACATCCCGAGATGCTCGCGGCCATCGCCTCGCTCCGCGGCGTCGGGCTGAAGGTCGGGGCGCTCACGAACAACTGGCGCGCCGACACCGATGGCGCACCGGCGCCGAGCCTCGGAGCGGGTCCCCTCGGCGGCGTGTTCGACGTCGTCGTGGAGTCAGCACTCGTTGGCCTGCGCAAGCCCGATCCGTTGATCTACGAGCTGGTGTGCGACCGCCTCGGCGTGACCCCACCCGAGACCGTCTTCCTCGACGACCTCGGCGCGAACCTCAAGCCGGCGCGCGCGCTCGGCATGACCACGATCAAGGTGACGGACCCGAAGTCGGCGCTGATCGAGCTCGAGGCCGTCCTCGGCTTCGGGCTCGACCTCTCCTGACATGGAGCTCCTGCTCGTCCGGCACGCCGAGCCCGTCCGCATCGAGGGCGGCCACGGCAAGGGCCCGGCCGACCCCGCCCTCACCCAGCGCGGTCGCGACCAGGCTGCTCGGCTCGCGGCGTGGCTCGCGCACGAGCCGATCGACGCCGTCGTGACGAGCCCGCTCGTCGCGCGCCCGCGAGACCGCACAACCGGTCGCGGCGGCCTTCGGCTTCGAGCCCGAGGTCGTCGACGGGATCGCCGAGTGGGACGCGGACTCCGACGAGTACATCCCGGTCGAGGAGCTGCGGGAGCTCAAGGACGAGCGGTGGTACGCCATGATCGAGGGGCGGTGGGCCGACACGGGCGGCGTCGACCCGTCGGTGTTCCAGGCGCAGATCGTGCCCGCCGTGGACGAGCTGATCGCGCGGTTCGCGGGTCGGCGGGTCGTCGCCGTCACCCACGGCGGGGTCGTGAACGTGTACCTCGCCCAGGTGCTCGGGATCGCCCGGCACCTCTGGTTCCATCCCGAGTACACGTCGATCAGCCGTGTGCACGCGTCGCGTGACGGCATGCGCAGCGTCGGCACGGTCAACGAGACCGCGCACCTCGTCGGGACGCGTTCGGACACGTCGGCCGAGGCCGTGCCGTGACCGTGCGAGTCGAGCGCGACGGACCGGTCACGATCGTCACGATCGACCGGCCCGAGGTGCGCAACGCCGTCGACGGCCCGACCGCCGAGGCGCTCGCCGATGCGTTCCGCTCGTTCGCCGCCGACGAGGGGGCGCACGTCGCCGTGCTCACCGGCGCGGGCGGCACCTTCTGTGCCGGTGCCGACCTGACCGCGATGCTCGAGGGCCGCGGCAACCGGGTCACCGAGGAGGGCGACGGCCCGATGGGCCCGACCCGGATGCTCCTCGACAAGCCCGTGCTCGCGGCCGTCGAGGGCCACGCGGTCGCCGGCGGTCTCGAGCTCGCGGTGTGGTGCGATCTGCGGGTCGCCGCGCGTGACGCCGTCTTCGGCGTCTACTGCCGCCGCTGGGGCGTGCCGCTCATCGACGGGGGGACGGTACGGCTCCCCCGCCTCATCGGGATGAGCCACGCGCTCGATCTCGTGCTGACAGGTCGCGGCGTCGCGGGAGACGAGGCGATGCGGATGGGCCTCGCCAACCGGCTGACCGAGCCGGGCCGCGCGCTCGACGAAGCGCGCGCACTCGCACACGAGCTCGCCGCGCTGCCGCAGCACTGCATGCGCAACGACCGCCGTTCCGTCTACGAACAGGACGGCCTCACGCTCGATGACGCGCTCGTGAACGAACACCGGCTCGGCACCGACACGCTCGCGAGTCCGGAGATGCGCGAAGGCGTGCGCCGCTTCGCCTCGGGCGCGGGTCGTCACGGGGCCCCGACGTAGGATCGATCACATGACTGCAGCTGCGACACCGGCTGGGCCGCGCACCGTCGGCGAGATCATGAGCCGCCCGCCCGTCACGGCCACCGCCGACGAACCGGTCTCGGTGGCCGCCGATCGCATGCGCGAGCAGTCGGTCGGGTCGGTCGTCGTCGTGGACGGCGACCGCGCGGTCGGCATCCTCACCGAACGCGACCTCGTGCGCCTGGCCGCGGCCGGCACCGAAGCCTCGACGATCGCCGACTGGATGACGCCCGACCCCGACTCGGTGGCACCCGATCTCGAGGTGACCGACGCGTTCGCGAGCCTCGCCGAGCACGGCTACCGCCACATCCCGGTCGTCGACGACGGGCGCGCTCGTCGGCGTCGTCTCGATGCGCGACCTGATGCGCATCGCGCAGATCCAGCCCGCCGACAAGCTCGCGAACGAAGTGCCGCGCGGCCTCGAAGGCGTCATCGTCGCCGAGACGACGATCGGTGACGTCCGCGGCCTCGAAGGCTTCTACCACTACCGCCAGTACAACGCGATCGAGCTGGCGGAGACGCGCTCGATCGAGGACGTCTGGTACCTGCTGTTCGAGGGCGACCTCCCGAACCGCGCCGAGCGCGAGGCAGTTCGACGCCGAGGTCCGTCCTCTGCGCGAGATCCCCGCCCAGGTCAAGACGGCGCTCCCGGAGATCGCGCGTGCGGCACCCGACGCGCCACCGCTCGATCTCCTGCGCACGACGGTGTCGTTGCTCGGTGCGTCGCAGGGCTTCCAGCCGTCGCTCGACCTCTCGGCGACCGAGCTGCGCGCCCAGGGCCTGCAGATCTGCGCGGTCGTGCCGTCGCTGCTGTGTGCGCTGTACCGCCTCCAGCACGACCTGCCGGTCATCGACCCGCACCCCGAGCTCGGCGCACGCGGCGAACTACCTCTACATGATGAGCGGCGAGGTGCCGACGCCGGAGCACGCGCGCGGCGTCGAGCAGTACATGATCGCCACGATCGACCACGGCTTCAACGCGTCGACGTTCACGACGCGCGTCATCACGTCGACGGGCGCCGACCTCGCGGCCGCGGTCGTCGGCGGCATCGGTGCGCTGTCGGGTCCGCTGCACGGCGGCGCGCCGAGCCGCGCGCTCGACACGATCGACGCCATCGGCACGGTCGACAAGGCCGATGCCTACCTGCGCGACGTCGTCGAGCGCGGCGACCGCCTGATGGGCTTCGGGCACCGCGTCTACAAGACCGACGATCCCCGCAACGTCATGCTCCGATCGGTCGCCGAGCGGCTCGCAGGCGCCGAAGGTCGACGTCGCGAAGTACGTCGAGCAGCGCGCGGTGGAGATCCTCGCCGAGCTCAAGCCCGACCGGAAGCTCTACACGAACGTCGAGTTCTACGCCGGCGTCGTCATGGACGCCGTGCGGTGTCCCCCGCGGGATGTTCACGCCCACGTTCGCGTCGAGCCGCGTGATCGGGTGGACGGTGCACATCCTCGAGCAGGCGGCCGACAACCGGCTGATCCGTCCGAGCGCGCAGTACGTCGGCCCGCCGCCCCCGCAGCCCGTCCCCGCACCGGAGTGAGCGTGCGCCGCGCCCTGCTCGCCGCCGCGTGCGTCACGGTGCTCGGCGTCGCGGGCACGGCATGCGCCGACTCGAAGGACGACTCGGGCGCGGTGACGAAGGTCGAAGAGCTGGGCCCGCAGGTCGCCAAGCTGCGCCTCGAGGTGCACCAGCTCCGCCAGGAGCTGCGCTCGCTGCGCGAAGAGCTCGCCCTGGTGACGCCCCCGACCGATCCCGAGACCGGGCTCCCCCTGGCGGAGGACCCGGCGACCACGACGACGACGACGCCCGTGCAGTGACATGACGGTCGACGTCCCGCTGCTCGACACGCCGCGACTGCGGTTGCGGGCCTGGCGTGATGCCGACCTCGACCCGTACGCCGCGATGTGTGGCGACGAGGTCGTGATGCGCTACATGGGCGACGGATCGACGATCGCACGTGACGAGACGTGGCGCGAGATGGCGATGTTCGTGGGGCACTGGCAGCTGCGTGGGTTCGGCATGTGGGCTGTCGAGGAGCGCGAGAGCGAGCGGTTCATCGGCCGCGTCGGGCTGCACCAGCCCGAGGGCTGGCCGGGACTGGAGGTCGGCTGGATGCTGGCCCCCGACACGTGGAACCGCGGGTACGCGACCGAGGCGGGACGGGCGTCGCTCGAGCACGCGTGGGACGTGCTCGGCGCCGACCACGTCATCAGCGTGATCCACCCCGAGAACGTCCAGTCCATCCGCGTCGCCGAACGACTCGGCGAGAAGTCCAAGGGCATCCACGATCTCAACGGGCTCGAGGTCCTGCTGTACGGGATCGACCGGCCGCGCTGCTGATGGCCGACAACGCGCGCCCGCAGCCGCTGGGCGGCAACGAGATGCCGCGCTTCGGTGGGCCGGCGACGATGATGCGCCTGCCGTCGTTCGACGATCCCGCTGCCCTCGACGTCGCGTTCGTCGGTGTGCCGTTCGACATCGGGACGTCGAACCGGCCCGGTGCCCGGTACGGGCCTCGGGCGATCCGCGCGGAGTCGGCGCTGCTGCGGCCGTACAACATGGCGACGCGCGCCGCACCGTTCGACAGCCTCGTCGTCGGCGACCTGGGCGATGTGCCGATCAACACCTACAACCTCCAGGCGTCGATCGAGATCATCGAGCGCGCCTACGACCGGATCGTCGGCGCGGGCACGATCCCGCTCACGCTCGGGGGCGACCACACGATCGTGCTGCCGATCCTGCGCGCACTCGTGCGCCGGCACGGCCCCGTTGGCCTCGTGCACGTCGACGCGCACGCCGACAGCAACGAGCACATGTTCGGCGAGGCGATCACGCACGGCACGCCGTTTCGCCGCGCGGTCGAGGAAGGCCTGCTGACCGGCGATCGCGTCGCGCAGATCGGGCTGCGCGGCACCGGCTACACGGCGGAGGACTTCGACTGGGGCGCGTCGCAGGGCTTCCGCATCGTGCAGGCCCACGAGTGCTGGCATCGGTCGCTCGCACCGCTGATGGACGAGGTGCGCGACCAGCTCGGCGCGGGACCGGTGTACCTGAGCATCGACGTCGACGGTCTCGACCCGTCGGTCACACCGGGCACCGGGACGCCGGAGGTCGCGGGCCTGACCGGCGCGCAGGCGCTCGAGATCATCCGCGGGACGCGCGGCCTCGACCTCGTCGGCGGCGACGTCGTCGAGGTGTCGCCCGTCTACGACCAGTCGGGCAACACCTCGCTCGTCGCGGCGAACCTCCTGTACGAGATGCTCTGCGTGCTGCCGGGCGTCGAGTACCGGACCTAGGGCGCGGCGTTCGCGTTCTTGATGACGTTGAAGGCCGCCCCCTGCGGGTCGGCGAGCACGGCCATCCGACCGGGCGGCAGGTCCATCGGCTCGGAAATCACCGAGGCGCCGAGCTCCTTGGCCTTGGCGACGGTCGCGTCGGTGTCGGCGACCGAGAAGTAGACGCCCCAGTACGGCGGCATCCCCTCCATGGGTGGCGGCATCGCGCCGGCGACGTTGTTGCCGCCCATGCTGAACATCGTGTACTCGGCACCGGCGTACGGCATGGTCTCGTGCTCCCACCCGAACAGTCCGCCGTAGAACGTGCGCGAGCCAGCCGGATCGGGCGTGATGAGCTCGTTCCAGGTGATCGAGACCGGCGTGTTGACGAGCTCGGAGCCGATGCTGTCCTTCGGCTGCCAGAGGCAGAACATCGCGCCCTGCGGGTCGGCGAGCACCGACATGCGGCCGGCACTCATCACGTCCATCGGCTCCGAGAACACGGTCGCGCCGAGGTCCTTGGCCTTCTTCGTCTCGGCGTCGACGTCGTCGACGGTGATGTAGGTGCTCCACACGGGCGGCATGCCGCCGGACGCCATCTCGGGCGTGAGCTTCATCATCCCGGCGACGTCCTTCCCGCCCTGCCGCCCCATGATGTAGGGCATGTCGGGGTTGCCGGTGTCGAGGCTCTCGAAGTCCCACCCGAACAACGCCGCGTAGAACTGCTGGGCGGCGTCGGTGTCGGGGGTCGTGAGGTCGGTGAACGACGGCGTGCCCGGCTCGTACTTCGTGCGCTCTCCCATGGCGTGCTCCTGATCTTCGAGAAGTGGCGTCGACCTGATCGAAGCGATCGATCGTGGGGGTGTCGCGGCACGGTACCCGGCCCGTGTGACAGGAAAACGGGCCGACCCGGCGACGGCGCTAGTCGACGAACAGGAAGTACAGCGTCGGGAGCAGCGCACCGATGACGAGGATCATGAGCGCCACGGGGAGCAACCACGCACGTTCGGAGCCTTGGTCTGCGGCCATTGCAGCGACGCTACCTGCACGTTCACGAGCACGCTCGTCTGCTGGACTGTGGCGGTGACCGCGACGGTGGAGCAGACCGAGTCCGAGGACGAGAGCGCGGGCCGTCGCGACGGTCGACCGATCGGGATGTTCTCGCTCCCCCAGACGATCGCGCTGGTCGTGCTCGCGGCGGTCGTCGCGGTCGGCCTCACGCTCTTCTTCACGGCCGACGAGGATCCCAGCTTCAACGACGTCGACATCGGCTTCCTGTCCGACATGACGACGCATCACCAAGGTGCGCTGACGCTCGGATTCGACTACCTCCCGAACCAGAACGACGACGTCGTCGCGCACACTGCGCGGGAGGTGATCCTGGCGCAGAGCCAGGAGATCGCGACCATGAACAACCTCATCGGCGAGGCCGGCGAGGACGCCGAGCGCATCGAGAACGACGCGGTCGCGATGGAGTGGATGGGCCACCCCGTCGACCCCGCCGACATGCCCGGCATGGCGAGCGCCGAAGAGCTCGCGTCGCTGTCGGCGGCGACGGGCCTCGACGCCGACGACCTGTTCAGCCGGATGATGATCGCCCACCACGCGGCCGGCGCCGAGATGGCCGAGTACGCGGCCGACAACGGCGAGAACGAGACGGTCCGCTCGTTCGCCGCGAAGATCGCCAAGAACCAGCGCGTCGAGATCGACGAGCTCAACAGCCGGCGTGAGGCACTGGGCCTCGAGCCCGTCGAGCCGGAGTCGTTCAGCCACTCCTGACCGGGGGCCCGATGATCACCCTCTCGACCGACGACTACCTCTGGTTCGTCGACCAGGCGCTCGACGAGATGGCCCGGATCGTGACCGAGCTCGGCGACGACGACGCCAACCGTCGACCGGATCTCCCCGACGCCAACAGCCCGTTCGCGATCCTGACCCACTGTCTCGGCGTGCTGGAGTTCTGGCCCGCGTACATGGTCGTCGGCCGACCGTTCGAGCGGGACCGCGACGCCGAGTTCCGCGCGACCGGATCGGTCGCGGACCTCGTCGAACGAACTCACGCCGCGCGCCGACAGCTCGCCGACGACCTCGCGGGTGCCGACCTCTCGGCCGCGCCCGACACGACCCCGTGTTCCCGGACGACGTGGGCACGCCCCTCGCCTCGTCGCAGAGCGGGCTCATGGTCCACGTGCTGCGTGAGATCACACAGCACCTCGGCCAGATGGAGATCACTCGGGACGTGCTGCTCGCGACGCGCGACGACTAGAGCGACCGAGAGGGGACGCTGCTCGGCGCCTGGTTGTGTCAGCCGGTGAACGTGGGCTCGATCACCGCACCCGGGATGATCCCGCACTCGACGTGCCCGTACGTCGCGTCGGACTGGAGGATTGGGACCGGCGCACCACCGGTCGGCGTGGCAGTCAGGAGCGATGTCTGGCGGACGCCATTGACCGCGATCGAGCGGTCGCCGACCGTCTGCTCGTTGGCGATCACGAAGGCCGACAACGAGATGCTGCCACCCGGCACCGAAATCGTCTCGTTCGCATCGAGGACGATGGTGTTCGGGGCGGGGCTCTCGGGGATCGGGTCACCGGCCTCGCCGCCGAGGATCGTCGTCGTCCCCACCACCGCGCCGAGATCCGCCGAGCAGTCGACGGTGATGCTGTCGGCGACGACCGCGAACAGCTCATTGGACCCCTCGGGGCTCACGTCGGTGAGCACTGCCGAGCTGTGGGCGTTGCCCTGCTCACCCAACGCACCTTCCGTCAGGACCTCGAGCGCACCGACGATCGGCACCGTCGTCCCATCGATCGTGAGGTCGAGCGCGGCCAGCGAGTCCGTGAACGGTCCGCCTCCCTCCGGGGGCAGGACGACCTCGGGCACCGGCCCCACGGTCTCGGTCACGAAGGCCTGCGCGGTGACGTCGCCGAGCGCGACGCCCACGTCATCGAGCAGCGCCGCCACCGTCTCGGAGTCGCCGCCGCGGACCGCCTCCACGAGCTGCTCGACGCCGTCCGCGCCGAACGGCGGCTCGGTCTCGATCCCGACGGTGGCCTCGGCGCCGAACGCGCGGCCGCTCACCGCCGCGACCGTCTCCCTCGTCGTGGTCGTGGTCTGTGTGCCGGCGGGCAACGAGGCTGCCGCCACGGCGAGGGCGGCGAGCGCACCGACGACCAACCATCGGATCCGTCGAAGCTCCATGTCGGTCGTCCCTCCGTCCTCAGGACGATGCACCGCGCCCCTGAAGGTGACCTGAACCTTGCGAGGGTAACCGCGCGGTCGCAACCGATGCCGGACCGGTCGGCAGCCCTTGTGTCCGCAAGGATCCGGCGCAAACCGTCCGCGTGCCCGGACCAGGATTCGAACCTGGACGACGCCGAAGCGCCCGGCGGGTTTAAGCCGCCTGCGTCTGCCGTTCCGCCACCCGGGCCGGGTGCCTCGCGACGAGGGTAGGTGGGGCTTGACTTCAAGTGGGGTTGAGCCTGCATGGTGCGTCGATGCCGACTGAACCGCTCGAGTACGTGCCCTCGCACCGGCTGGAGGGCCGGCCCCACGTCGTGGTCGACGGCTCGCCGGCCGACGGGCACCACGCTCACGCTGACGCATTGGCCGGGCTTCCCGGCGCCGGAGGGCATGGAGGCCGACCTGTCGGCGCAGATGGCGTTCCGCTACCTGCGCTCACCCCGACCCCTGCACGGTGACGCGACGGCGGTCACCAACAACCACTTCGACCAGGACGGGCTGGTCGGCGTCTTCGCGCTCGTCGATCCGACGGCCGCGCTCGCACGCGAAGACCTGCTCGTCGACCTGGCCGCGGCCGGCGACTTCGGCACGTACACGATCCGCGACGCGGCGCGGATCTCGATGACGCTGGCGGGCTGGGCGGATCTGCGGCGCACACCGCTCGACCTCCCGTCGGACGACTCGGATCGGGTCGCCGCCCTCTACACGGAGGCGCTCGGCCGCCTCCCGGAGCTCGCCGATCATCCCGAGCGCTTCCGTGACCTGTGGGACGAGGAGGACGCGGCGCTCACCGCGAGCGAGAAGCTGCTGGCGTCGGGTCGGATCGAGATCGACGAGCGACCCGAGCTCGACCTCGTGATCGTCGACGTGCCCGACGACGTCGAGCTGTCCGGAGGCCACCGGTTCGCCCACGAGTGGGTCTCCGGGCCGCACCCGATGGCGCTGCACAACGCGACGCGCGGCTTCACGCTCCTCGTGCGCCAGGGTCGGCGGTACGAGCTCACGTATCGGTACGAGTCGTGGGTGCAGTACCGCTCGCGACCGGTGCGGGCCCGGCGTGACCTCGGGGTGCTGGCCGCCGAGCTCTCGGCGGAGGAGCCGGGCGATGCGACCTGGCGCTACGACGGCAGCGGCTCGCTCGCACCGAGCCTGCGCCTGCACGGCGCGGACGAGAGCGCGATCGATCCCGACGAGTTCCTACGCCGCCTCGACGCGTTCGTCGCGACCGCTCCCGCCGACTGGGACCCCTTCGCCGCCCGGGACTGAGCCGAGCGACTCGAGCAGCGCCGTGCGCATGCGGAGCGCGGCCTCGCCCTCGAGCCGGTTGACGACGATGACCCCCTCGACCATGTCGCCGGCGATCTCGTCCCACGGCCGGTCGCGCAGCACGACGGACACCACGGCGCCGCCCGGGTAGCGCCGCACGGTGCGGCGGACGCCGGGGGTCCGTGGCGGGCACCGGAACGCCGGCACCACGAGCGCGGCCGCCCGCGTGGCCGCACCGAGGCGCTTGGCCGCATCAGCGAACCGAAGCGCCGGCACGCGGGGATCAGCCCCCTTCGGGGTGTTGGGTTCTCCGCCCATGGAGGCAATGTCGCGCCGGGGTGTGACAGTCACCCCCTAGCGTCCGGACGTGGCCCGGCGCCTCGTCCCCAACCGGCGCAGCCCGTATGACGCCGAGATCTGGCGCCTCGCGCTGCCCGCCTTCGGGGCCCTGGCGGCCGAGCCCCTCTACGTCCTCGTCGACACCGCCATCGTCGGCCAGCTCGGCACCCGCCCGCTCGCCGGCCTCGCCGTCTCCGGCACCGTCCTCGTCGCCGCGTTCTCCCTCTTCAACTTCCTCGCCTACTCGACCACCGCGGCGGTCGCCCGGCGCCTGGGTGCCCACGACCGGCGAGGGGCCGCCGCGCTCGGCATCGACGGGGCGTGGCTCGCCGTCGGGATCGGCGTCGTCCTCACCGTCGTCGGGCTCGCGGCGTCGTCGTGGATCGTGGACGCGATGGGCGCGTCGGCGAACGTCCGGCCCTACGCGCTCGACTACCTGCGGATCAGCCTGCTCGGCGCGCCGTTCATGCTGCTCGGCTTCGCGGGTGCCGGCTACCTGCGCGGCATGCAGGACACGCAGTCGACGCTCGTCATCGCCGTCGCCGCCAACGTGCTGAACCTCGCGCTGGAGGTCCTGTTCGTCTACGGGTTCGACTGGGGAATCTCGGGCTCGGCCTGGGGCACGGTCATCGCGCAGGTCACGGCCGCAGCCGCGTTCGTCACGATCATGGTCCGCTCGGCGCGCCGGGAGCGCGCCTCGTGGCAGCCGACACGGGCGGGCGTCGCCCAGACGGCGCGCGTCGGTGGTCCGCTGATGGTGCGCACCGCGTCGCTCCTCGTGGTGTTCCTCGCGACGACGGCCCTCGCGGCGCGCATCTCCGACGACGCGGTCGCCGCGCACCAGATCGCGTTCCAGGTGTTCCTCGCCCTCGCGCTGATGATGGACGCGCTCGCGATCGCGGCTCAGGCGATGGTCGGACGCTCGCTCGGCGCGGTCGACGCGCTCGGGTGCGCGGGCGATGGCGCGACGGATGCTGGAGTGGGGCGTGATCGTCGGCGTCGGCTTCGGCGTCGTCCTCGCGGCCGCGACGCCCTGGCTCGTCACCGTGTTCAGCGACGACGCCGGCGTGCAGGACCTCGCCGAGCAGCTGCTGTGGATCGTCGCCGCGCTCCAGCCGCTGAACGCGATCGTGTTCGTGCTCGACGGCGTGCTCATCGGCGCGGGCGACCAGCGGTTCCTCGCCGGGGCGATGATCGTCGCCACGTTCGGCGTCTACGCGCCCGCGGCCGCGGTCGTCGCCCTGTCGGACGGCGGCGTCGTGGCGCTCTGGGTCGCGCTGTCGCTGTGGTTCGTCGCTCGTGCCGTGGGGCTCTCGTTCCGCTACCTCGGCGACCGGTGGCAGGTCACGGGCGCCGTCGTCCCCCGCTGACGGTTTGATCGGCCGCGCGGAGACGGGTTCACTGGACGGGTGGCGGACAGTCCCTTCGAGAGCGTCTCGACCCCCGAGGTGGGGATCGGCCTGGAGTCGCCGCCCGAGCCGACGTCCCCGACCGACGACAGGCCGGCCGACGACCTGCTGGCCGGCGACCAGGACCCCGGCGGCACCCTCGTGCCGCTGCCGCGCCCGATCGACGCCGACGACGACGCCACGCATCCCGGCGACGTCGACGGCTGGGGCCGCAGCGAGCGGATGCGGGCGATCGCGCGCAAGCTCTACGACCCGATCTACCGGCGCTGGTTCCGCGTCGAGTGGGAGGGGCTCGAGAACATCCCGCGCGAGGGCGGCGCGCTGCTCGTCGGCAACCACGCCGGCGCGATCCCGTCGGACGCGCCCGTCATCATGCACGGGCTCGAGACCGAGCTCGGCCGTCCGGTGTACGGGCTCGCCGACAACTTCTTCCGCGGCCTCCCCGTCGTCGGCACGCTCTGGTCGCGCACGGGCGGCGTGCCCGCGCACCCCGACAACGCGTTCCGCCTCCTCCACGACGAGCAGCAGCTCACGCTCGTGTTCCCCGAGGGCACGAAGGCCACCGGCAAGCTGATCGGCGACCGCTACAAGCTGCGTCGGTTCGGGCGCGGCGGGTTCGTCGAGATCGCGATGCGTGCCGGCGTGCCCGTCGTGCCGATCGCGATCGTCGGCAACGAAGAGGCGATGCCGATCCTCTGGAAGAGCAAGGGCCTGGCCAAGCTGTTCAACGTGCCGTACGCGCCGCTCACCGCGAACATGTTCGTGTTCGGTCCGCTCGGCGGGCTCGTGATGCCGCTCCCCGCGAAGATCCGCCTGCGCGTGCTGCCGCCGATCCACTTCGAGGTCGCGACCAACCAGCTGCGCTACAACCGCAGCATCGTGATGGAGCAGTCGGAGCGAGTCCGGTCGTCGATCCAGGACGCCGTGCACGAGATGCTCCAGGCGCGCAAGAGCGTCTGGTTCGGGTAGGCGACGTGGGCAACCGCATCCTCGTCACCGGTCTCGGCTCGTACTGGG
This sequence comes from uncultured Acidimicrobiia bacterium, assembly GCA_963731815.1. Lineage (GTDB taxonomy): Bacteria > Actinomycetota > Acidimicrobiia > IMCC26256 > PALSA-555 > DATBSK01. The sequence continues at coordinate 81,069 of CAVSWW010000012.1, read as the reverse complement.
GCGCGCGGATCGCGCAGCGGCTCGAGCTCGAGCCGGGCGTCGACCTCGTCATCGGCGTCGACACCCGCGATCCGAGGCTGCCGCTCGAGAAGACGGAGTTCGTCCGGGCCGACTCGTCGTACTCGATCCTCCAGCGGATCGTCACCGCGACCAAGATCGACACGATCGTGCACACGCACCTGCTCATCGACTCCGCGGTCGCGCCGAGCCGGTCGATGCACGAGGTGAACGTGATCGGCACGATGAACCTGCTCGCCGCGGCCGGTGCGGCCGGCAGCCCGGTGCGCAAGGTCGTCGTGAAGTCGTCGACCCTCGTCTACGGCGCCAACATGGCCGACCCCTACTTCTTCCGCGAGGACATGACGCGCACCAAGCCGCCCCGCACCGCGGTGGAGCGCTCGCTGCTCGAGGTCGCGTCCGTGGTCCGCGACTTCGCCGAGGACAGCCCGCACGTGGTCGTCACGAAGCTGCGCTTCCCGAACGTCCTCGGGCCGAACACCGACACGTCGTTCGGCCGGCTGCTGCGGCTGCCCGCCGTCCCCGAGATCGCCGGGTACGACCCCCGCCTCCAGTTCGTGCACGAGGACGACGTCGCCGACGCGCTCGCCCACGCCACCCTCAACGACGTGCCCGGCGTCTTCAACGTCGCCGGTGACGGCGTCCTCCCGTGGAGCGAGGTCGCCCGCATCTGCGGGAAGCGTCGGCTCCCCCTCCCACCGGTCGGGGCATGGCTCGCGGCCGCGCCGCTGCGCGTGCTGCGGATCACCGACCTGCCCGCCGAGCTCCTCGCACTGCTGCGCTACGGCCGGGGCGTCGACACGACGCGCTGGCGCCAGGCCGGCTACCGGTACCGCCACACGACGCCGGGCACCGTCAACGCGTTCGCCGAGGGCCTGCGCCTCGAGAGCACGATCGGCCGGGGCGACGAGTACACCTACGAGCGCGACGTCGAGGCCTTCTTCCGCCACTCGCCGGCCGTGGTCCGCGACTGACGGTGCCGCTCCGCACGGAGCGACGCGATCGCGTCGCGATCCTCACGCTCGACGACCCGGACCGGCGCAACGCGCTGAGCGCCGAGATGGTCGACCAGATCGTCGAGACGGTCGCCGCGTGCGAGGCCGACGACGAGCGTCGGCGCCATCGTCGTCACCGGCGCACCTCCGGCGTTCTGCTCCGGCGCCGACGTGAGCGCGCTGCAGGTCAGATGAGCGGCCGCGATGCCGGCGACGTGCGCTCGATCTACGACGGGTTCCTCGCCGTGCGTGCGTCCAGCCTGCCGTCGGTGGCCGCGGTCAACGGGCCGGCGGTCGGTGCCGGCTTCAACCTCGCGCTGTGCTGCGACGTGCGCATCGCGGCGATGTCGGCAAGGTTCGACGCCCGCTTCGCGCGGATCGGCCTGCACCCGGGTGGCGGCCACGTGTGGATGCTCGAGCGGGCGGTCGGACCCCAGGCCGCCGCAGCCATCACGCTCTTCGGCGAGCGCGTCGAGGGGCCGCGCGCGGCGGAGCTCGGTCTCGCGTGGCGCTGCGTCGAGGACGACGCGCTGCTCGACGACGCCGTCGCCTTCGCGGCGCAGGCAGCAGACCTGGCGCCCGGCCTCGCGGCCGCCGTCAAGAGCACGCTGCGGGAGGCGCCGTGGCACGCCGACTTCGAGGCGGCGGTGCAGGTCGAGCTCACCCGCCAGCGCAAGACGTTCGAGCAGGGCGGCGGCGCGGGCTGAGAGCGTTTGAACTCAGCGGGTGACGAGGAAGCTCTGCTCGATGTCGTCCTTGCGGACGGCCCACTCCTCGGACGTGATCGCGTAGCGCACGTGGTCCTCCCACACGCCGCGGATCTGGAGGAAGCGCGCCGACGTGCCCTCGTCGCGCAGGCCGAGCTTGTCGGCGACGCGGCGGCTGCGGGCGTTGCGGGGCACGATCGCCGCCTCGACACGATGCATCCCGAGCTGCTCGAACGCGTAGCGCAGGACGACGGCGACGGCTTCGGGCATGTAGCTGTGCCCCGCGTACGACTCGTCGATCCAGTACCCGACGTTGCCGGACTGGAACGGTCCGCGCTGCACGCTGCCGAGGCTCACCTCGCCGACGAACTCGCCGGTGCTGCGCAGGAAGATGCCGAACCCGTACGCGGCGTCGAAGTGACGTTGGCGCTCCCAGGCACCGCAGCGAGCCTTGAACGCCTCGGCGTCGGTGATCGGGTCGGGTGCGCCCGGCTCGCCGAGCGGCTCCCACGGCTCGAGCCAGTCGCGGCTGCGGATCCGCACGGCGCGCCACGCCTCCCAGTCGCTCCCCTTGAGCGGCCGGAGCTCGAGTCGCGCTCCGTGCAGGACTTCCCCGCGTCGCACGGCCGAAGGCTACCCACAGCACAGGTGCAGCACGTTGCCGTGGCTAGCCTCACGCGGCGATGAGCGACGCGGGAGCACCGACCGACCCTTCCCCGCAGGATCGCCTCGTCTGGCTCGACCTCGAGATGACCGGCCTCGACGTTGCCCGCCACGTGATCGTGGAGATCGCCGTCCTCGTCACCGACTCCGAGCTCGAGCCGCTCGACGATGGCCTCGACGTCGTCGTGCACCAGCCGCCGAGCGCCATGGCCGAGATGGACGACTTCGTGCGCGACATGCACACCCGCTCGGCGCTGCTCCCGGCGATCGAGGCGTCCGACGTGACGCTCGCCGATGCCGGGCAAGCGGCCCTCGCCTACGTGCAGGGCCACGTGCCGGCGGGCATCGCGCCCATGTGCGGCAACTCGATCGGTGTCGACCGGCGGTTCCTGCACTCGCAGCTCCCGGAGCTCGACGAGTACCTCCACTACCGCAGCATCGACGTGTCGTCGCTCAAGGAGCTGTGCCGGCGCTGGTACCCCGAGGCGTACAAGAAGCGGCCGTCGAAGCAGGAGACGCACCGCGCGCTCGACGACGTGCGCGAGTCGATCGCCGAGCTGCGCTACTACCGCGAGGCGATGCTGCTCCCCGCGCCGACGGTCAGGGCGCCTGACGCCTAGACGGTCGCGCCGACCGGCTCCCACACCTCGAGCAGGATGCGCGTGACGGGCTGCGCGGGCGGCCCGGCCGCGAGACCACGTGCGACGTCGGCCGCCGCGCGGGCGACCCGCGTCACCCGGGCGTCGGGCAGCGCGATCCCGGCACGCACCGCCGCGTCCTGCACCGCGCCCGCGGCGTCGGCCGCGGCCCGCGCAGCCTGACGCCCCTTGCGCGCGTGGCGCACGACCTTGTCGATGGCGATGGTCGCCCGCCACCAGTCGACTTCGTCGCAGAGGAGATCGGAGTCGAGCCTCGCACCCACCCGTTCGAGGTCGTCAGCGTCGAGTGACCGCAGCACGCCCACGAACTGCAACACCGTCTCTGTCGGCATCGCGGGATTGTGCGCCCCTGACCACGAGAAGTGGTGGATTTCGGTCAGGAACCTGACGGCCGCTCCCGCCCTTGCTACGACTGGACGAGCGACCGCGCGAGCCCGTCGAGGATGTCGTCCTCCGACACCAGGACCTCGTCGAACTCGAACGTCCGCAGGATGGTCGCGAGCACGATCACCCCGCCGACGATGACGTCGACGCGCTCGGGCTCGAGGCCCGGGTTGTGGCGCCGTTCGGCCGCGGGCTCGACCGCCAGGGTCCGGAAGACGTCCTCGACGGCCGCGTGCGTCAGCCGGAAGTGGTGGATGCGGTCGCGGTCGTAGGGCTGGCCCTGCTCCACCGCGGCGACGGTCGTCACGGTGCCCGCGAGGCCCACCAGCGTCTGCGCGTCGCGGAGGTTGGGGATCGCCCGCTCGGCGTCGGCGAGATGGTCCCGCTACCACCGCCACCGCGTTCGACAGCTCCTCGGGCGCGGGTGGGTCGCTGTGCAGCCACTGCTCGGTGACCCGCACGCAGCCGATGTCGAGCGAGCACAGGGCCTCGGGCGTCGCCGTGCCGTACACGAGCTCGGTCGAGCCGCCGCCGATGTCGACGATCAGGTACGGCGCGGGCGCCGCCAGGCCGGTCGTGGCGCCGGCGAACGACAGCTGGGCCTCCTCCTGCCCCGAGAGGAGCTCGAGCTCGGTGCCCAACGCCGCCTTCGCAGGGAGGAACAGGTCGTCGCGGTTCTCGGCATCGCGCGCCGCGCTGGTCGCGGTGGCGCGGACGCGGGTCGCGCCGTGGGCCTCGATCGCTTCGCCGTACTCGCGCAGGACGGTGAGGGTGCGGTCGATCGCCTCGGGCGCGAGCCGCCGCGTCGCGTCGACGCCCTGGCCGAGCCGCGTGATGTGCATCCGCCGGTCGAGCGTCGACAGCGGTCCGTCGGGCGCGTCGAGGTCGGCGACGAGGAGCCGCACCGAGTTGGTGCCGATGTCGACGGCGGCCACACGCGTCATGGCGCGTCCTCGTGCAGCCGGTCGTCGACCCAGCGGCCGACGGGGTCGTCACCGCCGGCGAGGAACCACGCGTAGTGCGCGTGGAGGCACTTGACGCCCCGCCGGGTGCCGCCGACGCCGCCGAAGGGCCGGGGCCCGGCATGATCCGCGGGGATCGCGGTCTCTCGCTCCGCGGCGTAGCGCTCGTGCGCGGCCGCGAGCTCGGAGGCGTCGACGGCCGCTTCGGCAGCTCGCACGCCGCCGGCGGCCTCCAGCTGGGCGACGCGCGTCGAGATCACGGGATCGACCAGCCAGTAGCGGGTCGGCATCGGCGTCCCGTCGCGGGACAACGGCTCGTTGCGGACCACCGCGGGTGCCCCACCGGCGTCGCGCACGACGACCTCGAACGGGGTGGTGGGCTCGCGCCCGATCCGCTCCCGCACCGCGGTGACATCGGCCGGTGACGCCGACAGTGGCGGTGCCATGTGTTCGAGTCTAGGAACGGTCCCTCGACGCCCGAGATCAGGACCCCGAGATCAGGGCGCCGAGATCAGGGTGCGACCGTCGTCGGCGTCGTCTCGGGGACGATCACGTACGGCGTCTCGCCGGGGCGCACGAGGCCGTACTGCTCGCGAGCGATGCGCTCGACCTCGGCGTCGCCCTTCAGCCGCTCCGTGTCGGCCTGGAGCTCCTCGGTCTCACGCTGGATGAGGTCGAGGCGCTCCTCGGCGGAGCGGATCAGGCCGCGCTGGTCGAGGTACGTCCGCGTCGGGTACACGAACGCGAACAGGAAGCCGACGAGCGCGAGCCCGATCATGACCGTGAAGATCACGGTGCGGCGCTTGCGCGTCCTCGGCGACGCCGGCGCGCGGCGCCGGGTGCCCGGCGCCGTGCGGTTGGTCGGGGTTCGGGTCTTCGGGCGGTCAGCCATCGGGTGCTCCCTGGTCGGCTCCGCCCGCGAGCGCCGCCCCGCCGAGGTAGGCCGCGTGCGCACCCAGCTGCTCCTCGATCCGCAGCAGCTGGTTGTACTTCGCGGTCCGGTCGGTGCGAGCCGGCGCTCCCGTCTTGATCATCCCGCAGTTGGTCGCCACCGCGAGGTCGGCGATCGTGGTGTCCTCGGTCTCGCCGCTGCGGTGCGACATGACCGACGTGTACGCGTAGCGCGCCCCGAGCTCCATCGTGTCGAGGGTCTCGGTGAGCGTGCCGATCTGATTCACCTTGACGAGGATCGAGTTGCCGGCGCCGCGGTCGATGCCCATCTGCAGGCGCTCGGCGTTCGTGACGAACGTGTCGTCGCCGACGAGCTGCACGCGATCGCCGAGCCGTTCGGTCACTGCGACGAAGCAGTCCCAGTCGTCCTCAGACGTCGGGTCCTCGATCGACACGATCGGGTAGCGGTCGACGAGCGATGCGAGGAAGTCGGCCCACTCGCTCGCGCCGTACTCCTTGCCCTCGCCCTCGAGCACGTACGTACCGTCGCGGTACAGCTCGGTCGACGCGACGTCGAGCGCGAGCGCCACCTCGTCGGTGGTGCGACCTGCCACCTCGATCGCCTCGACGAGCAGCTTCAGCGCGTCCTCGTTCGATGGCAGGTCGGGTGCGAACCCGCCCTCGTCGCCAAGTCCGGTGTTGAGCTTGCGGTCGCTGAGCACGCGCTTGAGCGCGTGGTACGTCTCGGTCCCCCAGCGCAGCGCCTCCTCGAACGACGCGGCACCGACCGGCGCGAGCATGAACTCCTGGATGTCGACGTTGCTCTCCGCGTGCACGCCACCGTTGAGGACGTTGAGCAGCGGCATCGGCAGGACGTGCGCGTTCGAGCCGCCCACGTAGCGGTAGAGGGGCAGGCCGGCTTCGTCGGCCGCGGCGGCGGCGACGGCGAGCGACACGCCGAGGATCGCGTTGGCGCCGAGCCGGCTCTTGTTGGGGGTGCCGTCGAGCGTGCAGAGCTCGTCGTCGAGCATGCGCTGGTCTTCGGCTTCGAGACCGAGCACGACCTCGGCGATCTCGGTGTTGACGTGCTGGACCGCGGTGCGGACGCCCTTGCCGCCGTAGCGCTCACCGCCGTCGCGCAGCTCGACCGCCTCGTACGCGCCGGTGCTCGCCCCGCTGGGGACCGCGGCACGTCCGCTGGCACCCGACGCGAGCGCGACCTCGACCTCGACCGTCGGGTTGCCCCGTGAGTCGAGGATCTCTCTCGCGACGATGTCGGCGACGGCGGTCAACGGGGCTGGGCCTCCCGGGCGGCCGGCTGGCGCTGTGGCCAGTGTGGCCAGAGTGACGAGATGGGGAGGTCAAGGGTACTGCCGAGAGGCCCGGTTTGGAAGGGATCCCCCGCCATCCAGCGGGGATTTCCGGCCGTAGGCTTGCCGCCGTGACGACGGCCGATCAGGAGCTGTTCCTCAACCCCTTCGAGCCGGGGTTCTTCGACGACCCCTACGACCAGTACCGCCGCCTCCGCGAGCTGCGGCCCGTCCACCAGAGCCCGCTCGGCCCGTGGACCCTCACCCGCTACGACGACTGCTCCCGACTGCTGCGCGACCCGAGCCTGTCGGTCGACGAGCAGCACAGCGCCTACAACGGACGTGAGGAGATGTTCGCCGCCGCGGGGGTCGAGCGGCGCAACCGCGGCACGCGGGCGATCCTCAACATCGACCCGCCCGACCACACCCGGATCCGGCGGCTCGTCAGCAAGGCGTTCACGCCGCGGCGCATCGAGGAGCTGCTCCCCCACGTGCAGTCGCTCGTGGACGGGATGCTCGACGCCGCCGCCGCCCGCGGCGAGATGGACGTGATCGCCGACCTGGCGTTCCCGCTCCCGTTCGCGGTGATCTCCGAGATGCTCGGCATGCCGCAGGCCGACAGCTTGCAGCTGCGCGACTGGTCGCACACGCTCGTCACGTCGCTCGAGCCGCTCACGCAGCCCGACGAGATCCCGAAGATGATGAGCGCGTCCGACAACATGGTCGCCCACGTCGACGCGGCGATCGAGTGGAAGCGACGCGAGCCCGCCGACGACCTGCTGTCCGCGATGATCGCCGCCGAGGAAGAAGGCGACCGCCTCACGTCCGACGAGCTGCGCGACCAGGTGATCCTGCTGTTCGTCGCCGGCCACGAGACGACCGTCAACCTGATCGGGAACGGAACGCTCGCACTCCTGCGACATCCCGACCAGCTCGCGCTCCTGCGCTCGCAGCCCGACCTCATCGGTAACGCGATCGACGAGCTCCTGCGCTTCGACTCGCCGGTGCAGTTCACCCGGCGCATCGCGCTGCAACCCATCGAGATCGACGGCCAGCACATCGAGCCCGGTTCGTTCATCTTCACGATCCTCGGCGCGGCCAACCACGATCCCGAGCACTTCGGCGACGACGCGGACGCGCTCGATCTCACACGGCGCGACGCGCCGCACCACATCTCGTTCGGTGGCGGCATCCACCACTGCCTCGGCGCGGTGCTGGCACGGGCCGAGGCGCGCATCGCGATCGGATCGCTCGTGCCGCGCTTCCCCGAGCTCGCGCTCGCCACCGACACACCAGAGTGGAACGGCCGCATCGTGCTCCGCGGCCTCGACGCGCTACCGGTCACCCTCACCTAGCGGCCGGCGTCCTCCCAGAGCGCGGCGACCTCCGCCGGCGACAGCGTGTGCAGGTCGACGCCGCGCTCGCGAGCGAGGCCTTCCATCGCCTCGAACCGGTCGCGGAAGGCTGCCGACCAGCCCCGCAGCGCCGACTCGGTGTCGACGCCGAGCGCCCGGGCGAGCGCGACGGCCGCGCTCAGGAGCTCCCCCAGCACCGGTTCGGCCTCGGCTGCTGGCCGTGCTGCGGAGCCGCGTGACGGCTGCTTCGACGCGCGCGAGCGACTCGTCGACGTCGCCCGGGTCGAGGCCGACCGATGCGGCCTTGCGGTACAGCTTGTGCGCGTACAGGAGCGACGGGAGCCCCGGCGTGATCCCGGCGACGATCGACTCGGTGCCCTTCTCGTCCTTCTTGATCTGCTCCCAGTTCGCCATCACCGCGTCGGACGTCTCGGCGTCGACATCGCCGAAGACGTGCGGGTGCCGGCGCACGAGCTTGTCGTGGATGCCGCGTGCGACGTCGGCCATGTCGAACGCACCGGCCTCCTCGGCGAGGACGGCATGGAAGATCACCTGGTACAGGAGATCGCCGAGCTCGTCGACGAGCGCTGCGTACGCGGGATCGTCGGGCGCGACGTCGTCGGGCGCCAATGCGGGCAGCGCCTCCACCGCCTCGACCACCTCGTAGCTCTCCTCGAGCAGGTACCGGGTGAGTGAGTGGTGCGTCTGCTCCGCGTCCCACGGGCAGCCACCCGGACGCCGGAGGACCTCGGCGAGCGCGAGCAGCCTCGCGAGCTCACCGGTCGCCGATGCTCCGGCCGCGGGCACGAAGAGCGCCGTGAGGTGGTCGGGAACGACGACGCGGTCGACGTCCTCGAGCGCGACCGCGGTGATCGCCTCGTCGGGGAGACCGAGGCGCTGCACGACGCTGACCTCCGCCTGCGCGTCGAGCAGGTCGAGGAGCGCGAGCTTGACGTCGGACAGGACGAGCGGCGTGTCGCACTGCGCGAACAGCATCGGGACACCCCGATCGAGCTGCTCGGGTTCGAGTGCGCGCGCGTCGAGCATGCGGGCCCCGGTCGACATCGGATCGACACCGAGCCGCGACCACGCCGCGTCGGCGAACGACAGGCCGGGTACGACGTCGAGCGCGATGTCGCCGCGGGCGGCCGCTTCACGCAGGAGATCGACCGTTCGCTCGGCGACTGCGGGGTTGCCCGGCACCGCGTACGCCACCGTTCCGTGCTCGCGTGCCGCGGCGAGCAGCGCCGCGACGATCGACCGGTAGCAGGCGTCGAGGTCGCTCGCCGCCTCGTAGTGCGCGTCGAACGCCTCCAGGTCGATGCCGTCGGCGGCCAGCTCGGCGACCGCCGGATGGCGAGCGGTGCGCACGTAGCGCACCGGGCTCGACTCGAGCGCAGCGCGTGCCGCGGGCACGAGCAGGTCGGCGCCGGCGGGTCCGAGCCCGACGACGACGATCCGGCCCGGCTCCCCCGTCACGTCAGGTTTGTTCGCACGCGGCCGGCTTGCGCGGCGTCGACGGCGGCACCACCTGGCCGTTCGTGCAGTCCCAGAAGCCGTACCGGTCGTTGAGGTCGACGTCCTCGCCGCGGGCCCGGTTGAGCACCTGTTCGAGCGCCGCGCTCTCCAGCGTGCTCGCGGGCGGCTCGTCGGACACGAGCACGATGTGCGTCCCGAAGTCGGTGGTGAACGGCTCGGAGACCTCGCCGATCGGCTGGGTCGCGGCGACGGTCGCGAACGGCTCGATGAAGTCCTGCCCGTCGATGCAACCGAGCGAACCGCCCTGCTCCGCGGAGCCCTGGTCGAACGACTCCCGCTCGGCGACGTCGGCGAAGTCGGCACCGCCTTCGAGCTCCTGCAGCACGGCCTGGGCTTCGACGTCGCTCTCCACGAGGATGTGCGAGACGAAGCGGCCGGACGGGCACTGCTCGGCGACGCCCTGCTGGAGCGCCGGCGTCGGCTCGTCGATCAGCTCGTGCTCGAGGATCGCGACGTTCTCCCAGCGGTCGAGCAAGCGGTCGCGCATCCACTCGGGGAGGTCGTTGAAGACGTTGACGCCACCGACGGACTGGACGGCGAGGACCCGCGCGCGCCTGAGGTCGGCCTTGGTCGGCTCGAGCCCGCGGCGCTCGACCTCCTGCTCCGCGAGCTTCTGCGTGACGAGGAGCGAGACCCAGCCGGCACCGATCTCTGCGGTGACCGAGCCGTCGCTGTTGGACACCGCCGGCGCGCCGGCGCGCTCGATCGCGCGCTGCAACGTCTTGTTCTCGGCGAGCACCTGGAGCTCGTCGTCGACGGACTCGCGCGAGATGCTCGAGTCGCCGATCGACGCGGCGGTCGGGCCGTCGTCGACCGCGAGGAAGATCACGCCGACGACCGATCCGACGACGAGCGCGACGACGAGCACGATAGCGACGATCCGCTTCATGAAGCCTCGGACTCTACCGGGACGTCGGCTGGATCTTCGGCGGGCAGGTCTTCGGGCGGCAGGGCTTCGGGCGGCACGAGCTCCTGCAGCAGCGCGATCAGCGCGTCCGCCACCTGCTCCGGCGGCGCCTGCAGCGGCACGAGTGTCTCCTCGCTGCCGAACTTCGAGCCGGGCGCGAGTCGGGTGAGCCGTGCTTGCTTCGACGCGGGCAGGTCGAGGCCGCGGAAGCGCACCGCGCCACCGCTCACGGTGACGCTCGTGATGCCGAGGCGGACGCACTCCGCACGCAGGCGCGCCGCGGCGAGCAGCGCCTCGGCGGGCGGCGGCGGCGGGCCGTACCGGTCCTCCCACTCGGCGCGCACGTCGTCGACGTCCTGTGGGCGGGTGACCGCGGCGAGTCGGCGGTACGCCTCCATGCGCACGTCGTCGCGCGTCACGTAGTCGGCCGGCAGGTTCGCGTCGACCGGCAGCTCGATCGCGATCTCGAGCGGCTCGACCGGCGTCTCCCCGGTCAGCTCGCCGACGGCCTCGGTGACGAGCTGGCAGTACAGATCGAAGCCGACGGCTGCGATGTGCCCCGACTGCTCGCCACCCAGCAGGTTGCCGGCGCCGCGGATCTCGAGGTCGCGCATCGCGATCTTGAAGCCCGACCCGAGGTCGGTGAGCTCGCCGATCGTCTTGAGCCGCTCGTAGGCCTCCTCGGTGAGCCGCGTGTCGGGCGCGTGCAGGAGGTACGCGTACGCCGCGTTGGCCCCGGCGGCCGACGCGACCGCGCAGCTGGTACATCTGCGCCAGGCCGAGCCGGTCGGCGCGGTCGACGACGAGCGTGTTGACGCTCGGGATGTCGAGCCCGCTCTCGACGATCGTCGTGCACACGAGCACGTCGTACTTGCGCTCCCAGAAGTCGAGGACGACGCGCTCGAGCCGGCCCTCGTCCATCTGGCCGTGCGCGATGCCGATGCGCGCCTCGGGCACCAGCTCGCGCAGGCCCTCGGCGACGAACTCGATGTCCTTCACCTGGTTGTGGACGAAGAAGACCTGGCCCTCGCGCAGCAGCTCGCGGCGCAGCGCCTCGGCCACGGCCCGCTCGTCGTACTCGCCGACGTAGGTCAGGATCGGCTGGCGGTCCTCGGGCGGGGTGTTGACGAGCGAGAGGTCGCGGATGCCGGTGAGGGAGAGCTCGAGCGTGCGCGGGATCGGCGTCGCGGACAGCGTGAGGACGTCGACGCCCGTCCGCAGCTTCTTGATCTTCTCCTTGTGCTGCACCCCGAACCGCTGCTCCTCGTCGATCACGAGCAGCCCCAGGTTCTTGAACGCGATGTCGTCGGAGAGCAGGCGGTGGGTGCCGATCACCAGGTCGACCTCGCCGTCGGCGAGGCCCTTCACGACCGCGTCCTGCTCGGCGTTGGTGAGGAACCGCGACAGCACCTCGACGCGCACCGGGTAGCTCGCGAAGCGCTCACGGAACGTCTGCCCGTGCTGGCTCGCGAGCAGCGTCGTAGGCACGAGCACGGCAACCTGCGTGCCGTCCTGGACCGCCTTGAATGCGGCGCGCAGCGCGACCTCCGTCTTGCCGAAGCCGACGTCGCCGCACACGAGCCGGTCCATGGGGCGGGGCTGCTCCATGTCGGCCTTGACCTCGATGATCGCCTTCGCCTGGTCGGGCGTCTCCTCGAACGGGAAGGCCTCCTCGATCTCGTGCTGCCACGGTGTGTCGGGCGCGAACGGGTGGCCGGGGCTGGCGAGGCGCCGGCGGTAGAGCACCACGAGCTCCTGCGCGATCTCGCGCACCGCGGCGCGGACGCGCGACTTCGACTTCTCGAAGTCGGCGCCACCCATCCGATGCAGCGTCGGCGTCTCGCCACCCGTGTAGGGCCGGACGCTGTGCACCTGATCGGTGGGCACGTACAGCTTGTCGCGCGCCCTTGTACTCGAGCAGCAGGTAGTCGCGCGCCACGCCGCCGATCGCGCGCTGGACCATCCCCTCGTAGCGCGCGACACCGTGGACGTAGTGGACGACGTAGTCGCCGGCGGTGAGCGCGTCGTAGACGTCGGTGCCACGGCGCGCACCACGCGGACGTCGATGCACGCGACGCCGTCCGGTGAGGTCGGCCTCGCCGACGATCGCGAGCCCGGCCGACGGGACCACGACGCCACGGTCGACCGGCGCGACGACGATGCCGATCGTGCCCGGCGCGATCGCCCCGATCGTCGTGTCGACGCCCTCGTCGTCGAGCACGTGCGCGAGACGATCGGCCGAGCCCGTGCCGTCGGCCGCCAGGACGACGCGCACGCCGTCGCCGGCGAGTCGTCGCAGCCGGTCGGCGAGGCCGGTGGTGTCCCCCACGATCGGGTCGAACGCGGTCGCCGGGAGGTGGGGCGTGTCGGGCCCCTCGGGCGTCGCGAGCACGTTCGTCGTGCCCGCCGACGTGTGCGCCAGCAGGCGGTCGAACGGCAGCGAGAGGCGCGGCCACTCCTCGCCCGAGCCGCGGTCGGTGGCGCCCCAGGTGACGGCGAGCGTCGTGGCGAGCGCCGCCTCCTCGTCGAGCAGCTCCTGCGCGCGGTCGCGCATGCGGCGGGGCTCGCACGCGAGCACCAACGCGTCATCAGGCAGGAGATCGGGCAGGAGCCGCTCGTCGGCAGTGAGCCACGGCAGCCACGACTCCATGCCGTCGAACGTCTGGCCCTCGGCGAGTCGCTCGAACGTCTCCGCGCCCCACGGTTCGGCGCGCACCAGCTCGGCGGCGCGCTCGCGCACCTCCGGACCGGGCAGCACTTCGCGCGCGGGGAACACCGCGACCTCCGGCACGTCGTGCGTCGAGCGCTGGTCGGCCACCGCGAACGCCGTCAGTCGGTCGACCTCGTCGCCCCACAGGTCGATGCGGGCCGGGTGGTCGTCGGTGACGGGGTACACGTCGACGATCGAGCCGCGCACCGCGACCTCGCCGCGCGCCTCGACCTGGTACTCGCGCCGGTAGCCCATCGCGACGAGCCGTCTCGAGCAGCTCGTCGCGGTCGACCCGTTCGCCCGCCCGCACGACGACCGGCTCGACCTCCTCCACGTGCGGTCCGAGGCGCTGCACGAGCGCCCGCACCGGGGCGACGAGCACGTGCGGCGACCGGCCGGTGCGGAGCCGCCAGAGCACGCGGAGGCGCCGGCCCATCGTCTCGAGCGACGGTGACACCCGCTCGAAGGGCAGCGTCTCCCAGGCCGGGAAGTGCTCGACCTCGCCGGCCGGCAGGAAGGCCGTGAGATCGTGCGCGAGACGCTCGGCCTCGTTGCCCGTCGGCACGGCCACGACGATCGGGCGGCGGGTAGATGCGCGGGCGAGCCCGGCGACGAAGAGGGAGCGGGCGGCGTCGGGCACCGCCACGACGGGCGCGCGGGCGATGACGGCGCGCAGCGCCGGCTCCTCGGCGAGGAGCGCCGGGAGATCGGTGAGCGGCGGGGCGATGGGAGGTGCGGTTGTGGTCGTCATGCGCGGCGACGACACCGGAGACGCGCTCGCGTCCCCGGGTGTCTCGTCCGAGGGTATCGCTCGTCGACGACGTGCTGGAACGCCTCCTCGCTTGTTGGAACGCTCATCGGGTGCTCAGCCCGACAGGTGTACCAACGGGCTCAGGAGCCGTTGAAGCGGTTCATCGCTGCGTCGACGCCGTCACGCGCGATGAGCTCGACCGCATCCGCGGCCTCCGCGATCGTCACGTCGACCTCGGCACGGTCTCGCTTCGAGAACCGTGACAGCACGTGGTCGGCTCCCTGCTCCTTCGTGCCCGGCTTGCCGACGCCGATGCGGACGCGCTGGAACTCGTCGGAGTGCAGGTGCGACTTGATCGAGCGCAACCCGTTGTGGCCCGCGAGCCCACCGCCCGACTTCACGCGCAGCGTGGCGACCGGGAGGTCGAGCTCGTCGTGCACGATCACGACCTGCTCGGGTTCGACGCCGTAGCGACGCGCGAGGAGCCGCACCGACTCCCCCGAGTCGTTCATGTACGTGAGCGGCACGGCGAGCGCGACGCGGCGCCCCTCGATCGTGACCTCGTCGGCGAGCGCGCGCTCCTTGCCCTTGCGGAGCTTGGCGCCGTGCCGCTCGGCGAGCAGGCCGACGACCTCGGCACCGACGTTGTGCTTGGTGCGCGCGTACTCGTCGCCGGGGTTGCCGAGGCCGACCACGAGCAGGTCGGCAGGGGTACCGGTGCGCGGCGCCGGCTCTGATCGCCGCTCGCGTTTCCGGTCGGCGCCCCGACGGGCGCCTCCACCGGCGCCGACCGGCGAGCCGCCGGCGCCTGCGCAGCACGAGCTACTCCTCGCCGCCCTCGGACGAGTCGCCGCCGACTCGCATTCGCCGGACGGGGCCTCGCCCTCGCCCTCGGCGCCCTCGCCCTCGACACCTTCGCCCTCTTCGCCCTCTTCGCCCTCTTCGCCCTCGGGCTCCTCCTCCTCGACGACGCGAGGAGCGACGACCTGGCCGACGAGCTCTTCGGCGTCGACCATGACCGCGACACCGGACGGGAGCGTGAGCTCCGCGACGCGCACCTGGTCGCCGATCTCGAGCGCGGAGATGTCGTACTCGATGAGGCTGGGGATGTCGCCGGGCTTGGCCTCGATGGCGAGGTTGAAGATGAGCTGCTCGACGATGCCGCCCGACTTCACTCCCTCGGGCTCACCGATGAGGTGCAGCGGCACCTCGGCCGCGACGGCGACGTCGGTGCGGACGCGGATGAAGTCGACGTGCTGGAGGTCGCCGCGAGTCGGGGTCGCGCTGGACCTGCCGGGCGAGGGTGAGGGCCTCGCCGCCTTCGAGCTTCAGCGTGATCAGGGTGTTGGCGCCCTTGGCCAGCGCGTTCGTGAGCTCGCGTGCGGGGACCTTGATCGACAGCGTCTCGGTGTCGAGGCCGTAGACGACCGCCGGCACCGAGCCGGCGCGACGGAGGCGTCCGGCGGGGCGGGAGCCTCGCTCCGAGCGCGGCTCGGCAACGAGGATGATGTCGTCAGCCATGGCCAACCATTGTGGCCGGGCGCCGACGGCGCGACCAAGTCAGGTTCCGGGCGCCTCGGTGCTCCGCAGCCGCACAGTGAGGGCCACGACCAGGTCGACCACGACGACCACGCCCACCGCGGCCAGCACGGTGGTGGCGTCGAGGGCCGGCTCGAGGTGGATCACCGGCGTCTCGAGGGCATCGACGAGGCGATCGGCGGCCCCGACGCCGAGGGCGACGCCGAGCGCGCTCCCGACGAGGCCGGGCAGCACCAGCTCGAGCACGAGGTCGCGCCGGCGAGCGCCGGGGGCGATCGCGAGCGCGGCCACCAGCACGCCGAGCACGGCGATGACGAGACCGATGGCGAGCAGGCTCCACGACACGACCTCGAGCAGCGGCAGCGCGCCGACGAAGGCGTCGAGGTCGGCCGCGACATCGACGTAGGTCGCGACGGTCGGCGACGAGATCACCTCGCTCGCGATCCGGTCGGCATCAGCGTCGGGGGCGAACTTCGCCGCCGCGACCTCGAACAGCCCGCCGGCGAACGCATCCGGCCCGGCCTGGAGCGCGGTGCGCAGTGCGGGAATCGACGTGAAGACGAGGTTGCCCAGCGCGCCGGACGTGCGCGCCGCCATCGGCAGCGTGAACGTGCTGACGCCGGGCAGCGTGATCTCGATCTCGTCTCCTGGCTCCACCCGCAGGATCTCGGCGAGCGGGCTCGGGACGAGCAGGCCGTCGCTCGGCAGCTGCTGCGGCTCCCCCTCGGGGGTCTCGAACCGGCCGAGCTTCGTGTCGGGCTGGAACGCCTCGAGCTGCGTCGTGTAGCCGCGGTCACCGTGCGCGAGCTGCACGACCGCCGACGGGACGGGCTCCGCCACCGCGACGCCCTTCACCGCGGTCAGCTCCGCGAGCTGCTCGTCGCCGACCGGCGTCGCGAACGCGATCTGCGCGTCGATGATCTCGATGCGCGCCGCCTTGGCGAGGGTCGCCTGCGCCGCGTCGACGATGCCGAGCGGTGCGACGACAGCAGCCACCGCGAGCGCGGCGGCGGTGCCGGCCAGCGCCATCCCGACACCGCGTGGATGACGCGTGGCACCTGCCGCGCGTGCGACGCCGATCGCCAGGAGCACGGCGATCGAGCCGAGGACACCGGCGACGACGATGCCACCGATCGAGATCGTCACGTCGGTCACGGGGATGTCGACCGCGTCGGTGATGGTGCCGGCGAGCAGGACGGCCGCGACGACACCGACCACGATGCCGAGGTCCGCGGCCACGAGGCCTCCGAGGAGCACGTGCCGACGCGGTGCGCCCGCGCGAGCTGCGAGCGCCAGCGCGAGACCGCCGACGACGATCGCGAGCACGAGCAGCAGCCCGGGTGCGAGCGTGCGCGCCACGTCGAGCCCGTCGAGCTCCTCCTGCACCATGGCGTTCGACGGCTGCTCGGCGCGCGGCTCGCGCAGCGCCGCCTTCGTGCGCGCCCCGAGCGCGTCGAGCCGCTCGTCGAGTCGGTCGCGGTCGGCGCCGGGTTCGTAGCGGACCAGCACCTCCGTGAGTGCGGATGGGCCCGCAGCCTTGGCGACGAACGGCTCGGCCGCGAACACGACCGCGAACTGGCCTGGTGCGGTGACGAGCTGCTGCGCGTTCGCGGCCGCGACCACGTACTCGGGCGACGAGACCACGCCGCGCACGTTGACGTCCTGGACCGCGCCGAGGCCGAGGATGCGGATCGACGCGCCGGGCGCGAGGTCGAGGCCCGCCGCGGTGTGCGTGTCGACGACGACGTCGTTCGGCGTCTCGAGATCGATCCCCGTGCCCTGCTCGACGAGGTAGCCGTCGACCTTCGGGGGTGACGCGGGCACACCGATCAGCTGCGCCTGGAGCTTCGCCTTCCCCCCGCGGACCCACACCGCGAGCGTGACGGTCGTGCGCGTCGAGACCGCCGCCACGCCGCCGAGCCGCCGTGCCTCGTCGGCGAACGTCTGGGTGTCACCACCACCGGCGCGGTAGTCGGCGAACCGGGTGTCGGCGTAGTACTGCTCGAGCGAGCTGTCGACGGTCTCCAGGGTCGTGTCGAGGAACGCGAACGCGAACGTTCCCGCGAACAGCAGCAGCAGTGGTGCGACGAGCTTGGCCAGGACGGCGCTCAGACGTTGTCGCCGCGGAAGATCTCGCTGACGCTGGTGTCCTCGAAGACGGCGTCGAGCGCCTCGGCGAGGATCGGTGCGATCGAGAGGACCGTCAACGTGTCGAAGCGCTTCTCGTCGGGGATCGGGAGCGTGTTGGTCACCACGACCTCTTCGACGGGCGCCGCCGCGAGCCGCTCCGCCGCGGGATCGGACATCACGCCGTGCGTGGTGGCGATCCGGACCTCGGACGCGCCGCGGTCGCGCAGCAGCTGCGCCGCGCTCGTGATCGTGCCCGCGGTGTCGATCATGTCGTCGACGAGGACGCACGACCTGCCGTCGACGTCACCGACGACCTCCTCGGCGATCGCGAGGTTCTGCGTGCCCTTCGGCCGCCGCTTGTCGATGAAGGCGAGGTCGGTCTCCACGCCGTGCTCGTTGAACTGGTTCGCGAACCGGCGCGCGAGCTTGCCGCCGCCCGCGTCGGGAGCGACCACGGTGACCTCGCCGTTCACCCGGTCGGCGACGTGCTCGGCGAGGATCGGCACCGCGGTGAGGTGATCGACCGGCACGTCGAAGAAGCCCTGGATCTGCCCGGTGTGCAGGTCGACGGTGACGACCCGGTCGACACCCGCGGCAGTCAGCATGTCGGCGAGCAGGCGCGCGGTGATCGGCTCGCGTCCCTCTGCCTTCCGGTCCTGGCGCGCGTAGCCGTAGAACGGGCAGACCGCCGTGATGCGCTTCGCCGACGCGCGCTTCGCGGCGTCGATCATGATCAGCTGCTCCATGATGCGGTCGTTGATCGGCGGGCAGTGGCTCTGGAACACGAACAGGTCGGCGCCGCGCACGCTCTCGCCGAAGCGGCAGTAGAGCTCGCCGTTCGCGAAGCTCGACAGGACGACGTGCCCGAGCGGCACGTCGAGGCACTTCGACACCTCGGCCGACAGCTCCTCGTTGCCCCGCCCCGCGAAGAGCATGAGCTTCTTCCTCGGTGTGAGCTCCATGTGCTCCATCATCGCCCCCGGGTCACTCGTGCTCGTCGTCGGTTTCGTCGTCACCGGGTGCGGCGTCGCGCCGCTCCGCCCATCCTTCGTCGACGCGTGCCGGCACGCCCTTGGCGAGCGCGCCAGGCGGCACGTCGCGCGCGACGACCGCACCAGCGCCGGTGTACGCGCCGTCGCCGAGCTCGACCGGTGCGACGAGCACCGTGTTGGAGCCGGTCTTCGCGTCGGCACCGATCTTCGTGCGGTGCTTCTCGCGCCCGTCGTAGTTGGCGGTGATCGTGCCGGCGCCGATGTTGGCGCGGGGACCGATCTCGGCGTCACCGATGTAGGAGAGGTGAGGCACCTTCGCGCCCTCGCCGATGTCGGCGTTCTTGGTCTCGACGAACGTGCCGACGTGCGCGTCGGCGCCGACCCTCGTGCCGGCCCGCAGCGAGGCGAACGGGCCGATCGTGGCCCGGTCGCCGATCTCGGTCTCGCGGGCCACGGTCTGCGCGATCACCACGTCCTCGCCGACGATCGTGTCGACGAGCCGGCAGTCGGGCCCGACCACCGAGCCGGAGCCGATGACCGTGCGCCCTTCGAGCATCACGTTCGGCAGCAGGTGCACGTCGGGCTCGAGCTCGACGCTCGCGTCGACGTACGTGCGCTCGGGATCGGTCATCGACACGCCTTCGCGCATCCACCGGTCGTTGATGCGGGCTCGCAGCCGCTGCTCGGCGAGCGCGAGCTGCGCCCGGTCGTTGACGCCCATCGTCTCGGATGCGTCGTCGCCCGGGACCGCCACGATCAGGTGCCCGGTGCGCCGGAGCACCTCGATGACGTCGGTCAGGTAGTACTCGCCCTGCGCGTTCTCGGGGTTGAGGCGTCGCAGCGCGGGCGCGAGATAGCTGCGCCGGAAGCAGTAGATCGACGGGTTGATCTCGGTGATCTCGCGCTCGGCATCGCTCGCGTCGGTCTGCTCGACGATGCGGTCGACCGCACCGCGCTCGTCGCGGACGATCCGTCCGTAGCCGGTGGGGTCGTCGAGGTCGACGGTCAGCAGCGTCGCGGCCGCGTCGGCGAGGCGGTGCTCGGTCGCCAGCGCCGCGAGCGTGTCGGGCGTGAGCAGCGGCGTGTCGCCCGGCACGACGAAGACGTCGTCTTCCGTGTCGACCGCGTCGGCGAACGGTGTGAGCCCGACGCTCGCGGCATCACCCGTGCCGCGCTGCACGCGTTGCTCGACGAACTCGAGCGGCACCTCGGTGGCGAGCTGCTCGTGCACGGTCTTGGTGACGTGCTCGGCACCGTGGCCCACGACGACGACGATCCGCTCGAGCGGCAGCTGCACGAGCGTGTCGAGCACGTGGAGGATCATCGGGCGCCCGCAGAGGGGGTGGAGCACCTTGGGCGTCGCCGACCGCATGCGCGTGCCCTCGCCTGCGGCGAGCACCACGGCGGACAGCGGTCGGTACATGTGCTCCTGATCTTCCTGCGTTTCGGATGCGTTCTCGGTGACTGTGCCTGGTCGAGTGGGCTCGGGGGCGAGGTTTCGAACCTCGACTTGGGACTCCAAAGGACCCCGTGCTGCCGTTACACCACCCCCGACTACACGACCCTGCGGGTCCATCGACCATACCCGCGGGAACACTGAGCTTCGCGGCCCGATGTGACACTGCGACCGCCCGCAAGTAGCGTGACTCGCCGCCATGGGATCGCTGATCAAGAAGCGCCGCAAGCGCATGCGAAAGAAGAAGCACAAGAAGCTTCTGAAGAAGACGCGCTGGCAGCGGCGTCAGCAGGGCAAGTAGCGAACTCTCCGGGAGACCTCGCGAGCTCGGTCTCCGCCGTCGCCGAGTCGGCACAGCCGCTCGTCGACTCACCCAGCGGTCAGCTAGCCCACTCCCACGCGCACACCCCGGGTCACCGTGTGGCTCGACGCCACCGGCACCTTCAGCGCCCGGCGGATCTTGCGAGCGATGTCGCTCGCCACCGCGTCGTCGCCGTCGACCATCACCGCGTAGGCCGAGCCACTCCCCGCGAGCAGCGCGGGCGCGCCCGCGGCCTCCTCGAGCGCATGGCGGAAGTCGACGAGCCGCGGCTCGACCGACTCCGCGGCCGGCTCGAGGTCGTTGGCGCACGCTCGGACGACCTGTGAGACGGCCGACGGGGCCGGCACCTCCCGATCCGAGCGCGGGCCGCCGAGCGCGTCCCACGCCTCGTAGACGGTCCGGGTGACGAGGCGGAACGGCGGGATCGCGACGACCACGGGCAGCCCGCTCGTCACCGAGACCGGTTCGAGCAGCTCACCCCGGCCCCGGATCCACGCGGCCCCGCCGGTCAGGCAGAACGGCACGTCCGACCCGACCGACGCCGCGATGGCGTGGAGCCCGGCGGCGTCGATCTCGACCTCGAGCAGCCGCTGGATCGCGATCAGGGCGGCGGCGGCATCGGCTGAGCCGCCGCCGAGCCCGCAGCCGGCCGGGATCTTCTTGCGCAGGGTGGTCTTCACGCCGTGCCCGGACCGACCGGCGCGCACCAGCAACGCCTCACCGGCCTGCACGACGAGGTTGTCGATGCCGTCGGGGACGCCCTCGGTCTCGCCCACGACCTCGAGCGAGATGCCGCCCGGGTGCGGGACGGCCTGCACCTCGACGACGTCGTGCGGATCCGCAAGGGAGACGGTGAGCGCCTCGATCTCGTGATAGCCGTCGTCTCGACGACCGAGCACGCGCAGCGACAGGTTGAGCTTGGCGTAGGCCGTCGCGCGAACACGACCGAGTCGACCGGCACGGGTGAGCTCGTTCAGCTGAACGCCTCCTGCGTGATGGCTGCCCAGTCAGCCAGATCGAGAGCTTCGGCGCGACGGCTCGGATCGACGCCTGCGGAGGCGAGGACCGTGTCGGCACGTTCGCCGAGGACCGGTCGCAGCGAGCGACGAAGCATCTTGCGTCGCTGCGCGAAGCCGGCGTGGACGAGCTCGAACATCAGATCGACCGACGGGACGTCGACGGGAGGCGTGGACCGCCGCTCGAGGCACACCAGCACCGACTCGACCTTGGGACGCGGCACGAAGACGCTTGCCGGCACGGCGCCGCAGAGGCGTGCGGTCGCGTGGTACGCGACGCGCACGGACGGCGCGCCGTAGATGCGCGATCCGGGCTCCGCGGCAAGCCGTTCCCCCACTTCACGTTGCACCATCACGACGAACCGGTCGATCTGCGGGACGTCGGTGAGCAGTCGCAGCACCACCGGCGTCGCCACGTTGTACGGCAGGTTGGACACACAGTGCCAACCGTTCCCCCCGAGGCGGGATTCGAAATCGTAGGTGAGTGCGTCGCCCGTTTCGACCGTGATGTTGGGGACGTCCTCGACCACGCTCCGCAGGACCGGCACGAGGTGCCGGTCGAGCTCCACGGCGAGGACGTCGCAGCCCGTGGCGGCCGAGCGCGAGGGTCAGCGATCCGAGGCCCGGCCCGATCTCCACGACCCGGTCACCGGCGCCCACTCCCGCGATCCGGGCGATCCGCTCCGCAGTGTTCGGATCGGCGAGGAAGTTCTGCCCGAGTGCCCGGCTCGGTCGGAGGCCGTGCTCGTCCAGCAGGGCGCGCACGTCCGTGGGAGTCAGCACGGGCACTGCTGCTTGTCGCGGCGCCTGCCGATCGACCCCCAACCGCCCGCCCGGAGGAACGAGCCGTCAGAGACCGATGCGGTCGGCGCACCCCCACGCGTGCCAGCCATGATCCTCGCGGATCTTCTCGGCGACGATGATCTGCTCGAACTTCGTCGCCTGGCCCGCCGTCGGTGCGAAGTCACGACCGCCGTAGTGGTTCCAGTTCCTCCAGTAGATGCCGAGCCCGCCCTGGTACTCCTGGCCGCTCGCGCTCCAGTTCCCGCCGGTCTCGCATCGCGCCATCTTGTCCCACAGCGGGTTGTACTTCGTCCCGAAGAACTCGACGTAGGGGACGGCTTCCTTCACGGGCACCTCGGACACGAGGGTCTCGTCGACCACCGCGCCGTCCTGGACCTCCTGCGAGAAGGTGCGACGCATGGTGCCGGGCACCTCCTGCTGGATGCGCGTCTCGCCGACGGGGATCTCGGGATCGGGCAGCCGCTGCGGACCGACCCGGTACTCCTCGTCACGAACCTGCGGGACGAAGTCGGCGCGGACGATGGAGACGGTCGTCGACTGGTCACCGGAGCTCGGGGGAAGCTCGTCGTCGAGGGCAAAGGGGGCATCGTCGATCGTCGCGAAGTCGTTCGGACGCAGCACGATCTTCTGCTGCTCGAGGAGCTCACCCACCGTGTACGACGGCGAGTCGTAGTTGACCGCGGAGCCGTCGACGAGGAGCGTGCCCTCGCGCTTCGTGCGCAGCTGCAGCTCGTCCGATCCCTCGGCGATCTCCTTCGGCACCGTGCGGAGCGCGACGCCCGCCGGGCGCACGCCGAGCTGCACCGCGGCCTCGGCGACGAACTCGTCGGGCTCGCGGTGCGTGCTGTACATCGTGCGCGGCTCGCCGTCGAAGTCGACGGGCACGGGGAAGGCCCGCACGACGCTCACGATCATGTCGTTCTCGATCGGCTCGTTCAGCGCCGGCGTGACGCGGTCATGGTCGCCGACCTTCACGTCCTGCTCCTGCAGGAACGAGCGCACCGTGGAGACGCCGGTCTCGACGTCCTTCGAGGTGCCGTCGACGCGCACGGTCACGTCGTCACCCTTGTCGAGCAGCATCGAACCGCCGTAGAAGAGCGCAACGATGGTGAGGGCGCCGAGCGCGAAGAGCGCCAGTCGCCCGGCCGCGTGCCGACTCGGCAGGTGTGGACGGAGGTGACGCCGCGGCCGCTTCGTGGGCGGCGTCGCGGCCGCGAGCTCGGAGAGCTCGGGCAGCTCCTGCGACGCGGGGAGCGGGAGCCAGGCGGTCGCATCGTGCGGCTCGGCGCGGGCGGGCGACGGCTGCGCGGGGATGTCGCGTGGCGGTGAGCCCGTGCCGGGCTCGAGGAGGTCGTGGATCGGGGGGAGGTCGTGGACCTCGGGCACCGGCAGCCACGTGGTGGCCTCGGGCGCCTCGGCGCGGCCCGGGCCGCTCGGCGCCTCCGGGACCGGTGCGTCCTGCGGGTCCACCGGTGCCGGCGCGGGGGCCGGCAGGTCGACGTCGGGCGGCGTCAGGAGCTCGTCGACGCTCGGCAGCGAGTCGGGCGCGGGCAGCGGGAGCCAAGCGGTCGCGTCATGCGGCTCGGCGCGAGCCGGAGAAGGCGCGACCGCGTCGTGGGCGCTCGATCGGCGAAGCCCACGACGGTGGTGGGGACGCCCGCGACGACGACCGTTCTCAGCGATGGGCTCCGCCTCCCAGGAACACACGCGACGGGATGCACCCGTCCGTGAGGAATCCGAGCACGCTAGCCGTCACCCGAGGGGCGTCTCCAACACCCTCGCCGTCGTCTCGGCGGTGCTCACGGCCACCTCCTCGGCGGCCCTCCCCATGGCGGCGGCCAGCGCCGCTCCGACGAGCCCGACGAACGCCGGCTCGTTCTCGTCGCCCCGGTTCGGCATCGGCGTGAGGTAGGGGGCGTCCGTCTCGACGAGCACGCGGTCGATCGGGCAGCGCGCCGCCGCGGCCCGCACGTCGTCGGCACCCTTGAACGACACGATGCCGCTGAACGAGAGGAAGGTGCCGAGCTCCAGTGCTCGGTCGGCCTCGGCCGGGCCTCCGGTGAAGCAGTGGAAGACGGTGCGCGCCGGCGGGCCCTCGTCGGCGAGCACCCGGAAGGTGTCGTCCCACGCCTCGCGGGAGTGGATCACCAGCGCGCGGTCGAGCTCGTGCGCGAGCCGGATCTGCTGCCGGAACGCCTCTTCCTGCTCGTCGCGCGCCGAGTGCTCGTAGTGGTAGTCGAAGCCCGTCTCACCGATCGCGACGACGCCGGCCTCACCCGCGAGCTCGCGCAGCAGCGGCCACTCGTGGGACAGGCTCGATGCCTCGTGCGGATGCAGCCCGACGGTGGCGCGCACGTCGCCGTGCCGCCGCGCGATCTCGATCGCCTCGTTGGAGCTCGCACCGTCGGTCCCGACGACCACGAAGCCCGCGACCCCTGCGTCGCGGCCGCGCTGCAACGCGTCGTCGGCCCCGCCGGTCACCCACTGCACGTGACAGTGGCTGTCCACCCACTTCATTGGGTCGCTCACTGCGGGCCGGGATACCCGGCCCGCGGCCGTTCGCTCCCCGTCCAGTCGGTCATGCGTCGACATCCTTCCTGGGAAAGAGCGCGTCACCTTTCACCAAGTCGGTTCCCGCGGGCTGACCGGACCACTTCGCCGCGTCGGGCAGGCGCTGGTCCTCGGGCGCGCCGTCGAGGCCGAGACGGCCCCAGAGCTCACGGCACGCGTTCGGGATCGCCGGCGACGCCAGCACCGCGACGACGCGCAACGTCTCGAGGCAGTCGCCGAGGATCCCGGCGACCGCGTCGGTCTCACCGGCCTTGTGCAGCTTCCACGGCTCCTGGTCCTCGATGTAGGAGTTCGCGGCCCGGATCAGCTCCCAGAGGTGGAAGTACGCCGCCGAGTAGTCGAGGCGCTCGAAGTGGTTCGTGACCTCGTCGAAGGCGCGCGCGGTCGCCGCGACGAGCGGCCCCTCCGCGCGCTCGGTGGGTGCGACCGCGTCGCAGTAGCTCGTCGCCATGTTGAGGACACGGCTCGCGAGGTTGCCGAAGTTGTTGGCCAGGTCCGCGTTGTACCGGGCGACCATCCCCTCGTAGGAGAAGTCGCCGTCCGCGCCGAACCGCAGGTCGGCGAGGAAGTGGTAGCGCACGCCGTCGGCACCGAAGTCGGCGACGAGGTCGTTCGGCGAGATCTGGTTGAACGCCGTCTTGCTCATCTTCTCGCCGCCGACGAGCAGGAACCCGTGCGCGAACACGTGCTTCGGCGGTGCCTCGCCGGCTGCCATCAGCATCGCGGGCCAGTACACGGCGTGGAAGCGCAGGATGTCCTTGCCGACGATGTGGTAGTCGGCGGGCCAGTAGCGGTCGAAGCGCGCGCGGTCCTGGTCCGTAGCCGACCGCAGTGCAGTAGTTGAAGAGCGCGTCGAACCACACGTACGCGACGTGCTTCGGGTCCCAGGGCAGCGGGACGCCCCACGAGATCGACGTGCTGCTCATCGAGAAGTCGCGGAGGCCCTGCTTGATGAAGCCGAGCACCTCGTTGCGGCGCGACTCGGGCTGCACCGCCTCGGGATGCGCCGCGTAGTGCGCGAGCAGCCGGTCCTCGAAGCGCGAGAGCTGGAAGAAGTAGTTCTCCTCGGTGACGCGCTCGACCGGCGTGTGGTGCATCGGGCAGAGCCCGTCGACCAGCTCGTCCTCGGTGTAATAGGCCTCGCACGACACGCAGTAGAGGCCCTCGTAGGTGCCGAGCTCGATGTAGCCCGCGTCGTAGACCGCCTGCGCGAACTCCTGCACGGCGGCGTGGTGGCCTCGGCTCGGTGGTGCGGATGAACTCGGTGTTCGAGATGTCGAGGTTGGCCCACGCCTCGCGGTAGCGCTCGCGCGTTCTGGTCGGCGAACTCCTTCGGCGTGCTTCCCCTGCGCCTCGGCCGCCCGCTGCACCTTCAGCCCGTGCTCGTCGGTGCCCGTGAGGAACACGACGTCGTCGCCCCAGAGGCGACGCCAGCGCGCGAGCGTGTCGGACGTGACCGTCGAGTACGCGTGCCCGATGTGGGGCGCGTCGTTGACGTAGTAGATCGGCGTCGTCACGTAGAACGGCTGGGCCATCGCCTCATTCTTCTCTGGATGCGTCTCTCACCTTGATATACGCGGGTGACAGACGCATCCGAGGAATTGTCAGCCGCGCTGGGCGAGGACGGCGTCGTAGGCCCGGCGGCGGGAGACCTTGAAGCGCTTGGCGATGTTGTCGGCGGCCTCACGGGTCGATCGGCCCTCGCGGATCTCCTGGCGGGCCGCCTCGGCCAGCACGTCGTCGCCCGCCGCGACCTCCACCGGCTCGCGACCCTCGACGACCAGCACGAACTCGCCCCGCGGTGGGTGCTCGTGGAAGTGACGCAGCGCGCCCTCGAGCGTCCCGCGCCAGACCTCCTCGTGCAGCTTCGTGAGCTCGCGCGCGACCGCGACCTTGCGCGCTGGTCCGCACGCCTCGACCAGATGGTTGAGCGTCGCCTCCACGCGCTGGGGTGCCTCGAACACGATGATCGTGCGCGCCTCCCGTCCGATCGCGTAGAGCCGCTCGCTGCGCGCGGTCCCCTTGCGCGGCAGGAACCCCTCGAACACGAACCGGTCGGTCGCCAGACCCGAGAGCACGAGCGCCGCCAGCACCGCGCTCGGCCCCGGCACCAGCTCGACCGGCAGACCCTCCTTGATGCAGGCCCGCACGAGACGGCCGCCCGGGTCGGAGATGCTCGGCATGCCGGCATCGGTGACCATGGCCACGGTCGCACCGGTGCTGATCGCCCGGGTCAGCTCGCGGGCACGCGCGACCTCGTTCTGGGCGTGGACGGCCTGCAGCCGGCGACCGGCCGGGATCCCGGCGTGCGTCAGCAGCGCGCGCGTCCGCCGCGTGTCCTCCGCCGCGATCACGTCGGCGACGCGCAGCGCCTCGACCGCGCGCGGCGACAGGTCACCGAGGTTCCCGATGGGCGTGCCGACGAGCACGAGCCGCCCCTCACGCATCGCGCTGCCCCGCCTCGACCGTCACGACGTCGCCCGGGCGCACGCCCCACCTCCGGGCCGCGCCGGCGGCGGCCTCGATCACGAATCGGGCGCGCAGCACCGGACGGGAGATGCGGCACGGCGGCAGCGTCGCCATGCGCAGCACCTTGCCACGCCGGTCGCACCACAGGACGTCCACGGAGCAGCGCATGCCGAACGTGTGGACCTGCCGGCACGGACGGAGGACGAGCGCACCGTCGACGCGGTCCCGTCCGAGCAGCCCGCGGCGGCGATCGGCACGCGTGCGGGCGACCTCGGCGGCCGCGAGCACGACGCCCGACCGCACGAGACGCTCCTCGGTCGCCGCGGACGCGTCAGACGTTGAAGCGGATCTCCACGACGTCGCCGTCACGAACCAGGTAGTCCTTGCCCTCCACGCGCAGCGCTCCGGCGTCCTTGGCCTTCGTCCACGACCCGATGTCGAGCAGCTCCTGCCAGTCGATCACCTCGGCGCGGATGAAGCCACGCTGCAGGTCGGTGTGGATCACGCCCGCGCACTCGGGCGCGGTGGAGCCGTCGCGGAACGTCCACGCACGCGACTCCTTGTCGCCGGTCGTGAGGAACGTCCGCCGCCCCAGCAGGTGGAGCGCGGCGCGTGCGAGTCGTGGCACCACGCTCTCGGGGATGCCGAGGTCGGCGAGCAGTGACGCGCGCTCCTCCCCTTCCGCGGCGACGACGTCGGGGTCGCCCTCGAGCTCGAGGCAGACGGCGAGCGCGTCGTCACCGAAGGGCGCGGCGATCGCGTCACCCTGCTCGAGCTGCTCGGTGCCGATGTTGATGACGACGAGCGCGGGCTTGTTGGTGAGGAGGAAGGCCGGCTCGAGGAGCGCACGCTCGGCGTCGGTCAGGTCGCCGCGGTAGATCGGCACGCCGTCGGAGAGCGTCGCCTCCGCCCGTTCGAGCGCGCCCACCTCGGGCAGGAGCGCCTTGTCGCCCTTGGCCGCTCGACGCTGCTTGTCGACCCGCGCCTCGACCGATCCGAGGTCGGCGAGGATCAGCTCCTCTTCCAGCGACGCGAGCTCTCGCGCCGCGTCGTGTCCCTCGTCACCACGGACCACGAGCATCAGCGCGTCGGCGTCGCGCACGGTGCCGAGCAGCCGGCTCCCGAGCCCCTTGCCGGCCTCGGTCGACAGCGCGGGCAGGTAGGCGAGCTGCAACGTGGCGGGCACGACCTTCTTCGACTCGGACATCGCCGCGAGCTTGGAGAGCCGCTCGTCGGGGATCGGCACGACCCCGAGCAGGCGATCGCTCGCGGTGCTCGCGTCCTGGCCCGTCAGGGCGGCGAACAGCGCGCCGTGCCCCGAGTCGCCGAGTCCGAGCAGGCCGAGATGCTCCATCTCTATTGCCTCGCTCGTTGCGGGCGGGGATACCCCGCCCGCAGCCACTCGCTCGGCTGCTGGCGCCCGACTCGAGGGCGAGGCTCGTGCATCACGTGGAGGATACGTTCGCGGACGCCCAACGCTTCCCCTGGGAGGACATCGTGCCCATCTCCGTCGAACAGCTCACCGACCGCCTCGAGATCGAGTCGGTGCTCAGCGCGTACGCCTGGGCGATCGACAGCAAGAACTTCGACGGGCTCGACGACGTGTTCACGCCCGACGCGTTCCTCGACTACACGACCGCCGGTGGCATCAAGGGCGACTACCCCGAGATCAAGGCGTGGCTGGCGAGCGTGCTGCCGACCTTCCCGGCGTACCAGCACCTCATCACGAACGTGGAGATCACGTTCGACGGTGACACGGCGACGAGCCGTGCCGCCTTCTACAACCCGATGGGCCACGACCGGGCCGACGGCACCCGCGCCTACTTCTATTGCGGAGGCGAGTACCGCGACCAGTGGGTGCGCACGAAGGACGGCTGGCGCATCAAGGACCGCTTCGAGCAGACGGTCTGGATGGACGGCGAGCTGCCCGCGGTGATGCCGACCTAGCTCAGCCGAGCCAGTGAGAACGCGTCCACCTCGGTGGGCGCGTCGCCGGTCGCGATCCACCGGGCGAGCGCGTCGCCGGTTCCCGGCGCCATCAGGATCCCCGTGCGGTAGTGGCCGCAGGTGAGCCACGCGTTGTCGACGCCCGGCAGGCGGTCGATGACCGGTTGCCCGTCGGGCACCATCGGCCGGAAGCAGCACCACGCGTGCGCGATCTCCAGATCGGCGACCCGCGGCAGCAGCGCGACCAGCGCGTCCCGGATGCCCTCGACGACGTCCGGACGCACCACGGGCTCGTCGTCGCCCTCGTCGAGCGTCCCGCCCGCGATGAGCTCACCCGACGGCAACGGCACGACGAGCCCGTCGAGCGCGGCGAGGGTGCCGTGGAGCCGGAACGGCGCGGGCGACGTCGCGAGCAGGTGACCCTTCACGAGCCGCTGCGGGATCTCGATGCCGAGGAAGTCCGGCGCGAGCCCGGTGGCGAACACGACCGCGCCCGGCTCGAAGTCGCCCGCACTCGTGTGCACTGTCGTGACCCGCGACGACGCGACGTCGATCCCGGTGACCTCGACGCCGCACGCGACCTGCCCGGCGTGCTTCGCGAAGACGCTTGCGGCGACGAGCGGGTGCACGCGCCCCTGATCCGGGATGCGCAGCGCGCCACCGATCCCCGGACCGAGCTCCGGTTCGAGTGCGTGCGCCGCGTCGCGGTCGAGGATCTCGACGCGGTCGCCGACGGGCGAGCCCGGTGGCACCGCGTCGGGCAACGCGATGATCCAGTCGGCCGGCTCGACACCGAGCGCTCCATCGAGCTCGGCGTCGAGTGAGCGCCAGCGGTCAAGGCTTCGGCGCGCGAGCTCGACGAACGGCGGTGGATCCGTCCAGACGTGCGCCTCGGGCGTCAGCAGCGCGGCGGCTCGCCCGGACGGGCCCGCCGCGAGGCCGTCGCGCTCGAGCAGCACGACGCGCCCGAGCCCAGCGCGGTTGCAGAGCGACGCGGTCGCGAGACCGAGCATCCCGCCGCCGACGACGAGGACGTCAGGGCGCCGTTCGAGGTCCTCGGTGACGCGCGGGCTGCAGCGACCGCGAGCGCGTCCGACGGGACGACGTCGCGCCAGACGGGGATGCCGGTCGTCACGCGCCGGACCCTATCGACGTCGCGCGACACCCGTCGTCGCGTCACGTGACGCGATGCCGCGACATGTGACCCATGACCTTCTGCGCGCGACGACGTCCGGAGGTGGGGTCGTTGTCATACCCCCCTGTCATGCTGCATGCATGACAGGGACGGCGACCGCCGAGCTGTGCACCGCGATGGAGAAGTGGGCGCGCGATCTCGAGCCGCGACTGCTCGACGGCGGAGGCGCACAGCGCGCGCTGCGCAAGGTCGCGCGCATGGAGGCGATCTGCGCCTCCGCGAAGGCACGGCTCGCTCGGCGTGTCGAAGAGACGAACGCGTGGCAGCGCGGCGGGCACAAGACGCCGGCGCACTCGGTCGCCGCGACGACCGGCACGAGCATCGGTGAGGCGATGCGAATCCTCAAGACCGCCGAACGGCTCGAGGAGCTCCCGCACACGAGCGAGGCGTTTCAGACGGGCGCGTCGAGCCAGGCCCAGGTCCACGAGATCGCGTCCGCCGCGATCGACTCCCCCGACGCCGAGCACGAGCTGATCACCACTGCGAAGGACCGGCCCCACGCCGACCTGCGCGATCACGCGGCCCGAGTGCGTGCGGCGGCCCGCGAGGAGAGCGAGCACCACCGTCGCATCCACGAGCAGCGCACGCTGCGCACCTACACCGACCTCGAAGGCATCTGGCACCTGCACGCCCAGGGCACGCCGACCGACGGCGCCCGCATCAAGGCGCGCCTCGACGCGGAGACCGACCTCGTCTTCACCGAAGCCCGGAAGGCCGGCGTGCGCGAGCCACGTGAGGCGTACGCCTTCGACGCGCTCGTCCGCACCTGCGAGCGCACCGGCGCCGAGCGCGCCCCGGCGAAGGCACACGTGTTCGTCAACGTCGACGCCGACAAGCTCGTGGGTACCGGCACCCGCAGGGAGCGCGCTGCGAGATCAAGGGTGTCGGGCCGGTGCCGGTCGAGACGGCCCGCGACTACCTCGGCGACAGCCTCCTCACGATCCTCGTGAAGAAGGGGGTCGACGTCACGACCGTCGCCCACGACGGCACGAAGACGATGCCCGCATCCGTCCGACGAGCGGTGCTCGCCCGCGACCAGGAGTGCGTGGTCGCCAGCTGCTCAGCGGCCGCGACGCAGATCCACCATCTCGAGTACCGAAGTCGCGGCGGCTGTCACTCGGTCGAGAACTGCCGCGGCGTCTGCGACTGGTGCCACGACCTCGTCCACTACCGCCACTACGCAGCTCGAACCCAACGGTGACGGTGCGTTCAACCTGCGCGCGCCGCCCTGACCGCTCGGCGGAGGGAAGACCGGATCAGCAGGGTTGGCCGAGGGCGTTCGCGACGTCGATCAGCGGCGCGCCGAGACCCGCCACCGAGACTCCGTGGAACGTCTCGATCTTCTGCTGCACCGCGTCGGGCGACAGCGACGGGCACTTCTGCTTGATCAGCGCGACCGCAGCGGCGACGAACGGTGAGGACATCGAGGTGCCGCTGAGCGAGCCGAACCCGTCAGGCCGGCTGGCGACCGCCGGGGACGGGAAGGTCGAGAAGATCGCGTTCCCGGAGCGCCGATGTCGACGTACGTGCCGTAGTTCGAGAACGACGCCTTCTGGTCGGACGACGTCGTGGCGCCGACCGTGATGACGCCCGCGTTGCCGCCGGGAGCCGAGAGCTTGTTGGAGTTGCTGTTGCCGGCGGCCGCGACGACGACGACGCCCTGGGAGCGGGCGTAGTCGATCGCCGACTGCATCGTGGGCAGGAGCCACCGCCGAGGCTGAGGTTGATGACCGTCGGCACCGTTGTCGGCCGCCCACTTGATCCCCGCTGCGACGTCTGCGACGAGCCGCCGCCCGATGGGGTTCAAGCACCTTGACTGGGCAGCATGCTCCGCGCCGGGCGCGCCACCGAGGCCGTAGCTCTCGGGCCCGAATTGTCGCCCGCGGCCGCGATGCCCGAGACATGTGTGCCGTGGCCGTGGTCGTCCTGACACGTCCGTGCCCGTGCGTCACCCGCACCGATGAATCGTTGACCGGCGAGCACCCGGCCGGAGAACTCGGAGTGGTCGGTGTCGATGCCGGTGTCGACGACAGCGACGATCTGGTTCGCTGCCGTCGTAGCCACCCGGCACACCACGCGTCATCGAATTGGGCGTGCGGCAGCCCGTACTGCTGCGGGTAGCTCGATCGTCGTCGGGATTGACCGCGAGCGCTTGGACCGGCAGGTCGGGCTCGACGCTGACGAGCTCGCCGTCGGCCGCGAGCTCGGCTACCTGCGCGTTTAGGCTCGGCCTGCGAGGTCGCGGTGAAGCCCTCGATATCGCGGATGCGCCGTCGCCATCGTCGACGACGGCGACGTACTTCGTCGGGACGTTCGATGTTCGTCGGCGGCGCATCGGCTCCCGGGCACGCCGATGCGATCGATGGCGTCGGCGAGGCTTCGGCGTGGGCGCGCGGCTGCGGAGCGGGTGCGGCGGCGCCGTGATCGGCGTGCACGCGGCCGCGATGGCGGCGATCGCGACGACGGCGAGGATCGCCAGGTACCGCCGCTGGGGCCGTGCTGCCATGTCGCGCGTCCTCGTGCCCTCGTGTCGATGAGTCGATCGCATGTGGGGTGGCCCCGCGCCGAGGCGCAGCCGCCCGGCCCGAGCGAGAACGATAGCGAACGGACGGCCCGAGGCCGCGGCCCGGGCTCACCTATCCTGGACGTTCTCTCGGAAGACGCCGACCAGCGAGGGCCCCGTGTCCAAGAAGACGAAGATGCGCAAGCTCAAGGCCCGCCGCAAGAAGGCGAACCACGGGCGGAAGCCGAACGCCGGCCGTTAGGTCTCGTTCGGGGCCGGCGCCTGCACCGGCTCACCCAGGCGGACGAGCCGATGGTCGTCCGTGAACAGCCGCCGGCGGATGCCGAGCGCCATGACGGTCGTCGTCGTGGCCACCGCCCCGAGCACCAGGTACATCACCGCGACCTGCACCTGCACCGCGTCGATCGGATCGACGCCGGCGAGGATCAGCCCGGTCATCGCGCCGGGCAGCGCGATCAGCCCCACCACCTTGGTCGTCTCGATCTGCGGTGTGAGCGCCGTGCGGAGCGCCTCGACCACGTACGGCTGCGCGGCCGTCGTCGACGGCTGACCGAGCGCCAGCCGCGCCTCCACCTCTTCGCGCTTGTCGTCGAGCTCCCTGACGAGGCGGCGCGACACGAGGACGGTCGCGGCGAGCGAGTTGCCGATCATGAGTCCCGCGAGCGGGATCAACGTGCGGATCTCGAGGTCGAACACACCGAGACCGAACAGCACGCCCAATGTGACGACCGCGGACCCGGTGAACGCGATCAGCGCCAGGACGACGATGCCCGGCACTGCGGGTGCGCGTCGGCTGACGGTGATCGCGGCGATGACCACCATCACCGCGATCCACAGCCAGCCCCACCAGATCGACACGCCGGGCTCGAGGAGCACCTCGAGGAGGAGTCCGACCGCGAGCAGCTGCACGAGCGCGCGCGTCGCGGACCAGACGATGCTGCGCTCGAGCCCGAGGTGACGCCAGAGAGAGAGGACGATCGCGAGCGCGACCAGCAGCAGCGAGAGTGCGAGCCCGGTCCAGCCGATGTCGGTCATGCTGCGTCCCCCGCGAGGAACCGCTGCGCGGCGTCGGGTGCGTCGGCGCCGAGACGTCCCGGCGCGCCGGCGTGGACGATGCGTCCACCGATGACGACGACCACGTGGTCGGCGAGCCGTCGCATCTGCTCGAGGTCGTGCGTCACCCAGACGACGGGGACGAGAGAGCGCGCGAGCGCGCCGGCGAGGTCCTCGAGCGCGAAGCGGGCAGCGGGGTCGACCGACGACGTGACCTCGTCCATGAGCACGACCTCGGGACGTGTCGCGAGCGTGCGCGCGAGGCACACGCGCTGCGCCTCGCCGCCCGAGAGCTCGCGCGCGTCGCGCCGCAGCATCGAGGCCTCGAGGCCGACGCGCTGGAGCTCGCTCGCGCCGGTCGCCTCGTCGAGGGTCGGCTCGGCGACCTGGAGGTTCTCGAGCACCGTCCCCGCGAACGGCGTCGGTCGCTGGAAGACCATGCCGACGCGCCGGCGCAGCTCGAGCGGATCGAGCGCCTCGACGTCCACGCCCCGATAGCGCACCTCACCGCGGACCGGCACCTCGAGGCGGTTGCAGCACCGCAGCAGCGTCGACTTGCCAGAGCCGGACGGCCCGACCATGACCGTGACGCCACCCGCGGGGACCTCGCCGGTCGCGTCCTCGAGGCGCGGACGGACGGCACCGGCGACCGTCACTCGATCGAAGACGAAGAGCGGACCCGCGTCGATGCCGCGAGTCTGACGCCGGGCCCAGGTGCTCGGCGACCTCTCTCAGCGACCCTCCCGCAGCGACCACAGGACGACGATCGCGACGATCGGCGTGAAGACCAGGGCGGCGACGATCGCCACGTGGTCGCTCGAGTCGTAGTGCTGCCCGTTGAGGGCGTGGTAGGCGATGTGCGGGATCGAGTACACGAGCCATGCGATCGCGGTGGCCGCGACCAGGGTGCGGGTGAGCCAGATCGCCGCGCACAGCGCGAGGACCCCGAGGGCGAGGTTCAGCGCGCCGTAGTCGCGCATCAGGTGCTCGTTGTACGGGCCGTCCGGCGCGACCCACGCCATCCCGAGACCGGGGAAGTCGTCGAAGAAGCTCCGCGGGTCGACGGTCGCCCAGAGCCCCGTGCCGAGGCCCTGGACCGCGAAGATGATCATGCCGATGCGGGCGACCAAGGGCGATCGCATCGTGGTGGGCGCAGCGGTGGTCGCGGTCATGGTGTCGCCTCCTTTTTCTCGTGCGCCTGTCGCACTGCACCGACCGCGGCCCAGCCCTCGCGCACGCTTCGGTACGCGGGTGCCCAACCGGTTGCGGCGTGGAACTTGCGGTTCGAGACGCGCTGGGACGCGGTGAACATACGCCCGCTGCTGCCGGCCACCGTGCGCATCGTCCGGGTCGGCAGGAGCTTCAGGCGCGGGAGGTCGAACGCGGCGGCGAAGGCGTCGACGTACTCGCGCTTGGTGACGGGATCGTCGTCGACGACGTTGTAGAGGCCGCCAGGCGCATCGAGCGCCGCGACGACGGACGTCGCGACGTCGTCGAGGTGGATCGACGAGAGGTAGGCGTCGTCGGGGCCCGGCCATGGGAAGCGGTGGACGCGCGCCGTGTGAAGTGCCTCGTCGACGGCGCGTGCGTGAGGACCGTAGAAGAGCCCGAACCGCAGGACGACACCGACGCCACCGGCACCGTCGTACGCGCCAACGAGGCGCTCGCCCTCGAGCGTGGGCTGGAGCATCTTGATCGACTCGTCGACGGGCACCGACTCGTCGATCCACTCGGCACCGCTGCTCGGGTACGCGAACGTCACCGACTCCTTGACGAAGCGATCGACGTCGTGGATGCGCGCCGCGTCGAGGAGGTGGCGCGTGGCTTCCGTGCGCAGCCGGTTGTGCGTCTTCCACGTCGGCGTGAACCCGGCTTTCGCCAGCGGTGGCACGTTCGTCGCGAGATGGAGGATGGCGTCACTCCCGGCGACGGCCTCGACGACCGCATCGTGGTCGAACACGTCGACCGTCACCGGCTCTGCACCTGCCGCGCGGAGCTGCTCGGCCTTGGACTCGTTGCGCGCCACGCCACGAACGTCGTGGCCCGCGGCGACCAACGCCGCGACGGTCGGGACTCCGAGCGCACCGGTCGCACCGGTCATGAAGCACTGCATCGTTCGTCCTCCTTCTTCTCTTGCGCAGGGCGCAACTAGCGGATCGCGGTCTGCATCCAGCGCACACCCTTCTCGAGCGCGGCGGGCGTGACGTTGGTGACGACGTGCTGCACGAGGTCGGCCAGGGACGCTGCGCGGAGCTCGTCGCGCCATGCGGCGTCCGCCCGGTTCATGACGGCGTGGATCTCGCACGGCAGGCGGTACTCCCGGGCCGGCATGCGCGCCGGCCCGCGCCGGCGGATCTCCGTGCACACGAACGCCGGCTCCCGGCCGTCGATGGCCTCGACGACGTCGAGCATCGTCACGTCCGCCGGCGGGCGGGTGAGGCGGAAGCCGCCCTTGGGGCCGGACACCGACTCGAGCACCCCGCCGCGCACGAGCGCCTGGAGGTGCTTCGAGAGGTAGGGCGCCGAGACCCCGTGGTACTCGGCGAGGCTCGCTGCGGACAGGGTGTGCGGCGGGGGCACCGCAGCCAGGAGTGCAGCGCAGTGGATGCCCCACTCGACGCCTTCGGAGAGCTTCATATCCCGGATACTAACTATCCGGGATACGAGCTGTCCAGGTTGGACCCCGGCCCGTTCGATGGTCCAGGTCAGAGCCCGCCGGACTCGCTCGGGTCCGCGAGGTGGTCGACGAGCAGCGACTGCATCGACCGGCCGATGCGGCCCCGTTCGTCGTGCAGGCGGCACGCCGCGAGCCCGACACCGAAGTCCTCGGCGGCCGACTCGCCCTCGAGCGCGACCCACTCCCCTTCCGGGTGGCGGTGGAGATGGATGCTCAGATCGGGGTTGATGAAGAGGAAGCGCCCTCGCGGCAGGACCGTGCTGAGCCCGTTCCCGAAGTCGGCGGCCGCCGCGACGCGCTGCAGCGGGCTGGGCTCCTCGTCCGCGACGACGGGCACGCGCAGCCGGAACCAGATCGTCGCCGGGCCCGTCTCGTGCCACGAGCCCTCCGCGATCCGGAACTCCATCGCGCGCCAGAACCCGAGCCCTCGCACGCGCGGCAGCTCGACCTCGATCTGCTCGCTCTCGGAGGGCGGCCGCACCTCCGGCACCGGTTCGGGCGGCAGCGGCAGCCCGAGCGGTTGCATCGTGCGGAGTCGCAGCGCGTGCGCACGTGCGACCTCGACGTCGCCGGCGAGCAGCGTGGCCTCGACCCATTGGACCTTGCGGCCGGGCCGCGTCGTGCGCGTCACGACGTCGAGCGGCGCGAGCGGGACCGGCCGCAGGAGATCGACCGTCAGTCGAGCGACGAACGACGCGGTGCCCGGTTCGTGGCTCTCGACCGCGCGTGCGAGCGCGGATGCCGGCGCACCGCCGTGCATCGCGTCCGGCGACCAGGGGCCGCGGGCGAGCTCGGTCGGGAGCAGCTTCGAGCCGTCGGCCTCGAAGACGGCCGCGGGGAGGTCTGACATCGGCGGCGAGCGTAGGCTGCCGCGCCACGAGCACCACGGCCGTCAGCAGGGGGAAGTGATGGACACGTGGCAGCAGTGATGGACACGTGGAAGATGGTGGACGCGGAGCGCACCGACTTCGCCGACCTGGCCGACTCGTTGACGCCGGGCCAGTGGGACCAGCCGTCGCTCTGCACGGCCTGGAAGGTGCGCGACGTCGTGGCGCACTGCGTCGAAGGCGCGACCGAGAGCAAGGGAACGACGATCGCGAAGGTGCTCAAGCACGGCTTCCGCATCGAGACGATGCTCGAGAAGGAGGCGGTGAAGAAGGGCGCCGCGCCGACCGACGACCTGCGGACGGAGCTGCGTGAGTCCGTCGGTGCGCGCAAGACGCCGCCCGGAGTGAAGCCCGAGGCGCTCCTGGCCGACGAGGTCGTGCACCAGCAGGACGTCCGTCGCGTGCTCGGCTTGCCGCGCTCGATCCCCGACGACCGTCTCCGCGTCGCGCTCGACTCCGTCAAGGGCTCGGGGGCGAGCTACCTCCCCGCCAAGAAGCGGCTGCGCGGGCTGCACCTGCGCGCCACCGACCTCGACTGGGACGCCGGCGAGGCGAACGGCGACGAGGTGCGTGGCGCCGGTGAGGCGCTGCTCATGGCGCTCGCCGGGCGCCCGGCTGCACTCGACGACCTCACCGGACCGGGTGTGGCGACGCTGCGCGAAAGGATCACGACCTGACATGGCGACCTTCGATCGAGCCGAGGTGGACCGCGAGTTCCTGAAGTACGTCGAACGCGGCAAGGCGAACGACTGGAGCGCGTGGGCCGACCAGTTCACCGAGGACGCGCTGTACGTCGAGCACGAGATGGGCACGTTCCGCGGCCGCGAGCAGATCCGCGACTGGATCACGGCGACGATGGGCGCGGTCTCGGGGATGTCGTTCCCCTACGACTGGTACGTCATCGACGGCAACCGCGTCGTCATGTACTGCTGGAACATCTTCGAGCCGCTCGACGGCATGAAGGGCGAGTACAAGTTCGCGGTCGTGACGATCCTCGAGTACGCGGGTGACGGCCTCTGGTCGCTCGAGGAGGACGTGTACAGCGGCAAGGAGGCCGAGGCGGTGCTGGCGCGCTTCCTCACCGACGCCGCCGCAGCCGGCCACGCGCCGCCGGCCGGTCCCGACTCGTAACGGAGTCGGGAACCGCCTCTCGGCCCTCCGGGAACCAGCTGGCGCTTCGCGCCGTCCAACGCTCCGCATCCCGACGCCCCCGTCGGGACGTTGCTCACAGGAGGAACGATGCGGAAAACCTGGGTTCGGCGCATCACTGCGTCCGCGACACTCGCGGCGCTCGCTGCGATCACGATGGTCGGCGCCACGGGCGTCGCCGGTGCACAGACGGACGACGACCCGCCGTCACGTGACGACCCCCGGGTCATCACCGTGAACGGGACGGGGCTCGTCAGTGGTACGCCCGACGTGCTCGAGCTCTACCTGGGCGTCGACACGCGCGGTGACACGGCGGGCGAAGCACTCGCCCAGAACAGCCGTCTCACGGTGGGCGTGCTCGAGGTGCTGCGCGATGCCGGCGTGCCCGAGAAGGACATCCAGACCACGAACCTCTCCATCTATCCCGTCTACGACGACGACGGTGAGGTCGTGATCGCGTACTCGGTGAGCAACCGCGTCGTGGCCAAGCTGCGCGACCTCAACACCGCGGGCGACATCATCGACGAGGCGACGAAGGCCGCGGGTGACGACATCATCGTGCAGGGCCTGTACTTCTCGATCGACGACAACAGCAAGGTCGTCGAGCAGGCGCGCACCGAGGCCGTGAAGCGCGGCGAAGGCGCAGGCCGAGCAGCTCGCCGCTGCCGCGGGCGTCGAGCTGGGTGCGCTGCGCTCGATCGACGAGCGCTACACGCCGATCGGTCCCGCACTGGACGCGGTGAGGCAGCGGCTCCGACTGCCGAGTCGGGCGATGCCGCGTCGGTCCCGATCCAGCCGGGCAGCGAGGAGCTCAGCGTCGACGTCACCCTCGTCTACGAGATCGGCTGAGCACGCGGGAAGCCAGGATCCGGGCGTACCGTGGCGCCGGTGAGCGAGATCGTGCTGGTCGAGACGAGCGACGGCGTCTGCACGATCACGCTCAACCGGCCCGAGGCTCGCAACGCGCTGAACAGCGCGCTGATGCTGGAGTCGGCGGCGGCGATCGAAGCGGCAGAGTCGGACGATGCCATCGACGTGATCGTGCTCACCGGCGCCGACCCGGCGTTCTGCGCCGGCCTCGACCTGCGCGAGCTCGGCGACACCGGCGCCAACCTCGTCGGCGGCCGCGGTGACGGGACCGCACGCTGGACCAATCCGATCCAGGCGACGTGGGAGGTCACGAAGCCGGTCATCGGCGCGGTGAACGGTCCGTGCGTCACCGGCGGCTTCGAGCTCGCGCTCGGCTGTGACTTCCTCGTCGCGTCCGAGCGCGCGTCGTTCGGCGACACGCACGGACGCGTGGGCGTCTCCCCAGGCGGCGGGATGAGCGTCTTCCTCCCGATGGCGGTCGGGCTCCGCAAGGCGAAGGAGATGAGCCTCACCGGCAACTTCGTCGACGCGCCCGAAGCACACCGGCTCGGTCTCGTGAACCACGTCGTGCCCCACGACGAGCTGTTGCCGACGACGCTGCGACTCGCCGCCGACGTCGCGGCCAACGATGGTCCGACGGTGCGGCACCTGAAGAACCTCTACGACGAGAACGCCCGCCTTCCGGTGGGCGACGCGCTCGCGCACGAGCAGGACGTGTTCCGCACCTACCGTGTCGACTTCGCGGCGATCGAGCAGCGCCGCGCCGGGATCGTGCAACGGGGCAGGTCGCAGCAGGGTTCCTGAGCGTCCCGGTTTCCCATGGGTCGGATGGGAAACTGGGGTTCCCGATGATCTTCCCGACCATCACGTTCGCGATCTTCTTCATGATCGTGCTGCCCGTGAGCTGGCTGCTCATGCCGCGGCGACGCCGTTGGAAGCTCTTCATGCTCGCGGCGTCCTACTTCTTCTACGGGTACTGGGACTGGCGATTCTGCTTCCTGATCGCCGGGTCGACGCTCGTCAACCAGCTGTTCGGTCGGCTCATCCACAACACCGAGGACGACAAGGCGAAGCGACGCTGGCTCGCGCTCGCGGTCGCGCTCAACCTCGCCGCGCTCGGCTTCTTCAAGTACTTCGACTTCTTCGTCACGAGCGCGAACAACACGCTGGCCGACCTCGGCGTCGACCTGTCGTCCGCGATCGTGTCGGTGATCCTCCCGGTCGGCATCTCGTTCTTCACGTTCCAGGCGATCAGCTACGTCGTCGACATCTACCGGGGCACGTTCAAGCCGGGACGCCTCATCGACTTCGCCGTGTTCCTGTCCTTCTTCCCGCACGTCGTCGCAGGGCCGATCGTGCGGCCGGCCGAGTTCATGCCGCAGCTCAAGGCCCGCCACGACCCACGGCACGTCGACGCCAGCCGGGCGCTCTTCCTCATCTTCATCGGGCTCTTCAAGAAGGTCGTGATCGCCAACCTCCTGGCGACCGAGATCGTCGACGCCACGTTCGCGTCGCCGCAGTCGCACTCGAGCCTGGAGATGCTCGTCGGCGTCTACGCGTACGCGATCCAGATCTACGCCGACTTCAGCGGCTACACCGACATGGCCATCGGGATCGCGCTGCTCCTCGGCTTCCGGTTCCCGCAGAACTTCGACAGCCCGTACGCCGCGCAGTCGATCCAGGACTTCTGGCGCCGCTGGCACATGACGCTGTCGCGCTGGCTGCGCGACTACCTCTACATCCCGCTCGGCGGCAACCGCGGCGGGAGCGGCACCACCTACCGCAACCTGATGCTCACCATGGTCCTCGGCGGCCTGTGGCACGGCGCCGCGTGGACGTTCGTCATCTGGGGTGGCATCCACGGGACGTACCTGTGCGTCGACCACTGGCGGCACGCCCGTCGCCTCCGGCTCGACCTCCCCGAGAAGCGCGACACGATCGCCCGACGCACGGTCCAGCGCATCATCACGTTCAACCTCGTGTGCTTCGCGTGGATCTTCTTCCGTAGTGAGTCGCTCGACAACGCGTTCGACGTGCTGCGCCAGATCTTCGACCCCAGCCAGTGGTTCCAACCCGCGCCGCTCGTCACCGCGGGCGTGATCGCGGCGATCGCCGTGGGTCTGATCGAGCAGTACATCCCGCGCGCCGCGTGGGGTCGGGCCATGGCACGCTTCTCGTACCTCGCACCCGTGGTCCAGGGTCTCGTGCTCGGCGTCGCGCTGCTGCTGATCAACACGATGGGACCACGCGGTGTGGCCCCCTTCATCTACTTCCGCTTCTGATGCAGACCAGGTCCTGATGGCAACCACCGACACCTCACGCGCCGGTCGACGGCGCCGACGCCGCGGCGCCGGCGAGCCGGTCCTCGACAGCGCTGACCTGTCGTCGGCCGAGTGGCACGACGACGGGAAGACGGGCGACCCGCCGCGGCGCACGATGCCGGTCGCGCACATCCTCGTCGTCGGGATCGTGGCGCTGATGTTCGGCGCGCTGCTGAACGCGCCAGGGATCCGCAAGACCGCGCTCGGGCAGGACGTCGGCTGGCGCCGCGACGTCGCGACGTTCTTCGCAGACGGGCTCTTGGACCTGAGCCACGCGATCCTGCTCGACCGCCCACGCGAGGGGCTGCAGGACGCGATCGGTCGCAGCGGTGACGACGACATCGATCTCACGTTGCCGAGCCCGACGTTGCCGCGAGCACGACGCTGCCGCCGAGCACGACGCCCGGCGAGCCGCCGCCGGAGCGGCGCCGGAGCCGGAGCTGCCACCGAAGCGCGCGTTCTCGCCTCAGGACCAGGCCGCGCTCTACGTGACCGGCGACTCGCTGTCGGTCACACCCGGCGAGTCGGTCATCAACCAGGCGCTCGGGACCGGCGTGATCGGGCTGCTCGGCCCGGTCGACGGCCATGTGGCGACCGGCCTCGCGCGGCCCGAGATCTTCAACTGGCCCGCGTACCTCACCGAGGTCGTGAACCGAGACAAGCCCGACGCGGTCGTGCTGACGATCGGGTCCAACGACGACCAGGAGCTCACGGGCGAGGGCGGCGTGGGCAACTTCGGCAGCCCGGAGTGGATCGAGGAGTACAAGCGGCGCGTCGGCGGGCTCATGGACGCGGTCACGGGCAGCGGTGAGACGACGCTGTTCTGGGTCGGCATCCCACCGATGGCCAACACCGAGCGCTTCGACACTCGGTACACGATCATCAACGACATCGTCCGCGCCGAGGCCGAACGCCGCCCGGGCAAGGTCGCGTTCGTCGACACCGTGCCGGTGCTGTCACCGTTCGGCGGCGGCTACGCCGAGTACCTGCTGCGCGACGACGGCTCGGTCATCCAGGTGCGGGCGACCGACGGCATCCACTTCACCCGCGAAGGCGGCGACCTGATCGCGGCCGAGGTCCTCAAGACGATGGGCAAGACCTTCGACCTCGACTCGTGGAGGAACGTCGGCAGCTCGACCACGTCGACGACGAAGCCGAAGGCAGGAGCGAAGGACGGCGGGTAG
The DNA here is from genome assembly GCA_963731815.1 of uncultured Acidimicrobiia bacterium. Classification (GTDB taxonomy): domain Bacteria; phylum Actinomycetota; class Acidimicrobiia; order IMCC26256; family PALSA-555; genus DATBSK01. The sequence continues at coordinate 38,112 of CAVSWW010000012.1, read as the reverse complement.
GTTCCCCAGCGGAGGGGAACGCGATGGCCGGTGATGCCGACCGCTTCGAGCACACGCTCGGCGATGCGGACGCGCTCATGTGGAACATCGACCGCGATCCCGCGCTGCGGTCGACGATCGTCACCGCACTCGTCCTCGACCGCGCGCCGGCCTGGTCGGACGTGCTCGCGCGGCTGGAGCGCGGCACGCGCCTGATCCCCCGTCTGCGCCAGCGGGTCGTCGAGCCGGCGCTGCGCATCGGTCCGCCCGCGTGGTCCGCCGATCCCGACTTCGACCTCGGATATCACGCGCGCCGCGTCCGCGCGCCGAAACCGAAGTCGTTCGACGCGGTCCTCGAGGTCGCGGCGACCGCCGCGATGGGCGACTTCGACCGCGCCCGACCGCTCTGGGAGCTCACGCTCGTCGAGGGCCTCCCGCAGGGCCGGGCCGCGCTCGTGCTCAAGGTGCACCACTCGATGAGCGACGGCGTCGGCGGGATGAAGCTGCTGCTCATGCTCTTCGACCTGGAGCCCGAGCCTCCCGACGCGGGGCCCGATCCGGAGCCTGAGATCCTCCCGTCGTACACGCCGGCCAACCTCGTCGCGCACGGCGTCGAGTGGCAGGCCCGGCGCACCGCGGACACCGCCGCCGGCGTCGCCGGCGGCGCGCGCTCGGCGTACGACGCTGTGCGCTCGGACGCGCTGCGGTCGATCGAGCGCGCCGCGCGAACGGCGGGATCGGTCGCGAAGTTCCTCGCGCCGGCGCCGACGCCGATGTCTCCCGTCATCTCGCCGCGCGGCCTCGATCGACCGCGTGGCGACCCTCGACATGCCGCTCGACGACCTGAAGCGGGCCGCGAAGGCCGGCGGTGGGACGCTGAACGACGCGTACGTCGCCGGTGTCCTCGGCGGCCTGCGCCGCTACCACCTCGTGCGCGGCGCCGGCGATCAGGAAGAGCTGCGCATGATGATGCCGATCAACATCCGCCCCGACACTGCGGGGCTCGGCGGCAACCACTTCACCACTGCGCGCCTCGTGGTGCCGCTGGCGATCGACGATCCCGAGGAGCGCATCCGCGAGCTGTCGCTGCGCTGCAAGCGGCTGCGCGCGGAGCCGGCGGTCGAGCTCTCGCAGCAGCTGGCGACGATCCTCAATCGGCTGCCGCGCCGGGTCGCGACCGCGCTGTTCGGATCGATGCTGAAGGGCGCCGACTTCATCACGAGCAACGTGCCCGGCTCGCCGTTCCCCCTCTATCTCTGCGGCGCCGAGGTGCAGCAGATGTACGCGTTCGGTCCGCTGTCGGGCGCTGCGGCGAACGTCGTGCTCGTCTCGTACTGCGGGACCTGTTGTGTGGGCGTCAACAGCGACCCCCGCGCGATCCCCGACAGCGACGACTTCATCGACGACCTGCGTGCCGGCTTCGACGAGGTGCTCGCCCTGGCGTGATGCTGCGATCGGCGTGAAACCGGGAGCCGGGTCGGCTCCGTACGCTTGACGTGATGGAAGAGCAGCCCCGTGGCACCCCCGTCGGGCGTCGCGTCTTCCTCGGGCTCGTGGGGCTCGGCGCCGTCGGCATCGTCACCGGGGCCGCGGTGCAGGGCTGGCTCGAGCGGACGATCGCCCCGATCATCGGTCGCGACCCGACGGGCCTGCTCTCGCTCCTCCCGGTCGGACGGTTCCGCTTCTACTCGGTGACCGGCTCGTTCCCCGATCGCAGTCGGGCCGAGTACCGCCTGCGAGTCGACGGCCTCGTCGACACGCCGCTCGATCTCTCGTTCGACGACCTGCTCGGCATGGACCGGGTCGAGATCACCCGCGACTTCCAGTGCGTGACCGGCTGGCGCGTCCCCGACGTGCCATGGGCCGGGGTGCGCCTGCGCGACGTCATCGACGCCGCGGGTGCCCAGACCGACGCCGACGCGGTGCGCTTCGTGTCGTTCGACGGGGCGTACACCGAGAGCCTCACGATGGAGCAGGCGCGGCGTCCCGACGTGCTCGTCGCGTACGAGCTCGAAGGCGAGCCGCTCTCCTCGAACCACGGTGGTCCTGCTCGCCTCTACGTGGCGCCGATGTACGGCTACAAGTCGTTGAAGTGGCTCGAACGCATCGAGCTCACGAAGCGCGTGCGCCCCGGCTACTGGGAGGTGCGCGGGTACGACGTCAACGGGTGGGTCGGCCGCTCCAACGGGCGCGACGACGACCCGACGTGAGCGCGGACGCGGTGACCACAGCGACGACGGGCCTCCGGCCGACCGAGCCCGAGCTCGTGCGGTTCGGCCGTGCCGAGCGCGTCATCCACTGGACCACGGCGACGCTGTTCATCGTCCTGATGCTGACTGGAGCGGCGATGTACACGGGGCCCGTGAGCACCCTCGTCGGGCGCCGCGACCTCATGCGCGACCTGCACGTGATCGCCGGGCTCGCGCTGCCGGTGCCGATCGTCATCGGGCTCGTCTCGCGACTGGGCCGCGGCTTGCGCCTCGACCTCTCGCGCATCAACCGCTGGACGAGCGACGACCGCGCGTGGTTCCGCCGCAAGTCACGACACGAGGCTCGGCTCGGCAAGTTCAATCCGGGCCAGAAGCTCAACGCGACGTTCCTCGGCGCCGCGATCGTCGTGATGCTCGCGACCGGTGTGATCCTCAAGTGGTTCGAGGTGTTCCCGATCTCGATCCGGACGGGCGCGACGTTCGTCCACGACTGGATGGCACTCGGGATCTGGCTCTCGATCACGGCGCACATCGCGCTCGCGTTCCAGGATCCGGCCGCGCTGCGGTCGATGGTGCGCGGCACGATCAGCGCGCGCTGGGCGCGCACCAAGCGACCGCGCTGGTACGAGGAGACCACCGGGAACTCGGCGGAGAGGCTGAAACCCCGCCAGTAGTCTCGATTGCGTGCCGGACGCGCCCGACATCGTTCTCCCCGACGACCTGCGACCGAGCGACGGGCGCTTCGGATCCGGTCCGTCGAAGGTCCGCCCCGAGGCGGTCGCGCGGCTGGCCGACGCATCGCGCGACTTCCTCGGCACCAGCCACCGCCGCGACACCGTTCGAGACGTCGTCCGCGCGATCCGGGAGCGGTTGCACGAGCTCTACTCGCTCCCCGAGGGCTACGAGGTGCTGCTCGGGAACGGCGGCACCACCACGTTCTGGGACGCGGCCGCGTTCGGCCTCGTCGAGCGGCGCAGCGAGCACCTCGCGTTCGGGGAGTTCTCCTCAAAGTTCGCGGCCGTCACACGCGCCGCACCGCACCTCGACGACCCGCTCGTCGTCGAGTCGGAGCCGGGCACGCATCCCGCGCCGGTGGTCGACACGTCGATCGACACGTACGCGCTGACGCACAACGAGACGTCCACGGGCGTCATGACCGAGATCCGCCGCCCGAACGGAGCGAACGGGATCGTGATCGTCGACGCGACGTCGGCGGCCGGAGCGCTGCGCGTCGACCCGCAGCAGCTCGACGTCTACTACTTCGCGCCGCAGAAGGCGATGGGCTCCGACGGTGGGCTGTGGCTCGCGCTCTGCTCACCCGCGGGCGTCGCGCGCATCGAGGAGATCGCCGCCTCCGACCGGTGGTGCCCGCCCTCGCTCGATCTCGGCATCGCGCTCGAGAACAGCCGCCTCGAGCAGACGTACAACACGCCGGCGTTGGCGACGATCTTCCTCGTCTCCGACACGCTGGAGTGGATGCTCGAGCAGGGTGGCCTCGAGTGGTCGGCGTCGCGGTGCGACCGCTCCGCCGAGATCCTCTACGGCTGGGCCGAGGCGAGCACCTACGCGACACCCTTCGTCGCCAAGCCCTCCGAGCGCAGCCACGTGACCGGCACGATCGACTTCGACGGCGTCGACGCGGCGACGATCGCCGCCGTGCTGCGGGCGAACGGCATCCTCGACACAGAGCCGTACCGCAAGCTCGGTCGCAATCAGCTGCGGATCGCGATGTTCCCGGCGATCGAGCCGGATGACGTCGCGATCCTCACGCGGGCGATCGACCACGTCATCGAGCGCCTCGTCTGAACGCCTGACGGTCCCCGGAGGCGCGTCGAGGCAGCGGGAAGGCCTTCCGGTACGCTCGCACGATCACCGACACGACGTTGACCGGTGGTCGCGGGCCGGACACGGCCGCCGAGCCGGATCCCCCCGCACCGACTCGTCCCTCCACCGATCAGCCCGGTGAGCGACGCGCTCCGCGGCTCGCGCACCTTCGCTCGCTCGACGGGCTGCGCGGCCTGGCCGTGCTCGCCGTGGTCCTGTACCACTTCTCGCCCGACATCGCGCCGGGCGGGTTCCTCGGCGTCGACCTCTTCTTCGTCCTCAGCGGCTTCCTGATCACGAGCCTGCTCGTCAACGAGTGGAGCGGGACGCACACGATCTCGCTCGGGTCGTTCTGGGCGCGGCGGGCGCGCCGCCTCGTGCCCGCGCTGTTGCTGCTCCTCGCGGTCGTCGGCGTCTACACGCTGCTGCTCGACGATCAGGTCGACGGCCAGCGCTTCGCCGTCGACGGGCTGTCGTCGCTCGGGTACGTCGCGAACTGGCACTTCATCTCGTCGGGGCAGGCGTACATCGACCAGTTCCTGCAGACGACGGTGAGCCCGCTGCGGCACATGTGGTCGCTCGCGATCGAAGAGCAGTTCTACCTGGTGTGGCCCCTGATCGTGATCGGTCGTCGCGAAGCTCGCGGGGTCGCGGGGCGCGCCGGAGGTCCGCAAGCGGCAGTTCCGGCGCGCGCTCGTCGCCCTGTGCACGGTGCTCGGCGTCCTGTCGTTCCTGCGCATGCTCCAGATCTACTCACCCGACCGACATCAACCGCGTGTACTACGGCACCGACAGCCGGGCGTTCATCATCCTCATCGGTGCCGCGCTCGCGCGCGATCACCTGGGGTGCGCCGGCCGTCGCCCGACGCTGGCGGCTGCCGCTGATCGCGTCGGTGTGCGCCGCGGTGGTCGGCCTGGTCGTCGCCGTGCTGTCGCTCGACGCCGAGTCGAGCTGGCTCTACGAGGGCGGGTACGGCCTGATCGCGCGTCGCGATGGTGCTGGTGCTGTTCGCGGCGGCGCAGCCCGGTCGCAACCCGATCGCCCGTGTGCTCGAGCTGCGGCCGCTCGTCGGCCTCGGGCTCATCTCCTACGGCGTGTACCTCTGGCACTGGCCGATCTCGCTCTGGCTCGATGAGGACGGCACCGGCCTCGACGGCGTCGCGCTGTTCGCCGTGCGCGCGGCAGCGACGCTCGCGGTGTCGATCGCCAGCTACAAGCTGCTCGAGATGCCGATCCGCACCGGTCGCCTCCGCATCGCTCGGGGACGACCGCTGCTCGGCGCGGCGGTGGTGGTGGTCGCCGTGGCGACGCTGCTGCTCGTCCCCGCGCTCGCCTTCCCGTCGAGCCGCGAGGTGCCGACCGTCGCGCCGCCCCCGGCCGCGGTCACCCAGACCGAAGCCGGCTACGAGGGCACACTGCGGTGCGACGGCGGACCGACGCTGCCACCCCTCGACCGCGACCTCCTCATCCAGGTACAGGGGAACTCGCTCTCCGGTGAGATCCGACCGTGCCTCGCCGGCATCGTCGGCGACACGCAGGGCGTGGAGTGGGAGACCACCGACCCGCCCAACGCGCAGCTCTGCAAGTGGTACGACGAGATGGCCGAGCTCGCGCGCCGAACCCGGCCCGATGCCGCGCTCTTCTTCGCGTTCGTCGCGCCCGAGGAGTTCTGCGGCGACTGGAAGGCTCCGCTCGACTCGCTCGTGAAGACGTGGACGGATCTCGGCGCGCACGTGTACCTCGTGCCCTCGCCGTGGTTCATCTTCGGCACGGGTGCCGAGGCCGAGATGGGTTGGGCGCCGGGCGAGGAGTGGCGCGCACTACATGGACCTCGCCACGGGCGACCCCGAGAACATCACGGTCCTCGACGCGGGCAAGTTCGTCCGCACCGACAAGGGCGAGTACGTGTGGCGCATGCCGTGCCTGCCGGGCGGCGAGCCGGGGTGCGACGCGGACGGCACCGTCGGCGTGCGCTACATCGACGGTCTCCACTTCTGCACCGACCCCGACTTCGCCGGTCACGGCTGCATCGGCGAGCAGCACCAGGCCGGGCAGCGCCGCGCCGCGGCGTCGCTGGCCGTCGACCTCGTCCCCTCGTTGCAGCAGCTCGCCGCGCGACCTTCGAGCACCGGACGCCAGACCTAGACGCAGACCCGCGGACCCTCGGTAGCCTGCGCGTCATGCTGCTGCTGCACGAGGTCCATCAGGTCCGCGGCGCCGCCGAAGACGACTTCGAGGCCCGCTTCCGCGACGGCTGGCTCCCCGAGCTCGCCAAGGGCGACGACGCGCGTCTCCTCTACTTCATGCACCTGGCGCACGGCTCAGGTCGCGCGTACACCGTGGTCACCGTGACCGCGGTGCGCGGCGGTGCCGCATACGAGCGCCTCGTCGCGCGGGTGCAGGACGGCGACCTGCGCGGCGTGGGCGCGCGACGTCGACCAGCTGCGCCACGGGGTGCAGGGCAAGATCGTGGTGGCCGTCCCGTGGTCGGCACCGCCGGTGACCGATCTCGACGCCGTGCCGGCCGAACCGCAGTCGCACGACCTCGTCCTCTTCATGGAGGACACCGCGTGGCCGCACGAAGGGATGCTCGACGACTACCTCAAGGCCGCGCACGACCAGTACGCGCCGAGCCTCGAGGAAGGCCGCCACGGTGGTCGATCGATGCTCGAGCTCCTGTCGGTGTGGCAGACCGCGTTCGGCGCGGGGCGTCGCTCCGAGGTGGTGCTCTGGCAGCGCGTCACGGAGCCGGAGCGGCTCCTCGGCCTCCTCTACACGGAGATCCCGGTGAAGCACCGCTCGCCTGGCACGTGGATGCACGACGCGCTCCGTGTGCGCGACGACTGGGAGAGCCGGCTGCTGCGGACGACCGCGTGGTCGCCCCTCTCCTGAGGGTCAGGACCTGACGAGTCAGCTGTTGCCGAGGAAGCGCGCCGCGAACTCCTCGACCGTGCGACCGGCCCTGGCTCGGCCAGCCACAGACGAGGTAGCCGAAGCCGGCGTCGACCCACTCGTCGATCGTGCGCGCGACCTCGTCGAGGTCGTCCTCGAGCGAGACCGATCCGGCACGCAGGATCGTCGCGGGGTCACGCCCCGCCTCCTCCGCGAACGCGGAGATCCGCTCCGACTTCTGCCGCAGCACCTTCGGTGGCCCGAAGCAGTGCCACACGTCGGCGTACTTGGCCGCGATCGGCATCATGCGCTTCTCGCCGGACGCACCGATCCAGATCGGCGGGTGCGGCTGCTGCACCGGGCCGCGGGAAGAGCGTCGCGTCACGGATCTGCCAGTGCTCGCCCTCGAACGTGAACCCGTCGGTGGTGAGCAGGCCGCGCAGCACCTGCACCGCCTCCTCGAACGCGTCGATCCGATCCGTCAGCGCGGGGAAGGGGATCCCCAGCGCCCGGTGCTCCTGGTCGAACCACGCCGCGCCGTACGACAGCTCGAGCCGTCCGCCCGACGCGTGGTCGATCGTGATCGCCTCGGCCGCGAAGACGCTCGGGTGGCGGTACGTCATGCCCGTCACGAGCAGGCCGAGCCGCGCGTTCGTCGTGAGTCCGCTGAGAGCGGCGAGCGTCGTGTTGCCCTCGAAGCACTCGCCGGGACCCTCGCCGTACATGGGCTGGAAGTGGTCGAAGCCCCAGATGCCGTCGAAGCCGGCGTCGTCGGCGAGGCGCGACCGCGAGACGATCTCCGTCCACGGCATGCGCTGCTGCGCGACGTCGAGCCCGAACCGCATCACCTCGACTGCGTCGCTGACTGCTGGCTCATGTCGAGGTCGGTCAGACGACCGTGGCGCCGAGCTCCGGGTGCTCGCCGCTGAAGATCCCCCACGGGCTCTCCCACCCGGGGACGGACCACGTGTGGTTCATCCACGCGTTGGAGCCGTCGGCCTTCACGCCGCCGCGCCCCTTGCACTCCTCTTCGGTGGTCTTCTCGCTGCCGACGACGAGCCCACCCTTGACGCACAGCCCGATGTGCTGGTGCCACGGGTCGTTCGGTCCGGCGAAGCCCTCGGGAGCCTTCTTGTCCTCGGTGACGACGTAGTAGCTCAGACCGACGACGCGCGACGTCGGATCGTTGCCGTCGTACAGGAGCATCTCGGGCTTCGTCGCGTCGAACACGCCGTCGACGAAGCTGAACTTCATCAGGTGCGCGCCGATGCACGGAAGGTACGTGGTGACCTTGCGGTACCCGGCTGCCTCGGCATCGGCGATCGTCGGCAGCGCCATCGCCGCGACCCGCGACTGCTCGAGCTGCGTCGCGAGCAGGTCGCGCGTCGCCTGGTCGGGGATCGGGTACGTGACCGTCGGGCCGCGGTGACCGTGACCCCCGGCGGCCTGTCCCTCGGAGACCGGTGGGCCGGTCTTCTCGCACGGCGAGTTGCCGCTCGCAGTCTCGATCCCGGGGCTCGCCGCGTCACCGCCGGCCGCGTGGTCGTCACCTTCAGGCCCCACCGCGCCGCCGCTGCCGACCGGCGTCACACCGTCGGGTGCGGCGGCCTCGGCCGCGCTGTGCGTGTGACCCGCGGCTTCCTCGGCACCGTGCTCGTGACCCTCACCGGCGACGGACGGGACGAGCGAGATCGTGGACAGGATGATCACCGACGCGCCGAGCGCGCCGACGATCGGGAGCGTGATCGACTGCGACAGACGGCGCACACCGAGGTAGCCGGTGATGACGCCGAGGCAACCGGCGACGATCAGCCCTTCGAAGATCGTGGAGAGGACGTCGGGGAACGCGGCCGGCTCGGGCGTCCAGGTCTCGGTGCCGAACGGCACGCCCCAGACGCGCGACACCAGCCACGCGCCGATGATCGCCAGGTTGAGCAGCGCGCCGAACCACAGCATCTGGCGCGACGGCCGGAGCACGACGCCGAGCGCGAACCCGAGCTGGAGCCACGCGGCGACCGCGAAGAACATGCCGTGGGCCGTGCTCTCGTCGAAGTGCTCGCCCATCACGGCGAAGTGGACGAACGCGGCGCCGAGGGAGAGTGCAGCCAGCCCCCACCGGAGCGCCGGATCGAGGTCGCGGCAGTGGTCGGGGCGTGCAGGCTGGCTCATGGTCCCCCCAGAAGGATCGGCCAGGCAGGTCGGATCGCGGCTCAGTCTACGGGTGCTCCCCGGGCGCCGTACCCGCAGGATCTCGCAGTTGGCGGCCGAAAGCGGCTACCGTCCTCCACGTTCCTCGAGGGCGCGGGACCCAAGGGAAGCAGCAGGGAAGGCGGAGGACCTCGATGCGACGCTCGTTCACCCTTGGCGGGCTCGCGATAGCAGTGGCCCTGGTGGGGCCGGTTGCACCTGTCGTTCAACGTCACCAAGTAGACGACGGGCGGCGAGCCCGGACGGGGCCGTTCGAGGTCGAGATCGACGTGCGAGGTCGCAGGCCCCATGAAGCCGGTGCCACCGAATCGTCAACGACACGCTGACCTTCGACGGCCCGAGTTCCCGCAGAGCTCCCGTCGGACGACTTCATCTTGGCGCCGAGCGGCGACTGCCTGCTCACCGAGACCGGCACGGGGAACGCGATCGAGCACGACGATCGAGTGCGTCGAGCCGTTCCCCGGACCAGGCGTGGACGTGCACCCAGAACCCGGAGGCAGCCTCCACGTGACCGGCAGCGTCCTCGACGGCCGATGAGGACATCCTGGTCGACATCGTCGTGACGAACGACATCCCACGACGACGACCACGACCACGACCGCACCGCAAGCAGAACCGCTCGCCGATCGTCGCGGAGCCGGCGTTCACCGGCTGACGAGCGGGGCGCGTCAGATCGCGTCGCGCAGGCCTTCCCAGCCCTCCGGTGGTGGCGCGAGCCGCCAGAACTGCTCCGGCGCGGGCGCGGCCAGCTTGCCGCTGATCGCCCACTCGGCTTCCAGCGCGAGCAGCTGCGACGGGTAGCACGCGACCGCAGCCTCCTTGCGGGCACGGTCGGTGCTGACCGGGACCGCCGCCGGCGTCGGCCACACCCCGCGCTTGAAGAGCCGCGCCACCCGCCAGGCGAGCAGCCCGGGGATGTGCTTGTAGCCGGTGTCCTCGTAGAGGAACCACGACACGCTGGTGCCGTCCGACCCGAACCGGTCGTGCACGAGCATCGCGGCATCGTGCGTGCAGTCGTGGTCGGGGTTGCCGAGACCGAACGGCGCGAAGACCGCGGTCGGGTCGAGCTCGCGCACCGCGGCCTCGAGCCGGTCGACGATCGCCTCCGGCCGCACCCAGTCGGCCCGCTCGAGGTACGAGTGCTCGACGAAGTCGAGCCAGACGGGCGTGGCGTCCAGCAGCGCCGAGCGCCGCCGCGTCCTCGGCCCGTCGCGCGACGTGCACCTCGTCGCCCTCGACGAAGCCGCACAACGAGTCCCAGTGCTGCATCGGGACCGGGTACTCGTCGGGTCGGCCGGCGAAGACGGTCACGACCGTCGCGCCCGGGTGCGCAGCCATCAGCGTCGAGCACCCGAGGACGGCGTCGTCGAGGTGCGGCGAGACGATCACGATGCGGTCGAGCTCGCCCGGCTCGACCGTGCCCCAGTCGCGCATGTCCGGCGGGGCGGGCGTGGCCATGACGGCGCAGCGTAGGAGCCCGAGAAATATTTCGTGGCACTAATTAGTTGATCGAAGTATCATGCAGTCGATGACCACCACGGAGCCGCTCGACACGACCACCGACTTCGCCGACCGGCTCCGGCTCGCGGTCACCCGGCTCGCCCGGCAGCTGCGGCGGCACTCCGACACCGGAGCGTCGCCGACCCAGATCTCCGCGCTCGCGACCATCGAGCGCCGCGGGCCGCTGACCCTCGGCGAGCTGGCCGACTGCGAAGGTGTGAAGCCGCCGACGATCACCGCGGCGGTCAACCGGCTCGAGCAGCAGGGGCTCGTGGAGCGCCAGCCCGACCCCGAGGACGGCCGCATCGCCCGCGTCGTCGTGACGCGGTGAAGGCCGCAAGCTCCTCGCCCGCAACCGCTCGCGCAAGACCGCGTTCCTGGCCCAGCGCCTCGCCGCGCTCGACGACGTCGAGCGCGCACAGCTCGCTGTCGGCCGTCGACGTCCTCGAGCGCATCCTGGAGCCGGAACCCGAGCCCGAACCCGACGGCCGGGCGCGATGACCACCGTCGAGCGCGCCGCGCGGCGCACGTTCCGGTCGCTGACCAACCGCAACTTCCGCCTCTACCTCTTCGGGCAGGTCGTCTCGGGCACCGGCAGCTGGATGCAGATGGTCGCCCAGGCGTGGCTCGTGCTGCGCCTGACCGACAGCGGCGTCGCGCTCGGTCTGACGCTGGCCCTCCAGTTCGCCCCGACGCTCCTCGCCGGCGTGTGGGGCGGCGTCGTCGCCGACCGCGTCGACAAGCGCAAGCTGCTCGTCCTGACTGCGGCCGTCAGCGCCGCGCTCGCGCTCGTCCTCGGCGTCGTCACCGCAGCCGGGATCGTCGAGGTGTGGATGGTCTACGTGCTCGCGGTCGCGCTCGGACTCGTGACCGCGGTCGACAACCCGGCACGTCGCTCGTTCGTCCCGGAGATGGTGCCGCCGGAGGACGTCGCGAACGCCGTCGGTCTCAACAGCTCCGTGTTCACCGCCGCGAGGGTCGTCGGCCCCGCGCTCGCCGCCCTCATCATCGCCACGTTCGACGTCGCCTGGTGCTTCATCATCAACGGCCTCTCGTTCACCGCGGTGATCGTCGCCCTCCTGGCGATGCGCCCACGCGAGCTGCGCCCGTCGGCGCCGGTCCCGCGCCAGAAGCGACAGCTGCGCGAGGGGTTCGCCTACGCATGGCACAACCGGCCCGTGCGCCTGGCACTGCTGGTCGTCGCGATCATCGGGACGCTCGCGTTCAACTACCAGGTCGTGCTGCCGCTCATGGCAGAGGACGCGTTCGGCGGTGACGCGGGCACGTTCGGCACGATGATGGCGGCGCTCGGCGCGGGCTCGCTCGTCGGCGCGCTCTGGACGGCGCACTTCGGTCGCGCCAGCGAGCGTGTGATGCTCTTCGCTGTGCTGGGCCTCGGCGTCACCACGCTCGCGGCGACCCTGGCGCCGAGCCTCCCCCTCGAGTTCGCCGTGCTGCCCATGGTCGGGCTCGCGTCGATGGTGGTCATCTCGATGGCGACCGCGGTCTGCAACGAGGAGACCGCACCGGAGTTCCGGGGCCGGGTGATGGCGCTGTTCGCCATCGCCTTCCTCGGCAGCACCCCGATCGGCGGGCCCTTCATCGGCTGGGTCTCCGAGGCGATCGGCCCACGCGCCGGGCTCGGCATCGGCGCCGTCGCCGCCCTTGCGACCGCGGCGCTCGTCGCGCTCGCCCGCCACCGCGCCCGCAGCGCCGACGACGAGCGCGTCGTGGCCGTCGACGCGGCCGACCTCGAGCTGGCCACCGGATACGTTCGGCAGTGATGGAACGACGCACGCTCGGCAGCACCGGACTCGAGGTCGCGCCGCTGTGCCTCGGTGCGATGAACTTCGGCGACCCCACCGGTCCCGACGAGTCGCATCGGATGATCGACGTCGCGCTCGACGGCGGCATCGACATGATCGACGTCGCCGACGTGTACGCCGGCGGCGAGAGCGAGCGGATCGTCGGCGACGCGCTCGCCGCGAACGGGCGCCGCGACGACATCGTCCTCGCGACGAAGGTCGGCATGCCGCGCTGGCAAGGGCGATGCCGCGGAATGGCACCGCCGCGAGCACATCGTGGCGTCGTGCGACCAGTCGCTCCAGAGCCTGCAGACCGACCGCATCGACCTCTACCAGCTGCACCGGCCGACGTTCGCGGACGTGCCGCAGGAGGAGACGCTCGCCGCGTTCGACGAGCTCGTGCAGGCCGGGAAGGTGCGCCACGTCGGCTGCTCGACGCATGCGGCCTGGATGGTGATGGAGGCGCTGGCGATCGCGGAGCGCGACGGTCTCCCCCGCTACGAGACGGAGCAGCCGCCGTACAACCTCGTCGACCGCCGGATCGAGAACGAGCTCATCCCGCTGTGCACGAAGCACGACCTCGGGGTGCTCCCGTGGTCGCCGCTCGCCGGCGGCATCCTCGCCAACCGCTACGCCGACGGGATCCCCGAGGGCTCGCGCGCGCAGCGCCGCCCACAGGTGCTGGACCGCGTCACGACCGCGTGCCAAGGAGGTCGGTCGGCAGCTCGGCGACGCTCGCCGCCGAGCGCGACATGACGGTGACCCAGCTCGCCCTGCTCTGGTGCAAGGACCAGCCGGCGGTCACGGCGCCGATCATCGGGCCCCGCACGCCCGAGCAGCTCGAGGACGCGCTGGCCGTGCTCACGATGAGCCTCGACGACGAGACCCGCGCCGCGTGCGACGAGCTCGTGCCGCCGGGCAGCGCGGTCGCCGACTTCCACAACACCGCACCCTGGATGCGCGCCCGGCTCGCACCCTGACACGTGGCGCTACTCTCCGCGGATGAGCTCTGAGGTTCGCGGCGTCGTCGCGCACGGCAAGGGCGAGCCCGTGCGCGTCGAGACCATCGTCGTCCCCGATCCGGGCCCGGGCGAGGCGCTCGTGAAGGTGCAGGCGTGCGGCGTCTGCCACACCGACCTCCACTACCGCGAGGGCGGCATCGGTGACGACTTCCCCTACCTGCTCGGTCACGAGGCGGCGGGGATCGTCGAAGCCGTCGGCCCCGACGTCACGGGCGTCGCCCCGGGCGACTTCGTGATCCTCAACTGGCGCGCCGTCTGCGGCGAGTGCCGCGCGTGCCGACGCGGGCGGCCCTGGTACTGCTTCTCGACGCACAACGCGTCGCAGCCGATGACGCTCACCGACGGCACCACGCTGTCGCCCGCGCTCGGGATCGGTGCGTTCGCCGAGAAGACGCTCGTCGCCGCGGGTCAGGCCACCAAGGTCGACCCCAAGGCCCGTCCCGAGGCCGCGGGCCTGCTCGGCTGCGGCGTGATGGCCGGCGTCGGCGCGGCGCTCAACACCGGCGGCGTCGAGGCTGCCGACACGGTGGCCGTGTTCGGCTGCGGCGGCGTCGGCGACGCCGCGATCGCCGCAGCGAGCCTCGTCGGCGCCCGCACGATCATCGCCGTCGACCGCGATGCCGGGAAGCTCGGAGCAGCCACGGCGTTCGGCGCGACGCACACGGTCGACGCTTCGAAGGAAGACGCCGTCGAGCGGATCCGTGAGCTCACCGACGGCAACGGTGCCGACGTCTGCATCGAGGCCGTCGGCCGACCCGAGGTGCTGCACCAGGCGTTCTACGCGCGCGACCTCGCCGGGACCGTGGTGCAGGTCGGCGTGCCGACGCCCGACATGGCGCTGCCCGACATCCCGATGATCGACTTCTTCGGACGCGGCGGCGCCCTCAAGCCGTCGTGGTACGGCGACTGCCTGCCGAGCCGCGACTTCCCGCTGCTCATCGACCTCTACCTGCAGGGTCGCTTCGACCTCGACCGCTTCGTCTCCGAGACGATCGCGCTCGACGACGTCGAGGACGCCTTCCACAAGATGGAGCGCGGCGAGGTGCTGCGCTCCGTCGTGACGATCTGAGCCGGCGTGGTCGCGAGGATCGAGCTCGTCAACACGTCCGGCATCTTCTCGATCGACGGTGAGGACTTCGAGGTCGAGAACAACATCTGGCTCGTGGGCGACGACCACGAGGTGATCGTCGTCGACGCCGCGCACGACGCTGCACCCATCGCCGCGGCCGTGGGCGACCGCACCGTGAAGGCGATCCTCTGCACCCACGGCCACAACGACCACATCAACGCAGCCGACGCCCTGTCGCGCGCGACACGCACCGCGCCCGTCCTGCTGCACCCGGCCGACGAGATGCTGTGGGACGCCGTCTATCCCGACCGCAAGCCCGACGACGCGGTCACCGAGGGCGACGAGCTCGATGTTGCCGGCGAGCGGCTGCACGTGATCCACACGCCCGGGCACAGCCCCGGCGGCGTCTGCCTCGTGGGCCCCGACGGGCACGTGTTCGGCGGAGACACGCTCTTCAACGGGGGCCCGGGCGCCACGGGTCGCTCGTACTCCGACTTCCCCACGATCATCGAGTCGATCCGCGACCGGTTGCTCGTGCTGCCGGAGGACACGGTCGTGCACACCGGGCACGGCGACTCGACGACGATCGGCGCCGAGGCTCCGCACCTCGACGAGTGGATCGCCCGAGGCCACTGAGGCGCGACGGACGGCGGGAGGCGACAGATGTTCCAGAACATCGCGGTCGGCACCGACGGCTCGGAGCGCGCCTGGCGCGCCGTCGCTCGAGCCGCGCAGCTCGCGGCTGCGTGCGACGCGACGCTGCACGTGATCCATGCGTACCAGGGGACGCGCGAGTCGATCGAGGCCGCGGGCAAGGCCGTGATCGAGCGCCTCGGGCCCGAGCTCGCCGCGACAGGCGCGCGGGTGCAGCCGTACGCGCTCCAGGGCGACCCCGCCGACGTCATGATCGACTGGGCGCAGCACAACGACGTCGATCTCATCATCGTCGGCAACAAGGGCATGACCGGGCGTCGAGGCCGCCTGCTCGGGAGCATCCCGAACGCGGTCGCGCACGAGGCGCCGTGCGCGGTGATGATCGTGCCCACGCAGCACGAGGGCGACCTGTTCGGCACCGTCGTCGTCGGCACCGACGGCTCCGAGCGCGCCGGTCGGGCGGTCGTCAACGCGGCCGAGCTCGCGGGCATGTTCGGCGCCACGTTGCACCTCGTGTTCGCGTTCAAAGGCGTCGCCCAGGCGACGGCGGAAGCGATGGCGTCCGGCGCAATCGCCACGGCCCCGTCCGACCTCGGCACCGAGATCGAAGAGGAAGCCACCGCCGTCGGTGGCGGGCTCGAGGGTCAGGCCGAAGCGCTCCGAGCGCGAGGACTCGCCGTCGAGACGCATGCCATCGCGGCGAACGCACCGTCAGCCATCCTCGACACCGCGAACCAGGTGGGCGCCGATCTGATCGTCGTCGGCAACAAGGGCATGACGGGCGCGAAGCGGATGCTCGGCAGCATCCCGAACACGATCTCGCACAGCGCGGAGTGCGCCGTCCTGATCGTCCCCACCGACGCGCGTCAGTGAGTCAGTCGTGCACCCAGTGCCACGGCGTGCGTCGATCTGGAGCACGCGCGGATGAGCACGACGTACGGCGCGCCGACGCACCCGATGCTCGCCGACAGCGAGCTGCGGTGCTTCTGGACCGACGCGACACCGTTCCCCGAACGGCTGGCACCGCCCGACGATCCCGTGGCGTGCGACCTCGCGATCGTCGGTGCCGGGTACACCGGCCTCTGGGCCGCGCTCCACGCCAAGCGCCGCGACCCCGGTCGTCACGTGGTCGTGTTCGAGGCGGGGCGCGCCGGGGCGGGCGCGTCGACTCGCAACGGCGGCTTCGCCGACGCGTCACTCACGCACGGCATCGACCAGGGGGTGGCTCGCTTCGCGGACGAGCTGGAGCGGCTGGAGAGCCTCGCCGACGAGAACTGGCGCGGCCTGCGCGCCGACCTCGCCGAGCACGAGATCGACGCGGCATGGGAGGACGTCGGCCACCTCTCCGCAGCGACCGAGCCGTACCAGGTCGACGAGCTCGAGCACTGGCGCACGGTGCTCGAGGAGCACGGTGAGGACGCCGTCGTGCTCGACGCCGCCGGTGTGCGCGCCGAGATCGACAGCCCGACCTTCCTCGGCGGGCTCTGGCAGCGCTCGCACGCCGCGCTCGTCGATCCCGCCCGTCTCTCGTTCGGCCTGCGCCGCGCGGTCGTCGACGCGGGGGTGACGCTCCACGAGCACGCCGCCGTCGACGAGCTGACGACCGATCGCGCGTGCGTGCGGCTCGAGGGACCTTGGGGTCACGCGCGTGCGAAGAAGGTGGTGCTCGCGACCAGCGCCTTCCCACCGCTCGTGAGCGCGATCCGCCGCACCGTCGTGCCCGTCTACGACTACGTGCTCGTGACCGAGCCGCTGTCGCCGGAGCAGCGCGCGTCGATCGGCTGGCAGCGCCGGCAGGGCCTCGCCGACTCGGCGAACCGCTTCCACTACTCGCGCCTCACGGACGACGACCGCATCCTCTGGGGCGGGTACGACGCGATCTACCACTACCGGTCTCGGGTCGACCCGGCGCTCGAGGACCGCGCCGCGACGTTCGACCTGCTCGCTCGCCAGCTGCTCGAGACGTTCCCCCAGCTCGAGGGGATCCGTTGCACCCATCGGTGGGCCGGCGTCATCGACACGTCCACCCGCTTCACCGTGTGCTTCGGCACGAGCCACGGCGGCAAGGTCGCGTACGCGGTCGGCTACACCGGACTCGGTGTCGTCGCGAGCCGGTTCGGCGTGCGCGTCGCGCTCGCCCTCCTCGACGAGCCCGGCTCCGACCTCGCGCGGCTCGACTTCGTGCGCCGGGGCCCGTTCCCCTACCCCCCCGAGCCGCTGCGGTGGCTCGGAGTGACCCTCACGAGGCGCGCACTCGCGCGCGCCGACCGCCGCGAGGGACGGCGTGGGCCGTGGCTCCGGCTCCTCGACCGCTTCGGCGTCGGCTTCGATTCGTAGGGCCCGATCGGTTCGGTACCGTGAGGGCATGACGCTGCCCGCGTACCTCCATCCGTTCTGCAAGCCCGCCCGCGAAGACTTCGTCACGATCGCGCGTGGCGAGGGTTCGATCGTCTGGGACACCGACGGCAACGAGTACGTCGATGCCATGGCCAGCCTCTGGTGCGTCAACGTCGGGCACGGCCGCCACGAGATCATCGATGCCGTCACCGAGCAGATGACCGCGCTCGCGTGCTACCAGACGTTCGAGCCGTTCGCGAACGAGCCCGCCGACCGTGTCGCGGAGGAGATCGCGTCCCGGGCGCCGATGCCCGGTGCGCGGGTGTTCCTCACGAACTCCGGTTCCGAGGCCGTCGACTCCGCACTCAAGCTCGCGCGCGTGTCGCACGCGCGTGCAGGGCGGCCCGAGCGCACCCTCGTCCTCAGCCGCGGTCGTGGCTACCACGGCGTGACGTTCGGCGGCATGGCCGCGCAGGGACTTCCGCCGAACCAGGCCGACTTCGGCCCGCACGTCGAAGGCTTCGAGAACCTCCCGCCCGACGACATCGAGGTGTGGGCGTCGTTCATGGCCGAGCGCGGCAACGAGGTCGCCGCCGTCCTCGTGGAGCCGGTGCAGGGTGCCGGCGGCGTGCACCCGCCGCCCGACGGCTACCTCGAGGGCCTGCGCCGCCTGTGCGATCAGCACGGCGCGTACCTGATCTTCGACGAGGTCATCAGCGCGTTCGGCCGGCTCGGCGAGTGGTTCGGTGCCGACCACTTCGGGATCGTGCCCGACCTCATCACGTTCGCGAAGGGCGTGACGTCGGGCTACATCCCCCTCGGTGGTGTCGTGCTCGCGCCCGCGGTGCACGAGCCGCTCGAGGCCGACCCGACGTACCTCCTGCGTCACGGTCACACGTACTCGGGCCACCCGACGTGCGCGGCCGCCGGCCTCGCGAACATCGCGCTCATGGAGCGCGAGCAGCTGCTGACGCGGGCACCTGTGGTCGGCGAGCGTCTCAGCGAGGGCCTGCGTGCGATCGAGGCCGACGGACTGGTCGCCGAGGTGCGCGGCACCGGCGCGGTGTGGGCGGTCGGCCTCACTCCCGACCGCGACGCGATGGAAGTGCGCGACCGGATGCTCGAAGGTGGCGTGATCTCGCGCCCCATCGGCCCGGACACGCTCGCGTTCTGCCCACCCCTCGTGATCGAGGACGCACAGGTCGACCGCGTCGTCGACACGCTGGCGAAGGCGCTTCGGTAGGCACCAGACTCGATGCGCATCACGCGGAGACGGAGGAGACGTCATGGGTGCAGGCAAGGCGATCGGCAAGCTCGCGGCACTGGCTGCGGTGATCGGCGGCGCGATCTTCTTCTGGAAGAAGACGCACCCGCAGGAGCACACGACGCCTGCGGCGCCGACGTTCCCACCGGCGGCCGACAAGCCCGAGACGCCCTGATCTAGTTTCGGCTGCATGGCGTATCCGACGGACGTCGGGGTGGTCGATCTGATGATCGGCTTCCCGATGGGCGACAAGAAGGCCACGTACGACTACCTGATGCGTGGCATCAAGGACTCGGAGACGAAGGAGTCCTTCACCTTCCCGGCCGAGTACATGTTCAAGGAGGTCCCCGAGGGCGCGCCCGAGGGCATCGACCCCGTCGACGAGTGCTTCGCCGAGATGGACAAGTACAACGTCGAGCAGGGCCTCTTCGGCAATCTCCAGCACGGAAGCGAGGCCCAGGAGCGCTACCCCGGACGGGTGCACCTCTCGCTCGAGGTCGATCCCAACGACGTGATGGGGACGGTCGCCAAGATCCGGGGCGCGCACGCCAAGTACGGCATCAAGGCGGTGACGCTCTTCCCTTCGGGCTGCCTCCCCCAGGTCAACGTCGACGACGCCCGCGTGTACCCGGCGTACGCGACGTGCGTCGAGCTCGACATCCCGATCATCGTGAACGCCGGCATCGCGGGCCCGCGCTTCCCGTCCGACTGCCAGCACGTCATGCGCTTCGACAACGTCTGCTACGACTTCCCCGACCTGCGCATCGTGATGCGCCACGGCGCGGAGCCGTGGGAAGACCTGGCCGTGAAGCTGATGCTGAAGTGGCCCGGCCTCTACTACATGACGAGCGCGTTCGCACCGAAGTACTACCCGAAGGCGATCGTCGACTACGCGAACACCCGTGGCGCCGACAAGGTCATGTACGCGGGCTACTACCCGATGGGTCTGAGCCTCGAGCGGATCTTCACCGAGATGCCGAACGTGCCCTTCCGCGACCACGTGTGGCCCCAGTTCCTCCGCGAGAACGCGATCCGCGTCTTCAAGCTGGACGAGTCGTGAGCGAGAACGGCAACCGGCCCGAGCGGTACACGCTCATCTCGGCCGACACCCACGGCGGTGCGAACCACGAGACGTACCGCGAGTACCTCGACCCGAAGTACCGCGACGAGTTCGATGCCTGGCGCGACCGCTACAAGAACCCCTTCCGCGACCTCCACGGCAAGAAGCGGAACCAGAACTGGGACGACGAACGGCGCTTTGCCGAGCAGGAGTCCGACGGCACGGTCGGCGAGGTGATCTTCCCCAACACGGTGCCGCCGTTCTTCCCCACCGGTGCCGTGATCGCCCGTCCGCCGACGTCCGACCAGTACGAGCTGCGGCACGCGGGCATCCAGGCCCACAACCGCTGGCTCGCCGAGTTCTGCCTTTCCTTCCCCGAACGGCGCGCCGGCGTCGGGCAGATCTTCCTGAACGACGTCGACGACGCGGTCGCCGACGTCCGCTTCATCAAGGAGAGCGGCCTGCGGGGTGGCGCGCTCCTGCCCGGGCGCCCCGACGACTCGCCCGACATCGCGCCGCTGTACGACCCGGTGTACGACCCGCTGTGGGCGACGTGCGCCGAGCTCGGCGTGCCGATCACGCATCACTCGGGCCAGGGCTCGCCCGACTACGGCAAGCACTCGTTCGCGATGTTCCTGTGGATCGCCGAGACGTCGTGGTTCTCGCACCGCCCGCTCGCGCACCTCATCATCGGCGGCGTGTTCGAGCGCCACCCCGACCTGAAGTTCGTGATGACCGAGCAGGGGTGCGCATGGATCCCGCCGGTCCTCCAGGGTCTCGACGCGTTCCACTCGCAGATGTCGTCGGGCCGGATCGGCGAGATCAACTACTCCGAGGACCAGGTCCTCCCGATGAAGCCGTCGGAGTACTTCGCCCGCAACTGCTACGTCGGTGTCAGCTTCCCGAGCCCCGGCGAGTCGAAGGCGATGCGCAAGGTGGGGCTCGACCGCGTGATGTGGGGCAGCGACTACCCGCACCACGAGAGCACGTACCCGTACACGACCGAGGGCTTGCGCCTCGCGTTCTCCGACTGGGAGCCTGACGACGTGCGACAGGTCACGAGCCGGACCGCGTCGGGCGTCTACGACTTCGACCTCGACGCGTTGGCGCCGATCGCCGCGAAGGTGGGCCCGCGCGTCGACGAGGTCAAGGTGCCGCTCGACGAGGTCCCGGCCGACTCGGGCAGCCCGGCGTTCACGAACCGATGACGCAGGGCCCGCCCACGAGCCCGGTCACGGGCTTCTCGCACGTGCAGCTCCTCTGCACCGACGTGCCGAAGAGCGAGCGCTGGTACACCACCGTGCTCAGCGCCGAGCGGATGACGGCCGCGGACGACGACAGCTACGTCGCGCTGCGTGCGAACCGCATCGTGCTCGTCCTCAGCGAGCGCCCGGCGGGCACTCCCGCCAGCGGACCGCTGGATCACCTCGCGTTCGCCGTGCCCGATGGCGCGGCGCTCGAGACGTGGGCCGCGCACCTCACCGAGCAGGGCATCGTGCACGACGGCATCGTGCTCGAGCTCGGCAAGCCGTCGCTCCAGATGCTCGACCCCGACGGCATCGCCATCGAGCTCGTCGCGCCGCCCGTTCCCGGCTAGCCGGCCGGCACACCCAGCGCGTCGAGCAGGCGCGGCGCGAGCCACGCTGCGCCTTCGGGCGAGAAGTGCCCACCGTCGTTCGGACGGGCGAGGATCCCGTCGACGACCTCCGGGCACGGCGGCCCGAGCGGGCACAGCCACTGGCCCAGGTCGACGAGCCGGACGCGATCGGGGTCGGAACGGGCGACGTTGCGCAGCACGGCAGCGATGGACCCTCGCTTCGAGGATGCGATCGGGCGTCGCGTCGCCCGACACCGAGCCGCGCGTCGGGATCGCCTCGGCGAGCAGCACGACGCTCCGGCCGGACCCGACGGGCGCGATCGCATCGATCGTCTCCCGCACGAGATCCGAGAACGTCTGGAACCCAGTCATGGTGGTGGGGTCGACGAACGTGTCACCGAGCAGGCGCGTCGAACCGTCCCACGTCGACAGGTAGAGGACGAGGTCGGCCGGCATCGCCGCGGCCTCGCGCCGCCAGGCGTCGACGTTGGACGCGCACGCCGTGGCCCAGGCCGGCGTGAACCCGGAGCGCGTCGTGGGGAGACCGGGGAGGATGCCGCACCCGGGCTTGATGCTCCGCGCCAACGACGCGCCGCGGCGCTGGGCTTCGGCGGCCACAGCGAGCGAGAAGGAGTCGGCCACGCTGTCACCGACGAGCACCAGTCGTGGGGCGCGATCCGGCGGCAGCAGGAACGGGGCTTGGAGCCGTCGCACCTCGTCGGCGCGCGACAACAGCGCAGGTTCGGTAGGGGGAGACGGCACGTCCACCGGACTGGCCACGGCAGGACCGGCCAGCGCGACCACAGCGACGAGCGCCGCGACGGCGATGGAGACCTTCACCACTCGTTCCAGTGAACCACCTCGTCGACGCCACGTCGGGGCGCGGGCCGGAAGTCGGTGCCGACCGTGTGCGCGACCGGGACGAGCGCGACCTGAGTGACGGCGTCGTGCGGGATCCCGAGGATCTCGGCCATCTCCGCCTCGCGCTCGAGATGCGCGGTCGTCAGCGACGACCCGAGGCCGCGTGCACGGGCCGCGAGCATGAAGCTCCACACCGCGGGATAGATGGAGGCGAACGTCGTCGCGGCATCCGCCAGCGGCACGCCGTCGACGCGACCCTCGATGCACGGGATGACGTGGACCGGCACCTCGTGCAGGTGCTCGAACAGGTAGGCCGACGACGCCATGACCTTCTTGCGGATCGCTCGCTCCTCGTCGGTGCGCTCACGCAGCCGCGGCCTGCGGGGGCGTTCCCGCTGCGCGTATTCGACGGCCGCCGCGCGGAACACGTCGGCGATCGCCGCGCGCCGCTCGACGTCGTCGACGACCACGAAGTGCCAGCCCTGGTCGTTGCCACCGGTCGGCGCCTGGAGGGCGATGGAGATGCACTCGCGGACCAGCGCCGGGTCGACGGGTCGCCCGAGGTCGAGGCGCCGCCGGACGGCGCGGGTCGTCGTGAGGACGTCGTCGATCTCGTGCGGCGGCGGGGCGTCGTCGGCGATGGCGGCACCCTACGCGGGTGCGTACGGCCGGGATCAGCTGCGCACGTCGAACGTCATCACGCCGAGGTACCCGTCGCCTTCGGGGGAGATCGTGAGGAGGGTCTGGTCGAGGAAGAGGTTGTCGTCGTCGTTGCGCATGCGCCCGTCGGCACCGGTGTACGGCGAGGTGTCGACGATCTGGTCGGTGAGGTCGTCGTCGAAGTAGAGCTGCGTCGTCAGCGCGGTGCTGTTGTCGAGGTGCACCTTGGCGTGGATGTGCACGGTGCGGCCCTGGTACGCGCCGGGGTAGATCGTGTCGAACTGCGTGATGCCGTCGGCATCGGTCACCTGCATGCCGCGGAGGTAGGGCTCACTGCTCTCGGAGTAGCTGCCCTCGGCATCGGCGTGCCAGATGTCGACGACCGCGTCACTGATCGGCGTGCAGTCGCCCGCGTCACGCACCCGGAGCGCGAGACGCAGCGGCGTGCCGTCCTTTCCTCCGGTGATGTCGCGGCGGATCTGCTCGACGTCGAGGTAGAACGGTCCCTCGGTCTCGCCGGGGGTGACCGAGCACGTCGCAGAGTTGTCGAACAGCGCGGTGAGGCTGCCGTCGGTGGCCGTCGTCGCCGATCCGGCGCCCGTCGTGGTGGTGGCCTTCGGCTTCGTGGTCGTCGGCGACATCCCCGATGACGAGCTGCCGCCGCCGCTGCACGCGGCCAGGAAGGCACCGAGGCTCACGCCGCCGAGTGCGCCGAGTGCCTCTCGTCGTCCGATCCGTTTGACCATCGCTGCATCCTGCACGTCGTGGCTGTGGTCAGCCTGAGCGTATGCAGGGAGTACCCCGACCCGACGCGGTCAGTCCGCCGCGTCGACCTCGGCGCCGATGAGCACCGCGATGGACGTGAGGAACAGCCACAGCAGGAGCACGACGATCGCGGCCAGCGACCCGTAGGTCTTGGCGTAGCTCGCGAAGTTCGCGGTGTAGAAGGAGAAGAGGATCGACGCGACGAGCCAGAGTGCCGTCGCCACGACCGCCCCCGGGCTCACGAACCCGAGCCAGCCGCGCGCCGACACAGGGTCGGCGAACCGGTACAGGAGCCCGAGCCCGAGCACCATGACGACGGCGAGGGTCGGCCACCGCAGGATCGCGATGATCGTCTCCCCCGTGTCGCCGACGACATCGTCGGCCAGCGACGGCAGCAGCGTGGCGACGACGAGCACCAGGGCGACGAAGGCGATGCCGCCGAGCGTCAGGCCCAGTGCCCGGACGCGCTTCTTCGCGTACCCGGTCGCGCCGGGCCGGTCGTGGGCGACCTGGACGCCCGACACCAGCGCGGCCATCGCGCTCGACGTGCTCCAGAGCGCGATCGCGAGCGCGACGACGAGCGTGACCGAGATCTCGGCCGACCCGGCCTTGATGATCGACGTCAGCTGGTACTCGAGGAACCGCTCGACCTCGTTGGGCAAGGCGCTCGCGATGCTGTCGACCTGCTCGCGCACGTCGGCCGGGTCGGCGAAGAGGCTGTAGATCGACACGAACGCGATCAGCGCGGGGATCGCCGCCAGGAACCCGTAGAAGGCGGTCCCGGCCGCGACGAGCGTCAGGTTGTGGCGGCGGAAGCGCCCGAGCAGCGACCTCGTGTAGGTGACAACCTCGGTGCGTGGCCAATCAGGCATGGCGGGAGGGTACCCATGGCGCGACCGCGACCACCGCGGTTCGGGCTCTCGGGTGCCGGGTAGCGGTGATCTGATGACGCAGTTCCTCCTGCCCACGACACCGCTCGAGACGCTCGACGAGTACCTCGCGACCGAGACGGGCGGCCTCGGTCTCGCACGCGCGCAGGAGCTCGGGCCCGAAGCGACGATCGCCGTCGTCCGAGACTCCGGGCTGCGCGGCCGGGGTGGCGGTGGGTTCCCGACCGGCCGCAAGTGGGCGTCGGTCGCCTCCGGTCCCGCCGGTACGCGCTACGTCGTGTGCAACGGCGCCGAGGGTGAGCCCGGCACGTTCAAGGACCGGGCGCTCATGCGCGCCAACCCGTACCAGCTCGTCGAGGGGATCCTGATCGCCGCGCTCGCGGTGCGCGCCGGCGAGGTCTTCATCGCGCTCAAGGCGAGCTTCCGCACCGAGCTGGAGCGCGTCACCCGAGCCGTCCAGGAGATGCAGACGGCGGGGATCGCCAGCGAGTGCTCGGTCACGATCGTCGCGGGGCCCGAGGAGTACCTGTTCGGCGAGGAGAAGGCCCTGCTCGAGGTGATCGAGGGGCGTCCGCCGATGCCGCGGCTGCTCCCGCCGTACGAGCACGGATTGTTCGCGACGGACATCACCGCAGGGTGGGAGTCGACCGAGGGCACACGTTCGCCGAACCCGACGCTCGTGAACAACGTCGAGACGCTGTCGTCGGTGCCGCACATCCTCGCCCGCGGAGCCGAGTGGCACCGGTCGATGGGCACGGACGCCTCGCCCGGCAACGTCGTGTGCACCGTCGTCGGTGACGTCGTCGCGCCCGACGTGGGCGAGATCGAGCTCGGCACGCCGCTCGGTGAGGTGATCGACGCGGTCGCGTCGGGAGTCGGCGCGGGCCGTCGGGTCAAGGCCGTGCTGCCCGGCGTCGCCGCACCGGTGGTGACCGACCTCTCGATCCCGGTGTCGTACGAAGGGTTCGAGGCCGCCGGCTCCGCCATGGGCGCGGGCGGCTTCATCGTCCTCGACGAGTCGGCGTGCATGGTCGCGGTCGCGCACGCGATGTCGCGGTTCCTCTACGTCGAATCGTGCGGCCAGTGCCCTCCGTGCAAGCTCGGCTCGGCCGAGATCACGACGGCGCTCGAGCACATCGAAGCAGGCAATGGCGACGGCGCCGATCTCGACGCGCTCGAGCACTGGATCGCGCGCGTCACCGACGCCAACCGCTGCTACCTCGGGATCCAGGAACGCCTCGTCGTCACCTCCATTCTCAAGAGCTTCCGGACGGAGGTCGAGGAGCACCTCGCGAGCGGTGCATGCCCGCGTCCGAGCGCGTTCGTCGTCCCGAAGCTGCGCGACCTCTCTGGCGGCGTCGCCGTCTACGACGAGCGGCAGGCCACGAAGCAGCCGGACTGGACGTACTCCTAGATGCCCACCGTCGCGACCGTCGGCGTCTACGGCTTCACGGCCGACACGTTCTTCGCCGCGCTGCGCAAGGCGAAGGTGAAGGTCGTCTTCGACGTCCGACAGCGGCGTGGCGTCCGCGGCGCGGAGTACTCGTGGGCGAACGCGGTGCGGCTCCAGGCCGCGCTCGCCGACGCGGGCATCGAGTACCGCCACCTCCGCGACCTCGCGCCCACCACCGCCATGCGTGAGATGCAGTACCGCGACGACGACCAGCAGGGCGTCGGCAAGCGCTCACGGGTCCGGCTCGCGCCCGAGTACGCGCGTCAGTACACGACCAAGGTCCTCGACCGGTTCGACCTCGACACCGTCGTCGAGATGCTGCCCGAAAAGGGGATCGCCACACTGCTGTGCGTCGAGCGCGACCCCGAGGCGTGCCATCGGTCACTCGTCGCCGATCGCCTTGGCGAGCAGCACGGGATCACGATCGAGCACCTGCGCCCTGCCGAAGCGTGAGGCGCCGCGTCACGAGGGTCGCGGATCCGACTCCTGGATCGCGGTGATGAGGTCCTCGCCGATGGGCAACGGCGCGCAGCCGTGGTCGTCCTCGCACACGAAGTCGAAGCGCTTGCCGGCCGGCGCGTGGCAGCTCGCACAGTTGCCGCCGAAGCGGTTCTGGACCTCGTCGGTGCCACGCACGCTGATCACCGTGCCTTCGGGCGACACCGTGAGGAAGAAGAACTCCCAGTCGTTGGTCGCGGGATCGAAGCCCACGCGGCGCTTCACCATCGCCTCCTGCGGGACGAGCTGGAGGATCGTGCCGACGGGGTACTCGCCGCCGTCGGGTGAGTCGGCGACGGCCAGCGCTTCGTCGAGGTGGCCGAGCCGGTTGTCGAGGTAGAACCCGCGCACCTTCGTCATCGTGTGCAGGTTGCGGAAGTCGGTCGCCTCCGCGACGAAGTCCTCGGAGGACCCGCCAGTGGTCGACGTCGCAGCGGGCCGCGTCGTGTCCGTCGTCTGGCCGCTCGACCCTCCGCCGCAGGCCTGCAGGACCGCGGCCAGGGCGATCGCGAGCACCACGGACGATCCCCAGACGCCGCCGTGCCGGCGCAGTCTGTTCCCCCATGGAGGTGATACGGCGTTGGGAGCGACGCGGATTCGTCGTGAGGATCTTCGCCGTCATGTCCGCTGCAGCGTGGTCGATACGATGCCGCGATGCCCGACGCTGCAGGTGCGGAAGCGGAGCTCGTCTTCAAGGAGCCGGCCAAGCGTCGCAACGTGACGTTCGCCGTGCTGCCGATGACGAAGGTCGAGGTCATCGCACACCAGCGCAAGCCGAGCGACACGCACGTCAAGCGCGTCGTCGACTCCATCGAGCGCGTCGGCTTCCTCACGCCCCTCGTGGTGGTCGCCGACACCGAGGCGACGGCTACCTCGTGATCGACGGTCAGCACCGCTACCTCGCGGCGAAGGAGCTCGGCCTCAAGCGAGTGCCCACGATGGTCGTGCCGAACGACATCGCCCGGCGGATGCTGACGCTCAACGTCGAGAAGGAGCCCAACATCCGGGAGCGCTCGGCGGTCGCGCTGAACATCTACCGCGACCTCGTCGAGAAGGAGCCGGCGATGAAGGAGGACGACGCCGAGGTCGCCGACTCCGTCCAGCACGCGCACTACGTCACGCTCGGGCTCGCCTACGCCGAGTACGGGCGCCTCGCCGGCAGCCAGTACGAGTCGATCCTCAAGAAGTGCGACTCGTACATGAAGGACCCGCTGAGCGAGTGCCTCCCGGTCCGAGAGGGACGGGCGGCCAAGGTCGTCGAGGCGCACCGGCTGGTTCGGGCGGTCTCCGACGCCCTGAAGGAGTCCGGGGCCTGGCACGAGTTCGTCGGCGCGCAGATCGTGTCCTACGCCAACCCGCTCAAGCGGGCCCGGAAGCAGCACTCGTTCGACGAGACGTTCGACAAGATGATCAAGAAGCTGCAGGAGCTCGAGGAGAACCCGACGAAGGCGCTCCGCGGCGGGGGCTCGTCGGACGGAGCGTGATCCCGGCCGCTACGGCGTGCGGCCGGTGAACGCGATCAGCTTCGTCTGCTCGTCGGCGTCGGCGGGGACGTCGACGCGTGGGCCGTAGTGCCCGCTGTTGCGCAGCAGGCTCTCGTCCATCTCGGTCATGCCCTCGTACAGGCGGTGCACCGCGTCGGCATCGAGTGTCTCGTCCTGCCCCGTCGCGCGGGCGAGGTCCCACGTGTGCACGAGCACATCGGGGGTCGCGAACATGTCGACCGCCTGCTCGACGGTGAACGTGCCCATGCGCATCTCGAACTCCGTCGACGCGACGGCGGGATCATCGAGTGCGCGCTGGATCGTGTCGTTGAGTGCGATCCAGGCGCCGGCGGGGTCGTCGTCGACCGACGGCTCCGCCGGCACCCGGATCTCGACGGGGTCGAGGAACATCGACGGGAACCACTCAGCCATGTGGCGCACCACGTCACGAGCGACCCACCCTTCGCAGGGTGCCGGGTTGTCCCACGCCCCTTCCGGGACGGCCACCGCGACCTTGGTGAACTTGCCGGCCACCTTGCGGTACCGGTCCGAGCAGTCAGTCAACGTCCTCGCTCCCTGCTATCGATCGCTGGAGACCAGCGCGAACCGCGCGCCGGTCGGGTCGGTTGCGACCGCGAGCCGACCGTACGGCGTGTCGTCGGGTCCTTGCACGACCGTGCCACCGAGCTCGGTGATGCGCGCCGACGTTCGCGTCGACGTCGTCACTCGTGAAGTAGACGCGCCAGTGCGACGGCTCGCCCTCGGCCAGATGACTGCTGCCGTCCATGATCCCGGCCTTCCCCTCCTCGTCCTTGCCGAAGGTCGTGTACCGGAACCCGGGCTCGTCGCTCGCGACGTGGACGTCCCAGTCGAAGACGTCGCCGTAGAACTTGACCGCGTCGTCATAGGCACGGGTGTGCAGCTCGAACCAGCCGGGCGCGCCGTGCTCGGCCAGGCGGCCGAAGCCGGTGTGCTCGCCCGGCTGCCAGAGACCGATCGCGGCACCGCCGGGGTCGGTGACGACCGCCATCGTGCCGAGGTCACCGACGGCCATCGCCGGCACGATGACCTGCGAGCCGCGTGCCGTCGCCTCGTCGACCGTCTTCGCGGCGTCGTCCACGGCCAGGTAGACGGACCAGATGTCGGGGGTGCCCGCGGTCCCGTCGTTGAGCATCCCGCCCGCAACGCGGTCGCCGTCCTTCGAGAAGTTGATGTAGCCCCCGAACTCCTCGTTGGGTCCTTCGGTGGTCCAGCCGAAGACGTCGCCGTAGAAGCTCGTCGCGGCATCGGGATCGGACGTCATGAGGTCGACCCAGATCGGTGCGCCCTTCGGGAAGGTGGTCGGCTTCGGCATCGGAACCTCTCCTTGTTCTCCGTCGGTCCGTGTGCTCATTGGACGGTCGCACGCCACGGAACTCATCGGTCGGGGCTGAGAATCCCCTCGCCCGAGGTATACCCCCAAACGCCGGCGATGCAGAGAGGTGGGACCCACGCCCGAGCGGGCCGAGGCCAACGCCCACCCGGAATCCGAGACGAACGCCGGGAAGTAGCGTCGAGGCGCATCGCCGAGACACCCGAGCTCCCCGACGTCGTCTCGCGCTACCAGCAGGCGCACGACCGCCGCGACACCGACGCGGCGCTCGCCACCTTCAGCGAGGACGCCCACGTGGCCGACGACGGCAAGGAGTACAGGGGCTCGGACGAGATCCGCGGTTGGCTCGACACGGCGGCCGCCGAGTTCACGTTCACCCGCACGCTCGTGAGCACGGCGCTCACCGGCGACGACACCTGGCTCGTCGTCAACCATCTCGCCGGTGACTTCCCGGGCAGCCCGGTCGACCTGCGCTACCGGTTCGTGCTCGAGGACGGACGCATCACGGAGCTCGAGATCGCGCCGTGACTCAGCCGGCTTCGTGGCCGGGGTCGAGGTCGCGGACCTCCGTGTAGGGGAGCGACGGCTCGTCGGCGCGCTCGGCACTCCCCCCGTCGACCTTCAGCAGGTGCCCGACGTGGTCGCCGAGGTCGACCCGCTCGAGGATCCGTCCGGCGAACCAGTCGCACCCCGCGAGGACGGGCACGCCGTCCGGTCCGGACTCCCACTCGACGCGGCTCAGCTTGTCGGTGTCGTCGCCGGTCTCCTCGCCGAACAGCCGAGCCAGCGCTCGGTCGTGTTCGGCATCGTGCAGGACGTGGACGACCAACGTCGACGCGTCGCGCGCCAGCTCGGAGGTGCGGTTCGGCTTCGAGAGGCACACGAGGTATCGCCGCGGTTCGATGCTGCACTGGGTCGAGAAGCCGACCAGGCAGCCGTCGACCTCGTCGCCGCTGCGGGCGGTGACGATCGTCATCGGCGCCTCGAGCGCCGCGACGATCCGTTCGAACGCGTCCTGCTCAGCCATGAGCGAGAGAGATACCCGCGCGACCGAGTGCTCAGTCGGACGTCCCCGCGTCAGGCGGCGTCGAGGATGTCGACGACGAACACCAGCGTGTCGGTGCCGGAGATGCCGCCGCTCGGGCTCCCCGTCTCGCCGTAGCCCTTGTCGGGCGGCACGACGAGGAGGATCTGCGACCCGACCGTCTGGCCGACGAGACCCTCGTCCCACCCGGCGATGACCTCGCTCGTACCGATGACGAAGGGCGCGGGATCACCGCGGTCCCACGACGAGTCGAACTTCTTGTTGCTGCCCCAGAGCACGCCCGTGTAGTGGACGGTGATCGTCTGCCCCGCCTCCACGACGGGACCGGTTCCCTTGATGAGCGGCTGGACGATCAGCTCCGTGGGTGCATCGCCCTTGGGCGTCTTGATCGTCGGCTTGCCGTTCTTCGCCAGCTTGACCGTCGGCTGCCCGTCGGGCTGGGCGACCTTCTCGCCCTCGGCGCGCTCGAGCACGTCGTGCGCGTCGTTGAGGTCGACGACGAAGAGGATGGTGTCCGACTTCTTCAGGTTCGGCACCTGCTGCGCGATCAGCCGCTCCGTCAGGCCTTCCTTGGGCGAGATCGCGATGAGCACCCTGCTCCCGGTCTCGACGCCCGTCAGCCCGTTCACGAGACCCTTGAACGTCGACTTCGGGTCGAGCGCAACGGACTGCGCGCCCTTCCCGAACGACGACTCGATCTGCTCACCGCTGCGACCGTTGAACACCGCGAGGTCGAACGTGATCGTCTGACCCTTCTTCGCCTTGTCGCCGCCCCCCTGCACGACGATGACGTCCGCGCTCTTCTTCGCCGAGAACGGCGACTCGAAGTCGAGCGTCGGGGCTTCGCCGACACCGCCGTTGACGGTGACGTCGTCGAGCGAGGCCTGGCCGGCGCCGCTCGGCACCGCGGTCGCAACGAGCGCGCCCGTGCCGAGCACGAACGTGAGCAGGACGAGACCGAGTCGACGCACGAGAGTTCCTTCGAGAGATTTCGGGGGGAGAACGAAGGCTAGCGGTGCATGCCCGGTGATCCCCCGCGGCGGCCGCCCGCGATGAGTTCCTCGCCCGCAGGAGGTCGAAGCGTTCATGGAAGCGAAGAATCTGGCGGATCTGTACGAGCTCCCGACGCTCGAGTGGGGACCGATCGAGGAACGCCTCGGCCTCGGCTTCACTCAGGCGCCCGACACCGGCGGCCCGAACCGCCACACCTGTTGGCTCGCCACGATCGACGGGGACGGAACTCCCCACGTCACGGGGATCGGCGCGCTCTGGGTCGACGGCGCGTTCTGGTTCGAGACCGGCGCCTCGACGCGCAAGGGGCGGAACCTGGCACGCGACCCACGGTGCACCCTGAGCGTGTCCGCCCACGAGTTCGACCTCGTCGTCGAAGGCGAGGCCCGGCCCGTCGACGATCCGGAGACGGTCGCCGCGATGGCCGCGCGCTGGGCCGACGAAGGCTGGCCGGCGCGAGTCGACGAGTCGGGCCGCGCGATCACGGCCGAATTCAGCGCGCCGTCGGCCGGTCCGCCGCCCTGGCTCGTCTACCGCCTGACGCCGCGTGTGGCGACGGCCCTCTCGACGGTCGAGCCAGGCGGTGCGACGCGCTGGCGCTTCGACTCGGACGGTGCGCGCTAGCGCGTGGCGCGACGCTGGATCTCCTCCAGCAGGGAGATCCCGGCCCACGCCTCGCGCTCGGAGGCGAACGTCGCCGCGATCACCTCACCCTCGTACGCGAGGTACCCGTGGATCGCCCACGTCTCGGCCGCGAGGGCGATGACGTCACGGTCGACCTCGAGGTGCTCGTCGACGAGCGCGGCGAGCGCCTCGGCCGCACGATCCGGCCGTTGGGGAGACGGGTGAGGTGTGGTCATCGCGCACGCTTCCGCGGCGCCCAGCACCCATAACGGTACCCACTCGTCCGGATGGCCGCCCGAACACGGTTCCCGGCCTTACGCGTCGGCCGTCGGAGCACCTCCGGTCGTCCGATTCAGCGCGGCGACGAGACCGTCGAGGTCCACGACCGTCACCGTGAGCGCGGACCACGATCGCCGCATCGGGCCCTTCACCTTGTCGCGGAAGTGGACGCAGACGCCGCCGTCGGTGTTCGTCCCGAACGTCAGCCCGTCGTCCTCGAACGAGCCGCGCACGCCGATGGCCTTCCACCAGTGGTAGCCGCGCGTGATGTGCGCGCCGGCCACGTTGTCGAGTGACGTCTCGAGGCTGCTGAACCCGTACGTCGCGACAACGCGTCCGTCGTCGGTCAGCGTCACGCCGTCCTTCGACGGCCGAAGGCCGAACGGCCCCCAGATGGCGACGAACCGCTTGTCGACCGCGTACGGGAAGACCGCTCAGCTCACCGCGCGCGCCGTACCTGGCCGCGCCCTCGGCGATCGTCTTCACCCGGTCGAGCGTCTGGGTCATCCCGCGCTCGTTGGTACGGCCGCGGGTCCAGCCGAAGAGCGCCCAGTACACGCGCATCGCCACGGTGGGCGTCAGCGTGAACGACTCGGTGATCTCGGTCGCCGCGCCGCCGTCGAGCGGCGCGAGGTCGTACCGCCAGGTGTTGAGGACCTTGCCGCCCGTCTCGACCCCGAACGCGAAGGCGCGTTCGGGCTCGCAGACCGTGACCCGGCACCGCGTCCAGTACGTGGGTCCGCGCCCGTTGCGCTTGACGTGCCCCCGAAAGCGCGCGCCGACCGCCGGACCAGTCGCCCCGTCGGTCCACTCCGCGTCGAACGTCTCCGGGCTCAGCTCACCGATCCGTGTCACGTCGCTGACGATTGCCCAGACCGACAGAGGTCGGTGCCTCGATGCGTGCCGTCACGGATCCATTCATCGAGTCGAATCTAGACATGACGAGCGACGACTGGAGGACCACAGTGCACGGACACGCCGAAGTCGATCCGTAGGAGGTGGGCGACGATGCCCATCGAGCTCGAACCGATCGGACGCGTCGAGTCGTCCCTCACCGATGCGCAGCTCGCCCCTCGGCAAGGCGACGAGGGCGCGCCCGAGGCGCAGCTCGTGTTCGATGCGAACGTCCTCGAAGGACTTCGCGACATCGAAGCCGGCGACGAGATCATCGTCATCACCTGGCTCGACCGTGCCCGACGCGACCTGCTGCGCGTCCACCCGCGCGACGACACCTCGAGACCACCGCTGAGGAGTGTTCAGCACTCGCTCGGCCGACCGGCCGAACCCGATCGGCCTCCACCGCGTCGAGGTCACGTCCACCGATGGTCGACGCATCACCGTCCGGTCACTCGAGGCGATCGACGGGACACCGATCCTCGACGTCAAGCCGGTCCTGAGCGGGAACGTCGACGAACGCTGAGCCGGCGGCCCGGCGCGGCGCTCAGGCGGCGTCGACGCCGAAGAGCGTGGCGAGCTTCTCGATCGTCGCCTGCTCGTCGGGGTTGACCGTCTTGGCCGACGCGGCGACCGCTCTGGCGATGTCGAGGAACCACGCCGCGACCTGCGCCGCCTCGTCGTCGGGCAGCTTCTTCAGCGCGGCGGCAGCCGGCTCGAGCTCCTCGAGCGCACTCTCGATCGCGGCCTGAGGCGTCGGACCGCGATGCTCCTTCAGCTCCGCGCGCGCCTCCTTGGTGTTCGCCTCGGCGACGATCTGCCCGATGAGCTCGTTCGCGACGCCACGCTCACCGGGCTTCGAGATCGACCGCGCGCTCGCGCTCGCCTCTTTGACCATCGAGATCGGGCCGTGCTCGCCGGCGTAGAAGATCGCGGCCGTGACGAGCAGGGGCGCGTCCGTCACGGCATGCCATTCGTCGTCGCTGAACACCGCTTTGTCCGTCATGCGGACCGAGGCTAGGGCGAATCAGACGCGTCGCGAATTCGGGTGCGCTCACTCGAGACGAACTCGTCCCATGCGGGGAACTCGGCCGGGTCCCACACGTCACGCACGAGCCGTTCCGCCTCGTCCTCGGAGCACAGTCCCCGCTCCTGCGCGTAGAGGCTGTAGAAGGCGCTGACCCGGTAGTTCGCTGCGCAGTGCACGTGGACCTTCCGGTTCGCCTTCGCATCCATCGCGGCTGCGAACGCCGCGAGATCAGCCCGCGTCGGGGCGTTGAAGTCGACCGGGATGTACACGTAGTCGATGCCCTGGTCTCGCACGATGCGGGCCTCATCGACGCCACCGGGCCCTTCGGTGTCGGGCATGAGGTTGATCACGGCCTCGTAGCCCTCGTCGCGCAGGCGGTTGAGGTCGTCGACGCCGACGACCCCCGAGGTCGTGAGTCGTTCGTCGATGCGCCGATAGTTGAAGCTCGCCTCGATGCTCATCCGTTCACCCGATGGTGATGAGAGTGGAGGTGATGGGACTCGAACCTACGACTTCTACGTTGCGAACGTCTTCGCGTCGGACCCGAGCGGACGGTCACGGACCATCACGGCAGGTCAGGTGCCGATTCAGTCTTACGCTGAACGTTGACGAACAGCCTTGAACGTCGACGCGCGCGATGGACGTGCGATGGACGCGCGATGGACTCCACGCCCCTCGGTTAGGTGCCCGCCGCGACCGCGTGAGCCTTGCGTCCACATCCTGGAGCCTGACCGGAGCGCGCGTTCAGGTCTCGAGCGTCGCGAGCGCGGCGTCCGCGAACGCCGCCGGTCGTCGATGCTCATCCCGGCGCCCCGGGCCCAGGCGTCGGCGAACTCGCTCGGATCCATCAGCTGCTCGAGCCGAGCGCGGGTGGCGCGCCGGGACACGACGTCGGCGGGCGCCCCCTCGATGCCCGACTCGGCCCGGACCCGTTCGAGGGCCCCCAGGAGCTGGACCGCGGCGTCGGGTTCGGGTGCGCGCCAGGATCGCCGCGGACACGTTGATCACGTTGGCGGAGAAGTAGTCGCTGCCCAGCGCCTGCGTGAGCCGAAGCGCCACGCGCAGCGCGGCCGCGGCTTTGGCGATCTGGCCGAGCCGGAGGTACGCGATGCCACGGAAGAACGGGGATTGGCTCCGCACGAAGGAGTTGCGGGAGGGGACGGCCTGTTCGGCCTCTTCGAGCAGTCGAACCGCCAGCTCCGGCTCACTGCCGACCCGGGCGATGCCGGCAGCCTGGAGCGCAGCCCCGAGCACGTAGCGGCTCCCGAGCCGCCGGGCACCTGCCACCACTTCGTCGGCGAGGGCCCGCCCGCGCTCAACGTCGGTGACGCTGCACACAGTGGCGAGCATGTGTTCAGCACGTAGAGCTCGGCGTACGAGTCGCCCAGCTCGTGGGCCGCGGCGACCGCCTCCTCACAGCGAGCGACGGCTTCCTCGGGGTGGTTGGACTCGACCGCGGTCACGCCGAGCATCGACAGCGCATTCGGTATCGGCGGCAACCCGGCGTCGCGTGAGCAGGTGATGCTCTCCTCTTGGAGACGGATCGCCTCGTCGACGCGGCCGAGACCGTTGGCGCCGCTTCCGGCGTACGTGAGGGAGCTGGCTCGAACCTCAGCGGGGAACCCCGCGGCCCGCTCGAGGCCCGCGGGGTCGAGCCATTGGGCGGTTTCGCGGAAGTCGCCCACGACGGTCCAGTAGAAGCCGAGCCCACGTGGAGGAGGCGCACGAACGTCGCCGGATCGGGCTGAACGCGGGCCCACCCGAGCGCGGCGCGAAGGTTGTCCTGCTCGGCCGCGAGCCGGGCGACACCGGCCTGGTCGTCGGCGCCCCGCAGCATCGGGCCGGTCGCCTCGACCTCGGCGAGGAAGTGGGCCGTGTGCCGGGCTCCCGCCGCAGCGGGGTCGTCGAGCTCACCCAGGCGCTCCATGGCGTAGTCACGCAGCGTCTCGAGCAGGCGGTAGCGGATCCCGGTCGTCGGTGTCGTCGGTGACGACCAGCGACTTGGCGACGAGGCGCGCCAGCAGGTCGAGGACGTCGACGTCGATCGCCTCGCAGCCGACGGCCTCGGCTGCCTCGAGCGTGAACCCGCCCGCGAAGACCGACAGCCGAGCGAAGAGGAGCTGCTCGGCCGGGTCGAGGAGCCCGTAGCTCCAGTCGATCGCGCCGCGCAGCGTCTGCTGGCGCGGAGCGCGGTGCGTCTGCCGCCGGTGAGCAGCCGGAAGCGGTCGTCGAGCCGGCGCGGATGCTCGGCCGGAGCCAGCACGCTGCAACCGCGCGGCCGCGAGCTCGATGGCGAGCGGGATGCCGTCGAGCCGGCGGCAGATCTCGGCGACGACCGGCGCGTCGGCGCTCGGTCAGCACGAAGCCGGGCTTGACCGGCTGGGCGCGCTCGACGAACAGCCGCACCGCCTCGTAGTCGCAGCAGCGCGCGCGAGCGCCGTCGCCGTGCTCGAGCCGGCAGCGACAGCGGCGGCACCGCGACAGTCGCCTCGCCCGCGACGCCGAGCGCCTCGCGGCTCGTCGCGAGGACGCGCATCTCCGGCGCACGCGTCGAGCAGCGGCGTCGACGAGCTCGGCGCACGGCGTCGACCAGGTGCTCGCAGTTGTCGAGCACGAGCAGGAGCTGCTGGTCGCGCAGATGCGCGCCAACGATCGCGTCCGCGATCGTGCCCGGGCGCGCTCGCGCAACGCCGAGCGCGGCGCGCGAGCTGCGGCGACGAGCGCCGGGTTCGAGCACCGGCGCCGAGCTCGACGAACCAGACGCCGTCCGGGAATTCGTCGAGCACGTCGGCGGCCACCTGGAGCGCGAGGCGCGTCTTGCCGATGCCGCCGGCGCCGGTGAGCGTCACCAGCCGCGCGCGCGTCGAGCAGCGGCGCGACACCTCGGCCAGCTCGCGCTCGCGCCCGACGAAGCTCGTGAGCTGCGCGGGCAGGTTGTCCGGGATACGCGTCGAGCGAGCGCAGCGGCGGGAAGTCGTCGCGCAGACCCGGCGTCGCCAGCTGGAAGATGTGCTCGGGCCGGCCGAGGTCGCGCAGCCGGTGCTCGCCGAGGTCGACGGAGCGTGATCGGCCGACAGGGTCGTCGCGCACGAGATCCGCGTTGCGTGCGACGCGACGATCTGACCCCCGTGGGCCGGCGCCGCGATCCGCGCGGCCCGGTTCACCGCGGTGCCGTAGTAGTCGCCGTCGCGCAACTCGGCGTCGCCGGTGTGGATGCCCATCCGCACGCGCAGCGGTTCGGGCACGCCGCCAGTCTTCGCTCGTAGAGCCCGCTGGCTTCGAGCGCGGCGACCGCCGCTCGGCGCGCTCGCGAACGCCGCATGCAGGCCGTCGCCGGTCGTCTTCACGACGTCGCCGTCGTGCTTCCTCGACCGCGTCGCGCAGGATCTCGTCGTGGCGCGCCAGCGCGTCGCGCATCGCGCTCGGGGTGCTCCTCCCACAGCCGCGTCGACCCCTCGAGGTCCGTGAACAGGAACGTGACCGTCCCCGTCGGGCCAAGCCGCCACCCGATCCCCCGCTCGCCCGGACAGCGAACGTGCAGTATCCCAGCAATCGGAGGAGAGTGCCGTGGCGTGTTGTCAGATCAACAACGCCAGGGAGGTGATGGGACTTGAACCCACGGCTTCTAGGTTGCGGAAGCGTCGCCGCGCCGAACCCAAGCGGACGGCCACGGACCATCACGGCAGGTCAGAGCCAGGTTCGGTGTCGGGCTGACGACGGCGAACGGTCCTGAACATCAGCGCAGAGGCAAGGCACAATGAACCCCGGGATGGTTTGAACAAGAGATTGAACTTGGCCAGAGGCGGGTCCTGACCAGGGGCGAG
>CAVSWW010000011.1:0-828689 GCA_963731815.1 uncultured Acidimicrobiia bacterium | reverse complement strand
CGCTGCAACCGGTTCATTGCCTCGAATTCACACCGCAGCTTTTCTCAAATATGAATTAAGAGAAAAAGGTCCTGCGCCACGGGCGGCAAGCACGAGAAAGCCGCCGGCGATTGCCAAATCCTTCCAGAAATGGATTGCCTCGTTGAGTTCCTCGAACTGATTGTGAAATATGACCGCAGTTGAAATACAAAAGAGAGACAGTGCAAGGGCCGTCAGACGGGTGTTCCATCCGACAGCAACGAGCAAGCCACCGCCCACCTGAAGTATCAGGGCCGGAACCAGCAATAGGGACGGCACGCCAAACTGTGCTACATTCCGCCGTAGCAGCATAATTGTTCACAGCTATCCAGCCATCGATCAAAAAGAGAGCGGCCAGCAGCAGCCTTCCCAAGAGATCCGCGCCGCCGGTCAATTTATCCTGGTCCATGATGAAAACTCCGCGAAGCAAATAGACATACCACAGCTTGATCCAGCCTTCCTACGCCAAGCTTTGGGAAGCGGACCACCCAGGCAGTTGATTGTCGACCGGTAGCCGTTGTATTAACGGCAGGCCTTCACTTTTCTCTTTGCACTCATCGTGGAACGGCCAAGTCATGACGAAGCAAATCCTGTTCATCCAAGGCGGAGGCGCAGGGACCCATGACGAATGGGACAACAAGCTCGTCGCGGCCTGGGGCGCGAACTTGGACACGCTACGACGTCCGCTACCCGCGCATGCCGAACGAGACCGATCCCGGCTATCCCGCGTGGAAGGCCGCGCTCGCGGATGAGATCGCCCTCCTCGACGATGGCGCGATCCTGGTCGGCCATTCGGTTGGCGACACGATTCTGATCAACGCGCTTGCCGAGGCGCCGCCCGAACCGAAAGCTTAGCGGAGTCTTCCTGATCGCGGCGCCCTTTGTCGGGCCTGGCGGATGGCCGAGCGAAGATCTCGAGCCGAAACGGACCTCGGCGCACGATTGCCTCGAGCCACGCCGATCCATCTCTATCATGGCAGCGACGACGACACTGCCCCGTTCGCGCATGTCGATCTTTACAAGGAGGCCATACCAGAGGCGCATGTGCGCAAGCTCGACGGCCGCGACCACCAACTCAACGACGATCTGGCCGAAGTCGCGGCGGACATCAGAGGCATTATCTGACTGCTTTATGATTTCTCAGGCGCAGTTCCCCGGCAAGAACCGGCCGAATTCAAGCTTCAGTTCCATCACCATACACTGGATCGGCCCGCGCCTCGCCTGGGTCTTTATCTGGCAGTCGGTTGAGCATCTCATCAATCTGTTCAAGCGCCACCGGATCAACAATGACCGGCAAATCCGTCATCTCATCCACAAGCCAATAGGTTGCCTTTTCCGGGATGGTTGGATCATTATTTACCCACGGGCTGAGAAACATCCCTTTGCTTTTAGCCTTTATTTCAATCTCTCGTTTGTCAGTGCGCACGTTCATGGCCTTGCCATACCTTTGTCGAGTTTTCGCCCGCTTTAAATGCTATGGTCCTAGGTGTGCGGGGGGCGGGACGCTAGGACCATAGCCTTGCAGGGGTTGTCATGGATTGCGGGGGAATAGACAACCTGTACCACAACACCCGGCCCAGAAATTGGTTCCATAGGGTCGGAATTCACCTTCACAAAAATTTTGCTCGCGATGGGCTTTATGGGCTAGTGGAGCATCCAGCCATCAGGTGAATCAAAATTATGCAAATTGCAGATTTCAACAATAACTCCGTAGCGGTCATAACAGGCGGAGCCGCGGGCATCGGGTTTGCGGCGGCAAGCCGTTTCGCCCGTCAGGGCCTCAAGGTCTGCATCGCTGACAGGGGCGTTGACCGGCTTTCCCTTGCTGCCTCACGCCTTTCGGCGCTCCTGCCCCCGATGGGGCGTCCAGCATCATGACGCAGGAAACAGATGTCAGCAGCATTGACCAACTGCGAAAACTGAAGACCCTGGTGGGTGAAAGATTTGGCGGCACCGACATCCTGATGAATAACGCCGGTATCCAGCCTGGAAGTACCATGTTTGGACCGGCTGAAAGCTGGAGGCATATTCTCGACGTGAACCTCTGGGGCGTCATCAATGGCAGCCAGGTTTTCCTGCCTGAGATGATTGAACGGGGCCGCCCAGGGCTGGTGATCAACACCGGATCAAAACAGGGAATAACCACCCCACCGGGCGACCCGGCTTATAATGTTTCAAAGGCCGGGGTGAAGGTGTTTACCGAGGCCCTCGCCCATGAGCTCAGAAATACGCCGAACTGCAAAATCAAAGCCCATCTTCTCATACCAGGGTTTGTCTTTACGGAACTTACGGCAAAGGGCCGTACGGAAGAAACCGCCCGGCGCCGGGGCCGCAGACCAGACAATCGACTTTGCCTTCGAGCGCATTGACGCCGGAGACTTCTACCTTCTCTGCCCCGACAATGAGGCAAGCCGCGCTCTGGATGAAAAGCGTATTCTCGGGCAGCCGGGGACATCATTGAAAACCGGCCGCCGCTGTCGCGCTGGGTTCCCGCCTATGCGGAAATGTTTGCACAATTCTTGAAAGACGAAGTGACTCCGCCCGTTACAAGAGATCTACCATGCGGCCGCCGCCTCCATAGGTGGTACGTTCGGTACGTCATAGTAGAAGCTGGCAAGTCTGTTGGCTGGTGGAGCTAAAAAATGGGAACGGTCCTTTAACAGCAGCCAAGTTGTACCGCACGCGCCGCGCTTGCCAGCGCGGATATTTCATTGCATCGTGCGGAGCCCGCTTGTTGTAGGTAGCAGGGAACACAACAGGATGCAAAGCAGAGCAACGTCGGCCGCTGTCCGTTTCGGGACTCGGCCTTTGACATCGAAAAGGGTGTGCTGGTCCGTGGCGGCAAGCAGCACTACCTGCGCCCGAAGGCCACCGCTCTGCTTACGCTGCTTGCAACTCACCTGGGACGCGTTGTCTCAAAACAGGAGATGTTTGACGCCGCCTGGCCTGGTGTATTCGTCACCGAGGATTTGCTGATCCAGGCCATCCGGGAGATCCGCAAGGCTATCGGCGATAATGACCAGTCGGTCCTGCGCAA
Organism: uncultured Acidimicrobiia bacterium; assembly: GCA_963731815.1. Taxonomy (GTDB): domain Bacteria; phylum Actinomycetota; class Acidimicrobiia; order IMCC26256; family PALSA-555; genus DATBSK01. The sequence goes on along the minus strand of CAVSWW010000011.1, from coordinate 825,634 downwards.
TGTCTCGCGACGCGGCTACATTCTGGTGGGCAATGCGCCGGAAAACTCGCGGCGAAGCAGTAGCTGGAGTCGCCGTCCTGCGCTTTGCCAATGAAACAGGCAATACCGCACTGACACCGGTCATTGACGGTTTTGTGGAAGACATTATCAACGGCTTGGCGCGCTTCGGAACTGTGTCGGTGACGGCGAGACAGTCGAGCTTCATGTTCCACTCGGCGGACCGTGCGTCATGGACGTCAGCCCACACAGCTTTCGGCGCAAACTTCTTTGTGGAAGGAACCGCGCGGCCATCCGCCAAGGGCTTCCGCGTTACCGTCAACCTCGTCGATGCCCATAAGCTGAGCCAGCTCTGGGGCAGCAGCTACGAAACCAATGCCGACACGGTCTTAGACATTCAGAACGAGATTGCCGAGCAGATTATTGCCAGCCTCGCCTTCCGCCTCGAGGACGCAAGCGTCAGGCGTACTTACAGCAAACCGGTCGAGGACCTCGCGGCCAATGACCTACTCTTGCGCGGCGTGGCGGTTGCGCGCGGCAACAACAGCGAGAGCTTCGACGACAGTGAAAGGCTCCTGGAAGCGGCCGTGGCCAAAAACCCTGGGCAGCGGGCTTGCCCTGGCCCAGCTCGCCTATACGCGAGTGATGAAAGCTGGCTTCGGCCGGGCGCAGCGCGTGAAGCTGCATGAGATTTAGACTGCTACAAGGGCCGCCGGCCTGTCACCCGACCAGCCGGTGGTGCATCGCGTGCTCTCCTTCATCCAAATGTACCGCCAGGAGCATGTTCTGCGAATACCACATGCGTCGCGCCATTGATCTGAACCCCTATGACGCGGAATCTCTCGAGCAGATGGGCTATCTTCTAACCCTTCGAGGCAAGCCAATCGAGGCCATGCAATGGATGGACCGGGCAGTGAAGCTCAATCCCATTCATCCGCAATGGTATGAGCACGACCGGTCCTTTGCCCTCTATCTTCTAGGAGAGTACGCTAAGGCGGCTGAGATGATAGAGCTCACTCCGCCTCTGCCGCCCTGGATGCTGACCTGGCTTGCAGCGTGCTATGCGCAGATGGGAAATCTCGATATGGCGCGCCACCACATCGGGCAGATTGCTGAGGTTGATCCGCAGTTTTCATCCCTCGACTTTGCGAGCGGCAACGGCGTTGCCTTTGAGCATGCCTCCGACAATGAGCATTTCGCCGAGGGCGTGTTCTTGGCCCTCGGCGTTCCGATGGAGTAGTGTAACATATTATGCCGCGATGGGCGGGCGCAGTTCGTCGCTGACATGCTCAGGTCTCACGCCGAAGGCCAGACGCGCTGGCAGCCGCCTGAGGACGGGTGTCTTCGCTATCATGCGCAGGACAAAAGGGGGCCGAAAGGTATCCTTGCTCGCGAGGGCCTTGGCGAGATGGCTCGGCACGGCAAGCTGCAGGCGTTGCGTCATCCGCGTGGGCCATTCTCGGCGTTGCTGAACCTCGGCCAGAGCCTGTCCGGCACCCCTCCGCCTTAAGAGCGGCGGCCAATGTGTTGGCGGTGCAGACAGCGTCCTGAATGGCGAGATTAACGCCAACGCCTGCCACGGGCGACATGGCATGGGCTGCATCGCCGATGCAGAGGAAGCCTGGTTGCCACCACTGCTTGAGCCGGTTCACCTGAACTGACAGCAGTTTCACCTGTTCCCAGTCGTAAGAGTTTCTGTCTGTTTGATGCTGATCGGCAGCACCTCGCTGATCGATGCACGGAAATGGTCGAGGCCCTGTGCGCGGATGGCATCATTGCCACCCTTGGGAATGACGAAAGCACACTGCCAGTAGTCACCACGGTTCAGGGCGATGACGATCTTGCCGGGGCGGAACTGGGCCTGGGCCTGGTTGCTGTCCTCCGCGCGGCGCGGCAGCCGGAACCATAAGACGTCAATGGGGCCCCATGGCTTTCAACTTCAAGCCCGGCCTTTGCCCGCAGAACTGATCCACGACCGTCAGCGGCAATGGTAACGTCAGCGCGAATCTCCAACGGAACACCGTGCTGCAAGCCTTTTAAGCCAACCACACGGCCATTGTCGGAGATGAGATCCTGAGCCTCGGTCTCCATCAGCAGCTCAAAGTTCGGGAAGGCTTTTGCCTTGGCGGCTATGAAATTGAGAAAATCCCACTGCGGCATCATGGCGATGAAAAGGCGTCTTCACATCCTCGAGCTTGGAAAATCGGCAAGCGGCACCGTGTCGTTCCCAAAATTGAGAGAAAAAGCGGGAGGCCGGCACGTGGGGCAGCTTCGAGAAACTCATCCAGAAAGCCGAGTTCTTCCATGGTCTGCATGGTAGAGGGATGGATGGTGTCGCCGCGGAAGTCGCGCAGGAAATCGACGTGCTTTTCGAGCACGACAACCTTGACGCCGGCCCTGGGCGAGCATGAGGCCGAGCATGAGGCCCGCAGGGCCTCCGCCGGCAATGGCGCATGAAGTTTGGATAGTTTTGGTCATTTCAAATCTCCGTTTTCAAATGTTTAGATGAATTCATTCGGCCGCCAGCAGCAGTCCCGCGGGCAGTGGTTCTCTGGGTTCCGCCTCGACAGGCGGCTTGATCCGGAACCAGGCCACATAGAGTGCTGGCAGAAAGATCAGTGTGAGGGTGGTTGCAACCGCCAGGCCTCCCATTATGGCGTAGGCCATCGGACCCCAGAACACGCTGGAGGCAATAGGGATCATGCCGAGGATTGCCGCAGCGGCAGTACAGCAGGATGGGCCGCACGCGGTGGGTGGTGGCGTTGATCACCGCGTTCCATGGCGCTTCGCCTTCATCGATGTTCTGGTCGCTTATTTGCACGATCAGGATGACCGAGTTGCGGATCACCATGCCGATCAGCGAGATGATGCCGAGGATCGCCACGAAGCCCATGGCCGCACCTGAAACAAGAGGAAGGCAGCTGTCACGCCGATCATGGCGAGCGGCGCGCTGTGAGCAGCGCTAGCGCCAGCCGCTGGAAGCTCTTCAGCTGCACCATGAGGAATATTGTCATCAATGCCAGCATCAGCGGCACGATGGCGGCGATACTGGCCAGGGACTTTTCGCTGTCTTCCGCAGTGCCGCCAAGCGTCACGGAATAGCCAGCGGGAAGTGCTGCCTTGAATTCCTCAATGGGCTTCTCGAGACGCTCAATGATCGTTGCCGCCTCAAGGCCCTGCGCCACGTCGGCCTGCACTGTCAGCGTGGGCAGGCGCTTCCTCCGCCAGATCAACGGCTCTTCCATCTCGTAGGAAATGGTTGCAACCTGGTCGAGAGGCACACGGCCGCCGTTTCCGGTCGCGACGATAAGGTCGCGAAGCGACTGTAGCGTCGATCTCTCTTCGTTTCTGGCGCGGCATCGTTCATCGAACTGAGGGTCAGACGCCGACGATCTGCTCGAGCATCGAGAGGTCATCGAAGTACGTTCGGTAAGACCGGATCTTTCCCTCGCGAAAGTCGGCAACGCTGACGCCAGCCAACTGAACATGCCGTCCCGTTGCGTCGACACGACATCCTCGTCGAGTACGAGTGGCCCGGTGTGATCGGCTTCGATCAGCCACTCGGCGTACACCCTGTTGCCGACCTCGTCGACGCCTCGCAACACGATCGCGACGTTGGAGAATGCGATCTCTCGGAGGGTCGGAGAGCTCAGCGAGTGCTGTCAGCCCTGAAACGCTCGCGTACGGCGACCAACCGACGACATCGTCGGTAAACAGCTCGCCAAGATCAACGGAGGCGCTGCCAACTTCTGCCTCGAGCGCCTGCACCATCACGGTCTTTGCGTGATTCACTCATCGCAGGCCGCCTGTCGTGTCGTCATCCCCGCTGAACACCCCTTGGTCATGGCGACGCAGTTCAGGTCCCGAGGACCTTCGCCTTGGCCGACGCGAACTCGTCGTCGCTGAGTGCGCCCGATGCGTGCAACTGGGCGAGGTGTTCGATCTGGTCCGCTGGGTCGGCGGGAGGTGGCGCATATTGCGTCTGAGGTTCAGGCTGCTGCTCTTCTTCTTCTGCCCTGCCGCGGTGATGCGCGACCGCTGCTCCTGCTGCGGCTCCGACGAGCAGCCCACGGCGCCTTGACCTTCGCCTCATTCCCATGAGCGACACCATAGACGAGCGTCCCGATGTCCGTCGCGGCGATGAAAACGCGCTGCGCGAGCAGCTGCGTTCAGGTGTTGAGGACTTCGCTTGCTGAGCGGCGAACTCCTGCTCCGTGAGGAGACCATTGCCCGCCCCCACCGGGCGAGGACGAACGCAGCGTTCGCGCCCGACAATGATTGCCAGACCCATGGGTCAGGTGGCCTGCGGCTGACCTACTCGGGGTTGCCAGGCTCAGCGCACTTGTTGGATCAACTCCACCCAATTGCCTTCGGGGTCTTCGACGATGGCCACCGGAGCACCCTCGTAGTCGAACAGCGGCATTGGTATCGAGCATCCCGCCACCGCGTAGCTGTCCGCCGTCGCTGCGACGTTGTCAACTTCCACGGTGAGGTAGCGAAGCCCCGTTGCTCCAGCTACAGGACCACCGGGCGGGTTGGCGAGTTGAGGTGGCTCGTCGTAGGAAAGCAGTTTGACGCTTGCATCGCCGAGTACGAACTGCTTCAGCGTGCCGCCACTGATAGGGACGTCACGAAAGTGCGTCAGGCCGAGGATGTCCGTGTAGAAGCCCGTCATTCGATCGAGGTCGGTTACGACAATGCCGATCTGGACCCGACCGCCGTGCCCGCCTGGCGTGTCACTCATGAGATTGCCCTCCGACTCGCGGATCGCCCACTCGGGAGCGTTTGCGCACGCAGCATGACACCGGTGTCGCCCGACAACGTCGCTTAGACAGGTGTCAGGCGATGCCGCTCATCCCCTCGCTTGCCTGAGGCTAGGGCGACACCTCTCTAGTGTCCGAGTAGTCGCGCCAGGCCGCGATCTTGCCCTCGGCGTCGACCTCAAAGACGCCCGCGATATGAGCCGCGATTGGCTTGCCGCGGAGAAGCAGCGAGTCGATTCGTTCCGTGAAGACGACGTCCCCGACCGATCCGATCATCAGGATCTCGATTCGAACGTCACGAATTATCGACTCCTGTCGACGCAACTCGGCGCGGATCGTGTCATGGCCCACGAATGGCTCGTGCCATGCGATGACCTGGTAGCGCGCGTCCGAGGCCATGTGACTGAGCAGCCGCTCTACGTACAGCGCCGAGTCCGACGGGTCTGTCTCAAACTCGGCCATGAAGGCGCGTACCGCCGCTTCCTGTTCAACTCCCATGCATCCTCCTCGCCTCGAATCGCTGCTATGGGCGGTGAGCGCATATTGCCCGTTCTGGCGCAGTTACGCGGGACGCACCACAACAACGACCTCGCCCGACAATGTTCAGCAGACATGTGCGTCGGCTCAGGCGCAGAACGGCAAATGCGGCGCGGCGGTGCGCCGATTTACTAGGCGTTGGCGTCGAGTGTGCGCGCAACCTCGCGTCGAAGCTCTCGGGGCACCGATACGCCGAACGTGCCTTCGAGTCGATCGAGCGCGGCGAGATAGCTCTCGACCGCCTCATTAATCGATGCCGATGTGGACTGAACGCCCATCGGATGGAGGATGTGGACGAACATCTTCCCTAGCTCGCTTCGAACCGTGTCGGCCTTTCCACTCGCTTGCTTCGAGCGAAGCCATAACGCCCAGTCCCAGAAGTGAGCGTCGATCGCGTCGAGATTGCCCGCATTTGGTAGCCAGGGCGGCTCGCTCTCATGGGGCTCGGCGAAGATGAAGTCGAGCTTGATCGGACCGCGGAGTATCGCCATCCAGCACCAGGTCTCGCTGAGCGGGTCCCATTGCTGAGCCAGAGGACGAAGCGGTGCGACGAGGCGATCCATTACCCGACCTACGGCTTGGAAGTCATCCGTCTCGACGGCGAAGTCCCAATCCGAGAACGCCGTCGGTGCTCCCGTAGCGTGTGAACCAACGAGCCGGACGCGGCTGACCAGAGGGTGCCGCGCCACGGCGTCCATCGCGTGGTCGCCGATCGTCACGCACGCAGATTGCCCGTTGTGGTGCTCGCACGCACCACAACGACGACCTCGCCCGACAAGGACCGTCAGGAAGGTGGGTGAACTACCGCCAGACCCCGATACGGAGCTTGGTCGGCAGCTGCGGCCTCATGAATCAGCATCTGGATGTGCGTGGAATACCTCGTAGATCTGAAGGCGGTTGCCCTCCGGGTCGGCGAAGCCGGCGAACTTGCCCCATTCCTCTTCGAGGACGGCGTCGAGCGTCACCCCTTCGGCCGTCAGCCGCGCGGCGCGGCCGCCACGTCATCGACCAGGAAACAAAGCTGAATGGCCTGGCGATTGGCGCTCAGGTGCTCTTGTCGGTCGCCGTACGTCGCGACGTCGAAGAGCTCGAGGATCGCATGACCAGTGTCGAACGACGCCCAGTTGACCATCGGCTCAGCTGGCGGACCCGGATCGACGTCGATCGTCCGGAACCCAAGGCGGTCGCGATAGAACGCGACCATCATCGCGAAGTCATCGACGAGCAGATTCACCTGGAACAGCTTCATCATCGGCACAGTCTCGCCCGACAACGTCACTCAGGTGGGTCGGGCGAGCTGAGTGCTCGCGACACAACCGGTCCGGGTGCGGAAGCGACTCCCGCCACTACGAGTCGGTCTTGGGCTTCTTGAGCAACACCGCGACGTTTCCGTTGGGGAGGACTGTCATGCCGACCGCCTCCCATCCGCCGGCGCCCTGCTCGTTGAGCACTTCGACCGCGGCGGAAGGGTCAGTGGAGATCGTTGGCTCTACGAACCTCGGTAACGAGACGACGCGATACTCCCAAACCGTCATGGTCCCATGATGCCGGATCGGAATGCTCCGTCTTCGCTAAGAAGGCGCCCGCACCGGAACGGTGGCCGGATGTGCGATCACGACCTTGCCGTGCTCCTCGACGACGAACATGTTTCTTCGTGACCCACTGCTCGTAGTGGCTCGTGCAGAGCTCGTCGCCGCTGGTGGTCAGCTTCGATAGCGCATTCTCGGCACACCCGTCCGATCTCACATCGCGCGATCAGCTCTTCTCAGCGCGACCGAACGACGCAGTAAGTTGAAGGATGTGATTGAACGAGCTGAAGTCGTTGCCGCACACCGCGAGCTCGTCGAAGCAAGTGACGCAGTTCGACAGCTGCTCGCGGTCGAAGAGCTCACGCAGCAGAAGATCGACGACGCTCGGGACCGACTCGCGCGCGCCTACGAGCGCGCTCGTGCGGTGGACGGAGAGTTGATCCCCGTCTGAAGCGGTGCCTTTCGCCGACAGCCAGTAGGGTGAAGGCTCTGAGCTCAGGCCATGTCATCGAACACAGCGTGCTGCGCCCGATCGAGCGCCGAGTGCTCCGTCTCGCTGATGCCGGAGTCGAGATCGCGGACATCGGGCAACGATTCCGCCGAAGCCCAGAGCACATCGAACGGTTGATGGAGCTCGCACAGCTCCCGGGACGCTCGGCAACTCGGCCCACTTCGCGTCTTCGTCCAATCGAGCGCTGCATCCTCTCGTGGCGCGCAAAGGGCACGCCATATGACGAGATTGGGCCACGCCTGGGTCGTAGCCCTGGATTCGTCGCCCGAGTCGAGGCGTTCGCGCACCACAAGCTTTCTGATCGCTAGCCGGAGCCTGCGATGATCACGGCGAGGATGTCGCACGGAGGCGTCGCTGTGTACGACGCCGAGACTGGGCGACTGCTCAGATGGCTGATGATGTCGAGCGGGACACCGACTGAGGTGCTCGCAGAGGGTGGGCGGGCGACCGTCCGGTTCGCAGACGGGAAGACATCCGTCTACACGTTGGACAGCGGCAATCTCGAGAGCTGACTGCTCGCCTGCGATGAGCTTCGGGATGCTGCGCAGGACACGTACGCGTCGGAAGCGCGAGCGCTTCAGTCGACCGACTGACGATCCCACTCGGTCGTGAGGTCGGCGAGCGGCAGACGGTCGATCGCGTTCACCCACGAGCGAACGATGCTCGCCGGCGCGGGACCGGTGCGCAGCGCCTTCGCCGCCCACTGCCCCGCGAGCGCGGCACCCGCGCGCTTGCCCCGGTATCGGAAATCGACCTTCTTCGTGGGGTCGAGGTAGACCGCCACCGTCAACGTCCGCAGCAGCCGGTCATCGAGCTCGACCTCTTCTCGGCCGGCTCGACCCGCGAGGTACGACGCCAGCACCTGCACCTCGCGCAGGCCGCGACGCACGACGTGACGGGTGCGGGTCCCGGCGAGGACCGCGCCGGCGATCCAGGCGTTCGAGCGGCCGGCGAGGCCGGGGATCCGGCGCAGCACACCGAACCGAGCAACCAGCCCCGTCACCACCGTCGTCACGGCGGCGTCGTTCGCGATCGATGAGTCGGCCGATTGCTCGTTCTCGAGTGCGCGCTGCACCGCTTCGCCGTCGGGCACATCGAACCGGGCAGCGACGGCCCGGTCGACCGCACGGTTGAGCACGTCGTCGGCTCGGCCGAGTGACCCACTCGCAGCCCGCTCGCTCTCGCCCACGATGCAGCGAGCACCTCTCGGATCCGCTCGATCCGGGGCACGTTCAGCGGGTCGTCGGCGCTCATCCCGCCAGTCAATCAGGCAGGCGGCCGCTCGCCGGGCGTCAGCGTTGGGCGGACGGCGGCCTACCCCGAGCCAGCGCGGGCACCGGGCGTGAACGTCGCGGGCAGGTGGATCCACCCGTTCACGAGCCCTTTCGACGGGTAGCGCTCGGTGCGCGAGCGGTCGATCCGGTAGTCCGGCATCCGCTCCAGGATCCCCTGGAGCATCAGCTGGAACTCCTGGCGGGCCAGTGACGAGCCGATGCAGCGATGCTTCCCCATGCCGAACGCGATGTGGCGATTCGGGGACCGGTCGATGACGAACGAGTCGGGATCGGGGAACTCGGTCTCGTCGCGGTTGGCGGACGCGAAGGACATCAGCACGCGGTCGCCGGGGCACAGGCGCTGTTGCTCGATGTCGACTTCCTGGGCCACGGTGCGCGAGAAGGCCTGCACTGGGGTGACGAAGCGGAGGAACTCCTCGGTCGCCAACGGAAGCAGCTCTGGATCGTCGATCAGCTGCTGGCGAACCTCCGGGTTCCGGTCGAGGAACTCCACGGCGTTGGAGAGCAGGGCCGTGGTCGTGTCGACACCCCCGCTGATGACCGTGAAGATGAGCTTGACGATCTCCTCGTCGTTCAACCGACGACCGTCGACCTCCGCCTCGACGATCTGGCTCAACGCATCGCCGTTGGGCTTCGTTCGGCGCTCCGCGACTGCGCGTGCCATTGCGTCGAACATCCACTCCTGGCCAACGACCGCCCGCTCGAACTCGGGCGTCCCTGGCCGCGTGCAGATGAGCTTGTGCATGGGGTCCGCATACCCCTGCCAGTCCTCGAGAGGAAGGCCGAGCAGGATCATGGTCATCATCGCCGGCACCGGGTTCGCGATGTCGACGACGAAGTCGATCTCACCCGTCTCGATCACCCGGTCGATGCACTGCGAAGTGAACTCGCTCACGTGCGGGATGAGCCGTTCGATCGCAGGAGGAGAGAACGTCGGGGTCAGGAATCCGGCGGAACACGTTCCACTCCGGAGGATCCATCTCGGCGAGGACATTGAGGTAGGGGGCTTCCGGGATGGTCACTCCGCCGTAGCGCACACCGTCGACCTCGTCGGCGGTGTGCGCCGACGAGAACGTCTCGCCGTCACGCATCGCCCGCGGACGTCGCCGTAGCGCGTCAGCACCCAGTACCCGCCGTGCTGCTCCGTGAAGGCAACCGGGCACTGTCCACGCAGGTCACGCAGGATCTCGTCGCTGCGGACGGCATGCTCGGGCGTCGTGTGATCGAAATCCACGACCGGCTTCGTCGCGTCGCGTTCCATCGGTCCTCCACCCGTTCGTCTCCATGGCACTCTCGGCGCGCGACAGGTAGTTGTCAACATGTTGATGTTCGGCCGACCCGGACGTTATCCCTCGTGTGACAGATCGTCCGACGCGCCTGTCAGGAAGACGGCAGCGGCGTCTCCCGCGACCCGCCCCTATCTCGACGCGCTGCCTCGCCTCCCCGTGCGCACGACCACGAGTGAGTCGGCTGCCGATTCCGCACCCCACACTTCGCCGGGCCGACCGAGGATCTGACGGACATCGCCGGGCTGGCTCGGAAGCGGGATCGACGTGAACTCCTCGGTGTCGGGGTCGAAGCGCACGAGCGCGTTCGCGCCGAAGTCGCTCAGCCAGACGATGTCGCGGTCGTCGACGAAGACCGCGTAGGCCTGGGGGTCGTCGCCAGGCAGGCGCCACTCCTGCCAGTCATTGCTGGCGGGGTCGTACACCGCGACCTGGCCTGCGTTCCACTGGCTCGACCAGATCCGCCCCGCGAGTCGCTCCAGACCCGGCGCGTGCCTTGTTCGGGTGTCGGCGGCTCGAGGACCGTGGCTTCCCCGGTCTCGGTGTCGACGCGTGCAACGTGGTTCCCGGCGAGCGACGCGTAGAAGAGGTCACCGCGCGGTGTCACCGTGATGCCGTACGGCCCGGGGCCGCGCGGGGCGTCGAAGACCTCGACCGCGTCGGCACCTTTTCTGAGTCGCCCGTAGACCCCGGATTGTCCCGTGAACCAGAGGGTGTCTTCGCGGTCGAACACCGCGGTATTGAGGTTGGCGTCTCCGTGGCTCTCGGGCAACGGGTACACATCGACGCGTTCGGTCTCGGGGTCGACACGCACGATCGCGTTCAGGCCGCCGTCGGTGATCCACGGCGCACCCTCCGGATCGACGATCACGCCGTGCGGAGCCGAGTCCTCGCCGAGCGGGATCTCGTGCACTGAACCGGTGTCCGGGTCGAGGCGGCCGAGCTTTCCGGTCGACTGCGCCGTGTACCAAACCGTTCCGTCCTCGGCAGGCGCGACGTCGTGCGGCCGCGACCCCGTCGGCACCTCGTACCGCTGAATCGTCGATGGCTCGGTGAACACCGGTCGCGAGCTCGACGTCGTCGCCTTCGCCGACGTCGCACCTCCGTCGCTTTCATCCGACGAGCACGCCACGAGGAGCAACCCGCCGAGTGCCAGCGCTGCGATCGCTCCGAGGCGGAAAACCGACATCGCGTCGACCCTAACGCTGGCAAACCGCAACAATTTTCTGCACGTCAGCTCTGCGAAGGTCGGCGCTTGTTGCGGCAACAACGCCCACGACGGTGACGGACGCAATCACGAGGGGCCGTGACCCAATAGCATCTGCTGCTCGATGTCCCTGCTGCCCAGCCCGAGGTCCCGCATGCCCCGCTTCGCCCGCCCCGTCGTCCTCGCGCTCGTGGTGGTGGCCACGCTCGTCGCCCCGATGGCCGCGTCGTCCGGCGCCGGCAGTGGAACCGACGACACCATCCGCATCGGGCTCGAGGCGCCGCTCACCGGTGACCAGTCGAGCCTCGGCAAGGGCATGCTCCAGGGCGCCCGGCTCGCCGCGCGCCAGCTCAACGCCGACGGGGGCATCGACGGCAAGGAGGTCGTGATCGTGGCGATCGACGACGCCGCCGACCCCGAGACGGGCGTGGAGGCCGCGAACGAGGCGATCGAGTCCGGGCTCGACGGTGTCGTCGGCCCGTACAACTCCGGTGTCGGTGCCGAGACGCTCCCGCTGTACATCGACGCCGGGCTCGTGCCGATCCGCCTCACGTCTGACGACTCGACCGCCGGCCTGGGCTACACGCTCCAACCCATGACGTCGCAGATCGCGCCGGTGGCGGCGACCGCGCTCACGCAGTGGCAGCAGGCCCAGTCGGTGGCGATCGTGTACGACCCCACCACGCTCTACACCGAGACGGTGTCGAACACGCTGCGTCAGCTCCTCGAGGCGCAAGGCGTCGCGATCACCGCGTTCGAACCGATCGAGCCGGGTGGTGACGACTACTCCGACACGATCGACACGGTCGACGCGACCAACCCCGATGTCATCTACCTCGGGGCGTACTACCCCGAGGCCGGGCTCATCGCCAAGCAGCTGCTCGCCGCCGGTTCCGAGGCGCAGTGCATCGCCGACTACGGCGCGTACGCCAACGCCTACGTCGACACCGCCGGCGTCAAGGCTGCTCGGTCCTGCCCCGTCGTCGGTGTGCCCGCGCCGCACGAGTTCCCCGACGCGAAGCGGTACGTCGCCGCGTTCCGGAAGGCCTTCGGTGCGCGACCGGGTGCGTGGAGCCCCTACACGTTCGACTCGGTCAACGTCCTCGCCGACGCCGCGACCGCAACGGGCGGTTTCGACGCGACCGCGTTGAAGGGCTACCTCGACGCCGTGAGCGGCACCGACGGCTGGACGGGCTCGATCACGCTCCAGCCCGGCACGGGCAACCGTGAGCCGGGCACCGTGGTGCTGCTCGAGACTCGACCCAGCGGCACGTTCCGCATCGACCCGAGCTGGGCGGAGGCGGTCGGCTACCAGGGCTGACGCCTCCCGCCGGACCGACGTCGCGGAGCGCTCCGCGGTTGAAGATGCCTCCACCGACGCCGTCGGCGCCGTCATTCCTTTACGTTTCGGAAAAGCCGTAGAAGCGAGCGATCTCCTCCCCGGGCATGGACGGGTGCAACCACGCTTCCGCGACGACGCCATCGGCGAATCGAAAGGTCCAGACGGTGTGGTAGGTGATCGAACGACCGTGACGAGTCGCGTTGACCTCGTTGACGGTCGTCACGATCTGGCCCGCGCCGATCGCATCGACCAGCGTCGACGCGAAGCCACCGTCGGAACGGCTCATCATCTCCACCATGACCGCAACGAGGCCGTCAAACCCGCGCGGATCGGGAACGGGAAGAAAGGCAGGAATGTTGAGGATCGCGTCCGTCCCGAGGAGCTGTCGGGCCGGTTCGAGATCCCCGGCCGCTTGAGCCGTGAACGCGTCCCGGACGTCATCGACGTACGCGTTCATTCACGCCTCCTCTCGCGGGTCAGAGCTCGGCGGCAGCGTCGGATCCCAGAGCTGCGTCTTCGAGGACGAAGAGCTGCCATTGGTTGGGGACGCCTTTGAGCGCATGGGTGCCGCGATCAGCGAGCGCGATGCCCGAGCCGGCGATGAGGTCGGCGACGGTGCGGGAGACGAGGACTTCGTTGGGCTGCGCGAGCGCCTGGACCCGTTGGGCGATGTGGACGGCGATGCCGCCGATGTCGTCACCGCGCAGCTCGATTTCGCCGGTGTGGAGTCCGCCCCGCACGGTGATGCCGATGGCGCGGACTGCATCGCGGATAGCACCGGCGCAGCGCACGGCTCGTCCCGGCCCGTCAAAGGTCGCCAAGAAGCCGTCGCCGGTCGTGTTGATCTCTCGGCCGCGGAAGCGTTCGAGTTCGGCGCGAGTGAGGTCGTTGTGGGTGGCGAGCAGCTCCGACCATCGGCGGTCGCCCATGCCGGCGGCCTGTTCGGTGGAACTCACCACGTCGGTGAACAGCACCGTGGCCAGTACCCGGTCGACGTCACGGCGCGGGAGCCCGCCGGTGACGAACTCCTCGATGCTGTCCACGAGCGGCCCCGTGTCGCCCGCAAAGAACAAGTAGTCCTCGCCGGCAAGTTCGACGGAGCGGGCGCCGTCGATGTGCTCGGCGACGTAGCGAGCTTGTTCGGAATCCCGCCAGCCGGCACGGAGGACCACCAGCGTCGGTACTCGGATCGCCGGAAGCAGGTGACGCACGTCAACCTCGAAGCTGGCGCGAAGGCGCCAAGCCGCGTCCTTCGGCGGATTCGCTAGGCGTTCGCATCGTGCGGCCCAGCGCGCGAACCGGACGTCGCCGGCCAGGCTGGGAGCCCAGCCACTGCGTTCCTCACCGGTTCCCCACCCGTCGCGACGCGCCGCCAGCATCCGGTCGATCTGCTCGTCCGCGTAGCCCGCGGGATAGTCGTCTGCTCGCCGATAGCGGGCGGTCGGGTTGATGAGCACCAGCGCACTGGTCCGCTCCGGATGGGTCGCGGCGAACTGCAATGCCGGCGGGCCGATCGCGCCGACCACCACCACCCGTTCACAACCGAGCTCGTCGAGCACCGCGATCATGTCGTCGACGATGCTCTCGATCAGACGGCCCTCGACCGGCGCGATCGGATCCGATGACCCCATTCCCCGAGGGTCGAACCAGATGTGGCGGCTGAACGACGACAGTCCATTGAGGAACCGAGCAAGCCTCGGTTCGTCCCACATCAGATCGACCGGTAAGAACGCCGGCTTCGTGGCCAACAGGTCGGGAGGCCCACTACCCACGGCCTGATAGCCGACCGAACCACCACTCGCCTTGGCGTAGACGGTCTCCGGCACGGTCACCAAAGCAGTCTGACGCAGGCGCGTCGTACCGTCACGAGCGACGCCCCGCGTAGGTACCTCACCTCGGTGACAGCGAGCCGCAAGCCTGACGACGCCAATCCGACAGGTGCGGGGCGCAGCGTCGGGCCATGCAGCACGACAACCCCCCGCGTTGGACCCGCCGTTCGGGCCTGGCGTTCCTGACCTTCCTGGGTGCGCTCACCGTCGCGACCAGTGCGATGGTGGGCCCCTTCGGCCTGATGAGCCCGGCCAGTGGCCAGACGCACGCGCCCAGCGGGGAGTATCGGGTGGAGCTCGGGGTTGCGTGGCGCCACGTCGACGGGGAGGTCCTCCGCCTCGACGCCTACGTGCCCGCGGATGAGCGCCGTCACGCAGCGGTGGTGCTGGTGCACGGCGGCGGGTGGATCGGGGGCGACAAGGCCGACGTCGCCGAACAAGGCCGGTCGCTGGCCGCGGCCGGATACGTCGCCGTCGCCGTCAACTATCGGCTGGCACCCGCCCACCGGTACCCGGCTGCGGTCGAGGATGTGCAGGCCGCGGTGGCATGGTTGCGGGCCCCCTCCCAGGTCGCGAACTACCGGGTCGATCCCCAGCGGATCGGCGTGTTCGGTGCCTCGGCGGGCGGGAACCTCGCGGCCATGGTCGGTGCGGCAGGCTCGGGGCGCCGCGACAGCGACACGCGGTGTCGCGGTGGTCGTGTCGTGGTCGGGACTCACCGATCTCCGACGGCTTCGCGCAGCCGCCCGACTTCGGACAGGAGTACCTCGGGTGTGCGGCCCGGTCGTGCCCACAGCTCGCCGCCGACGCGTCACCGATCGCGCACCTCGACCCGAGCGACTCGCCGATGCTGCTCATCCACGCGGCCGACGACCCCATCACCCCTGCGGCCCAAGCCACGACGATGGACGTGGCCCTCGGCGCGGCGCGGATCAACCATGAAGTCGTCGTTGTGCCGGGCTCTGCGCACGCCACGGTCCTGGCCCCCGACGTCTGGGACACCACGCTCGCCTACCTCACCCGCTACCTCGAGCCCAACGCGTCGACGGTTCGTTGAAGCGTGGGTTCCAGCGACGTGGAGGCCCGGCGTGCACGCCAAGGCCGGCGGCTAGGTTCTCCGGGCAGTACGGGAGGGGGTCAGTCCGTGAAGGAGCTCGACGCGGCGGAGAAGAGCGCCCTGATCAGTCAGGTCGAGTTCTTCGAGGGCTGCACGCAGCGCGAGATCGACGACATCGCCAAGCTCCTGTCCGACCGGCACTTCGCCGTCGGCGAAGAGCTCTGTCATCAGGGCGATGCCGAGAACTTCGGCTTCGTCATCGTTGAGGGCGATGCGGCAGTGCTCGTCGACGGCGACCAGGTCGCGACGACGACCGCGGGCGACGTCGTCGGCGAGCTGTCGATGCTCGGGAACGGCCATCGAACGGCCACCCTGCGCGTGGTCACGCCGGTGCACGCGCTCGTGATCGAGCCGGACGAGATCGACTCGGTGCTCTCCGCAGACCCGAGCTCGAGCCGACGGCTGGGACGGCGCCCTCACGACGAGTGAGGCGCTGCTGCTCCAGATCGTTCGATGCTCGAGGTCATGACAACACCGCGGCGTCATGCGGCGGGTGAGCTGCTGCGGGCATCGTGGTCGCTACCTCCGGCGATGCTGCGGACCGCCGCGATCTCCGCCGTGTGCGTGTCGTCCTCGGCGCGCCCGACGTGACCACGGGTGAAGCCGACTGCCGCGACCACAGCGCCGAGGACGGCGAACGCCGGAATGACCACGAACGCGGAGTGGAAGGTGTCGGCGAGCGAGTCGCGTGCCGCGGCGCTTCCCGGTGCTCCGATCACGGCGCCGCCGATCAGGACCGTGGACGCGGCGGCGACGGCGACCGCGCCGCCGATCTCCCGCATGGTCTCGACGAGCCCGGCAGCGATGCCGGCGACGGAACCGGTGACACCGGTGAAGGCGCCGATCTGGATCGTGACGGGCGCGATGCCGATCGCGACCCCGGCCAGCACGAACGCCGGGAGCAGATCGCTCACATAGTCGGCGTCGGCCGGGGCGTTGATGAGCAGGATCCCGGTCGCGATGAGGACAGCCCATCGCGACCAGCAGCAGCGTGCGAATGCCGAAGATGTTGACGAGCCGTGCTCCCGTGATCGCGGCGAAGACGAACCCGGTCGCCGAGGTTGCGAGCCACGCGAGCCCCGTCTCCGTCGGCGAGTACCCGAGCACCTGCTGCATGAACAGTGACCCGAGGAAGATGAACGTGAAGAAGGCACCGAAGGCGAAGAACGCCATCGCGTTCGAGACGAGAAGCGAGCGCTCTCGCAGGACCGAGCCGGGCACGAGCGGCTCGGGTGCCCGTCGCTCGACGCGCACGAAGCTGGCCAGCAGCACGCCGGCGAGCGCGAAGAGCAGCAGGGTCGAGGTCGCGCCCCAGCCGTCGTCGGCGCCGCGGTTCAGGGCGTAGACCAGGGCCAGCAAGCCGCCGGTCACCGTGACGGCGCCCGCGGCGTCGAACCGACGGGAGTGGTCTCGCCCGTCGTCGCGGGGGAGCTGCGAGGCGGCGAGCGCCAGCAGCGCGATGCCGATGGGCACGTTGATGAAGAAGACCCAGCGCCATCCGGGTCCATCGGTCAACAGGCCGCTGGCGATGACGCCGATCGACGCCGACGTCCCTGCGACGGCACCGAAGATGCCGAGCGCCCGGTTGCGCTCGACGCCCTCGGCGAAGGTCACTGCCAAGATCGACAGGGCCGCGGGCGCCATCAGCGCGGCACCGAAGCCCTGCACGGCGCGGGCACCGATGACGACGCCGGCCGTGTCTCCGAATCCAGCCACGAGCGATGCGCCGGTGAAGAGGACGAGACCGCTCATGAGGACGCGGCGGCGCCCGAGCAGATCGGCCATGCGTCCGCCGAGCAGCAAGAAGCCGCCCAGCAGCAGCGCATAGCTGATCACGATCCACTGGAGCGTCCCCTGTGAGAGATCGAGCTCCTGTTGGATCGAGGGGAGGGCGACGTTCACGATCGCGACGTCGAGCACGACCATGAACTGGACCAGGCAGGTGAGCGCCAGGATCACGCCTTTGTGCGTGCGGGCGACGTGCATGAGGGCCTCCCGGGGATCGAAGCCGAAGCGGTCTTCACGTCTGAGAGTGTGGTTGTTTTTAGCAAGTGATCTTCCAAATTGCAACCCCTGGGGTATTCTCTGAACGTGACCCGCGAGTACAAGCAGTTCTGCGGACTTGCTCGGGCGATGGAGCTCGTCGGCGGGCGCTGGACGCTCCTGATCGTGCGCGACCTGCTCACCGGCCCGAAGCGCTTCACCGACCTCCGGGAAGGCCTGCCCGGGATCCCGACCAACGTGCTCTCGGCGCGGCTCCGCGAGCTCGAGGAGACGGAGATCGTGCGCCGGACAGTGCTCGCGCGGCCCGCGTCCGGTGTGGCCTATGAGCTCACCGAGTACGGCAGGGATCTCGAGCAGGCGATCGTGACGTTGGGGACCTGGGGTGGGCGAGCGATGGGACCGCGGTGTGAAGGCGATTTCGTGAGTGTCCACGCGCTCGGCTTGGGATTGCGTGGCATGTTCCAGCCGGAGGCCGCGGACGGCGTCGACTGCACGTACGAGCTCCGGATCGATGGGGACGCCTTGCACGTCACGGTCCGAGACGGAGCGCTGCACGTGGCCGGCGACGCCGACGCCGACGCTGTCGACGTCGTGATCGAGACCGATCCCGACTCTTTGCACGGAATGTTGACGGGTGTGATCGATGTCGATGATGCGATCGCGTCGGGACTAGTCCGGATCGAGGGTGCGCGATCCAAGGCCAAACGGTTCTTCAGGATGTTTCGGATCGGGGCACCCGTCCGCGCCGCCACTGCGGATTGAGCCGTGTGAGCGGGGCGAGGGTCAGGACCGTGGCGCGTGAATCCAGGCTCACAGATGGCATCAGACCCGCACGGTTCGGGAACAGTTGCGGTGTGACCGTCAGTGAGAACGCGACCGGGCGCACGATGGGCCGCGACACCCGGTTCAGCGCAGGCTCGAGTCGTGGTTGCAGCGGGACGAGCCGAAGACCATTGGCGCGCTCACCGATCTCATCGACGAGAAGAGCTTCGCGCTCGTCCTCATGTTCCTCCTGCTTCCGTCGGCGTTCCCCATCCCGACGGGCGGCGTCACTCATGTCCTCGAGCTCATCGCCGTGCTCGTGGTGCTCCAACTGGTCGTCGGCCGAAGTGAGCTCTGGCTCCCACGCCGCGTGCGCGAACACGAGCTCGGCGAGATCGCGACCGGCAAGGCGGTGCCGGCGATCATCCGCCGCGTGCGCTGGTTCGAGCGCTGGGCCCGGCCGCGTCTGCCGCAGCTCCTCGACCTGCGAATCGCACGGTGCGTCCTCGGCGTGTTCCTGCTCCTGTTCGTCC
The DNA here is from genome assembly GCA_963731815.1 of uncultured Acidimicrobiia bacterium. Lineage (GTDB taxonomy): Bacteria > Actinomycetota > Acidimicrobiia > IMCC26256 > PALSA-555 > DATBSK01. Next base: position 806,922 of record CAVSWW010000011.1, on the reverse strand, counting down.
TCGGCGTGCTCTTGGCTCCACCGTTCTCCGGGCTCGATACTCTGCCGTCTGTCGGCGTCGTGATCGTCTGCCTCGGCATCATCTTCAGCGACGTGCTGATCGTGGCGCTCGGGCTCGCGGCGGGCACCGCGGGCATCGCGCTCGTGGTGGCGTTGGGCTCGGCCGTGTGGTCGCTCCTCTGACGGGCCTGCCGAGGCTCCGGGGGGCCTCGGGTCGTCGGTAAGCAAGATCTTCCCGTTGGGCCATCGGCTCCACGGCGCGTGGTCCGTACGTTCGCATCGATGCCAACGCCGAGCATCTGGAGGCAGCGATGCAGACAGTTGTAAGAGCACTGATGCAGCGGGTGGTCGTTCTTCTTCTGCTCGCCTGTTCTGTTGGAGCAACTGCTGCTCATGCGGCACCAACAGCCCCTTCGGAGATCGCTGAGGTCCCGGCTGCGGGAATCACGGTCTCCTATCCAGCCCGGTGGATCAACGTGCCCCTTCATGCGCACGGCTTCGCCGCCGCCTATCGGGCTGCGCGTGCGCAAGACCCCACCGTCACCCGCGAGGAAGTCCGCCTTCTGCTCGACATGTCCTTTGGAGCTGACCTCATCGCAATCGACCGCTACTCCGGTGACAACGTTCGTGTCACCGTCCGGAATGACCCGTTCGACACGTCAAGCGCTGATGAGCTCAAGCCGAAGCTGAGCGCAGAGGCCGAGGAGTTCGGGCTCGAACTGCTCACCGTGGAGACGACGACGGTCGGCCCCCAGCCCGCGTATCGCTTTGTCACGACCCTCGCACGTGGCCGCGTCCTCTCGACCAACCTGTTCCTGGCGCATCCCGAGACGGACACGACGATCTCGGTTGTCGTCGTCACTGACCGGAACGCTCGAGGTCGCCGAACCGCTGATCGGATCCTGCACAGTGTCGCCTTCGCCGCGCCCAACGTCGACCAGCACGCACGCGAATCCGGCGACTAGCTCGGCTGTTCACGTCGATTGAGATCACCGACTTCGGAGGACAAGACGCGCGAGGTCGGGCAGACTGCTGCCGTGAGCCACGACCTCGTCATCCGGAATGGTCTCGTCATCGACGGGACAGGCGCTACGGGCACGATCGCCGATGTCGCGATCGATGGTGACCGCATCACCGCCATCGGCAGCGTCGACGAGCGGGGAACCCGCGAGCTCGATGCCAAGGGCAAGGTCGTCACCCCGGGGTTCGTCGACATCCACACGCACCTCGACGCGCAGCTCGCGTGGGACCCGATCGGGTCGAGCAGCTGTTGGCACGGTGTGACGAGCGTGGTGCTCGGGAACTGTGGGGTGACGTTCGCTCCGTGTGCGCCCGACGAGCGCGAGTACCTGGCCGAGCTGATGGAGTCGGTCGAGGACATCCCCCGCGACTCGATCCTCGACGGCCTGTCGTGGAACTGGACCACCTACGGCGAGTACCTCGCCGACCTGGATTGGCTGCCGAAGGGCATCAACGCCGGCGGGATGATCGGTCACTGTGCCATCCGTCATCACGTGATGGGCGAGCGTGGCCTGTCGTGGGGTGAGGCCGAGGGCGACGAGATCGCCACCGACGACGACATCGCGGCGATGTGCGACCTCGTCGACGAGGCGATGGGCGCGGGCGCGCTCGGGTTCGCGAGCAGTCGCACGCTGCTCCACCATGTGCCCGACGGCCGGCCCGTCCCCGGCACGTGGGCCGACACCCGCGAGCTGTTCGCGATCGGCGACGTGCTCGGCAAGCACCAGCGCGGCGTCTTCGAGGTCGCACCCCGATTCGAGCAGCGCGGCGAGAACGACGAGAACCTGATCGCCGAGATCCACTGGATGGCCGACATCCGCCGCCGCACCGGGCGACCGGTGACGTTCGGCATCGGCCAGACGAACCTCGTGCCCGACATGTACCGCACGATCTTCGAGCGCGTCGAGGCCGAAGCTGCCGACGGCGGGGACATCCGTCCGCAGACCACGCCGCGTGGGATCGCCCTGCTCTTCGGGCTCCAGATGCGCACCTTCTTCGACCGCTCCCCCGGCTGGAAGGAGCTCGCGGGCAAAGGCGTCGACGCGCGGCTCGCCGCGCTCGACGATCCGGCCCGCAAGGCCGAGCTGATCGAGTCCGCCCGCGCCACGCCGGGCATGGACTGGTCGGGCGTCTACGTGCTCGACACCGAGCCCGCGAACTACGTATTCACCCCCGACGACTCACTCGCTGCACACGCATCCAGGCGGGGCGTCGACGCGGCGCAGGCGTTCGTCGACATCTCGCACGAGACCCGCGGCGCGGCCGTCTTCAGCTTCCCGTTCCTCAACCAGCAGGACGACGCCGTCGAGTGGATGCTCGGCAAGGACTACTGCGCGCTGGGGCTCGCCGACTCCGGCGTGCACGTGGGCCTGATCATGGACGCCGGCCAGCCCACCTGGCTGCTCGCCAACTGGGTGCGCGACCGGCAGATCATGACGCTCGAGGAGGGCGTCCGCCGCCTCACATCGGACACCGCCGACCTGTTCGGCATCAAGGACCGGGGCCGGCTCGTCGAAGGCGCATATCGCCGACATCAACATCATCGACCTCGACGCGCTCGCCCTGCCGCTGCCCGACGGTGCAGCACGACTTCCCGCTCGGCGCGAGCCGCTACGTGCAGCGGGCATCGGGCTACGACGCGACGATCGTCAACGGCCAGGTGTTCATGGAGCACGGCGAGCACACCGGCGCGCTCCCCGGCGTCACGCTGCGCAGCAACGACGACTAGGCGCGCTTGGACGCGGCCTTCGTGAGCGTCGCAGTCTCGGGCTGGAGCTGGTCGGCCGGCGGGTCGCTGCTCGTGTAGGAAACCGAGACGCCGACGACCTTCTTCGGCTTGACCACGTAGGCGCCCGCGACGAGCGGATCCCACACCACGCCCTCCGAGAGCGGCTCGGCGCGGGTCTTGATGTCGGCGCCGATGCCCTTCGCGAGCGCGCCCGAGTAGTAGGTGACGATGACGAGCGCGCCGCCGGGCTCGCCCAATCCGGGCCCGACGTCGTACGCGCACGACTCGGCGCCCGCGACCTGGGTGCCCTCGACGTCGGACTTCGCGGCCGGCGCGCCGAGGACCTTCTCGATCTGCGCTGGCTTCAGCAGCTTGCACGCTTTCCGGCTGCCCGAGCCGGCCGCTGCAGGGACCGCGGCGCCGGCGACGAGGACGGCGAGGGATGCGAGCAGGGCAAGCGAGAGGTGCGCGGCGGCGCGGGGCGACCGGCGCATCATCGACTGACGATCACCGCGATCGCCGCGACGACGACACCCTGCGAGGCAACGACCAGGGTCGCGAGGCGCCACGTGAGCGATGCCCGCAACTCTGCGATCTCGGCGCGAAGCACGTCTCTGGTGACGAGCGAGTCCCACCCGCCGGGAGGGCGGTCTTCGGCGAGATATGCCGCGCTCTCCACGCTCACTCCAATCTCCCCGAGCTCTCGGCGTACCCGGAGCCGGACGTCTTCGACGGCCATGTTCGCCTCCTTGCTTCGGAGGCACAAGACACCCGCCCGGTGAGCCCGTGCCGGTGCCGACGCCAGCGAACGCCGGCCGTCTCCGGTCCGCCGTCGACGAACCTCCTCGTCAGCGAGATTCGACGCGCATGCTCCAGCGGCTCGCGCCGAACGTCAACGGCCCCGGCCGGCGCGGTATCGGCCGGGCGTGTCCTGGTTGTCGGCCGCTTCAATTCGGTCCTGGACGCTGCTGAGCTCGGCCCGGGCTTCCTTGCTGTATCGGGGATCCGGCGCGATCTCGTCACCGGGCAGCGGCGGCAGGCCGAAGCCCGAGTACACGACCTTGCGCGGACGCTCGATCGGCGGGTGCGCGGGTGGAGCGTGTCGCTGCAGTGCACGGTCACGTCACCGGTGTTGGTCTCGAGCATGCGGGGCTGCAGGTCGAGCTTCGGATCGCGGCTGGTCGCCATCGTGTTGGCGCGGTGGGTCCCCGGGATCACGCCGAGCGCGCCGCTGGTGCGGTCGGCGCCCGTCACCGAGATGCCGCACGTCAGCCCGCTGCAGATGTACGAGTGCAGGCCCTGGCCGCAGTCCTTGTGCCACGGCAGGTCGGAGAGGCCCCGCACGATCCCGAGCGGCTTGACGAGTCCTTCGCCGCCGCCCTTGTGCTTGTGTCCGTCGCCGGTGAGGTCACCGATCCACTGGTACCGGTCGTCGTGGACCAGCTCGCGCAGCGCGGCCGACTTGTCGTAGAAGAAGAGGACGCGCACGGCCTGGTCCAGGCCGTCTTCGTCGACGGCCCACCACGACTCGCCGTCGTCGGGCGTCGCCTTCGCGATCCACTCGTCGATGTCGGCGCCGATCGTCGCCATCTCGTCCTCGTCGAACACGTTGCGGACGTGGAGGAAGCCCGCCTGCTCGACGAAGTTCCGCATCTCCTCGCGGTCGTCGTCGAGGGAGAAGGTGCGGCCGAGGTCGAGCTCGCCGCCGTCGAGGTCGGTGAACGTGACGTCACCGGTCTCGTGGACCTTGCGCCCGTCGAGCAGCGCGCGCAGCGCGGGCTCCCAGCCGATCCAGTCGGAGATCGTGCCGGCGGTGATCTGCACCCGCGAGGTCATCGCGAGGCCCATGGTCGACTGGGAGTCCTGGATCAGGTCGGACAGCGCATCGGCCGGCATGTTCGCGACGAGACGGGCGTCGTCGAGTCCGTCACGCATCGCCAGCGTGCCGCCCGACTCGATCAGCGTCACGGACCGGCCGTCGACGTCGAGGCCGACCGCCGGCAGCTCCTTGTACGCGACGCCGCGACCGGCGAGGTCACCGTGGACCGCGATCGCGCCCGGCAGCACCGAGTCGAAGACCTCGTCTCGCTCGAGCGTGCGGACGTCCTTGTGGAGTCGGGTCCGAGCATCGATCGACATGCGCCCTCCCGTCGACCCCAGCAGTGTCGCGCAACCCTCGCCGGGAAGCCTTTCCCGTCGCGGCTCCCGGGCGCGAGACTCACGGCATCGGCGGCGAGTTCAAAGGGGAGCAGGCGATGAGCTCCATGACTGATCAGGCGGGATCCGGTCATCTCGGCATCGACAGCCCCGTGACCACGATCTTCGACTTCGGGTACACCGACGGCCGCGAGCAGCTGCTCCGGCTCTACGACAAGGGAACCCGGCGGCAATGGATCGGGAGCGATCGCATCGACTGGACGCTCGAGATCGATCCCGACAACCCCGTCGGCTGGCCCGACGAGATGATCCCGATCGCCGGCACACCCTGGTGGGAGGCGATGGACGAGACGCGGCGGGGCGAGGTCCGTCGTCACATCGAAGCGTGGCGCTTCAGCCAGTTCATGCACGGTGAGCAGGGAGCCCTGATCTGTGCGGCGAAGATCGTGCAGACGGTGCCCGACATCGACTCGAAGTTCTACGCGGCCACGCAAGTGATCGACGAGGCGCGCCACGTCGAGGTGTACAGCCGCTACCTCCACGAGAAGATCCAGCTCGTGTACCCGATGAACCCGCATCTGCAGTCGTTGCTGGACGACACGATCAGCGACGCACGCTGGGACTTCACCTACCTGGGCATGCAGGTGATCATCGAGGGTCTCGCACTCGCGGCCTTCGGCACCATCCGCAACCTCGCCACCGATCCCCTCGCCCGCGCCATCAACGCGTACGTGATGCAGGACGAGGCCCGCCACGTGACCTTCGGTCGGCTGGCGCTGCGCGACCTCTATCCGGAGCTGACGGCCGCCGAGCGCGACGAACGCGAAGAGTTCTGCGTCGACGCCTGCTACCTGATGCGAGACCGATTCCTCGGCGAAGAGGTCTGGGAACGCCTCGAGCTCGACCCGGAGGTCGCCGAGTACGTCGAACACAGCGAGAGCATGCGCAGCTTCCGCTCGTTCCTCTTCATGCGGATCGTCCCGATCCTCAAGGACATCGGTCTGTGGGGACCCCGCATCCAGCGGGCCTTCACCGACATGGGCGTCATGGCCTTCGCCGAGACCGACCTGGATGCCGAGATGGCCAACGACGAACGCGCCGCCGAGGAGTTCGACGCGCAGATGGCGCACGTCCGGACGGTCGCGGCAAGCTCCTGACCGCGGGCTTACGTCTTCAAGTGTTCGAGGAGCTCTGCGCGGCTGGGCCCGGGTGACGTGCGGTGCGGGTCGAACGGATGGGTGGCGAGAGCGTCGTTGACGCGATCCACCAGGGCGTCGTCGCGCCAGACGTCGTTCGGCAATGCCAGGAGACTCTGACGGCGCACGAGCGCATCTCTCGCGCCGGCATCGTGCTTCGCAACTCGAGTGAGCCCAAAGAGCAGCGCCTCTTGCTTGATGTCGTCCGAAGCAGGATCGATCGGAGCCCCGCTCCAGATGGTTGTCCGACCTCGGTCCTGTTGACACGAGAGTGCGAACCGTTGCTCGACTTCTTCCCGGTGCGTGTCGTGGAAGTGCGTGACCGCGCTGTCGACGTCGTGGCCATGCTGACGAACCGCGTCGGCCACTCCGAAGCCGTGCGCGAGCGCAAACGACGCGCCCCACCCGAACAACGGGTCCGTGGTGAACCAGCTGTCACCGATCGCGGCGAAGTGTCGGGCCACCGGCCGGCCATCTCCGAACCAGGGAGCGAGCACGTTCTCGAGGCCGTGCATCGGAGCGGGATCCATCAACGGCGTACCGACCGCGGGGTCGACGAAGACGCTCGTGCGCTCGAGCAGCTGTGCCGCGGCGTCCCATGCTGCGCGTTGCGTGAGCACGCGAAGCTCCTTGTCCTGCGCCGGGAAGGCAAAGAGCACGGAGTAGGCACCCGCGTCGGCCCGACCGATGCCGAAGCCCATGAACCCGAGATCGCCCAGCTCGACGACCGCCGCGCGCAACTTCGGCACGTCGACGCCCTCTCGGCGCCGGAAGTAGCGGCTGCTGTATGCGATCCCGCACGGTGAACGCTCCACGACACCGAGGTCGACGTGCGCGTCCTCGAGCCAGCGCCGCACGGGCGAACGCCGACCACCGGCGTCGACGACCAGGTCGCCGCGGATCGCCTCGCCATCGCAGACGACACCCGACACCGTTGCCGGGCTCGTGCCCTCGACGACGAGCTGGGTCACCGGCATGCCCGTCACCAGGCGAAGACCGGGCGTCGCGTCCGCCGCGCGACGCAGGGCCCATTCGACGACCGGACGGCGCGCGCACAAGGCCTTCAAGGCGGCGTCCTGGGGTTGCGCGTCGGGCATCGCGGGCGCGAGGTCACGCACCGTGACGCCGATGTCGAGGAGATCCTGGAGCACATCCGGCGTGTGCTGCTCGAGCTCGAGGCGCGCACGCGCCGAGAACGTGTGATGAAGGCGCGCGTGCGGCGTCCCGGGTCGGTGCCAGTCACTGAAGGCCAGCTCCGGATCCGTCAGGGGTTCCGGCAGGATCTCGCTCGAGGAGCGTGACCTCGTGGCCGTCGCGCGCCAGCTGCAGGCCCGCGGCGAGGCCGCCGAGCCCGGCGCCGACGATGACGACCCTCACATGGTCGTCCGGCGTTGCGCGGCGAGCACGACGTCCAACCTAGGAGGGGACCCAGCCACGGGGCAGGGGGAAGCCGAGGTCCGGGTAGCTCACGATGCCCGGCGGCGCGGCCACGACCGACGGGATGGCGTTGAGTGCGGGGACCGCGGTGATGATGTGGCCGATGACCATGAAGTCCTCGATCGTCTCGCCGACGAAGTCGGGCGGCGGGAGGAAGTCGAGCGTCGCCGTCGCCGTCGGGAGCCCGTCGACGGTGATCACCCACCCGTCCCGCTCGATGACCCAGTCGGGATCGAGCGTCGTCCCCTTCTTCCACCGCACGTTCAGGTCGATCAGCGTGCGGTCGCCGCGGCGGCCCTGCCAGCTGGCCGCGACGCCGGCCACGTGCCCGGCGGGGATCGTCCACGACGCCATCTCGAGGTCTGCGGTCGTCTGCGCGAACTCGGACTCGCAGACGATCTCGTCGAGCTCGACGCCCAGCGCATCGGCGACCATCGCGACGGCCTCGCCGAAGACGGCAGTGCCCTCGCGAGCCATGTCGTGGAGCCCGGGATGGTCGATCGGATGCCCGAAGCCGGCCAGTCGCTCCGTGTCGGGCGAGTCGTAGAGCGTCGTGTCGGCCGTCTCGCACACGGTCACCTTGTCGATCCGGCTGCTCATGCCGGCGACGGTGATCGCGATCAGCTCGGCGAAGCCGGGGCTGACGCCGGTGCCGAAGAGCGACGAACGCCCTTGCTCGCAGGCGGCGACCAGCCGATCGCGCTCGGCGCCGAGGCGGCGCCCGTTGATGAACGCCGCGGTGCTCACCACGTTCACACCCGCTTCGAGGATGCGCACGAGCTCGTCGACCGACGGCCACATCGGGTTGTAGACGACGCAGTCGGGCTGCAGCCCGAGCAGCGCGTCGACGTCGTTGGTGGCGGCGACGCCGAGCGGCTCGATGCCGACCAGCTCCCCGACGTCGGCGCCGACCTTGTCGTCGGACCACGCGAAGCAGCCGACGAGCTCGAGGTCGGGGTTGGCGACGATCGCCTTCACCGACTCCTTGCCGACGTTGCCCGTCGTCCACTGCACCACTCGGGTCGGCACGGCGCGGACCCTCACGCGGGCTTATGCGGCCGGTCGGATGTTCTGGTTGAGGTGGAACAGGTTGGTGGGGTCGTACTCGGCCTTGATCTTGGCCAACCGTGCGTAGTCGCCTCGGTAGTTGTCCTCGACGCGGGACTGGTCGTCGTCGTCCATGAAGTTCACGTAGCCACCTTCGGCGGAGTAGGGCTTCAGCGCCTCGAAGTAGCTCCGCACCCAGGCGATGTTCTGCTCGTTGTCGGCCGGGTCCTCCCACATGCCGGCGATGACGGGCGAGAAGCTCATGTCGCGATACGCGAACGCGGTCTCGTCGGCACCGACTCGCTGCACGGCGCCATTGAGTGGATAGAGGTGCACGGCGAACTGGAGCGCAGGGACCGTCGCGCCGTACTTCTTGTGCACCGCGATCGCGTCGTCGCTCATCTCGCGGGCGAAGCTCGACTTCCAGTAGTGCTGGAGCCCGGCCGGGAGCAGCGCGTCGAACGCCGTGTTGAGCGCCGGATACGGCATCGGGCCGACGTGTGACCCGACGGGTTCGACGACGTCGAGGAACGGCTGGACCATCTTCTCGCCCTGCTCGACCGGGCCGGCCCAGCAGAGCACCGCGAGGCACACGTTCTTGAAGTGCCACTCCTCGGGCAGGAACGGCAGCGGCGGTGCCAGATGGAACCCGATGAACCCGCCCAGCTCCTCCGGGGCCTCGTCGATGTACTCGCGGAAGAAGCGCAGCACGTCGTCGATCCGGTCGGCGGGATAGGCGATCGGTCCGCCGTAGATCTCGGCCACCGGGTGCAGCTGGTACTCGAACGTCGTCACGACACCGAAGTTCCCGCCGCCGCCGCGCAGCGCCCAGAACAGATCGCTGTTGTCGCGCTCGCTGGCGGTGAGCACCTGCCCGTCGGCGGTGACGACCTCGGCCGACACGAGGTTGTCGCACGACAGCCCGTACTTGCGCGACAGGTATCCGATGCCCCCGCCGAGGGTCAGGCCGCCGATCCCCGTCGAACCGATGATGCCCCCCGTCGTCGCCAAGCCGTGCTCGTGCGTGGCGTCGTTGAACCCGGCCCAGGTACAACCGCCCCCGGCGCGCGCGGTCTGGGTGTCGGGCGCCACGACGACGTCCTGCAGCGGGCTGAGATCGATGACCAGCCCGCCGTCGTTCGTGCCGAACCCGGGCGCGCTGTGCGCACCCCCGCGCACCGAGAGATCGAGACCCTCCGCGCGAGCGAGACCGATGACGGCGGCGACGTCGGCAGTTCCACGGCATCGCACGACCGCCGCGGGCCGCTTGTCGATCATGCCGTTGTAGACCTTGCGCGCGTCCTCGTACCCGTCGTCGCTGGGAGTGATCACCTCGCCACTGACCTGGGCTCGCAATGCGTCGATCGACGACATGCTCATCACCTCGCCCCCGCTTCGGCTGCCCTCGTGGACCTGATCATCGCGGATCCACCGGACGACCGAAAGGGGACGGTGGTGCGACGAGTGTCACACCCCGGCTCGCTGGCGCGGCTAGCTCACGATGCCCGTGGGGCCCGTGCGCGCCGGAAGCGGGTCGCGACCCAGGTGCGCACGAGCACCAGGACGCTCACCCCGCTGAGCAGCGGCAGCAGCGTCTCCTCCACCGGCACGCCGCCGATGTGCGCGATCACGCGGCGTCACCGTAGGAGTCGTGCCAGTTCCACCACTCGTACGGCGGCGTCTGGGGGTAGCCCTTCGGCGAGTCCTCCCACTCCTCCTGGCGCCCGAGCGCGGTGATGTCGAGGTAGCTCCAGGTGCTCCCCATCGCCTCGTCGCCGCGGGCGTCGATGAAGTAGGTGCGGAAGATCTGGTCGCCGTCACGGATGAACGCGTTCGTGCCGTGCCACTCGTCGACGCCGAAGTCGGCGTCGAAGTCGTCCGTGATCGTGAACCAGGGCATCTCCCAGCCCATCCGCGCCTTCAGGCGCTCGATGTCGGCCTGCGACCCGCGCGAGGCGAACACGAGGGTCGTGTCACGGGCGTTCAGGTGCGCGACGTGGGCGACCTGGTCGGCCACCATCGAGCAGCCGGGACAGGCGTGGTCGGGCCAGCCGTGCACACCGGGCTCGAAGAACGCGCGGTACACGATCAGCTGGCGCCGGCCGTCGAACAGATCGAGCAGGCTCGCCGCGCCCGCGGGCCCGTCGAACTTGTACTCCTTGTCGACGGCAAGCCAGGGCATCCGCCGGCGCTGTGCGGCCAGAGCGTCGCGGGCGCGGGTCAGCTCCTTCTCCTTCACCAGCAGCTGGTCGCGCGCGGCGTCCCATTCCTTCGCGGAGACGATCGGGGGTGTGTCCATGGTGGGCTCCTCTCTCTCGTTCGTTCTACCCAGGCGGGTTCGACGAAACCAGGGTCAGCTCGCGCCGCCGGTCGGGACATCGGGACCGGCATCGCCGCCGGTCGTCGCGACGGCGAGACGGTCGAGGTAGTGCTGCCAACCACCGCCGTGCTCGTCGACCGCGTCGGCCGGCAGGCCGCGGTGCGTGAGGCGCACGCGCGTCTTCTCCCCTTCGGGATGCAGCGAGATCTCGACCGTCGTGGAGCCCGGAGGGATCGGGTGGTCCTTCTCGTCCCAGCCGAACGTGAAGACCACCTTCTCCTGCGGCACCACCTCGACGTACTCGCCGACGGACTGGTGCACACCCTGGACGAGCACGCGGTAGGTGCCGCCGGGCCGGGGGTCGATGTCGGCGACGGTGCCCAGCCACTCGACGTGCTTGGTCTTGTCCGTCAGGAACGGCCAGATGGTCTCGGGGGTGGCGTCGATCACGATCTCACGGACGAGCTCGGCCATCGTAGGCCTCCTTCTCTTGTTGTGCGGCCTCGGCCGCGTCGCGCAGCCGTTCGAGGCCGCTGGTCCAGTAGTCATCGAGGAAGTCGCGGAGCTTGCGCATCTCGTCCTGGCGCGCCTGGTACAGGCGCCGGGTGCCGTCGCGTCGCTCGCTCACGAGCCCCGCCCCCTTGAGCACACCGAGGTGCTGCGAGATCGCCGAGCGCGTGACGTCGCCGAAGTGGTCGGCGATCGCCGTCGCCGGGAGCTCGTCGGACCACACCAGCCGCACGATCTCCCGGCGGCGGGGCTCGGCCAGTGCTTTGAGGGCGGCGTCCACACGCCCTACTGTAAGCGTCCACTTACGTTAGTGTCAACTAATTCTTCGGACGCCATGAACATGTGTTCGGAGAACGACCGACGCGCCGTCGTAATCGGTCACGCAATGAGTTCGATCGCGCGCTCCGCGATCGAACTCGATCAGGCGAGGTCGAAGCGATCGAGGTTCATGACCTTGTCCCACGCGGCCACGAAGTCACGCACGAACTTCTCCTTCGAGTCATCACATGCGTAGACCTCCGCGATGGCTCGGAGCTGGGAGCTCGAACCGAAGACGAGATCGACGGCGGTCGCAGTCCACTTGACGTCGCCCGTCGCGCGATCGCGACCCTCGAACACGTCCTCCGGCGAGGCGGACGCCTTCCATTCGGTGCTCATGTCGAGCAGGTTCACGAAGAAGTCGTTGCTCAGCGTCTCGGGCCGATCGGTGAAGATCCCGTGCGCGGACTGCCCAAGGTTGGCGTTCAGGGCGCGCATGCCGCCGATGAGCACCGTCATCTCGGGCGCGGTCAACGTCAAGTGGTCGGCCCGGTCCACCAGCAGGGTCTCCGGCGACAGCTTCTCCCCCGATCGCAGGTAGTTGCGGAACCCGTCCGCGGCCGGTTCGAGCGCCGCGGCAGCCTCGACGTCGGTCTGCTCCTGCGAGGCGTCCGTGCGCCCCGGGACGAAGGGGACCGTGACGTCGTGCCCGGCGTTCTTCGCCGCTTGCTCGACGGCTGCGCATCCGCCCAGGACGATCAGGTCGGCGAGCGAGACCTGCTTCCCGCCGGACTGCGTGTTGGCGAAGTCCTGCTGGATCTCTTCGAGGGTCTGCAGCACCTTGGCCAGCTCGGTCGGGTCGTTGACCTCCCAGTCCTTCTGTGGCGCGAGGCGAACTCGTGCCCCGTTCGCGCCGCCGCGGTTGTCGGTGCCGCGGAAGGTCGCCGCCGACGCCCACGCGGTGAAGACCAGCTGGGAGATGGACAGTCCCGATGCGAGGATCGTCTCCTTGAGGGCGGCGATGTCCGCCTCCCCGATCAGGTCGTGATCGACCTCGGGGACGGGGTCCTGCCACAGCTGCGGCTCCGGAACCCACGGCCCGAGGTAGCGCGACGGGGGTCCCATGTCGCGGTGCAACAGCTTGTACCAGGCCTTGGCGAACGCGTCCTCGAGCTGGTCGGGGTTCTCGTAGAAGCGCTTCGAGATCGGTCCGTAGATCGGGTCCAGCTTCAGCGAGAGGTCCGTCGTCAACATCATCGGGGCGTGCCGCTTCGACGGATCATGCGCGTCCGGCACGGTGCCCTGGGCCTCGGGGTTCTTGGGCGTCCATTGGTGCGCGCCGGCGGGGCTCGTCGTGAGCTCGTAGTCGTACTTGTACAGGTTGTCGAGGTACCCGTTGTCCCACTTCGTCGGCTCGTTGGTCCATGCGCCCTCGATGCCGCTGGTGACCGCGTCGGAGCCGAGGCCGGTGCCGAAGGTGTTCCTCCAGCCGAGGCCTTGCGCTTCGACGGGGGCGCCTTCGGGCTCCGGACCGATGTACTCCTCGCCGGCTGCACCATGGCACTTGCCGACGGTGTGGCCGCCGACGATGAGCGCGACGGTCTCCTCGTCGTTCATCGCCATGCGGAGGAACGTCTCGCGAATGTCCTTCGCGGCAGCCAGTGGATCCGGGTTGCCGTTGGGGCCCTCGGGGTTCACGTAGATCAGGCCCATCTGGACGGCGCCGAACGGACCGGTGAGCTCCCGGTCGCCGCTGTAGCGCTCATCTCCGAGCCAGGTGTCCTCCGGGCCCCAGAAGATCTCGTCGGGCTCCCAGATGTCCTCTCGTCCGAAGCCGAAGCCGAAGGTCTTGAAGCCCATCGATTCGTAGGCGCAGTTGCCGGCGAAGATCAGGAGGTCGGCCCAGGAGATCTTGCGGCCGTACTTCTGCTTGACCGGCCAGAGCAACCGGCGCGCCTTGTCGAGGCTCGCGTTGTCAGGCCAGCTGTTGAGGGGGGCGAAGCGCTGCGCGCCCTCGCCGCCACCGCCCCGGCCGTCCGCGATGCGGTACGTGCCGGCGGCGTGCCACGTCAGCCGGATGAGGAGCGGCCCGTAGTGGCCGTAGTCGGCGGGCCACCAGTCCTGCGACGTCGTCATCACGTCGAAGATGTCCCGCTTCAGCGCGTCGACGTCGAGCGTCTTGAACTCGTCTGCGTAGCTGAAGTCCGCGCCCATCGGATTTGACTCGGGCGAGTGCTGGTGGAGGACCTGCAGGTTCGGCTGATTCGGCCACCAGTCCTGGTTCGACAGGGGCCGATGCGCCTTGGGCGTCGGGGCGGGGATGACCGGGTTTTCGCTGTCGCTGCCGGTGTCAGTCACGTCAGTCCTCCTCTTGGCTCCCTGTCCGCTTCTGATGGCCTACCCCCTGCGGGTCGCCGGCGCACGCCGGGCAGCATCCGGAGAAGATCACCTCGGCGCCCTCGACGGCGAAGCCGCGCTGCTGTTCGATCGGGAGCTCGAGCCCGCTCAGGTCGAGGTCGACGTCGTGCAGCCCCCCACATCGGGTGCAGAGCAGGTGGGAGTGACGGTCGGGCCTCGTGTCCACCCGGAGGGGCCCGCTGCCCACCCGCACGAGACCGATCTCGCCCATCGCTTCCAGGTCGTGCAGCGCCTGGTACACGGTCCGCAACGACACGGTCGGCAGCACCGCGACGACGTCCTCGTGGACGGCCTCGACCGTGGGATGGCTCGGCTCCTCCGCCAGCAGCGAGTAGATCAGCTCGCGCTGCGGGGTCACGCGGAGGCCGCGAGCGTGGAGGTCGGCGACCAGCGCGTCGACGTCGCGGATAGGTCGAGTGTAAGGACAACGTGGGCTCGGGTCTACGGGTCGACGAGGATGGTCGTGGAGGCGTGATGTCGCGAGACCTCGTCAACGAGGCGACGGTGCAGGCGCTGGCACGCCGCATCGCCGAGGCCGGCCGCGGAGAGCACGCGCACGTGTTCCGCCTCGGCGGATGGAGCGAGCGCATGCTCGACTGGGCGCTCGCCCACGCCGACTTCAAGACCCAGCTGTTCCGGCTCGTCGACGTGTTCCCGGCGTGCACGGACGATGCCGACGTGCTGCGCCACGTCGACGAGTACTTCGAGCGCGTCGCGGTGCCACGCGCCTTCGACCTGGGCGTCGACCTCGCGGAGCACCTCCCCTTCGGCACCCAGGTCACGGCCGCCGTGGTCCGGCGCAACATCCGCCGCATGGCCCGCCAGTTCATCGCGGGTGAGACGCCGGCCGCGGCGCTCCCCCGCCTCGCCCGGCTCTGGCGCCAGGGCGAGGCGAGCTCCGTCGACCTGCTCGGCGAGCACACGCTCACCGACGTCGAGGCCGATCGCTACGCGCAGCGCGTCGCCGAGCTGCTCGACGCGCTGGTGACGGCGAGCACCACGTGGCCGGCTCGGTCTCACCTCGAGCAGGACCCGTGGGGCACCTTGCCGCGCGCCGACATCTCGGTGAAGCCCTCCGCGCTGTCGCCGCTCTTTGCCCCGCTCACCGCGGAAGAAGGCATCGCAGCTGCGTGCGCGCGCCTCGAGCCGGTGCTGCGCCGCGCCCGCGAAGCAGGCGTGGCGGTCACCCTCGACACCGAGCACGACGACACCAAGGACGTGACGTTCGCGTTGCTGCGAACGCTCGGGGCTCGCTTCCCCGACGTGCAGCTCGGCTGCGTGGTGCAGGCCTACCGTCGCGACGCGCACGTGGATCTGCGCGACCTCATCGACTGGTCACGCACCGAGCTGCGGACGCCGCTGCGCATCCGGCTGGTGAAGGGTGCCTACTGGGACGCCGAGACGCTCGTGAGCCAGGCCGAGGGCTGGCCGTCGCCGGTGTTCACCGACAAGGCCGAGACCGACGCGAGCTTCGAGCGCTGCGTGCGGACGATGGTGGACGCGGCAGGCACGATCCGGCCCGCCTTCGCGAGCCACAACCTGCGCAGCCTCGCCTACGGGCTCGTGACAGCTCGCACGCATGGGCTCGACGACACCGCGGTCGAGCTCCAGCTGCTCTACGGCATGGCCGAGCCGGTGCACGCCGCGCTCGCCGCCATGGGCGCGCGCGTGCGCGTGTACACGCCGGTGGGCGAGCTCGTGCCGGGAATGGCCTACCTCGTCCGGCGTCTCCTCGAGAACACCTCGAACGAGAGCTTCGTGCGCCGCCGCTTCGCCGAAGGCGCCGATCTCGACGAGCTCGTGCGGCCACCAACGGTCGACGACGACGCGCTGCCCGAGCCCGCCGGCGATCCACCACCCCGGCCCGCGACCAACGCCGCCGCGCCCGGCGCGTTCGCGAACGAACCGGTCGCCGAGCTGCGCCGGCCGGGACCGCGGGCGCGTCTCGCCGCCGCGGTGGCGCGCGGCGAGCGCGACCTGGGCTTCACCGCGCCGGTCCGCCTCGGTGGCGAGCCGCGCGCCAGCACGGCCGAGCTGACCTCGCGCGACCCGAGCGACCCGTCGACCGTCGTGTGCCGCAGCGGCCTCGCGAGCCCCGGCGACGTGGACGCAGCGATCGAGCTCGCCACCCGCGGGCTTGCCACGTGGCGGGCCACGCCATGGCACGAGCGCGCCGCGGTGCTGTTCCGCGCCGCTGCGATCATGCGCCGCGACCGGGACGCGCTCGCGGCACTGGTCGTCTTCGAGGCCGGCAAGCCCGTCCCGGAGGCCGACGCCGACGTGTGCGAGGCCATCGACTTCTGCGAGTACTACGGCCACGCCGCGCTCGAGCTCGCGGCCGGCGCGCCCGTGCGCCAGGCACCCGGAGAGGTCAACGCCTACCGCTACGAGCCCCGCGGCGTCGGCGCGGTGATCGCACCGTGGAACTTCCCGCTGGCGATCCCGACCGGGATGGTGAGCGCGGCACTGGTCACCGGGAACGCGGTGCTCTTCAAGCCGGCCGAGCAGACGCCGGGCGTCGGTGCCCGGCTCGTCGACGTGCTGCTCGAGGCCGGCACGCCCGCCGAGATGCTCGCGTTCGTCCCCGGCATCGGCGAGGAGGTGGGCGCCTCGCTCGTCGCTCATCCTGCGGTGTCGTTCGTTGCCTTCACCGGCTCGAAGGCGGTGGGGCTCGACATCGTGCGGGAGGCGGCCCGCCACCGCGACGGGCAACGACAGGTCAAGCGCGTCGTCGCCGAGATGGGCGGCAAGAACGCGATCGTCGTCGACACCGACGCCGATCTCGACGTCGCGGTGCCCGGGATCGTGCACAGCGCGTTCTCCTACGCCGGCCAGAAGTGCTCGGCCGCCTCGCGGGTGATCGGCATCGGGCCCGCGTTCGACCAGCTCGTCGAACGGGTCGTCGGTGCGGCGAGCGTCGTGCCGATCGGCCCGGCCCGGGAGCTGCGCACGGTCGTCGGACCGCTGATCGACGAGGCCGCGCTCGCACGCGTGCGCGACGCGCAGGCAACGGCGGGCGAGGAGGGCAATGTGCTGCTCCAGCGTGACGATCTCCCGGCGCGCGGTTGGTTCGCGGGCCCGACCGTCGTCGTCACCGACCGTCCCGAAGGCCGGCTCGCGACCGAGGAGATCTTCGGCCCGGTGCTCACGTGCCTGCGGGCCGACGACTTCGACCACGCGCTCGCCCTCGCCAACGCGAGCGACTACGCGCTCACTGGCGGCGTGTTCTCGCGCTCACCGACGCGGATCCGTCGCGCCATCGAGCACCTTCGCGTCGGCAACCTCTACGTGAACCGGGCCATCACCGGCGCGCGGGTGGGCCGGCACCCGTTCGGCGGGCTCGGCCTCTCGGGCGTCGGCTCGAAGGCCGGCGGCCCCGACTACCTCGAGCAGTTCACCGAACCCCGCGTCGTGTCGGAGAACGTCGTCCGCCAGGGGTTCGCGCCGCTCGAGGAGTGAGTGCCGCTACGTGACGACGAAGACGCGGTCGTGCTCGCGCGCCCGTTCGGTCATCTTGATGCCCACCGACGCCCCGACGCCGGCCGACTCGACCACGGCATGGTCGATCTCCATCGATGCGACCTTCATCGTGAAGTCGGAGTGGGCACCGACGACGTGAATGGTGTCGCCGACCTGGACGGCTCCTTCGGTGATGGCGACGACGCCGACCGCCGGCTGGGCGAAGTAGTGGGTCACGCTCCCCACGAGCTGCTCGGCCATGGTCGTGCTCCTCTCGACGGCGTCAACGTGCGCGGAACGTCTCCAGGCAGCCCGGGGAGCAGAAGTAGTAGTCGGTGCCTTCGCGGCTGAGGCGGTACTTCGCTCCCGCGATGGTGACGGTCATGCCGCAGACGGGATCGATCGCGTCGTCGCGTTCGGGCGGTGCCGGCACCGCCGTGAGCCGTCCGGTCGCCCGCCACGCGACGAGCTCGGCGAGCACCGCGACCGCGATCTCGGGGTTGTCGACGTGCCCCAGGTCGAGTCCGGCGGGTGCCGTCACCCGCAGCAGCTGCTCGTCGTCGATGCCCCGGGTCCGCAGCAGCTCGAGCGTGGTGGCCGCGCGCTTCTCGGCCGCGACCAGGCCGATGTAGCCGGCGTCGGTGGCGAGCGCCGCCTCGAGCGCGAGATCGTCGTAGTGCCCCTGGGTCGCGACCACGACGGCGGTGCTCGCGCCGATGCCGAGGCCGGTCAGGTCGAGGGTGGTGCGCACGAGTTCGGGGTGCGGATGCGCGTCCGGTGTGCCCCCGTCGTCGATGACCGCCACGTCCCACTCGAGCGCGCGCGAGCGAGGCGAGGGCGAACACCGCCGGTGAGCGACCGATCGCCACCACCTGGGGCGGGGGCAGGACGGGTTCCACGTACACCTCCAGCGCGCCTTCGCTCTCACAGGCCATCGGCACGGTGACCATGCCCGCCTCGGCTCGGCGGTCGAGCTCGTCGGGCCGGCCGAGGAACAGCAGCCGCGGTCGGCCGTCGGTCATCGCGGCCTGCGCCTCGCGCACCACCGTGGGCTCGGCGCACGCGCCGCCCAGCCACCCCTCGACCGTACCGTCGGCCCGGATCAGCGCCTTGGATCCGAGCTGTCCCGACGACGGTGCTCGGCGCCACACCACGGTCGCGAGGGAGAACGGCTCGCGGGCACTCGCCAGCTCGAGGGCGCGGGCGAGGACGCCGAGGGTCATCTCAGGTCTTGGCCTCGCTGATCGCCGACCACACCCGGTCGGGCAGCAACGGCATGTCGATGTTGCGCACGCCGAGGTGCGCGACCGCATCGATGACGGCGTTGACGAACGCGGCCGGCGACCCGACAGTGGCCGACTCGCCGATGCCCTTGGCGCCGATCGGGTGGTGCGGGGACGGCGTGCACATCGCGAGCAGCTCGAAGCGGGGCGTCTCCCAGGCGGTCGGGATCAGGTAGTCGGTGAAGTTCGACCCGATGCAGTTGCCCTCGGGATCGAACGTGATCCACTGCATCGACGACATGGCGAACCCCTCGGTGAGCCCGCCCTGGATCTGGCCGTCGACGATCATCGGGTTGATGCGCACGCCGCAGTCGTCGAGCGCCACCATCCGCTGCACGTGCCACTGGCCGGTCTCGGCGTCGACCTCGACGACGACGATGTAGCTGCCGTACGGGTACGTGAGGTTCGGCGGGTCGTAGTAGTGCACGTCCTCGAGCCCGTACTCCATGTCGTCGGGGAGGTTCGAGTACGCGGCCAGCGCGACGTCCTGGATGGTCACCGACTGCGACGGCGTGCCCCGCACGAAGAGCTTGCCGTTGTCGATCTCGATGTCTTCCGCGGCCGCCTCGAGCAGGTGGCCGGCGATGAGCTTCGCCTTGTCGGCGATCTTGCGCGACACCATCGCCGTCGCCGCACCGCCCACCGGCGTGGAACGCGAGGCGTAGGTACCGAGGCCGTAGGGCGTGTTGTCGGTGTCGCCTTCCACCACCTTGACGTCGGTCGCGGGGATGCCGAGCTCGTCGGCGACGATCTGGGCGAACGTCGTCTCGTGCCCTTGTCCCTGGCTCTTGACCCCGAGCTTGAGGATCGCCTTGCCGGTCGGGTGCACGCGCAGCTCGGCCGAGTCGATCATCTTGAGGTTGGCGATGTCGTAGGTCTTTGACGGGCCCGCGCCGACGGCCTCGGTGAAGTGCGCGATCCCGATCCCGATGAGGCGCCCCTCGGCGCGCGCCTTGGCCTGCTCCTCGCGCAGGCTCTCGTAGCCGACCTCGTCGAGCGCGGCGCGGAGCGCGGTCGGGTAGTCGCCCGAGTCGTAGACGAAGCCGGTGGGTGTCTCGTAGGGGAACTGGTCGGGCTGGATGAAGTTCTTGAAACGCATCTCGGCGGGGTCGATGCCGAGGTCGTAGGCCGCGGTCTGCACGAGCCGCTCGATCAGGAACGACGCCTCGGTGATGCGGAAGGAGCAGCGGTACGCAACGCCCCCGGGTGCCTTGTTGGTGTACGCGCCGGCGCACTTGATGTGCGCCGCGGGGTAGTCGTAGCTGCCGGTGACGACGTGGAAGAGCCCGGCCTTGAACTTCGTCGGCTGGGCGTCGGCGAAGAAGGCCCCCTGGTCGGAGAGCATCTCGACGCGCAGCGCGAGGATCTTGCCTTCGTTGGTGAGCGCGAGCTCGCCCGTCATGTGGTAGTCGCGGGCGAAGCCGGTGGAGATGAGGTTCTCGCTGCGGGTCTCGATCCACTTCACCGGCCGTTGGAGCAGGAGCGACGCGGCGGTCGCCACCACGTAGCCGGGGTAGATCGGCACCTTGTTGCCGAAGCCACCCCCGAGGTCGGGGCTGATGATGCGGAGGTTCTGCTCGGGCAGACCGGCCACCATCGCGAAGAGCGTGCGGTGCACGTGCGGGGCCTGCGACGTGAGGTAGATGGTTGCCTGGCCGGTGACCGAGTTGACGTCGGCCAGCACGCCACACGTCTCGAGCGGCGCCGGGTGCGAACGCGGGTAGTGGGTCGTGAGCGACACCACCTTGTCGGCCTTGGCGAAGGCGGCGTCGGTGGCGGCCTGGTCGCCCGCCTCCCAGTCGTAGACGCGGTTGTCGGTCTGACCCTCCTTCTCGTCGCGGATGACGACGGCGCCGTCCTCGAGCGCCTGCTGCGGCGTCGTGATGGCGGGCAGCATCTCGTAGTCGACGTCGATCAGCTCGAGCGCGTCGAGCGCGACGTACGGGTCGGTGGCGACGACGGCGGCGATCTCCTGCCCCTGGTACCGGATCTTGTCGGTCACGAGGACGGCCTGTGTGTCGCCCGACAGCGTCGGCATCCACGCGAGTCCGTGCTCCGCCATGAGCGCGCCGGTCACGACGGCGACCACGCCGTCGAGCGCCTCGGCCGCGGAGCTGTCGATGCTCTTGAGGCGCGCGTGCGCGACCGGGGAACGCAGGATCGCCATGTGCAGCATGTTCGGGAGCACGATGTCGTCGAGGAAGTTGCCCTGCCCCTCGATGAGGCGCGCGTCCTCGTGCCGGCGGACGCTGTGACCGATGCCGCCGATCTCGGGAGTCGTCGTGGGCTCGTTGAGCGTGGTCATGGTGCGCTCCCGTCCTCAGCTCGCGCTCGCCGCGGCCGCAGTCTGGATCGCCTTCACGATGTTGATGTAGCCGGTGCAGCGGCAGATGTTCCCCGAGATCGCCCACCGCACGTCGTCGTCGGACGGCGAGCCGTTCTCCTCGATGAGCGCGGCGCCGACGAGCATCATCCCCGGCGTGCAGAACCCGCACTGGAGACCGTGGTCGGCCGAGAACGCCTCCTGGATCGTGTGCAGCGCGCCGTTCGACTTGAGGCCCTCGACCGTCGTGATCGATCGGCCGTCGGCTTGCACCGCGAGCACGGTGCACGACTTCACCGGTGTGCCGTCGAGGAGGACGGCGCACGCGCCGCAGCCGGTGGTGTCGCATCCGATGTGGGTGCCGGTGAGCCCGACGCGGGTGCGGATGTAGTCAGCCAGGAGCACGCGCGGCTCGACGTCGTGCGTGTGGTCGGTGCCGTTGACGGTGACGGTGATCTCCACGATCCCCCCTCAGCTGGCGCGGGCCTGCTCGGCCGCCGCGGCGAGCGCCCGACGGGTGAAGACGCGCACGACCTGGCGCTTCCACTCGGCCGACCCGCGGACGTCGGCGCGTGGGTCGCACGCGGCGGCGGCCTCGTCGCCGGCTTGCGCGAACAGCTCGTCGCTCGGGGCTTGGCCCGTGAGCGTGGCCTCGGCCCCGTCGACCTTCAGGTTGTGCGGCGCGACCGAGGTGAGCGCGAGGCCCGCCCGGGTGATGGTGCCGTCATCCCCGAGCTCGAGGTGCGCGGCGACGGCGACGCTCGCGTAGTCGCCCACCTTGCGCTCGAGCTTGAGGTACGCGCCGCCGGACCGGCCGGTCGGCACCGGGATGTGGACCTCGGTGACCATCTCGTCGTCGGCGAGCGAGCTGGTGAAGAAGTCGACCACGAAGTCGCCGATGGGGATGGTGCGCTCACCAGCTGATCCTCGGGCGACGACGTCGGCGCCGGTCGCGAGCAGGACCGAGTTCCAGTCGCCCTCGGGGTCGCAGTGGGCGACCGACCCACACATCGTTCCGAGGTTGCGCACGAGCGGATCCGAGATCCACGGCGCCGCCGACGCCACCGCGCCGAACGTGAGGTCGGACGCCGCGACGTCGGCGTGCCGGACGAGCGCGCCGACGTGGAGATGGCCGTTGGACCGCTCCAGCACGTCGAGGCCGGGGATCCGGTTGATGTCGACCAGCGCGGCCGGGTTCGCCAGGCGGGTCTTCATCATCGGCAGGAGGCTCTGGCCCCCCGCGAGGAACCGCGTCTCGTCGCCGCCCTCGGCCTTGGCGGCCACCGCTTCGTCGATCGAAGTGGCGGCGACGTAGTCGAACCGGGAAGGGAACATCGAACCCCCCGTTCACGCTCAACGAACGCTGCGGTGCGACGTTACTCGGGCTCCGGTGGGTCTGCCCAGGGGCCCGCGGGCGAAAAGCCGAACGTCTCGCACACGCGGAGGTAGTCGCTCGGCGTGTCGACGTCGAGGGGCACGGAGCCGTCCACCGGGATGCGCGCGACCTGCTCGACGGGCGCGTGGTCGACGATCTTCCACACCGCCTTGTCACCGTGGAGCGAGCGCAGCGTGGGAAACGCGTCGGCCGAGAACACGAATGGGTGGCCGATGCCGTCGTCGTAGGCGGTGACTGCGGCCCACGTCGGCTCGGTGCGCCAGGTCGCGAGCATCGGGTCGATGACGGCCGCGTCCACGCCGGGCATGTCGCCGAGGAGCAGCATGATCGCCGCGCAGTCGCCTGCGGCGTCCAGTCCGGCGAGCAACGACGCGGCGCAGCCCGATTCGTAGGCGGTGTTGAGAGCGACGTCGGCCCGCGTGGGCTCGAGCGACGCCGCGGTCGCCTCGGCGGAGCCACCGAGCACCACGACCACTCGATCGAGCGCCGATGCCTCGACGTCGCGGACGACGTGAGCCAGCAATGTGGTGTCACCGAAGGGCAGCGTCTGCTTGGCGCGTCCGAAGCGCTTCGACGATCCGGCGCCGAGCACCACGCCGACCACATCACCCACTCGCATCCTCGTTTGCATCGCGTTCACCGTCAGAGGTATGCGCCGTCGGTGAACGCCCATTCGGGCCGCACCCCGTGGAGCCGCCGTCCCGTGAGCACGAACGGATCGACGATCAGCCATGCGTCGCGTTCGGCTTCGATCCACGGATGGGGGTCGAATCGCTCGCGGAAGTCCGCTGCGTCCGGGTCGACGGCGTGCAGGGTGCCCCGTGCCAACACTGACCATCCCTCATGACGCACGGGGTCGATCTCATCGGTCTGGAACGCCACGTGGCTCGGTGCGCTCGCGATGACGTTGCCGGGTCGCGTCCGCAGCGCGATCCACACTCGCCCAGACGTCTCGACCAGGCGGTAGTTCAGCGGGAGGATCACCGGGAACTCGTCGACGTCGAACGCGATTCGCCCCACACCACCGGTGCGCAACAGCTCGAGGCACTCGTCGTGCGTGAGCACCTGCAGCCGCGCCTCGTCACCCATGGCATCCCTCCCCTGTTCGAAGGCTCCGTGCACGTTCATACTCGAAGCGCACCTCGAGTGCAGCGTGAAGGGGCGGTGAGATGACCAGCATCGAGGATCTCTCGATCGAGGGTTCGGTCAGCAGTGGCTTCGAGCCGGTGCGCGAGACGTTCATCGAGAACTTCACACGCCGGGGTGAGCTGGGTGCCGCGTGTTGTGTGTACCGGTACGGCGAGAAGGTCGTCGACCTCTGGGGAGGTGTGCGCGATCCCTCGAGCGGCGAGCCGTGGCGAGCCGACACCATGGTCATCGTCCACTCCGCGACCAAGGGCCTCGCGGCGATGACCCTCGCGGTCGCGCACTCTCGCGGCTGGCTCGACTACGACGAGCGCGTCTGCACGTACTGGCCGGAGTTCGCACAGGCCGACAAGGAGCACATCACCGTCCGCCAGCTGCTCGCCCATCAGGCCGGGCTGTTCGGGTTCGACGAGAAGGTCGATCGCGACGTCGTCGCCGATCCTGATCGACTCGCGGCGATCATGGCTCGGCAGCGTCCGGCCTGGGAGCCGGGCGACCGGCAGGCGTACCACGCGATCAGCCTCGGCTTCTACGAGAGCGAGCTCCTCCGTCGCATCGACCCGCGGCATCGCCGGCTCGGGCAGTTCTTCCACGAGGAGCTGGCCGAACCGCTGGGCGTCGACTTCTACATCGGCACGCCGGAGTCGATTCCCGATGAGCGTCTCGCGCCGCTGCTGCCACCCAGCGTCTGGGCGCGGCTCCGGGGATTGCCGTTGGGGCTCTCGTTGCTTGCGTTGTCCCGACGGTCGGTGCTCCACCGATCACTCGTCGCGAATCCCGGCACCGGCTTCTACGTCGATCCCGATGGGTTCATCGTGCGCGGCGTCGAGGCTCCGTCGGGCGCGGGCGTCGGGAGTGCGCACGGGATCGCAAAGGCATACGGCGTGTTCGCCAACGGCGGTACGGAGCTCGGCCTGCGCGCCGAGACGATCGACGCGCTGCGGGCGCCGGCGCTGCCCTCGCGCCACGGCTACTTCGATGAGTGCCTCCGCTGCGAGGCGAAGTTCTCGTTGGGCTTCATGAAGCCGAGCGAGTCGTTCCCCTTCGGGCACGCGGCGGCGTTCGGCGCCCCCGGCGCCGGCGGATCGATGGGCTACGCAGATCCCGAGGTCGGCATCGGCTACGGATACGTCACGAACCGCATGGGCACCGAGCTCAGCGGTGACGCGCGTGACGTCGCGATGCGAGCAGCGATCCCATGAACGACTCGACCGGGAAGTGCGAGCTCTCGGGGGTGGAGAGTCCGCCCCTCAGCTTCGGGCGCGCGATGTGGGCGCTCGCCCAGTGCGCGCTCACGACGGTCTGGCTCCTCGCGACCGGGCGCACCCGGCTGCCGACCGGGAACCGCGGGTGCATGCTGCACTTCGCCGACGGTTCGTCCGGACGCGTGTACCGGGAGACCGTGGTACGACGCGAACCGACGGCAGAGCCCGTCGCGCTCGTCGTCGAGTTCCGGCTGCGATGGGTCAACGGATGGGGCCACGCATGGTTCCGCGCCGAAAGCCTCCTCAACACGCCATTGTTCGTCGGGTTCCCCGGCTTCGTCTCGAAGCTCTGGCTCGCGCACGACGAGCACGGCGCATACCGGGGTGTCTACGAGTGGGACGGCTCTGCACGAGCAGTCGCGTACGTGCGCGCGCTGTGGTGGCCGCTCACCCTCGTCTGCGACCGGAGCTCGATCCACGCCGTCGTCGTGCCCGGCCTTCGGCGCGACGAGATGCTGCGCGATCCCGACACGCTCGAGCGGCCGGCGGCGTCACGGGACTGGTGGCGCGTGACGTGGGTCGAACCGCCGCTTTCGTGACGACACGCTGGCCTCATCGCGCGCATCTGATCAGGCCCCCGCGGGGCGAGGCGCGCCGGTGTCCCGTGTCAGGCGCTGCGCGGCGAGGATCGGGAGGAACGTGATCAGCACGACGACCATCGCCACGACGTTCGTCTTCGGCCGATCACGGGGCCGGAACAGGCTGTCGAAGATCCAGATCGGCAGCGTCTGCTCGGTGCCCGCGGTGAACAGCGTCACGATGATCTCGTCGAACGAGAGCGCGAAGGCGAGCATCCCGCCCGCGAGGAGCGCGGAGCGGATGTTCGGCAGGATCACGTGCCGGAACGTCTGGAACCCGGACGCGCCGAGGTCCATCGACGCCTCGACGATCGAGCCGGAGGTTCGGCGCAGGCGCGCGATGACGTTGTTGTAGACGACGACCACGCAGAAGGTGGCGTGACTCACCACGATCGTCCAGTAGCTGAGATCGACGCCCGCGAGGCTGAACGACGACCGGAGCGCGATGCCGGTGATGATGCCCGGGAGTGCGAGCGGGAGGATGATGAGGAACGACACCGACTCGCGACCGAAGAACTTCGCCCGTGAGATCGCCGCCGCCGCCAGCGTGCCGAGCAGGAGCGCGAGGATCGTCGCGGCCAACGCCGTGCGCACCGACAACCAGAGCGCGTCGCGCAGGGTCGGGTCGTCCCAAGCGACGCCGAACCAGCGCGTCGTGAGCCCCGGGGGCGGGAACTGGAACCCGGCGGTCTCCTCGTCGAACGCGTACAGGAAGATGATGAGGATCGGGAAGTGGAGGAACATCACGACGGCGACCGTCGCCGCCTTCAATCCGACCTGATGCTCACGGAGGCCACGCAGCCGGGCCGTCACATCGCCTCGAACGCGCCGAGCCGGCGGGCGATCACCAGGTAGATGCCCATGATGACGATGGGCACCACCGTGAACGCGGCCGCGAGCGGGAGGTTCCCCGATGCGCCCTGGTACGTGTAGATCGCCGAGCCGATCGACGGGCGGGAGTCGCCGATGAGCTGCGGGATGATGTAGTCGCCGAGCGTCAACGAGAACGTGAAGATCGAGCCGGCGACGACGCCGGGCACCGCGAGCGGCCAGATGACCTTCCGGAACGTGGTCGCCGGGCGCGCACCGAGGTCACGCGACGCCTCGACCAACGAGCCGGGGACGCGCTCGAGCGACGCCTCGATCGGCAGGATCATGAACGGCAGCCAGATGTAGGTGAACACGATGATCTGGCCGATCCGCGAGACCGACAGGCTCGTCCCGCCCCACTCGGGGATGTCGAGGACGCCGTCGACCGCCCATCCGAGGCCGAGGCCGTCGGTGAACCAGTTGAAGACGCCCTTCTGGGCGAGGATGAGCTTCCACGCGTAGACGCGCACGAGGTAGCTCGACCAGAGCGGGATGAGCACCGCGATGAACAGCACGGTCTTGATGAACGACTTGGCGTAGTGCGCCATGTAGTACGCGATCGGGAACGCGATGACGGCCGAGATCACCGTCACGGTCGCCGCGTTCACGACCGTCCGTCCGACGATGTTCCAGTTGGCGCTGCTGTCGAGCGAATCCCAGGTGTCGAACGTGAAGTCGCGGATCACCGTGCCGCTGAAGTCGTCGAGCGTGTAGAAGCTCTGCGTCAGCAGCCCGATCAGCGACCCGAGGTAGACGACGCCGAGCCAGATGATCGGCGGGAGCAGCAGCAGCACGACCTTGAGCCAGGGGTGCCGCCAGAAGAACGCGGAGACGCGACGACCGAACCCGGGGCGCCCCACCGGGGGGCGTCCCGAGCCGGAACGTTCGATCGAGGTGGTGGTCACCTCGGTCCGTACGAGTGGGTCGGCCTACCGGCCGCCGATCACCGCCGTGTACGCGGTCACCCACTCGTGGTACGGCACGCACTCCTCTTGCTGACCGCAGTCGGCCACCGGCGTCCGCCAGAACTCGATCTGGTCGAAGTTGTCGATGCCGTTGGTCGTGCAGCCATCGGGACCGAGGAGCTCGTTGCCCTCGCACGCGGTCGGCACGGCCGGGACCGAACCGAACCACGCGGCGAGGTCACCTTGCAACTTCGGCGTGATGGAGTGCTCCATCCAGAGCCTGGCGCACTTCGGATGCGGAGCTTCGGTGGCCATCATCGTCGTGTCGGCCCAACCGGTCGCACCTTCCTGGGGGACGGTGCTCGCGATCGGCTGCTCCTCGGCGTTGAGGAGGTTCACCTGGAAGGGCCACGAGCCGCTGGCCACGTACCCCTCGTTGGTGAAGTCCTCGATCTGGATGGTCGCGTCGTGCCAGTAACGACCGACCAGGTCACGCTGCTGGCGCAAGAGATCGAGGGCGGCCTCGAACTGCTCCTCGTTCAGCTCGTACGGGTCCTCGATGCCCAGGTCGGGCTGCGTCGCCTTCAGGTAGAGCGCGGCGTCGGCGATGTAGATCGCACCGTCGTAGGCCTGCACCCGGCCGTTGTTGGTCTGGCCGTCGGGCAGGTTCTGCTCCTCGAACACCACGCCCCAGCTCTCGGGCGGCGTCGGGAAGACGCTGGTGTTGTACATCAAGACGTTGCCGCCCCACTGGTAGGGCACGCCGTAGTGCTTGCCCTTCACGGTGTGCCACGGCGCGTCCTGGAGCCGCTCGTCGATCTTGTTGTAGTTCTTGATCGAGCTGACGTTGATCGGCTTCACGGTGTTGCCCGCGATGAGCCGATTGCTGGCGTCACCCGATGCGGTCACCAGGTCGTAGTCGCCCGGACTGGTCGTCATGAGCGACACCATCTCGTCGGACGTGCCAGCCGTCTTGACCGTGACCTCACAACCGGTGTCCTTCTCGAACTTGGTCACCCAGTCGTAGGCCTCGTCGGTCGACCCGTCCTCGATGTAGCCGGGCCACGCGACGATCACAACCTCGCCCTCGTTGTCGCCGCCGGCGGCGGCGATGCTCGCAGTCGCGCCCAGGGTCACCATCACGGCACCCAGGAGCGCGACGAACCTTCGTGTTCGTCTCACTCGTTCCCCCCTTGGTCGGTGGGACCGTCGGCCCCCGTCTCTTCCTCTTTCATCTCCAGCGCTTCCATCTCGAGGCTGAGCGGCCGGGTGGCCGCCGCCTTCCAGGCCAGCCGGACCCGACGGCCCTTGGCGGCCAACGCTTCGATCGATGACGTCTCGAGGTTCTGCACCACGACCGCGAGGTCGACGCCGTCACCGACGTCGACGAGGTAGCGCGTCTGCGCGCCCAGGAACACCGCGTCGCGCACGACACCGTCCACGGCGACCTCGTCGGCAGCCGTGGGCGCATCGGGTGCGGCGATGCGGATGCGCTCCGGACGCAGCGTGCGCGGGTGCCCACCGTCGCTCCCGCTGCGGGTCGCGAGATCACCGCGCAGGATGTTGGACACGCCGACGAAGCCGGCGACGAACGACGTGAGTGGGCTCTCGTACACCTCCGCGGGCGTGCCGATCTGCGCGATGCGGCCTTCGTTGAACACCGCCAGGCGGTCGCTCATCGTGAGCGCCTCCTCCTGGTCGTGGGTGACGTACAGGAACGTGATGCCGACCTCGCGTTGGATCGACTTGAGCTCGAGCTGCATGGCCTGGCGCAGCTTGAGGTCCAACGCACCGAGCGGCTCGTCGAGCAGCAGCACCTCCGGGCGATTCACGAGCGCCCGCGCGAGCGCGACCCGCTGGCGCTGCCCACCGGAGAGCTGGTTGGGCCGCCGGTCCCCGTGCTGGTCGAGGTGGACCATCGCGAGCGCCTCGTCGACCCGCTTCGTGCGCTCGGCCTTGCCGACGCGCTTGACCATCAAGCCGTAGGCGACGTTGTCGCGCACGTCCATGTGCGGGAAGAGCGCGTAGTCCTGGAAGACGGTGTTCACGTCGCGGTCGTAGGGCGGGCAACGCGTCACGTCCGTCCCGTGGAGAAAGACGGTCCCGGCGTTCGGCCGCTCGAAGCCGGCGATGAGGCGCAGGCACGTGGTCTTGCCCGAGCCGGACGGCCCGAGCAGCGAGAAGAACTCGCCTTCGCGCACCGTGAGGTCGAGGTCGTCGACGGCCACGACGTTCCCGAAGCGCTTCGTGACACCAGCGAGACGCACGGCCCAGTCGTCGGTCCCAGCGCCCGTGTCGGCGTCGACCCCCGTCTCGGGGACGGTCGTCGCGACCGTCGTGTCCACCGGCAGGCCCCCCTCCGTTCACCGGATGTTTGCGGCGGCACGATACCCGTCCCGATCCTGCGTGTCAGCCGTGGATTCCACGGCTGAAGCGCCGTGCGGCCACGGAATCCGGCGGTCGATCGGCACGACGGGCGTCACCGCCGAGGCACGTCCCTACGGCGGATCGAACTGCTGCGCGAACCGGGGTGCCAGCCACGGCTTCCGGCCGTAGGCCACGACCTGGCCCGTGACCAGCGCCCGCGCGGGCGAGATGCGTCCGTAGCCGGCGAGCATCCAGCCGACGGGCGTCGCCGAGATGCGACAGTCGGCGTGCGCGGGCCGGCCGGGCTCGATGCGCAGCGTGCCGCGGTCGAAGGTGAGCGACCAGTCCGAGCTTGGTCGCAAACGCAGGCCGTACGTCGCGGAGAACCCGGCGCTCTCGGGCTTGACGAAGAACGGGAGGGCATCGACGAGACCCTCGAACCCGAGCACCGCGTCGCGCTGGTCGATGGGCCACGCGGACCCGATGGTGCGAGCGAGATCGAAGCCGTGCAGCAGCACGTCGGCGGTGTTGAGGCCGAGGATCGCCGTGCCGCTGAGCGCGACGTCACCGAACACGGTGATCGGTGCGTCCGAGTCGCGCAGGGCCGCGCGCATGTCCGCACCGGCGACCTCGATCGCGTCGGCCAGCTCGTGCGGGTCGCGCTCAGGCGTCTCGTCGAGCAGCCGCTGGTTGCCGGTGACACCGTCCAGGCTCGGCCAGACCGGCGCGCCCCCGGCCGCCGCGCGGGTGTAGCCGCGGAAGACCGACAGCACGTGCGCGCCGACCTCGACGGTCGACCAGTCCGAGCCGATGACGGGTCGCGGCTCCGGGGGCAGGGTTCGCACGAGCTCGGCGAAGCGCGACGACGCCCGCTC
The DNA here is from genome assembly GCA_963731815.1 of uncultured Acidimicrobiia bacterium. Classification (GTDB taxonomy): domain Bacteria; phylum Actinomycetota; class Acidimicrobiia; order IMCC26256; family PALSA-555; genus DATBSK01. The sequence goes on along the minus strand of CAVSWW010000011.1, from coordinate 776,364 downwards.
GTGGGCATCGACGTTGGCATCGAGGTCTGGCGCCCGCACCGTGGGCTAGTCCTGGTTCTTCACATCCGTCACCTTGAGCCGCTTCTCGTCCTTCGCGCCGCCGCACCCTAGGCCGATCGGGTCAGTCGGGTGCGGGCTCATTCACGGGCCGATTCGTCGATGACCTCCTCGATGATCTCGGCGAGCTCGGGGTGCAGAGCCAGCAGGACCTCGGCTTCGACGTCGGGCGACACGCTCACCTGGGCGACACCGTCGCTCACCTTGACGAGGATGGTGTGCGTCGGCATCGGGCGATCCAGGTCGACTGTGGCGCTCATCGCCGACGCCTCGTCTTCGGCCTCTCCCGGCAGGTCCCACGCACCGTCCGGACCTTTCACGAATCCAGCGGCGCGGAGCAGCTGCGCGGCTTCCGGTGGCCCGGGCGCATCCTCCCGCGCGTTTGGGCTCCCGACGGTGCTCTCGGACGACGCTGTCGCCACGAGATCAGACTAAGGGTGCCGACGCGGCGAAATGTGACTCATCGCCACCGAATGCGCAGTTCTCGTCCCACCTCTGATGGGTAAGGCCCTCCCATGGAAGAGACGACGCGCCATGAAGCGGAACTCATCACGCGGAACCCGGCCCCGTTCGCCCGAACCTCGCGCCGCCTCACCAGCTGGCTCGGTTCGCCGCAGTGGGTGCTTGTCCTCGGCAGCTTCCTCGCCGTGTGGCTCGCCGTCGGCGCCGCCTGGGACTTTCCACGATGGTGGGAGCTCGCGATCACGATCGGCTTGCCGTCCCTGACACTGCTGCTGCTCGCGGTGATCCAGCACACGCAGAACCACGAGTCGAACGCGATCGAGCTCAAGCTGGACGAGCTGCTCAGCGCGCTCGATCCAGCGTCCGACGCCATGGTTCGCATCGAGGAAGCGGGCGAGGAAGAGCTGGAACGGCTGCAAGACCACTTCGGTGAGCAGCCGAAGAAAGCGCGTTCCGCTAGTTCGGGCGCAGGACCGGGTTCTTCGTGACGCGGAACGGGCGCGGCAGACGGTCGTGCACTTTCAGCATCACGCGGAAGGCGCGCGGGTTGCGGATCACCGTCAGACGCCATCCCGGTGGATACCGCCGCTGCCGGCCGAAGTGCTGCATGCCGCGGTATGCAGCTCTCGCGCTCTGCCAGTCACGTGCCGACACAGCTCGGACGTAGTCGTCGAGACACACCTGGAAGAACCTCGGCGCGACGAGATTGTCCGGCGTTCGTGCGCCGCTCGACACGGATGTACTACTGCGAGGACCTCCCCGACGCCTGACCGTCTGTCCGGTGCGAGGGTCAGTCGGACGCCCGGACGAGGCGGTCGCGCTCGAAGTGCGCCGGGTCCTGGGTGGCGAGCTCCCAGTACACGTCGGCGAGGCGGTCGGGGTCGTAGGCCGTGCCGGCCTTGATCGGGCCGCAGATCGTCACGACCCCGACGTTCATCGGCGTGTCCTCGAGCTCGCGATCGAGGCTCAGTGCGAGGTTCAGCTGCGCTCCCTTGCCGATGCTCAGCGCGGCGGACATCGCCTCGGGGGCCAGCGCCAGGTTGTTGACGGTGAAGATGAGCACGCCGGCGTCCGCCCCGCGCATCGCGGCGATCGCGGCCTGGGACGCGTTCAGCGCGCCGACGACGTGGATGTCGAGCGCGAGCCGCAGCGCCTTCAGCGGCAGCTCGAGGGCCGCCTCGGCCTGGTAGATCGACGCGTTGTAGACGACGACGTCGGGCACCCCGAGCGAGTCGACGATCGAACCGAACGCGGCCTCGACGGCATCACGGTCGGCGACGTCGGCCAGGGCGCCGACCGTGCGCACGTCGAACGGCTCGAGCTCGGCCAAGCATGCGTCGATCACCTCCTGCTTCAGCGCCACGAGCGCGATGGACCAGCCTTCGCGTGCGAACCGACGGGCGAGTGCGGCACCGAGCCCCGGCCCCGCGCCGACGATCGCGAGCGTCTTCTGCTCTGACACGCGACCGACGCTAGACGCGGACCCGCCTCTTCGCGCTGACGCCGTGCACGGGTAAGCAAATCGTGTCCTCCGGGCTATCGCCGTCGTCGACGGCGATCCATACGTTCGCATCGAGACCGAGCATTCGGAGGCAGGAATGATGAATCGAAGCCGTCGCATCCGGCGCGTCGCCGTCGCATCTGTCGTCATTGCAATGACGACGTTCACCGCGTTGTCGTTCGTTGGGTCCGCAACCGCGTCGAGTGGCGTGCCGGCGGACCGGGGCGGCGCCGCAAGCCCCGACCGCTGGACGCGGTCGGTGTGTAGCGATGTGGCGACCTGGATCGACGCCAGAGCGGGGCTCGAGGGGCGCGTCGAAAAGGTGCTCGCACGCGCCGCGGCCGATGAGCTGACTGCGCGACAGGCGGGACGGCAGCTTGCGCAGGCCTACTCCCAGGGACTCGAGGCGGGCAAGAGGTTCGTCGAGGACGTGAAGTCTGCGGGCGCGCCGAAGATCGAGGGCGGGCGGGGTCTCGCGGCTCGATACGGCGACACGATCGATCAGTACCGCGGCGCTTACGCCGAGGCTGCCCGATCGCTCGCCGCGGTCGACCTTCGAGACGGAACACAGGTCGTCGCCGCCGTGCAGGCGATCGACACGAAGCTGCGCGCGGATCTCGACGTCGTGGGCGTCGACCCCATCGAAGATCTCCGGCCGATCGCGGCGCTGACGACACCGATCGCAGCGTCATGCCACGCGGTTGACGCCCATCTGGCGTCGACGATCGATCCGGCCTGCAGCGCGGCGCTGGACGCGACGCAGCTCGTGGTCGACGCCGAGAACCGATACCAGGCAGCCCGATCGGCTCGCCGGAGGAGACGGCAGCCGACGACGAGTTCTACCAGCGGATCGTCCAGCTGCGTCCTGCGATGGGTGCGTGTGCGGTCGCCGGCGTCGTGTCAGTTTCCTGCCGGACCTTCCTCGAGTCGGCACAAGGCGTGCTGGCCGCCGAGGACGCCTTCAACGTGACCCCCGCCGGCTCACCCGAGGAGACCGCGGCCGGAGAGGCTGCGTATGCGGCGACCGTCGACCTGGTGAGCAAGAGCGCGACGTGCCGGCGCTAGCTGACACGTCGTCCAACGAGCCAAAGGAAAGGAGCACCACAATGCGGTGGCGACCACTTGATCGAATCTCGACGGCAGTCGTCGTCCTCTTGGCGTGCGCGGCAGCCGCTTCGCTCGCCCTGGTCGGCACGTTGATCAACCGCACGACGTTCGCCAGCGACGTCGAGAACGGGAACTTCGAGTCCACCGCGGCGATGGTTCGCGATGCAGATGCTGTCGATGGCGCCGTTGAAGCGGCCGGAGTCGCGTTGACTGCCGTGCTCCTGGCGTGCGGCATCGTCTTCATCATCTGGGAATGGCGCTGCGCGAAGAACGCCGAGCTGCTTGCACATGGCGCTCCGCGCTTTGGACCAGGCTGGGCGATCGGAGGATGGTTGATCCCCTTCGCGAATCTGGTCATCCCGGTCTTGGTCATGCAGGACCTCTGGCGCTCGACATCGGGGGCGGCTCGTACGGACGGCAGCTCGCGAGCGCGGCCGGGGTCGGCACTCGTCGGTTGGTGGTGGGCGGCCTTCGTGACGAGCGCGGTGCTGACTCGCTTCCGCCCGGGCGATGTCGAGACGATCGACGAGCTGCAGCGACTCGACACGTTGGGGATCATCGGCGGAGTCGTCGCGGTCGTCGCCGCTTTCCTTGCGATCCGGCTCGTGCGAGAGCTCACGTCACGCTTGCGGGAACCCAGCACGGACGCGGCCCTGCTGCAAGCAGCCTGAGGAGATCAGCCGGGCGACCCCTGCTGCGAATCGGCCTCGTGCTCGCGAGGATGCGCGCCCACGTGGTCCTCGGCGAGGCGCTTGAGCGTGACGCGGTCGACCTTCCCGGTGGGGTTCAGCGGCATCTCGTCGAGGAACACCACCTCTTCGGGCGCCTTGTAGCCGACGCGCTCCCGCGCGAACTCGATGAGCTCGTGCGCGGTCGGGCGCTCCGCATCGGCCTTGATCGTCACGTACGCGCGCACGTTCTCGCCGTGCACGGTGTCGTGGACGCCGACGACGCCGGACAGGTCGACGGCGGGGTGCTCGTCGAGCGCGCTCTCCACCTCGCTCGGGCTGACGTTCGAGCCGTCGTGCACGATGATCTGCTTCTTCCGGCCGAAGAACCAGAGGTAGCCGTCGTCGTCGGCGTGCGCGAGGTCGCCGGAGTCGAGCCAGCCCTCGCGCATGATCTCGCCGGTCGCGTCGGGGTTCGCCCAGTACCCGACGGTGCTGCCCGACGTGCGGATCCAGATCCGCCCGACGGTCCCGGGCTCGAGCTCGTTGTCGTCGTCGTCGCGTACCGAGATCGCGGTGCCGGGCACCGGTCGACCGATGGAGCCGACACGGATCTCCCCCGACGGCGGACTCAGCGTCGCGAGCCCGACCTCGGTCATCCCGTACCCCTCGTCGACATGGAGCCCCGTGAGCGCGGTGAACTCCGAATGCAGCGCGGCGGGGACCTGGTCGGCGCCGGACCGGCACAGGCGCAGCGACGCGAAGTCGTCGGCGGTGACGTCGTGGTCACGCACGAGCGCGGTGAGCGCGGCGGGGATCATGGCGATCACCGTGGCGCGGTGCTCACGCAGCAGGGGAACGATGCTGCCCGCGTCGAAGTTGTGCGTCACGATCACCTGCGCGCCTACGGACAGTGCGGCGAGCGCCCACATGAACGACCCGATGTGCGACATCGACGAACCGGGCAGCACCCGGTCCTCGGGCGTCATCTCGAACGCCGCGGACGCAGCGGCGATCGCCCAGCCCAACGTCTCGAGGCTGTGCGTCACGCCCTTCGCCGGTCCCGTGCTGCCGGACGTGAAGAAGATCGCGGCGGGATCACCGGGCGCGCCCGGCTCCACCGACTCCGACCCGGGCTCCGTCGCCATCAGCCCTTCGAGCGACGGCTCGTCGCCGGCGCCCTCGGCGGTCACGACGGGCAGGTTCGCCGCGTGCACGCTCGCAGCGATGTCGGCCGCGCGCTCCGCGTGCGCCACGATCGCGGCGGCACCGCTCACCTCGAGCGCGTGGTCGATCTCGGGCACCGCGTACCGGTAGTTCAGCGGCGTCGCGACGAGCCCGGACCGGAAGCACGCCAGGTAGTGCACGAGCAGGCGCTCGCGGTTGGGCATCAGCGACGCGATGCGATCGCCCGCGACGAGCCCGAGCTGCCGGTAGCCGTGCGCGAGCCGCAGGCTCGCGTCGTCGAGCTCCCGCCAGGTGAACCGGCCCTCGGGCGCGTGGACGGCGACCGCGTCGGGCGTCGCCTCGACCCACGGCTCGAGCAGGCGCGGAAGATCGACAGGAGCGGCGAGCACCAACCCCTCGACGGGCACTACGGGTCCTCATTGCCGCACACCCGAGCTGCCATCGACACTTCGTACCCGACGCGCTGTACCGTCTGCCAGATCCAGCGACAGGAACCCACGGAACGCGGCGAGAAGGGAGGAGTGTGGCTGCACGCTCCGACGGTCTGCTCCTGCGTGTGCAGCGTGTCCTGGCCGCGCCGCGGCCGCTGGTGTTCCGGATGCATGTCGAGCCGGACCAGCTGGCGCGATGGTGGGGTCCCAACGGGTTCACCGCTCCGAGCATCGACCTCGACGTGCGCGTCGGAGGTGGCTATCGGATCGAGATGCAACCACCCGATGGCGATCGTTTCTTTCTCTCCGGGGAGCTTCCGTGAGGTCGAACCTCCCGACCGCTTGGTCTACACGTTTCGGTATGAGGACCCCGACCCCGACGATCGGGAGACGCTCGTCACGTTCTCGCTGCAAGAGCTGGACGATGCGACCGAGCTGACCGTCGAACAGGGACTCTTCGCCACGCCAGCGCGCAGGGCCCTGCACGAGCAGGGCTGGACGGAGTCGCTGGACCGTCTCGACGCGGTGCTCGCGAACCAGGACCGCGATCGCTAGGACGGCTTCGGGCTTCTGCTCGGCGTCGCGGAGCATCTTCGCCATCGACTGCAGGAGCTTCCAGCCGATCACGCCGTTGCGCTCGACCAGCGGCTGGAACTCCCAGTACGTGAGGCCGTGGCAGACGAGGTCGGTGGTCGCGGTGACGGTCGCCGCGCGCGGCCCCTCGTCGATCAGCGCGATCTCGCCGAAATGGTCACCGTCGCTCAGCGTGCCGCACACCTCACCGTGAATGGTGACCGTCGCGTCGCCCGAGTCGATGATGAAGAACGCCGCGCCGGCCGAGCCCTCGACGACGACCGTCTCGCCCGCGGCGAACCGCCGTTCCTTGAACAGCGCGGCGACCTGCTCGAGCTCGTCCCGCTCGAGGCCGGCGAAGAACGGCACCTTCTCGACCTTCTCCACCGGGGCGGGCGCGGGCGGCGCCTTCTTGGTGCCGCCACCCGACGTCGCGCCGGCGGTGACCGCACGGCACTGCAGCAGGTAGAGCGTGCCGTCGCAGACGGCCCACTCGATGTCGCGGCCGGGGCCGTAGATCTCCTCGGCCTTCGTCGCGAGCGCGCCGAGCTGCCGCAGCTCGTCGTCGTTGAGGCACAGCGCTTCGACACGATCGGCGGGCACGTCCTCCTCGACGGTGCCACCGTCGGGGAGCTTGCGGACCGCGATCTGCTTGCGGCCCGGGCTCGCGACCATCACGTTGCCGTCGCGGTCGAGCTGGAAGCTGTCGGGGATCACGAGGCCCTGCACCACCGCCTCGCCGAGTCCCCACGTCGCCTCGATCACGCGCTCCTCGGCGCCGGTGACCGGGTTGCGGGTGAACATGACGCCCGCCGCGTCGGGGTCGAGCAGCGACTGCACGACGACGCCGACGCTCGGACGGGTGAACAGCCCGACGCGCTTGCGGTACGTGATCGCGGAGTCGGAGTTGGCCGACCACCAGATCTCCCGCAGCGCCTGCGGCACGTCGTCGGCCGACTGGATGTTGAGCAGCGTGAGGTGCTGGCCGGCGAAGCTCGCGTCGGCGCCGTCCTCGTCGGCCGCCGACGACCGGACCGCGAGCGGCGTCGGGAGGTCGCGGATCGCGTCCAGCACCCGCGCGGTCGTCGCCTCGTCCTCCCCCGCCACGGCCTCGACGACCGGTCCGGCGAGCGCGACACCGGGCGGGACGGGGAGACCGGCGCGCAGCGCCTCGCCGAGCCCGACCGCCTTCGACCCGAAGACGCTGGTGTCGTCGGCCTCGAGGAGCGGGACGACGTCGTTGCTCATCAGAGCAGCGTCACTTCGCCGGCCGTGCCGTCGACGCGCAGGCGCGCGCCGTCGGCGATGCGATCGGTCGCCTCGCGCGTCCCGACCACGCCGGGGATCCCGTACTCCCGGGCGACGATCGCGGAGTGCGAGAGCAGCCCGCCGCTGTCGGTGACGATCCCGCCGAGCAGTGGCAGCAGGATGTTGAACGCCTCGGTCGTCGCGGGCGTCACGAGGATGTCGCCCTGCTGGATCCGGTCGAACTCGGACGGACCGGCGATGAGGCGCGCCGGCCCCTCGTACACACCCTGGCTCGCGGCGAGGCCGCGCAGCGTGTCCTCGGTGTGCTCTTCCTCGGAGCTGCCGAAGAGCGAGCCCATCGCGATGCCGACGGCGGTCATGACGCGGGCCTCGCCGGGCGGGAGGCCCGAAGGGTCGGGCGGCGGCTGCGGCGGGTCGCCGAGGAACGGTGGTGCGTCCTTGGCGGTGTGCGTCGCGCGGTACTGGGCGCGCGCCGCGAGCTCCTCGGCGGACGGGCCGCCCGAGTCGGTGACGAGCGCGCACATCTCGTCGAGGGACGCGTCGACCATGTGATCGGGCTCCTGGATCCGCCCGCGCTCCGCGACCCGACGTCCGGCTGACAGCGCGGCGCGGCGCATGAGGCCCGACGCCCACGCGTCGCTGTAGACGCCGCGCTCGTCACGAAGCCGGTACATCAAGCGGGCCTCGCCGAGCAGATCGTCGAACTCGGCCTGGTGCTCTTCGGGGACCTGGCTGCGGATGTCGGCCGTCGAAGCCTCGACGTCGGACTCCGCACGACCCTCCCCGGACGCGGCCCGGCGGATCGCACGCAGGAGCGCGTCCGGCATCTCGAGCGCGCCCGCTTCGGAGATGTCGAAGCCGTCGAGCGGGCGGTAGCCGACCAGGTCGAGGTACCCGTTGACGGCGGCCCCGGTGTCACCGGGGAGCTCGCGGAGCGCCGCGAACACCGCGGCCGGGTCGTCGTCGGACGCGAGCAGCTTCTGTGCGGCCGGGTCGTTGCCGATCGCGGCGATGAGCGCTTCCTGCTCGTCGGAGCTGCCGGCCGAGACCGGCGCCGCGCCGCGCATGAGGCCGAGCAGCTCGGCGGGCGACTTTCCCGTCCACTGACCCACGTGCGCGAGGAAGTCGCCGGTCGGGATGATGGCGCTGGCCGTGAACCGCATGTGCTGCGTGATCATCGCCGAATGGTGCTCGGCGCACCGCCGGAGGTAGGCGGCCAGCTCGTCGTCGGAGAGCGCATCGGGATCGACGGCCTGGATCTCGCGGTGCTGCGCCATCGCGGCCGGCTTGGCCTTCTCGTCCCACTCCTTCAGCTGCGCGCGCCAGACCTTCTGCGGGAAGACCTCGTCGGCGCGCGCGAAGCGCTGCGGGATCTCGCTCTCGTCGACCGGCTTCATCTGGTTGTACGCGAAGCCGTTCACGTACCTGCACTCGAGCCCGTCGAGGAGCGAGCCGTAGTAGGCCATGAAGTCGCGCGTGCCGCGCAGGAACGGCTCGGGATGCATCTCCGACCAGTACCGCGTCACCGGGCGCGGGAAGTGCACCGGGTCGTTGTTCCAGTTGCCCGGACCCGGCGGGTCCCACCGCAGCTCGCTCGGTGCTTGTGCGTCCGTCATCCCTGTCCTCTGCTCGACGTGCCGGTGCCCAGTTCCCCTGCGGCAGGCATCATCCCGCCTCTCCGTAGGGCACCGCAACGCGGGCAGCGGCCGCGCGTGGCAGCCGGGGTGTATGACGGGCTACGCGCTGAGCAGGTCGCTGAACCCGGCCGCAACGGCCGGGTGGCGCAGCTTCGACATCGCCCGGGCCTCGATCTGACGGATGCGCTCACGGGTGAGGTCGAGCGAGCCGCCGACCTCCTCGAGCGTCCGCGGCTCACCGCGGTCGAGGCCGAAGCGCAAGGCGATGATGCGGCGCTCGCGCTCGTCGAGCCCGAGCAGCAGCTTCTCGACCTCGGCCGGCAGCAACGACGTCGCCGCCGCCTCGAACGGTTCGGTGGCACCACGGTCGACGACCATGTCGCCGAGCACCGCGTCGCCTTCGTCGTTCAGGGGCTGCTCGAGCGAGAGCGGCTCCGCCGCGATCAGCGACGTCTCCCGCACCTTCTCGATCGTCGTGTCGAGCTCGACGGCGAGCTCGGCGTGCGTCGCCTGGCGGCCGAGCCGCAGCTCGAGCACCGACCGCGCCTTGATGAGGCGGGCCAGGTTGTCGCCCGCGTGCACCGGCAGACGGATCGTGCGACCCGTGTTCGCGATGCCGCGCGAGATCGCCTGGCGGATCCACCACGTCGCGTACGTGGAGAACTTGAAGCCCTTGCGCCAGTCGAACTTGTCGACCGCGTGGATCAGGCCGAGGTTGCCTTCCTGGATCAGATCCAGGAGCGGCAGGCCCGACGCCTGGTAGCGCTTGGCGATCGAGACGACGAGCCGCAGGTTCGAGCGAACGAACGTGAGGTGCGCCTCGTCACCGGTGCGCACCGCCCGCCGCAGCGCGCGTCGCTCCGCCGCGTCGGGCTTCTCGTCGCTGTCGTCCAGGCGACGGCGCGCCTCGACCCCGGCTTCGATCTCCTGGGCGAGGCGCGCTTCGTCGTCCTTGGTCAGCAGCGGGTATTGCCCCGCGTCGTCGAGGTAGAGCCTGACGAGGTCGGGGTCGTCGTTCGGACGCTGCTTGGTGAGGGTTGCCACTGCGATCTAGAGGACTCGCAGGTTCTTGGCTTCCTCGCCCTTCTTCCCGGGGCCCACTTCGAACTCCACCTTCTGACCCTCCTGGAGGGTCTTGAAGCCCGAACCCTGGATCTCGGAGAAGTGGATGAAGACGTCATCGCCTTCTTCACGCGAGATGAAGCCGAAGCCCTTTTGCTCATCGAAAAACTTGACGGTACCTGTAGCCAACGTATTCACGTCCCTTTGGGATTCACCGGGACGGATCCGATTGACACGACCTCGGTATCGGACAGTGTACCCGCCACGGACGGGGGATCCGCCTCGGGGGCGTCACTGCCCGTGGCGCGCGATGGCCGCGGCATATGCGTCCTCGAACCGAGGAACCAGGCCGGTCCAGGAGAGGTCGGCCCGGGCGTGGGCAAGGGCGTTGGCGCCACGGGTGCGGAGCTCGCCGGGTGTGTTCACCGCCTCCACGAGCACCTCGGCGAGCGCATCGCCGTCGTCGGGGGCGACGAGCCAGCCGGTGGGCAGCGCCGGGTCGAGGTTGACGATCGACGGGAAGCCGCCGGACCGAGTCGCGATCACCGGCAGTCCGACGGCCATCGCCTCGAGCGGCGCCTGGGGGAAGGCGTCGTTGACCGAGGCCATGACGAGCCCGTCGCATGCGGCCAGCGCGCGCGGCAGGTCGTCGTGGCCGCGCCATCCCGCGAAGAAGATGCCGTCGGCGCCGACCTCGTCGGCGACGGTGACGGGGTGCTCGCCCTCCCACTCGCCCGGGCTCCCGCCCCACACCACCAGGGAGGTCGGATGCTCGAAGCGGGCGCGGGCCTGGGCGAACGCACGGATCAGCAGCGGCATCCGCTTCGCCCCGATGAACCGCCCGACGTAGACGAGCACGGTCGCGTCCCCGTCCGGTCCGAGCAAGCGATCGAGGTCGCCGTCGCGGTAGGCGACCGTCCCGGGCTCGCTGCCCTCGCGCCAACCCTGGGGATCCTCGACCAGCCATTCCCGGAAGCTCGCGCGTCGCTGCGCCGGCGTGGGCGCCTGCGGATGGAAGCGGTCGAGGTCGACGCCGTTGGGGATGGCCACGACCCGCTCGGGCCCGATGCCGAGCAGGTCGATGGCCGTCTCTCGATCGGTCGGCGAGACCGTGACCAGCTGGTCGGCGCGCTGTGCCTGGTCTCGGAGGTGCGCGGCCCAGAACTCACCGTGGCGCCACTCGCCCCATCGGGTGGCGCGGGCCAGCTCCCGCATGGGCTCGTCGAGCCTCGTCTCGAGCTCGCGCCGCTCACCCGCGAGCTCGGGCATGCCCTCGAGCGTCGTGCCGAGCGCCGCGGCCACCGTGGCCCGGGCCTCGATCGCTTCGAGGAACTTGAGCTCCGTGCCATGAAGATGAGCGACCACCGGGAGGCTCGGCCAGCGGCGCGTGACCGCGTCGAGCTGCGGCGTCAGGTGGTGCAGGTGGGCGACGTCGGCGTCCGCGGCATGCGCGTCCGCGAACGGCGCTTCCCACACCGACGAGAGGTGCTCCGCGAGCTCGGGCGCGACGGACGCGAACACGACGTCAGGTGCGTCGACGCGGTCCTCGTAGGACGGGTGCATCGGGACCGGCGCGGTGAGCGCGCTCGCGCCGGATCGGAAGGCCGTGACGGCGTCGGTGTAGTCGAGATCGTGCACCTCGGTGGCGGCGAAGAACGCGGGTGCGAACGTGTCGTCGCCCTCGCGTCCGAGCGACCCGCACGCGAGCGAGACGTCCCAACCCTGCTCGGCGAGCGCCATCGACAGGTAGCGCGCCACGTACGCCGAGCCACCCCGGGGGAAGAACAGCAGCCCCATCGCGACGCGTCCGCTGCTCATCCAGTGCGGACACTACGGCCGGTCGTGCGCGGCTAGACAACACCCGATGGCGTTCGACGTCGGTGAGGCCACGACACCAGAGGAGAAGGAGGCGGTCTACCGCTTCCGGTACTCGGTGTACGTGGAGGAGATGGGCCGCTACCAGGACACCGCCGACCACGAAGGGCGGCGGCTGGTCGAGCCCGAGGACGAGACGAGCTGGATCTTCTACGCACGGGAGGGCGACGACGTCGTCGGCACCGCTCGCTTGAGCTGGGGCGCCCGCGGCTTCTCGGAGCGCCAGGTCGACGAGTACAGCCTCGACGCCTTCCTCTCCGAGGTGCCCCACGAGCACCTCGCCATCGGCGAGCGCGTCATGGTCACGCCCCGGCTCCGGGGCACCGGCCTGGTCGACGACCTGCTGGCCGTCCGCGACGAGGTCGCCGTCGCCAACGACGTGCGCATCCAGTTCAGCTGCTGCGAGCCCCATCTGCTCTCGCTGTACCTCGGGCAGGGGCGGCGCACCTACGCCGAGAAGAACATCAACTCCCCCGAGGCCGGCTACCTCATCCCGCTCATCCTGTTCCCCCAGGGCACCGACGTGCTCGCCGACCGTGCGGACGGCACACTCCCCGACTGCGTCTCCCAGGTGCTCTCGGGCGGCGGCGGCGCGGTGCTCAGCCCGCTCATGACGAGCGCCACCGACTACGAAGACCAGATCCGGGCGACGCTCCACGAGATCGAGGCCCAGGACGTCTCGGCGTTCCACGGGTTCGCCGACGACGAGGTGGAGCGCTGCCTCGCGCGCAGCAACGTCATCGAGTGCTCGGTCGGCGACCGTGTGCTGAAGAAGGGCGGCGTGGCGCGCAACATCTTCGTGGTGCTCGCCGGCACGTTGGAGGTGCGCGACGGCGACAAGGTGGTCGCGGTGCTGCGCGAGGGTGACGCGTTCGGGGAGATGGCGTTCCTGCTCGAGCAGCCCCGCTGGGCCGACACCTACGCGGTGGCCGACGGCACGCGCGTCCTCAGCCTCAGCGAGCACACGCTCCGGCAGATGATCGCCGACGACCCGACGCTCGCCGCGAAGCTGCTGATGAACATCGCCCGGATGCTGGCCGTGCGGCTCGCCCGCGCGGTGTGAGCCGGGTCTCGAGCTGCTGAGATCGCTCACCCCTTGGTACGAACGGTGACGACCTTCGGTTGTGTCGGTTCGAGCAGCTCGTCCGCCGACTTGTCCCCCGCCACGTACCGCTCGAAGAACCCGATGATGTAGCGATCGATCAGGCGATGCGCCTGCTCGCTCGGGAGGTGCTTCGGCGTGCACGCCTCCTCGGCAAAGGAGTCGATCGCCTCGACGATCGGCGGCGCGGTGTCAGGCTTCGCGGCGGCGAGCTCCTGGTAGTAGCAGACGTCGGTGAAGCTCTGGTGCCCGGCGTCCTGCAGGTCGACGCGGTACAGCGGATCGCCGGGGATGCGCGTCCACGCGCGCTCGGTCTGCGTCTTGATCGGCGTCGTGGTGTCGCGGGTGCCGCTCACGAGCATCGCCGGGAGCTTCAGGCTCGCGAGCTCCTCGTCGCTGACCGAATTGACGTAGGGGCCCATGCCGACGACGGCCTTCACCTCGGCGCCGTCGTTCGCTGCCGTCTTCAGCACGCCGCTCGCACCGGTCGAGTGCCCGACGAGGCCGACGCTCGTCGCGTCGACCGCGCCCGCGAACGGGCTCGCGGGGTCGTCGTTCGCCGCGGCCATCGCGTCGATCTCGCCGCGGATGTCGACCTGTCGCAGGCGACGGATCTCCTTCCGCGACGCGCGCGTGTCGGCGAACTCGTCGATCGCGGTGTTGCCCTTGTGGTCGACCGCGATGACGACGAAGCCGCGCGCGGCAAGCGCCTCGGTCAAGAACGCGGAGATGTAGCGCTGGCCGCCCGATCCGTGCGAGTACACGATCAGCGGGAACGGGCCGTCGCTCGACACGGGCGGCGCGTCGTACGCGACCGTCGACGTGTAGGAGAGACCGGGGAACGCGTACGTCGCCTTCGGGATCGCGACGAGCGACTCCTCGTTGGCCGGGTACCAGACGTCCGCGTCGAGCGTGCGGCCCGGCTCCGTGGTGACCTGGATCGTGCGCTTCCCGACCGGGTATTCGGCCTCTCGGGGGCCGACGTCACCCGGCGCGGGCGGCTCGGTGCCCTGCGCGTGGGCCGGCGTGCCGGCGAGCGCGAGCAGCGCCACCAGCGCTGCTGCGACGGCGGTGCCACGTCGCCGGGTCGTGCTCATGCGGCCTCCAGGGTGACGGGCAGCGTGCGGGGGCCGTTGGCCCAGAAGACGGGGACGGGCTCGCGGCGGTAGCCGTCGGCCAGGGTCGCGGTCGCGACCCGGTCGAGGAACACTTCGAGCGAGATCCGCCCTTCGAGGCGCGCGAGCGCTGCGCCGGGACAGACGTGCGGGCCGCCGCCGAAGGCGAGGTGGTCACGCGCGCTCGGCCGGTCGAGACGGAACACGTCGGGATCGTCGTACATCGCGGCGTCGCGGTTGGCCGACGCGAGCCCGAACGCGGCCTTGGTGCCCGCGGGGATCGCGGTGCCGTCGACCGTCGCGCCGTGCGGGCAGTCGCGCATGAGCACGTGGATCGGCGGGTCGTGGCGCAGCGACTCCTCCACCGCCGTCGGCGTGAGGTCGCGCTCGGCACGCAGGCGCTCGAGGAGCGGGGGGTCCGCGCACACGGTCTCGAGCAGGTTGCCGATGAGGTGGCGGGTCGTCTCGTTGCCGGCCATGAGGAGGAACGCGAGCTGCGTGCGCATCTCGAGGTCGGTGAGGCGCTGGCCGTCGACCTCGGTGTGGGCCAGGCGGGTGACGAAGTCGTCGGGCGGGTCGGTCGACGGACCTGCGGTCGGCGATCATCGCGTCGAGGTAGGCGGTGAACTCGGGGGCCACGCCGGCGAGGCCCTCACCGTCGTCGCCATCCTCTCTTCTGTTCTTCGTGGCGTAGGTGCTCTGGACGACGAGGTCGGACCACTCTGCGAACCGGTGATGGTCGGCGGGATCGGCGCCGAGCAGGTGCGCGATCACCGTGGCGGGGATGGGCGTGACGTAGTCGGCGACGAGATCGACCGTCTTCGCCGCCGCGCGAGCAGGTCGTCGAGCAGACGGTGGCACAGGTCGCGGGCGAAGGGCTCGACCCGGCCGATGCGGTGCTGGGCGATCGCCGAGTTGATGATGCGGCGGATCTTCCCGTGACGGGGCTCGGGGATCTCGCTGATCAGCTGCTCCTCGGGCGGCACGACGACGCCGGGCTCGCGGAAGCTGGCCTGGAACGCCTCGAGGTCCTTCGTCGCGGCCAGCACGTCGTCGTAGCGGGCGAGGTACCACGCACCCGACGCCGTCCGCGACACCGGGCACTCGGCGCGCAGCGTGGCGAGTCGCTCGTAGGGGATGCCGGCGGACGTGTCGAGCGGATCGGTGCCGGTCATGAAGGCCGCATCGTCGCACACGAGGCGGCATGAGACAGACTGACGCCTTCGCACGTTGGGGGGATCGGACATGAGCGAGAAGCACAAGGTCGGGAACGCGCCGCTCGAGGTCGCGATCGTGGTGAAGGACGCCGACGTGATGGGCGACTTCTACGAGCAGACCGTCGGGCTCCGACGGGTCGACGACCTCGAGTCGTCGGGCGTGACGATGCGCCGATACGCGGCAGGCGACGGTGTCGTGAAGCTCGTGTCCATGCCGTCGCCGCCTGCAGGTTCGAACCCGCCGCAGGGGATGCTGGGCGACGCGAGCGGGCTGCGCTACCTCTCGGTGTGCGTCGACGACCTCGACGCCGCGCTCGCGCGCGTCGAGGCCGCGGGCTGCGCGGTGCCGATCCCGGCGATGGACTTCGCGCCCGGCGTCCGCATCGCGATCGTCGAGGACCCCGAAGGCACCTGGCTCGAGCTGGTCGACGCTTCCGCGTGACGAAGCTCCGCCGGCGGCTCGTCTCGATCCCGGCGGTCGTGCTCGGCGCCGTGCTGCTGCTCGTCCTCCTGCCGATCTGGTTGCCGATTGCGCTGATCGTCGACCTCATCACCGATCACCGCCGACTCCCCCGCACGCGGCTCCTCCTCTTCGCGCTCTGCTGGACGTGGCTCGAGACCGCCGCGCTCGTGCGCCTCTTCTGGGTCTGGGTGTCGGGCGGCGCGCACGACATGGACCGCATGACCGCCGCGCAGCGGTGGTGGGCGGCGAGCCTGCTCGGCGCGCTCCGCCTCACCACGGGCCTGCGCGTGAAGGTCGAAGGGGTCGAGGCCTTCGACCCCGCGCCGGCGGTGATCCTCGCCCGGCACGCCTGCCTCGCCGACTCGCTCGTCTCGGCGTGGGTCGTGGTCGGACCCGCCGACCACCACGTCCGGTTCGTCATCAAGCGCGAGCTGCTCTCCGACCCGTGCCTCGACATCGCCGGCAACCGCATGCGCAACCACTTCGTCGACCGCGGCGCGACCGACTCCGGGGCCGAGCTCGCCGCCCTGCGGGCGCTCACCGAGGGCATGGGCGACGACACCTGCGCGGTGATCTTCCCGGAGGGCACCCGGGCGAGCCCGGAGAAGCGGGCCCGTGCGCTCGCCCGGATCGCCGAGCGCGACCCTGCCCGCGCCGAGCGACTCGGCGCGCTCGAGCACCTCAACCCGCCGCGCCCGGCGGGGTCGGAGGCGATGCTCGCAGGCGCGCCGACGGCCGACGTGGTGCTCGCGTGGCACACCGGCTTCGACGGCATGGACACGTTCGGCGGGATCATGCGCAACCTGCCGCCGCTCTCGGGCCGCACGATCCGCTACGTCGTGCGCCGCGTGCCGCGATCCGAGGTGCCCGCGGGTGAGGCGTTCACCCGGTGGCTCGACGACCAGTGGCTCGAGCTCGACCGTGAGGTCGACGCCGCGCTCGCCGGCGAGCGGACCACGTGAGCGACGCCGCGACCGCGCTGCTCGTCGCAGCGGCAGCCGTCGCGGCGCTGATGGTCGTCACCTGGCTCGTGAGCGTGGCCGTGCACGACGCGTCGATCGTCGATCCCGTGTGGGGCGCCGGGTTCGTGCTCGTCGCGTGGGTCGTGCGGCTGAGCGTCGACGGTGACGCGGCGCGGCAGTGGCTCCTCGTCGCGATGACGACCGTCTGGGGGCTGCGGCTCGCCGGCTACCTCGCGTGGCGCAAGCGCGGCACGGGCGAAGAGGACTTCCGGTACCAGCAGATGCGGAAGCGCTTCGGCGCGCGCTTCTGGTGGGTGAGCCTGTTCACGGTGTTCGCCGTGCAGGGCGTCCTCATGTGGGTGGTGTCGCTGCCCGTCCAGCTCGGGCAGGTGCCCGACGACCCGGGCCTCGGCGTGCTCGCCGCGATCGGCGTGGTCGTGTGGGCGGCGGGACTGTTCTTCGAGGTCGTCGGCGACGCGCAGCTCGCGCGCTTCAAGGCCGACCCCGCGAACCGGGGCACGGTGATGGACCGAGGGCTGTGGCGCTACACCCGTCACCCCAACTACTTCGGCGACGCGTGCGTGTGGTGGGGCATCGCGCTGGTGGCGGCCGAGAGCGGCCTCGGCGCGATCGGGATCGTCGGTGCCGTCGTGATGACGGTGCTGCTGCGGCGCGTCTCGGGCGTCACCCTGCTCGAACGGTCGCTCAGCAAGCGGCGGGCCGGGTACGACGACTACATCGCCCGGACGAGCCCCTTCGTGCCCCGCCCGCCCCGCTCGGGGCGGGTGAGGGACGCACCCGAAGTGGGGTAGGTATCCACCGGGCACGAGCCGGTGGAGGAAGCGATGGCAGCGAAGAAGTTCCCGAACCCGTACGACATCCTGCCCGAGGTGCCGTCGTTCGAGGTCAAGAGCGACGACATCAGCCACGGCGACGAGGTCCCGGACGAGCACGTCCTCGACGGCGAGAACCTCTCGCCGCACCTCTCGTGGAGCGGCGCGCCCGCCGAGACGAAGAGCTTCGCGGTGACGTGCTTCGACCCCGATGCGCCGACCGGCAGCGGCTTCTGGCACTGGCAGGTCATCGACATCCCACCCGACGTGACCGAGCTGCCGAAGGGCGCGGGCAGCGGCAAGGCACCGCTCCCCGAAGGCGCGGTGCAGACCCGCAACGACTATGGATCGAAGGGCTACGGCGGGTGCGCGCCTCCGCCGGGCCCCGAGCACCGCTACATCTTCGCCGTGCACGCACTCGACACCGACTCGCTCGGCCTCGATGAGGACGCGACGCCGGCATCGGTCGGCTTCAACCTGAGCGGCCACACGATCGCTCGAGGGCTCGTCATCCCGACGTACGCGACGTCCTGACCGGCCGGCACGGCGCCGTTCCCGCGGCGGTACGGTCGCGCGCATGGAATCGGTGAACCTGGGATCGACGGGGCTGCGCGTCTCGCGCATCTGCCTCGGGATGATGAGCTACGGCAACGACAGCGACCGGCCGTGGGTGCTCGACGAGGACGCCACCGAGCCGTTCGTGCAGGCCGCGGTCGAAGCCGGCATCTACTTCTTCGACACCGCGAACGCCTATTCGAACGGCGCGAGCGAGGTCGCGACCGGGCGGCTGGTGTCGAAGTACCTGAGCCGCGACGAGGCGGTGATCGCCACCAAGGTGTTCATGCCGGTGACGCCCGGACCCAACGGCGGCGGGCTGTCGCGCAAGCACATCCTGTCGGCGATCGACGCGTCGCTGCAGCGGTTGGGCATGGACTACGTCGACCTGTACCAGATCCACCGGTACGACTCGAACACGCCGATCGAGGAGACGATGGGCGCGCTCGACGAGGTCGTGCGCGCGGGGAAGGCCCGCTACATCGGCGCGAGCAGCATGCACGCCTGGCAGTTCGCCAAGGCGCAGCGCGCCGCCGAGCGGGCGGGCGGCGCGCAGTTCGTGTCGATGCAGAACCACTACAACCTCCTCTACCGAGAGGAGGAGCGGGAGATGATCCCGCAGTGCCTCGACATGGGCGTCGGCGTGATCCCGTGGAGCCCGCTGGCGCGGGGCGTGCTCGCCGGCAACCGCGGTCGCGGCGACGAGCGGCGGACCACCCGGGCCGAGACCGACGCGTTCACCGACTTCCTCTACTCCGAGCCGACCGACTTCGACGTCGTCGAGCGCGTCGCCGAGGTCGCGGGCGAGCGGGGCGTGCCGCCGGCCCAGGTCGCGCTCGCGTGGTTGCTGCACAAGCCGGGCGTCACGGCGCCGATCGTCGGGGCGACGAAGCTCTCGCACCTCGAGGACGCGGTCGCCGCCGAGCAGCTCGACGCTCGACGACAAGGAGATCGCCCGGCTCGAGGAGCCCTACGCGGCCCACCCCGTCCTCGGGCACTGAGCGGATTTCTTCGCGAACCTGTCGATCTGGTCGATCGCCGTTCGTCGGTGGGTGCCAGCGAGCAACGACACCCTCAAGGAGGACCGATGAAGTACCTGATGCTGATCTGCGACGACGAGAAGAACCAGCCGAATGCCGATCCCGAGCGGACCGAGATCAGCCCCGAGTACGCCGCGTTCGGCGAGGAGATGACCAAGCGTGGCGTCCTCAAGGACGGGGCGCGGCTGCGCCCGACGACCGACGCCACCACGGTGCAGGTGCGCAACGGCGACGTGCTGACGTCGGACGGCCCGTTCGCCGAGACCAAGGAGCAGATCGGCGGCTACTACCTCGTCGACTGCAAGGACCTCGACGAGGCCCTCGAGGTCGCCGCGAAGGTCCCGACGGCGCGCACGGGCACGATCGAAGTGAGGCCGGTCTGGGAGATGTAGCCCCCGACGTCGAGGCGGCAGTCGCCGCGGCGTTCCGGGAGGAGTGGGGACAGGTCGTCGCCACCCTCATCCGGTCCACCGGCGACTGGGACCTTGCCGAGGAGTGCGCGCAGGACGCCTTCGCCCGGGCCGTGGAGACGCTGGCCCCGCGAAGGCGTCCCGCGCACTCCCGGCGCGTGGCTGACGACCGTCGCGCGCAACGGTGCGCACGGATCGCGTGCGGCGCGCCGCCGTCGGCGCCGAGAAGCTGCGTGAGGCTGCGGTGCTTGCTTCCTTCCCCGACGAGCCTGCGACGGCGCCGGCGATGCCGACGACGACCGGCTCCGGCTCATGTTCACGTGCTGTCACCCGGCGCTGGCGCTCGACGCGCAGGTGGCGCTGACGCTGCGCACGCTCGCCGGCCTGACGACCGCGGAGATCGCCCGGGCGTTCCTCGACGCCGGAGCCGACGATGGCGCAGCGGCTCGTGCGGGCGAAGCGCAAGATCCGTCACGCCGGGATCCCGTTCCGCGTACCGCCCGACCACGTGCTGCCGGAGCGGACGGGCGCGCTGCTCGGCGTCATCTACCTGCTCTTCAACGAGGGGTACGCGGCGTCGGCGGGGGCCGTCGCTCGTGCGGACCGACCTGTGCGCCGAGGCGATCCAGCTCGGTCGGGTGCTGGCGCGGCTGATGCCCGACGAGCCCGAGGCGCTCGGACTGCTCGCGCTGATGCTGCTGCACGACTCGCGGCGAGTGGCGCGCGTCGATCGCCGACGGCGATCTGGTCACGCTCGACGACCAGGACCGGTCGTCGTGGGACGCCGACGAGATCGCCGAGGGGTTGGCGGTGCTGGACGCCGCGTTGCGGCGCGGCGAGCCCGGCCCGTACCAGGTGCAGGCGGCGATCGCGGCGTGTCACGCGTCGGCGGCTCGCGCCGACGAGACCGACTGGGCGGAGATCGCCGTGCTGTACGGCGAGCTGGCGCGCATGAACCCGTCCGCCATCATCGAGCTGAACCGGGCGGTCGCAGTGGGCATGGCGGACGGGCCCGCGGCGGGGCTCGCGATCGTCGACGCGCTCGATGCTTCCGGTCGCCTCGCCG
Source organism: uncultured Acidimicrobiia bacterium (assembly GCA_963731815.1). Taxonomy (GTDB): domain Bacteria; phylum Actinomycetota; class Acidimicrobiia; order IMCC26256; family PALSA-555; genus DATBSK01. The sequence continues at coordinate 755,771 of CAVSWW010000011.1, read as the reverse complement.
GCTACCACCTGCTGCCGGCGACGCGCGCCGACATGCTGCGCCGGCTCGAGCGCCACGACGACGCGGCGGCGGCCTACCGCGCCGCGATCGAGCTCACGACGAGCGAGACCGAGCGGCGTTACCTGGAGCGCCGGCTTGCTGAATGCGAAGCGCTCGCCAACATGCGTAGCTGAACCCTCTCCACGCGGGTCAGCTACGCAGCCGGCACTTAGGTCAGCACGCGGCGTTTGAAGCCGCCGACGCCGAGCGCGGTGAACAGCACGGTGAAGAACGTGAGCGCGCCGAAGATCGCCCACAGGCTCATGTGCTCGGCCGGCGTGAGCGCGGCGCGGAACCCCTCGCTCATGTAGACGAGCGGGTTCACGAGCACCGCGATCTGGAGCCAGCGGATCGGCTCGAGCGCCTCCCACGAGTAGTAGATGGCGCCGAGGAACGTGAGCGGCAGCACGATCACGCCGAAGAGGATCGGGACGGTGCGCGGCTCGAACCGGGTGCCGAACGTCAGGCCGAGCGCGCCCGCCATCAGGCACGCGAGCGGCATCAGCAGGATGAGCACGGGCCAGTCGATGTCGAGGTTGACGGGCGTCGCGGGGACGATCGCGGCGATCGGGAACACGATCAGCGCCGAGAAGAACGAGATGACCGCGCCCGCCACGATCTTCTCGAACGCGACGAGCGAGATCGGCAGCGGCGCCTGCACGCGGTCCTCGATCTCGCGGGTGTAGCCGAACTCCTGCACCATCGGGAGGGCGACCGACTGGATGCCCTGGAAGATGATGGCGAGCGCGACGACGCCCGCGACCAGCAGCGTGGAGAAGGAGCCGGTCACGTCACCCGCGACGCCGCCCACGCCCTGGCCGATCTTCGGGAACACGTACGTGAACACGAACATCAGCAGCAGCGGCTGCAGGAGCGTGCGGGGGATGACCTCCTTGAGGTTCTTGCGGGTCACGGTCAGGTCGCGAGAGAGGAGCGCCCGGAACGCGACGAACGACGCGGCGCGCGGGCTGCGCGCCGGGATCAGGTCGCCGCCGGCATGCACGAACGTGGGATCGGTGGTTGCGGCTGTCATTCGCGCAGCTCCCTTCCGGTCAGCTCGATGAAGACCGTCTCGAGCGTCGGTTCGGTGACGGACAGGTCGGTCACGGTGAAGCCGCCTCGCTCGGCGGCCGCGACGACCGCGGGCAGCACGCCCTCGGTGCCTTGCACGAGCAGGCGGACGGTGCCCTCGATCAGCTCGGCGCGCTCGACGCCGGCGACGTCGCGCGCGAGCACCGTCTGCAGCGCAGGGAGGTCGCCGTTGGCGGAGACGGTCACGTAGGTGTCGGCGCCGGTCGAGCGCTTCAACGCCTGCGGCGTGTCGAGCGCGAGCAGCCGTCCGTGGTCGATGATCGCGAGGCGGTCGCAGAGGAAGTCGGCTTCCTCCATGTAGTGGGTGGTGAGCAGGATCGTCTGGCCGTCGCGGTGCAGCTCGCCGAGGACGTCCCACAGCGCGATGCGGCTCTGCGGGTCGAGGCCCGCGGTGGGCTCGTCGAGGAAGAGGATCGCCGGCTTGTGCATGATCGCCCGCGCCACCATGAGGCGCTGCGCCATGCCGCCGGACAGCGTGAGCACCGGCACCTCCGCCCGGTCGGCCAGGCGGAACTGGTCGAGCAGCCGATCGGCCTCGCCGTGCGACGTGCGCGCCGACATGCCGAAGAAGCGGCCGTGGAAGTAGAGGTTCTCCCAGACCGTCAGTGACCGGTCGAGGGTGTTGGTCTGCGGGACGACACCGATCACCTGCTTGGCGGCGACCGGATGCGCGACGACGTCGACGCCACCGACGAACGCGCGTCCGTCCGTCGGGATGACCCGGGTCGTGAGCATGCCGCCGGTCGTCGTCTTGCCCGCGCCGTTGGGTCCGAGCAGGCCGAAGATCTCGCCGGCCTGCACCGAGAGGTCGAGGTTGTCGACCGCCTTGACGCCGCCCGGGTACACCTTCGTGAGCCGCTCGGTGCGGATCACCTCGGTGGACGTCACGAGGTCAACTCTCGCTCAGATCGCGCGGGCGCGCCGAGGTCGGCGGCGGCGGCGTTGCCCCTCAGGCCGGGGCCATCCAGCGCTCGCCCAGCGGGTTGCGGCCGTCGAGCTTGCCCTCGGAGCCGTAGGGCCGGAAGCGGATGAACGCCGACTGGTGGTGGAACGGGTGCGCGTGGTCGACCGCGATCGCGCCGGGGTGCTCGGGCATCGCGCCGCCATAGGCGTAGCCCTGGAGCGCGTCGCTCGACTCCCACAGCGAGCACGTCGCGACGAACGGCGGCTTCGCCATGCCGGTCGCCCAGATGAGCCCGGGCGCACCGAGCACCGCGCCCTCGGCCTTGGCGCTCGTGCGGAAGAAGGGGACGACACGGTGCGCCTTCACGCGAGCGAGCGTGAGGACCGCGGCCGGTCCGGCGAGGTCGACGCGCCGCTGCTTCGGGATGTCGTCGGGGACGCCCGGCCAGCTGCCGTGCATCCGCAGCGGCTCGAGGCGGACGCGCCACCCGTCCACCAGCTTCTCGGCCATCGGGTTGCTGGCGAGGAACCCGTCGAGCGCGGCGTCGTCGTCCCAGAAAGCAACGAGGCCGACGCGACCGAGGTCGGGCTTCGGACGGACGGAGCCGCTGAGCGGCGCGGTGAGCGCCACGTTCGCCTGGCGCAGGCCCGGGACCTGCTCGGGGCTCGGTGCCTTGCGGACGAAGCCGAGCGCTGCGCCCTTCCCGACATCGGCGACGTGCACGGATGCGATCACGGTGGACCTCCCGTCGTCGCCGACGTTCTACCCCGGAGGTGCGCTCAGCCCCGCACCGGAGCGGTGGGTGTGAACCGCACCGGGAGCGTGGCGAAGGAGCCGAGCTGGCGCGGGAGGTCGGCGGCCGGGTCGGCGAGCTCGAGGTCGGGCATCCGCTCGAGCATGCGCGTGATCATCGTCTGGATCTCGAGCCGCGCGAGGCTGGCGCCGAGGCAGAAGTGGGGGCCGAAGCCGAACGCGAGGTGGTCGTTCGGCGTGCGCTCGACGTCGAAGCGGTCGGGCTCATCGAACTGCGCGGGGTCGAAGTCGGCGGACTCGTAGAGGAGGAGGAGCTTCGCCCCTGCGGGCAGCGCCTGGCCCGCGAGCACGGTGTCTCGGGTGACGGTGCGCGCCATGTGCTTGACCGGCGACACCCAGCGCAGCATCTCCTCGACCGCGCACGGCAGCTTCGCCGGGTCGTCGACGAGCTTGCGGCGCTCGTCGGGGTGGCGCAGCAGCGCGTCGATGCCGCCGCTGATCACGTGGCGCGTCGACTCATCGCCGCCGACGAGGAGCAGCAACGTCTCCATCATGATCTCGTCATCACTCAGGTGGTCGCCGTCCACCTCGGCGTGGGTGAACACGCTCACGAGGTCGTCAGTCGGTTCGCGGCGACGGTCGTCGATCATCGCCCGCGCGTACGCGTCGAACTCGACGTACGCCGCGGCGGCGGCCTCGATCGCCTCGGGCGTCGCGCCGAGCGCGCCGATCAGGGCGTCCGACCACACCAGCAGCTGGTCGCGGTCGGCGGCCGGCATGCCGAGCATGTCGCCGATCACGATGACGGGCAGCGGTGCGGCGAGGTCGCGCACCACGTCGCACTCCCCCATCTCGCAGACGCCGTCGACGAGCGAGTCGCACAGCTCGACGAGGTGCGACTCGGTCGCTCGCACCCGTCCCGGTGTGAAGCCGCGATTGACGAGCTTGCGCCGCTTGAGGTGGTCGGGCGGGTCCATGTCGATCATCCACGGCAGGGGGCCGGTGTTGGGCTGGCTGCCACCAGCGTTCGAGTACGTCGCCGGGTCGCGCCCGATGGCGAGGACGCCGGCGTAGGTCGCGACGCCCCAGAGGTCGTTCACCTCGTCGTGGTGGACGGGCGAGTGCTCGCGCATCCACTGGTGCGCGCGCGCGGCCCGCTCGCCGTAGAAGTCGCCGGCGAGGAGATCGATCGGCTCGGTCGGCGTCACCGCTGACATGCGTCCCTCACCCTCGTATACGCGGGTGACGGACGCAACCAGAGGGGGTGGGGTGACGATTTTCCGGACGGGCGCACCAGTAACGTCTTCACGCTGTTGTGCGGGGGGCATTGCAGTCGACAACTCTGAGACCTACCCCGAAGGAGAAAGTAGATGCCCACCCGCACGCTGCTCGCGTCCGCTTGCGTCGCCCTGAGCCTGGGCCTCATGGCGCCGGCCGCGACGGCACAGGCGAGCCCCGATCAAGAGACGTTCTGCGAGGCGGTGACCGGCACCAGCCTGCTGTTCAACCAGATCGAGGGCGAACCGACCAAGAAGCAGCAGAAGCAGCTCACCAAGCTCACCGACCAGATCGAGCAGAACGCGCCTACCGAGGTCGCGGATGCCGCTGCGACCGTGGTCGAGGGCGTCCGCACCGGCGACGTCGAGAACCCGACCGTCTTCGCAGCCATCGGCACCATCGACCAGTGGGTCGCCGACAACTGCGGGTACCCCGTCCACGACGTGACCGGCCGCGACTTCGAGTTCGTGGGCATGCCGGAGACCGTGGACACGGGGATCAACGTGTTCCGCTTCACCAACGAGGGAGCCGAGCTGCACGAGATGTTGATCTCGCGCATCAAGGGCGACGAGACGATGCAGGAGCTGCTCGATCTGCCGCAGAAGCAGGCGGAGAAGAAGCTCGAGTTCCTCGGAGCGACGTTCGCCGAGCAGGGTGCGACGTCGTACCTGTACGTCGACCTGAAGAAGTCAGGCCGCCACGGCGCGGTGTGCTTCCTCCCGGTCGGTTCGACGGACCCGGAAGCGGCCGAGCACGCCGAAGGCCCGCCGCACGCGGTCGAGGGGATGACCGCCGAGTTCGAGGTCGAGAAGAGCTCCTGACGGAGCGCTGCTGGATGTGCGTCCCTCACCCGCAAAGGCGCGGGTGAGGGACGCATCCAGGAGCAGCGGTCACGCGGGCGTGCGCCAGGTGACCTCGTAGAGCGGGATCGGCTCGTCGAAGCCCTTGAGCTCGAAGGGGCCGCGCAGGTCGAAGACGTGGTCTTCACCGTCGTACAGCTCGTGCACCTCTTGCGACACGTAGATGCAGCTCGGGTCGGCCCGCGCGCACGCGCGCGCCGCGAGCTGGACGGCCGCGCCGAACAGGTCGTTGTGCTCGGTGACGGGCTCACCGGCGCTGACACCGATCCGGACCTCGAGCGGGTGCGCGGAGTCCTTGCTGTACTCGCAGAGCCGCCGTTGGATCTTCACGGCGCTCGTGATCGCGCACGGCACCGACTCGAAGGACGCCATGATCCCGTCGCCGGTGTGCTTGACCTCGGTGCCCTCGTTCTCGTGCAGCACCGCTCGGACGATCTTGTCGTGCGCACGCACGAACTCCATTGCGCCGGCGTCGCCGAGGCGCTGGGTGAGCTTGGTGGAGTCGACGATGTCCGTGAACAGGATCGTGCGGAACGCGCTCCCGCCGTTCGGCGCTTCGGCCGACGACTCCGCGGGCTGCGGCCCGAGGAATCCTGCGACCATCCCGCCCTCGACCGGGATGATCTTGTTCGCGATCTGCCCGTGCGCCTCCGCGTGCACCGCCTGGGCCGCTTCCTTGGTGGGCGCGTCCACGAAGCAGAACACGCTGTGCGCGTCGGGGTCGAACCAGTAGCTCAGGTACTTGACCTTGTGCTTCTCCTGCATCTCGACGTCGAGCGCGTGGATGGCGGCGATGTCGGCCTCCGTCGCGTCGACATCATCATGTCGGTCCATGTACGTCGGCACGGACGACCCTCCTGATGGTCGAGTTCGAACTAGTAGCGCACGCGAAAACCGGTCGCAAGAAGCACCAGCTGCCCGGCGTCGCTCGGCAGCACAGTCTGCACCGAACGGGCCACGTCAGGTTCGATCGTCGCCGGGAACGTGAGCACGTACGAACCAGGCCGCTTCTGGACGTCGATGACGAGGTCGCCGACGGGCTGTGAGGCATACGCATCGCCGACGCGGTAGGGCGCGGTGATCTCGCCGGGGACGAACAGCGCGATGGCGTACGGCGGGAACGGCGCGTTCGCAGGGACCAATGTGAACGTCCCGGCGGCGAAGAGGCGGACCTGCGCCGCGTCCGCCGCGAGATCGCCGATCTCGAGGCGGATGCCGTTGACGCTGTTGATGAACGAGCGCATGTGCTGGGCCGCCACCTGGTCGATCACCACGCGCACGTCCTCGGCCACGGGGGTGGTGATCCACGGCTTCGGGGAGTCGTCGCTTCCGACGGCGGTGCCCTGCGGCGTCACGAGTCCGGGGCGCCCGCCCGTCAGGTCGCCGACCGACACCCGCACGCTCGGCTGGATCTGCGTGCCGTCCGTCCCCGGCAGGAGGTCGAGCCCGACCGCAGTGCGCGGATCGCGCAGCAGGCGCCGGTAGCGACCCTTCGCGACGAGATCGATCGAGATGACCCCGCCCGCGGTCGTCGCCGTCGCGGTGCCGAAGTCGGGCGCCGGGTCCCAGACCTCGGGACTCGTGTCGGTGCCGACCTCTTCGCGCTCGATGACCTCGGCGTCGACGGGCCCGTTCGCCGGAGTGAGCTCGAACCGAACGCCACCCGCGACCATGAAGTCGCGTCCGCCGTAGAACGCGACGCGCGCGCTCACCGGCTCGTCTTCGGCGAGGAAGCGCGCCAGCTGCGTGACGTCGACCTCGATGCCGTCGTCGCTGAGCTTGCCCGTGAGCTGCACGACCGCGGTCGGCGCGTTGCGGGTCGGTGCAGCACCGTCACTGAAGGCGTACGTCGGAGAATCGTTGAGGACGATGCTCGTCTCGAGCTGCGCGTCGTCCTGCGCGTGCGCCACCGTCGCCGGCAGCGTGACGACGCTCGCCATCGCGATCGCGACCCCGGACAGGAACGTCGGCCGACACCTGAGCCTCGATCGACCCGTCATGGCCACCCCCCGCCAGCCCGGCGATGCGTGTCGGTCTACAAGCGATAGAGCTTCGTCGCGTTCCCGCCGAGGATCTTGTGGCGCTGCACCTCGGTGAGGTCGCGCATGTTCTCGTCGGCCGACTTCACCGGATTCGGGTACAGGCACGTCGGGTGCGGGAAGTCGGTCTCGAACAGGATGTTGTCCTCGCCGACCGCCTTCACGAGCGACGGCAGGTCGGTGCGCTCGAACCACATCGTGGCGTAGATCTGCCGCTTGAAGTACTCCGACGGGCTCATCGACAGCGTCTCGTTGCGCAGTTCGGCGCGTTCTCGGACATCTCGTAGTCGAGTGCCTCGAGCGTGAACGGCACCCACCCCGCGCCGCTCTCCACGGACACGACCTTCAGCTCGGGGTGCCGCTCGAGCATGCCGGAGCAGATGATGTTGACGATCACGCGGCTGTTGCCGACGAACAACATCGTGCCCTGGATCGCGAGCTGTGTGTCCTCGTCGTGCGACGGCCAGGCGTAGTTCTCGAAGAACGTCATGACCGTGAGGCTCCCGCCGATGTGGAAGTGCAGCGGGAGGTGGAGATCGGCACACGCCTCCCAGAGCGGGTCCCATGCGCGGCTCGCGAGGTCGGGCGCGTCCTGGTCCTGCGGGTCGGACGTGATGTTGACGCCCCGCATCCCCATCGCCGCGCAGCGCTGCGCCTCGCGCACGCAGGCGTCCATGTCCCACGCCGGCAGCACGGCCATCGGCAGAAGACGGTTGCCCGACGCCTCCTGCATCTCCGCGTTCGAGTCGTTGTACATCTCGACGCACAGCAGCCGCAGCGCGGGGTCGAGCACGGCCTGGCTCAGGCCCTGACCGCCGAGGCCGACGTTGTTCGGGAAGATCGACCTGCGCGTGCACGCCGGCCTCGTCCATCATCTCGAGGCGCGCGATCGGGTCGTACGCGCCCGACGTGGATGCGGTCGATCTCCCACTCGTAGAGCGCCTCGAACGAGCGACCCTTGTGGTTGTCCTGTGCCGACGACGCCGCCAGCGCCGGCACGGCCCATCACGTTGCCCTCGACGACCCACGTCGCCTCGCCCTCGACCTGCTCGACGTGCGGCATGCGGTCGCTGCATGGAGGCGCGGCGCGCGGCTCGTCCAGAGGTCGTGGCCGCTCGGTGAGGTGCGTGTCGGCGTCGACGACCCGGAGGTCGCCGGACTTCACGGCGTCGAGCGTGCTCGTCATGCGTCCCCCACTGTGCTTGCCGACGTGCGTTACTGACCCTCTCTACGAGGGCTCGCACGCAACGAGAGAGACTGTACGCGTGGCGACGATCGAGGTCGACGGAACCCTGCTGGCGTACGAGATCATCGGCGATGCGGGGCCGCCCTGGGTGATCACGCCGGGCGGACGGTTCTGCAAGGACGTGCCCGGGATCCGGCAGCTCGCCGAGGCGCTCGCGGCCGACGGGCCAGCGCGTCCTCATCTGGGACCGGCCCAACTGCGGCGCGTCGGACGTGGTGTTCACCGGCTCGTCCGAGTCGCAGATGCAGGCCGACCACCTCGCCGGGCTGCTGCGCCACGCTCGACCTCGCGCCCGCGGTCGTCTTCGGCGGCTCCGGTGGTGCGCGCGGTGTCGCTGCTCACCGCGGCGACCCACCCCGACGTCGCCGCCGCGCTCGGCATGACTGTGGATCTCCGGCGGCGTCTACGGGCTGCTGCTGCTCGCGACGCACTACTGCGGCGAGTCGATCCGCGCCGCGTGGCAGGACGGGATGGAAGGCGTCGTCGAGCTGCCCGAGTGGGACGGAGGTGCTCGAGCGCAACCCGCGCAACCGCGAGCGGTTCCTCGCCCAGGACCCGCAGGAGTTCATCGCCACGCTCGAGCGGTGGATGCTCGCCTACGTGCCGGATCCCGCCTCACCCGTCCCCGGGCTGACCGACGATCAGGCGGCTGCCCTCACGCTGCCGACGATCGTGTTCCGCAGCGGCGTCGAGCGACCCGCACCACACGCGCGCCACGTCGGAGAACCTCGCCGACGCTGATCCCGGGCGCAGAGCTCGTCGAGCCGCCGTGGCCCGACGACGAGTGGAAGCAGCGCGGCATCGCGGCCGCGGGAGGAAGGCGGCGGCCTGTTCGAGCGCTGGCCGCTGCTCGCCCCACAGCTGCTCGAGTTCGCGGACGACGCGCCGGCAGGTCACCGTTAGAGCGCACACGGTGGTCCAGCCGTTGCAATAGAGAGGATGCGTCCCTCGACCCGCCCCACGACGGTGAGGGACGCAACCAGAAGACGACATGCGTGGCTGAACCCTCCTCACGCGGTTCAGCTACGCATCAACGCTCCTTGGTGACGACGTCGTAGCCCTCGGCCTTCGTGCCCGGCGGGTTCAGGACACCGGGCTTCGCATTCGGGTTGGTGACGCAGACCTCGGCCTCGAGGCCGTCGGGCCCGACGAAGAAGCAGCTCAGGATCGGGCCGAAGTCGGTGACGAACCCGTCGGTCGCCCCGCGCTCGATGAGGCGGTCACGGATCGTCTCGAACGCCTCGATCGACTCGGCCTGCAGGCCCATGTGGTCGATGGGTCCACGACCGAACATCGACGCGCTCTTGGCGGTCTCGTCGTTGTCGTCGACCTGGAACACGTTGAGCTCGCTGTGCGGGCCGATGTGCACGAAGGACAGCCGCATGCCCGGCCCCGCCGGGAAGTCGTCGCCGATCTCGGCGTCGAAGACCTCCCGGTAGAAGGCGTGCAGCGCGTCGGTGTCCTTCGTGAGGATGGCGACGTGGTTCACTCCGTCCAGCAGCATGCCCCGATCGTAGAACTGACAGTGGATGCGTCCGTCGCCCGCGTAGAGAAGGGTCAGGGACGCATCCAGAGCACTGCAGGAGGAACGATGATCGAGGTGGTGCCGGGGTCGCCGGCGGAGAACGTCTTGATGGTGAAGGCGAGCGGGAAGCTCACCGGCGACGACTACACGAAGACGCTCGAGCCGGCGCTCGCCGCGCAGGAGCAGCAGGGCGACGGCCTGCGCGTCGTCATCGTGCTGGACAGCGACTTCGACGGCCTGACCGCCGAGGGCTTCTGGGAAGACCTCAAGATGGGGATCAGCAAGTTCAGCAAGTGGAAGCGCTGCGCGGTCGTCAGCGACAAGGACTGGATCGAGACCGCGCTCAAGGCGTTCGGCTGGCTGAGCCCCGGTGACGTCAAGGCGTTCGACGCGGGACAGGAGTCGGAGGCCCTCGCCTGGGCCGCCGCCAACAGCTGATCAGCGCACGTCGTACTTGGTCAGATCGGGCGCGACCATGTCGGCGCGGAACTTGTCGAACGTCCACGGCCAAGTGGACGGGACACCGCGGTCGTCGAGGTACCAGCTGCGACAGCCGGTCGCCCAGATCGTCGTCTTCGCGGCCTCGGTGCGCGCGGCCTCGAACTCCTCGGTCGCGCTCGCGTCCGAGCTGATCTCGGCCGCCTCACCGGCGCGCAGCAGCTCGACGAGCTGGAGGATGTAGGCGACCTGGATCTCTGCGATCTCGATGAGTGAGAAGTTCCCGACCGGACCGTTCGGCCCGTTGATCATGAACAGGTTCGGGAAGTCGGGGATCGAGATCGAGAGGTAGGCGATCGGCCGGTCGCGCCACGCGTCCGCGAGCTTCGTCTCGTCGCGACCGACCACGTCCATCGGTCGCATGAACGCGTCGACCTTGAAGCCCGTCGCGATCACGAGCACGTCGAGCTCGTGCAGCGTGCCGTCGGCGGTGCGCACCCCGCCCGGCTCGATGCGCTCGATGCCCTCCGTCACGAGCTCGCTGTCGGCGTGCTGGATCGCCCGGTAGAACTCGCCCGAGACGACGAGGCGCTTGCACGCGGCGCGGTAGTCGGGGCGCAGCCGTTCGCGCAGCTCTGGGTCGGCGACGCTCTCCTCGAGGTTCTGCTTGCAGAGCGCCTCGATGTTCAGGAGGTGGAAGGAGTCGGCGTCGACCAGTGCGTTGCCGAAGCCCGCGGTCAGCAGCTCACCGATCGCGCGGTGCAGCTCGTCCATCTCTTCCGGGTGCTGGCGGAAGCGCTCGCGGTCTTCGTCGGTGTACGGGTCGTTCGCCTGCGGCATGATCCACTGCGGCGTCCGCTGGAACACCGTGAGGTGCTGCACGTTGCCGGCGAGCGCGCCGGCGACCTGCACGCCGCTCGAGCCGTTCCCGATGATGCCGACTCGCTTGCCGGCGAGCTCGACGTCGTGGTCCCAGCGTGCGGTGTGGAACGTCGGACCTGCGAACGAGTCGAGCCCCTCGATCTCCGGGTACTTGGGATGGTGCAGCACGCCGGTCGCCGCGATGACCACGTCCACGACGTCTTTCGTGCCGGCCGCCGTCTCGAGGTGCCAGCGCCCATCGATCCACTCGGCGCGGTTGACCTCCTCGCCGAAGCGGATGCGCGGTGTGACCTCGTAGTCGCGGGCGACCTGCTCGAAGTAGGCGAAGATCTCGTCGCCGGCAGGGAACGTGCAGCTCCATTCGGCGTTGGGGGCGAACGAGTAGCGGTACATGTGCGACGGGATGTCGCATTGGATGCCCGGATACGTGTTCTCGCGCCAGGTGCCGCCGATGCTGTCGGCCTTCTCGTAGACGACGAAGTCGTCGTAGCCCGCCTCGCGCGAGCTTGATGGCGCTCAGGATGCCGGCCATGCCGGCACCGATGATGGCGAAGCGAAGGTCGCGGGTCACGGGCGGTCAGCCGACCTTGTGCATCGTGTTGTGGTCCTCGTGCGGAACGGCTCGTCCATGTCACCTACGAGCGGACCCCATTCGTCAGCCATGTCGCTTTGCGCTCCTCAGTCCCCCGCAGCCGTCAGCGGCGAGGAGCGTACAACGAGGCGAGCGGTCGTCAGGCGGCGGCGTCGCGGGCAGCGAGCGTCGCGAGGTTGCGCAGCTGCTTCTTCATCATGATGAGATCGCCCGCGGGGAGCATGTCGTGCATCAGTGCGCCCGGGATGCCGGCGGGGTAGACGATGCCGAGCTTCGCGACGATGCGCGACCGCGTCTCGCCGACGGGCACGACGCGGTACGTGACCGCGACGTCGCCGAACACCGATCCCTTGGCCTCGGCCGTGATCGTCTCGCCCGGCTCGACGTCGACGATCTCGAAGATCGACATGCACTTCTGGCCGACCTTCACGTCCTCCAGCCCCGGCGTCAGCTCCTGCGGGCTCTGCCGGCCGAAGTTGTCGATCCAGTCGTAGCTGTACGGGGCGGCGCGCAGCTGGCACAGCCAGCGGTACGTGAGCGCGGCCGGCGCCTCGACGTCGACGCCGCGGAACATCCACTGCTCGGCGTTGGGCAGGATCCGGTCGACGGGGAACGACGCGGCGCGCTCGGTGCCGGTCGTGCCCCAGGTGTCGCCGTAGGTGCGGAGCGACCGGCGCAGCCGCTGCACCTCGCCGACGGCCATGTCGAGCAGGACGGAGGCCATGCCACCAGCGTACGGGTTGGTGTCAGTCGCTCCTCGACTCCGGCGGACGCGGGAGCACGACGCGCAGGCGCGACGGGTCGTCCTCGTCGAACACGAGCGTGACGCCCTGGTCGGCCGGCTCGTCGGGCGCCTCGGAGACGATCGCGACCTCTTCGCGCTCCGGGCGACCCTCGAGCGCGTCGCGCAGGCCGAGCAGCCCGGCGGCGACGACCGACCCGGCGGCCGTCTTGCGGAACTTGTCGATCGGTCGGGCCTCACCGTGCGCGGCCTCGTCGCGCAGCGGTGCTTCACCCGGGTCGACAGCGGTGGATTCGGGGAACACGGCGTCGGTGACCTCGTCCGGTTCCATCGGCGTCAGGCGGGGGCGGCTTCGAGGGCGGTGACCTCGGCGGTGTCGCCCCGGCGGCGGTGCTGCTCGTACGCCCAGCCCGGCCCGCGCACGACGTACGACAGGCGCTCGCGCCAGGTCTTCGAGTGCGCGACGTCGCGCAGGATGTCGCGGTGTTCGTGGGTCGCGATGCGCGCCGGCTCGAACGTCTCGATGTTCTTGGTGAGCCCGTAGACGACCGGTTCGCCCTCAGGCTCGAACGTCCCGAAGAGCTTGTCCCACACGATGAGGATGCTGCCATGGTTGCGGTCGATGTACTTGCGGTTCGCGCCGTGGTGGACGCGGTGGTGCGACGGCGTGTTGAACAGGCGCTCGAACGGGCCGAGCTTGCGGATCACGTCGGTGTGGATCCAGTACTGGTAGAGGAGGTTGACGCCCGCGCGGGTCGCGACGAGCTCGGGGCGGATGCCGAGGAGGCACGCGGCCCCCTGGGGCGGGAACGTGCCGAGCGCGTCGGCGACGGGCTGACGCAGCGCGGTCGAGAGGTTGTAGCGCTCGCTCGAGTGGTGGACGACGTGGATCGCCCACATGTACCGGCTCTCGTGCTGCATCCGGTGACTCCAGTAGTAGATGAAGTCCCAGACGGTGATCGCGGCGACGAGCTGCACCGGACCGTTGCCCCAGTCGGGCAGGACGCGCTTGCCCCACAGCCGGTTCGGTGACGTGATCTCGGTGAACCAGGTCGTGAGCGCGATGCCGCCGGTGACAACGGTCGCGACGCCGGCCGCCTTCGCGACCTTGCGCGCCGGGGTCGGCTCAGGCTGACCGGCACCGTCTGCCTCGGCCGCGGCTTCGGCGCGGCGGGCGTACCAGTCGGCGATCGTCGTGACCGCCGCGGCACCGACGGCCGTGTACACGAGCGCCTTGCCGAACCTGCCCTTCCCCGGCGTGAACGGCTTCAGCACCTTCGGCGCGAGCATCGGGATGACGAGGCTGCCGACGCCCATCGCCAGGCTGGCGATCGTGTCGCGCTTCTCGAAGTCGGACGGCGCCGGTGCGCCGCGCTTGCGGGCGCGCCGCTTGAGGTACCACTGCTCGGCACCCATCGTCGCGAAGTAGCCGGGGACGGCGGCGACGGTGAGGTCGGTGGCCATGTCAGCTCATTCGGGGAAGTGGCAGACGGCCTCGACGTTGTTGCCGTCGGGATCGCGCACGAACGCGCCGTAGTAGTTGGGGTGGTACTCGGGCCAGACGCGTGGCTCGTGCAGCACCTCGGCGCCACCCGCGACCGCGGCCGCGAAGAACGCGTCCACGTCGGCCCGGCTCGACGCGGTGAAGCAGTGGTGCGTCGGGCGGTTGGTGGTGCCCTCCGCGAGCGCGCTGATCCAGAAGTCGGGCTTGCCGTCGGCGCCGCCGTACCCGATCGCGATCTCGTAGTCGAGGATGCGCGCCCCGCCGATCGGTGCGAGCACCTCGTCGTAGAACGCGGACGCGGCGTTCATGTCCTCACATTGGATGCCGAGGTGGTCGAGCATGCGACCACGGTACCGCCGGGCGTCAGAGCGTGGCGCAGGCGCGGATGGCGGCCGCCGCAGCGGCGTCGGTGGCGAGGCGCATGTCGTGCGCGAGCTGCTCGAACACCTTCATCTTCTCGGGGTTCTCGGCGAGATACCGCTGCATCGCCTCGGGATCGGAGGTCCCGTCGGGGTTCGTCATCGCGAACACCTCGTCGTCGACGAGCCCACCGTCGGCGAAGTCGCTGATGCCGCGGAACACCGACCACGCCACCCCGGCGTCCTCGCACACGGGAGCAACGCCGGTCGTCTCCATCTCGACCGCGACGACGCCCTCCGACTCCCACTGCGCGATCGTCGCCGGGTCGGTGATGAGGTCGTCGCCGCAGCTGATCGTGCCGCGCGGCACGATGTCACCGACGTGGATGGGTGCGAACATGCGACCGGTCGCCCGGTCGAGCACCCGTTCGGGCACGACGACCTGGCCGATCTCCAGGCTGTGGTCGACGCCGCCCGCGATGCCGACGACCATCACGTGGTCGACGTCGTGCTGGAGGATGCGGCGCGCCGCGTCGGCACCCGCCTGGATGCCCATGTTGGTGACCATCGCGACGATCTCGGTGTCGTCGACCATGCCGATGTAGTGGTCGCCCTCCTCGTCCATGCCGAGGTCGCGCACGAACGGCTCGATCTCGTGGACCATGGGCGCCAGGATGCCGACGCGCTTGCCGCCCATCAGCCCGCGTTCTCTGTGGCCAGGTTCTCGGCGGCGTCGAAGCTGAGCACGAGCCGGCCGGTCATGAGCGCGCCGAGCGTGCCGCCGTCGGTGACGAAGTTCTCACCCGACACGTACGACGCGGCCTTCGAGTTGAGGAAGATCAGCGGGTAGGCCTGCTCCTCGGGGCGCGACCGCCGTCCGGCGCCTTCGCAGAACTTGTTGATCATGTCGGCACCGGCGAGGTCCTCGAACGCGCCCATCATCGGCGTGTCGGTCGGGCCGGGGCTGATGCAGTTGACGCGGATGTCGCGCGCCGCGAGGTCCATCGCCGCCCAGTGCGTCCACACGCTGATCGCCTCTTTCGACGGGCGTAGCCGGTGGCGATCGCGTCGGGGTTGTCCTCGCACCACTGCTTCGCCGCCGCGAAGCCGTCGGTGGTGACCAGCGGCATCCACTTCGCGATGTTGGCGAGGTAGCCGCTGCCGGCCGTCGACGAGATGCTCGCGATCGCGCCGCCGTCGGTCATGCGTTCCGCGCACAGCTCGGCGAGGTGCCGCATTGCCACGAAGTTGACGATCATCGTGTCGAGGTCCGAGAACGGCGGGCCGGGGAGGCCGGCACAGTTGAACAGCGCGTCGATCCGTCCGCCGATCGTGTCGATCGCGGCGGCGGTCGCGTCGGGGTCCTTGAGGTCGACCGACTGGTGACTGGCCACGTCGACCGGCGGGTCCTTGAGGTCGAGGACGTGGATCTCCGCGCCCAGGTTCGCCAGCTCGGTGACCGTCGCCGCGCCCATCCCCGCGCCGCCGCCGCCGCTGACGACGACCCGCATCCCCTCGTAGCTCCACACCGACATGACACTCCCCCGAACGGTCGTTGGAGCCCGATCGTACGGTGTCAGTTCGACGTGATGCGCTCCGGTGTCACGAGGACCGCGGCCCGGCGCTCTTCGCGCATGACCCGGTCGTACTCGTCCCAGTCGTCGTGCGGGCGACCCGTCGCCGCGAACACGTCGCGCAGCAGCACCCGCAGCGCCTCGGGGTCGGGCGCGGGCGACTCGTCGGGGCCGATGATGCGGGTCGGGCCCTCGACCGCCACCCACTCCCAGCCGACCCGGAAGACGACGGTGGCGCGCGGCCGAGCGCGGAGGTGATCGAGCTTGCGGGTGCCACCGCCGGCGACCAGCGCGACGACGTCCCCGCCGCCGTCGGGGTCGGGCAGGACGCTGGCGTTCACGACCGACGACTGGATCGTGCTGTCGGGACGGGTGGTCGAGACGACGACGAGTCCGTTGTCGCCGAGGGCGAGGCGGCGGACGAGGTCCAGATCGGCGCGGCTCACAGCGTCCGACGTTACGACGTTCGTGGAGGTCGCCCGTCAGCGGTCGCTGTGGGTCGAAGTCTTGCGCTCCATGGCGAACCAGACCACGCAGAGGGACACGGTCGTCCCGAACGCGACGAGCGCAATCGTGCTCGGCCACAGGAACGCGGCCACGACGCCGAGCACGACCACGCCGAACACGACGCGGGGCACCTGACGGTCGAGGCGGGCGCGCCGCGCCAGGTCGATGCGATGCGTCTGCGTCCACAGCACGTAGATGCTCACGAGCATCAGCGCACCGCAGACGAGCATGCCGATCGCGATCATCTGGATCGGGAAGAACAGGAGCGAGACGAGGTACGCCCCGGCGATCGGCAGCCAAGGGCGGCTCGTGCGGCGAGTGCGGGGCGCGTCGACGTGGGTCATGGGCGAGGTCGTACCCCCGCGGGCTCGGTCGCCAACCCCATATGCTCCCGCCCATGTGCGGATGCTTCGTCGCCATCTTGGCCATGCTCTCGCCCCGGCTCGCGATCTTCGTCCTGTGGGGCTTCACCGATCGGATGAGCATCGCCTTCGACTCGTTCTGGTGGGCGCTGATCGGCTTCTTCTTCCTGCCCTGGACGACGTTGGCGTGGGCGGTCGCCTATGCGCCGGTGCGCGGGGTGACGGGCTTCGGCTGGTTCGTCGTCGGACTCGGGTTCGTCGTCGACATCTCCACCCACATCGGGAGCGCGCAGGCCCGGCGTCAACAGCAGGCCGCCCCGGCCTGAGCGCCCGCTGCGCCGATGGCCTACGACGAGGCGCTCGCCGAGCGCGTCCGCGGCGTCATCGGCGAGCACCCCGGGCTGCGCGAGCAGAAGATGTTCGGTGGCCTGGCGTTCCTCGTGGACGGCAACATGTCGGTCGGCATCGTCGGCGACGAGCTGATGGTGCGCGTCGGTGCAGACGGCTACGACGACGCGCTCGACCAGGCGCACGCCCGTCCGATGGACTTCACCGGGAAGCCGATGAAGGGGTTCGTGTACGTCGCGAAGCCGGGCTTCCGCACCGCCGCCGCGCTGCAGCGCTGGGTCGACCGGGGCGTCGGGTTCGCCGAGTCCCTGCCCAAGAAGCGCTGAGCGCCGGTACGCTCGCGCGGAGTCGAGGGGGTCCCCGCCATGGCCGAGAAGCCGAGCTACCTGGGTCTGCTGAACGCGATCGCGTGTGCGGAGTCGCACGCGCACACGTACCTGAACGCGTGGGCGGAGGTGACCGCCGACGACGAGGTGCGTGCGCTGCTGCGCAAGATCGCCGTGCGGGAGGGCGAGCACGGGATGGCGTTCGCCAAGCGCATCAACGAGCTCGGCTATGAGGTGCGCGACACGCCGGACCCGCGCTTCGACGAGCAGATGGAGATCGTGCGGTCCGACCGGTCCGACCTCGACAAGCTCGAGGCGCTCGGCCTGCTGAAGATCAAGACCGACGACGAGCCCGACATCTTCGACGGCTTCTTCCGTGACCACTCGATCGACATCCAGACGGGCGAGCTGCTCGGCCGGTACATCGCCGAGGAGCGCGACACGCTCCGCCTGCTCCAGGGATGCAAGACGAACCTCGAGTCCCGCACCACCGCCGCCGCTTGAGCGGCGGGACATGCGTAGCTGAACCCGCCTCACCAAGGTGAGCAACGCATCCCAAGAAGGCGGTGACGAGCCGGTCGTGCGGCTGGAGCGGTGGGTGGGGCCGTGGCCGGACGGCGACCCGGACGCGAACTTCAAGGCCGACGTCGCGCTGTACGCCAACGTCGATCCGCTGTCGACGATCCGGAACCTGAGCGATGCGCTCGACGTGCCGGTCGGCGCGATCGTCCGCTACGTGCTCGCGAAGTGGGCGACGGGTGGCAGCGCTGGTCTGCTCGAGCTCGGGCCGACCATGACGCGCCGCCTCGGCGACGTGTGCGACCAGGCCGACGCGGCCGGCACCGACGAGGCGCGGCTCGCGGCCTACGCCCAGCTGCGCGACATGATCACCTGGCTGCGGTACCCGCTCGACGAGCCGGACGCCTACTAGAAGACCGCCGCGGAGTCGACGGCCGCGGCGCGCAAGGCCGTCTCGAGCGCGGCGTAGCTACAGCGCGTTCGGCGCGAACGTGTTGCAGGCCTCCGGCGTGCGCTGCCGGAAGCCGGTCGAGAACCACTTCTGCCGCTGGCGCGCCGTGCCGTGCGTGAACGAGTGCGGGTCGACGCTGCCCGTGCTCGCCTCCTGGATGCGGTCGTCGCCGACCGCTGCGGCCGCGTCGAGCGCGCGCTTGATGTCCTCGTTGGTGATGTCCTCGATGAGGCGCGTGTCCTCGGCGTGCGCGGCCCACACGCCGGCGAAGCAGTCGGCCTGCAGCTCGAGGCGCACGCTCCCCGACTTCGGCCCCTGGCGATCGTCGGGCCCGACGCGCTGGTCGGTGCCGAGCAGGTGCTGCACGTGGTGCCCGTACTCGTGCGCCACCACGTACGCCTCGGCGAACGGCCCGCCCTCGGCACCGAAGCGCGACTCGAGCTCGTCGTAGAAGCCGAGGTCGATGTACACCTGCTCGTCGGCCGGGCAGTAGAACGGGCCCGACGCCGACGTCGCGCCACCGCACGCCGTCTGCACGTCACCGTCGAAGAAGACGGTCGTGGCCGGCCGGTAGCCGTCGATCGCGCCGCTCCAGTACTCCTGCGTGGAGTTGACGACCGCGACGATGCGGCAGTCGCGGCTCTGGTTCGCGTCGGCGCCCGTCTTGCAGTCCTCGGCGAGCTCGCTGTTGTCGGCCTCGCTGGCGAACGGCCCGCCCGAGCCGCCGCCCCCGCCGAACGCGTTCACGAGCAGCAGGACCACGACGACGATCACCGCGATCGTGCCGCCGCCACCGCCGACGAGGATCCGCGGGTTGATCGGCAGCCCGCCGCCGCCGAAGCCGCCGCCGACCACCGCTGCCGCGCCGGTCGGAGACCTGCCCGGTGTCGAGCCGCGCCCCGCGCCGGAAGCGGACCATCCGTCCTCAGCCGGTGAGGTCGCCGGTCGCGAGGAGCTCGACCGGGTCGTGCATGTCGACCATGCCGAGGTATCCGCCGCCGCGACCGATGCTGTCGTGCACCGCGTAGCCGAGCAGCTCCTGGGCCTCGCGCGGCAGCTTCGCCGCCACCGCCGGCGGCACGGCGAGGTAGTTGTTCTCCTCCGTGCGGAGCCAGCCGAGGCAGTAGGAGAGGTGCGCGCCGCGACGCTGGATGTCGGTCGTGTTGGCGCCGCCGGCGTGGATCGTGCCGCCGACGTAGATGACGGCGGAGCCCGCGGGCATCTCCGCGTACGCGAGCTCGTCGGGGTCGGGTCGAGGACCGGCCATCTGCTCGGGCGGCGGGAGCCACCGGTCGTCCGCGCGGTGGCTGCCGGGCACGACGCGGGTCGCGCCGTTCTCGCGGGTGAAGTCGACGAGCGCGATCACGGATGCGAGCTGGAGCTCGGGGTGCGGGCGCGGCACGTCGCTCCAGACCAGCTCGTCGCGGTGCAGCCACTGCTCGTCGGAGCCCGGGCCGCGCTGGAGCAGGTGCCCGAGGTTGAGCTGGTAGCGCGCGCACGACGGCAGGAGGATGCGATCGCACAGTGCGAGGAGCACCGGGTTCATCATCACGTCGGTCGCGAACGTCGGCGAGATGCCGGCGACACCGGACACCTGCCGCGTGAACGGCCCGTGGAAGGCGTTGAGCACCGGGTTGAAGAGCTCGGCGTGCGGGTCGACCGCGGCGACGGCGTCCTCCATGTCGGCGTTCACCCGCTCGATCACGTCCGGCGACAGCAAGCCCTCGACGATCACGCCGCCGTCACGGTCGATCGCGGCGTGGACGGCGGCGATGTCGTCGGTGGCGGCGCTCGCGGTGAAGCGTTGCAGCGTCGGCGTCATGCCGAACGACGGTAGCGGGTCGGGTCGATCACGTGAGCTGGAAGATCAGCGCGGTGACGAGCGCGAAGCCGATGAGGATCAGGAGCGTCGCGACGATGATGCGGGTCATGATCCACACCTGCTCCGCCGTCGACGCGTCCTTCGGGAGGGCGTACGGATCGTCGTGCTCCGGTGACCCGTCCCGTTGTTCATGGGGGCGGGGCGCATCGTCGGCCATGCGGTCCAAGGCTACGGTGGCCGCATGGCGGCCGTGGTGCCTCAGCGCCGCAACGACGCCGCGTTGACGGCTGTGGTGAACCAACGCCTCGACGACGACGGCTTCGCGATCGTCGAGAGCGTCCTCTCCCGCGACGAGGCGCGCGAGATCGGCGACGAGATCCGCCGGCTGCTCGACGGTGTGCCCGAGGGTCGCAACTTCTTCGAGGGCTTCAAGACGCGTCGCCTGTACGCCGCGTTCGGCAAGACGCGCGTGCTCGACCGGCTCGCCACGCACCCGCTCGTCCTGGACGCGCTCGAGCACGTGCTCGGCCCGCACTTCCAGCTCAGCGGGCCGACCGCGATCGAGATCGGGCCGGGTGAGGTCGAGCAGATCTGGCACCGCGACGACGACATCTACCCGATCGCCCGTCCGCACCAGCAGATCGTGACCAACGTGATGTGGGCGTTCGACGACTTCACGATCGAGAACGGCGCGACGCGGCTGGTCCCGGGGAGCCACACGTCGATCGAGCAGCCGCCGGACGACGCGCCGCGCGCCTATGCGGTGATGCCCGCGGGCTCGGTGATGATCTACGTCGGGTCGATCTGGCACGGCGGCGGCGCCAACCAGACCGACACGCCCCGGCTCGGCGCGGCGATCGAGTACGCCGCGAGCTGGCTGCGTCCTCAGGAGACACAGCTCCTCGCGGTGCCGCCGGAGGTGGCGCGCACGCTGCCGAAGAAGATGCGCGAGCTGCTCGGGTACAACATCTACCCGGCGTTCGTGGGGTACGTCGACGGCCGCCACCCCGACCGCGCGATCGGGATCGAGAGCGACGCCGACGAGCCCTGATCCCCTTCTCTCTCTGGTTGCGTCCGTCACCCGCGCATTCCGGGGTGAGAGACGCCTGTCGCACCTGCGTCCCTCACCCTCGTATGCGCGGGTGAGGGACGCATCCAGGGGGTTGGGGGTTGGGTCAGTCGAGGGTGAGGTGGTGCGGGAAGTCGAAGGCTTCCATGCGGTGGGTGCCGTCCTCGGCGTCGCGGCCGAGCGAGGTGTACTGGCGGTGCTCGAACCACCACCGGTCGTCCCGCTTGCGGTAGCGGTCGTGGTACACGCCGAACGCGTTGATCCACTCCCCCGTCTCGCCGTCGGTGCGCAGCTCGCACATGTACATGCGCGCCGTGGCCCGGTCGCCCGTGCCGTCGACGTCCAGGCGCACGATCGAGTTCAGGATCACGAACTCGAAGAAGGCGAAGCGCTCGATCGCACCGCCGATGAAGTCGCCGAGCGCCTTCGGGCCCTCGAAGCGCAGCGGCTCGTTCGTGCGGGTGTCCACCTCGACGACTGCGTCGGGGAGGAACAGGTCCGCCAGCTCCGGCCACGCCCGGCGCGTGACGACGTCGGCGTACGCGTCCTGGAGCCGGCGGACTGCGAGGTAGTCGGCGGTCTCGTCGGACATCGCGGCACTATTGCCGCGCGAGCGCCTTCTTGGCCAGGGTGACGATGTCCTGCTTGATCTGCCGCTCGCTCGGCGCGTCCTCTCCGAGCAGCCCGTAGTCGGCCTCGACGACCAGGTACTCGCCGTCGGAGAGGACGTGCAGGCCGAGCAGGTCGTTGTAGTAGCTGTCGTCGCCGAGCCCGGGCACGGGCTTGCCGGAGTCGCTGAAGCCCTCGAAGCTCGTCGCCGCGTCGGGACCGGTGTCGTAGCTGATGCTCACCTGCGGGCCGTCACCCGTCAGCCCGCCGTTCACCGACCAGATGCACCGGAACCCGCTCGTGTCGCGTCCCTCGGCCTCGATGTCGTCGCTGTCGAAGACCTGCTCGATGTCGGACGTCTTGAGCAGGCGGCACGGGTTCGCGTGCTTCTTGCCGGTGCCCGCACCGGCGACGCCCGCGCTGAGCAGCACACCGCCGGCGACCATCATGGCGACGGACACCTTCGAGATCGCGACGAAGCCCGCCTTGGAGAGAGGATGCACGGTGTGATGGTATCGACGGCGATGCGCAGGATCGTCACCGCGGTGCTCGCCGGCACGTTCGCCGTGCTCGCGCTCGCGTCACCCGTCGCGGCGGGTGACGGCAGCGGCAGCGACGACGTCGGGCTGCAGGGCCACGAGCTCGAGTTCACCGTGAAGTCGAAGGGCTCCGACCAGGCGTGCGTCTCGTACTACGAGACCACGAAGAAGAGAGGTCCGGCGAAGTACTTCGAGCGCGTGCAGAACAAGCTCGTCGACCTGCCCTTCACCACGACCGTCGGCGCCACGTCCAAGGCGAAGCACTGGGCGCTCGCGGCGTGGGCGACGAGCGACTGCGCCGCGACCGACGACCCCGACGGCACCGTGCGGTGCTCGGTGAAGGTCGACGGCAAGCAGCAGGCGAAGACGTCGGCGACCGACGCCATCGCCTTCTGCTTCGTCTGACGCTCCGCGCGCGCGTCCGGCTACCGTCCCCGGCCGTGGGGCACACCTTCGACGCCGACCAGCTGCTCGAGACGGCCAGCGACCGTTCCGGGCTCGTCGACTACGGGGAGCCGACGTTCCGGACCGGGCTCGACACGCTCCTCGGGTGCATCGACTCCGAGGGCGCGCTGAGCGAGATCGGCGCGGCGATCACGCCTGACATCCTCGTCGGCTACCTCACCAACCGGCTGTCGATCGTCGACTGGCACGCGAAGCACCCCGAGGCGGCGACGACCGACCTCGGCGAGCTCGTCTTCATGATCGGCATGGGCCGGACGGGCACGACGATCCTCCAGGACCTGCTCGCCCAGGACCCGGAGGCGCGCGCACCGCGCACGTGGGAGGTCGACCTGCCGGTGCCTCCGCCCGAAGAGGCGACGTACGAGACGGATCCCCGCATCGCCGAGATCGAGGCGCAGATGGAGGTCGCGCACCAGGCCCGTCCCGAGATGCAGGCGATGCACCCGACGGGCGCGACGCTCGCCCAGGAGTGCGTGCGCATCACCGGCGGCGAGTTCGCGAGCGTCATCTTCGGCAGCCAGTACCGCGTCCCGTCGTACCTGCACTGGGTGACGGACGAGGCCAACATGGCGCCGACGTACCGGTACCACCACCGCTTCCTCCAGGTGCTGGGCGCGAAGTACCAGCGCGAGCGCTGGGTGCTCAAGTCGGGCGCGCACCTCTGGGCGCTGCCCGCCCTGGTCGGCGAGTACCCCGACGCGCGGTTCATCCAGACGCACCGCGACCCGGTGAAGATCGTCGCGTCGCTGTCGTCGCTGTTCGCCTATCTCGGCGACATCTTCAGCGACGAGGTGACCGTGCAGGACACGGCGCGTACGTGGGCCGACCTGATCCTCTCGGGGCTCGACCGCTCGGTCGACGCGCGCGAGAACGGGCTGATCGCGCCCGACCGCGTCGTCGACGTGCAGTTCTCGGCGTTCATGTCCGACCCGTGGGTCACGATCCGGGGCATCTACGACCAGTGGGGCGTCGAGCTGACGCCGGACGTCGAGGGCCGCATGAAGGGGTTCCTCGACGACCACGGCCAGGAGAAGCACGGCAAGCACCTGTACGCGTTCGCCGACACCGGCCTCGACGAGGGCGAGATCCGCGAGCGCGCCAAGCGCTACACCGACTACTTCGACGTTCCCGTCGAAGGCATGCGTAGCTGAACCCTCTCTACGAAGGTGAGCAACGCATCCACGGTCGAGGGCCCCATGCTCGTCCTGAGCCTCGACATCGACGGGACGATGGAGTTCGGGGAGCCGCCCGGCCCGGTCACCGTCGCGCTCGTGCGTGAGCTCGTCGACGCGGGGCTGGTCGTCGGCTGCGCGTCCGACCGCACGCGCACCGACCAGCAGACCACCTGGGACCGCCACGGCCTGACCCTCGCGTTCCTCGGCGGCAAGCACCACCTGCACGAGGTGCGCGCGCAGTTCGACGGCGCGCCCCGCTACGTGCACGTCGGCGACACACATGTCGACGAGCACTACGCCGGTCTCGCCGGCTTCGAGTTCGTCACCGTCGACGACCCCGACGCCGCGCTGCAGGCGCTCTCCGCGCTGCTGAAGCCCGTCTCGTAGGCTGCGGCCATCACCTCGACGAGCGAACGCGTCTCGGGCACCGTCTGGCTGATCTTCATCGGTCTCCAGCTCGGCATGATCATGTCGAGCATCGACGGCACGATCGTCGCGACCGCGCTGCCCACGATCGCCGCCGATCTCGGCAACGAGGAGCTGCGCTCCTGGGTCATCACGACCTACCTGCTCGCGCTGATCGCGACCATGCCGCTGTACGGGAAGCTCGGCGACCTCTACGGCCGCAAGCGCATGTACCTCACCGCGATCTCGATCTTCACGGTCGGCTCCATGCTCTGCGGCGCGGCCGGCTCGATGGAGCAGCTCCTCGCCGCACGGTTCATCCAGGGCGTCGGCGCCGGCGGCATCGGTGCGCTCGCGATGGCGATCGTCGCCGACATCGTCCCCGCGACAGCTCGGCCGCTGGCTCGGCTACCAGGGCGCGATCTTCGCCTGCTCGAGCCTCGTGGGCCCGCTGACCGGAGGCCTGTTCGTCGACAACCTGTCGTGGCACTGGGCGTTCTACGTGAACCTGCCGTTCGCCGCCGCCAGCATCCTCATCGTCGCGACCCAGCTCCACGTCCCGTACCAACGGATCCGGCACAAGCTCGACGTGATCGGCGCGATCCTGCTCACGTCGGCGCTCGCGTGCATCGTGCTCGCGGCGAGCATCGGCGGCCGCACGAACGACTGGACGTCACCCGACGTGCTCGGGCTCCTGGCCGCCGTCGTCGTGCTGGTGACGCTCTTCGTACGACAGGAGCGGCGAGCGCCGGAACCCGTCCTCCCCTTCCGCGTCATGGGCCAGAAGGTCGTTCGCTACGCCGCAGGGCTCAACCTCACGAGCGGTGCCGTGTTCGCGTCCGGCATCTACTTCATCCCGGTGTTCGTCCAGCAGGTGCAAGGGCTGAGCGCGACCGAGTCGGGGTTCCTGCTCGTCCCGTTCATGTTCACGACCGCGTTCACGACCCTGCTGGCCGGACGGGCGGTCGAACGCACGGGCCGCTACCGCACGTGGCCGATCCTCGGGTCGGTGATCGCGATCGGTGCGGTGATCGTGCTCACGACGCTCGGGATCGACACGCCGGCCTGGCTCATCGCGGTCTACGGCGCGCTCCTGGGCGCCGGCGTCGGGTTCGTCATGCAGACGTCGTTGCTCGCGCTCCAGAACGGCGCCGACCGCCGTGACACCGGCGTGGCGACGTCGAGCGCCTTCCTCTCCCGGATGCTCGGCAGCACGCTCGGCGTCGCCGTGTGCAGCGCCGCGCTCCAGTCGCAGCTCCCCGATGGTCCCGCGACCGCGGTCGGGTACGCCGACGCACTTCCCGCCGTGTACTACGCCGCGCTCCCGGTGACGGTCGTGATGCTCGTGCTGGCGCTTCGACTCCCCCAGCTCGCGCTCCGCGAGGACGCGCGCTTCGACTTCGATCCGCCCGGGGACGCGCCCGTCGCACTCATCGACTCGGAGTAAGAATCCCGTCATGCATCGATGCTCGCTCGCGCTCGTGTCCCTCGTCGCGGTGGCCGCGCTCGCCATCCCGACCTCCGCGTCTGCTACCGGCGGCGGGTCGAAGCCGAGCACGCCCACCGTCACGGGCCCGATCACCAGCGGCACAGGCGAGATCAGCCTCGTGACGACGAGCTTCGACCTGCTCGCCGGGCAACGGCTATGTCGCCGAGGAGTACTTCCTCGAGGGCGAGGCGACGGCCTACAGACCCGAGCGACCGCTCGGAGAGGACGGACGCTGGCAGGTCGAGGAGACCGGCCGCGAGCGCTACAAGACGCGGATGGTGGTGTTCCGACCCGAGGACGAGCAGGACTTCAACGGCACCGTCTACGTCGAGTGGCTGAACGTGACGGCCGGGTTCGACAATTCAGCCGTCTGGAGCCTCACCCACAACGAGATGATGGCATCGGGCGCGGCCTGGATCGGGGTCTCGGCGCAGGCGGGTGGCGTCCAGGGCAGCGACTTCGTCCTACCCGGCGCCACGCCCGGCGGCGTGCGGGGCAGCGATCCCGAGCGCTACGGCTCGTTGACCCACCCGGGCGACCTCTACTCGTTCGACATCTTCTCTCAGGCCGGGGTCGCCGCGGCCGGCGATGCCGAGGGACCCAAGCCGCTCGACGGGCTGGCGCCGAAGCGAGTGATCGCGATCGGCAAGTCGCAGGCGGCGTTCCGCCTCGTCACGTACGTCGACGCCTTCCAGCCGATGGCCGGCGTCTACGACGGCTTCCTCATCGCGAGCCGCCACGCCTCGGGATCCCCCTTCGGTGCGACGGTTTTCTCGCTCGCCGACGACACGGTCCCCGAGACGGCGCTGATCCGCACCGACTCCGATGTGCCCGTGCTCGTGGTGCAGACGGAAGGAGATCTCATCGGGACGGACTTCGGGTCGGCTCGCGCGCGCCAGCCCGACTCGAAGTGGTTCCGGCTCTGGGAGATCGCCGGCACCGCCCACGCCGATACCTACAGCGGCACGGTCGGGCTGGGCGACAACGGTGACGGCACCGCGGAGCTCGCGGTGCTCGATCCCGCGCAGCTCAACGGCGGCCCGCTGCGTTGCACGCAAACGGTGAACTCCGGGCCTGCTTTCGCAGTTGTGAGCGCGTCCCTCACGCAGCTCGACCAGTGGGTGCGCGATGGCACGCCGCCACCCAAGGCCGACCGCATCGAGACGAAGGGCACCGACGAACCCGTGATCACCCGCGACGAGCGCGGCAACGCCCTCGGCGGGATCCGCACGCCGTTCGTGGACGTCCCGCTCACCGCGCTCACCGGGAACCCGAACGACGGCGGGACGTTCTGCTCGCTCTACGGCACGACAACACCGCTCGAGGCGGACGACGCTCGCCACGCTCTACCCCGGCGGCGCGACCGACTACCAGCGGCAGTTCGCGAAGTCGGCTGACAAGACGGTGCGCGACGGTTTCTGGCTGCAGACGAACGCCGACAACTTCAAGGCGGCGTCGGAGCAGATCAGCTTCGGTTGAGCAGCACGACCGGGATCACCCGGTCGGTCTTCTCCTGGTACTCGGCGAAACCGGGCATCTGTGCGACCCGCTCGGCATAGAGCCGGTCCCGCTCGGTCGGCGAGGCGACCTCGGCACGCGCCTCGAACGTCTCCCCGGGCAGCTCGACCTTCACGGTCGGGTTGGCGACCAGGTTGTGGTACCAGTCGGGATGCGTGTCGGCACCGGCCTTCGACGCGATGACGACGATGGTGTCGCCGTCACGGCCGTAGGCGAGCGGCGCGACACGCTCCTTGCCGCTCTTCGCGCCCGTCGTCGTGAGGAGCAGGAGCGGAGCACCCTGGAAGTCGCCCGTCACCATGCCGTCGTTCTCACGGAACTCGGCGATGAGCTGGTCGTTGTAGCTGCGGATGTCGCTGGGGTCGAACTGGGGCACGAACGTCTCCGATCTCAGCCGATGTCGATGCCGCGGATGGAACCTACGCCCTTCACGTCGATGAGCGCGCCGCTGCCGTACCGCCCGAACGTACCGCCCTACCAACGGTTCCACGCGGCAACGTCGGCGACGGGCGCGCGCGCGGCCCGTCCGAAGTCGTCGCCGATCGTGTACGCGACGGGGAACAAGCCAGCCTGCATGTGCGTCGCGTGCGGGATGCCGAGCAGCTCGGCGGCCTCGCGCTCGCGATGCAGGTGCAACGTCGTCCACGCCGAGCCAAGGCCGCGCGAGCGCAACGCGAGCATGAAGCTCCAGACGGCCGGCAGGATCGAGCCCCAGATGCTCGCCTGGTCGAACAGCGAGCTGCCCTCGGCACCGTCGGTGCGGTTGGCGACGACCGGCACCATGAGCACCGGCACCTCGTGCAAGTGCTCGCGCAGGTAGTAGACGGACGCGCCGATGCGCTGCGCGTCGTCGGTCGAGTAGTCGACCTTGTCGCCGGACGCCCGGCCGGTGCGCGGGCGATTGACGTAGTCGTCCATCGCCGCGACGTAGATCCCGGCGAGGTCGCGCCGCACGTCGGGGTCGTCGACGAGCACCCAGCGCCACGGCTGGCTGTTGGAGCCGTTGGGCGCCTGGAGCGCGAGCTCGAGGCACTCCTCAACGACGGCGCGCGGCACGGGCCTCGACAGGTCGAGGCGCTTGCGCACCGCACGCGTCGTCGTGAGCACGTCGTCGATGCCGAGGCTCGACGGCGGCTTGCGGAACAGGGTGTTCCACGCCGTGAGCGTGCCCCAGTGCTCCCAGATCCGATCGGCGAGCCCGTCGGCCCCGAAGTGGAAGAGGAACCCGTAGACGTTCTCGTAGGCGCGGCCGCCGACGGTCGTGGCGCGATAGGTGTGCTGGCGGAAGACGTAGTCACCGTCGCGGATCGTCACGACGTCGTCGAAGCGTGCAGTCGAGAGGTCGTACCGGTCGACCGTCTCGCCCGTCGACAGCTCCTGGTGACCACCGCGGGCGAGCAGGAACTCGCCGATCGCATCGCGACCGCGGAACTCGGTCGTGCCCTCGGCGCCCGGGAGATGGCCCAGCCCGTTCCACCAGACGCAGTCGTCGGCGAGCAGCGACAGCCGGTCGACCGAACGATCGCCTTCGAAGAACAGACGCACGGTCTCGACCGGGTCGCCGACCACATCTGTCGGCACGTCGGTCGTCACGTCGTCAGTCGGCCAGGCCGGTGAGCGCGTCGGCAACCGGCTCGAGGACCGACGCGCGGTGCGGTGGCGGCAGGTACACGATGCCGAGGTCGAGGCCCGCGTCGGCGTACTGCTCCGCTTGGCCGAGGAGTGCGCCGACGTCGCCGTCCTCCCCCAAACGCAGGTGCGTCGACGTGATGATCTCGCTCGCGTCTCGCCCGAGCGTCGCGCAATGCTCGTGGAGCACGTCCACCTTGTGACGGAACGTGGTGGTGTCGCCTCCCGGGAAGTTCCAGTGCTGGGCGAAGCGCGCGACCGATCGCAGCGTGCGGCGTTCCCCCGTGCCGCCGATGCAGATCGGCGGGTGCGGCTGCTGCACGGGCTTCGGTTCACAGCGCGCCTCGGTGAGCGACACGAAGCGACCCTGGAAGGTCGTCGTCTCCTTGGTGAGGAGACCGATGATGGCTTCGACGCCCTCGTCGAACGCGTCGAACCGGTCGGTGAGCGTGTCGTGGAGGTCGATGCCGTATGCGGTCGACTCCTCCTCGTTCCAGCCGGCACCGAGGCCGAGCTCGAGCCGGCCGTCGGAGACGATGTCGAGCGTCGCCGCCATGTTGGCGAGCACCGCGGGGTGCCGGTACGGGAGCCCGGTGACGAGCACGCCGACCCGCAGCCGGCTCGTCGCCTGGGCGAGCGCGGTCGTCGTCACCCAGCCCTCGAGGCAGGGGCCGGTCGAGTCGGAGAAGATCGGGTAGAAGTGGTCGAACGTCCACCCCGACTCGAACAGCTCGATGTCGTCGGCGGCGCGCCAGACGTCGAGCATGTCGGACCACGACGTGTGCTGTGGCGCAGTCTTGATCGCGAATCGCATCACGCCCTCCTCTCCGTCGCGGCGCGAGCGTAGGCGGGCCCTGGGGCAGCCCGTGAGCGTGGCGACCGGGCGTGCCGTAGCCTCGCATCGTGCGCTGCGGGGGGTGTGGGCACGACAACCGGGAAGGCGCGCGCTTCTGCGACGAGTGTGGCAGCGAGCTGGCGCGTCCCGAACCGAGCCGCGACCTTCCGCTGGAGCTGGCGGGCGGGCGCTACCGGGTGGAGCGCTTCCTCGGTGAAGGAGCACGCAAGCGCGTCTACCTGACCCACGACACCCGACTGGGCCGGCCGGTGGCGGTCGCCGTCGTCAAGACCGAGGGGCTGGACGAGGCCGGGCGCCGACGCATCGATCGCGAGGCGCGTGCGATGGCGCGCCTCGGCGACCATCCCAACATCGTGACGGTGTACGACGTCGTCGACGACGACGGAGTCCCCCAGATCGTCTCGCAGTACGTGGGGGGCGGCACCCTCGCCGATCGACTCGACGAACGACCGGGACGCCGCCTCGCCGTCGAGGAGGCGATCACCGTCGGTGAGGAGCTCGCGCTCGCACTCGCTCACGCTCACACGCTCGGGATCGTCCACCGCGACCTCAAGCCCGCGAACGTGTGGCTCGACATCGACGGCGCCGCCCGGCTCGGTGACTTCGGCTTGGCGGCGGTCACCGACGAGTCGCGCCTCACGAGCGAGGGCATGGTCGTCGGCACGGTCGCGTACCTCGCCCCCGAGCAGGCGACCGGCCGCGCCACCGATGCGCGAGCGGACCTGTACGCGCTCGGTGCCGTGCTCTACGAGCTCCTGACCGGGCGCGCACCGTTCCTCGGTGAGGACGCCGTGGCCGTCATCTCGCAGCACCTCAACACGGCACCCATCGCGCCGGCGTGGCACAACGCGGAAGTCCCACGCCGGCTCGACGCGCTCGTGCTCCATCTGCTCGCGAAGGATCCGGCAGACCGGCCGGAGTCCGCGGACATGGTCGTCGCCGAGCTGCGCGCGATCCGAGCCGACCTCGCCGCGCCGGCACCCACTCCCGAACGCACGTCCTCGGCGGCGCAAATCACGGCGGCGGACTGGCGACGGTTCGTCGGGCGCGACGCCGAGCTCGACGCGCTCCGCGGCGCCTGTGACGACGCGGTGAGTGGTCGCAGTCGACTCGTGCTCGTCCTCGGCGAGCCCGGCATCGGGAAGACGCGACTGGTCGAAGAGGTGACCGGCTACGCGGCCGTGCGCGGCGCGCAGGTCTGTTGGGGTCACTGCTACGAAGGTGAAGTCGGAGTCCCCTACCTCCCATTCGTCGAAGCGTTCCGCTCCTATGTGCGCGGGCACGACGACGACAGGCTGCTTGCGGAGCTCGGCAACGAGGCTCCTGAGATCGCAACTCTCGTGTCCGAGCTGCGCCAACGCTTCCCGGACATCCCGGTGCCCACCGCCCTCGACGGCGACGCCGAGCGGTTGCGCCTCTTCGACGGCGTCGCGACCTTCCTGGGCAACGCGGCGCGAGAGCACCCGATCGTCATCGTCCTCGACGACTTGCATTGGGCCGACAAGCCGACGCTGCTCATGCTCCAGTACCTCGCGCGCAACCTCCACCACGAGCGGGTCGCGATCATCGGTACCTATCGAGACGTCGATCTCGACCGTCAGCACCCGCTCGCCGACACGATCGCGGCGTTGCGACGTGAGCGGCTCTACGAACGGATCGTGCTGCGCGGTCTGACGCGTGACAGCGTGAAGGACCTCATCGAGGCGATCGGCGGGCAGGAGACACCCGAGCTCTTCGCCGACACGATCTACCGCGCCACCGAGGGCAACCCGTTCTTCGTCGCCGAGATCCTGCGCCACCTCGTCGACACCGGTGCGCTGCAGTTCGTGGGCGGGCGATGGACCGGGACGGCCGAAAGCGTCGCCGAGAACCTCCCCGAAGGCGTCCGGGAGGTCATCGGGCGACGCCTGAGCCGCTTGTCGGATGATGCCAACGCCATGCTCACGGTTGCAGCCGCGATGCCCGGCGGGTTCAGCCTGCCAATCGTGGGCGCGGTGACCGGGACGAGCGAGGATCGGGTCCTCGACCTGCTCGACGAGGCGCTCGAAGCGCAGGTCGTGCGCGAGCGGTCGCAACGAGCCGGGACATACGAGTTCGCGCACGCGTTGATCCGCCAGACCCTGTACGGCGAGCTCAGCACCCCGCGGCGAGTACGACTGCACCGCCAGATCGGGGAAGCGCTCGAAGGGCTCCCGGGCGCGACCGCCGACTCGCAGCTGCCCGAGCTCGCCTACCACTGGTTCCAGGCTGCTCCGAGCGGGCACGTGGAGAAGGCGGTCGACTACGCGAAGCGTGCCGGCGATCGCGCCGCGCGACGCGGCTGCGCACGACGAGGCCGCACGCTTCTACGACCAGGCGCTCCAGGCCCTCGAGCTGCTCGAGCAGGTCGACGAACGGCAGCGGGCCGAGCTGCTCCTCGACGAGGGATCCGCGCTGCACCTCGCCGGCGAGACGGCCGAGGCCGACTCCACGCTCGCCGAGGCGGCCGCGGCTGCACGGCGCCTCGACGACCACGAGCTCCTCGCGCACGTGGCGATCGCGGCGAGCACGACGTTCTGGGCTGGGTCAGGCACCAACGAGCGCAGCGACCTGCTCGAGGAGGCACTCGACGGGGTTGGCCGCGACCGGCCGGCACTCCGTTCACGCCTCCTGTCGGAGCTGGCCGGGTACTACGTCTTTGCCGACGGTGAACGATGCCGCGCGCTCTCCGAGGAGGCGACGGAGCTGGCGCGCCTCGCCGACGATCCCGTGATCCTCGCCCGCGCCCTGTACGCGTGGACGTGGACGGTGCAGGACGAGCGCAGCGACGAGCTGGACCGCATCTACGACGAGATCAGCCGGCTGACCGAGACGAACGAGGTACTCGACCTCGCGGCGAGCGCGCACATCGGACCGGTGCTGCGCGCCCAGGTGCTGAGCGACCGGAACGCACTCGAGACTCGTGCCGCGGCGTTCGAGCGCGCCGCGCTGCGCACGCGAGCACCTTCGTGGACGACGTCGCTCACGCAGCTCAAGGCCGAGATGGCCGTGCTCGAGGGCCGCTACGACGAGGCGGAACGGCTCGGCGCAGAGATGCTCGAACAGGGACGACGCCTGGGCGATCCGACGGTCATCGCCAACTTCGGCGTCCTGCTGTTCCTGCCGTGGCGCGAGCAGGGACGCGTCGCCCCGCTCGAAGCGCCGACTCGGCGGGCCGTGGAGCAGGCGCCGCGCGTCGGTGCGTGGCGCACCGGTCTCGCCGAGATCCTCCTCGCGCTGGGCAACGCCGACGACGCACAGCGCGAGCTCGACGAGCTCGCGCGCGACGACTTCGCCGTCATCCCCCGTGACCCTGCCTGGCGCTACGGCATGTGCGGGGCCGCGTCGGTCGCAGCCGCGCTGGCCCATCGCGAGCACTGCGAGGCGCTCTACCGGATGCTCGTGCCATCGGCCGGCCTGGGCGTGCTGCTGGGGCCCATCGTGTACCACGCCGTGGTCGACCGCTACCTCGGGCTGCTCGCGGTCGCGCTCGACCGCCACGACGACGCGATCGAGCACCACGAAGAGGCGCTCGTGCTGCTCGAACGACTTGGTGCCCGCCCCTGGGCGACCCGCACGAAGTACGACCTCGCGTGCGGGCTGCTCGCACGACGGGAGGACGGCGACGAAGCCCGGGCGCTCGCCCTGCTCAACGACGCGCTCGACGGAGCGCAGCAGATCGGCATGACGGTGCTCGTCGACGAGATCCTGCCCCGGAAGCTCGAGCTCCAGGGCATCGAGTCGGGCTCGTCGCTCGACGCGTCGATCGACGCGGTGAGCGCGGCGGTGCAGGGCGAACGTCCCGATCTCCGCCGGCACGCAGCGGTCGACGGGCACCTCACGCTGTGCTTCTCGGACATCGAAGGCTCCACGGCGATGACGGATCGCCTCGGTGATGTCGCGATGCAGGGTGTCCTACGCGCGCACAACACCATCTTGCGACAAGCGCTCGCGGACCACAGCGGCGTCGAGGTGAAGAGCCAGGGCGACGGGTTCATGCTCGCGTTCGCCGACCCGGTCGCAGCCGTCGGCTTCGCGCTCGACTTCGAGCAGGCCATCGACGAGCACGACTTCGGGAAGGACGCCGGCAGTTCAAGGTGCGCGTGGGCGTGCACACCGGGGTCGTGCTGCGCGAGGGGGACGACTTCTTCGGTCGCACCGTCATCGTCGCGGCACGGGTCGCGGATCGGGCCGTTGGCGGCGAGATCCTCGTCACCGACGACGTTCGGGCGATCGTCGGCGACGCGGTCGCGTTCGCCCCGGCGCGCGAAGTGGAGCTCAAGGGCTTCTCCGGGACCCGGACGGTCCACCCCGTCGCGCGCTGACGTCAGGTCGCCGGCGCCCGGGAGGTCGCCGATCGACCAGTCGGGGTGCACGACGCGCTCGCGGATCCACCAGCCGCCCGGACCGCGCTCCAGTGCGTCGACGTAGCGCCCGCCCGACTCGAAGAACTTCGGCGCCCCGGTGTCGGGGTCGATCGCGCCGACGGGCGCGCGCCAGTAGCTCGTGCACGACGCAGTCTCGAGCCCGGCGCCGAACTCGACGACCGCGTTGGTGATGTAGTGCTTGCGGAGCGGGAACGCGGCGAGGCTCTCCTCCGCCCACGACTTCACCGACGTCCACGGGGCCTTCGGACCTTCGAAGCCCGAGTAGTCGATCACGCCGTCGGGCCCGAACACGTCGTCGATCAGGTCGTAGTCGAGCGTGTCGATGCCCGTCGCGTACCGGTAGAGCACCTGCAGGATCGCGTGGTACTCGGCAAGCTCCTCGAGCGACGCCTGGTCGGTCACTGGGCGGTCCACCCGCCGTCGAGTGCGAGCAACGTCCCGGTGACGAACGACGAGCCGGATCCACACAGCCAGAGCACTGCCTCGGCGACCTCCTCGGGGACACCGATGCGGCCCATGGGGTGCGCCTCGCCGAACGCCTCCTTCGGGACGCCCATGTTGACGGCCGTGCGGTCGATCATCGGGGTGTCGATCATCCCGGGCGCGGTGGCGTTGACCCGGATGCCCGCGCCGGCGTAGTCGAGCGCCGCGCAACGGGTCAGCCCCGCAACCGCGTGCTTCGTCGCGGCGTACACGGCGCCGTTGGACGACCCGACCATCCCCAACACCGACGACGCGTTCACGATCGCGCCGCCTCCGCTCGTGATCATCGCGGGGATCTCGTACTTCATCGACAGGAAGACGCCCTTGATGTTGACCGCGGTCACGCGATCCCATTCGTCCTCGGTGACGTCGGCAAGCGCCGTGGTCGAGGCCTCCCTGCCGGCGTTGTTGAACGCGCAGTCGAGGCGCCCGAACCGCTCGACCGTTGCCTCGACCATCGCCGACGCATCGTCGGCCTTGGTCACGTCCGCGTGCACGAACAGGCACTCGCCGCCCGCGGCCTTGATCTCGTTCACGACGTCCTGGGCCGTGCCGTTGTCGGGGCCGGCGATCGCGACGTCAGCTCCTTGGGAGGCAAATGCGAGCGCGGTCGGCGCGCCCGATCCCGGTCCCGCCGCCCGTGACGAGCGCGACCTTTCCGTCGAAGTCTCGGGATTCGCTCATGATCAGACCTCCGGGTCCGTCGGGAAGTTCGAGTAGTCACCTTCGGCGAGGCGTGCCATCGCCCCGCCGAGCGCCGCGCCGATGTCTGCGTGTGGGAGCCCGACGCCACCCGATGCGACCTGACCACCGTCGACCGGGATGTCGATGCCGGTGATCCACGACGCCTCGTCGGACACGAGGAACAGGGCGGTGCTGACGACGTCGTCGGGCTGGCCGACCCGCGGGATCACGCCCATGCCGATGAACGCGTTGCGGGCCGGCTCGTCGGCAAGGAACGGGGCGAGCGCCGGCGTCTGGATCACGCCGGGCGAGATGCTGTTGACCCGCACGTTGTGCGGGCGCGAGCTCGATCGCGAGGACCTCCGTCATCCGGAGCACCGCGGCCTTCGCGACGCAGTGCGCGAGGTTGCCGAGGTTGTTGCCCGGCATCCCTGCGCCGATGATCCCGGCGACCGACGCGATGTTCACGATCGCACCGCCGCCCTTGCGTTGGAAGACCGGGAGTGCGTGCTTGATGGCGAGGAAGATGAGCGTGACCTCGTTCTGCATGGTCCAGTCGAAGTCTTCGCGTGTGAGCACGTCGATGGTGCCGCTCCGGATCGCGGAGGCGTTGTTGTAGAGGATGTCGAAGTCGCCGTAGGCATCGACGGCGAAGTCGATCCACGAGCGCACGGCCTGCTCGTCGGTGAGGTCGACCGGCGCCTGCGAGACCATCTCGCCGCCGGCGGCCAGCACCATCTCGAGCGTCTCGGCCGCACCTTCCACCTTCACGTCGCAGCCGACGACGCGCGCGCCTTCGGCCGCGAACCGCAGCGCCGCTTCGCGGCCTTGTCCACCGCCGGTGCCGGTGATCAGCGCGGTCCTGCCCGCGATCCGTCCTGTCATCGTCGACGCCTCCTACGGTTGTCCCCTGATCGGAAGATCCCGGGCGCTCAGCCACGATGTCGAGCGCGAGCAGCGCGGCGTCGACGACGTGCTGCGCGTCGATGCCGACGTGCCGGTACAGGTCGTCGATCGTCCCCGACTGGCCGAACTCGTCGACCCCGAGCGGCACGACCGGCGCGCCGAAGACGCCGCCGAGGAAGCTCAGCGCGTGTGGAGCGCCGTCGAGCACCGTCACGAGAGGGGCCGCCCGGCGGGCGCGCGGGAACATCGTCTGCAGGTGCGACACCGCGTCGGGCGCGTGGCTGGTAGCGGCCGCCCGCCGGAGCGCGTGGTGCTCGTGGGCGAGACGTTCGACAGAGGTGACGACGACGAGGTCGGCGGCGACGCCCTCCTCCCAGAGCGCGGCACATGCCTGTGCGGCCTCGGTCACGACCGCGCCGGACGCGACGATCTGCACCGCGAGCCCGCTGCCGACGGTGTGCGGAGCGAGGACGTCGGACTCGAGCAGGCGGTAGCCGCCCGCGAGCACCTGTCGTGCGTGCTCCTCGGGCCCGAGCCGTGTGAGGGCGTGCTCGAGCAGCTCCTGGTCGACCGGACGCGTCGAGAGCCGCAGATAGGTGGAGAAGCCCTCGGCGCGATCGAGGCACCCCCGAACCCCTTCGAGCAGACATACGGGGACCTCGCGCGCGAACGCGGGCTCGTAGGTGCGCAGTCCCGGCAGCTCGGTGCCGATCGAGACGGTGATCGTCGACTGGTGCGCGCCGCCTTCAGGGCTCAGCGACACACCCGAAGGCGTGCCGACGACGACGAAGCGCGCGCCCGCGTAGCACGCGTAGATGAGTGCATCGAGGCCCCGGCACACGAACGGGTCGTAGACGGTGCCGATCGGGACGAGCGGCTCACCGAACAGCTCGGCGGCGAGGCCGAACTGGCTGAGCAGCATGAAGAGGTTCATCTCGCTGATGCCGAGCTCGACGTGGCGCCCACGCGGGTTGGGGTTCCAGCGGAGCACGCCCTGCTCTTCCGCGAGCTCCTCGCCGGCGCGCAGCGAGAAGGCGCCGACACGGTTGATCCAGCCGCCGAGGTTCGTGGAGACGGAGACGTCGGGTGACGCCGTGACCAGGCTGCGTACGAGCGACTCCTCGCGAGCGAGCGCGCTCATCGAGTCGCCGAACGCCTGCTGCGTGCTCGTCGTCGCGCGTCGAGGCAGGTCGATGTGCTCGGGGGCCGGCCCGGAGGCCGACCCCCGAGACGCGGCCGGTGGTCGTGGGGGGACCTCGAGCACCCGCGCGCGTTCGTCACACCACTGCGCCTCGGCCGAGCCCGGCTCGAAGCGCGCCCAGGGCGAGCCGGCGTCGACACCCAGCTCGCCGGCGAGCTCGCCGATCTGATCGGCGGTGAGCATCGCCGAATGGTTGAGCGCGTCTCCGGCGAACGGGAGACGCCAGCCCTTGATCGTGTACGCGAACAGCACCGCGGGCCGGTCGGCGTCGCTGTCGGCCTCGTCGAGCGCATGGACGATCTCGTCGAGGTCGTGCCCACCGAGGTCGGCGAGCAGCCCCGGGAGATCGGCGTCGGTCACCTCGTCGAGGCAGCGCGTGAGCGCCTTGCGCTGGTCGGCCGGCGCGTCGGCGGTGAGGAAGCCGCGCACCTCGTTGCCCGACCGACGGATCAGCTGCTGGTACGACTCGTTCGACATCGCGTCGATGACGGACCGCAGGACGTCGCCGCCCGGACGGGCGAAGACGGCTTGCAGCCGTCGTCCGTACTTGCACTCGAGCACCTGCCAGTCGGCAGCCTTGAAGGCGGCCTCGAGCCGCCGGACGCGCAGGTTCGGGACGACGCGGTCGAGGCTCTGGCGATTGAGGTCGACGATGATCGTCACGTTGCCGAGCCCGGCGAGCGCCTCTTCGACGACGGCCTCCCAGATGTTGCCCTCGTCGAGCTCGGCGTCACCGATGACGGCGACGAACCGCCGCGGCTCGGCGTCGGGCGCCTCTTCGTGCGCGAGGACGTAGCGCTCGGCGAGCGCGGCGAAGAGCGGCGCGACCGCGCCGAGCCCGACGGACCCGGTCGAGAAGTCGACGGGATCAGGGTCTTTCGTCCGGCTCGGGTAGGCCTGGAGGCCCTGGTAGGCGCGCAGCGTGCCGAGATAGCTCGGGTCGAGGTTGCCGAGCAGGTACTGCACGGCGTGGAACACCGGGCTCGCGTGCGGCTTCACCGACACGAGATCGCCGGGGCGCAACCACCGGAAGTACAGCGCCGTGAGGAGCGAGACGACGGAGGCGCAGCTCGCCTGGTGGCCGCCGACCTTCAGCCCGTCGGCCGACGGCCGCTCGTTCGCCTCGTGCACCATCCGGGTCGCGAGCCACAGCACGCGGTCCTCGATCGAGGACAGCACCTCGGCCCTCGGCGCACGGTCCACGGCGGTCGCCACGGGCTTCGCGCCGGTCCGGGTCAGATGAGCCCTTCCCACGACCCGCACTGCGGCAGCTTCGCCGCCTCCGCGCGGACCGCTTCGATGTCGAAGCCGCCCATGCGCAGGAAGTTGTGGAAGTCGAGCACCAGGTGCTCGCCGAGGATGAGGCCGTCGCGATAGCGGATGAGCGTCATCAGGTCGACGTCGATCCGGTTGCCCTTCGTCTCGGGCATGACACCGAGGAACGGACCGACCGACGTCGACGCCCAGTTCCCCCAGCAGAGCAGCTTGTCGTCGCCGTACTGCTCACCGACGATCGTGTACTGGCTGTCGGGGAACGCCTCGGTGAACATCTCGTAGTACTCGACCATCGCCGGCTTGCCCGAGATCCGGTAGCCGAGCGGGACGTGCTGCATGTAGCAGTCGTCCGTGTACAGGTCCATGTCCTTCGCGAGACGCTTGGCGTTGTCGGCAGCGACGTGGTCGTCGTGCAGCTGCTTCATCTGCTCGGTGGTCAGCTGGGTCATTGCTGCTCCTCCAGATCTGGGCCGCGACGCGGCACTCAGCTCGACGCGTCGGCGATGGCGCGCCAGACGCGCTCCGGTGATGCGGGCATGTCGAGGTGACGGACCCCGTACGACGCGAGCGCGTCGACGACCGCCGACTGCACGGCCGGCGTGGACCCGATCGTCCCCGACTCCCCGACCCCCTTGGCGCCCAGCGCGTTGTACGGGGTCGGCGTCTCCTGGTGCACGACCTCGATGTTGGGGAGCTCCGCCGCGGAGATCACGCTGTAGTCGGCGAAGTTCCCCGTGAGCGGGTTGCCGTCGTCGTCGTAGCGGAACTCCTCGAGCAGCGCCTGGGCGACGCCCTGCGCGACGCCGCCGTGCACCTGCCCCTCGAAGATGTTCGGGTTGAGGACGGTGCCCGCGTCGTCGCACGCCACGTGGCGCACGAGACGGACCAGCCCGGTGTCGACGTCGACCTCGACGACCGCGAGGTGCGCACCGAACGGGTACGTCGGGCCCGGTGCGGTGAACGATCCCTCGACGCCGAGCTCCGCGTCGCCTCGCGCGGCCGACGCCGCCGCGATCTCGCTCCACGAGCGCGCGACCGCCGGCGTGCCGGCGACGTGGAAGCGGCCGGTCTCCTTGTCGAGCACGACGTCGGCGACGTCGGCCTCGAGCAGCTCCGCCGCGAGCTCGCGGGCGAGCTCGGCCAGCTCACCGCTGACCTGCTTGACGGCCATGCCGCCCTGCTGGAGCGAGCGCGACGCGAACGTGCCGCCACCCTCGACGACCTTGTCGGTGTCGCCGAAGACGACGGAGATCTGCTCCATCGGGATGCCGAGCTCGTCGGAGGCGATCATCGCCCACGACGTCACGTGGCCCTGCCCGTGCGGCGAGGTGCCCGTGAACACGGTCGCCGATCCGTCTTCCGCGACGACGACGCGCGCGATCTCCTTGTGGGGCTCGCCCGGCAGTGCCTGACCGGTGATCTCGACGTAGCAGCTCACGCCGATGCCCATCAGCGCACCGTTCGGATCGGCGCGCCGGCGAGCCTGCTCCGCGCGCAGCGCGTCGTAGTCGGCGTGCTCGAGGACGAGATCGAGCGCGCCCTCGTAGTTGCCGACGTCGTAGACGGAGCCCATCGACGTCGTGATGGGCTCGTCGAACGCGGGCAGCAGGTTCTGGCGGCGCACGTCGACCGGATCGCGGCCGAGCTCGGCCGCGAAGAGATCCATCGCGCGCTCGATCGCGGCCGTCGCCTCGGGCCGCCCCGAGCCGCGGTACGAGTGCGTCGGGCGTCGTGTTGGTCACGACGCTGCGCGTCGTGCACTCGACGCGCTCGATGTCGTAGACGCCGGGCGCCATCGGCCGGGTCAGCATCGTCGGGATGACGGCGGAGAAGCCGACGTAGGCACCGACGTCCTGGATGATCTCGAGGCGGTACGCGGTCACCTTGCCGTCGCGTGTGCCACCGATCGTGACGTCGTGCACCTGCGCGCGCCCGTGGCCGAGCTGCTGCATGTTCTCGGTGCGCGACTCGGTCCAGCGCACGGGACGCTGGAGGGCCGCGGAGATGCCGCCGAGCACGATCTCCTCGGGGTACATCCCCGACTTGGGGCCGAAGCCACCACCCATCGGTGGCGTGATGACGCGCACGCCGCCGGGCGGGGAGTACACCTGCGTCAGGACTCCCTGCAGCATGTGCGGGATCTGCGACGTCGCCCACTGCACGAGGCGTCCGCCCTCGGTCCAGGCGACGGCGGCCGAGCGGACCTCGATCGGGCAGGCGGCCAGGCGCTGGTTGACGAGGCGCTGCGAGACGACGACCTCGCAGCCGTCGAACAGGTCGTCGGTGGCCGCGGGGATCCCCATCATCGTGGAGTCCATGCACGTGTTCGTACCGGCATCGGGGAAGAGGACGACCTCGTCGCGCAGCGCGTCGTCGACTGCGACGACGACCGGCAGCGGGTCGTACGTCGACGACCACGAGCTCGGCCGCGTCCTCGCCCTGCCACGGCTCCTCGGTGATCACCACCGCGAGCGGCTCGCCGACGTAGCGGACGACGTCGAGTGCGAGCGGGCACTGCGCGAACCCCGGGTTGAACGGTGACGGCTGGGGCGTCAACCCCATGTCGGACGCGGTGAGCACCGCGAGCACGCCCGGGGCCCCGGCGGCCGCCGAGACGTCGATCGACTCGATGCGCGCGTGCGGCATCGTCGAGCGGACGTACGTCGCGTGCACCGCGCCCTCGAGGAGCGGGTCGGCGATGTCGGCGACGTACTTCGTCTCGCCGTGCAGGATCCCAGGGTCCTCCTTGCGGAGGACGCGGTTGCCCAAGATGCTCATGGCGACCTTCTCAGATCCGGATCACGCCATCGGGTTCGGTGGGAGCGGCACGCCGAGCACGAGGTGGCCGTAGTTCCCGAACGCGGTGTCGGTGTTGAAGCCGAAGTGGGCGGCGACACCGTGGACGTCGCGCCAGCCCCGCTGGATCGGATGGTGCTCGAAGAGCCCCGTGCCACCGGCGAACTGCATGCACTCCTCGACGACTTCGACGCACAGGCGCACCGCATACGTGGCGTTGCGGCCGGAGCGGACACGGATCTCCTGGTCGAGGTCGCCGGCGTGGATCGCCGCGTCGATCGCGCGGGGTGTCTGCGTCATCAGCATGCGCGCCGACTCGAGCTTCACCGCGAGATGGCCGGCGCGGATGAGCGTCGACTGCTGCTTGCCGAGCTCGGCTCCGGAGAACGCGGCGCGCTTCTTCGCGATGTACGCCGACCAGTCCGCGAACGTCTGCTCCGCCCCGCCGAGCGCAGGCGCCGCGAGGTAGTAGGCGAGCGCGGGTCCGAACGCGAGGCGGAACAGCGGTGCGTCGTTGAGCGCGGTGCCCGGCGCGGTACCGGCGCTGATCGTCCACGGGTCGACGCAGCGGTGGTCGGGCACGAACGCGTCCTCGACGATGAGGGTGTTCGATCCCGTCCCTCGCATCGCGACGGTGCGCCAGTCGTCGTCGACTCGGTAGTCGGTGCGCGGGAGGAGCCCCCAGCGGAGGTGCGGCGGCTGGTCGGGACCCTCGGGCGGCAGCATGATGCCGACCATCGCCCACGTCGCGTGGTCGGAGCCGCTCGACCACGGCCAGCGACCGCTGATCTGGTACCCGCCGTCGACGCGCTCGAACGTCCCTTCGGAGGCGGCGAACGACGACGACATCATCACGTCGGCGCTCTCGCCCCACATCTCTTCCTGCACCTCGGGTGAGAAGAGGCAGATCAGCCAGTAGTGGCTCGCCAGGAGCCCGAACACCCAGCCGGCCGACACGTCGCCCTTGCTGACCTCGGCGATCACCTCGACCGCGGCCTCGGTGCCGAGCTCGGGGCCGCCCCAGTGCTTCGACTGGTTGACTCGCATGAGCCCGCTGTCGACGAACTCGGCGATGATGTCGTCGGGCAGCTTGCGCAGCTGCGCGATCTCGTCCCGTCGGTCGACGAGACCATCCGCGAGCTTGGTGGCTCGTGCGAGCGCCTGCTCCCGCGTGAGCG
Source organism: uncultured Acidimicrobiia bacterium (assembly GCA_963731815.1). Classification (GTDB taxonomy): domain Bacteria; phylum Actinomycetota; class Acidimicrobiia; order IMCC26256; family PALSA-555; genus DATBSK01. Next base: position 712,926 of record CAVSWW010000011.1, on the reverse strand, counting down.
TTCGCAGGTCGGAGTCGCCTCCGGTCACGGTCATCGCCTCATCCCCCCGATCCGCTTGGCCGAATCTCGCCTCGGCCGTCGCCGGGCGCCGATCCTGGCATGGCAACCCCTAAATATCAAGGGGTTGTCATCCCCCGCGCACCCTGTGTCCGTCAGCCTTCCCCGGCCACGTCGACGAGCACCTTGATGGCCCGACCGTCCTGGAGCCGGTCGTAGGCGGTGAGGTGGTCGTCGAGCGAGACCGTCTCGGACCAGCTCTCCGTCGGGTACTCGCCCGCCGCCATGTGGCCCAGGACCGTGTCGAACTCGCCCGACGACGAGAACGACGAGACGATCTCGATCTCGCGGATCATCAGGTCGGTCGGGTTGTACGACATCGGCTCCGCGTACGCCGCGAGCGTGACGAAGCGCCCACGCCGGCCGGTGACCGCCAGTCCGGTGGTGAAGGTCGCGGCGACCCCCGCGGCGTCGATGGTGAGGTCGGCGCCCTCGCCCTTCGTGTGCTCCATCACCGCGGCCGTGACGTCGGTCTCGGTGGGGTCGAGCACCTGCTCGGCACCGACGGAGGCCAGCGCGTCGCGGCGCGCGGCCGCGGGCTCCGACACGATCACGTCGTCGACGCCCTGCGCACGCAGCGCCAGGAAGGTGCCGATGCCGATCGGCCCACCACCGAGCACGACCGCCGTCGTCCCCGGCTTCGGCCGTCCCTGGCGCACGCCGTGGTACGCGACCGACAGCGGCTCGACCATCGCGGCCTGCTTCGCGCCGACTCCCTCGGGGACGAGGCGCGGCATGTCCGCCCGCACGACGGTCGCCTCGGAGATCCCACCCCCCGATGCGCCGAGCCCGTGGCAGATCATGTCGAAGCACAGGTTCCGTTCGCTCCCCATGCAGTGCTTGCACGTCCCGCACGCCCACATCGGGTCGACCGCGACGAGGTCGCCGACGGACACGCGGGTGACGTCGCGACCGACCTCGACGACCTCGGCGGAGAACTCATGGCCGATGATGCACGGCACGACCAGCGACATCGGACCGTGGAAGAACTGGTGCAGATCCGTGCCGCAGAGCCCGTTCCACAGCGGGCGGACCTTCACCGTCGCCGGGGCCCGGGTCGGGCTCCGGGACGTCCTCCATCCGGATGTCACCCGGTCCGTAGTACATCGCTGCCTTCATCGGACTTCCCTTCGCATCGGGACCTGGCGGATCGTGGCCGGGAGCTCCACTGCTAGCGCACGTAGTCCTGTCCGCCGTCGACGCACAGGCTCGTACCGGTCACGTACGACGCGGCATCGCTGCACAGCCAGACGACCGCGGGACCGATGTCGCGCTCACAGTCGCCGATGAAGCCGAGCGGGATCGAGCCGAGCACACCGTCGCGCGCTTCGGGGTGCTCCTCGAGGAAGCCGCCCATCGCCGGCGACATCGCGAGCGGCAGCACGACGTTGACCCGGATCCCGTCGACGCCCCACTCGCACGCCGCGGCGCGGCTCATCGTGCGGATCGCCTCCTTGCACGCGCCGTAGCCACCGAACGCGGTGAGGTCGGGACGGATCGCGGAGCCCGAGCCCATGTTGACGATCGAACCGCCGTCCTTCAAGTGCTCGTAGCAGGCGCGCATGAACCGGAAGGTCGCGAGCGGTCCCGTCTTCCAACCCGTGTCGAACAGCTCCTCGGGGATCAGGGCCAGCGGACCGAGCGGCGGCACCTGTGCGTTGTTCACCAGGATGTCGACCGTGCCGAACGCCTCGACGGTCGCGTCGACGCAGGCCTGGACCCGGTCGGCCTCGGTGACGTCGCAGTCGACGGCCAGCGCGGTCCCGCCGCGCTCGGCGATCGTCGCGGCCGTGCGCTCGACCTTCGACATCGTGCGTCCCGCGACGACGACCTTCGCGCCGGCCTCGGCGAGCGCGAAGGCGACACCCTCGCCGACTCCCTGGCCCGCACCGGTGACGATGGCGCTCTTGCCGTCCAGCACACCCATCGGGCTCCCCCCGTCCCGCCGCCGTGGCAGCGATGTATCAATCTCTTTATCAAAGAGTTGATTCCCGAGCAACCGGTCGATACCGTCCCCCCGGCGCGGTGTGGCGCGCCGCCGCAGAGCGAGGGGGACGCGATGAGCGGAGCCGTGATGTCACCGGCCGAGATGCAGGCGCTGCACAACGAGCACGTCGCCGCCGAGAACCGCGGCGACCTCGCCGCCGCGCTGGAGCTCTACGACGACGACTGCTACCTGCAGCACGTCTCGCTCGGCTTTCGCGTCGAGGGCCGCGAGGCGATGGCCGGCTACTACGACCGGATCCAGGCCGTGTTCCCGGACAAGCAGCTGGTCTTCGACGGCGAGTCGTACGCCGAGAACGCGGTGATCGCGTGGGGCAACCTCGTCGCGACCGTCGGCGGACCGTTCCTCGGCGTCGAGTCCACGAAGCTGGGCGAGCGGGTCAGCATCCCGCACATCGTGATGGTCACGTTCCGCGACGGCCTGATGCACGGCGAGCATCTCGTGGTCGACGTCGCGACGCTCTGCGACCAGGCGGGCTTCGACCTCCTCGCGGTGCTCGCGGCCGCGAGCCACGCCCCGTTCCCACAGCGCGGCGCGTGGGACGGCCTCCCGACGTACTGACCACGACATACTGAACACGTCGTGCCGGTCACCAGCCTCTCGGTCACCCTCTTCTCGCTCGACCACTACTTCGGTGATGACCTCGCGAAGGTCGTCGACGCCGCCCGGATCGCCGAGGACACCGGCCTCGATCACCTCGCGCTGCCCGACCACGTGGTCATGGGGCGCGGCACCGACACGTATCCGTTCGGCACGTTCCCGTACCCACCCGACGAGCCGTGGCTCGAGCCGATGGTGGCGCTCGGCGCCATGGCCGCAGCCACGGAGCGGATCACGCTCGCGACGGCGATCCTCATCACGTCGGCCCGGCCCGCGACGCTGATCGCGAAGTCGGCCGCGACGCTCGACGTGCTGTCGCACGGACGCTTCGAGCTGGGGCTCGGCACCGGCTGGCACCGGGAGGAGATCGAGGCGTCCGGCTACGAGTTTCGGAACCTGCGCGGCAGGCTCGGCGACACGGCACGCGCGTGCCGCGCGCTCTGGCGCGACGCGCCTGCCTCGTTCACGTCGGACACGGTCTCCTTCACCGACCTGTGGTGCGTCCCGCGGCCGACACGGCCGTCGGGCGTGCCGATGTGGTTCGGTGCACCGCTGACCGACGGCAACCTCGCGCTGATCGTCGAGACCGGTGCCGGCTGGCTTCCCCTCGGGAAGAACTGGACCGTCGACGACACCGCGGCCGGTGTCGAGCGACTCCGGGCCGCCTTCGTCGCGGCCGGACGGGACCCGGCGGAGCTCGGCGTGCGCGCGGTGCTGTTCCCCGTGCTCGACGACGACGGGCGCGGCCGGCTCGACGCGACGCTCGAGGAAGGGCTCCCGCCACTCGCCGCCGCGGGCGTGACGAGCGCGTCGCTCGGGCTGCGCTTCTTCGCCGACGGGCCGGACGGCGTGCGGCCGTTCTTCGAGGAGCTCAACCGGCGCTGGGACGCGCTCGGCCGGTCGGTCGCCTCGTGAAAGATCGGGGCTAGCTGCTCCGCTGCTCCATGCCCTCGATGGTCCCTTCGAGGTAGTCGAGCGCCTCACGCGCCGTCTGGAACGCGCCGCTGACTCCGTCGCCTTCACCATGGGCGGCGAGACCGCGCATCAGCACGTCGACGACGGTGCTCACCGCGTCGTCGACGGCGACGCCACGCTCCGGTCGGAACCAGAACATCATGCCGGTGACCGAGCCGTGGAGTGCCGACGCGGCCAGGTCGACGTCGAGCGGGCGGAACGTCCCGGCGCGAATCCCCTCCGCGATGATCGACTTGAGCAGCTCCCAGTTGTGCCGGCGCCGCTCCTGGTACCGCGCCAGCACGTCGGGCGGCAGCCGCGCCTCGTTGCGGGTGATCAGGCGGAACCGCGCCGGGTCCTCCGCGATGGAGCGGCCGTAGTTGAACAGCATCCGCTCGAGCCGCTCGCTCGGCGTCAGGTCCTCGGCGTCCTCGAAGTCGGCGGTCTCGTTCTGACGGATGACGTCGTCGAGGAGCGTGAGGAGGATCTCGTCCTTGCTGTCGAAGTAGTGGTACAGCGACGGGCGCTGGATCCCGATCTCGTCGGCGATGTCCTGGAGGCTCGTCTCGCTGAACCCCCGCTCGTCGAACAGCGCGGTGGCGCATTCGACGATGGCGTTGGCCATCAGGTCGCGTCGTGTCGTGCTCGCGCTCATTTCTCCGCCGGCCACGACGCGTAGGCTGCCAGACCCTCCAGCGCCAGGCCATAGCCGACGTTGTCGAGCACGAGCCGCTTGAGCTGCTGCGTGAACGCCACGCGCGTGTAGCGGAGCGTGGTGTCCGGCTGGCGTGCGAGCTCCTGTGCGAGCGCCCGCGCCCGGTCGAGCAGGTCGCCGGCGGGCAGGACCTCGCTCACCACGCCCAGGTCGAGCGCCTCGGCGGCGCTCAGCCGCTGTCCCGTGAGGAGGAAGTAGCGACCGCGGTTGATGCCGAGCAGCAGCGGCCAGACGACGTGGACGCCGTCGCTCGGCACGGTCCCGTAGCGGAAGTGCGGCGCATCCTGGAAGTAGGCGGTGTCGGACGCGACCACGATGTCGGACAGGACGGCGAGCTCGGCGTGGACGGTTGCGGGCCCGTTGACCGCGGCGACGATCGGGACCTCGATGTCGAGCAGCGCGGAGAGCAGGCGCTTGCCGTGGAAGTAGATCTTGTCCCACTTCTCCGGCGTCATCGCACCGACCCAGCTCGTGTCGAGCTTGCCGATGAACCGGTCGCCGCACCCGGTGAGCACCACGACACGGTTCTCGGGATCGGCGCCGATGTCGGTGAACAGGTGCCCGAGCTCGGTGTGCGGACCGTCGCCCCACACGAGCGTGTCCCCGTCGGTGTGCAGCGTCACCTCGAGGATCCCGTCCGCGCGCTCGAGACGCGCGTGGGCGTACTTCTCCCGGTAGTCGGGCAGCGAGGTCGACACGGGATCAGGCGAAGCGTTCGCGCAGGGCCTCGACACCGGGGCCGAAGACACCCTGCTCGAAGACGCCCGTCAGCTGCTCTTCGAGCTCCGCGTCGCACTCGAACTCGGCCGACCACTCGACGCGGGCGCGGTCGTCACCGATCGGCTCGACGTGCAGCGTGCCGACGTAGTTGCGCACCGGCATCGTCCCCTGCTCGAGCGCGTATCGGCACCGTCGGGCGTCGTCGTCGAGCTCGAGGAGACGTTCGCGCACCTCGTTGCCGTTGACGTTGAAGACGCGCACGCAGCCGATCGTGTCGGCGGGGAGGTCGTCGACGATGGACGCCTCGGGCAGCGACGGGTGCCACGTGTGCGAACCGTCGAACGGCCGGACGACCTGCCACACGTCGTCGGCGGCGGCGTCGACCTCGGTGCTCGCGCTCGGGTTGGGCATGCGTGCTCCTGCTCGGATCAGGTGTCCCAGACGGCGGGCAGCGCGTCGGGGCCGTGCTGCACCGCGCTGGAACGGTACGTGAGGTCGGCGTCGGGGGCGATCCGCAGCGAGGGCATGCGCTCGGTGAGCACCTCCAGGGCGATCCGGCCCTCGAGGCGACCGAGCGGAGCACCCGCACAGAAGTGCAGGCCCCGGCCGAACGCGAGGTTCGCTCCTTCGCGCTGGCACCGCAGGTCGAAGCGGTCGGGGTCATCGGGGAACTCCTCGGCGTCGTGGTTCGCGGAGCCCCACACGATGTGCACGCGCGCGCCGGCCGGGATGGTGACGCCGCCGAGCTCGGCGTCGGTCGTGGTCGTGCGCCACGCGCCGAACGAGGGGGCCTCGACGCGCAGCGCCTCCTCGACGGCCGCGGGAGCGAGTCCGGGGTCGGCGCAGAGCGCGTCCCACTGCTCCCGGTCGCGCAGCAGGAGGACGAGCGAGTTCGCGATGAGGTTCATCGTCGTCTCGTGGCCGCCGACGAGGATCCCCATGAGCTGGCCGATGATCTCGCTGGTGCGCAGCGGGCGCTCGTCGTCGACCCGGAGCGTGAGCAGCCCGGACACGACGTCGTCACCGGGCTCGCGACGGCGCTGCTCGATGACGCCCTCGAAGTACCGCTGGAGGTCGACGAAGCCCTTCGCCGCCTCGACCTGCTCTTCGGGCCCGAGCACCGTGTACTGCAGGTTCAGCTTGTCGGCGCTCCATTTGTGGAGCTGCGGACCGTCACTGGCGGGGACCCCGAGCAGGTCGGTGATCAGCGCGAGCGGCATCGGGTAGGCGAACCGCGCGACCAGGTCGGCATGCCCGTCGGCGATGAAGCCGTCGACGAGCTCGTTCGCGATCTCGTGCACCCTCGGCTCCATCGCGGCGACCCGGCGCGGGGTGAACACGCCCACGACGAACTTGCGCAGCCGCGTGTGGAGCGGCGGATCCGTGACGAGGAGCGAGCCGACTTCGTCGAAGGGGAAGCCCGAGTCGATGATGGCCTGGGCCTCGTCGCACAGCGGCACGATCGGCTTCGTGCCGCCCTCGCTCGAGTAGGTCGCGTGGTCGCGCACGACCTCGCAGATGTCGGCGTGGCGGGTGACGACCCACCCGTGCAACGTGGGGCTGTAGAACACCGGGCTCGACGCGCGCGCCTCGGCCATGACCGGATGCCGATCGCGCCGCTGCGGATCGGTGAGCGGGTTGTAGTCGAGCACCGGTTCGCCGCTCGGCACTGCCTCGGTGTGCGCCATTCGTCCCCCCGGAGCTCGTGCGTCTTACTGGAGCTTCGGCATGTTCGTGAACCCGCTGCCGTCGGGCCGGCGGAACCACCCCGGCGCGGCAAGCGTGCCGCCGTCGACGCGGATCGTCTGCCCCGTCACGAAGCGGGACTGCTCGGACGCGAGGAACACCGCGACGTCACCGTGGTCGTCGGGTCGACCGAACCGACCCACGGGCACGTACGACGGGATCAGGTCGTCCGAGCCCGGCGGCATGATCTTCGAGAGCGGCAGCTGCGGCGTCTCGGTGAGGTCGGGCGCGATCCCGTTGACCCGGATGCCGTGGATCCCGAGCTCGGCCGCGAGGCTCTTCGTGAAGTTCACCGCACCGGCCTTGAACGCGGAGTACACCGCGTTGTTCGGGATCCCGCGGAATCCCTCCACCGACGACACGTTGACGATCGATCCCCCGCCCGTGTCGACCATCGTCGGGAGGAACGCACGGGTGACGCGGAAGATGTGGAGCAGGTTGAGCGCGTAGAGGTGCTGCCAGTCGTCCTCGGTGGTCTCGAGGAAGAGTCCGTTGGGGCGGAACTCGCCGACGTTGTTCACGAGCACGTCGACGCGACCGCCGCCGAACTCGAGCGCGGCGTCGACGAGGTCGGCGACGTCGGCCGTCTCGCGGACGTCGCTGCGGTGGAACGCGCCCGGCGTCCCGCCGTCGGCCTCGAAGCCCGCGACCGTCGCCTTGGCCGCGTCCTCGTCGATGTCGTTGACGAGCACGCGTGCGCCGTGCACGGAGAGGGCCCGGGCGATGCCGGCACCGATGCCCATCGCACCGCCGGTCACCACCGCGACCTGCCCGTCGAGAAGCGTCGCTTCCGCCTCGGGGCGTGGAACGATGCTGGGCGGCGGAGTGGTCATCGGTCGCGCATCCTCGCATGCCGCTCTGCGCATAGCAAGGTCTTGATATCGGGAAGAGGACAGGTAGGGTGCACCCTTCCAAGGCTGCAGGCAGGCACCCGACTCGACGAGGACTGACCTCACCATGGTGAAGCCGGACAAGTACACCCCCCAGGTCGGCCGCACGTCGTGGCTGATCAAGCGCACGGAGCGCGCCGCGTACGCCACGATCGCCGACGCCCTCCGCGACCTCGGTCTCACGCCGTCGCAGTACGCGGTCCTCCAAGCGCTGGTGCGCCTCAAGGTCGCGTCGTCCGCGGAGCTCGCCCGCGCCTGCTTCGTGACGCCCCAGGCGATGACCGGCCTGGTCAGCGGCCTGGAGCGGCAGGGCTACATCAGCCGCAAGCCGCTCGCGTCGTCACGGGTGATCGAGGCGACCGCGACCGACCTCGGCGTGCGCGTGTACGAGGACGCGACCGCGCGGGTCTCGGCCTTCGACATCCAGCTCACGAGTCGCCTCAGTGCCGCCGAGGTCGCGCTGCTCCAGGACGCGCTCGAGCGCTGCGTCGACGCGCTCGAAGAGGGGCTGCCGGAGCCCGCGGACGCCCCGGACGAGGACGCCGAGGTGCTCGGCGCGTCCGACGCCGCCGGCTGACCGCGCGCGCCGCCATCGTGGCGCGCACCTTTCGTCGGGTTTCGTTCGTCAGGCGATTGTCAACTCCTTGACGTGACCGAGCCCGGCGGTGGAGACTCGCCGCGCGGGCCGCACCGGCGACGGTGCGTCGGGAACGCCCGCAGTCGGGGGGACGACATGCGGACGATCGCGCTCACCGGATCGGCGTCGGGGATCGGCGCCGCCACGCGCAAGGCCTTGGAGGCTGACGGCGACCGCGTCATCGGCGTCGACCTGCGCGACGCGGAGGTCGTCGCCGACCTCGGCACCCCCGAAGGACGCGCCGCCGCGGTGGCCGGCGTCCTCGCCGCGTGCGACGGGAAGCTCGACGGCTACGGCGGCTTCGCCGGCGTCCCCGCGACGGTCGACCCGCCGCTGCTCACGACGGTCAGCTACTTCGGCAGCGTCGCGATGCTGGATGGGCTGCGCGCCGCGCTCACCAAGGGCGACCGCCCCGCGGCCCTGGCAGTGAGCTCGTGCGCGGCGACCGTGGCACCGGTCGACGACGCGCTCATCGACGCGCTGCTCGCGGGCGACGAGGCGAAGGCGATCTCGCTCTCGACCCACGGCGGCGAGACGTACGCGAGCGTGAAGCTCGCGCTCGCCGCGCTGGACCCGCCGTCAGGCCGCCGACTGGGCCGCCGACGGCGTGCGGCTCAACGCGCTCGCGCCGGGCAACACGCACACCCCGCTGACGCAGGTCACGCTCGACGATCCGGAGCTCGGGCCCTTGATGCGCGAGATCCCCGTCCCGGTCGGGCAGTGGGCCGACCCGTCCGAGATCGCGGCCGCGGCGCAGTTCCTGCTCAGCCCGGCCGCATCGTTCGTCGTCGGCAGCGTCGTCTTCGTCGACGGCGGGACCGACGCGCTCGTCCGGCCCGACACCTTCTGACCGGCGGCTCGAGAACACCACCAGGAGACGAGGAGAACACGATGGTCTGGGACAAGTCGGTCGACGTGCTCGTGATGGGGTCCGGCGGCGCCGGGCTGTGTGCCGCGATCCGCGGTGCCGATCTCGGCCTCGACGTGCTCGTCACGGAGAAGGGCTCGACCTGGGGCGGTTCGACCGCGATGTCGGGCGGCGCGGTGTGGATCCCCGCGAACCGCAGCATGCGCGAGAAGTCGATCGAGGACTCCGAGGCCGACGGCGTCAAGTACATCAAGCACCTCACCGGCGGCTCCGTCTCCGACGACTTCATCGAGACGTTCGTGCGTGAGGGCAACCGGATGGTCGACTACCTCGAGGCGAACACGCAGCTGAAGCTCGAAGCGCTCGACTTCTACCCCGACTACCACCCCGAGGACCCGGGCGGGCGCGCCGGCGGCCGCTCGCTCGAGCCCGCCGCGTTCGACGGCACGGTGCTCGGCGACGACTTCACAACCCTGCACGAGCCGTACCCGCCGGCCCTCATCATGGGGAAGTTCATGATGACCATCCCGACTGCACGCGGGATGCTGCAGCCGGGCATGAAGCCCAAGGTCACGATGGTGAAGGGCATGGCGCAGTACGCCATGCGCGGCGGGAAGCGGAAGAAGACCGGCGGGCGCGACCCGTTCCTCAGCATGGGACAGGCCTTGATGGCCGCGCTGCGCGCCTCGCTCAACGACCGCAAGGTCCCGCTGTGGCTCGACTCGCCGGTGCTCGAGCTCGTCAAGGAGGACGGGCGCGTCACCGGCGCGGTCGTCCGCCACGACGGCGTCGACGTCCGCATCGAGGCCCGCAAGGGCGTCGTGGTCGCCGCCGGTGGGTTCGAGCGCAACGGCGAGATGCGCAAGCAGTACCAGCGCGCGCCGATCGAGGGCGACTGGACCGTCGGCAACTACGACAACACCGGTGACGGGATCGTCGCCGGCAACAAGGTCGGTGCGAAGCTCGACGCCGACCTGATGCGCGAGGCGTGGTGGATGCCGGCGACGATGCCGCCGGGCCAGCGGTACCACAACGTGCTGATGATCGAGAAGAGCCTGCCGCACGGCATCTTCGTGAACCGCGACGGCAAGCGCTTCGTGAACGAGGGCGAGAGCTACAACGACCTCATCATCGACACGTACGAGCAGGACGCGAAGGACCACGCCACCATCCCGGCGTGGTTCGTCGTCGACAAGACGTACCGGTCCCGGTACAACATCGGTCCCGTCCTGCCGTCGTTCGTCATGTCCGACAAGAAGCTCCCTGAGGGCTGGCGACCGGGCGAAGGCTGGCTGCACAAGGCGGACACGCTCGAGGAGCTCGCGGCGTCGATCGACGTCGATCCCGCGGCGCTGCGCGCGACGATCGACCGCTTCAACGGGTTCGCGAAGACCGGCACGGACGCCGACTTCCACCGCGGCGAGAGCGCGAACGACCGCTACTACTCGGACCCGCGAGCCACACCGAACCCGACGCTCGGCGCGATCGAGACGCCGCCCTTCTACGCCGTCCCCATGGTCCCGAGCGACCTCGGGACCAAGTCCGGGCTCATCACCGACACGCAGGCGCGCGTCCTCGACGAGCAGGGCCAGCCGATCCCCGGCCTGTACGCCGCGGGCAACTCCGCGTCGACCGTCATGGGCACGCGGTACGCCGGCGCGGGCGCGACGATCGGTCCGGCGATGGTGTTCGGGTTCCTGAGCGCCGAGACGATCGACGCCGACAACAAGGCCTGACGAGCTAGAAGCGGAGGTTCCTCGTCACCACGTCGGGGATGTCGAGGGTGTCGAGCAGACCGGGATCGGTGTCGCACACGAACGGGATCGCGTTGACGACGCGCATGCCGTTCGCGATGAGACCACCGTCGCCGCCGTGCTCGTCGGCCATCGTCACCGCGCACACGAGGTTGGGCCGCCCCTCCAGGAGCACGCGGTAGCCGTTCTCACCGCCGGGCCAGTGGGGCCAGTCGGGCGCGGCGTCCTTGTGGATCCGCGTGTAGTGCTCGACGACGATCGCCGGCTTGCCGTTGACGATGCCCTGGACGTCGAACCGGATCGCGGCGGTCGTCCCGGCGCGCACCGTCCCGACGGCGATCTCGACGTCCTGGTCCATCGCGGCGAGCTCGTGCGTCTCGCGGATCTCCTCGAGCTCGACACCGAGCTTGTTCGCCACGAGCGTGATGACGCCGCCCCAGTACTCGGTGAGGGCGCCGCTCGAGAACAGTGGCGCGTCGTAGTCGAGCGACTCGCCGAACCCGAACAGCACCTGCATCGTCTCGGGCTGGTCGTAGAAGCTGTAGTCGATGATCTCCTGGATGCGGACGCACTCGAGGTCGTCCATCAGGCTCAGCAACGTGACCGGGATGAGGTCGCTCGCGAACCCCGGGTCGGCACCGTTGCAGTAGAACGTCGTGCCACCTTCCTTGCACGCCGTCTCGATCGGTTCGCGCAGCTCCGGTGCGGCCGTCGGCGGGTACACGAGCGGCAGCACGGACGTCGTGACGACGTTGCGGCCGGCGGCGAGGAACCGGGCCATGAAGTCGATGGACTCCTGCGTGTACTTCAGGCCGTCGGCCATGTAGCAGAGGCAGTCGGCGTCGATCGCGAGGAACTCGTCGAAGTCGCCGATCGCGGTGACGCCCGTCGGTGCGGTCTCGGCCAGCTCCCCGGCGTCCCGGCCGACCTTGTCGGGCGAGAACGCGAGCACCCCGACGAGCTCCAGGTCGGGGTTCTGGATCACCCCCCGCAGCGCGAGCTTCCCGGCGTTGCCTGTCCCGCAGTGCACGACTCGGTACGTCACGCGCTCCCCCTCGCCTCCCCGCGTCCGGCCGACAGCACCTGGATCTCGGGACGGTCCTTGCGGTACTTGATGCGCCAGCCGTCCGCCGTCCGCACGAACGTGTCGTCGTACGAGCCGAAGACGACGAGCGGCGCCGCGCCGGCCTCCGACACGAACACGCCGTGCCAGGTGGTCTCGACGGCGGCCTCGTCACCGCGGAACTCGGGGTACACCTCGCCGACGTAGAGCCAGAAGAGCTCGACCCCGACGACCATCGGGTGGAGCCACTCCTTGGTGTCGGGCCACGACTTCTCGGACCCGCCGATCGCGGTGTAGTCGATGCGCGCGTCCTCGGTGAAGCACGCGTCCATGAGGTCGAGGTCCTTCACCCGGATCGCCTTCATGTAGCGCGCGAGCACGTCGCGGATCTCGAGCTTGTCGGCGACCTCGCGCTCGCTGAGGCTCACGACGCCCGTTCATGCCGGGCGATCCACGAGGACCTTCTGGTAGTCGCCCGGGCTCGTGATGGCGATGTAGGAGGCGGGCACGGTCCCGACGTTGCGGATGCCGTGCGGCACCTGCTCGGGCACCATCACGGCCTGGCCCTCCTTGACGATGATCGGGTCCTGGTCGGCGAGGGTGTACTCGCACTCGCCCTTCAGCACGATGTGGAGGTGCTCCGTCGTCGGGTGCATGTGGTAGTCGTTCTCCTGCCCCGGCTCGAGGTTCCACACGACGACGCCGAGCTGACCGGTGATGTACGTGAACACCACGGTCGCGGCCTCGGGCGAGTACTGGCAGTACTTCGACAGATCGAACGTGAGCGTCGAGACGTCGTTGCGATCGATGTCGCTCGCGAGGTCGGGAACGATCCGCTCGTGTCCTTCTTCGGCCATCGTTGCTCCCCCGGTCCTCGGCTACTGGGTTCGGCTTCGTCGGCTGGGTTCGTCTCAGCGCTTGACGTACGCGGCGCGCATCGCCGCCCACGCCTTGCCGTTCGTCTCCGCAGCCTCCCGCCAGTCGTCCGGCAGGTCGGTGTACGGCGGGCGCGGCGGACCGCACTTCGTGTACCCCGCCGCGTTGATGCGGGCCTTCTCGAGCTGGAGGTTGTACTTGTCGAAGTCGGCGAAGTCGGGGATCGGCAGCGGGACGCCCTCGATGTCGGCGAGCACCCGATCGGTCTCGGCCGTGTCCTGCTTGGCGATCGCGTCGAGCAGGGCGACCCACGGCTCCGGGCCCATCGCGCCGGACGTCGCCCACGCCGCCGTGACCGTCTCCGGCGCGAGGCGGTAGTGGTTCCCGATCGTCCCCTCGCCGGTCATGAAGTTGACCTGCCCGTTCGTCGCGTCGAGGTGCTCACGCGTCAGCGGGAAGCCCACCTTCGTGGCGATGACGGTCGGCGCCTCCTTGCCGATCGCGGCCCAGAACTCGACCGGGAACGGGAACTTGAAGAAGAAGCTGTTCGCGTAGACCATCACCGGGAGGTCGGGGACCGCGTCGCCGAGGTCGGAGAAGAAGCCGACCGCGTTCGTCATCGTCGGCGTCTGCCACAGGGGGAGGCCGACGAACGCGGCCGCCGCACCCATGTCCTTGACCGCGCGCATCTCGCGGACGACCTCGCGCGTGCCGAGCGCCGTCGTGCCGCACCAGACCGGCACGCGCCCGGCCACGGTGTCGATCACGGCGCCGTACAGCTCGACCTTCTCGTCCCAGGTGAGGGTCGCGCACTCCCCCGTCGTGCCGCACAGCCCGATGCCGCCCGCGCCGTCGACGATCATCTGGTCGGCGAGCCGCGTCGCCTCGGCGAGGTCGATCGAGCTGCCCTCGCTCCAGATGTCGAACGACTCCTTCAGCGGCGTCGGTGGGAGCGCCAGGAGGCCGGTCACGTCAGCGGCAGCAAGCATGGGCTTCGTCCTTCTCTAGAGACAGCGCGCTCGAGGACACGGGCGCTAGGAGACGTTCATGAGGCCGTCGTGGCCCCACTCGCCGCCTCCGGGCTGGAGCCCGTTGTAGTGCTGGACCTGCCAGGTGGCAGGGTCGATCTGCCGGGCGCCCCACCCGATCTCGAAGTGCCAGTCACCCGGGTTCTTGAAGTAGTACGAGACCATGTGGTCGTTGAGGTGCCGACCCAGCGTCGCGGTGACGAGCCCGCGCTCGAGCGCGAGGTCGTAGCCGGTGCCGACGTCGTCGATCGACGTGTGCTCCATCATCACGTGGTGCACGTGCCGGTCGGCGGCCGGGTTGGCGAAGAACGCGAGCGAGTGCTGGCGCGGGTTGCAGTGCATGAACGCGCCGATGCGCCCCATCCCGGGCACGATGATCCAGTCGGACATCGCGAACCCGAGGGCGTCCGCGTAGAAGTTCGCGGCGGCCTCGGCGTCGGGCACGAACGTGACGAAGTGGCCCATGCCCTGGTCGCCGGTCTTGAACCCGCTGATCGGCCGCTGCGGGTGGAACTGCGGCATGTAGATGATCTCGGGCCCGTAGTGCAGCTCCATGCGGAGCTGGCTGTGCGGGTCGATGAAGTGCACGAAGTCGACGACGCGCCGGTCGGCAGCCTCCTCGGGCGTCGCCGCGGTGACCTGCACGCCCGCCTTCTCGAGCTGCGCGGCGACCTCGTGCATGTTGTCGGGGTTGCCGACGTCCCAACCCACGTACACGACGTCGTCGCGCTCGTCCGGGTGGACCGTCAGCCGGTGGTGCTGCTCGTCCATGCGGAGGTACAGATGCTGCTCGTCGCTCCACGGGGCGACCTCGTGGCCGAGCACGTCGGTCGCGTACGCGCGCCACGCGTCGGTGTCACGGGCGCCCACGCCGACGTAGCCGAGCTGGTTGACCTTCCCCACGGCGTTGCTCCCTGTCCGGGTCGCCGGCGCGGTCGTGGCCGGCGGATCCGTCGGGATCCTGGCATGTCAACTGGTGAAGATCAAGTGCTTGATGTACCCCCCGGCGCTCAGCCGACCGGCGTCGGCGCGTGCACCGGCCGGTCGAGCGGCGCGGCGTCGACGTGCGGCATCACCTCCGAGCCGAGCACCTGGATCGTCTCCGCGACCTCCGGGTACGGCATGCCACCGAGGTCGACCATGAGGAGGTGCACGTCGAGGGTGAGCAGCTCCTGGATCTCGAGGATGCGCTCGATCACCGCGTCCGGCGCACCGCAGATGCCGGGGCCGCGGAGGATGCCCTCGTAGTCGAAGTTCTTCCGCTCGAGGAACTTCGCGCCCTGGTTGGCGCCCCCTTCGAGCAGCTCCCGCTGCGCGAACTGGAAGTACTCGTAGTAGTAGGGCCGCCACCGCTCACGCGCGAGCTCGGTCGTGGTCGTCGACACGTAGAGGTGGTTGCACCCGCCGACGAGCATCCCGTCGGGATCGTTGCCGACCTCTTCCCACCGTTCGCGGTAGCGCCGCGCGAACGGCTCGTACGCCTCGGGGCGGCTGAAGGCGCTCGGCAGCATCAACGGCAGCTGGAGCGCGACCGCGAGATCGACCGAGGAGTCGGACCCGCCGGCCATCCAGACCCGGGGATGCGGCGACTGCATCGGGCGGGGCTGCATCGTGATGTCGGAGAGCGGCGCGCGGAACGAGCCGCTCCACGTGACGTCCTCTTCGCGCCAGAGCCGCAGCAGGAGCTCGAGGTTCTCGGCCATGAGCTGCGGCGAGTCGTCGAACTCGAGCCCGGCCGCCGTGAACGTGCGCTTCAGGATGCCCTTGCCGCAGACGAGCTCCGCGCGGCCACCCGAGATGAGGTCGAGCACCGAGAAGTCCTCCGCGATGCGCACCGGGTCGTCGGTCGACATGAGCGTGACGCCGGTGCCGAGCCGCAGCGTCGACGTGTGCTCGGCGATCGACGCGAGCACGAGCTGCGGCGCCGGCACGATCCAGTGCGAGTAGTGGTGCTCGCCGATCCACACCGAGCTGACGCCGACCTGCTCGGCGAGCACCGCCGCGTCGACGATCTCGCGCACGCGCTCGGCCTGGGTGGTCTGCCGTCCCGTGTACGGGTCGGCCGAGTGGTCACCCAGGCTCAGGAGCCCGATCTCTGCCATTGGGGAAACCTCTTCCTCGAGTCGGCGGCCTCAGGCCGCAGGGAACCGTTCGGCCAACCACGCGTTGAGCACCGGCGCCGCGAGCTCGCCGCCGGTCGGCTCGCCCTTCTTGACCGGCCCGCCGAAGTGCGTGCCCCGCACGCGCTCGTGCGCCAGGTCGGTCGCGCCCAGCCAGCCCAGGATCTCCTGGATCGTGCCCGGGAACGCCGACTGGTCGCCCGTGTACTCGGTGACGAGCGTCGGCACCGTGATCTCGGGCGCGCACTTGCGGAAGCTCGCGTTCGAGCTGAGGCCCGACCACGTCGAGAGCCACGCGTCGGGCGTCGTGAGCCGTCCGAACCCGGCGAGCCCGGCGTTGATGACGTCGGGCCGGCGACCGAACACCGAGCCGTACGGGCGCTCCGACGGGTCGAGCGAGAGATCGACGGTCCGCGGGTCCGCGTCGGTGCGGTACACGGTGACGATGCGCGGCGCGAGGCTCGCGCGCCGGTCGCGGATGTCCTCGGTCTCCTTGAACTTCGCCTTCAGCTCGTCGCGCTCGGCGACGTAGCCGCGGGCCTTCTCGTCGATGCGCGCCACCCGGTCGCGCTGCGCCGCGCGGTACCGCTCGAGGAACTCACTCGAGTACTTCGAGCTCTCCGGAGGCTCGGCAAAGCCGTTGTCGGGCGAGTAGAGGTCGAGCTCGGGCACGATCGAGCGCGGGTCGTCCTCGTCGGCGACCGAGGCGTCGATGCACCCGAGCAGGAGCTCACCCTGGCCCGGGTGCGGTGCGAGGAACATCGCGCCGTCGACCATCGGCATCTCGGCCTCGTCGAGACCGCTCGGTGCGCCCGCCGGCGTCTTCGCGATGCGGTCGGCGGGCGCGCGGCTCGCCTGTTGGAGGTAGTACGCGTAGAGGCCCGAACCGCCGGAGTTCCCGAAGACGACGACGTGCTCGAACGTGTCGCGGAGGAACACCATCCCCGCCGCGACGTCGAGGATGGCCTGCTCGTGCACGAGCGTGAGGTCGTTCCCGACGTTGCGGGACGACTGCGACCACACGGCGAACCCGGCGTCGAGCAGGTACGGGATGAGGTAGTGGCGCGACGTGTCGAGCCGGGGATGCATCACCGAGACGACCGTCGTGGCGCCCGGAACGGTGAACAGCACACCGTTCGTCGTCGCCTTGTCGCTGGTGGTCAAGGAGCACAACGTGGTCACCGACTGCTCCGGCAGGTCGCCGACCTCGATGTGCCGGCCGGCGCCGAGGCCGCCGGTCTGCTTCGTTCCCTTCGTGTCGCTCATGCCGGCACCACCCGCAGCTGCTCCTTGTCGAACTGCTCGACGCGGCCGGCGACGACACCCGCGACCGCGCTGTACCAGACCGCGTGCCGCACGCCCGACTCCCGTCGACCGATCTCGATCGGTCCGTCCGCGGTGACCTCGACGTACGGGCCGACCTTGCGGACCGACACGGCCTGGCGCTGGCCCGCGGCGTCGATCACCGGTCGGAACTCGTCGACGTCGAACACGTAGATCGTGGTCACGACACCACCTCTTCGGTCTCGGCCAGCGCCGCGATCCGCCGGCCCTTCGCCGCCCAGAGCGCGGCGAGCGACGGGTCGCCATCGGCCTCGAGCACCTCGAGCAGCGCGTCGATGGTGAGCGTCGCGTCGGCGCGGTCGGCGTCGGTCGACTCGCGCAGCGGACGGGTGATCTCGAAGTTCAGACCGTTGGGGTCGGTCACGTAGATCGACTCGATCGTCTCGTGCATCACGCGCATGTAGGGCGCGTAGCCGCCCTCGGTCAGGCGGCGCTCGTACTCGTCGAGGTGCTCCAGCGTCTCGACGTTGAGCGCGAGGTGTCGGGCGCTCTTCAGGAGGTCGGGGATCTCGGCGTCCTCGTAGCGCTCGTGGCCGAAGTAGTAGAAGAACGCGAGCTGGTCGCCGTTGCCGATGTCGAAGAAGAAGTGCACGAAGTCGGGCGCCGGGCCCCAGCCCGTGGCGCACACCGACTGCGACAGGGGGAAGCCGAGGATGTCGCGGTAGAAGCGCACCGTCTCGGCCGGCTCGAACGTCACGAACGCGGTGTGGTCGACGCCGCGGACCCAGTGGTTGCCCGGAGCGCTCATGGGCTGCCTCCCGTCGTCGTGGTGCGCGCCACGATGTCGTCTCGCAAGCGGGGCTTGTTGACCTTGCCCACCGCGGTCACGGGGAGCGCGTCGATGGTCTCGATCCGCTCCGGGTACTTGAACTTCGCGACGCCGAGCTCCTGCAGCCACGAGGCGACCTCCGCGACGTCGGGCACCGCGCCCTCCCCGGACGGCACCACGTACGCGCACACGCGCTCGCCGAGCACCTCGTCGGGCATGCCGATCACGGCGGCCTGCGCGATCGCCGGGTGCTCCATCAGCAGCCCTTCGAGCTCGGAGGCCATGAACTTCTCGCCGCCCCGCACGACGTTGTCCTTGAGCCGACCGACGACGCGGTAGTGCATGACCCCGTCGATGTCGACGGCGCTCGCGTAGTCGCCGGTGCGGAGGAAGCCGTCGCTCGTGAACGACCGCTCGTTGACCTCGGGCGCGCGGAAGTAGGCACGCACGACGAACGGGCCGCGGAAGACGAGCTCGCCGACCTCCCCGGCCGGGAGCTCGCGCTCGCTGTCGGGGTCGAGCACGCGCACCTCGGTCTCGGGCTGGAGCGACGCACCCGACGTGCCGTGGCGGGCGTCGACGTCGGCGCCGAGGGCGCACGCGAGGAAGGCGCCCTCGCCCATCCCGAACTGACCGCGCGCCTCGCCGCCGAGCGCGGCTTCGGCGCTCGCCATCAGGGCTTCGTCGTTCGGGCCGTAGAGGTGCGTGACCGACGACGTGTCGAAGCGGCTCGAGTCGTCCACGCTGGTGACGGCCGCGATGAGCGGCGGCGAGACGGTCATCACGTTGACCCGATGCCGCTCGATCAGGCCGAGGACGACCTCGGGATCGTTGGACGACGAGATGACGCACGTGCCGCCCACGGCGAGCGCGGACTGGAGCGCGGTGAAGAGTCCCGCGTTGTGCAGGATCGGCCAGGTGTGGAGCGTGACGATCGACTCGTCCCACTGCCAGTGGTCGGCCCAGACGTGGGTGCCGCCGACGTAGCTCGCGTGGCTGTGCGGGATGACCTTCGGCACGCCGGTGGTGCCGCCCGACAGCTGGAAGAGCGCGATCCCTTCCGGGTCGATCTCGCGCTGCATCTCGTCGACGCGAGCTCGCGCGTCCTCGCGATCGACGCTTGCGACGAGCTCGTCGAACGAGTGCGCGCCGTCGACCGCGCTCTCCGCGCGACGACGAGCACCTCGAGCGACGGGTGGTCGGCGCGCAGCGCGCGTCCGAGCGCGGGCAGGTCGTACGTGCGGTAGTCGGCCTGCGCGAGATGAACGCGCGCGCCGGTGAACTCGATGATGTGACCGATCTCGTAGGCACCGTGGTTCGGGAGGCTCGCGATCGGTACGAGGCCCGCCTTCAGCGCGCCGTACCAACCGACGACCGTCTCGAGCTCGTTGCCCATCTGGAACACGACCGGGTCCTGGAGCTCGAGCCCGAGGTCGCGCAGGGCGACCGCGAGCCGGTCGGTCCGCGCGTCGAGCTCCGCGTACGTCAGCGAGTCCGAGAGGCTCACGACCGCGACCCGGTCCGGGAACCGATCGGCGATCGAGCGGATCTCCTGCCCGGTGGTCCGCTCCGACCACAGCCCCGCGGCGCGGTACCGGTCGGCGAGCTCCGACGGGTAGAGCCGCTCGCCGGTCGCGAGCAGCCGCGCCATCTGCGTCTCCCTTCCCGTCGGACCGCTCGACCCCCGGCGGCGAGCGGGCCCCTCGCCGGAGTCTTCGTCGGTGTTGATAATCCTACGGGCCCGTAGAGGTGTCAAGGGCCCGGTCGAGGAGCGGGTCCAGGAGCGGCCTCAGGTCACGAGGAGCCCAGACGCAAGTGCTTGCCGAAGATCATCGGGAGGTCGAGCGTCGAGAGCAGCCCGGGCGGCGCCTCGCAGACGAACGGGATCGCGTTGACCATCCGCATCGCGCAGGCGATGAGCCCCCCGTCGCCACCGTGCTCGTCCTCCATGGCGAGCTCGAGCGTGAACTTGGGCCGGCCCTCGACGATGACCTTGTAGCAGTTGTCGCCGCCATGACACGCCGGCCAGTCGGGGGCGGCGTCGGGGTGGATGCGCGTGTCGTGCTCGACGACGATGACCGGCTTCCCACCGACGATCCCCTGCACCTCGAAGCGGATCCCGCCCACGGTGCCCGCCTCGACCGTGCCGAACGCGGTCTCGACGTCCTGGTCGACCGCGGCGACCTCGTGCTCCTCACGGACCTCGTCGAGCGTGAGCCCGAGCGCGTCGGCCAGCAGCGTGATCACGCCGCCCCACCACAGCGTGAGGTCGCCACCGAGGAAGAGCGGTGCCTCGTAGTCGAGCGGCATGCCGAAGCCGAAGATGTCGCGCATCACGTACCCGGCGTCGTAGTGGCCGTAGTTGACGATCTCCTGCACGCGGATCGAGTCGACCTCGTCCATCAGGCTGAGCAGGGTCAGCGGCAGCAGGTCGCTCCCGAAGCCGGGGTCGGCGCCGTTGTCGAAGAAGGTCGACCCTCCGCGCTGCGAGGCCGTCGCGATCGGGTCCAGCAGCTCGGGTGGCGCCGTCTTCGGGTAGACGAGCGCGTTGATCGAGGTCGAGACCACGTCGATGCCGGCCTCGAGGAACCGGGCCATCTCGAGGACGGCCTCGGGGCCACGCGGACCCACGCCGTCTCCCATGTAGCAGCAGCAGTCGGGCTCGAGCGCGAGGAGCGCGTCGACGTCGTCGGTCGCGGCGACGCCGACGGCGGCCGCGCCGGCCAGCGTGCCGGCGTCCTGACCCACCTTCTCGGGGTTGTGCACGTAGCAGCCGACGAGCTCGAGGTCGGGATGGCCGACGATGCCGCGCACCGCGAGCCTGCCCGTGTTCCCGGTCCCCCATTGCACGACTCGGTAGCTCATCAGGTCCCCCTCCTGTCCGGGCCCGCGCCCGGCGCCGACGTCGCGGCGGCTAAGAAAGCGGGCGGACCGTACGGGTGCCGGAGATTTGTGTCAACACCTTGATTTCTCCGCGCCGATGGGCCATGGTGACGCGACGCGAGTGTCGGTGATTCGACACTTGCGAAAGGAGACCGAGACGGTCGTCGCCGCGAGGGGGCGAGACGAACTCGACGGGGGGACGAGTGGCGATCGAGATCGAGACGACGTCAGCCGCGCCGTCCGCCGCACCCGCACCGGGTGCGCCGGAGAGTGCGCTGGCCCTCGACGACGTGAGCGTCCGCTTCGGCGGCGTCCGCGCCCTCGACGGAGTGTCGTTCTCGGTCACCGCAGGCGAGGTCTGCGGTCTCATCGGCCCCAACGGCGCCGGCAAGACGACCCTCTTCGACGTCATCTCGGGGGTGCGGGCGCCCGACGGGGGCAAGGTCGCGGTCGACGGCACCGACATCACGTCGTGGACCGCCTCGCGCCGGGCGCGGTCCGGCGTCCGTCGCACGTTCCAGCGGGTCCAGACCTTCGGGTGGCTCAGCGTCGAGGACAACGTCTTGACGGCGCTCGACTGGCGCGGTGGCGGGGGCGGCATGCTCGCCGACCTCGTCGCGTTCCCGACCCGGCGTCGTCGCGAGCGCGAGCGACGCGCGCGGGTCGAGGAGGTCCTCGAGCAGTGCGGCCTCATCGCCGTCCGCAAGGACGCTGCGGGATCGCTCCCGATCGGGTTGGCGCGCATGGTCGAGCTGGCTCGCGCGCTCGTCGACGAGCCGAAGCTGCTGCTGCTCGACGAACCCACCTCGGGCCTCGACGAAGCCGAGGTCGCGCGCCTCGGCCAACGCATCGCGGAGATCCGTAGCGGTGACTGCGCGCTCGTGCTCGTGGAGCACGACATCGGCTTCGTGATGCAGCAGTGCGACCGGGTCGTGGTTCTCGACCTGGGAAAGGTGTTGGCCGTCGGAACGCCAGAGGCGATCCGCGCGGATCCGACGGTCAGAGCTGCCTACCTCGGTGACAGCTCGGACAACGACGACAACAGAGCAACGAAGGACGACAACAGTGCAGTTACGAAGGGGGAAATGTGAAGCGTAGGAGCAAGTGGTTGGTCGCCGGCATCTCCGCGATGTTGGCTGCCGCATTGATGACCGCCGGGATGAGTTCCGCCGGCGCGGGGAGTGACACCCGCGGCGTCACGGACGACTCCATCAAGGTCGGGGGCATCGTCAGCGCGGAGTTCTTCGGTGACGCGGAGGCAGGCGCTGCCGCTCGCTTCGACCGCGAGAACGACGCTGGTGGCGTGTTCGGTCGCACGATCGACATGCTGCCTGCCGCCGATGACGGCTTCGACCCGAACACGAACATCCAGGAGGCTCGCCGACTGGTCACGCAGGAAGAGGTCTTCGCGGTCGTGCCGACCGCGACGATCGTGCTCGGCTCGGCCGACTTCCTCGAGCAGTCGAAGGTGCCGTTCCTCGGTTGGGGGATCGACGCCGGCTTCTGCAACAACGAGTATGCGTACGGCTGGTCGGGCTGCGTCGGCGGCGGGTCTGACCCGCAGTACTCCGACGGCTTCGGCATGACAGCCATGGCGAGGATGCTGGAGAAGCCCACCAAGGGCCTCACGGTCGCGATGATCGCCGAGGACACGGATGCGGCACGCACCGGCAACGAGACGCAGGCCTCCGCGGCCAAGAGCATGGGCGTCAAGGTCACGTACAACGAGGCCGTGATCCCCGCTCCGCCCGCGACGGTCGGCGACGTGACGCCGTTCGTGGACGACATCATGACCAGCAACAAGGGTGGTCCGCCCGACATGATCGAGCTGTTCCTCGCTGGCATCCCGGCGACGCTCGCCCTCCAGCAGGGTCTGCGTGACGCAGGGTTCGAGGGACCGATCATGAACACGCAGACGTACGACGCGCAGCTCGCCGCTCCGTCCGACACGGGCAGCGTGTACGTGCAGTTCGGTGCGTTCGAGACCGCGCCCGACGTGCCCGCGGTGCAGACGATGGTCGACGACCTCGAGGCAGCGGACGCACCGCTGAGCGTGCTCGCGGCCGCCGGCTGGCTCTCGGCCGACATGTTCATCCAGGCGCTCAAGGAGACCGGGAAGGACCTCACGGTCGAGAACTTCCAGCAGGCAGCGAACGACCTGACGTACAAGCGGAAGGGTCTCGTGGGTCCGACGCCCCTCGGCGACAAGCCGCGGCCGTCCCCGTGCGGGACGCTCGTGACGAGCAACGGGACCGGCTACGACGTCTCGGTGCCGTACTTCTGCGCCAAGGCGTACCCGTACCCGGCCAAGTAGCAGCGACTCATCGACGCGGTGGTGGCGGTCGGACCTGGTCCGGCCGCCACCATCGTCACCACCACTCCGCGACGAGGTAGCGCGTGAACAAGTTCGTCAACCTGTTCCTGTCGGGTGCGGTCTCGGGTGGCATCTACGCCGTGATGGCGGCGGGCCTCGTGCTCACGTACCAGACGTCGGGGATGTTCAACTTCGCGCACGGCGCCGTCGCGTTCGTGACCGCGTACTTCTTCTACCAGCTCAACTTCGGGCAGGACGTGCCCGTCTGGCTCGCCGCGATCCTCTCCGTGTTCGTCTTCGCGCCGCTGCTCGGGCTGGCGCTCGACCGCATCCTGCTCCGACGCCTGGCGACCGCGCCCGTGTACGCGCGCATCGTCGGCACCATCGGACTGCTCATCGCGCTCCCCGCGCTCGCGATCTGGCTCGTCGAGACGGTCGGGAACACCATCGCCGAGCTCGATCTGCCGGTGAACACCGGCACGGGCACCGGCGGTGGTGCCGTGCGCGGCCTCGGGCCGTTCCCACGCGAGGTCTGGCACCTCGACTGGTTCGGGCTCGAGGGCGTCGTGCTCAACACCGACCAGGTGACGGTCTTCATCGGCGCGGCCATCGCCGCGGTCGCGCTGTGGTTCGTGCTGCGCCGCACGCGGCTCGGTCTCGAGATGCGGGCCGTCGTCGACCGCGACGACCTCGCCGGGCTGCGCGGCGTCAACTCCGCCCGCACGTCGTCCGCGGCCTGGGTCCTGACGATGATCCTCGCCGGACTCGGCGGGATCCTGATCGCCCCGCTCTTCCAGCTCGGTGACGACGCGTTCACGCTCATCGTGCTCGGCTCGCTCGCGGCGGTGGCGCTCGGCGGGCTGCGGTCGATCCCGATCGCGTTCGCCGGCGGGCTGCTGCTCGGGATCGGCCAGAACATCCTCTACGGGTACGGCGACGACTTCCTCCCGACCGAGATCGCCGACCTCTCCGGCTTCCGAGCGTCCATCCCGTTCGTCCTGACCGTCGTCCTGCTGCTCGTCATCGGGCGCAAGCACGTGGCCGAGGCGCGCACCGTCTCGGAGGACAGACCCGCGCCCGACCATCGAGAAGGGCTGCCGCCCTGGCGGCGGCTGCTCCCCTGGGCGATCGCGATCCTGGCGCTGCTCGCCTTCTCGCTCCAGTGGCTCCCGTGGGAGTGGGCCCAGGCCGACACGTTCGAGGCCTTCGCCGTGATCGCGCCCGGCCTGGCGTTCGGCATCGTCTTCCTCTCGTTCGTCGTGGTCACCGGGCTCGGCGGCATGGTGAGCCTCGCTCAGGCGTCGTTCGTCACCGCTGGCGGCTTCATGGCCGGCTGGGCGCTGAACAACGACTGGGACATCGACGTCCCGTTCATCGCGAGCAACGGCCGTCTCAACTTCGCGGTCGCCGCCATCATGGGCGCGCTCGTCGCGGCCGCGCTCGGAGCACTCATCGCGGTGTCGGTGCGGCGACTCGGCGTGCTCGCCCTGGCGCTCGCGTCGCTCGCCCTCGCGCTCGCGCTCGACCTCACGGTGTTCCAGACCGAGGACATCAGCAACGGCTCGATCGGATGGCTGTACCCGTTCCCGACGCTCGACCTCGGGATCACGACGTTCGATTTCTCCGATCCCGAGACGCAGATCGTCGGGCTCCTGATCATCTTCGGGCTCATCACCGTCGTGATCCACAACCTCCAGCGCTCGGCATCGGGGCGTTCCGTGCTCGCGCTGCGCAGCTCGAAGGTGGCGGCCCGCACCTCAGGCGTCCGACCCGCACGGTCGGAGATCGCGCTGTTCGCGTTCTCAGGAGCGATCGCCGGGTTCGGCGGTGTCATGCTCGGCATGACGAACGGCAGCTTCGCCAACACCACCGCCACGCCCATCGCGGGTCTCCTGTGGCTCGCGATCGTGGTGACGTTCGGCATCCGACGCCCCGGCGGCGCGCTCCTCGCCGGCCTCGCGGTGACGTCGACGACGCCGATCTTCGACTGGATCTCCAGCTGGAGCTTCATGCCCGAGTGGTTCAACCAGCTCACCGAGTCGAGCCAGTTCCTCGCCATCATGTTCGGGCTCGGGGCGATCAACCTGGCGAAGAACCCCGATGGCCTCTTCGCCCTCGTCGGGCACCAGCAGCTCGAACGGCGACGGAAGAAGCGTCTCGCCGACATCGACGCCGCGGAGACCGACCTCCACACGGACGCGACCGGCGAGACGCACGACGTCGAGGCGCACGCCACGGTGGTGTCGCCCGGGTGGGTCGTCGGCGACGACCGCACGCTCGAGCTCACGGGCCTCGTCGCCGGGTACGGCGACGTCGAGGTCCTGCACGGCGTCGACCTCGCGCTGCCACGCGGGTCGATCGTCGCGCTCGTCGGCGCGAACGGTGCCGGGAAGTCGACCCTCTGCGCGGTGGTCGCCGGCCTCCTCGAGCCGACGCGGGGCCGCATCGTCGTCGACGGCAACGACGTCACCGAGGCGAGCTCGTACCAGCGGGCGCGTGCCGGCGTGATGCTCGCACCCGAGGCACGCGGCATCTTCCCGACGTTGACCGTGGCCGAGAACCTGCAGGTGCTGCTGCGCTCCGACGAAGAGCGCACGCGCGCCTACGAGCGGTTCCCGGTGCTGGGCGAGCGGAAGACCCAGCCGGCCGGGCTGCTCTCGGGTGGCGAGCAGCAGATGCTGAGCCTCGCGCCGGCGCTGGTGCGTCCCCCGACCGTGTTCATCGCCGACGAGCCGACGCTCGGCCTCGCGCCGCTCGCGGCGCAGGAGGTCCTGCGCGCCATCGAGGACCTCAAGGCCCAGGGCTCGACGATCCTCCTCGTCGAGGAGAAGGCGCACGAGGTGATGCAGGTCGCCGACGCCGTGGCCTTCATGACGCTCGGGCGACTCACCTGGATCGGCCCACGCGACGAGCTCGACGAGCAGGCGCTCGCGACGAGCTACCTCGGTGGCGCGGCACCGACCACACCGACGCCGCCGACCACCAACGGCGACGACGGCGCGACCACCACGCCGATCACGACGGCGACGCCCGGATGAGCGGGCGGACGGCCGTGACCGTGCAGGTGAACGGCACGGAGCAACGCCACGACGTCGAGTCGCGCACGCTGCTCGTCCAGCTGCTGCGCGATGCGTGCGGGCTCACCGGGACGAAGGTCGGCTGCGACACGTCGTCGTGCGGCGCCTGCACCGTGCTCGTCGACGGCGAGTCCGTGAAGTCGTGCACGATGCTCGCCGCGCAGGCGGACGGCACCTCGGTGACGACGATCGAGGGCCTCGGGACCGTCGACGCGCCGCACGTCGTGCAGTCGGCGTTCACCGAGGCACACGCACTGCAGTGCGGATACTGCACCGCCGGCATGGTGCTCGCGACGGTCTCGCTGCTCGACGAGATCCCGCAGCCGACCGAGGAGCAGGTGCGGATCGGGCTCGAGGGCAACCTCTGCCGGTGCACCGGCTACCACAACATCGTGCAGGCCGTGCTCGCCGCGGCCGAGGCACGTCCGTGAACCCGGCACCCTTCGACTACGTCCGTGCCGATTCCGTCGACGCGGTCATCGCGGCGCTGAGCCAGCACGGCGACGAGGCCAAGGTGCTGGCGGGCGGGATGTCGCTCCTGCCGCTGATGAAGCTCCGGCTGGCGACGCCGACCGTGCTGGTCGATGCCGCGCGCATCGATTCGCTGTCCTACGTCGACGATCGAGGCGACCACCTCGCGATCGGTGCGCTCACCCGCCATCGCGACCTCGAGATCAGCGAGCTGCTCGCCGAGGAGTGCGGCGTGCTGCGCGCGGTCGCGGCCGAGGTCGGCGACAACCAGGTGCGCCACCGCGGGACGATCGGTGGATCGGTCGCGCACGGTGACCCGGCCTCCGACCTCCCCGCCGTGCTGCTCGCGCTCGACGCGAGCTTCGTGGCGGTCGGCCCGGCCGGCGAGCGCACGATCCCAGCGAGCGACTTCTTCGAGGGCTTCCTCGAGACCGCGCTCGCGCCGGACGAGCTCCTCACGGAGATCCGGGTCCCGAAGCTCGGGGCGGTCGGATCCTCGTACCAGAAGTTCAACCGGCGGGCGCAGGACTGGGCGATCGTCGGCGCCGTCGCGATCCGCGCGAACGGCTCCGCACGGGTCGGCCTCGTCAACATGGGTTCCACGCCGCTGCGCGCCACGGCCGTCGAACGCGCCATCGCCGAGGGCGCCTCCGACCGAGGACGCGTCGCAGCTCGCGGCCGAAGGCACCGATCCCGGCGGCGACCTCCACGCGACGCCCGAGTTCCGCGCGCACCTCGCGCGCGTGCTCGTGCGCCGCGCACTCACCGCCGCGTCGGCGTAGCGCTCGTCAGCCGCCCATCTCGGCGCCCATCTCGGCGCCCATCTCGGCGAGCAGCGCCATGAACTGGGGCGTGTGCGGCTGGTGCGCGTACAGGCCTCCGTCGACCGACAGCAGCTGACCGTTGACGAACGCAGCGGCGTCCGACGCGAGGTACGCCACCGCGTTCGCGATGTCGGTGGGATCACCGAGTCGCGGCGAGCACGCGTGGTCGAGGAACACCTCCATGGCCGGCGGCGGCAGCGTCTGGAGCGCCCGCTCGGTGAGGATGATGCCCGGGAGGATCGCGTTGCACCGGACTCCCCGCTTGCCGTAGACGGCGGCGACGTAGCGGGTGAGCGCGTTGAGCGCGGCCTTGCCCGGTCCGTACGCCGCGCAGATCACGTCGCCGGCGAGGCTCAGGCCCGACGAGATGTTGACGATCGAGCCGCCGCCCTGCTCGAGCATGTGCGGGATCGTGTGCTTGCACATCAGCATCGGCCCGCGGGCGTTGATGGCGAACACCTCGTCCCAGACGGCCGCGTCCATGTCGGTGACGACGGTGTCCTGCTCGGCGAAGCCCGTCGCGCCCGCGTTGTTGTCGACCACGTCGACACGGCCGTGTGCCTCGATCGTCGCCGCGATCAGGCTCCGGACGCTGTCCTCGTCGGTGACGTCGGCCTCGACCGCGATCGCGTCGAAGCCATCGGCGGTGAGCCCGTCGACGACGTCGTCGAGACCCGTGCCCGGCAGGTCGGTCGCGACGATCCGCGCGCCCAGCTCGGCGAGCGTGCGCACCGTCTGGGAGCCGATGCCCCCTGCGGCACCGGTCACGATCGTGACCTTGTCGCCCAGGTCGATCATGGGAGCTCGATCACGCCATGCCTGCCGTGCCGCCGTCGACGCGATGCTGCGCGCCGGTGATGAACGACGAGTCGTCGCTCGCGAGGAACAGGACGAGTGCCGCGACCTCATCCGGCTCGCCGGCTCGCTGCAAGGGGAGGAAGTCGAAGCGAGTGGCGTCGTCACCGTCGGGCGCGGCCGGGAGCATGTCGGTGTTGATCGGGCCGGGGTGCACCGAGTTCACCCGGATGCCGAGCGGCCCGAGCTCGATCGAGCCGGTCTTCGTCAGTGCGACGATGCCGAACTTCGAGGCGCCGTACGCGCTGTGTCCCGGCAGACCCTGGAGCCCCGCCATCGACGAGATGTTGATGATCGATCCCCCACCGCGCGCCTGCATCGGCTCGACCACGGCCTGCATCCCGAGGAACGTCCCGATCAGGTTCACCTCGAGCACGCGCTGGAACGTCTCGCGGTCCTCCTCGACGAGGGGCGCGATCCGGTGGATGCCGGCGTTGTTGACGAGCACGTCGACGCCGCCGAAGCGCTCGGTCGTGGTGGCGACGACCGCGGCCCACGCGTCCGCGTCGGTCACGTCGTGGCCGATCCCGCACGCGGCGTCACCGATCGACGCCGCGACTTCGGTCACCCGGTCCTCGAGGACGTCGGTCAGCACCACCTGCGCGCCCTCCGCGGCGAAGGCGCGAGCTTCACTCGCACCCATCCCCCGGGCGGCGCCGGTGACGATCGCGACCTTGCCCGCGAGGCGACCCACGCTCAGGATTCCTTCTTCCGGAAGTGCGGGATCACGTGCTCACCCCACTGCCGGATGGTCTCGAGGCACGCCTCCTGGGGCACGGTGCCCATCTGGATCAGGCACATGATCTCGTCGGCGCCGGCCTCCTCGAGCTGCTCGGCGAACGCGATCGCGTCCCGCCAGTCGCCGTAGGCGTGCTCGACGAGCGTGAAGCTCGCGGTCTGCAGCGGCGAGGCCGGGATCTCCGCCTCGTGCAGCGTCGCGACCATGCGATCCTTCGAGCGCGAGATCGCGACCTCCTGGTCGTCGGCCTCGCCCTCTGCGCTCGGCGGCGGCCCCGCGCCGTACCAGTGCGCGATCGCCTCGGCGAAGAAGCGCTGACCGCGGGCGCCGACCTGCAACGCCTCCTTCGGGTCGTCGAGCACGATCGTCGGGCAGAGCGCGGAGAAGTGGTCGTTCACCTCCGACGACACGAAGCGCTTCTTCGTGCGCTCCTCGATCGTCTCGTCGTACATGCGACGCATCTCGGCGACGCCCTCGGGACCGGTGAACCCGAGCACCAGCGCGCCGATCCCGTACTCGGCCGCCAGCCTGACCGTGTCGTTCTTCGTGCACGCGAGGTACAGCGGCGGGTGCGGCATCTGCACCGGTCGCGGCAGGATCGGGTGCTCGGCGACCTGCAGCAGCTCGCCGTGCCACTCGAACCCCTCGCCGTTCTCTCCCCGCCACATCGAGCCGATCATGCGCAGCGCTTCTTCGACCTCGGCGTACGTGCGGTCGGGATCCACGCCGACGGCCGACATCTCCTGTGCGGTCGCGCCGCGGCCGGCTCCGAGATCGAGCCGCCCGTTCGAGAGGACGTCGAGCATCGCGGCGCGCTCGGCGACCCGGATCGGGTGGTTGTAGTTGAACGGCATGCACACGACGCCGTGCCCGATGCGGATGCGCGAGGTCTTGGCGGCGACCCACGTGAGGAAGATCTCGGGGGCGCTCATGTGCGCGTACCACTTGAGGCAGTGGTGCTCGACCGCCCAGATCCGGTCGAACCCGACCTCCTCGGCGAGGACCGCCTGCTCGACGCAGTCGCGGATCACCTGGCGCTCGTTGTCGGGCGTGGGATCCGCGAGCTGCGCCTCGAAGATCATCGAGAACTTCATCGGGCGCCCTTCACGTTCGGGTGTGGCCGGACTCGCGGTTCAGCTGGATCGCTTCCCGGGGGTGAACGACGCAGGCATCTTGATGTAGCCGCGCACGATGCCGTGCGACGGGTACGACTCGACCCCCGAACGATCGAGCTCGTAGTCGGGCATCCGGGCGAGGATCTGCCGGAGCATCACCATGTACTCGGTGCGGGCGAACGTCGACCCGACGCACCGGTGCTTGCCCAGCCCGAACGACATGTGCCGGTTCGGTGACCGGTCGGCGATGAACTCCTCGGGCTTCTCGAACTCGTTCTCGTCGCGGTTCGCGGCACCGAAGTGGACGAGCACGCGGTCGCCGCGCTCGAGCTGCTGGCCCGCGAACTCGCAATCGGTCGCGACGGTGCGGGCGAACGCCTGCACCGGTGTGAAGTACCGCAGGAACTCCTCGGCCGCGAGATCCACCTTCGTCGGATCGGCGACGAGCTCGGCGCGGAGGTCGCGGTTGCGGTCGAGGTACTCCACCGAGTTGGCGAGCAGCGCCGTCGTGGTGTCGACGCCGCCGTTGATGATCGTCCCGCAGAGCGAGACGATCTCGTCGTCGGTCAAGGTGCGCCCGCCGACGTCGGTCTGGATGATCCTCGTCAGGTTGTCGTCGCGCGGCTGCTTCCGTCGCGCTTCGACCTCTTCACGAACCGCGTCGAAGATCCAGAGCTGGCCCTCGACGGCCTTCATGAACTCCGGCGTGCCCGGGCGCGTGTACACGACCTCGTGGCACGGCTCCGCGTAGCTCTCCCACTGCTCGAGCGGCAGACCGAGGAACGCGAGCGTCGCCATCGCCGGCACCGGGTTGGCGAGATCGAGCACGAAGTCGATCGTGCCGCTCTCGATGACCTTGTCGATGCAGTCGCGGGTGAAGCGCTCGAACTCCGGCGTGAGCGCTTCGACCTTCGGCGGCGCGAACAGCGGGTTGAGGATCCGCCGGATCGGGTTCCACTCCGGCGGGTCCTGCTCGATGAGCACGTTCGGCTGCGCAGCCTCGGGGATGTTGACGCCTTGGTAGTGGAAGCCGTCGGCTTCGGGAGGCTCGTGACGCGACGAGAACACCGCTTCGTCGCGCATCGCCTTGGCGGCCGCCTCGTAGCTCGTCAGGACCCAGTAGCCACCGTGGCTCTCGGTGTAGGCGACCGGACACTTCGCGCGGAGCTCACCGACGATCGTGTCGCCCTCGCGCGCGAACTCCTCCGAGTTGTGATCGAACTCGACGACCGGCTTCCCCCCGGGGCCGGCACGGTTCAGCCTGCGCTCGCGGGCTGCTCGCCCGTGAGCTGCTGCGTCAGCTTCAGCATGTCGGCCCACACCTGCTCACCCTGGATGATGTCGCCGTCGGGCTCGAAGTAGAAGATGCCGATCGAGTCGACGTTGATCGCGTTGCCGTTCGCGGGGATGCCGGCGATCTCACCGGTGTGCGTGCCCTCGACGGCCACCTCGACGATCACGGCCTCGTCGTCGTGGTAGAAGCGCGTCGCCTTCGTGTGGATGCCCGGCAGGCTCTCGAAGTGGCCCTGCAGGAACTGGGCGCAGTTGGCGTGGCCCTTGACGAGCGTGTCGTAGGCCCGGACGTCGTACGTCGGCTCCGGCTGCATGGTGGCGAGCGTCGCCTCCACGTCGAAGTTGTTCTCGGCCTCGATGTGCTCGGTGATCCGGGCCTCACGCCGTGCGCGCAGGTCTGCGTCGGGTGACATGGGCGACCTTCCCTCTTCTGGCCCGTCCGGTGGACGGCGCGTGCTCTGACCGGGCGGCGGAACACCGCTCGGGCCCTCCCCCCGGGAGGGTGCTGTGCGTGCCGGATGGTAAGTCAACCCCTTGACGTTGGTCAAGGGGTTGATACGGTGCGCGCCTCGGGGCTCCACGGCGCGGGCTCCAGCGTGGAGGGGGACCGGATGGCTGGCCGGCTGGCGGGCAAGGTGGCGCTGATCTCGGGGACCGCGAGCGGGCAGGGGCAGTGGGCGGCCCAGGCCTTCGCCGCGGAGGGCGCCCGGGTCGTCGGCTGCGACCTCGATGCCGCCGGCGCCGAGGAGACCCTCGGGATGGTGCAGGCCGCGGGCGGCGAGATGACGTCGCTCCATCCGGTCGACCTCACCACCGACGACGGGGCAAGGTCGTTCATCGACTTCGGCGTCGAGAGCTTCGGCGACTTCGACATCCTCTACAACAACGCGGCCACCGCCCGGGCCGGGCTCGTCGAGGAGCTCTCGGTCGCCGACTGGGACTGGAACATGGCGCACGAGGTCACGCTCGTGTTCCTCCCCGTGAAGTACGCCATCCCGGTGCTGCGCCGACGCGGCGGCGGGGCGATCGTCAACGTCGGGTTCGATCGCGGGGATGGTCGGCTCGGGCATGCCGGGCAACGCGCCGGGCAACCTCGTGCACTGTGTCGCGAAGGCGGCGGTCATCCGTCTCACCGAGACGCTGGCGATCGAGCTGTCCCCGATCGGCGTCCGGGTGAACTGCGTGTCGCCGGGCGTGATCGACACACCGCAGCTGCGACCGTTCCTCGGTGAGGATCCCGACTCGCCGATGCGTCAGCTGTTCTCGAGCAACTTCCTCATCAAACGCATCGGCGAGGTCGAGGACATCGTCAACGCCGCGCTGTTCCTCGCGTCCGACGAGGCGTCCTACATCACGGGCGTGAACCTGCCCGTCGACGGCGGCTTCAGCGCGTCGGGCGGCGTCGGGCAGCCGACGACCGCGCTGGCAGAGGCGGTCGAGGCCTCGATGATCCGGTTCGACCAGCCGGGCTGAGGATGTCGATCCGCCGGGACCTCTGGCCCCTCGACGAGGACCAGAGCGCCTTCATGCAGTCCGTCGGCCTGCAGCTGGAGGTGATGAGCACCGAAGAGGTGCGGGGGTACCTCGACCTCGACGCGGCGCACCACCAGCCGTTCGGGATCGTGCACGGGGGCGTCTACTGCGCGGCGGTCGAGGCGGCGGCGAGCATGGGCGCCGCGATGACCGCGGCCGAGCGCGGCCTCGCGACGACGGGCGTCAACAACAACACCCACTTCATCCGCACAGTCGTTGGCGGGCGCCTCGACGTGGTGGCCACGCCGATCCAGCAGGGCGGCACCCAGCAGCTCTGGGAGGTCCGGATCACCGACGACCAGGGTCGGGTCGTCGCGCTCGGACAGGTCCGGCTCCAGAACATCCCGATCCCGGGCTGAGCTCCCCCGACGACGCGGGACGTCGACGACGCGTCAGATGACCTCGTCGATCCCGAACGCGTCGAGCGACTGCTGGAGATCGAAGTAGTCGCGCCACGCGGCGACCTTGCCGTCGCGCAGCTCGAACACCGCGACCACGGGGAGGTCGCCACGCTCGTCGCCCCGCTGGAGCGAGTCGACGCGCTCGGTGAACACGACGTCGTCCTTGGCCGCGGCGCGCGTGATCTCGACCTCCACGGTGCCCATGCCGGCCAGCTTCTTCCACTCCTCGGTGATCGCCGCGATGCCCGTGACGGGCGGGAGCGGGATCATGTGGAACACCGCGTCATCGGTCAGGTACTCCGGGAACCGGTCGTACTCGCCCCGGTGGCAGGCCTCCGAGAGGTCCCGCACCAGCTGGATCGCCGCGGCATCGTCCATCACGTCTCCCCGGGTTCGCGCCGGAGCTCTGGGTCCCCGTGCGTCGGGCCCTGGCCTACCGCTACCCCAATGGGTTGTCAATGTCTTGACTTCGACGTACGGTGCCATCGAGGTCGAGCGGCCCGACGATGCGGGAGGGGGACCAGACATGAGGATCGTCATCGACCCAGAGGTCTGCACCGGGCACGGTCGCTGCTACGTCCTGGCCCCCGAGCTCGTCGAGCCCGACGACGAGGGTCACGGCAAGGTCATCGCCGAGGAGGTCCCGGCCGCCAAGGTCGACGACGCCCGGCGGGCCGCCGACAACTGTCCCGAGGGCGCGGTCACGCTCCTGCCGGGCTGACGAGCGCGGAGCAGCCGACGGCTCAGGGCCGGTAGCGCGCGGTCCCGCCGTCCGCGCCCAGCACCGAGACGAGCTCCGCGAGATCGACCGATCGCCGCTCCCCGACGGACACCGCGCGGCCGAGGTTGACCCACCCGAGCAGCTGCTCCGACGGACCGAGGCCGAGCAGCTCGACCAGCTCGTCGCCACGGGTCAGCGGGACGCTCTTCCAGACCGCGCCCACACCCAGGGCGTGGGCGGCGAGGACGAGCGCGTACCCGGTGCACGCAGCAGACACGAGCTGCTCCCAACCCTGGATCTTGCGGTGCGCTCGGGGCGAGGCGATCAGCGCCACCAACGTCGGGGCGAAGAACGCCTTCTGGGCGTCGCCAGGACGCGCGGCCCCGAGGGCAGCGCCGAAGCGGGCCCGGGCCGCGCCGGAGACGACGACGAAGCGGAACGGCCGGAGGGCCCCGTGATCCGGCACGGTCGCCCCCGCCCTGAGGATCGTGTCGAGCTCCTCGGCGGTCGGAGCGGGCTCCGCCAAGCTCCGGGCGCTGCGTCGTTCGAGGATGCTGTCGATCAACGACGGCTGCGATTGCGTCACCTTCCGGGAGCCCGGCCCGCCACCGGGCTGGGGCCCCTCACGACGTAGTCCGCGAAGAGCGACCCGATGTAGAGGTCGCGCAGGTCGTCGCCCGCCCAGGTGATGCTCGTGGGCGACTGCACGATCTTCCCCTCGGGGTCGTCGATCACGGTGACCACGTCACGGTCGGGTGTGATCGCGACGATTCGGTTCGCCGACATCAGCGTGACCCAGAGGTTGCCGTCGGCGTCGAACGCGCACCCGTCGGTCAGGCCCCAGCGCGCCAGCACCTCCGGCTGCCCGAAGGCGGCGAGGTGCTCGGCGCCGAACTCGTGGTCTTCGCGTCCACCGAGCGCGGGGCCGTAGCGCTCCACCGGGCCGAGCCCGACCCCGTCGAGCACAGGAGCGCGCGCGACGTCGGCGTGAGCGGACCGGCAGAAGTACAGGTGTGCCTCGTCGTCGTCGAACGCCATGCAGTTCGGGAAGCAGACCTCGTCGGCGACGACCACCGCCGACCCGTCGGGGTCGACGCGGGCGATGAACCCGTCGGGCTCCCCCGTGGCGAGCGCCGTCGCCGGATCCTGCCGCGTCGACGTGCTCACCCAGATCGCGCCGGCCCGGTCGACGAGGGGATAGTTGACCGCACCGAGCGGACGGGCCTCGACCTCGGAGAGCACGACCTCGGCGTCACCGGTGGCGAGGTCGACGCGTCGCAGCACTCCCTGCGCGAAGTCGGCGACGACGACGTGCTCGCCGTCTGGGAGCAGCGACATCCCGTTGGGCTCGCCGCCGGTCGCGACACCGATCCGGCGAAGCGTCCCATCGGGCAGGATCTCGCTGACGATCGCGCCGGCGTCCGACACGAACACCCGGCCGTCCGGCGTCGTGAGGACGTCCTCGGGGCGTGCGACACCCTTCGCCGTGGCCGAGAGGTCGGCGAGCGCGATCGGCGTGATCACTGCGCGTTCGCCTTCGCCAGCACCTCGGCCGCCTCGTCCTGCACGGACGTGCCGTCGAAGAACTTCGGGTTCATGCCACCGTGCAGCCGGACCGCGTTCTCGAACGTGAAGTCACGGAAGTCGGCCTCGGTGACGAGGTCGTCCTCGACGAGCTCGTACACCTCTTCGATGATCTCGGCCATGTCCTCGACGTCGAAGTGCCCGATGTCGGAGCCGAACATGGCGTTGAGGCGCGCGCCGAGCGGGTTCACCTTCGTGTCGAACGCGCAGGCGTTCAGCCGGTCGTCGCCCTCGCAGCCGTAGAAGAAGTTCGGCACGAACTGGCGGTACACGTCCTCTTCGGTCTCGAGGCCGCACGCCCGCCAGTCGTCGAGCTCCGCGGGATGGTCGGCCCAGGAGAGGTCGTCGACGAGGCGGTCGCGGTGAGCCTTGACGCGATCGTGGCCGTGCTCGTCGATGAGCTTCTTGAAGTACTCCTTGTCGAGCAGCGCGGGGTCGAGTCCGAGGATCGCCTCGGCGTTGCGCTTCTTCCAGTGCTCCAGCATGCGGCAGTAGAGCGCCTGGCCCCAGGCGACACCGCCCTCGAGGAACCCCAGCTTGAGGGTCGGGAACCGGTGCGGCACGCCGCCGAAGAACAGCGACTTGGCGATCGCCTCACCGCCCTCGGCGAAGCCGCCGAGCTGGTTGTACTGGTGCCGCGAGACGGACTGGCGCGCCCCGCGCCCGATCGGACCCGAGTGGAACGTCGGCGCGACGCCGAGATCGAGGCACTTCTGCCAGACGGGGTCGTAGTCGTGCGGGCTGTCGATGCCGAAGCAGTCCTGGTACACGATCTGGCTCGCCGCGTCGGGGTGCTCGCGCGCGGCCGCCGGCACCGGGCGCATGACGTCGCCCGCGAAGAGCGCCGCCTTGAGGCCCAGGGTCCCGATCGCGTAGTCGAGCTCCTCGATCGCCTCTTCGGGCGTGTGCATCGGGATCACCGCGGCGGGCGTGAGCCGGTCCTCGAGCCCGCGGAACATCTCCGCGTTGTAGAGGTTGTAGGCGCGCGCGGCTGCCCGCCGGAGCTCGTCGTCGGCCATCCCGGGGAGCGTCACCACGAGCAGGCCCGTGCCGGGGTACACGACCGAGAAGTCGAGCCCGATCTCGTCCATGCGCTCGTAGAGCAGGCCGGGGAGCACGGTGGTCGCTCGGTCGATCGTGTTCTCCGTCGGCATGGGCCACCACACCGGCATCGCCGAGCGCTGATCGAGCCGTTCCTCGGGCGTCAGCTGGAAGGTTCGGCGGACCCATGCGAAGTACTCGAGGAAGCGATCGGGCATGCCGGGACCGCCGGTGTCGCGCAGGAACTCCAGCAGCACGGGGATGACCTCGAGCTGATGCGCGTCGACGTCGACGATGGGATGGTCGAGTCGCGCCTTGATCTCGGCGGTCTTCGCGTTCGGTTCGGTGATCGTGGTCATGACTCCCCCGGTTCCGTCAGTGATAGATCGAAGTTCGATAGCCGAGCTTCACGAGCTCGCCGTCCTGGTTGGTCCACTGGGACTCGTCGACGAGGAAGAGCATCGTCCCGGTCTTGCCGTCCTTCTCGTACGCGTCGACCAGCGTCGCCGTGCACGTGATCACGTCGCCGACTCGGATGGGCGCGAAGTAGCTGCTGCGCTGCCCACCGTTGAGCCCCCGGTAGCCGGGCTCGGTGCCCATGCCGCGCATCCACGGGTACGCCTCGGGTCGGAACTCGTCGACCCACGCGAACGGGTTGAAGTCGCGCGGCGCGACGAGGCCGCCCCACGGCCCGGCGCTCGCCACGTCGACGTCGAAGTACGCCGGACGCGGCGGGGCCGGGTAGTAGGCGGCCATCGCCCACCGCCGGATGTCGTTGGCGTCGACGGGCAGCGACACCACCGGTTCGACCGCCCGGCCGATCCACTCGATGGTCGGCCGGTCCAGGAACACGCCGACGTCGCGTGCCGGTGGCGGCTCGACGCTCTCGCTCGCAGGCATGCGCGGCGCGCCGTCGAACACGACCAGCTCGGCCGAGCCCGGCATCGTCTCGTCGCCGTCCTGGTTGCGCACGCCGACGTCGATGGTGACCGTCGCGAGCCCGTCTCGCTCCCCGACGCCGGACACCGTGGCGTGTGCGGTGAGCTCGTCGCCCCGGAAGTTGAGCGCGCGGAACTGGCACGAGAACGCCGCGATGTCGCCGCGGTCGTCGAGCCAGTCGGCGAGCAGGCTGTGCACGTACGCGACGCGCAGGTTCCCCATGCCGAACACGTCGGGCTGACCGGCAGCCTGCGCGGCTTCGGTGCTCATGTGCACGTCGATGAACTCGTCGTTCACCGCGGCGTAGCGGTTCCAGTGGTCGAAGTCGGTCGTGCGCTCGAACGTCGGGAGCACCGTGCCCACGACCGCGCCGAGGGGGTCGGTGCCGGTCCGGAGATCCGTCATCAGGCGTCCCTCCCGGTCGCGACGACGACACGGCCCTGCACTCGGCCGCCGAGGATCTCGTCCGCGAGCGCGTCGACGCCCTCGAGTCCGACCTCCGTCGTCAGTCCGTCGAGCGCGGACCAGTCGACGGTCTCCGCGATCCGCGACCAGATCTCGCCGCGCCGTGCCCCCGCGAACGACACCGAGTCGATGCCGAGCAGCGCGACGTTGCGCAGGATGAAGGGGATCACGGTCGTCGGGAGGTCGTTGCCCGCCGTGTTGCCGCACGCGGCGACCGCACCGCCGGCGTCGAGCTCCGTCAGCACGTGCGCGAGCGTGGCGCCGCCCACGGCGTCCACACAGGCAGCCCAACGCTGCGTCAGCAGCGGACGCTCCGGCGCGTCCGCGATCTCGGCTCGGTCGATCACGTCCGCCGCGCCGAGCGAACGCAGGTGCGCCGCGGTGTCGGGCCTCCCCGTCGCGGCGGCCACCGAGTACCCGAGGCGCGGCGAGCAGGTGGACCGCGAACGTCCCGACGCCTCCAGCCGCTCCGGTGACGAGGACCGGGCGGTCACTCGGGCCGATGCCGTGCCGTTCGAGCGCGTCGATCGCGAGCATCGCGGTGAAGCCCGCGGTCCCGACGCGCATCGCCGCCTCGGTCGTGAGCGTCTCCGGCAGCCGCGTGAGCCACTGCGGCTCGACGCGCGGCTCGCGTCGCGTACCCGCCCCAGTGCGCTTCGCCGACACGCCACCCGGTGAGCACGACGCGGTCGCCGGGAGCGAAGGCGTCGTCGTTGGACGCCTCGACGACGCCCGCGAGGTCGATGCCCGGGACGTGCGGGTACTCCCGCACGAGCCGACCCTGCCCGCGCAGGATCATTCCGTCCTTGTAGTTGAGCGACGAGTACTCGACGCCAACGGTCACGGCACCGTCGGGCAGACGGTCGTCGTCGAGCTCCTGCAACGACGAGGAGACCCCGTCGTCACTCTGCTCGAGCACCAGCGCGCGGAAGGTCACCTTGCTCCTCTCTCGTCCGCGGGCACATCGGCCCGCCGGTCTTCGGTCACGGCAGCAGCACTTCGGCCATCGCGGTGAGCTCTCGTGGCAGGTCGGATCCCATCGGCGAGTACACCAGCTCGGTCACGCCCGCCGCCTCGAACGCGTCACGGCGCAGGCGGAGGTCGTCGATCGGTCCGGTGAACGTGCCACCGCCCAGCTCCGGGACGAGGAACGGCAGCTCCCGCTCGTTCGGCGCCACGCCGTGCCCGTCGTGCAACGCGAGGTGGCGCCGCTCCACGGGAACGGACTCGAGCGACGCGCGCCACTCGGGTCCGCCGGGAAGCTGATCGACGGCCGCGGGCGCGACCTCGTACGTGAAGTGGTACACGAGCGCGACGGCGGGCCCCAGCGCGTCGAACACCCTCGGCGACGACAGGGTCTCCCCGTCTTCGAGCACGGTCCCCGCGGTGCCGAACACCGACCATTCGAAGTCGCCCTGCGGCTCACCCATGGCGAACACGCCGTCACCGACCGCACGCGCCGCGGCGAGCCCCTTCGGACCGTTCGCAGCCACCGCGATCGGCGTCGCGAGCGGGCGCGCGGGCACGTAGCCCTCGAGGTGGCACATCTGCACGAGGGCACCGTCGATCTCGACCGCTTCACCCTGCAAGAGCGCGCGCAGCGTCCGCACGAAGTGCTCGACCTCGCTGAACGCCACCGGGCGTTGGCCGAGCATGCACCGCGGAGTGAAGCCACTCCCGACACCGACCGCGATCCGCCCCGGCGCGAGCGCCTCGAGCGTCGCGATCGCCGACGCGGCGACGAGGGGGTGCCGAAGCCCTGGAACGGTGACCCCGACGCCGAGGTCGATCTCGTCGCAGTGCTCGGCGACCTGCGCGAGCGTCATGAAGACGTCGCGGTACAACGCCGGCGAGTCGTGGAGCCAGATGCGCTGATAGCCCAGTGACTCGGCGAGCTGCGCGAGCTCGAGGGTGTCGGGACCGGGCGTGATGCTGCACGAGACGTTCATGAGTCGCTCCCCACCAGCATCGAGCGGAGCTCGTGCTTCAACGGCTTCCCGCTCGCGTTGCGCGGGAAGTCATCGACGACCTCGAGTCGCTCGGGCCACTTCTGCTTCGCCAGACCCGCACGCTCGCACCAGCGCGCGAGCTCGTCGAGCGCCGGCGGGTCGTCGGCACGGCGTGCGATCGCGACCGCGACGGCGCGCTCGCCGAGCTCGGCATCGGGGACGCCCACGACCACCACGTCGGCCACCTTGGGATGGTCGTAGAGGACACCCTCGACCTCGGTGGCCGAGATGTTCTCGCCGCGTCGGATGATGACGTCCTTCAGCCGACCGGACACGGTGACGTAGCCGTCTGCGTCGAGCGACGCCGAGATCGCCGGTGCGGAACCAGCCGTCGTCGTCGAACGCGCTCGCATCCTGTCGGGGGTTCAGATACCCGAGGAACAGCACGTCACCCCGCGCGCGGATCTCGCCGGTCTCCCCCGGACGGCATTCCCTGCCGTCCTCGTCGACGACGCGGAGCTCGACGCCCGGCACGGCGCGGCCCTCCGTCGTCGCCAGCTTCTCGTCGGGATCACGCACCGAGCTGCAGACGAGGAACGGCGCCTCGGTCAGGCCGTAGACCGATACCGCGCCGATCCCGCCGAGCTCGTTGCGCAGCTCGGCGTGCAGTCCCGGTGGCTTGGGCGCAGCGCCCGTCATCGTGGCGCGGACCTTCGGGAACACCCACCGCTCGGGGTGCTCCCGCTGGTACTGCAGGTACAGCAGCGCGAGCGGCGTGCCGCCCGCCGCGATCGTGAGCCCGCGCTCCCCGAGCAGGGGAGGCGTCACCTCGGGATCGAAGCGCTCGACCACGATCGCTCCAGCACCGGAGAGGAGCTGGACGATCAGCATGCCGACGCCGCCGATGTGCGTGAACGGGAAGACGACCGGATAGCGATCCGCCTCGTCGAACAGCGAACCCGCGGACGATGCCTTCCGCGCCCGCGGTGATCGTCGCGTCGGAGTGGCGAGCACCCTTCGGGTCCGCGGTCGTGCCCGACGTGTAGAAGACCCAACGTGTCGCGTCAGGGTCGTCGGGTGGCGGAGGCAGCGTCGCCGGATCCCCTGTCGGCAGCTCGTGATCGCAGACGAGGGTGGTGCAGACCAAGTCATCGCTTTCGCGAAGCTCATCGACGACCTTGGCCGCGAGACCCGCGTGGTCGAAGCCACGCCAGACGCCGGGCGTGATCAGCAGTTGCGGTCGCACCTCCCGCAGGATGTAGCGGATCTCCCGTTCCCGGTAGATCGGCAGCATCGGGTTCTGGAGCGCACCCAGTCGGCTGAGCGCGGCGACGAGGACGAACGACTCGATCCAGGTCGGGAGCTGCCACGACACGCGTGCCGTCGAGTCGATGCCGAGGTCGGCGAGCCCGGCCGCGACGTGCTCGGCGCGATCGTGCAGCTCTGCGAACGTCATGGCGCCGTCCTGCTCGTCGACCAACGCGAAGAGCTCGGGTGTCAACGTCGCGCGCTGCTCGATGAGCGCCCAGAGAGTTGCGTCGACGCTCAACGACTGCTCTGCTCGCGCTCGTGGTGATGCACCTGCACCGTGTGGGCGCCGTCTCGGAACCGGTCTCCTTCTCGTGGAGTCCGCGTGACTGCTCGCTGTACGCGCTCGCGGTCGGAGGCTCGGTCGAGGACGTCGCGTTCACGACCGAAGGCAACGCCGGCACGCCCCAGCTCGTCTACCCGACGTTCGCGTTCGCCGTCGTCGCGGCGATCGCTGATTCGTGGCCCGACCCGTGCTTCGACACCGGCGACTTCCCGCTCGAGCACGCCGTGCTCGGTGAGCAGTCGTTGACGATTCACGCGCCATTGGCGCCGGAGGGCGACGTCGCAGTCGAGGTGCGCGTCGCCGGCATCCACGACAAGGGCTCCGGCGTGCTCGTCGTGCTCGAGCAGGTCGCGACCGCTACAGGGAGCGGCGCGCCGGCGTTCACTTCCACGGTCGGCCTGTTCATCCGGGGCGAGGGCGGGTTCGGCGGCGAGCCCGCGCCGCGGAACGCCGCGCCGGAGATCCCCGATCGCGCGTCCGACGACACCGTCGCGATGCAGACGCTCGCGATCCAGACGGCCCTCTACCGCCATGCCGGCAACGACACGAACCCGATCCACGTCGATCCCGCCTTCGCCCGCGGTGCGGGGTTCGAGGGCCCGATCCTGACCGGGCAGAACACGCTCGGCGTCGCGGGCCACGCGCTGGTGCACACGATCTGCGACGGCGATCCCGCGCGACTCAACGTGCTCGGCGGTCGGTTCGTCGCGCCGGCGTACAACGGCGACGAGCTCGTGACCGAGGTGTGGCGCGTCGACGCGACGACCGCGTCCTTCCGCGTCACCAGCTCGCGCGGCACGACGCTCGTCGACCGCGGCTTCGCTCGCCTGCGTTGAGCCCGGCGAGGTGCTCACCTCGCCGCTCCCGCCTTCGATCGCATCGTCGTTCCCCCGGGCCGTGCGGCTCCCCGTGGGTCCATCTTGACGACCGCACGGCGAGGTGCGACTGTAACGCCTCAACCAAGCGCTTGCTAGAGCGCAGATGACCGACTCCTGGGGGAGCGTTGTGGCCGACACGATGAAGTTCGGGCTGTTCTCCGAGATCACGGTGCCGAAGCCGTGGACTCCGACGAGCGAGCGCGACGCCTACCGCAACACCGTCGAGCAAGCCCTCCTGGCCGAGGAGCTCGGGTACGACAGCTTCTGGACGGTCGAGCACCACTTCCTCGAGGAGTTCTCGCACTGCTCGGCGCCCGAGGTGCTCTACGCCTACCTCGCGGGCAGGACGAGCCGGCTCCGGTTCGGGCACGCGGTGAAGCTGCTGCCGTTCCCGTACAACCACCCGGTGCGCGTGGCAGAGCAGGCCGCCGTGCTCGACCTCGTGAGCGAAGGACGATTCGAGTTCGGCACGGGCCGGTCGGCGACGCGAACCGAGATCGAGGGCTTCGGCATCGACCCGCACCAGACGCGGGAGCTGTACGACGAGGCGCTGCAGGTCCTCGTGCACGCGTGGACCGACGATGAGCTCGAGTGGCACGGCAAGCACTTCGACATCCCACGTCGCCGCGTCGTCCCGAAGCCGTACCAGACGCCGCACCCGCCGGTCTGGATGGCGACGACGAGCACCGAAGGTCACAAGACCGTGGGTGAGCACGGGCTCGGCCTGTTGTCCTTCACGGTCGCGCACTCCATCGACAGCCTCGCCGAGCGGATC
Source organism: uncultured Acidimicrobiia bacterium (assembly GCA_963731815.1). GTDB lineage: Bacteria > Actinomycetota > Acidimicrobiia > IMCC26256 > PALSA-555 > DATBSK01. Next base: position 669,329 of record CAVSWW010000011.1, on the reverse strand, counting down.
GACCTCTACCGAGAGGGCCTGAAGTCCGCGCAGCCGGTGACTGCCGCGCTGAACGACCGCGCAGCCGCGTACACGATGGTGTACTGCGCGGAGACCACCGAACGCGCCTACGAGGAGGCCGAGGCCGCGTTCCTCTGGTACGTCGAGAACAGCTTCAAGCAGTTCGCGACGCTCGCGTCCTGGATGGAGGGCAAGGACTTCGGGACCTACGAGCACCTCAAGGCGCTGCTCGACGTCGACTTCAGCGAGCTCAACCTCGAGTTCCTCGTCGACATCGGGGCCGTCGTGATCGGTGACCCGGAGCAGTGCGTCAAGCTCGCGACGGGATACCGCGACGCCGGCTGCGACGTGCTCCTCTGTCACATCAACCCCAAGGACCTGCCACGGGACCGCGTGCTCGAGTCGATCCGCCTGATCGGCGAGCACGTCATGCCGGCGCTCGCGTAGCGTCCCGCGCGAGTGCGCGACGACACGGAGGCGATGACGCCGCGGGGTGATCTCGAGTGGGTGAGCATCCCGCGCCTGGTCGACGCATCGAGCGAGGAGTTCGGCGACGCCGACGCGATCATCGACGGCGACGTCCGGCTGACGTTCCGCGAGCTGGCGATCGAGATGCGCCGCAGCGCCCGCGCCGCGATCGCCGCGGGGCTCGCGCCCGGTGACCGCGCGGCGATCTGGGCCGAGAACCGCCTCGAGTGGGTCGTCGCCGCCCTCGGGGTCCAGGCTGCGGGCGGCGTCATCGTGCCGGTGAGCACGCGCTTCAAGGGTGACGAGGCGGCGTGGGTCCTTCGGCGCAGCGGCGCCCGGCTCCTGTTCACCGTCGGGGAGTTCCTCGGCGTCGACTACGTCGCGATGCTGCGGAGCTCCGCCGAAGCAGTGCCGGACCTGCAGGAGATCATCGTGCTCGGCGAGGGTGCCCGCCGACACCACCTCATGGCCGGAGCACCTGGCCCGTGGCGACCGGATCCCGCCGGAGGACGCCGAGGCCCGCCTGCTGGCAGTGGGCCCCGACGACGTCGCCGACATCCTGTTCACGTCGGGGACCACGGGGCGCCCGAAGGGTGCGATGACGACGCACGGGCAGAACCTCCGCGTGTTCGAGGTCTACACGCGTGCCCTTGGGCTCCGTGCGGGTGATCGCTACCTGGTCGTCAACCCGTTCTTCCACAGCTTCGGCTACAAGGCCGGCTGGCTCTCGTCGATCATGCGCGGCGCGACCGTCTACCCGTGGCCGGTGTTCGACGTCGACGCTGTGCTCGACGTGATCGAGCGGGAGCGCATCAGCGTGCTCCCCGGGCCGCCCACCTTGCTGCAGGAGGTGCTCGATGCGCCGTCGCGCGACGACCACGACCTCTCGTCGTTGCGCCTCACGATCACCGGGTCGGCGTCGGTGCCCGTCAGCCTGATCCGGCGGCTCCGCGCCGAGATGAGCTTCGAGACGGTCCTGACCGGATACGGCCTGACCGAGACGAGCGCGGTCGTGTCGGTCAGCCGCCACGACGACGACCCGGAGCGCACCGCCGCATGGGCGGGAAAGCCGGTCGCCGACACCGAGGTGAAGGTCGTCGACGACGACGGGCGTGAGGTGCCGACCGGAGAGCAGGGCGAGCTGCTCGTGCGGGGCTACAACGTGATGCACGGGTACTGGGACGATCCCGCCGGCACCGCGGCGACGATCGACGGCGACGGGTGGCTGCACACCGGTGACATCGGCATCGTCGACGACCAGGGCTACGTCAAGGTGACCGACCGCAAGAAGGACATGTTCATCGTCGGCGGCTTCAACGCCTATCCCGCGGAGATCGAGTCGCTCCTGCTCACGAACCCGGACGTCGCGCAGGTTGCCGTCGTCGGCGCTCCCGACGACCGGCTCGGCGAGGTCGGGGTCGCGTTCGTCGTCCCGATCCCCGGGGCCGCGCCGCGGCCCGACGACATCGTCGCCTGGTCACGCGAGCACATGGCCAACTTCAAGGTGCCGCGCGGGTCGAGATCGTCGACGCGCTCCCGTTGAACGCGAGCGGGAAGGTGGTCAAGGACCCGCTGCGGGAGCGCGCCGCAGCGCTCCGGCAGGAGATCGCTCAGCTCGCGCCGTAGACGGGCGCCGGCACGGGTGCCTTGGCGAGCAGCTCACGCACGACGGGGCCCAGGTCGGCCGGGTCCCACCGATCCCCGCGATCGACGGGGTCACCGTGCTGCCAGCCGTCGGCGACGCTGATCTGCCCGCCCTCCACCTCGAACACCCGCCCGGTCACGTCGGCTGCCTCCGCGCTGCCGAGCCACACGACGAGCGGGGAGATGTTCTCGGGTGCCATCGCGTCGAAGCCGGAATCGGGCTGCGCCATCATGTCCTCGAACACGCCCTCGGTGAGCCGCGTGCGGGCCGACGGCGCGATCGCGTTCACCGTCACGCCGTAGCGCGCCAGCTCAACCGCCGCGATGATCGTCATCGCCGCGATCCCCGCCTTCGCCGCGGCGTAGTTGGCCTGACCGACGCTGCCCATCAGGCCGGCACCAGAGCTGGTGTTGACGATCCGGGCGTCCGGCGTCTCCCCGCCCTTCACCGCGCTCGCGCCAGTGCGCGGCAGCGTGACGCATCGGCGCAGAAGTGACCCTTCAGGGTGACGCGCACGACCTGCGTCCCACTCCTCTTCCGACGTGCTCACGATCATCCGGTCACGCAGGATCCCCGCGTTGTTGACGAGCACGTCGAGGCGGCCGAACGCGTCGAGGGCCGTCGCGATCATCGACTCCGCCTGCTGCCAGTCGGAGACGTCGCTCCCGTCCGAGACGGCCTCGCCACCCTCGGCGCGGATGAGGTCGACGACCTCGCCGCGCGGGGCCGTCGGAGCTCCCGCTGCCGTTCGACTCCGACCCGAGGTCGTTGACGACGACCTGCGCGCCCTGGCGCGCGAACTCGAGGGCGTGCGCTCGTCCGATGCCGCGGCCGGCACCGGTGACCAGGACGACTCGGCCTTCACAGAGCTTGCTCACTCGTGCTTCCTCTCCCCCTGGGTTCGGGGCGTGGGTCGTGACTCGGCATCAGCCGAGCCGTTCGATGATCGTGACGTTGGCCTGCCCGCCGCCCTCGCACATGGTCTGGAGCCCGTAGCGCCCGCCGGTCCGCTCGAGCTCGCAGAGGAGCGTCGTCATCAGACGGGTCCCGGTCGCGCCGAGCGGGTGACCGAGGCGATCGCGCCGCCGTTGACGTTGACGCGACGAGGTCGGCGTCGAGCTCCTTCTGCCAGGCCAGCGGCACCGACGCGAACGCCTCGTTGATCTCGACGAGGTCGATGTCGTCGATCGTCATGCCGGCCTTCTCGAGCGCGTGCTGGGTCGCGGGCATCGGGGCGGTGAGCATCATCACCGGGTCGGCGCCGCGGCAGCTGAGGTGATGGATGCGCGCCCGCGGGTCGAGACCGTGGTCGGCGACGCGCGCGCTCCGACACGACGAGCACCGCGCTCGCGGCGTCCGAGATCTGGCTTGCCGCGGCCGCCGTCACCCGGCCGCCCTCGCGCAGCGGTGGAGCGCCGCCATGCGCTCGCGAGGACGTGTCGCGGCGGGGCCCCTCGTCGACGGCCGACGCCGCCGAGCGGCACGATCTCACGGTCGAACCGGCCTTCGTCGCTGGCGCGAATAGCGCGGCGGTGGCTCTCGAGCGCGAACTCCTCGATGTCGTCGCGCGAGATGTCCCACTGCTCAGCGACCATCTCGGCGGAACGGAACTGCGACACCTCCTGGGTGCCATAGCGGTCGACCCAGCCCTCGGCGCCCGTGAACGGGTCGGTGAACCCGAACTGCTCACCGCACGGTCATCGCCGACGCGATCGGGATCATGCTCATGTTCTGCACGCCGCCCGCGACGATGACGTCGTTCGTGCCGCTCATCACCGCCTGGGCGGCGAAGTGGACGGCCTGCTGCGACGAGCCGCACTGCCGGTCGATCGTCGTGCCGGGGACCTCGTCGGGCAGCCCGGCGGCCAGCCAGCAGGTGCGGGCGATGTCGCCCGCCTGCGGGCCGAGCGTGTCGACGCAGCCGAAGATGCACGTCGTCGACGACGCGCGGGGTCGATGTCGGTGCGCTCGACGAGCGCACGGATCACGTGCGCGCCCAGGTCGGCGGGGTGCACGCCGGCGAGCGCGCCGCCGCGATTGCCGACGGGCGTGCGGATCGCATCGACGAGATACGCCTCAGGCACTCGGTCCTCCACGTTCGGCAGCGAAGTCTTCGACAGCTGAGAGCTCCGGGAGCTCGGCCGGTCGGACGCCTCCGGTCCGCACGAGCCAGAACTCGAGCGACCGGATGATCCGGTACGCAGCGCGGGCGGTGGGCACGGCGACGGCGTGGTCGTCGGCGGCGCCGAGGAACGCGCCGAGCGACCACTGCACCTCCGTCGTGCGGCCCCGCAGCAGGTCGTCATGAAGCGACGGTCGGCCGACCATGCCGTCACGACGCATCTGCACACCGAGCGCCATCATCTCGTCGACCGACTCCTCGAACGTCGATGTCGCGAACGTCCGGAACCGAGAGAACGGCGCGAAGTAGTCGCATGGCTCATACCCGAGGGCGCGGTAGACGGCGAAGAGCTCGGTCGCGAGCTGGACGTAGTGCTCGGCTGCCTCCCGGACGGCCAGGCCCTCGGCCATGGACCCACCCAGTGCGCCGAAGGTCGACACCGACCACGCGGCGACGATCGAGATCTGGAGCAGCTTCTCCCACTCGACGTGCCCGATGTCGTCGGACGTCTTCGCGGCGAACCCCGCCGCGTCGAACGCGGCGACGACGTCCTCGATCCGCGGCTGGACCCGCCTGCGACCTCGCCGAAGTAGCACGAGACCGGCGCCGTGGCGACGTGGCGCACGATGCCCGGCGCGACCAGCACGCCGGCCTCCGTCGTCGACGCCCCGACCACAGACGCCGCACCGATCCACCGCGCGAGCCGTCTTCCTTCGTGACCGTGTTCTGGAACGAGCACACCGTGCGCACGCGACCGTGCAGCGGTTCGGCCTGCTCGAGCGCCACGGCGGTGTCCTTCGCCTTGACGAGCACGGCGAGCAGGTCGAACTCCCCCTCGGCGTCCGACGGATCGACGACCGCCCGGAGGTGATCGCGGACGACCTGCTCACCTCTCAGACCGGTGATGCGCAGGCCGTCGCGCTCGATGGCCTCCACGTGCGGAGCGCGGGCGACGAGAGTGACGTCGGCACCTGACTCCGCGAGCCAACCACCGAAGACCGAGCCGAGGCCACCGGCCCCGAGGACGCAGACCCTCACCGCGCTCGCCGTCGCGAGCGTGCGTCACTCCTGCTTCGCATCAGCGATGTCGTCCATGAACTCGCCCGTGTGACCCCAGAGCTCACCGCGACCGGACCACTCCGTCGCGACCCATGTGTCGGGATCCAGCATCAGCCCGTCCCAGCCGAACTCGACGTTGAATCCGCCCGGAGACTGCATGTAGAAGCTCACCATCGGGTCGTTCGTGTGCTGACCGAGCGAGTTCGTGATCGTCACGTTCGCGGCACGGGCGTGGTCGTACGCCGCGCCGGTGTCGTCGATCCGATCGCTCTCGATCATGAAGTGGTTGAGGCCAGGACCGCCGGGGAGCGGCAGGTCGACGAACGCCAGGCTGTGGTGACGACGTGTCGTGTGCAGGAAGATCGCAGAGTTCGGGCCCCACGTGAAGAAGTCGGTCAGGGAGAAGTCGAGCGCGTTGAGGTACCACGTCGCCGCCTCCCACGCGTCCGGAACGACGTAGAGCGTGTGACCGAGCCCGACGCCGTCGGTGAGGAACCCCGAGACGCCGGCGGGCGAGCGGAACGGCTCCTCCGACATGGCCTGCCCGAAGTACATCTCGTTGACGTTGCCCCAGGGGTCCTCGAACCGCGCGAGCCCCTTCACCTTGCGCGCCAGCGCCTCTTCGTCACCGAGTCGCTTGACGGCGGTGCCGGTCTCCGCGACCCGGGCGCAGGCCTCCTCGAGGTCGGACGGGTCGGCGTACTCCCAGCCGACGTACGCACAACCGTCTCGGTCGGATGGGTGCACGGCGACGTGCCACGTGCGCCGGTCCATGCGCAGCCGCAGCGTGCCGTCGTCGTCGGGCGGCGCGGGCTGCATGCCGCAGACATCGGCGAGGAAGGTCTCCCAGGCGCCGGTGTCGGTGCTGTCGATCCCTACGTAGCCGAGGCCTCTGCAGCGCATGACGCTCCTCTCCGCCGGCGAGCGACGCGCCGCGCCGGCCATCCCCCGGGGCGACTGTAGGCACCCGTCCGCCGGGGCTGTCAAGCGCTTGCTTGGTAGCGCTTCCTCACGCCAGCGCCGCCACGACCGGCGCGAACTCGTCGACGGCGTCCGCGGCGATCCCCACGTACGAGATCCCGTACCGGTCGCGGCGCGCGTGCAGGATGTCGACGACGGCGGCCACGTCGCCGATCAGCACGTGGGGTGAGTCGGCGAGCTCCGCCGCCGGGAGCCCGAGCACGTCGCCGGCCCGGCTCCACGCGGCGTCGGCATCACCACCGACCGACGTGACGTGGACGTAGACCTGGAGCTCGGGCTCGGGAGCCCGACCCGCGGCCGCGGACCACACGCCCTCCACCTTCCGCGCGGGTCGCGGTCGCAGTTGCCGTCGGACCGATCTCCGGTCCAAGGCGCCCGCTCCGCAGGTTCACGTTGAGTCCGACGATGTCAGCCTCGCGTGCCGCGAGGTCGAGACCCGCGCGGGCCCGCGCCGCCGACGAGGAGCGGGGGGTGCGGACGCTGGACCGGCGTCGGTCGCGCGTCGAGATCGTCCACGCGGTAGTGGCGCCCGGAGAACGTGCAGGGCTCGTCGCTCCAGCACCCCTTCAGCACCGTGATCGCCTCGGCGAGGCGATCCACCCGCACGCCGGGCTCGTCCATCGTCAACCCGGCACGCTCGTAGTCGGCGCGCATCCACCCGGCACCGATCCCGACCTCGAGACGTCCTTCGCTGAGCACGTCGAGCGTCGCCGTCTCTTGTGCGAGGACGACCGGATGGCGGTAGTCGTTGCCGAACGTGAGCGCGCCGACGCGCAGCGTGCCGGTCGCGTCCGCCGCCGCCGCGATCGTGGCGATGGGTCCGTAACCACCGACGAGGTGATCGCCGACGGTGAGCGTCGAGTAGCCGAGGGCCTCGACGCGCTGGGCGAGGTTGCGCCATTGGCGCGCGCTCTCGAACGTGATGCCGCCCGGCCCCACACCGAACCGGAACGGCCGTTGGATCACCGTGTCGGTGGAACGGCGTAGCCCTGCAGGAAGATCGAGATGCAGCTGTCGGCGAGGTCGTCGAGCGTGTACCGGCCGCCCTCTCGATACCAGCGAACGGTCAGGAAGATCGCGTCGCGGTTGAAGCGGTAGAAGACGAGCGGGTCGATGTCGTCGCGGAACTGACCGCGCGCGACACCGCCCGCAAGCACTTCGAGCCACGCCCCCTCGCTCTCGCGCGCCATCGCATCGAGGCTCTTGAAGCGCGGCAGCGTACGCAGGTGATTGAAGTCGTGCTGGAAGATGTGGCAGGCGTACGGGTGCTTCGCCATGACACGGAACGACGCCCGGATCATCGCGGCGAGGCACGCTCGCGGATCGTCGTGCTCGGCGCGTGCCTGCGTATAGGCCTCGGAGAGCTCGGTGAGGAACGACGCGACGATGGCTTCGACCATCGCCTCCTTGGAGTCGAAGTAGTGGTAGAGGCTCCCCGAGAGGAGGCCGGCAGCGCTGCCGATCTCCCGGACCGTCGTCGCCGCCACCCCCTTCGAGGCGAAGAGCTCGCCCGCGCCCTGGAGGATCAGCTCGCGGCGGTCGGTGTCCTTCACCCCCGTCGCCTCCTTGCGTTCCGCCATCGCCTGCCGTCCGTCCTCTCCCTGGTCCCGGCCACTGGGCGCCCGACCCCTGGTCGCCCCGCCGCGATCTAACGAGCGCTCGATTGGTACTACGCGACGAGGCTACGGTGCGAAACCACCATGCGGGTAGATGCGATGCTCGATCCCACGGCCCTGGCCGAGGCCACCGAGCATGCCGCCGCCCTCGAGCGCAGAGGCTACGACGGCGTGTGGTGCGGCGAGACCTCCCACGACCCCTTCGTCGCCCTCACCCTGGCCGCGACGACGACCCGCCGGATCGGGCTCGGCAGCGGGGTGGCCATCGCCTTCGCCCGCAACCCGATGAGCCTGGCGATCACCGCCAACGACCTCCAGCTCGCGAGCCGCGGTCGCTTCCGGCTGGGGATCGGCTCACAGGTGCGCGCCCACATCGAGCGTCGCTTCGGGATGGAGTGGTCGCGCCCGGCGGCGCGGATGCGCGAGCTCGTGCTTGCCGTGCGTCACATCTGGGCAGCATGGGACGGCGGCACCAGCCTCGACTTCCGTGGTGAGTTCTCCACGCACACCCTGATGCCGCCCGTGTTCGACCCAGGCCCGAACCCGTACGGCCGGCCTCCGATCTTCCTCGCGGCCGTCGGTCCCCGCATGACAGCGGTGGCAGGCGAGGTCGCCAACGGGCTGATCGCCCACAGCTTCGTCACCGAGCGGTATCTGCGCGACGTGATGCAGCCTGCGCTGGCGACCGGCGCCACCGCCGCGGGTCGCGATGTCGGGTCCGTCGAGGTGTCGTACCCCGCGTTCGTCGCGACCGGCCACGACGACGAAGCGATCGAGCGCGCCATCACCGCGGTGCGCGGCCAGATCGCGTTCTACGGGTCGACTCCCGCGTACCGACCGGTGCTGGCACACCACGGCTGGGGAGACATCCACGAGCAGCTACACGCCCGTTCGAAGGCTGGCGACTGGGATGCGCTCCACACGCTCGTCGACGACGAGATGGTGCACGCGTTCGCCGCAGTCGGCCCGCCGACCGAGGTGGCTCGGACGCTGCACAAGCGTTGCCGCGGCGTCGTCGGCCGCATCACCCCATACGCGCCGTACGACGTCCGCGCCGAGGTGATCGACGAGGTCGCGCAGGCGCTCCGCACCTTCACCGACGACCGCGACGAGGCCACGGCGACCCGGAGGTCCGCATGACGTTCGAACCGCGTACCGATCGCCTGCTCCCGCCGCTCGAGCCAGCCGACGAGGTCGTGCTGCTCGCGCGGGCGCTGTGGCGCGAGGGCTACGACGACCATCTCGCGGGTCACATCACGTACCGCCAGAACGACGGCACCTTCCTCACGAACCCGTGGTACCTGCTCTGGGACGAGTTCCGCCCCGCCGACGTCGTCCGCATCGATCTCGAAGGTCGAGTGGTGGAAGGCGAATGGCCGGCCGCGCCCGGGGTCGCGTTGCACCTGGCGCTCCACCGTGCTCGCCCTGACGTGAAGGTCGCGGTCCACAACCATCCGCAGTGGGCGACGACGTACGCGAACCTCCGGCGGGTGCCCGAGTGCTACGACCAGAGCTCGGCTCTCGGCGGCGGCCGGATCGTCGCCGTCGACGAGTACCGCGGCGGCGTGCAGGAAACGAGCAACGCCGCCGCCGCCATCGAGGCCATGGGTGATGCCGACCTCGCGCTGCTCGCCGGCCACGGCGTCTTCGTCCTCGGCGACAGCATCCGCCAGGCGCACCAGCGCGCGGTGGCCCTCGAGATACGCGCACACCACGCGTGGCTCGTGGAGCAAGGCGGCGGAGGCACGCCGGTACCGGTCGATGTGCAGGAGGCGTTGGGCCGTGCCGAGTTCTTCGGCTTCTGGGAAGCCATGGCGCGCCGTGAGCTGCACGCCGACCCGGAGCTTGCCGCGGACATCGCGCGCCGCTCGGCCGCGGCGGCGGGTGCCCGATGAGTCGTCTGTTCACCGACGAGCAGCTGCGCGAGCTCGAGCGCACGCCGCACCAGCAGCTCGTCGACGCGGTCACCTCGGGCGACCTTGACAGCGTTGCCTCGACGACGTCGAACCTCGAGCGGTCGTTCATCGGGACCGTGGTCGGGACCCGCAACTGGGTCGCGCACACGTTCGGCTGGGCCGCCGTCGAAGGGCCCGAGGGTGTGACGAGCGAGCTCGTCGACGTGACGCACGACTTCTACCTGCGCCACCCCGAGCCGAGCGACGTCGGTGACGAGTCGACGTCGGCCGTCGACGAGGTCGTCGCGGCAGCTGGTACGGGCGATGCCGACGGCGCCGCGCGCGCGTTCGACGAGATGGAGGCCGCGTGGCGCCGGCGCCAGGACTTCCTGCGCGACTGGTTGTGCACTCTGCTGTCGCACATCTACCGGACCCGCGGACTCGAACCGCTCGAGCAGGCACTGCGCTACACCGCCAAGCAGACGCTGTTCGACTGGATGCCGGTCGACATGGCCCGTCCGCCCGAGAAGCGGCTCCCACAGTGGGCACGCATGCTGCAAGGTCACTTCTCGGTGCTGCGCATCACCGAGGATGACGAGAAGTTCACGCTCACGCAGGACCCGTGCGGCACATGCACACGTCAGATCCAGCAGGGTCGCTACGCCGCGCCGCTCGACCTCGCGGTCATCGACGAGGTCGCGCCCGCGACGTGGTTCCGCGGGCCGACCCCGATCTACCGCACGCATGTGCCGGTGTGGCACATCGAGCTCGCGCGCGAGCTCGTCGGGGTCCCCTGGCCGGTGAACCAGTGCCCGGCCGGGATGGGCACGGGGCCGTGTCCGACCCTCCTCTACAAGGACCCGCACGACGCGCGAGCGAACGACCAGGTTCCCGGCCCCGAGCAGAAGGACGCCACATGACGACCTCCCCCGACGTCGCGACTGCAGGCGCACGAGCCGACGACCGCCCGGTCGTGCTCGGGCACGCGATCTTCGCCCTCCACGACCCGCACCGCGGCCACGAAGTCGCGTTCAACCGCTTCTACGAGCGAGACCATCAGTTCGTCGCGCTGTTCGCGCCGTGGACCATGGGGACGCAGCGGTGGGTCGCCACGCGGGCGCTGAAGGACCTTCGGATCGGCGCGCGCGACGCGTCCAACACTCCGTTCGATCTGCCGATCGACCGCGGCTCGTTCCTCACGACGTTCTTCATCCAGGACGGCAAGCTCGAGGAGCAGCAGCGTTGGGTCGCCGACTACTCGACCGACCTCGAGGCCGATGGTCGCACGTTCCAGGACCGAGACGTCATGACGGCGACGACGTACGACCTCGTCGGTGAGCAACGCCGCGACGACGATGGCGTCCCTGCCGAGCTCGTCGCGCAGCACCCGTTCGATGGCCTCGTCTGGACCATCGTCGAACGCGACCAGGAGCGGTCGTTGGACGAGGTGCGGGAGCGGCTGCTCGCGACGCTCGGCGACGCACTGGAAGGGTCTCCGGTCGCGACGACGCTCGCGTTCACACCGCTCCCCAAGCTGCCCTGGTGGCCGGCGGCGGCGCCCGAGGTGCCCGGCGTCGGTGACCGGCTGGTCCTCGCCCACTATCTCGACACCCCACCCGAAGAGTGCTGGGAGCGGCTGGCTGGCCTCCGCGACACGATCGACGCGACCGGGACCGCCCGCACGCTGCTGGTCGCGCCGTTCGTCCCCACGGTCCCCGGCACCGACCGCTACTGCGACGAGCTCTGACGATGAGCGACGAGTCGTCCCCTTTCGCATCGAGATCCCCGATGCGGCGCTCGAGGACCTCCACGATCGTCTTGCGCGCACCCGCCTCCCCGAGGCCGAGCCGGTCGACGACTGGTCACAGGGCATCCCGCTCGCGTACGTCGAGGAGATCCGCGCCTACTGGGCCGACGAGTACGACTGGCGGGCGACCGAGGCGCGCCTCAACCGGCTCCCCCAGTTCCGCACCGAGATCGACGGACTGGGCATCCACTTCATCCACGTGCGGTCGCCACACGAGGGCGCGCGCCCGCTCGTCCTGACCCACGGATGGCCGGGCTCGATCGTCGAGTTCGACAAGGTGATCGAACCGCTCGCCGACCCGGCCGCGCACGGCGGTGATCCGGCCGACGCGTTCCACATCGTGTGCCCGTCGCTCCCCGGGTACGGGTTCAGCGACCGGCCACGGGACGCGGGGTGGAGCGTCGACCGCACGGCGGACGCGTGGTCCGCGCTCATGGCGCGCCTCGGGTACGACCGCTACTACGCGCAGGGCGGCGACTGGGGCGCGATGGTCTCGTCCGCGATCGCGATGCGCGACCTGGACCACCTCGCGGGCATCCACCTCAACATGCCGGTCGTCGTGCCGGACCCATCCGTCCCGATGACCGACGCCGGAGCAGGCCGCGCTCACCAAGCAGGTGCGCTTCATGGAGTGGGACGCCGGCTACTCCCGGATCCAGTCGACTCGGCCGCAGACCATCGGGTACGGGCTCACGGACTCGCCGATCGGCCAGGCCGCGTGGATCCTCGAGAAGTTCTGGTCGTGGACGGACACCGAGGCACATCCCGAGGAAGTGCTGTCGCGCGACGAGCTGCTCGACAACGTGATGCTCTACTGGCTCACCGCGACCGCAGCCTCGTCGGCGCGCTTGTACTGGGAGAGCTTCGACCACCTCGACATGAGCCCGATCAAGGCACCGGTGGGCTGCTCGATCTTCCCGGGCGAGATCTTCCGACCGTCGCGCCGATGGGCCGAAGAGCGCTACCTCGATCTGCGCTACTGGGGCGAGCCGACGCGGGGCGGCCACTTCGCGGCGTTCGAGCAGCCAGAGATCTTCGTCGACGAGGTCCGCGACTGCTTCCGAACCATGCGCTGACGACGAGTCGCGAAGCTCAGAGCCCCTCGAGGACTGCGGCGGCGAACGGTCCGGGAGCCTCGATCATCGGGTAGTGCCCGACGCCCTCGAGGCGCGTGCGCGGCGTGTCGAGCCCGTCGCGCCGCTGCAGCAGCTGGTCGGTCATCGGCCAGACGGCGATCGGGTCCTGGTCGCCCCACACCACGCTCAGCGGTGCGGGATGCGTCTCGATCGCGCCCGTCCAACGCGACTCGTGCTTGCCGCGCTCCTCGATGTAGCGGATCTGCCGCGCGAGCAGCCGGTTGCCGCCCTCGTGGACGACGAGCACCGCGCCGGCCCGCACGTGCATCGGGTCGGGGCGTGAGGCGGGGCCCGATCGACCGAGCGTGTCGGTGATCGCCCGCTCGAGCGCGTCGACGTCGGGCGCGGCGTCGGCGGCGATCGCCTCGTCGGGGAGCGACGCGAGGAGCTGCTGCCCGTCGGTGAGGTGCGCGAGGTCGAGGTAGATGCTGCCGTTGGTGAGCACGCGGCGCCGCACGCCGAAGCCGAGGTCACCGTCGATGCCGCGGGCCAGCAGCTCGCCGCCGATCGAGTCGCTGATGTCGTGGGTGAGGAGGTCGACCTCGTCGATCCCGAGGTTCGCCACCACGGCCTCGACGACGTCGGCCTGCGCGAACAGCGAGTAGGCACGGTCGGGCTTGGCCGAGAGCCCGAAGCCCGGGAAGTCGAGCAGCACGACGCGCCGGTCCGTGGCGAGCGTGCCGAGCACCGCGGCGAAGTCGATCGACGACGTCGGGTACCCGTGCAGCACGAGCAACGGCGGGGCGCTGCCCGTGGCCGTCTGCGTGTCGATGACGAAGACCGAGTCGTCCCCGACGCGCTCCACCGACCCCCGGGAGGCCCAGTCGGCGACCAGTGCAGCGGCGTCCATCTCTATGGCTCGCTCACTGCTCCGCCGGGATACCCGGCTGCGCGACGTTCGCTCTCATCTCAAGCATCATGGCCTGTAGCGTCGCCGTGTGCAGCGGATCGTGGTGGCGACCGACCGGTCGGAGACGTCCCAGCGGGCCGTCGAGTGGGCGGCCGACCTGGCGGGCCGCTTCACGGCCGAGCTCCTCCTCGTCCAGGTCGTCCTGCCGATCAACGACGGCGAGGTGCGGCACGACGACGAGGACGGCATCGACGATCACGTCCTCAACGCGACCCGCGCCGAGCTCACGCACCTCGCCAACGAGGTCGCCGGGCCGAGCGGTCGGGCACGGCTGATCGTCGACAACGAGCCGGCTGACGCGATCGTGCGGGTCGCCGCCGAGGAGAACGCCGACGTCATCGTCGTCGGCAACGCGGGGATGGCCGGCAACAAGAAGTTCCTGCTCAGCAACATCCCGAACCGCATCACCCACATCGCGCACTGCACCGTCATCACCGTCAACACGTCCACGCTCGACGGCAAGCACGCGCAGTTCGTCGAGCTCGCCGAGCCCGTCGAGGAGGAAGACCTCCTGCTCACCGGGCGCGCGGCGAAGATCGCCAGCGTCATCACCAAGAACGGCATCGGCGAGCTGTTCGCGCGCCGCAAGGGCGAGACCGGCCCCGACGCCGACCGCGAGAGCGCGCAGCGGCTGCGCAAGGCGTTCGAGGAGCTCGGCCCGACGTTCTGCAAGCTCGGGCAGGTGCTCTCGACGCGTCCCGACCTCGTGCCTCCGGCGTACATCGAGGAGCTCGCCGCGCTGCGCGACCAGGTGCCGACCCTCACCGAGGCCGAGGTGGTCGAGGTGATGGAGCAGGAGCTCCGGGTCCCGTGGGACGACGTGTTCGAGAGCATGGAGTTCGAGCCGCTCGCCACGGGCTCGATCGCGCAGGTGCACCGCGCCACCCTGTCGAACGGCGAGCGCGTCGTCGTCAAGGTGCAGCGACCGGGCGCGCGCGAGGCGATCACGCGCGACCTCGGGTTGCTCGGCGTGTTCGCGCGCAAGACGTCCGACCGTCCGGGGCTGCGCCAGGTCGTCGACCCGGCTGCCGTCGTGCAGCACCTCTCCGAGTCGCTGCAGGCGGAGCTCGACTTCCGGCGCGAGGCCGGGAACATCGAGCGGATGCGCGAGATCCTCCATCCGTACTCGCACCTCGGGGTGCCCGAGGTCTACACCGACATCTCCACCGACCGGCTCCTCGTGATGGAGGAGATCGAAGGCGGGCCGCTCGACAGCGCGCCCCTCGGCCCCGAGCGCAGCGAGGCCGCGCGCCAGCTGATCGAGTCGTACTACAAGCAGATCCTCACCGAGGGCTTCTTCCACGCCGACCCGCACCCCGGGAACATGAAGTGGTGGGACGGCAAGGTGTACTTCCTCGACTTCGGGATGGTCGGGGAGCTCGGCCCCGAACTGCGCGAGGGCCTCGTGCTGCTGCTGCTCTCGTTCTGGCAGGAGGACGAGGCGTTCCTCACCGAGACGGTGCTCTCGCTCTCGGGCACGCCCTCGCGCGACGTCGACATCGACGGGCTGCAGGTCGAGATCGGTGACCTGATGCACCGGTACCGGCACCTCCCGCTGAGGGAGCTGCAGCTCGGCCCGATGCTCCAGGACGTCACGACCGTCGCGATCCGCTACGACGTCCCCTTGCCGGCGACGATGATCCTGACCGGCAAGGCGCTCGCGCAGATCCAGCACGCGACCGCCGAGCTCGACCCCGACGTCGACGTGTTCGCCGTCGCCGGTCGCTACCTGGCGCGCTCGACCCTCGACAAGATGCGGATCGTCGCCCGCCCGCAGGAGCTGCTCTACGAGACGCAGAAGTTCCGCGCCCGGATCGGCAAGCTCCTGGAGGCCCTCGAGCGCCTCGTCGGGGCCCGGCCGGGCCCGAACCTGCAGGTGGAGTTCCGGGGGTTCGAGGGCGTGGAGGTGACGGTGCGGCGCGCCAGTCGCCGGCTGTCGTTCGCGCTCGCCGGGGCCGGCGCGTTCGTGGCGACCGCCATCACCGCCGACTCGACCAACGTGGGCGAGTGGGTCCCGATCACCCTCGGCTCGATCGCCGGGATCCTGACGCTCGGACTGCTCGGGGACGTGCTCCGCCGAAGGTAGCTAGTTGTTGTCGCGGTCGTGCTCGTCGAGCTTGCGCTCGCGGGCGTCCTCCACACGGCGCGACCCGCGCACGACCGCCCGCTCGATCACGAACGCGGCGATGCCCATGACGAAGCCGAGCAGCGCGTGATCGGCCCAGCGAACGGTGCGCTTGGGCAGCGACCCGCTCTTCTCCTTCTTCGAGACGTCAACGTGGACCTGCGCCATCGCGTGAACCTACCGCTTCGTTCGGCCGCTTCGTTCGGCCGCTTCGTTCGGCCGCTACGGCCAGACGGTGCCGTACTGGGTGGCGTCGACGATCCGGCCGGTGACGCCGTCGGCGCGCTGCGCGGCGAGGAAGACGACCGACGGCACGACCGACTCGGGCTCCTTCCAGCCCGTCCAGTCCCAGTCGTCGCCGAGCTCGTGGGTCGACTGCTCGGTCTTGACCGCGCCGGGACGCAGCGCGTTGACGGCGACGTCGAGCTCGGCGAGCTCGCCGGCGAGCGCGGTGCTGAACCGCTCCATCGCCGCCTTCGCGACGGAGTACGTGAGGTAGCCGGGCGGCATGCCGGTGATGTTGGGGTCGGCCGCGCCCGACGACATGTTGATGATGCTGCCGCCGCCGCGCTCGCGCATCGAGGGCAGCACCGCGTGCGAGCTCACGAACAGGCTGCGGACGTTGACGCGGATCGATTCGTCCCACTCATCGGTCGTGCTGTCGACGAAGGGCGCGCGGGTGGACGCCATCGCGTTGTTCATGAGGATGTCGACGCCACCGAGCTCGTCGACGGCCGTGTCGACCATCGCGCGGATCTCGTCCTCGCGGCCGATGTCGCACTTCACGGCGATCGCACGGCGACCCGTCGCGCGGCACGCCTCGGCGGTCGCGGCGACGGTGCCGGGGAGCCCGGTGAAGGACGCGTCGTGGCTGCGTGCCGCGCAGACGACGTCGGCACCCGCTTCGGCGAGCCCGACCGCGAGCGCGCGGCCGATGCCGCGCGACGCGCCGGTGACGATCGCGACCTGCCCCTCGAGCGGACGGCCCGCGAGGGGACGGTCGGCGCTCAGGCGAGTCGCGTCGACGGCAGGTCCACGATCCCGCCCTCGGCGAGCTCCTGGACTGCCGGGACCGGGTCGGGGTCGGCGAAGACCTCGGCGTCGCGGTAGTCGGCGGGGCGGCCGGTCACGTCCGTCACCCACCACGAGGCTTCGAGCGCGATGCCGTTGTTGTCGTGGAAGTAGATCGATCGCATGATGCCGTGGTCGACGACGGGCGTGACCTCGCTGCCCGCGGCGAGGATCCGCTTGCGCAGCATCTCGAGCGTGTGCTCGTCGGGCACGTTGAACGACAGGTGGTCGAGCTGGATCGTCCGGTCGCTCGGCGCGCCGGCCGGCTTGGCGAACGTCTCCATGCCCGCGTCCTCGAAGAACGCGACCGTGTTCCCGTCGTGCATCTCGAAGAAGTAGTGCCGCATCGGCCCGGCCATCAGCGTGGCGGTGAGCCGCATGCCGAGGACGCCTGCGTAGAAGCGGACGGTGGCGTCCATGTCGGGGGTCACGAGCGCGAGGTGGTTGATGCCGCGCCAGTCGGGTGCGTCGGGCAGCTCGTCACGGGTCGTGTCGGCCATCGCGGTACCTCCTCCACCTCGTCGCTACCAGCATGCCCGATCGGGAACACACCGGCGGCTGCCGGAGTTGTAGGGGGCTCCCGGGACCGCCGCCACCCTCTCGAGGTGCTCGGCGTCGTCGGCGGTGACCCCGGAGCAGCCGGCGGAACCGGTGGTTCCGCCTGGTCCGACCTGCAACGGGAACGGCCGCGGCACGAAGATCAAGCCCGGCGAGCCCGGGTACGACGGACGGCCGAACAAGCACGTCTGCGATTGACGCCGTAGCGTCCGTCACATGAGCGGCCGAAGGACCGACGTGCGTAGCTCGACACTCCTGACGCGGGTCAGCTACGCAACCATCGCGATGGTGCTCGCGCTGACGGCGTCGGGCGCACCGGCCGGGGCGGGTGGCAGCGGACCCGAGCGCATCGACGACCTGCGGATGCTGGGGACGCACAACAGCTACCACCTGCGTCCGGCGCGGGAGCTCATCCCGGCCGAGCCGGCCGACTACGCGCACCGCGCCGATCGATCAGCAGCTCGACCTGGGGATCCGCAGCCTCGAGCTCGACGCCTACAACGCGGGCGACCTCCCCGTCTTCCACTCGCTGCTCGTCGACGACCAGTCGACGTGCCTGATCCTCCAGGAGTGCCTGCGCACCATCGCGCGCTGGTCGCGTGATCATCCGCAGCACGAGCCGCTCGTCCTGTTCTTCGAGCCGAAGCCGCTGCCGACGAACAGCAACCCGTCGGTGCAGGCCGCGATCGACACCGCGGCCGCGGAGAAGGGGATCACCGCGTGGGACGCGGCCGGGCTCGACCGCATCGATTCGCTGCTTCGCGACACGTTCGGCAAGCGTCTGATCACCCCCGACCAGGTCCGGGGGAAGCAGAAGACCCTCCGCGACGCCGTGGTGAAGGATGGCTGGCCGACGGTCAAGAGCTCACGGGGCAAGGTGCTCGTCACCCTGATCGGGGAGCCAGCGATCCGGGAGCTCTACAAGACCGGCGCCCCGTCGCTGCAGGGACGGGCGATGTTCGTCGACTCCAACTCGCGTGAGCCGTCCGCCGCGGTGCTGAGCATGGACGTGCCCGAGCCGCAGCGGTTCCCGAAGCTGATCGCGCAGCACTTCCTCGTCAAGACGCGCGCCGACGCCGACGGGAAGGAGGCGCGGGCGAACGACCACACCCGCGCGGACGCCGCGATCGCGAGCGGCGCCCAGATCATCGTCACCGACTACCCGGTTGCCGATCCCACGATCGGGCCGTACGTCGTGACGCTGCCCTAGCCCCAGAACGTGTCGACGGCCGCCTGGTCGTCGTGCGACTCGTCGAGCAGCGTGGCCTTGCCGTCGACGATGGTGAACACGATCGTCGAGTCGCCCTCGTACGTCTGACCGTTGCGCGTGCCGCCACCCCGGTGCCGAGCGACGACCTGGTCGTCGCCCTTCGGCTCGGTGCTCACGAGCTCGAGGTGGAACGTGCCGTCGCTCAGCTCGAAGAGCTTCCCGTAGAGACCGAACACCTCGTCGCGCCCGGGTACTCCCCAGAGGTCTGGTTCGAACCCGGGGCGAGGTGCACCACGTCGGGTGACATCACCTCGGCGAGCGCGTCGAGGTCACCGGCGGAGAACGCCGCGTATCCCTTGCGCACGATCTCTTCGTTGTCGTCTGTGGTGCTCATGCGACGACGGTAGCCGTCAGGGTCAGTCGGACCAGAATGCGTCCTCGGCTCCGACGTCCGACGAGCTCTCGTCGATGTGCGCGATCTTGCCGCCGACGATCGTGAACTCGAGCGTCTCCTCGACGTCGAGCTTCTTGTCGCCGCGTTGGGCCGTGGCGTGATGCCGCGACACGACCTTGTCGTCGCCCTTGGCCGTGACGTCGAGCAGCTCGATCTCCAGCGTGCCGCCCGACCGCTCGAACAGGTCGCCGTACATCTTGAACACGTCGTCGTGCCCCTCGTGCTCGCCCGACGTCGGGTTGTTGCCCGGTGCCGTGTGAGAGATGTCGTCGGTCATCAGCGTCGTGAGCGTGTCCATGTCGCCACTCGTGAACGCGTCGTAGCCCTTGCGCACGAGATCCTCGTTCGGGTGTCCCATGGCACTGCCTCCCCCCGTCGCCGCAGACGCGGCGTCCAGGAGAAGCCTGCCGCGAACGCGGCCGTGCGACAAGGGGCGCGCCGGCGACCGCCCGGGCTCAGCCGGTGAACGTCGGCGCCAGCACGACGGGCTCCGCCCGAGGTTGATCGACGAACGGCAGCCGTCGACGCCCGACGGGCGCGGCCCGGCCCTGCCTCGGCGTCGACGCCTACGATGGACCCTGACATCGGCGTCAGGGATCGCACGCCGAGCAAGAGGACGGAGACACACCCGTGGCGGAGCTGCCGAAGATCATCAGCGTCGACGACCACGTCGTCGAGCCGGCCCACGTCTGGCAGACGTGGCTCCCCGAGAAGTGGCGAGAGCGCGGCCCCCGGGTCGAGCGCAAGAAGTGGGGCGCCTTCAGGCTCAAGAAGGGCGCCAAGTACGAGATGACCGAGGACGAGAACGGCGAGTGGGGCGACGCCTGGATCTACGACGGCAACCTCATCTACGTCCAGAAGAAGTTCGTCGCCATCCCGAAGGCGGCGACGCCCGGCGGTGACGTCTCGAAGTTCGACAAGACGGTCATGACCATGACCGCCACGACGTACGACGACATGCGCCCGGGCTGCTGGGACCCGAACGAGCGCAAGAAGGACTTCGAGCTCAACTGGGTCGACGGCTCACTCCCGTTCCCGACGTTCCCGCGCTTCTGCGGGCAGACCTTCTACGAGGCCGACGACAAGGAGCTCGCGCTCGCGTGCGTCCAGGCGTACAACGACTGGATGGTCGAGGAGTGGTGCGACCCGGCGATCGGCGTCAACATCCCGCTCTGCATCATGCCGCTGTGGGACGTGGAGCTCGCGGTCACCGAGATCAAGCGCAACGCTGATCGCGGCGTGCGCGCCGTGTGCTTCAGCGAGCTGCCGCACGCGGCTCGACCTGCCGAGCATCCACACCGGTCACTGGGACCCGATGTTCGACGTCGCCGCGGAGACCGGCACGACCGTGTGCATGCACGTGGGCTCGTCGTCGAGCGACCCCGCGTCGTCGGCCGACGCGCCTCCGGGCGTGGGCAGCATGGTGGCGTTCAACAACTCGATGGCGTCGCTCGGTGACTACCTCTTCAGCGGCAAGATGGCGCAGTTCCCGAAGCTGAAGATCGCGTACTCCGAGGGGCAGATCGGCTGGCTCCCGTACGCGCTCGAGCGCGCCGACACCGTGTGGGAGCAGCACGACGCGTGGATCCACGCGAAGCGCCTGTGCCCCGAGCCGCCGTCCACCTACTACTACGGCCGCGTGTTCGGCTGCTTCACGTGGGACCAGCACGGCGTGAACTCGCTGGCCGAGGTCGGCGAGGACCAGATCTGCTTCGAGACCGACTACCCGCACACCGACACGACGTGGCCGAACTCGAAGGAGTACTGCGAGAAGATCCTGCAGGGCGTCGACGAGGAGACGGCCTACAAGATCCTCCGCGGCAACGCGATCAAGATGCTCGAGCTGGATCGCGACTAGCCGGACGACGACGCCGCGAGACGCGGTTCGTCAGGAGCGCGCCCGCCAGGCTTCGTTCGCCTTCGCGAACGCGCGCCGGGCGTGCTCGACGTCGTACGGGTGCTCGTCGAGCGTCTCGGGATCCCACTCGCTGCGCGGGGTCGCGAAGAAGTCACCGCCGTACACGTGGATGCCGCCGGTCATGCGCTCGAGCGGGTTCGAGACCGCGTGGATCGCGTCGGCACCGAGGAGCAGCACGTCGCCGACGTCGGCCGACGTGCCGCCGCTCCGCTGCACCCGGCCGTCGGGCCCGCGCCGGAAGAACTCGTTGTCCTCGACCCCGCCGTAGATCCCGATCACGGCCCACATGCGGTGGTCGTGCGGGAACAGGTACATGCCCGGCGCCCAGACGACGTTGAGCACGGTGAGGTCGTCCGACACGTGGAGCGGTTCGAGCCCGCCTTCGTCGCGACCGAGCGTGCGCGTGATCGAGGGAGCATCGGCGAGCACGCGGTCGAGCACGTCGCGCACCGCGAGCGTGGGTTGCGTCTCGCGGAGCGCCGCCCGGCACTCGCCGACGAAGGCGTCGACGTCGAACGTGGCTCCACCGGTCATCGTCAACCCATTGTGCCCCGAGGCGGAGCGGCCGCGACCCGCCGGTAGGCTGCCCGGCGTGCTGTCCCCCCTCCGCGTCACGTTCCGCGTCGCGCTCGCGGCCCTGATCGGCGCGTCCACGGTCGCACTGCCGGCGACCGTGGCGTCGGCCGGCACCGGCAGCGGCGACGACCAGACCGCCGGCCAGCTCGACCTGCCCCCGTACACGCGTGATGAGCTCGCCAAGATCTTCGACCCGGCGCTGAAGAAGCTCGGGCTGCGCACGACGCGGGCGAGCCTCCAGGACCTCGAGGAGTACCGCCAGTCGCCGACCGGCACCCATCTCGCGTACTACGTGGAGCCGATCAAGACCGAGGGCATCGACGACGCCTTCTACCTCGACCGGATCGCGAGCACGACGAAGATCTTCCTGCCGAAGGTCTTCAAGGAGTGGTCCGACCTCGAGGGCTTCGACATCTGCCTGGAGCCGGTCGAGATCCCGACCCCGTCACCGCCACCGGTCACGCAGCTGCAGGTGAACCGGGAGACGGCGAAGGACATCAAGTGGCAGCGCGCGGGCCTCTCCGACCTGATCGGTGAGGCGTTCGAGCGCTCCGACGGCGCGACCGAGTCGGGTGACCGTGACTCGTTCTTCCTCTACATCTCGCCGCGGCTGCGCGACGCGAAGCAGCTGCAGGACGCTCGCGACGACGCCGGCCTGCCCTCGAGCCCGACGACGACCTCGACGCGCCCGCCGACCACGTAGCCGGCGGGCGCCGGCTCAGCCGGTGAACGTCGGTGCGAGGACCACCGCGGCGGGCGCGGGCTCTGGCGGCGGCGGTCGCGGTGAGATCGCGGCATGACTCGTCCTCGCGTGCAGATCGACCTCGGCTAGTCGTCGAGTCGCTTCAGGAGCGCGCCGGCACCGATCACGTCGGCTCCGAGCGTGCGCACGCGTTCGGCGAGCTCGCGATCCGAGGTGACCACGGTGAGCGCGCCCGGCTCCTTCGCCTCGCGGACGAGCTCGACGATGCGATCGTCGGCGGCGTCGCGGCCGCGGCGACGCGCGTACCGGACGTCGATGCCGTCGTGCTCGCCCTCCGGCAGGTCGTCGAGCGGGCGCCCGTCGAGCACCAGGGTGACCGCCTGGCCGTCGTCACGGGCGAGGGAGGCGAGACGGCCGTGGAGCTTGCGCACCGCGCCGTCACGGTCGCGCCACCAGCCGTCGGGACGCGAACCGATCACGTTCATGCCGTCGACGAAGAGAGGTTTCATGGCTCGTCAGTCCCTCTCGTCGAGCCGCGCGACGAGCGTCTTCGGCGCGACGGTGCGGTACGCGTCCTCGATGACCCCGGTGACCTCGTCCCAATCGAGCTCGCGGTCGAGGCGCAGGCCCAGCCACCCGCGGTGCCCGACGTACGCGGGACGGAAGAAGCGTTCGGGTTCGGCCTGCATCATCCCCTCCTGTGCGCCCGGGGGCGCAGCGCACCAGATCGCGAGACGACCGTCGCCGTGGTGGTCGTCGTGGAACATCACGAACGTCTTCTTGTCGCGCACGAAGAACGTCGGCGCGCCGTGGCTCGGACGCTCGTTCACCTCGGGGAGCGCGAGACAGATCTTGCGGACGCGCGCGAGAGCCCGGACGCTCACGAGACGACGCTCACGTCGTGACGATGCGCTCGATGTTCTCGAGGGTCTTCGCCATGTTGTCGCCCGCCTTCTTGCGCGCTCCGCCGAGACCGACGAGCCACTTGCTCCACCCTTCTCCTGCGAGATGTCCCACGTCTCACGGACCGCGAGTGCCGCCGTCGACCGGCTCGAGCTCGTAGCGCCAGATGCGGCCACCCCCGAGCTGCTTCCCGATCGGCGGCCGCGATCTGCCATGCGATGCGCCGGCCGTCCTCGAACTCGATGACCTCGCTCTCCATCGAGTACGGCAGGCCCATCTTCATGTTCATGCCGAACGTCGAGCCGAGCTCGAGCTTCTGCGACGGCACACCCTTCGCTTCGCGCACGGTGCCGGAACCGTCGATGACCTGGTGCTGCGCCGGATCGGCGAGCAGAGCGAAGATCTTCTCGGGTGGCGCAGGGATGACCCGCTCCACGGTCACGACATCGGACTGGTCTTCCGCCATCACGTATCCCCTCATCCCGTGGCCAGGCGGACGAGCACGTCGAGCCCCTGGCCTTCGATCACCCACACTGCATCACCGGCGGCCACCATCTCCAGTGGTCCGACATCGAGGATCGGCACGTTCGCGATCGTGGCGAGCGCCATCACTGCACGAGCGTGGCGACCTCGGCGATCTCCTCTGCGGTGAGATCGGTGCGGGTCGCGGCCGCGTTCGTGGTGACCTGCTCGGGCGAGGTCGCACCGGCGATCACGGACGAGACGACCGCATGGCTCGCGAGCCAGGACAGCGCGACCTCGGTGAGCGTCCGTCCGTGCTCCGCCGCCCACTTCTCGAGTCGGTCGAGCCGGTCGAAGTTCTCGTCGTGCAGGACGTGGGCGAAGTGATCGGCCGCCAGGCGGCTGTTCTCCGGCGGCGACTCACCGCGGCGGACCTTGCCCGTCAGCAGTCCCGAAGCGAGCGGGAAGTACGGGATCACTCCGAGGCCGAAGCGCTCGCAGGCGCCGACGACCTCCGTCTCGACGTCGCGCTGCAGCAGGCTCCACTCGTTCTGCGCGGAGACGAAGCGCTCGAGGTTGCGGGTGCGTGCGGTCCAGTCGGCGTCCGCGATCATCCAGCCGGTGAAGTTGGAGCAGCCGACGTAGCGCACCTTGCCGGCGTGCACGAGATCGGTCAGCGCGTCGAGCGTCTCCTCGATCGGCGTCACGACGTCGGGGAAGTGGAGCTGCAACAGGTCGATCCAGTCGGTGTCGAGCTCGCGGAGGCTCGTCTCGACCGACGCGATCACGTGGCGCCGGGATCCGCCGAGGTCGTCGGGGCCCCGGCCCAGCCCGAACTTCGTCGCGACGATCACGTCGGCCCGGCGGCTCCCGAGCGCGGCGCCGAGCATCCCCTCCGACTTCCCGCCGCCGTAGATGCGCGCGGTGTCGAAGAACGTGATGCCGGCTTCGAGCGCGGCGTTGACCACCTCGTTCGTGCGGTCCTGGTCGATGCGCATGCCGAAGTTGTTGCAGCCGAGACCGGCCACCGACACCTTGAGTCCCGACCGCCCGAGCGTCCTGTGCTCCATCACGGGAGAGCATGCCAGGATGCGACAGTGATGGAACCACGACTCGTCCGGTTCGAAGGGTTCGAGGGCATCCACCTCGTCGGCGACGAGTGGGGTGACCCCGACGCCTGGCCCGTGCTGCTCATGCACGGCGGTGGGCAGACCCGCCACGCCTGGGGCGGCACCGCGCAGACGCTCGCCGAGCACGGCTGGCGCGCGGTGTCGATCGACCTGCGCGGCCACGGCGACAGCGAGTGGTCGCTGAAGGGCGACTACTCGTTCACCGCGTACTCGTCCGACTGCCTCGCGGTGAGCGACGCGCTCGGGCGTCCACCGGTGCTCGTCGGGCGCGTCGCTCGGTGGCGTGGCCGCGATGATCGCCGAGGGTGGCAGCGACCGCGTCGTGTCGTCGGGTCTCGTCATCGTCGACATCACGACGCGTTCCAACCCCGAAGGGCTCCAGCGCATCCACGACTTCATGTCGTCGGGGCTCGAGGGCTTCGCGACGCTCGAGGACGCAGCCGAGGCCATCGCCGGGTACACACCGAACCGCACGAAGCGCGTGAACCCCGCGGGCCTGATGAAGGTCCTGCGCCAGAAGCCCGACGGTCGCTGGTACTGGCACTGGGACCCGAAGTTCATCGACCACGGGCGCACCGAGGCGCCGCGCGAAGACTTCCAGCAGCTGTTCGACGCGGCGCTCGCCAACATCCGCGTGCCGACGCTCCTGGTGCGCGGCCTGCTCAGCGACATCGTCACCGAGGAGGGCGTCCAGGAGTTCCTCGCGCACGATCCCCGGCTCCCGGCTCGTCGACGTCGGCGATGCCTCGCACATGGTCGCCGGCGACCAGAACGACATCTTCTCGAACGCGGTCGTGGGCTTCCTCGACGAGGACGTGCGCCCGTCGCTCGTCACCTGACCTCGACGAGCACCTTCCCGGTCGTCCGGCGCTCGGCGACCGCGCGCAGCGCGTCCTGCACGTCCTCGAGCGCGAAGGTTCCGCCGATGTGCGGCCGGAGCGCGCCCGTCGCCAGCAGCTCGAGCAGCTCGGCGCGCCCGCGCAGCATCGCCTCGGGCTCACGGAAGATGAAGCTGCCCATCTCGAAGCCCTTGATGACGACACCCTTCAGCAGCACGAGGTTGAGCGGGATGCGGGGGATCTCCCCCGATGCGTAGCCGACCGTCACGAACCGTCCGTCGCGTCGCATCGCGCGCAGTGCGGCCTCGGCGTACGGGCCGCCGACGGGGTCGAGCACGACGTCGGCGCCGCCGTCGGTGAGCTCCTTGATGCGGACCTTGAGGTCTTCGGCTCGGTAGTCGACGAGCGCCTCGGCGCCGCGCGTCTCGCACACCTGCGAGCCGGTCGGCACCCGCAGCCGCCGCGAGCACCCGTCGCGCCGAGATGGTGCGCGATCTCGACGGCGGCGAGCCCGACGCCACCGGCCGCGCCCAGCACCACCACCCAGTCGCCCGGGTGCACCTCGGCGACCGACCGCAGCGAGTGCCACGCGGTCTCGTGCGCGACGCCGAACCCGGCTGCGCTCCCGAAGTCGACAGCGTCGGGGATGCGCTGCACCGCGCCGGCGCCGACCACGACCTGCTCGGCGAACGCGCCGACGAGCGTCGCGCCGAACACGCGGTCACCCGGCGTGAGGGCGGTCACGTCGTCCCCGACCTCCTCGACCACGCCGCTGAACTCGCTGCCCGGCGTGAACGGTGGCGGGTGCGAGATCTGGTACTTGTCCTCGAGCATCAAGAGGTCGGGGAAGTTGATCGCCGCGGCTCGCACCGCGACGCGCACGTCCCCCGGCCCGACCGGGGGTACCGGGACGTCGTCGACGGTGACCGCGTCGATCCCGTCGTAGGCGTGGCACCGTGCCGCCCGCATCAGCGGGTCGGGTGCGCGGTCGTGCGCCGGGTCACTCGGCGAGGCTCGCCTCCGCCGCGGTGATGTCCGCGACGATGCGGTCGATCCGTGCGTCGGCGTCGGCCGGCGCGCCGCTCGTCTTCTGCTGGTAGAGGATCCCGCCCAGCTCTTCCTTCAGGTCCGAGATCTTCTTCTTCGTCTTCGTCTCGTCGAGCTTGTCCTGACCGGCCTTGATGCCCTCCTGGGCCTTGTCGCCGATCGTCTTCGCCGCATCCTTGGCCTTGTCGAGAAAGCTCATGTCGCGCCTTCCGTCGTCGCGGTCGTCCCCCGGGCCGTCACGGTAGACCGCTCAGGGAAGACCCGGGGCTCCCACGTCGAGCCGCACCCTACGCTGCGGCGATGGCAGCGACACCGAAGCTCACGGTCGGGTTCCCACCGGGGCCGCGCACGGTCGAGTACGCGCGGCTCGCGGAAGACCTCGGGTACGAGCGTGTCTGGTTGTTCGACTCGGCCGGCGTCTACGAGGACATCTTCGTGTGGCTCGCGCTCACGGCACGCGAGACGGCGCTGCCGCTCGGCACCGCCGTCCTCGTGCCGAACCTGCGCCACGTGATGACGACGGCAGCCGCCATCGCGACGCTCGAAGGGATCGCGCCGGGGCGCGTGTCGTACGGCTTCGGCACCGGTGCGAGCGCGCGCTGGGTGATGGGCAAGGACGCGCTCTCGTGGAAGACGACGCGGCGACTACTTCGAGGCGCTGCGTGGCCTGCTGCGCGGCGAGGTCGTCGGACTACGAGGGCGCCCGCACGCAGATGCTGCATCACCCGGAGCTCAGCGTGCCCCGTCCGATCGACGTGCCGCTGCTGCTCTCGGCGATGGGGCCGAAGGGCCAGGAGATCGCGCGGGAGATCGCGGACGGGATCATCACGGTCGGCGGTGGCGTCGAGGGCTTCGACTGGTGCGTCCAGATGGTCAACGGCACCGTGCTCGACGAGGGCGAGGACGTCGGCTCCGCGTGGGTGCGCGACACGGTCGGCCCCTGGTACGTGCTCGCGTACCACGGCACGTACCAGGCCGCGGGCGCCGCGGTCGACGGGCTGCCGCTCGGCGCCGAGTGGCGCGCCGCGCTCGAAGCCGAGCGACCCGAGGGTGAGCGCCACCTCGCGGTGCACGAGGGGCACGCGAGCCACGTCATGCCACGCGACGAGGCCGTCCTCGAGGCGGCGGGCGAGAGCGTCGCGGGGTTCGGCTGGGTCGGCACGCCGGACGAGATCCGCGAGCACGTCGAGGCGTCCGCCGCCGCGGGCGTCACCGAGCTGCTCTACACGCCGTCCGGACCCGACTGGGCGCGCGAGATGCGCGCGTTCGCGAAGGCCGTGCTCGCCTGAGGTGCGTTGCTGAACCCTCCTGACGACGGGTCAGCTACGCAACCAGCTATTCGTCCGTGTAGACGGGGGTGCGGCCTTCCTTCCAGGCGGCGATCTTCTCCTCGAAGTTGCCGGTGGTCATGCGCACGTAGAGCTGCGCGTGGCCCTTCGTGGTTCATCTGCGAGGTGAGGCTGCCCGCGTCGAGGCTCGCCCAGAGCAGCTGCTTCGTGATCTCGACGCCGACGTGGCTGAACCCGATGATGCCCGCCGCGATCTCGTAGCAGCGGTCGAGGAGCTCGTCGCCCGGCACCTGCTGCGACACGAAGCCGATGCGCTCGGCCTCGGCGGCATCGACGTCGCGCCCGGTCAGCAGGATGTCGAACGCGCCGCGCGAAGCCGATCTGGCGCGGCAGCAGGTAGCTGATGCCGAGCTCGGTCGACGTGAGCCCGTTGTTGATCCCGGCGGCGCGGAAGTACGCGGTGTCCGACGCCATGCGGATGTCGCACGCTGCCGCGAGGCAGAACCCGCCGCCGATCGCGGCGCCGTTCACCGCGGCGATCACCGGCTGGTGCATGTCGCGGACGGAGAGGATCACGTCGTCGAGCACCTTCATCGCCCGTCGGGCGATGCTCGTGCGCTGCAAGCCCGTCGATGTTCGGCACCATCCCGCGTGCCGACGAGGTCGGCGCCGGAGCAGAACCCGTGCCCGGCGCCGGTGAGCACGACGACGCGACAGTCGTTGTCGATGCTGACGTCGCGCAGCGCGTCGCGGAGCGGGATCATCACGTCGAACGCCATCGCGTTCATGCGCTCCGGGCGGTTGAGGGTGACGAGCGTGACGTGGTCGCGGGGCTTGTCGATCTGGAGGAACGACATCACGCCTCCTTGGTCTCGTCCGTCACTTCGGCAGGCAGTCGCCCGGTGTCGCCAGAGGTCTTGTCGGACGGGTCGTCGGGCGTCGCGACCTTCGACGACGGCCCGGCCGCGAAGTACAGCGCGATGAGCCCGTAGACGACGAAGCACGCGACCGGCGCTGATGAACGCCAGCCGATCGTCAAGCGTGTAGACGATCGGACCGACCAACGACCGGTGCATCGCGCCACGCGCCATCTCGCGATCGATCCCTACGACGAGCAGGTGCGGGCGCTGGTAGAGGTGGCGCCACATCATCCAGAACGCGACGCCGACGAGCGCCATGTTCGCGCTGTAGATCGCGGCGGCGAGGTGCGAGTTGCTCCCGCCCTCCCGGACGTACTCCGCCAGCAGCGCAGTCGGGAACGGCAGGAACGCGATCCCGAGGAGCAGCAGCAGGTTGAGGAAGAGGAGCCGGCGATCGACCGCGGCGATGCGCTCGAACATCGAGTGATGGCTCACCCACATGATCCCGATGACGACGAACGACAGGACGAACGCGGCGTACGACGGCCACTGGTCGAGGAGTGCCTCGCCGAGGTCACCCGCGTCAGCGTGCGGGACGCTGATCTCGAGGACGAGCAGCGTGATCGCGATCGCGATGACGCCGTCGCTGAACGCCTCGAGCCGTCCGGTCGTCGTGCTCGGGAGGCGCCGCGCCATCTCAGCCCCTCCGTGCCGCGGCGATCGCCACGGGTCGATCGTCGTTGCCGGTGTCGATGACCTCGACGCGCACCCACGGCCCGAGCCGGGTCGCGGTGGCGCGCATCGGGCCCTCGCGCACGGCACCGAGGTAGCGGATCTCGAGCTCGGTCGGCGCGAGCGACACCGTCGAGCGCGAGCACCGCCTCCTCGGCGCACGCGGCGATCGCGCCGCCCTGCACGGTGTCGGCCCAGTTGAGGAGGCGCTCGCGGCGCGGCACCTCGACGACACCGGGGCTGACGACGCGGCTGCCGAGCATGGTCGAGACCGACGCGGGCGGCGAGACGACGTCACGCTCCGACATCGCACCCTCCCCGCGCGACGAACGACACCGACGTGTCCTGGGGCCGCGGCGACGCCACGAACGTGCCGAGCGCGACCGCGGCCGGCCCGTCCGACCCCGCCGACGGTGAACGTCGTCTCGCCGAACGTGAGCGTGCGGCCGGCCTTGAGCAGCCGCCCGAGCGACTCGAGCTCCACGCCGGCGGGGATCGGCTCCACGATCCGCACGCTGAGGTCGACCGTCATGCAGATCCGCGGCAGCGTGTGCTCGTTCGCGAGCGAGCCGATGAGGATGTCGGCCCAGGTCAGCAGCACCGACGGCCGCAGCACGCCACACTCCGGCACGCACAGCTCGGGCTGGATCGGCGCGGTGCCGCGGAGGGAGTCGGCGCCGCCGGTGACGGCGAGGCCCAGCTCGGAGGTGAAGCCCACCTTCCTGTCCGACGGTGCCGCGCTCACGAATCGTCCGCTCCTCTCGGGGTGCGTCACCCTAGCGAGGAGTGCCCTCAGGTCGTCCCGTCGTCGTCGGCCATCGGGTACGGGAACTTCGCGCTCACCCCGCCGTCGACGACGAGCGTCTGGCCGGTGACGTAGCCCGCGAGGTCGGAGCACAAGAAGAGGATCGCCGCCGCGATGTCGGCCGGCTGCGCGACGCGCCGCAGCGGCGTGTTCGCCCGGTTGCGCGCCTCGCCCTCCTCGCCCAGGAAGGCCGAGATCCGCGGCGTCCACACCACGCCCGGGGCGACCGCGTTGACGCGCACGCCGACCGGACCCAGCTCGACGGCCGCGGTCCGGACGAGCGACATCAGGCCCGCCTTGGCCGCGCCGTACGCGGCATGGCGCGGCGCCGACGTGATGCCGGACACCGACGCGACGAAGACCATCACGCCGCCGTGGTCGGCGAGCAGGCGGCCACCGAGCTGCACCGCGAGGTACGCGTGCCGCAGGACGATGTCGAAGTGCCAGGCCCACTCCTCGTCGGTGACGTCGACGACCGACGCGTACTGCGCCATCCCGATGATGTCGACGACGCCGTCGAGGCCGCCGAGCGCGCCCGCCGCCTCGTCCATCACCAGCTGCATCGCGGCGCGGTCGGTCATGTCACCGGAGAGCGGCGACGCCGCCCACCTCCTGCGCGACGTCGTCCGCTCGCTCGGCCTCGACGTCGACGCAGGCGACACGAGCGCCGGCGGCCGCGAGCGCGTGCGTCGCCTGGCGGCCGATCCCCTGGCCCGCGCCGAGCACGACGAAGCGGCGTCCGTCGAGCCGGAGCAGCCCCGGATAGTCGGGAACGCTGGACTCGTCTGCTCGCGGCTCATCGGGTCATCGCTCCCGTACCCTACGGCGCATGTCGGAGCCCGTCCCTGGTGACCACACGCGGATCGAGGCGGTCGTGTTCGACTTCGGCGGCGTGTTCACGCCGTCGCCCTTCGTCGCCGCCCACGCGTACGCGTCCTCCCAGGATGCGGATCCCACGGCGTTCGTGCGGATCGTGTTCGGCGACTACGACACCGACACCGATCACCCGTGGCACCGGCTCGAGCGTGGCGAGCTGTCCATGGCCGACGCGCTCGCGGAGATCGGTGCCACGGCCCAGGCGGCAGGCATGCAGTTCGACGCCGGGGACATGTTCCGCTCGATCGTCGACGACGACGTCGACCGTGGGGTGGTGATCGCTGCGGTGCGCAGCCTGCGCGCGCAGGGCATCACCACCGCGATCCTCACCAACAACGTGCGCGAGTACGGCGACATGTGGCGCGCGCAGATCGACGCGGACGCCCACTTCGACGTGATCGTCGACTCGTGCCTCGAGGGGATCCGCAAGCCCGACCCGGCGATCTACCGGCTCGCGCTCGAGCGGCTCGGGATCCCCGCGGCCGACGCGCGCCGCGCCGTGTTCCTCGACGACTTCGAGCAGAACGTGCACGCGGCGCGCGCCGTCGGCATGCACGGCATCCTCGTCGGCCCCGACCCTCGCCCGGCGCTCGCCGAGCTCGAGGCCCTCGTCGCCGCCGGCTCCATCGCCCCCGACTGACGGCGGCGCCCGCTTTCTCTACAGCTGCGACTGCAGGAACGCGCGGGTGCGTTCGCGCTCGTCCGCGGATCCGAAGATGTTGGCGACGAAGTCGGCGGCGCCGATCGAGTCGAGCTGCTCGAGTGCGCCCTTCACCGTGTCCTCGTCGCCGACGACCGCGACGTCGGCGGGGCCTTCCGCACCCTCGCGGTCGAGCATCGCCCGGTACGACGGGAGCGTGCCGTACATCGCGAACAGCTGCGCGGCACCCTCGCGCGCGGCCGCGACGTCGTCGGTGACGCAGACCGGCAGGCCGACGGCCACCCGCGGCTCGGGGCGCCCCGCGGCCTCCGCCGCCGCGCGGATCGTCGGGACGACGTGGTCGGCGATGGTCGAGGGCCCGGTCATCCAGGTCGCGGTGCCGTCGGCGACGCGACCGGCGAGCTCGAGCATCTTCGGGCCGAGCGCCGCGAGCAGCAGTGGCGGAGGAGTCGCGCCCTGCACGTCGACGCCGATGTTCGCCTTGATCGTCTCGCCCGTCGAACGACACGGACTCGCCGTGCAGGAGCGGCACCAGCACCTCGAGGTACTCACGCATGTGGCGGACGGGCTTGTCGAAGGACATGCCGAACATGTGCTCGATGACCGGCTGGTGCGAGAGGCCGATGCCGAGGACGAGGCGCCCGCCGGTGATCGACTGCGTCGTCAGCGCCTGCTGCGCCATCGTCACCGGGTGGCGCGGGTAGGTGGGCACGACGGCCGTGCCCAGCTCGATGTCGGGGACCTCGTGGCCCGCGACCGCGAGCGCGGTGAGCGCGTCCATGCCGAAGATCTGGGGCAGCCAGAACGTGGCGAAGCCGTCGTCGGCGGCCGACCGTGCCGCGGCGACCACCTTCCCGATCGGTCCGTTGGCGACGTGTCCGGCGAAGATCCCGATGCGCACGGTCGCGCACCCTATCCGGGCGCCATCCGCGGATCACCGGGGGTGTCTCGGTACATTCCGAAGTGATGGCCGACGAGATCGGGCTCTCCAAGAAGTTCTTCCGCGCCACCGAGTGGGCAGCGGCGCGTCACGAGGCCCGTCCCCGCTTCGGCCCGGCGACGCCGTCCCTGGGTGAGGTGCTCGGCATCGCCTCGCTCGTCCTCGTCGACGGCGGCAGCGAGCGCGAGGCGATCGCCGCGATGGTGCTCGACGCCGTGGGCGACGACGACCTGCCGCTTCGGGAGATCCGCAGCCGATTCGGCAAGAAGGTCGCCCGGCTCGTGGGCCGCACCGCCGATGAGCGCGACGCCGACGTCGACGAGCT
This sequence comes from uncultured Acidimicrobiia bacterium, assembly GCA_963731815.1. Classification (GTDB taxonomy): domain Bacteria; phylum Actinomycetota; class Acidimicrobiia; order IMCC26256; family PALSA-555; genus DATBSK01. Next base: position 636,206 of record CAVSWW010000011.1, on the reverse strand, counting down.
CGACATCGTGCTCGCCCACCTCGAGGCCGATGGCGACCCGTCGGTCCGCCGTGTCCTCGCGGCCGACTCGCTCCGCATGCTCCGCTCGCTCGTCGTCGACCTCCGCCGGTCGGGCAGCATCACGTTCGCCCGCTTCTCGGTGCGACCGAGCGTGCAGCTCGAGCGGTTCCAGGCGAAGGTGCAGCTGCTGACGCGCGCCGACCCGCGCGGCTCGCTCAGCGAGGAGCTGCGCGCCGCGTGCGCCGAGGTGCGCCATCTCGTCGAGGTCGACACCGCGACCGCCGCGTGGCGCGTCGCGCACTCCGACGCCGCCTAGTACCGGACCTGCACCTGCTGCAGCTCGAAGTACACGGCGAGCACGGGATCGAGGGCGGGCGCCGGCGGCGGAGGTGCGATCGTGGTGCTCGTCGTCGTCGTCGGCTCACCCGGGACGGTCGTCGTCGTGGTGCTCGGGTCGCCGGCCGTCGTCGTCGTGGTGGTCGTCGAGTCGCTCGACGGCGGGGAGCCAGGCGTCGCGTTGGTCGTCGCCTGCGTGCTCGCGGCAGCCGGTGACGACGGCCACGAGAACCAACCGGTCTCGAGGATCGACTGGCAGAACGCGATGTCGCCGCGCACCCCGGCCTTGTTGCCTTCGTCGATGTAGATGCTCGCCATCGTCTCGGGCGTGATCTCCGGCTTCCACGGGTTCCCGACGGAGCGCACGTACACGCCCATCTGCGTCGCGGTGAGCTGGCGCGCACCCATGATGGGGACGGTGAGGGAGTGCGGCCCAAACCCTGCACTGGCGCGCATGTTGTCGCAGATGCTCTTGATCGTGTCCCAATACGTGGTGCCGGGCACGGCCCACTTGCCCTCGAGGTCGATCCACCGGGGCGCCGCGCCGTGGTAGACGAAGCTCACGAAGTTGGACGCGTCGTAGCCCGGGTCGCGTCTCGAGCGGCGCGCCCAGGTTGTAGGGCGTCGACGCCGGATCGGCGTAGTTGCGCAGGTGTTGGATCTGGGCTCGGACCCCCTGGCGCGGGGTCGGCTTGCACATGAACCGGTCGCTGCCGGTGTACGCGCCGATGCCCGCGTAGTTGTGGTCGCTCGGCAGCACGTAGCCGCGCCAGTGCGGGTCGCACGTCTGGACGACGGGCGGCGGCGCGACGGCGCGACGGACACACGCAGCACCAAGGGCTGCGAGTGCGGCGACGGCCACCGCGAGCAGGGCTCGGCGGGCGGACAAGTGAACGACGATACTCCCCGCCCATGAGCATTTCGGGACAGCGGCCGATCGAGCGCAATCCCGGCGCCCAGCTCGTGAGCTGGCTGGAGCTGTTCTACGACCTGGTGTTCGTCGCCACGATCGTCACCTTCAGCGAGGCGGCGACCGCACACCCCGACCTCGACGTGATGATCGAGGTGATCGTGTCGTTCGCGGCCGTCTGGTGGATCTGGCTGGTGACGACGCTGCTCGCGAACCGCTTCCCCATCGACGACGTCCCGCAGCGTGCGCTCGTGCTCGCGCAGATGCTCCTGCTGCTCCTCATCGCACTCAACGTCGGTGACGGCATCGATCAGCACGAAGGCTTCGTCTCCGTCGCGTATGCGCTCCTCTGCCTCGACGTCGCCGTGATGTACGCGCGGCACACACGTGTCGAGGGCGTCACTGGTGCGGTCGCGCGGGCCCGCCGCGACGAGTTCGCGCTCGGGGCAGTGCTCTTCGCCGTGGCCGCGCTCGTCGACGGCCCGGCACGGTTCGCGCTCTGGGGCGTCGGCTTCGTCGTGCTCGTCGTGCCCTCGGTCTTCTACGTGCGCGGCCCTGGACGTGCGGAGCAGCCCATCGACGAGCACCACCTCATCGAGCGGCTGGGTCTGCTGACGATCATCGTGTGCGGCGAGGCCTTCGTGAAGGTGGCGCTGATCTCGGCGCAGCGGCAAGCTCGACTCGCTCGACTACGTCGTGATGAGCGCGATGTTCCTCGTCGTCTTCGCGGTGTGGTGGTCGTACTTCGACGACATCCCGGACGCCGGCCTCCGGCGGAGCTTCGTGCCGTTCCAGCTGTGGTTCCTGGCGCACCTGTGGTTCCAGGTGTCCGTGGTCGGGATCGCCGTCGGCTTCGCCGAGCTCGTGTCCCTCGACAACGGCACCGAGATGGACCTCGACCGCACCCTGCTGACGGCGATCCCGATCGGAGGCTCGTTCCTCGCGCTGGCGGCGCTCGGGGCGTGCACGCGCCGGCGCCCGATCCGTCCGCTCTTCACCGTGCGGCTCGGGGCGGCCGTCCTGATCGCCGTCCTCGCCCTGGTGATCGCCGCATTCGACTGGATGGACGTCAAGCCGGCCGCGGCGCTCTTCGCGGTCATCGCGCTCGGTCAGGCCGCGGTCGCCGACCGCTGCCGCCGGCGCACCCAGGTGCTCGCCGAATGAGGCGCGGCGTACGCTGGGTGGATGGACACGCACGAGCTCGGCTATCGCGTCTTCGACGCTGACAACCACTACTACGAGGCGCTCGACGCCTTCACCCGCCACCTCGACCCGGCGCTCGGTCGTCGGATCGTGCAGTGGTGCGAGATCGACGGCCGGAGGTACCACGTCGTCGGCGGACGCGTCAGCAACGCGGTGGTGAACCCGACGTTCGACCCCATCGCCAAGGCCGGCGCGATGCACGACTACTTCCGCGGCAACCCCGACGGGAAGAGCCCGCTCGAGTTCCTGCGCGAACGCGAGCCGATCCGCCCCGAGTACCGCGACCGCGACGCGCGCCTCGAGGTGATGGACCTCCAGGGCGTCGAGAAGATCTGGCTGTTCCCGACGCTCGGGATCCTCTACGAGGAGCTGCTCAAGGACGACCCCGAAGGCGTCACCCTGATGTGCCAGGCGTTCAACCGCTGGCTCGAGGACGACTGGGGCTGCAACCACCGCGACCGCATCTACGCGTCGCCGTACCTCTCGCTCGCCGACCCGGAGTGGGCGGTGCGCGAGCTCGAGTGGGCGCTCGAGCACGACGCGCGCACGGTCGTGCTGCGCCCAGCCGCGCCGACGACGGTGCACGGGCAGCTGCCGCCCACCGACCCGACGTTCGATCCCTTCTGGGCGCGCGCCAACGAGGCCGGCATCACGGTCGTCGTGCACGCTGGCGACAGCGGGTACTCGAGCAACGGGTACGCCGACGACCGGTTCAGCGCCGGGTTCTCCGGAGGCGGTTGGGCACCGTCGGTGCGCGTGTTCGCGATCGAGCGCGCCGCGTACGACTTCCTGATCACGCTCGTGTTCGGCAAGCTCTTCGACCGGTTCCCGAACCTGCGCGTCGCGTCGGTCGAGAACGGCTCCGAGTTCCTGCCCGACCTCTTCAAGAAGCTGCGCTCGACGGAGCGCAAGATGCCCGGCTACTTCACCGAGGACCCGACCGAGACGTTTCGCCGTCACGTGTGGATCAACCCGTTCTGGGAGGACGACGTCTACGAGGTCGTCGACCTGATGGGTCCCGACCGGGTGATCTTCGGCAGCGACTGGCCGCACATCGAGGGCATGCCCCAGCCGCTCGACTACGTCAACGAGCTCAAGGAGCTCGACGAGGCCGATCGGCAGCTGGTGCTGCGCGACAACGCCCTCGTGCTCAACGAGCGCCGTCCCGTCTAGGGCCGTCCCGACTGGTCCCGTCTGAGGAAGGTTCGGCACACGCAGCAACGGGAACGATCGCCGGGAACGATCGTGTCGTTCAGGGCGTTCCTAGGGTCGAGGTTTCCAATGGCGGGCATCCCAACGATCTCCCGATCCAAGGTCAGCAGCGCCGCGCGTGACGTCGCCGGCAGCATGAAGCTGGTCGCGCGCGACATGACGAAGGGTGCGACACGCACCGTCTCGTCCGCGGGTGCGACGAAGAAGCTGGCCAACGCGACGCGCACGACGCTGCAGGCGCTGCCGAAGGAAGCGATTCCCGAGCTGGCGAAGTCCGTGTACCGCATGCGCAAGGTGCGTACCCCCGCGCAGGCGCACGAGGCGGTCGAGACCGAGACCGAGCACCTGCTCACGGTCGTCATGCCGCTGCTCGTCGCCCATCCGCTGCCCGTGCATCGCACTTCGAGCGCGAAGGCGATCCTCGCGACGGCGGGCGGCCTCGCCGCGGCGAGCGAGGAGATCGAGGCCATCGCCGCGCTCGTCTCCGCCGGGACCGCCGTGCCACCGACGCTCCCCATCGTCATCGCGGCGAACGTCGTGGCCCTGGCCGTCGAGCTCTACGTCGCCGCGTCGCTCCGCCTGCACGACCTCCGGGCAGCGGGCTTCGACCCGACACCGCAACAGGTCGCCGACGACGTGATCTTCGCCATGACCGGTGAGCAGTCGGGCGGCCGGATGCGGCGGCACGTGACGCGCCACGTCGTGAAGATGGTGGCGCGGCGTCTGCTCGCGCGCTACGGCGCCGGGCTGGTGCCGTTCGCCGGCATCGCGTACGTCGGGTGGGACTTCCAGCGCACCGTCGACAACGTGCGGGCCCTCCCCCTCGTGCTCGACGTCGACTCCCGGGTGGTCGCCCCCGCACTCGGTACGACCGAGCCGGGAATCCTTCCCGCCGTAGGTCGCCCGTGATAGCCCGCTAGGTCGCCCGCCTCGGTCGCTCAGGTCGCGCGCAACACGCGCGTGCGTGCTGCGGCGAGCGTCGGTGACTCACCGACGGCCCACCGCAAGGTGCCGAGGAGCACGCGCAACGCAGGACGCACGGCCAACGGTCCCCACGGTGGTGGCACCACCGCGCCGCAGCTCGAGCTGCACCGACAGCGGGAGCAGCTCGACCGCGGCCGCGCCGATGAGCGCATACGTCGGGCGCACCGAGAGCGGCATGGGCGGGAGCATCAGGAACCGGAGCGCGTCACGTGCTTCGGGCGTGGAGCGCAGCTCGTAGCCCGCCAGCACCTCGCGCAGCTCGGCGACCGTCGTCGGCACGGGGTCGGCGTCGAGCTGGCGGGCGACGAACCCCATCTCGGCCACGTAGCGGTCCGCGTCTTCGGGCGAGAGCCCGGCGGCATAGCGCTGGTACGCGACGAGGAAGCTGTCGACCTCCGTCGTGTGGACGAACGTGAGCAGCTCCGGGTCGTTCGCCGAGTACGGACGCCCATCGGAGGCGATGCCGTTGACGTGCTGGTGAACGCCGCGGACGCGCTCGACCGCGCGCATGGCCTCCTCGCACGTGCCGTAGGTCGTCGCGGCGATGTACTCGGCGGTGCGGTGAAGGCGTCCCCACGGGTCATGCCGGTAGTCGGAGTGCTGTGCCACACCCGCCATCGCCAGCGGGTGCAGCGTCTGGTACAGCAGAGCGCGCAGCCCGCCGACGACCGTCGCGAGGTCGGCGTGCACGCGCCACGACACCGAGTCGGGGCCGAACCATCCTTGGTCGCCGTCGAGCGTGACCTGCGGTCCGCGCCGCCCGGTGACGCGCAGGCGCACCGCGCGTGCGACGCCGGCGCGTGCGAGGTCGGATGCGGTGCCGACGAGACCGAGGGGGTCCGGGAAGGTCACGAAGCCATCATGCCGCGAGACGCTCACTAGCCTCGTTCGCCGTGTCGGGATGGAGCTTCGCTGCCGTGTGGTCGGGGATCGCCCGTGAGGTCCCCGACCGGGACGCGCTGATCTGCGGCGATCGCCGCGTCAGCTGGGGCGAGCTCGCCGACCGGTCGGCACGCCTGGCGTCGCACCTCTGGGACGGCGGCGTGCGGACGGGCGACAAGGTCGCCCTCGACATGACGAACCGCCCCGAGTACCTCGAGGCGTTCTTCGCCGCACTGCTGCTCGGAGCGGTGCCCGTCAACGTCAACTACCGCTACGTCGCCGACGAGGTGCACTACGTCCTCGACAACTGCGACGCCGTCGCGCTCGTCCACGATCCCGCGTTCGCGGACGCGGTCGACGACGCGTCGCCGAGCCCGTGACCTCGCCGTCGTGCTGGAGACGGGCCCGGCGTACGAGGCGGCGCTCGCGGCCGCGGCGCCGACCGGTGCGTGGTCGGCCCGCGAGCCCGACGGCGACGACCTGATCTTCCTCTACACGGGCGGCACGACCGGGATGCCCAAGGGCGTCATGTGGCGCAACGACGACCTGTACCGCGCGCTCTGGCAGATGGGCCGGCCCGGCACCGAGCCGCCCGACCCGGTGGCGTCGGCGCGTGCCGGCAAGCGCACCGGCACGTGCCTGCCGGCCTGTCCGCTCATGCACGGCACGGGCCTGTTCATCGCGCTCTCGACCCTCGCCGGCGCCGGCACGGTCGTGCTCGTCGACGCGCCCGGCCTCGACGCCGAGCGCCTGTGGAGCGAGGTCGCACGCAACGACGTCGCGGTCCTCACGATCGTGGGCGACGTGTTCGCCCGCCCGCTGCTCGACGTGCTCGACGCCGCGCCCGACCGCTACGACCTCACGTCGCTCCGAGCGATCACGTCGTCGGGCGTCACGTGGAGCCCCGAGACGAAGGCGGGGCTGCTGCGGCACCTCCCCGACGTCACGCTCATCGACTCGCTCGGCGCGTCCGAGGGGCTGATGAGCCGCTCGGCCGTCGACCGCCGACGCGGAGATCAAGCCGGCTCGCTTCGCGGTCAACGACCGCGTCGCGCGTGCTCGACGAGGAGTCGGGCCGGCCGGTGACGCCGGGAACCGACGAGGTCGGGCTCGTCGCGGTCACCGGCGCCCTCCCGCTCGGCTACTACAAGGACGACGTGAAGACGGCCGCGACGTTCCGCACGTACGACGGCGTGCGCTACTCGATCCCCGGTGACTACGGCACCGTCGACGCGGACGGAACCATCCGGCTGCTCGGGCGCGGCTCGGCGTGCATCAACACCGGCGGCGAGAAGGTGTACCCCGAGGAGGTCGAGCTGCTGCTCCGCGAGCACGCGGCCGTCGGCGACTGCCTCGTCGTCGGTGTGCCCGACGACCGGTACGGCGAGATGGTCGTCGCGCTCGTCGTCGCCGCGCCGGGACACGACGCTCGACGAGGCGACGCTCGACGCGTTCTGTCGGGGGCGCCTCTCGGGCTACAAGCGGCCGAAGCGCTTCTTCGTCATCGACGACCTCGAGCGCTCCGCGGCGGGCAAGGCGAACTACCGCGCGGCGCGCGCGCTGGCGAGCGAGCTGGTCGCCGCCGGCTGACGCACGGCGGTTCAGACCCGCTGGCTCAGACCTTGCGGGTGCCGAACTTGCCGAGGACGCCGAGCGCCACGACGAAGCCGGTCGCGAGACCACCGACCGCGAGGCCGATGGCCATTCCGATCGGCACGGACGCGTCGTCGTCAAGGTCCGGCGGGATCGGGAAGCCGGGTGCGCGCACCGGGACGGCGCGGGCGTCGGCGACGCGACCTCGATCTGGTTGGGGACGCTCGCCGCGGCTTCGACCTGCGCGGCGATCTCCGCCGCCGGGTTCACCGACGACGACGACGACGAACATCGTGGTGGTGACGGCGGCGAAGCGGTCGGCAGACCCTCCGCTGCGAGCTCGGTGAGCGACTCGACGATCGTGACGTCCTGGGCCGGTGGCGGCTGGACCACCGCGGGCGGGTTCGTGGGCCGCGGACCGCCGCCCGAGTTGGGGATCCCCGGGCCGGACGGACGCGTCGTCGGCGTCGTCGGCTTCGTGGGAGTCGTCGTCGAGGTCGTGGTCGTCGACGGCCCCGTGGTCGTGGTCGTGGACGGCTCCGTCGTGGTCGTCGACGGATCCGTGCGCGGCGTGCTCGTCGGCGGGTCGGTCGGCGTGCTCGTCGGCGGGTCGGTCGGCGTGGTCGTCGGCGGGTCCGAGGTCGGCGGCCCGTTGCCGTTGCCGTTCCCGTTGTCGCCGGCGCACCAGATGTTGGGCTGGTCGCACGACTTCGCCTCGGCGCTGGCTTGCAGGAACCCACCGAGGGCCGCGAACGCGAGGAGACCACCACCCAGAAGACGGAAAGTGATCGGCGCGATCCCTCGCATCCCGGTCCCCTTTCGATTCGTGCTCGCCCGCCCTCCATTGTGGTGTCGGCACGCGGCGGAGTCGATCTTGAGCGGAAGAAGATCTTTCTATACCGGGGAGGGGTATCTGCGGACCTCAGGGTGGCAGGATGAGGGGATGACGGACCGGATCCCTGCGCTCACCGTCGACGAGGCCCGAACGCGGCTCGACGCCGATCCCGAAGCCGCCGTCCTCGACGTGCGGGAGCCGGAGGAGTGGGCTGCCGGACACGTCGAGGCCTCGCAATGGATCCCGATGGGAGAGCTGGCCGACCGCCAGGCCGAGCTTCCACAGGGGCGCCTGCTCGTGGTGGTCTGCCGCACCGGGGCCCGCTCGGCCCGGGTGACCCAGGCACTGGTCGCCGCGGGCTACGACGCCGCCAACCTCGTCGGGGGCCTCGAGGCGTGGACCCAGGCCGGACACGCCGTCGTCACCGACGACGGGACCGCGGGCACCGTCGTGTGACGGCCACCGGAACCCTCCTTACCGGCCGGTAACCTGGCGCCGTGCCACCACTTCCTCCCTTCGACCGGGCCGACGCGCTGCGCCGGCTCGGCGACGAGGAGTTCGACGTGCTGGTCATCGGGGGCGGCATCACCGGCGTCGGCTGCGCGCTCGACGCCGTGTCCCGGGGCCTGAAGACGGCCCTGGTCGAGCGAGACGACTTCGCCTCCGGGACGTCGTCCAAGAGCTCGAAGCTCGTCCACGGCGGGATCCGCTACCTCCAGCAGCGGGAGATCGCGCTCGTCTACGAGAACCTGCGGGAGCGGCACCGGATCCTCGACAACGCACCGCACCTCGTCCGGATCCTCCCGTTCCTGATCCCGATCCTGACCCGCGACGGCCTGATCGACCGTCGGGTCGCACGCGCACTCGGCGGCGCGATGTGGATGTACGACCTCACCGGGGGCCTGCGGATCCGCAAGAAGCACGAGCGCCTGACCAAGCCCGAGGCGCTCCGGCACATGCCGACGCTGCGGGAGGACAACGTCGCCGGCGCGTACCTCTACTACGACTGCCGCACCGACGACGCTCGCCTCACGCTCGCGATCGCACGGACCGCGGCGAGCCACGGGGCGGCGATCGCGAACTACACGAAGGTCGTGTCGCTGCTCAAGGGCGACGACGGCAAGGTCCGCGGCGCACGCGTCGAGGCCGACGGCGACGAGATCGACGTTCGGGCCCGCGCGGTCGTGAACGCGACCGGCGTGTGGTCCGACGACGTCCGCACGATGGACGAGGGGACGCATCCCGAGTCGATACGTCCGGCGAAGGGGATCCACGTCACGGTCCCCTGGGCGAAGGTGCGCAACGACATCGCGGCGATCGTGCCCGTCCCGAAGGACAAGCGCTCGGTGTTCGTCGTGCCCTGGGGCGACGTCACCTACATCGGGACGACCGACACCGACTACGACGGTCCGCTCGACGACCCGCAGTGCACGCCCGACGACGTCGACTACCTGCTCGGCGCGCTGAACTTCGCGATCGAGGAGCCCATCGGGCGCGAGGACGTCGTCGCGACCTGGGCCGGGCTGCGCCCGCTCCTGCGCACCGCGTCGAGCGAGCGCACCGCCGACCTGTCGCGCCGCCACGGCGTGCTCGTCTCCGAGAACGGTCTCGTGTCGGTCAACGGCGGCAAGCTCACCACGTACCGGCAGATGGCACAGGACACCATCGACGCCGCGGTGCGCGGCGTCCTGTTCAAGCGCCGGCGGATGAAGAGCCGCACGAAGCGCCTCACGATCATCGGCGGTGACGGCTACGAGGCCGCGCCCGAATCCGCGGAGCCGAGCCTGCACGAGCACCTGGGTGGCCGGTACGGCACCGAGATGGCTGCCGTGCTCGATCTCGTCGCGGCCGATCACGACCTCGGCGAGGCACTCGTCCCCGGGCTGCCGTACCAGCGCGCCGAGGCCGTCCACGCGGTGCGCCACGAGATGGCCCGGACGCTCGACGACGTGCTGTCGCGCCGCACGCGGGCGCGCCTGCTGGCGCGTGATGCGTCGTCCGCCGCAGCCGAGTCGGTGGCCGCGCTGATCGCGCCCGAGCTCGGTTGGGACGCCGCGGAGACGGCGCGCCAGGTCGATGCCTACCGGCGGTCGATCGCACAGGAGCGCGCGTCGGCCGACCTCCCCGAGGCCGCGCTCGACGCGTCTCTCGGGGCGTAGCCCGGCCGGCGATCGCGGTGGACACGAACCGGGGGGCGCCGACGCCACCGATCGCGTTCGGCGGCGCCGGCGAGGTGACCGCACACCTCGCAGCGCCATCCGTCGCCGTCGACGACGCGCTGCTGGAGCAGCTGCGAGGCGCGTGCGCCGACGTCACCACCGACGCAGCCGCCCTCTCCGAGTCGAGCCGCGACTGGTGGCCGCTGGCCATGATCTGGGCCCTCGACGACCAGATCGCGGCGCGCGCGTGCGCCGTCGTGCGCCCGGCGAGCGTCGAAGAGGTGGTCGCCGTCCTGCGCGTCTGCAACGAGGCGCGCGTGCCGGTCACGGCGGCCGCGGGTCGCAGCGGTGTGTGCGGTGCGAGCGTCCCCGTGCACGGCGGCGTGGTGCTCGACTGCTGTGGCCTCGAGGGCATCGTCGGCGTCGACCGCGACTCGTTGGTCGTCGACGTGCGCGCCGGGACGTTCGGCGACGTGCTCGAGGACGAGCTGCGCGAGACGCACGGCGTCACGGTCGGTCACTGGCCGCAGTCGGTGGAGCTCTCCACCGTCGGCGGGTGGCTCGCGTGCCGCGGCGCCGGTCAGTACTCGACCCGCTACGGGAAGATCGAGGACATCGTCGTCGGGCTCGACGTCGTGCTCGCCGACGGACGCGTCGTCTCGACGGGCGGCGCGCCCCGCGCCAGGCGGTCGGCCCCGAGCTCACGCAGCTGTTCGTCGGCAGCGAGGGAACGCTCGGCGTGATCACCGGCGCGCGCTTGCGCCTGCACCCTGCTGCCGCCCGTCGAGCGGCGGGCCGCGTACGGCTTCACCTCGTTCGCCGAGGGCCTCGACGCATGCCGGCGGATCCTGCACCGGGGCGCCACGCCCGCGGTGCTCCGCCTGTACGACGACATCGAGGGCCAGCGGAACTTCGAGACCGGCGCGGGCGTGCACCCACTGCTCGTCCTCGACGAGGGCGACGCCACCGTGGTCGACGCGGTGATGCGCGGTCGTGCACGAGGAGTGCGCAGCGAGCGGCGCACTCGACGGTGACGCGCTGGTCGGCCGCTGGCTCGAGCACCGCAACGACGTGAGCGCGCTCGAGGCGCTCATCTCGCGCGGCTACGTCGTCGACACCATGGAGATCGCCGCGCGCTGGCGCGACCTCCCGTCGATCTACGAGGAAGCCACCGCGGCGATCCAGCGGCGTCGAGCACACGATGGTGGCGTCGGCGCACCAGTCGCACTCGTACGCGGACGGCGCGTGCCTCTACTTCACGTTCGCCGGGCAGCCCCCGCCCGAGCAGCGCGAGGCGTACTACCGCGCCGCGTGGGACGCGGGGACGCGGGCCGTGCTGGAGCACGGCGGCGCCCTGAGCCACCATCACGGGGTGGGACTCAACCGCGCCCGCTTCGTGCGCGAGGCGCTCGGCGACGGTCTCGACGTGCTCGCGGCGGTGAAGGGCGCGCTCGACCCCAACGGCATCCTCAACCCCGGGAAGCTCGGCCTTCCCAGCCCGTTCGGCCCCAGCCCCGCCTGGCCATGACCTCTCTCTGGTTGCGTCCGCTCACCTTCGCGGAGCAGGGTTCAGGGACGCATGTCCGGACTTGCCAACGTGCGTCCCTGAACCCTCGACATACGAGGTGAGCAGACGCAACCAGCAGGCCGGGTTCTCGTCGTCGACGTCGGGACGTCGTCGGTGCGCAGCGCCGTCGTCGACGCCGGCGTGCGGGTCGTCGTCGAGCACCGCGCCCCACTGCTCCCCGACTCGCCGGCGCCCGGGCTGGTCGAGTTCGACGCCGCCGCGATGGCACGCGCCGCCCTCGACCTCGCGCGCCGCAGCCTCGCCGACGCCGGTCCGGTCGACGCGGTCGGGCATCGCCAACCAGCGTGCGTCGGCGATCGTCTGGGACCGGCGCACGGGCGAGCCCGTCGCGCCCGGGCAGGGGTGGCAGGACCTCCGTGTCGTCGGTCGGTGCCTCGAGCTGCGGCCCGACGGCTACCGCTTCCCGCCGAACTTCAGCGCGCTGAAGGTCGAGTCGATCCTCGACGCGGTCGACCCCGACCGCTCGCGGGCCGACGACCTGGCGTTCGGCACGGTCGACACCTGGATCGCGTGGCACCTCTCGGAAGGCGCGTTGCACGTGCTCCGACGCGAGCAACGCACAGGTCACCGCGCTGCGCACACCGGCGAACGACGCCTGGAACCACGCCGCACTCGGCGTGCTGCGGATCGCCGAGAGCATGCTGCCGGCGGTCGTCGACTCGTCCGGCGTCGCGGGCGTCGCGAGCGCGCTGGAGGGCGCGCCGCCGATCGCCGGGATCATGGGCGACCAGCAGGCGTCGTTGCTCGGGCAGGGCTGCGTGCACGCGGGCGACGCGAAGATCACGTTCGGCACGGGCGGGATGCTCGACCTCGTCTACGGCCCCGATCGGCCGCGCTTCGACGAGCGCGGCCCCGACGGCGGATGCTTCCCGATCGTGACCCGTCGCGCCGACGGCACCGACACGTGGGGGCTCGAGGCGGCCATGCTCGCCGCGGGCACGAACGTCGAATGGCTGCGCGACGACCTCGGCATCCTCACGACCGTCGAGGAGTCGGACGCGGTCGCGGCGGCGTGCGACGACACGGGTGACGTCTGGTACGTCCCGGCGCTGCTCGGGCTCGGCACGCCCCGCTACGACTTCGGCGCACGCGGCACGCTGCTCGGCCTGACGCGCGGCACCGAGCGCGACGCACGTCGTCCGCGCCGTGCTCGAGGGCATCGCGCACCGCGGCGCCGACCTCGTCGATGCCGCAGAAGCCGACGGCGGGATCACGATCGACGCGCTGCACGTCGACGGCGGCATGGCGGCGAACGAGACGTTCGTGCAGGCGCTGGCCGACGCGTCGCAGCATCCCGTCGAGGTCGCGCCGGTGTCCGAGGCGACGATGCTCGGTGCCGCATTCGCGGCGGGGCTCGCCGTCGACGTGTGGAGCGGCGACGACGAGATCGCGGGCACGTGGCAGCCGGCTCGGCGCGTGGAGCCGCGCGCCGAGCTCGACCGCGACCGCTGGCGTGAGGCCGTCGCTCGTGCGGAGGGGTGGATCCCGGAGCTGTCGACGATCGAGCTCTGAGCGTCCACCCCCCAGCAGGCGTACGCTCCTCGGCCGCATGGCCGAGCGACCGCCGCCAGTTCGCATCGACGACCTGGCCGACCCGAAGTTCCCACCGCACATCGCGGAGGTGATGCAGTCGGTCGAGCCGCTCGCCGCCGAGCTGTCGTTCTCGTTCGACGACGTGCTGCGCGGGGCGTGCGAGCAGACCGGCCTCGACGACACTCGGCGACGACTGGTTCCGCGAGCCGATCGCGCTCGCTGCTCGACTGCTTCGACGAGGAGGCCGGGCTCTCGGCGTTCGGTCGGATCGCCAACCACGGCCAGATGACCGGTCACCTGCGGAACCGGCTGCGGGTCGAGCAGCTCGTGCGCACGCACCCGGAGATCCTCGACGTCGAGATCGCGCCGACCGATCTTCATCGTCGGCCAGCCGCGCACCGGCACGACGCACCTGCACAACCTGATGGCCGAGGACCCGGCCCTGCAGATCGCTCCCCTACTGGGAGAGCCTCGAGCCGGTACTGAGCGACGAGGACCGTGCGGCCGTCGAAGGCGGCGCGCCCGATCCGCGTCCCGCGCAGTGCGCGGTCGGACTGGAGTTCCTCGACGACGCGCTGCCGTACTTCAAGCGCATGCACGACATGACCGTCGACCACGTGCACGAGGAGATCCAGCTGCTCGCGATCGGCGGGTCGACGATGCTCTTCGAGACGATGGCAATCGTGCCCACATGGCGCGACTGGTACCGCGCGAACGACCAGACGCCGGCGTACGCCTACCTGAAGAAGGTGCTGCAGTGCTGCCAGTGGTTGCGCGGCGGGCAGCGCTGGGTGCTGAAATCTCCGCAGCACATCGAGCAGATCCCGGTCCTGCTCGACGTGTTCCCAGACGCGACGTTCGTGTTCACCCACCGCGATCCGGTATCCGTGATCGCGTCGACCGCGACGATGCTCACGTACACCGCTCGCAACATTCAGGCCAAGGTCGACCCGGTGAAGATCGGCCACTACTGGGCCGACCGCGTGGAGACGATGCTCCGGGCCGGCATGCGTGATCACCACCTGCTGCCGGAGGATCGCTTCCTCGACGTGAAGTTCGACGAGTTCATGGCCGACGATCTGGCGATGGTGCAGCGCATCTACCAGGTGGCCGACCAGCCGTTCACCGACGAGGCGCGCGCGGCGATGGACGCGTTCATGGTCGAGCACCCACGCGGCGTCCACGGCGGCGTCATCTACGACCTCGAAGGCGACTTCGACCTGGACGGCGCGCAGCTCCGCGAACAGCTCCGCGACTACACGGACCGCTTCGACGTCGCGCTCGAACGCTGAGCGCTAGATCTTCACGACCTCGCAGGTCGGTCGCTCGGGCGTCTGCGCCGGGTAGAACCAGCGGAACCAGATGCGACCGCGCGGGTGGCCCTGGGTCGACAGCCAGTTCGGCATGCCCGGGTCGCGCGTGCGCGACGACGATCGCCCACGAACCGTCGGCCTCGTACTGCACCTGCGCGCCGTTGATCGTCACCTGCTCGTAGTCGTAGTTGTACGTGTGCAGGAACTGGTTCCACAGGCAGCAGTTCCAGAACGCGCACTCCGGCGAGCGGCCCTTGATGACGAGCGCCTCGTCGTCCGCGAGGTCGAAGCTGCCCATCGCGTACGAGGCATCCCCGGCGGCCCACCCGAACGTCACCTCGGGCACGGGGTAGGGCTCGTCGATCTGGTTCGGCTCGCCGAGCCCGAGGGGCACCATCTGCTTCTGGTCGCGCACCCAGGTCAGTGCGGCGGTGAAGCGACGGGCGAGGTCGTCGTCGACCTCCCTCACCGTCGCCGGCGGGTCGATGGCCTCGATGTGCCACCGGCACCGAGTTCCGCGTGAACGGCTGCTCGAGGTAGTCACGGGTGATCGCGACGACCGCGTCGTCCTCGAGGGCGAGGAACGGCCCGTCCCAGCCGTCGGGACGCTCCCGCGCCATCATCAGCTCGAACGAGCCGTCCGGACCGATGTCGAGGTGGTCGCGGTCGTTGACGGTCCCGACGATGCGCTCCGAGTAGTGGCCATCGCGCGGTCCGCCGTAGACGGTGAGCGACAGGTAGCACGCGTCACCGATGTCGCCCGTGACCTTGTACGTGACATCGGGGTCGATCGGCGCGTGCAGGTAGTACGCGTCGGAGTTGTCGCCACCCCACTTCTTGTACGGCCCGACGATCTCGACGAATCGCGGGTTCGCCGGATCCGCCCACACCTGGGTGTCGAGCGCGACCTGGAGCAGCGAGAAGATCCACTTGTAGCCCTCGAGCACCGACTGGTCGTCGGTGAGCGCGTTCGGTCCCTCGAAGAAGCGCGTGTCGAGCGTGTGCAGCTCGTCGAGCAGCTCGTGGACGACCTTGGCGGTCTTGTACTGACTGGCGTCGGCCATAGGCGGCCGACTTTACGAGCAGCCGAGCGTCCCAGCAGGCGACCAGAAAGGTGACTATGACGGCAGAACGGCGTCGCCGACGCGGATCGGTCCGTCGTCGAGGATCTCGGCGCGCAACCCACCGCGGTGGATCAGCGCCAGGCGGACGCCGTCGCGCGTGAGGCTCTCGAGGTACGTGCAGGGCTCGGCGAGCTCGTCGCCGCGCATCCGGACGCCGCCGACGGTGAACTCCCGTCCGACGAGCTGGTTCACGGGCACGCCCTCGGTGACGAGGTTGCGTCGCGTCTCGGCCTCGTCGAGCTCGACGCCGTACTCCTCGCGCGCCGCCTCGACGGCCTCGCGCTCGATGAGCGTCACGGCCTGCTTCTGGTGCTCTGCCGTGCGGGAGAACTTGCCCGCGAGCAGCGCGTAGCGGTCGCCCTCGAGGCCGACCCCGGCGAGCGCCTGCACCTCGCCGCGCCCCTCCATCGGCTTGCCCTCGTCGGGCGCCACGTAGATGGCGACGACGCGTCCCTCGAAGCTCATGCCCTCATTGTGGCGGACGGTCGTCGCCGGGCTGGGCCGCATTCCACGTCATCGTCGTCGTGTCGGCGGCGGGCATGGGATCGACGCGGGTCCGCTCCGTCTCCGCGGTGTCGGAGTCGTCGGCCGAGGACGAGTCGCCTGCTTCGACGATCGCGCTCGGCGTCATCACCGACCACGACCGGCTCCGCCGGCGGTGCACCGGACGAGACGGGCGCCATGGACGCGGCGCGCGGGCGACGCACGCCGCCTGCGGCGAGCCCGAACCACGTGACGATCAGCACCGCGCCGCCGGCCGCGAGGAACGTCCACGTGCCCTCGGCTCCCTCGAGCCCGACCGACACACGCCGACCCGCGACCTCGCTGCTGCCGTAGACCGCGCCGAGCCGCAGCGCGGCGATGCCGCCGATGCCGAACAGCAGGCCGAGCGCGAGCCCCGAGCCGATGCGTCCACCGACCGACACCGCGACGGGCGGCAAGACCGTGAGCAGCACGACGACGAGGATCGCCGCCCACAGCCCGCGCGACGACGTCGGATCCCCGGTGTCGAGCGGACTCCCACCGGAGAAGTTGAACGAGAGGTCGCCGGCGCCGCCGATCGTGAACGGGTTCATCGCGTATCCCACCGACGCGGCAAAGCCGAAGACCGCGGCGAGGACCGCGAGCGGTCGCGCCCCACCGAGCATCGACCACGTGCGCGGGCGCAGCGCGACGAACGCGCTCAGCACTGCCGCGAGGAGCGCGAGCACGAACCCGGCGGTGATGAGCGCGAAGCCGGTGCCGGCGCGAGGCCCGTGGTCGTCGGCCAGCGTGACGATGTCGTCGACGCGGGGCTCCAACGCGAACGCCACGACCACGACGAGCATCGCCGAGCCGATGGGTGCCGAACGACGCGTGAGCAGCAGCACGCCGCCGAGGAGGAGCGCGCCGCCGAAGACGGCCGTCTGCGCGAGCGAAGCAGTGTCGTCGAGCAGGGCGAACGACGGCGCGTCCCAGTAGTCGGGGAACAGCGCGCCGATCGTGATCGCGGCACCGACGAACGCGAGCGTCGCCGCGACGATGAGCGCGGCGGACATCGGTGGCGCGGCGTCCGCAGCCGAGGTCGTCTGGACCCTCGGAGTGGACGGAAGCGTCGGGGCGTCGGTCATGGCTCCTCGTTCCTGCCTGGTCGCTCCGATTGCAGCATCTCGAGCCAGCCGACGCCGGTCACATCGATGCGGGTGAGTACCCGCACCAGCGCCGGGCCACGCCTGTCTCCCGGCGCGAGCGGCACGGGGACGACCGCGAGCGGACCGCACGGTGCCGCGGCCCCGTCGGCGAGGCGCGCCTCGACCGGCATGGCGATCCCGTCGGCGTCGGCCGCGCTGGTGGCTCCCGTGACCCGCGCCCAGGTGCCGTCGGCGTCGCGGCACCAGCCGACCCAGTCGTCGGGCCACGCCGGGAGGAGCGTGTGCGTCAGTGCGCCCCAGCCGTCGACCTCGTGGCGCGCCCGGCCGAGCAGCACCTCGCCACGCACGGAGCCGTAGGGCTCGCCCGTCGTGTCGACCTCCCACTCGAGGTCGAGGCCCACCGGCAGGCGCTCCCCGATCTCGCCTGCCCACGCGTCGACCGCGGCATCGAAGCGGAGACCGAACGCCTCGAGCGCGACACCCCAGTGCTCGCCCGCGGTCTCGCACACGAGCTCGGCCCACAGCGAGTCGGCGCGCACCTCGAGCACGGCCGGACGGCGCGGCGGCGGGACATCGTGGTCTCGCACGGCGACCAGCCCCACATCGTCACCGACGAGGTAGCACCAGTACCAGCACCGCTCGCCGACCCGCGAGACGGACGAAGCCGCTCGCGCCGGGAGCGGAGACGAAGTCGAGCGTCCAGTGCTCGTCGACGGTGACCGTCATGCGCCAAAGCCTCGCAGTCGACAGCGCGCGCGCCGAAGCGTAGGTTGCGCGCGTCGACAGAAGGAGGCCATCGAATGGCTGCACCAGTACAACAGCATCAACGTCCGGGGACCATCACCCTCGTCATGGTCCTCGCGGAGATCGCCGGGATCCTCAACATCGTGGCGGGCGTCTTCGTCATCATCGATCGACACGACCGAAGCCTCCGGTTCAACTCCGCGCACACGCCCGACGAGCTCCTGGCGGCCGGCATCTTCGCCATCATCATCGGCACGATCTACTGCCTCCTCGCGGGTGCGCTGGGGCGCGGCTCGCGTGGCGCACGTCTCGTCTTCGGGATCTTCGCAGTGCTGAACCTCGCCGGCGGTCTGTACGCCACCGTCGCCTACAACGGCGAGCAGCGCGCGGCCGGCGTCGTCGCCACGGTCTTCAGCGTCATCGTGCTCTGGCTGCTCTACGGCACCGAGAGCGATCGCGAGTTCTTCGCGTCCTGATCGAACCGGCGACCGCGTACACTCGCTGCGTCATGCATGCGGGACGCGCACACCATCTCGATGCCGATGGCGTGCGGGTGTACGCGGTCGACTGGGTCCCCGCGTCTTCGGCGGTCGATCGTCGAATCCTCCTGATCCACGGTCTCGGCGCCAACACGCTGTCGTGGGTGCCGTTCGGCCAACCGCTCGCCGACGCGACCGGTGCGACCGTCACCGCGATCGATCTCGTCGGCTTCGGGCGCACCCGCGCTCCCGAGCGCGAGGCGTCGCTCGGCACGAACCGCAAGCTCGTCACCGCGCTGCTCGACGAGCTCGGTCCGGCGACGATCTTCGGCAACTCGATGGGTGGCGTCATCGGCGCCGGCGTGACCGCCCGTCGACCCGAGCTGGTCGAGGCGCTGGTCCTCGTGAACCCTGCGCTCCCGTGGGGTCGGCTCGGCGTCCTCGACTGGTTCCGTGCCGCCCGCTTCGCACCACTCATGATGCCGGCGCTCGGCGGACATGCCGTCGCCGCCCGAGCGCGGTATCTCGGCCCCGCGCGCGTCGTCGACGCGACCCTCTCGGTCAGCCTCCACGATCCGGAGCGCCTCGACGCCGGGCTGCGCGACGAGCTCGTCGCGCTCGCGTCCGAGCGCTACGCCTACGGCGAGGCTCCCAGGGCCTACGCCGACGCCGCCCGCTCGCTCCTGTGGGAGCTGGGGAGCGGCATCTTCGACCGTGATCTTGCGGTTGCGAGCACGGCGCGGCCGACCCTGCTCGTGCACGGCGTCGAGGACCGCGTGATCCCGGTCTCCCGTGTGCACACCGCCCGTGACCAGCACGGTGACCTCACGGTCGAGCTGTTGGACGGCGTCGGGCATGCCCCACAGCTCGAGGCGCCCGACCGGCTCCTCGAAGTGGCCACGGGCTGGCTGGATGCGAGGATGGGGTCGTGGCGCAGGGATCAGGCGGGGGCGACATCGGCACGACTGGCGGCCTCCTCGGGGAGCCGATCCGAGCCTTCGTCGGCGAGCTGACGAAGATCCTCGGCGCGCTCCGCGAGCGCGGCGCCGGGGCACCCGTCGACCCGGCCGCGCTCGAGCGCGACGCCGCGCTCGAGGCCCAGTCGGTCGCTGCGAGCGTGATCGCCGCCGACGGTCATCCCAGCGACGCGGAGCTGCGAGCGTTCGCCGAGTCGCTCGCCCCGTGGTTCGAGACGCTGCGGGGGGCCACGCCGGGATCGCTGCGCGGGAGCGCCGCGATCCGCCAGCACCGCGCGTTCCCGATCACCCCCTCGCCGCTCCTCGAGACGATCGTGACGGCGGACGAGCGCGACGGCACCGCCCACTCGTGGCACTACTACGAGGGCGCGATGCGCGTGGCGCACGCAGTGTGCGCGATCGACACGACGCCGACGCGCGAGGAGCTGCTCGCGGTCGACACCATGCGGGCGATGATGCTGCGGCGCATCAACGCCGCCAAGATCGAGCGGCCCGACGACCTCGGGACGCCGGGGCAGACACCGTCCGACGAGCCGGAGGACACGCTCGAAGAGCTGCTCGAGGAGCTCGACAAGCTGATCGGGCTCGAGGCGGTGAAGACGGAGGTGCGGCTGCTCACCAACCTGGTGCGGGTCGAGAACATGCGCCGCGAGCGCAAGCTCCCGGTCGTCGACCGGAGCCTGCATCTCGTCTTCGTGGGCAACCCCGGCACCGGCAAGACGACGGTCGCGCGCCTGCTGGCGCGCTTCTACAAGGTGCTGAAGGTCGTCTCGAAGGGTCACCTCGTCGAGACCGACCGCTCCGGGCTCGTGGCCGGGTACGTCGGACAGACCGCGACGAAGGTGAACAAGGCGTGCGACGACGCGAAGGGCGGCATCCTCTTCGTGGACGAGGCGTACGCGCTCGTCACCGACAGCGACCAGGACTTCGGTGCGGAAGCGGTCGCGACGCTGCTCAAGCGGATGGAGGACGACCGCGACGACCTCATCGTGATCGTGGCGGGCTACCCCGAGCCGATGCTCAAGTTCCTCGACTCCAACCCCGGACTGCGGTCGCGCTTCTCGAAGACGATCGACTTCCCCGACTACACCGATGACGAGCTCATGGCGATCTTCGAGTCGATCGGCACGGAGCACCACTACTCGCTCGACGCCGGCGCGAAGGCCGCGGTCAAGGCGTACTTCGCGGGGCAGGAGCGCGGGCCGACGTTCGGCAACGGCCGTCTCGCCCGCAACCTGTTCGAGGACTGCGTCGCCCGACAGGCGAACCGCATCGTGACGATGCCGAAGCCGACCGACGACCAGCTCGTGTCGCTCGTCGCGGCCGACATCCCCGTCCCTGGCAGCACATGAGCATCGGGGCGAAGCGCGTCCTCGCGCTCGTGGTCGCGGCGCTGCTGATCCTCGCCGCGATCGGGGGACGCGCCTTGCTCGACGGGGAGGACGGCGGAGGGTCGGCGTCCGACGACGACGGAGGCGGGAAGCCGCGGCTCCTGTGCGTGACCGAGCTCGAGGCCGTGTGCAACGCCCTCGCCGAAGACCACGACATCGACGTTGAGCCCCAGCCGGCGGGCGTCAGCGTCGACCGGATCGCCAGACCTCCCCGACGACCAGCTGCGCGACCTCGGCTTCGACGGCTGGCTGACGTTCTCGCGCGACGCGGAGATCGCCGCGCAGCGACGAGAGCGCAACACGTTCGCGCCCGCGACCGGTGACCCGAGCAATCCGATCGCGCGCTCACCCCTGGTCATCGGGATCCTCCGCGACCGCGCAGCCGCGCTCAGCGACGCATGCGGCAACGACGTCACGTGGAAGTGCGTCGGCGACTTCGCGGGCCGACCGTGGTCCGACGCGGGAGGCGAGGCGACCTGGGGACGAGTGAAGCCTGCGCACGCGAACCCGGAGACGTCGGGCGAGGGGCTCCTCGTCATCGGCCAGGCCGCGACGAACTTCTACGACGGCCGGACCGACCTCTCGATCGACGACTACGCGAGCGATGAGTTCCTCGCGTGGTTCTCGAGGCTCGAGGACGCGGTGCACCCAGTGCCGTTCGAACAGATCTTCACACCTGGGATCGTCGACATCGTCGGCACGTTCGAGTCCGTCGCGGGCCCAGCGCTCGCAGCCGCGACGCGCGACAGCCGTGAACGCGTACGACTGCTCTACCCTGCTCCCGTGGCGACAGCAGACGTGGTGTACGTCCCCGCGCTCGACGCGGACGGCGCCGACGACCTCGGCGACCTGCTCGTGGGCGACGACGGACGTGCCGCGCTCGCGCGTGCGGGTTGGCGTGTCGACGGTGAGCCCCGCGCGACGGGCGTCCCGGCCACGCCACCCCTCCCGCCGCGCGAGAACCTCCCCGACGCCGGATCGCTCCAGGCTTTGCTCGAGACGTGGCGAGAGGTGACGGGATGAAGCGCTTCCGCGGGACACGCACGATCGGTGCGCTGCTCGCACTCGGGTTGCTGGTCCCGGCGACGGTCACCGTGGGCAGCGGCGCAGCGGGAGCGGGCGGCGGCTGCACGACCGTCGACATCGCGTCGTCACCCGAGAAGCTCGAGCTGCTGACCGACCTCGCGAAGCGCTTCGCCGAGTCCGACGAGTCGGAGGTCGACGGCCAGTGCGCGCGAGTGAAGGTCGCGCGCGTCTCGTCCGGCGCCGGCGCATCGCTCCTCGCGGCCGACTGGCCGAAGCCGAAGGTGAACGGTCCACGCCCCGTCATCTGGTCACCCGCGGCGTCGACGTGGGGTGCGGTGCTCGACCAGCGACGCGCCGACGACGGCAAGGCGCCGTACGTGACGACGCCGGGCAAGTCGTTCATGCTCACGCCGCTCGTGATCGCCATGCCCCAGCCGATGGCCGAGACGCTCGGGTACCCCGACACGCCGATCGGCTTCTCCGACGTGCTCACGCTCGCCCAGGACCCGCTCGCCTGGGAGAACCGGGGGCACCCCGAGTGGGGTCCGTTCCGATTCGGGAAGACGAACCCCAACTTCTCGACGAGCGGCCTCGCGCAGACCGTCGCGCAGTACTACGCGGCGACGGGGAAGACGACCGACCTGACGCTCGAAGACCTCGCGCGCCCCGAGGTCGAGGCCTTCGCGCGGGGCGTCGAGTCGGCGGTCGTCCACTACGGCGACACGACGCTGACGTTCCTGAACAACCTGTACCGCGCCGACCGGCGCGGCAACCCGTTCGGGTACGCCTCGGCCGTGGCGGTCGAGGAGAAGTCGGTGCTCGACTACAACCGGGGCGACCCCGACGGGATCCTCGACCCCGGCGAGGTGCCGCGGAAGCCGCGCGTGCCCCTCACGGCGATCTACCCGAAGGAAGGCACCCTCTACTCCGACAACCCGCTGATCGTCCTCGACGCGCCGTGGGTGTCGAAGCAGGAGAAGGCAGCCGCACAGAAGTTCGCGTCGTTCGTCACCGAGCCGAAGAACCAGGAGCGCGTCCTGAAGTTCGGGTTCCGGCCCGGCAACGCCGCGGTCGCGATCGGCAAGCCGATCGTCGCCAAGAACGGTGTCGACCCGAACCAGCCGCAGACGACGCTCGAGGTACCGGAGCCGTCGGTGCTGGCGGGTGTCATCGACGAGTGGAACCAGGTGCGCAAGAAGGCGCGCGTCCTGCTGGTCCTGGACGTCTCCGGATCGATGGGTGACGAGGCCGACCCCGACACGGGGGCCACCAAGCTCGACCTCGCCAAGCGCGCCGCCAAGGCCGCCCTGGGCGAGTTCAACCCCGAGGACGACGTCGGTCTGCGCATCTTCTCGACCGACATCGCGCGCAACGAGCCCACCGACTACCGCGACGTGGTGCCGATCGGCCCGATGGCGGCGAATCGACCCGAGCTCGAGACCCAGATCGAGCGCCTCGTGCCGACCCAGGGCACGCCCCTCTACACCGTCACCGAGGACTCCTACGCGAGGATGCTCGAGGAGTACGACCCGACCCGGATCAACGCGATCGTCCTGCTCACCGACGGCCGCAACGAGGACCCGCGCAACGAGGACCTCGACGAGCTGCTGAGGTACCTGCGCACTCAGAACGAGGGTGAGGCTGCGACGCCGGTGCGGATCTTCACGATCGCGTACGGTGGCGACGCCGACGAAGCGACGCTGAAGCGGATCGCCGAGGCGACGGGCGCGGCCGCCTACAGCGCGGTCGACCCGGCCACGATCGTCAACGTGTTCAACGCGGTCGTCAGCAACTTCTGATGGGTGCCCTCGACAAGCTGCCGGAGCACTGGAAGAGCAGGAAGACCGCGGACGCCGTCATGGCACCGTCGGCGATCGTGCTCGCCGGCGTCGGAGCGGCCGCGGCGATCCTCACCGGGCTCCCGGGGCTGATCGTGCTCGGCGTCGGTGCGCTCGCGTACGGCGGGCGCGTCGCCAGCCTGCTCCCGCGCAAGAAGGGTCGCGGCGCCCGGATCGACCCGATGACGATCGGCGATCCGTGGCGCGGCTTCGTGCGCGGGGCCCTCGATGCACAGCGCCGGTACCGCAACGCGGTGGCGTCGGCGACCGAGGGACCGATGCGCGACCGGCTGATCGAGATCGGTGAGCGGATCGACGCCGGCGTCGACGAGTGCTGGCGCATCGCCGCGGCGCGGGAACGCGCTCAACGACGCGATCCAGAACCTCGACGTCCCGCAGGCGCAGGTCGACCTGGAGAACGCCAAGCGGGCGTCGCGCGACGAAGCCAACGACGCGACCGTGCAGTCGCTGGAGGCACAGCTCGACTCGGCCCGACGTGTCGTCGAGGTCTCCGAGGACACGCAGGAGAAGCTGCGCCTCCTCGACGCCCGGCTCGACGAGGCGGTCGCCCGCGCCGTCGAGCTCTCGATCCGGGCCGACGACGTCGGCGAGCTCGGCGGGCTCGGCAGCCAGGTCGAGGACGTCGTCAGCGACATGGAGACGCTGCGCGTGTCGCTCGAAGAGGCAGGCGGCACGGCCCGCGCGGCAGGCGCCGGGGGCTGACGGCTCTGGACGGTTGCCGTCCGGCGGCGGGTTCGGAACAATTGTCACGTGGCGCTCGCCGAGCGGCTCGGGGCCATCATCGGTGACGACCTGCCGGTCGCCGTCTCCCTCTACGACGGCAGCCGCCTCGGTCCGGCCGATCCCCGCTGCACCGTGGTCGTGCGCTCCCCCGACGCGTTGCGGCGCATCGTGCAGGCGCCCGGCGAGCTCGGCTTCTCGCGGGCGTACGTCGCCGGCGACATCGACATCGACGGCGACGTGTTCGCCGCACTGGAGCTGCGCGACCGCTTCGGCGAGGTGAAGCTCGGTCTGCGCGACCTCGCGACGGCGCTGCGCATCGCAGGACCTGGCAGCCTGCGACGACTGCCGCCGCCACCCGAGGAGGCCCGGCTCCGCGGTCCCCTGCACAGCAAGGAACGCGACGCAGCGGCGATCGCGCACCATTACGACCTCTCGAACGACTTCTACCGGCTGCTGCTCGGCCCGTCGATGACGTACTCGTGCGCCGTGTGGTCGCCCGACACGACGACGCTCGAGGATGCACAAGCTGCGAAGCACGACCTCATCTGTCGCAAGCTGGCGCTCGCGCCGGACATGCGCCTGCTCGACATCGGCTCCGGATGGGGCTCGATGGTGCTCCACGCTGCGGGACAGCACGGCCTACGCGCGGTCGGCGTCACGATCTCGCGCAACCAGCACGATCTTGCGACGAAGCGAGTCGCCGAGGCGGGCCTGGCCGACCGCGTCGATGTCCGGCTCGAGGACTACCGCGATGTCGAGGACGGGCCGTACGACGCCGTCAGCTCGATCGGGATGTTCGAGCACGTCGGGCTGGCGCGCCTGTCGGAGTACTTCGAGCGGATCCACGCGCTCCTCCGGCCCGGAGGCCGCCTGCTCAACCACGCGATCGGGCGGCCGGCGCACATGACGCATGGACAGGGTCGCGACGCGACGAAGGCGAGCCCCTTCATCGACCGCTACGTCTTCCCGGACGGCGAGCTGCACGAGCTCGGCACGGTGGTGTCGGCGATGCAGCACGCGGGGTTCGAGGTGCGCCACGTCGAAAGCCTCCGTGAGCACTACGCCCTGACGCTGCGCCGCTGGGTCACCAACCTGGAAGCGGCCTGGGACGGTGCCGTCGACGAGGTGGGGAGCGCACGCGCCCGGGTCTGGCGCCTCTACCTCGCCGGGTCCGCGCTCGCCTTCGAGGCCGACCGCATGCAGGTCCACCAGGTCCTGGCGACGAAGACGGTCGACGGGACGAGCGGCATGCCGCTCCGACCGGGCTTCTGACAGCGGCGTAGGCTTCCTCGCATGTGGAAGACGATCAAGAAGTGGTGGCGCTACCTCGGGGCGAAGCTCGGCATGAAGCTCGAGGAGAAGGCCGACCCGAAGGTCCAGCTCGAGCAGGCGATCCGCGAGGCCCGTGAGCAGCACCGCAAGCTCACCGAGCAGGCCGCGAACGTCATCGCCAACCAGAAGCAGACCCAGCTCAAGCTCGACCGCGCGATCGAGGAGTACGAGAAGGCGAACGCGTCGGCCCGTCAGGCGCTGCTGCTCACCGACCAGGAGACGCGCGCCGGCAACGCCGACAAGGCGAGCTCGTTCTCGCAGGCGTCCGAGGCGTTCGCGAACAAGATCATCAGCCTCGAGAAGCAGATCGACGACCTGAAGAAGCAGCTGCTCGACGCGACGGCGGCGTCGGAGAAGGCCAAGCAGGCCGTGACGCAGAACTCGTCCGCCCTGCAGAAGAAGCTCGCCGAGCGCGAGAAGCTCCTGAGCCAGCTCGACCAGGCGAAGATGCAGGAGCAGATGAACAAGGCCATGTCGCAGCTCTCGGAGACGGTCGGCGAAGAGGTCCCGACCTTCGCGGAGGTGCAGAACAAGATCGAGAAGCGCCTCGCCAAGGCTCAGGCGTCCACCGAGCTCACCGGCACGGGCGTCGAGTCGAAGATGCTCGAGGTCGAGCAGGCGCAGGCGAGCGCCGAGGCGCAGGCCCGGCTCAGCGAGCTGCGCTCCGAGCTCGGCTTGAGCGCACCGCCCCCGCCCGAGAAGAAGGAAGAGCAGGGCGAGGCGCAGGAGGCCAAGGGCTCCGGCTGAGCGCGGCGCCCGCGACGCGCGGGCGCGTCAGGTCGTCGTGCCGTACGGGTGGCGGATCTCGTCGCCGTACCGATGCTTGACCACGAGCGAGATCACCGTGATCGTGATCCACCACGACCACATCGCCGCGATCGGGTCGAAGAACGCGATCGGGATCCCGAGCGCGAAGCCGAAGGGCACGATCCAGCCTCGCGTCATCGAGTGCGCCTTGTAGTCGTCGGTGACCTTCTCGTCGACGAGGCCCGTCTTGTAGATGTGGCGGGTCATCCCGAACGATGTGAGCCCGACGAGCACCATCGTGGCGGAGTACGCCACCACCGCGGTCGTGGTGTCGCCGTAGCGTCCGAGCAGCTCGGTGGGGAACGGGATCAGCGCGATCAGGGCGAGCAGCGCGAGGTTCCACACCAGCAGCGCCGCGTCGGCCGTCCGCACGAGCCGGAAGATCCGGTGGTGGACGAGCCAGTACCGCCCGATCACCGCGAAGCTGATCGCATAGCTGAGCAGCTCGGGCCACTGCTCCTTGAGCGCCTCCCAGAGCTCGTCGTTCACCTTGTCGGTGGATCCCGTCAGGGTCGGGACGGTGAGGCTGAGGACGAGCAGCGTCATCGCGATCGAGAACACCCCGTCGCTGAACGCGACCAGTCGCTCGAGCGCGGCACCGCTCTCGTCGGTCCCGAAGGTCGTCGGCTCCTTGCCGCCCTTGAGAAGCCGGCGCAGCATCCCGATCATGCTGCCGCGCCGCGCGTCAGGGAGCGTGGACCCCTTCGAGCTCGAGGAGCGCCCGCTTGAGCCCGACCCCCGCCGAGCCGTAGCCGCCGATGCCGTTGGCGGCGACGACCCGGTGGCACGGCAGCAGCACCTGCACCGGGTTGTGCGCCATCACGTTGCCCACCGCGCGGGCAGCCCGCGGCGCATCCACCATGTCGGCGAGCTCGCCGTACGTGACCGTCTCGCCCCACGGCACCTCGCGTGCGAGCGTCTCGAGCACCCGGCGACCGAAGTGCTGCGGATCCGCGTACGAGAGATCGACGCTCGCGGTGAAGACCGTGCGGGTGCCGCCGAAGTACTCGTCGAGCTCGTGCGCGAGCGCGTCGTCGCGCTCGGGAGCCTCGTCGAGCGGGTCGTCGCCCGCGCGAGCGGGAAGCGTGATGCCGAGGACGCCGCGCTCGTTCGTGACGACGACGAGGTCGCCGAGCGGCGTCGCCTGGCGCCACCAGCCCATCTAGATCAGGCCGAGCGACTTCACCTCGTCACGCTCGGAGACGAGCTCCTCGGTCGTGATGCGGATCTTCTCCGTCGCGAAGGCGTCGTGCTCGATGCCCTCGACGACCTCCCACGACGAGCCGGTGCTGCGGATCGGATAGCCGAACTGCAGACCCTCCGGCACGCCGTACTCGCCGCTGCTCGTGACGGCGAGCGAGTGCCAGTCGCCCTTCGGCGTGGCCTGCACCACGCTGTTGACGGAGTCGATCGCCGCGTGCGCAGCCGACGCCGCCGACGACGCGCCGCGCTTCTCGATGACGGCCGCGCCGCGCTTCTGCACCGTCTCGATGAAGGCGCCCTGCAGCCACGCGTCGTCACCGATGACGTCGGGCGCCGGCTTGCCACCGATCTGGGCGTGCGCGAAGTCGGGGAACTGCGTCGCCGAGTGGTTGCCCCAGATCGCGAGGTTCGTGACCTCGCGCACCGCGACGCCGGCCTTGCGGGCGAGCTGCGTCTTGGCCCGGTTCTCGTCGAGCCGCGTCATCGCGAACCAGCGGTCGGCGGGGACGTCGGGTGCGTGCGAGCGCGCGATCAGGCAGTTGGTGTTGCACGGGTTCCCCACCACGAGGACACGCACGTCGTCGGCTGCGTTGGCGTTGATCGCTTCACCCTGCGGCTTGAAGATCCCGCCGTTCACCGAGAGGAGGTCGCCACGCTCCATGCCGGCCTTGCGCGGGATCGACCCGACGAGCAGGCACCACGACGCACCGTCGAACGCGTGCTGGAGATCGCTGGTGGCCTCGATGCCCTCGAGCAGCGGGTGCGCGCCGTCCTCGAGCTCCATGACGACGCCCTCGAGCGAAGCCATCGCCGGCTCGATCTCGAGCAGGCGCAGCACGATCGGCTGGTCGTGACCGAGCAGCTGCCCGGTCGCGATGCGGTGGACGAGCGCGTACCCGATCTGGCCGGCGGCGCCGGTGACCGTCACGTGGAGTGGTGTCTTCGCCATGCGCCGAACCTAACGTTTCGGGAGACCTCGCGAGCTCGGTCTCCGCCGGCGCCACGGCGGCAAAGCCACCGTGCCGCCTAACCGGTGCTCTGCGCCGCCTCCGCCTCGACGAACGCCAGGAGCAGCTCGCGGGCCTCGGCCAGCTCGGCCAGCCGCTCGGCGGCGCGCTCGTGCTCGGCGCCGTGATCGGGGTGCGCGAGTCGCACCAGGCGCCGGAACCGCGACTGCACGTCGTCGCGCTCGACGTCCATCCCGGCGTGCAGACCGAGCACCTCCATGGCCCAACGCCGTTCGGCGGGGACGCCCACCCACAGGTCGTCAGCCGCGAACGCGACCGGCGCGCCCAGCATCGGCATGCGCAGGTCGGGCGCGCCGAACACGAGCCGGCGCACGGTCATCCCGAGCGGCAGCACCGGTCGCCGCAGCGCCTCGTCGATCGCGCGCAAGGCGATCGAGCGCGCCGACGGCGGCAGCGCGGCCGCCGCGAGGATCGCGCCGATCACCTGCGGATCGGCACGACCGTGCCGGTCGAGCTCGAGGACGACCTGCGGACGGTCGGTCGTCGACGCCTCGGCGAGGATCCGATGACGCGACCGGTCGAGACCGTGCGTGTCGGTCTGCAGGCGGTAACGCAGCGCGATGCGGGGCACCGAGAGCCCTTCGTGCGCGTCGTACAGCAGCTTCGGCACCAGGTCGCGCTGCTCCTCGTCGAGCTGGCCCGCGAACTCGGTGACGACCGCGCCGAGCAGGGTCGAGCCGTATGCGGGACCGCTCGTCGGGAGGTACAGGTCGCCGAGCGCCACCCGGCGCGTCGGCATGTGCCGACGCGTGTGCCGGACGTTCAGCTCGGCGAGCAGCATCGATCACCTCCGGTGCCAGCCGCACCCGTTCGCCACCAGCATGCCGGATGTGAGCGGCCCAGCCACAAACGGGTCGTCCTCAATGGATGGGAAACGCCAGCATCCGGACGAGGGCGAACACCAGGAACACAGCACCGAGCACGAGCACCGTGGTCCGCATCGCCGACCACGTGAACCGGAGCGAGATCCCGGCGAAGAAGAGGACGACGGCCAGGAAGACCGTGAGGAGGATGTAGTCGTCGGTGTTCTCCGTCGCAGCCTTCGCCTGGTCGATCTGGCGGTCGGCGACACGGTCGAGGCGCTCCGCCCGTTCGAACCCCGGCAGGCGGTACTGGGGCATGTACAGCGGGCTGGCAACCCCATCCGGATTGTTGAGCGGGTCCTGGGCGAGCCACGCGTCGAACGCCGGTCGGAACTGCGGTCGGAAGCGACGCAGGTAGAGGTCGGCGAGCGTCGTGTTGTCCTCGGTGCTGACCTCCAACCAGCGGTTGAAGTTGAGCAGGTCCTGGAGCCGCGCCTGCCCCGACCTCGTCGCCTCGCGATTGGCCACGGTGCGCGTGTGGGTCGCGGACGCGTACTGCTCGCTCTGGAAGCCCGACCACCGGGCAGCCTGGTAGCCGCTCCAGGCGATGCCGACCGTCGCGATCGCGAGCAGCAGCGTGGCAACGAGCTCGAGTCGATGTGTCGCCCCTTCCGACGAGCCCCCCTCGGTCTCGGTCAGCTCGTGGGGCGCGTGGACGTGGACCGGTTCCGCCATGGGTCAACGTCGGACGAGCCGGCGTCAGAGGCGGTCGACGATCGCCGAGGCGAACTCCGAGGTCTTGACCTCGGTGGCGCCGTCCATGAGACGGGCGAAGTCGTAGGTGACGATCTTGTCGGCGATCGTCGCCTCGAGTGCCCGGACGATGTCGTCGGCGGCGTCCTGCCACCCGAGGTGCTCGTACATGAGCACGCCGGAGAGGAGGACCGAACCGGGGTTGACCTTGTCCTGGCCCGCGTACTTCGGCGCGGTGCCGTGCGTGGCCTCGAACACGCCGTGCCCGGTGACGTAGTTGATGTTGCCGCCGGGCGCGATCCCGATGCCGCCGACCTGTGCGGCCAGCGCGTCGGAGAGGTAGTCGCCGTTGAGGTTCATCGTCGCGATGACGTCGAACTCGTCGGGGCGGGTCAGCACCTGCTGCAGCGTGATGTCGGCGATCGCGTCCTTCACCAGGATCTTGTCGCCGGGCTCGCCGTTGCAGTCGTCCCACCCGACGGCGACGTCGGAGAACTCGTCGCGTGTGAGGTCGTAGCCCCAGGTGCGGAACGCGCCCTCCGTGAACTTCATGATGTTGCCCTTGTGCACGAGCGTGACGCTCTTGCGCTTGCGACGCACCGCGTACTCGAGCGCGGCACGGATCAGGCGCTTCGACCCGCTCTCCGAGATCGGTTTGATGCCGACGCCGGAGTCGGGCTTGATCTCCCAACCCATCGCGTCCTTGAGGGTCTCGATGAGCTTCTTCGCCTCCGGTGTGCCTTCCTCGACCTCGAGGCCCGCGTAGATGTCTTCCGTGTTCTCGCGGAAGATCACCATGTCGACCTTCTCGGGGTGCTTCACCGGCGACGGCACGCCGGTGAACCAGCGCACCGGGCGCAGGCACACGTAGAGGTCCATGATCTGGCGCAGCGCGACGTTGAGGCTGCGGATGCCGCCACCGATCGGCGTCGTGAGCGGGCCCTTGATGCCGATGAGGTGCTCACGGAACGACTCGACGGTCGCGTCGGGCAACCAGTCGCCCGTCTCGTCGAACGCCTTCTGCCCGGCGAGGACCTCTCGCCACTCGATCGTCTTCCCGTGCTTCTTCGCGGCCGCGTCGAGGACGAGCTGCGCTGCGGGCCAGATGTCGACGCCCGTCCCGTCACCCTCGATGAAGGGGATGATCGGGTCGTCCGGGACGTTCAGCTGGCCGTCGACCAGCTTGATCTTCTGAGCCATCTCGTGCGGTCTCCTCTGCTGCGCGCGTCAATCCGCAGGGTACCTGGCCTGTGCGCGGGCTCCCGAGCCGGGACGCCAGCTCGAACCGGGTGGCTACCGGGTGACGACGACGACGGCGAGCGTCAGCACGTACACCGCGACGAAGCCGGCGACGCTCCACCACAGCACGGTGCGCGAGAAGGGTCCCGGCCGACCGTCGACGCCGGCGAGCGCGAACCCGCACGCCGGGCAGCGCTGGTCGCCTGCCATCGTCGCGGTCGCGCACAGGGGGCAGGTCCCGGTGGCGAGCGGCGGCGAGGGCTCGGGTGTCACGGGTCCCTCTTCTAGTCGCGACCGCAGGGTCCGCGCCGATCAGCTCGGATCAGCCTGCTCGGCGCTCGGCTGCCTCGACCGTGTTGCGGAAGAGCATCGCGACCGTGGTCGGGCCGACGCCGCCGACGCGGGGCGTGATGTACCCCGCCACCTCCTCACAGCGCTCATCGACGTCCGGCAGCAACTTGCGCCCCTCGTACCGCACGCCGCCGCCCACGACGACGACTCCCGGCGTGAGGTGCTCGGGCCGAAGGATGCCTGGCACGCCCGCGGCGGCCACCACGATGTCGGCGCGCTTGGTGTACTCGGGCCAGTCGGGCACACCCGTGTGGACGACGGTCACCGCCGCGTTCGCGGTCGGGCGCTTCTGCGAGAGCAGCAGCGCGAGCGGACGCCCGAGCGTCGTGCCGCGCCCGAGGATGCACACCTCTTTGCCGGAGACGGGGATCTCGTAGTGCGCGAGCAGCGCCTCGATGCCCGCGGGCGTGCACGGCACCGGGCCCGGCATCATCAGCGCGAGGCGTCCCATGTTGACCGGGTGGAGCCCGTCGGCGTCCTTGTCGGGATCCATCTCGAGCAGCGCGCGCTCGTAGTCGATCTGCGGCGGCGTCGGGTGCTGCACGAGCATCGCGTCGACCGACGGGTCGTCGTTGAAGTCGCGGATCGCCGCCACGATGTCGTCCTGCGTCGCGTCGTCACCGAGGTGGATGTGGGGCGACGTGGCGCCGAGCTCGGCGGCCTTCTCCTGCTTGATCCGGATGTAGCCGACGCTCGCCGACTCGTTGCCGACGAGGATCGTGCCGAGGCCGGGCGTGAGCCCGCGGTCGACGAGCGACGCGATGCGCGGCTTCAGCTCCTCGAGGACGGCGTCGGCGACCGGCCCGCCCGGCATCAGGACCGCGCTCATCAGTGCAGGAAGTGCCGCTCGCCGGTGAAGACCATGGCGACACCCAGCTCGTCGGCCCGCTCGATGTTGGCTTCGTCGCGCATCGCGCCGCCGGGCTGCACGATCACCGCGACGCCCGCGTCGACCGCGGCCTCGATCCCGTCGGGGAACGGGTAGAACGCGTCGCTGGCACCGGCGCCGCCCTCGGCGCGCCCGTCGGCCTTCTTCGCCGCGATCTCGCCCGCCTCGACCCGGTTCTGCTGGCCGGCGCCGATCCCGACCGCCTGCCCGTCCTTCACGAGCACGATGGCGTTCGACTTCACGTGACCGCACACCCGCCATGCCAGCTCGGCGTCGAGCCATTCGGCCTCGGTCGGCGCGCGCTTCGTCACGACGCTCCAGTCGTCACGGCCCGCGGCGAAGTGGTGCGGCTGCTGCACGAGAAAGCCACCGGAGATCTGGCGGAAGTCGAGGTCGACCGCCTCGGGAACGGGGGCCTCGAGCAGCCGCGTGTTCTTTCGCTTGGCGATCAGCGCGTCGACCGTGCCCGCGTCGTAGGCCGGCGCGATCACGACGTCGGCCTGCGGCCCGGCGACCATGCGCTCCACGGTCGCGGGGTCGAGCGGACGGTTCACCGCGACGATCCCGCCGAAGGCCGAGCGCTCGTCGCACTCGAGGGCGCGTTGGTACGAGGTCGCCAGGTCGTCGGCGACGGCGACGCCACAGGGGTTCGCGTGCTTGATGATGGCGCACGCCGGCCGGTCGGCACCCTGGATGACGAGGTCGTACGCGAGGCGCCACGCCGCGTCGGCGTCGTAGAGGTTGAGGTAGCTGAGCGCGAGCCCACTGTGCTGCTGCACACCGTCCCACCAGCTCGTGGTGCCGGTGCGCCGGTAGCGCGCCGCCTGCTGGTGCGGATTCTCCCCGTAGCGCAGCTCCTCGTCGGTGCGGTCGAGCGACACCACGAGGTGGCCCGGCAGCGTCTCGCCCTCCTGGAGCCAGGCGACGATCGCGGCGTCGTACGCCGCCGTGCGCGCGAACGCGGTGAGTGCGAGGTGGCGGCGCGTGTCGTCGGTGAGCGCACCGTCGTTCGCACGCAGCTCGGCGAGGACGTCGTCGTACTGGTCGGGCGACGTGACGATGCCGACCCAGGCGTGGTTCTTCGCCGCCGCGCGCGTCATCGCCGGGCCACCGATGTCGATCGTCTCGACGTCAGGGCTCTGCTCGAACGGGTAGAGGTTCGACACGACGAGGTCGAACGGTGCGATCCCGTGCGTCTCGAGGTCGGCGCGGTGCGACTCCTTGCCGCGGTCGGCCAGGATCCCGCCGTGCACCTTCGGGTGCAGGGTGACGACGCGGTGCTCGAGCATCTCCGGTGACCCGGTGACGTCGGCGACGGACGTGACGTCGAGCCCCGCCTCGCTGATCGCGGTCGCGGTGCCGCCCGACGACACCAGCTCGTAGCCGACGTCGTGCAGGCCGCGCGCGAAGTCGACCAGCCCCGTCTTGTCGTAGACGGACAGGAGCGCGCGTCGCGTGGTCATGCGTCCTCCATCATTGGTCGACTCCACTTCGACCTCCCGGCCGTCCGGCCAGGTCTTCGCTCGTCTCCGTCTCGAGCAGCCGGCGCACGACCTGCGGATAGATGCGCCGCTCGACTTCCTTGATGCGCTCGTGGAGCGTCTCCTCGGTGTCGTCGTCGAGCACCAGCACCGCTTCCTGCGCCAGGATCGGACCCTCGTCGACCTCGAGCATGGCGAGGTGCACCGTGCAGCCGGTCACCTTCACGCCGCTCGCGAGCGAGTCGCGCACCGCGTGCCAGCCCTTGAATGACGGCAGCAGCGCGGGATGCGTGTTGACGACGCGGCGCGGGAACGCGTCGTGCATCTCCTGCGACAGGATCGTGCCGAACCCGGCCATGGCGACGAGATCGATCTCATGGCGCTTGAGCGCGTCGACGACGCGGTGGGTGTACGCGTCACGGTCGAACTCCGGCCCGAACGAGGTGCGCTCCACGAGCTCGACCGGCACGCCGGCGTCCGCGGCCCGATCGACGGCGGCGCACGGCCGATCGACGACCACGACGGCGACCGGCAGCCCCGCGTCGAAGAATGCCTGCAGGATCGTCCCGCTGCCGCTCGCGAGCACGCCGAGTCGCCTCACGATTCGAAACTACAGCGCCACGGGGCGAACGCTGCGCCTTGGAGGGGTCCGGATGCTTGCAGCCAGACGCGATCCGTGGTGGGCTGCCCCGGGCGCCCAAACGAGTGCGCCACTGCCGCTCGGGAGGGTTCAATGGATCTGGCCAGGCTCACGATGGGCGACCGCGTCATCGGCATCAGCGGGATCGTCCTGTTCATCGCTTCGTTCTTCAACTGGCTCGGCGCCAAGGTCGACCAGGGCCCGTTCGAGGTCTCCGATGCGAAGAGCGGCTGGGGCTTCACGCTGACACTGATCGCGATCCTGATCGGGATCGCGATGGTGGTGCTCGTCGCACTGAAGGCGTTCGACGTGAAGCTGCCCGAGATGAGCGGGCAGCTCACCTGGGGCACGATCCTGCTGATCATGGGGGTCGTCGCCTTCGTGTTCGTGCTCATCAAGCTGATCGCGGGCCCGAACCTCGGTGAGGCAGCCGACATCGCGGGCGTCGAGAAGACGCGTGAGATCGGGATCTTCATCGGGCTCATCGCCACCGCCGGCCTCGCCGTGGGTGGCTACCTGCGCTTCCAGGAGGACAAGGCTGGATCGCCGGGCATCCCGCCGAGCGCACCGCCGCCCACCGCCTGAGCGAACAACGCTTCGTCGCACAGCCCCCGCTCCGGCGGGGGCTGTGTCGCGCACGAGGAGCAACGCATGACCGACCCGACACGCCGGGCGAGCTGGTACGCCGACCCGACCGGTCGCCACCAGTACCGCTACTGGAACGGCACCGACTGGACCGATCAGGTCGCGGACGACCAGGTGACGAGCACCGACCCGGCAACGATGCCGGCGGGTGACCCGGCGCCGGGCGCGCCGCCGGCACCCGTCGCACCCGGTCCCGTCCCTGCCGTCGCGACGAAGCGCACGGCTCGCCCGGTGTTCGGGTGGATCGCGGTGGTCGGTGGCGTCGCGATCGCGGTCGGTGCGTTCCTCGACTCGGTGTCGGCGTCGGCGGGTGAGGGCGTGTTCGGCGTCACGATCGACCAGAGCTACATGGACGGCGACGGGCCCATCGAGCTGGTCCTCGGCGTCGGCATCGTCGTGCTCGGTCTCCTGCTCGCCTTCGGCGTGCTCCCGCGATGGGGCGGCTGGATCGTGGTCGGTGCCGCGGTGCTCGGCGCGATCATCGCGGTCGCCGACATCATCGACGTGCAGGACAAGCTCGACCAGCTGCGCGCGGTCGGCGGCGACGGGAGCATCGGTCCCGCGCTGTGGGTGTGCCTGGTCGGCGGTCTCGTCGCGACCGTCGGTGGTGCGGGCGGCGCGCTGTCGTCGAACGACTGACTAGAGGTTGCTGATCCCGTAGCCGAGGAAGACGAGCGCCCCGATCGCGATCAGCCCGATGCCGATCCAGCCCAGGACGATGCCCGCGATGGCGAGCCCGCGACCCTTCTCGGTGCCGTTCGACGTCGCGATCTTGTCGAGCGCGACGTTGCCGAAGATCACCGCGAGGATCGCGGTGACGACGCCACAGAAGAGGATCCCGAGCACCAGGGACGCGACGGCCATGCCGTTCGTGCGCTGATAGGTCGTCGGTGCGGCCTGCCACCCGCCGGGCGGAGGTGGCGCGGCACTCGGCGGCGGTGGTGCTGCCGGAGGGGGCGGCGCGGTCGTCACGAAGGTGAGCCTAGGCCGTCGTGGGTCAGAGCTCGTCGACGACGCCGACCATGAGCTCGCCGGCCTCGGTGGGGTTCAGCCCGATGCGCGCGCCCGCGTCCTCCAGCGCGTCCATCTTCGCCGCCGCCGTGCCCTTGCCACCCGACACGATGGCGCCCGCGTGGCCCATCTTCTTCCCCGGCGGCGCGGTGACACCGGCGATGTAGGCGACGACGGGCTTCGTCATCTCCGACTTGATGAACTCGGCGGCCTCCTCCTCGGCCGAGCCGCCGATCTCGCCGATCATCATCACGGCTTTCGTCTCGGGGTCGGCTTCGAACGCACGCAGGCAGTCGATGAAGCTCGTGCCGGGGACGGGGTCGCCACCGATGCCGACGCAGGTCGTGACGCCGATGTCGTTCTGCTTGAGCTCGTACAGCGCCTGGTACGTCAGCGTGCCGGACCGGCTGACGATGCCGACCGGACCGCCCTCCTTGGCGATGTGCCCCGCAGTGATGCCGATGTTGGACCGGCCGGGGCTGATGATCCCCGGGCAGTTCGGGCCGAGCAGCTGCACGTCCGGGTGGTCACGGCGCAGCTTGTTGAAGAACCAGGCCTCGTCGTGCGCGGGGACGCCTTCGGTGATGACGACGACGAACTCGATCCCGCCCTCGGCGGCCTCCATCACGGCGTCCTTGACGCCCGGCGCCGGGATGAACACGCACGACGCGGTGGCGCCGGTGGCCGCGACCGCCTCCTTGACGGACGCGTAGATCGGGATGCCCTCGACGTCGGTGCCGGCCTTCTTCGGGTTCGTGCCGGCGACGACCTGCGTCCCGTACTCACGGTTCAACAGGCCGTAGAAGCGCCCCTGCGAACCGGTCAGCCCCTGGTAGACGACCTTGGTCGTCTCGTCGACGAAGATCGCCATGACTACTTGCCTCCCCGCGCTTGCGCGATCTCGACGACGCGTCTCGCCGCGTCGACCATGGTCGGTTGGAGCTGCAGCTGGTCGGACAGGTGCGGCTCGAGGATGGCGCGTCCCTCGTCGGCGTTCGTACCGTCGAGCCGGATCACGATCGGTGCCTCGATGTCGACGCGCCCGAGCGCGGCGATGATGCCGTTGGCGACCTCTTCACCCTTCGTGATGCCCCCGAAGATGTTGATGAAGATCGCCTTCACGTCCGGGTCGTTGTTGATGACCTCCATCGCGCCCGACATGACGTCGGCGTTCGCGCCGCCGCCGATGTCGAGGAAGTTGGCGGGCTTGCCGCCGACCTGACTGACGATGTCGACCGTGCTCATCGCCAGGCCGGCGCCGTTGGCGATGATGCCGACGTAGCCGT
Organism: uncultured Acidimicrobiia bacterium; assembly: GCA_963731815.1. GTDB lineage: Bacteria > Actinomycetota > Acidimicrobiia > IMCC26256 > PALSA-555 > DATBSK01. Next base: position 598,236 of record CAVSWW010000011.1, on the reverse strand, counting down.
CGAGCCCGACGTACTGCAGGCCCTTGTCGTGTGCGGCGCGCTCCCGGGCGTCGCGCACCTGCGTCGCGTCGTACTCGGCGTACTCGGGGTGACGGAACACGGAGTTGTCGTCGAGGCTGACCTTGGCGTCGAGCGCGTGCACGCGCCCGTTCGGCGTGAGGATCAGCGGGTTGATCTCGACGAGATCGGCATCGCCGTCGACGTAGCAGCGCCACAGCTTCGTGAGGATGTCGACGGCGCCGTCGGTGGCTGCGGGGTCGAGGTTCGCGGCGGCGACCCACTCCTTGCACTGCGCCTCGGTGAGACCGTCGACCGGGTCGACGTGGATGCGGGCGATCGCGTCGGGGTTGTCCTCCGCGACCTGCTCGATCTCGACACCGCCCTCGGCCGAGAGCATGCCGAGGTGCAGCTTCTTCGACCGGTCGAGCGTGAACGAGGCGTAGTACTCGGACGCGATGTCGCTGGCCTTCTCGATCCAGAGCAGCGCGACCACGTGGCCCTTGATGTCGAGGCCGAGGATGTTCGACGCGTGCTCGCGGCACTCGTCGGCGTTCGCCGCGAGCTTGATGCCGCCGGCCTTGCCACGGCCGCCCACCTGCACCTGCGCCTTCACGACGACGGGGTAGCCGATCGTGTCGGCGGCCGCGACCGCGGCGTCGACGGTCTCGACCGCCTCACCCGGCGAGACCGGGATGTCGTACTTCGCGAAGAGCTGCTTGCCCTGGTACTCGAAGAGGTCCACAAGGAATCCGTTTCTGGCCTGGTCTGATATGGAAGGTCAGCGTGTGACGGTTGCGTCTCGGTCGTCGAGAGCCGTCTCGAGCCATTCGGTGATGTCGGCGAGCGGGGCGCCCGGCGTGAACAGGGCCGCGACGCCGGCCGCGCGCAGCTGCTCGGCGTCGTCGTCGGGGATGATCCCGCCGCCGAAGACGAGCACGTCGGGCCGTCCGCGGTCGGCGAGCTCGGACACGACCTTCGGGAAGAGCGTGAGGTGCGCCCCCGAGAGGATCGAGAGGCCGACCGCGTCGGCGTCCTCCTGGAGGGCCGTCTCCGCGATCTGCTCGGGCGTCTGGAAGAGGCCCGTGTAGATGACCTCGAAGCCCGCGTCCCGCAGCGCCCGGGCGATCACCTTTGCCCCGCGATCGTGTCCGTCGAGGCCGGCCTTGGCGATGACGACGCGGTAGTGACGACGCACGGCCTCGGATAGTACGACGGGGCGGCCAGGGCCTCCCGATCCGCTCGCCGACGTGTCCTGGACGGTGGGGCCGACCCCGACCCCGAACCCCGAGCCCGACCCCCACGCCCGACCCGGGGGTCTCGGCGGGCCTCCGCGAGAATGGCGCCAGTGCCCGCATCGTCTGCAGACCGCCGGGTCCTCGTGTTCGCCGGTGTGCTCGTCACGCTGGCCGGGCTCGCGGTCGCGGGGCTCCTCTTCTTCGCCACGGGTGGGACGCAGGACACGCCGTCCTCGAAGAAGCCGCTGTTCCTCGGCATCCAGCGCGAGCTGACGAAGCAGATCCGGGAGGGCGGCCCGCTGTACTTCGCGAGCCCGTTCGGCGACAACGGCTTCTGGCTGACCCTCGAGGACGGCGACATCGTGGCACTCGACATCGTGAAGCCGGGGACGAAGGACTGCATCGTGAAGTGGCGCGACCCGCGCAAGGCCTACGTCGACTGCGACGACAACGATCTCCAGAGCGTCGACCTCGACCGGTTCGAGGTGACGGTCGGGGCGGTGCAGCAGGGTGCCCCGAAGGACGCCGTGTACGTGAACCTCCGCGTGAGCGAACCGGCCCCCGCGCAGTCGGGCGGCTAGTCGCCGACCTTCTTCAGCGGCGCCCAGGCGAGGAGGAGCCGCTTCTCGCCGACGTCGGGGAAGTTGACGACCGCCTCGGCCCGGTCGCCCGTCCCCTCCATGTCGATGATGACGCCCTCCCCCCACTTGTCGTGGGTGACGTCGTCACCGATCTTCAACCCGAGGTGCTCGGCGCCCCGCGCGCCCGGCGCGTCGCCCCCGCGCCGGATCGCGGCCTGCACGACCGCGTCGCGGTGCCGGCCGTAGCCGCCACCGCGGCTGCGGTCCTCGCCGATCGCGTGCACGAGCTCCTCGGGGATCTCGCTGAGGAAGCGGCTCGGCGGGTAGTAGTCGGTGCGGCCGAACAGCGTGCGGCTCCAGGCGTGGCAGAGGTAGAGGTGCTCCTGCGCGCGGGTGATGCCCACGTAGCAGAGGCGGCGTTCTTCCTCGAGCTCGTCCGGGTCGCCGAGGGAGCGGACGTGCGGGAACACGCCGTCCTCGAGGCCGGTGATGAACACGACGGGGAACTCCAGGCCCTTCGCGGTGTGCAGCGTCATCAGCGTGACCGCACTGTCGTCCTCCGCGGGTGCCTCGTCGACGTCGGTGACGAGCGACACCGCTTCGAGGAACGCCTGCACGCGCGCCAGCCCCTTTGGCGCCACGATCGGCTGGTCGTTCTCGATGTCGACGCCGGCCCCGGCGATCGCTCCGAGCAGCGACGTGTCGCCCGCGTCGAGCGCCTCGTCGAACTCGCGGCACACGCCGACGAGCTCGGCGAGGTTCTCGATGCGCCCCTGGGCCTCGATCGTGCGCTCGGACTCGAGCTCGGCGACGTAGCCGGTGATGTCGAGGATCTTCTCGAGCGTGGCGCCGACCCCGTCGAGCGTGAAGCCCTCGAACGCGACCATCAGCTCGAGCAGGTCGCGGATCCCCCCGAGCGCCTTCCCGCTCACACCGGCGACGGCCGCCTCCCGCAGCGCATCGCGGAAGGTGATGCCGGAGGCGTTCGCGTGCGCCTCGATCTTGCCGATCGACGTGTCGCCCACCCCGCGCTTGGGCGTGTTGACGATGCGCTTCCAGCTCACCTCGTCGTCGGGGTTGACGAGCGCCGCGCAGGTACGCGACCGCGTCCTTGACCTCACGCCGGTCGTAGAACTTCGTGCCGCCGACGACCTTGTACGGGATCCCGGCCCGCACGAGGCCCTCTTCCAGCACGCGGCTCTGCGCGTTCGTCCGGTAGAAGACGGCGATGTCGCGGAACCGCTGACCCTCGGTGTCGGTGAGCCGGCTGATCTCGCGCAGCACGAACGTCGCCTCGTCGTGCTCGTCCTCGGCCTGGTAGCGCGTCAGCAGCTCGCCCCCGACCTGCTCGGTCCAGAGGTGCTTGGGCTTGCGCGCCGCGTTGTTGGCGATGACGGCGTTCGCCGCGTCGAGGATGTTCTGCGTCGACCGGTAGTTCTGGTCGAGCACGATGATCGTCGACTCGGGGAACACCTCCTCGAACCGCATCAGGTTGCGGTAGTCGGCCCCTCTGAACTTGTAGACGCTCTGATCCTGGTCGCCGACGACCATGACGTTGCGGTGCTCCTCGGTGAGCAGCCGCACGATCTCCCACTGCGCGACGTTCGTGTCCTGGAACTCGTCGACGAGCACGTGGTTGAACCGGTGCGCGCCAGCGGTCGAGCGCGTCGGAGTGCTCACGGAACAGGCGCACGACGAGCATGAGGAGGTCGTCGAAGTCGACGGCCGACGCGTCGAGCAGGCGCCGCTGGTACTCGGTGTACACCTCGGCGATCTTCTGCTCGGGCGGCGTGAACGCCGAGGCGGTGACCTCGGCCGGGCCGATGAGCTCGTTCTTCAGCGCCGAGATGCGCGGCGTGCAGCTGGCGCGGCGGGAAGCGCTTCGGGTCGAGGTTGAGGTCGCGGCGCACGTAGTCGGTGAGCCGGACCGCGTCGGACTGGTCGTAGATCGAGAACTGCGGGCGGAGGCCGAGGTGCTGCGCCTCGCGGCGCAGGATGCGCGAGCACGCGGAGTGGAACGTGCTCACCCACATGCGGCGGGCGACCGGGCCGACGAGCGACGCGACCCGCTCCTTCATCTCGCCCGCCGCCTTGTTGGTGAACGTGATGGCGAGCAGGCCGAACGGCGAGACCCGCTTCGACGCGATCAGGTACGCGACCCGGCGGGTGAGGACCCGCGTCTTGCCGGAGCCGGCGCCGGCGACGACGAGGATCGGCCCGTCGGGGGCGCTCGCCGCCTCCCGCTGGACGGGGTTGAGCCCGTCGAGGAGCTGCTCCAGCCGCTCGGGATCGACGACGTCGGGCGGCGGGGCGTCGTCGAGGGCTGCCGCAGCGTCCGCGTCGGCGTCGGTGTACGCCTCGGGCGGCGCGGCGGTGGGTTCGACCATGACGCGGCCATCGTACGTGCGGCCTCGGACGGTTCCGTACACATGTTCGGTGCCACCGCGGACGCGCGCCGCGGCGACGCGTCAGCATGTCGCCGTGCGCTTCGATCCCTACGACCCCGCGACCCAGCGCGACCCGTTCCCCGTCTATCGCCAGCTCCGCGACGAGGCGCCCGTCTACCGCGACGAGTCGCGTGGCTTCTGGGCGCTGTCACGCTTCGACGACGTGCTGTGGGCGGCACACCACCCGGCGCAGCTCTGCTCGGGTGAGGGCATCGCGCTCGAGGGTCAGGCGCGCTCACCGTTCCCGAACCTCATCACGATGGACGATCCGCGCCACGGCCAGCTGCGCGCGCTCGTGGCCCGCGGGTTCACCTCCCGGCCGGTGTCGGCGTTCGAGGACCGCGTCCGCGAGCTCGCACGCTCGATGCTCGACGCCTGCACGCCCGACGAGACCGTCGATCTCGTGCCCGCGCTCACCGGTCCACTCCCCATGACCGTCGTCGGCGACCTCATCGGCGTCGCACCGGAGGACCGCGAGCAGTTCCGCGAGTGGGCGGACACGATCGTCCACCAGGACGTCGACCGCCCCGAGACCGTCGACGCCGGGCGTGCCGCGGCGGGCGCCGTCGTCGGCTACTTCGGCGAGATCATCGCCGCGCGGCGCGCAGACCGGGCCGACGACCTCGTGTCCGCGCTGGTGGACGCGGAGGTCGACGGTGAGTCGCTGACCGACGAGGAGATCCTCGGCTTCTGCTTCCTGCTGATCGTCGCCGGCACCGAGACCACGACGAACCTGCTGGGGCTGGGTGTGCTCGCGCTCGACGGCGCGCCCGACGAGCGGCAGCTGCTCGTCGACGACCGCGACCTCCTCGGCGGCGCGGTCGAGGAGATGCTGCGCTGGGGATCACCCGTCCAGGGCCTCGCCCGCACCACGACGGAGCCCGTCGAGCGCCACGGCGTCGAGATCCCGGCCGGCGCGAAGGTGCAGCTGCTGTTCGGTGCGGCCAACCGCGACGAGCGCGAGTTCGCCGAGCCCGACCGGTTCGACGCCCGGCGCACGATCGAGCGTCACCTGGCGTTCGGCCACGGCGTCCACTTCTGCCTCGGCGCGGCACTCGCCCGCCTCGAGGCGCGGTCGTGTTCGACGAGCTGCTCACCCGGTTCCCGCGGTGGGCCGTCGACACGACGGCGGTCGAGTGGATCCGCTCGTCGTCGGTGCGCGGGCCCGCCGCGCTCCCGGTGGTGCTGGCGCCGGGGTAGCGCCGAACTAGTCGACGACGCGCAGGCGCAGGGTGCCCTCACGGTCGAGCGTGACCGTCAGGGCGCCGCCGGCCTTCGCGGGACAGCAGCCAGTACTCCTCCCAGCCGGGGTCGACCGCCGGGTCGTCGGGGTCGGTGCCGACGGGGACCCGTCGGAACCGCCGGCGGACACGGTCGAAGCACCACGTGTGCTGGGCGGTGTCGATCCGCAGCTCGTGGTCCTCGGGGGTCTGCAGTGCAGCCATGGGTTCCAGTATCCCCAGCCGATCCTGAGACGACACCAAGAATCAGGTGAAGTTTCTGCCAGGTGCGCCTGACTGTTCACATCTCGATCAGGAGCGTGACGGGACCGTCGTTCACGAGCCTGACCTGCATGTCCGCGCCGAAACGGCCCGTCTCGACCTCGGCACCGAGGTCACGGAGCGTGGCGACGACGGCATCGACGAGCGGCTCGGCCTGCTCGGGCCGGGCGGCGGCGACCCAGGACGGGCGGCGGCCCTTGCGGGTGTCGCCGTAGAGGGTGAACTGGCTGATCGACGAGGAGCGGGCACCGGGCGTCCGCCGCCGACACGTTCATCACGCCGTCGGCGTCGTCGAGGACCCGCAGGTTCCACAGCTTCGCGGCGAGGTTGGCGGCCGTCGCCTCGTCGTCGTCGTGGGTGACGCCGACGAGGACGCAGAGGCCGGGGCCGATCGCGCCCACCGTCTCGCCGTCCACGGTGACGGATGCCTCGGTGACCCGTTGGACGACGGCGCGCACGGTCGCAGCGTAGATTCGGCGGCACACGAGCACCGGCGAATGGAGACGGACGACGATGGCCGACGACCTCGAGAAGGCGAAGAAGCGGCTCGACGACGAGTACGGGCAGGTGCGTCGCCGCTTCGACGAGATCCACGAGAAGTTCGACCGCGTGACGACGGCACAGCCCGGTGACGACCTCGAAGGCCTGCTGAAGGACCTCGAGGACAAGGTCAAGGAGGTCCGCACCGGCGGGATGGTCCGCCACGGTGCGAACGGCTACACCCGGGCCCGCAAGGACTACGAGAAGGCGCTCGAGGCGTCGAAGGGCAACAAGACCTTCGGGTGATCGATCCGAAGCTCAAGCGCGCGCTCGGCCAGATGGTCAAGGGCGTCCAGGTGGTGGGCGCCGCGCACGACGGGGTGGTGCGCGCGTACACGTCGCACTGGGTGAGCCAGGTGGCGTTCGAGGAGCCCGTCGTCATGGCGTCGGTGTCGCCGAAGCACGACACGTTCCCGCTCCTCGAGGCGAGCGGCGTGTTCAGCGTCTCGATCCTCGCCGGCGACCAGGTCGACGCCGGGCAGTACTTCTCGTACCCGGGGCGGCGCTTCCGCTCCATCGCCGAGGAGTACCTCGAGATGGTGGACGGACTGCCCGTCGTGCGCGACTGCGTGGCGTGGCTGCGCTGCGAGGTCTTCGACCGCAAGCCCATGCGCGACCACGAGCTCTTCTTCGCCGAGGTGACGGCCTACGGGTACGGGCGGCTCAAGGAGCCGACGCTGCTGTACTCGTCACGGCACGGCTGGCGCATCCTCGGCGATCGCGCCCGGAAGCCCGGCGACTCGATCCGCGACCGGCTGCTCGCGCGGCTGCGGGAGGCGGGCTACGAGGTCGACCCGAACGAACGGGATGACCCCGACGACTGAAAGGCCAGGCCGTCACGACGACCGCCACGACTCGGGAACCGGGACGGCGAGACGGCCCGCGAGCGCACGGGCGGCATCCCGTTGCACGTAGGTGAAGAAGGGGTTCTGCTCGAATGCACGCACCAGCTCGGCGCGTGCGGTGTCGATCTCGCCGTTCGCCTCCAACACCGCCGCCGCGTGGTAGTGGAGCAACGCGTCGGTGGTGCCGAGCCGGAGCGCCCGGTCGACGAAGGGTCGCGCGCCGACGGGATCGCCGGCGCGGAGCAACGTCCACGCCATCGCGTCCGCCACGTGGATGCTGCCGGGCCGGGCCTCGAAGGCGTGCCGGGCCCGTTCGACGGCCAGCGCCACGATCGCCGGGTCGGTCGAGTGGTCGGTCTCGAACAACGCGACCTCGAGATCGGTCACCTCGCCCGAGGCCTCCGCGTCGCGGTACGCCTGCCGGACGAGCTCGTACGACCGAGCGGCGTCCGCCGTCCGGCCGGTCAACGTCTGCAGATCGCCGAGGAGCGTGATCGCCGCGGGGAGCTGCGATCGCTTCAGCGTCCCGGCGAGCACATCGATCGCCGCGTCGTACTCACCGCGTGCCGCGAGCACGCGAGCACGCCCGTACTCAGCGAAGACCAAACCGGGTCGGCGTTCGAGGGCGCGGGAGTACTCGAGGTCCGCCGTGTCGAGATCGCCACGCTTGAGTGCCAGGTCTCCGACGAAGGTGCCGACTCTGGCGCGCTCGTAGGTCGATCCGCCGCCGGCGACGGCCGCCTCCCGCATCGCGATGACAGCACCGGCGTCGTCGCCGTGGAGCTCACGCAGATACGAGGCACGCGAGTAGCCCGGCAAGCCGGGCCGGCGGTCGAGGAGCTCTTGCAGATAGGCACCAGCCTCGTCGTAGCGACCGAGCTCGACCGTCGCGTCGACGAGCACGGCGAGCGCGTCGGGCTGCGCGGGGCTGCGCTCGTGAACGCGTGTGCCGTACTCGAGGGCGAGCGCGAAGCGGTGACGACTCAACGCCAGGACGCCTCGCGTGATCAAGGTGCGGTCGAGGTCGGGTGCGACCGCGTCGACGCGATCGAGCAGAGACTCCGCCCGGCCGAAGTACGACGTGTCCTCGACCGTGATCGCGGTGGAGATGTACGCGGCCGCGAGCGACGTGAGCGGCCCAGGGTCCTTCGGGGAGCGAGTGACGGCGCGCTCGAGTCGGCGTGAGCGTCTGCGCCGGGGTGGAGGCGGTGCGGGTGACGCCGGTGGCCTCGCCGCCGTTCGTCGACTGGAACAGCACGAAGCGTCCGAGCGCGAAGCCGACGACCATGACCGCCGCGAGCGTCGTGAACGCGAGCCGGCGCGGCCGTGCCGGCCGTTGGCTCGTGCTCGGTGTTGCGAGGGTGTCGACGGTGGTCACGGCAGAGCCCTTTCGGAGCAATGTGCCGGTGGGGGAGGGGCGGCGTTGGCCCCTCCCCCCACCCGGCAGGAGCGACGCGGCTACAGCGGGGAGCTGTAGCCCTGGTGGGGCGCCGCGAGGTACGGGAACACCTCGAGGAACGCGACGTCGTTGGCGTCGACTCCATCCGTCAGCGCGTTGTTCGGCGCCTTGTTGAAGTCGGCGGTGAACGGCGTGCCGCCCGCGAGCGCGCGCAGCTCGATGTCGGTCACGTCGTCGACGAGGCGACGGCCGTTGGGGAAGCCGTCGTTCTGTCCGGCGAGCAGACCGAGGCGGTCCTGCTGCGCGATCGCCGTCGGCGGGATCGACGTGTTCAGGCGGATCATCTCCGACGGGTGCGCCATTCTTCGGCTGGTTCAGGTCGGGGATGCCCGTCAGGAAGATGGCCACGAGGTCGTCACGCGGCGCCGGCGGCACCGTGACGCCCGGGTACAGGTTCGGGATGAGACGCGCCACCTCCGGGTCCTGCACTGCCGCGAGGAACTGGGCGTCGTCGGCAGGCCTCGATGCGTTGAACAGGTCCTTGGCACCGAGCGGCGCCACGACCTCGTTCACCAACGGCATGCCGAGGCGCGAGACCTGCGTGAACTTGCCCTTGTCCTTGACCGTGCCGCCACCGAACACCTTCGTGGTGAAGCGGTCGGTCGTCGACCACACGCCGATCGTCGGGTCGCCGTCCACGAGCTCGCTGTCGGCACCTGCAGCACGACCGAGTGCACGTTGAAGCCGGCGAGTCCGTCGACACCGGGCTCGTCGGGCAGCGGGATCGCGTGCGCCGAGTTCAGCGGGCGAAGCCCGGCAAGGTCGAACACCGACCCGAGGTCGACGAAGAACGGGTCGTCACGGGGGCCGGCGAAGGACTGACCACCGCCCGGCACCTCGACGACTGCCTCGGCCGCGAGGGCGTCGTAGTTCGGCATCGAGCGCGGTCCGACGTTCGCCGGTGCGACCGGTGCGTTCTCCAGCAGCACCTCTCGCTTGCCGCCGTCGACCTTCGTGAGCGTGTAGGTCTGCTTCACGTTCAACGTCTCGTCGCCGATCGACTCCACGGGACCCGTGTTGTAGAGGAACGTGTTCTGGTTGCCGACGGTCGTCGTGAACCGCCACTCGTAGACCACGTCGGGCTCGGCGTCGCCGTTGTTGTCGACGTTGATCTTGTAGAGCACGTCGTCACCGAACGAGCTGAAGTTCGGGCCACCCGCGGGCAGCTCGAGGGGGATCCAGTTCGCGACGAGTGTCACGGTGTCGGGTTGGTCGGGGCTGACGAACGCATAGGTGTCGGTGTTGTCCGCGACCGGGTCCTGACTGATCAGGGGTGCCTCACGGTGACTCGAGGCGCCGCTGATCACCAGGCCCGAGAGCGCGAGGGCAACACCGGCAACCATCGCCGGCAGCACGACTCGCATGCGTCGAGCTGAGGACTTCACAGTTCTGCTCCTTCTTGGGGGGTGGGTTGCATGAACGGGAGATCGACGAGCCCGATCACGCGCCAGCGCGGTCCGAGGGGGGCGAGGACCGCGCCGACGCGCGACGGGGAAGTGACGGGCACGACCCGTGCCCACGAGAAGACATCAGGGCCGTACGCCGCGAGCAAGGGATCCGACGTCTCATCCGGCTCGAGCGCCACCGGTGCGCCGACGCGCACCGGCCCACGCGCGTCGCAGAGCTCGTCGGCCAGTCGGCTGCTGCTGGCGAACAGCCCGGCGCGAGCACGCGAGCCGCAGCCGTGGCGGGACTCGATCCAGGCGCGGGCGGCGTCGGGCGCGGTATCGGCCTGCGGGTACTGGGGGACGAGCGTGCTCTCGGCGAACGCGACGCGCCACCCACCGTCCTCACCGAGCGTGATCCACGTCGCCATCGCCGTCCCGGGCACGAGGCCGACGACGGGACCGAGCTCAGGGCGCAGGACGACTCGTGCGTCTACCTCGGCACGTTCCTCCGTGGCACGAACGTCGCCGATCGCGAACCCGCGCACCACCGGGAGCTGGGCGTGGGCGGCCGTCCAACCGGCGCGCGAGCGCTGCTCCGTGCGGTCGCCGAGCGCGAGCAGTCCATAGGACGCCGCGAAATCGCCATCGGTCTCGGCCTGCAGGAAAGCCTGCACCGCCGCTGCGGGACTCGGTGCCGGCGCGGCCGGACCCTCAACGGTCGACGCCGGAGGGATCTGCGCGACGACGGGCGCCGCAGTGCGGGTCTTTGCCGGCGCAGTGGGGATCGCCCGTGGGTTGCCACGCGCGGCATCGGTGACCCGTGCATCGTCACTCTCGTCGAGCAATCGCGGCGCCGCGGCGATGCTGAAGCCGATGAGAAGCGCAAGGGCGCCGAACGCGAGCTGGGATCGCATAGACAGTCGAACTTCGCGACCGTGTGCGCCCGCGGATGACTCGATTGTGGAGGTTGCAGTCGTCCGACCGACGTCTCGACGCTTCCCGCGTCGGCTGGTTTGATTGACGTGCGTCCCTCACCCCGCTCTACGCGGGTGAGGGACGCAACCAGAGAAGAGAGTCAGCCCGTGAAGGTCGGTTCGATGACGAGTGGGGACGGCACGGGGGGCGGGGGCTGGGGTTGCAGCTCGACCGAGCCGATGTCGCAGAGCGCGAAGCCGGGGCGCGGCTCGCCGCGCTGATCGACCGTGGTCGCGTCGTCGGGACCGGGGCACTCCTCGGCGGGGATCTGCTCGAGCAGCGGGCTGTCGGTCGCGGGCAGGTGTGTCAGCGTCGGGCCACCGTTGGCGCCCAGGGGGCCGAGCAGCGGGTCGCCACCGTTCGGGATGTCTCCCTCACCGTTGAGCGCGCACGAGTTGTCGAGCTCGTCGTCGTCGGTGTAGTTCCAGCCGAGTGAATTCGTGGTCGGGAAGTCGCAGTTCGGACCGTTGTTCGGGAGCGCGATGACGGTGCCGAACGTGGTGAATGCGTCTTCGGCGTTCACGTTCGCCGGGTTGAACTGCTGTGGGCCCACGTCGGTGTCGTCGTCGACGTCTTCCTCCACGGAGACAGGGAGCGCCGTCGGGCAGTCGAGGTTGGCGCTGATCGTGTTGTCGATGATCGTGCCGTAGATCAACGTGAGCGATGCGTCGTCGTTGCCCTGGCCAGAATCGATCGCTCCGTTGAGGCCCTGCGCGTTCCCTGAAACCGTCGAGTTGATGATGACCGTGTTGCCGCGCTTCGAGCGGGTCGCGCCGCCCTCATCCTCGGCGAAGTTGCCGTTGAGCGTCGAGGCGATGATCACGATGTCACCGTCCTCGTTCTCGATCGCTCCCGCTGAGTCCTCGGCGCAGTTGTCGGTGATCGTCGAGTTGATGACCGTGAGGTTGCCGTTGAACATGTCGATCGCACCGCCGTCGTCACTCTCGCGACCGCCCTGCAACGTGACGTTCTGCAGCGTGACGTCGACGTCTTGGATCGGGTCGTCGATGATGTTGTCGACGCAGGTCTGGGTGATCGTGAACCCGTGGCCGTCGACGGTGACGGGATCACCCGAAGGCCGCGACATCGCGCCCTCCCCGCAGTCCTCGAGCGCGATGTCGTTGAGCAGGTCGACCTGGGCATCGTTGATGAAGGCGTCCCGGAGCTCGGCCTCCGTCGACACGTCGGTCGCACCGGCCGACGGTGCGACGACGACGGCCGCGAGGGCCCCGACGACTGCGATGACGGCCGCTGATGCGGCCAGACGTGCTCGACTCACGATGGTCCCTCCGCCCGGAGATGTCGACCGGGATATTAGGCGGCATTCTCCATCTCGGGGGTATAGCTGCCGGAGCGGGCGGCGCTGTTGCACTTCGCCCGGTGCGCGAAGGCGGCCTGGGCGGCGCCCACGTTGGACGTCTCGCCCTTCCACTCCTTGAGCGTCGGGGCCTGCAGCGCCCGGCCGTAGGAGAAGGACAGCTGCCACGGGTGGGGGCCGAGCTTGTTCATCTCGTTGAGGCGGGCCGTCGCCTGCTCGTCGCTCTGGCCACCCGACAGGAAGGCGATCCCGGGCACCGCGGCCGGCACGTTGCGGAGGAAGTTGGCCACCGTGCGCTGCGCGATCTCCTCGTCGGACGCCTGCTCCTTCGCGTCGTAGCCCGACAGCACCATGTTGGGCTTGAGGATCGTGCCCTCGAGGACGATGCGGTTCTCGTCGAGCGCCGCGTAGAGCGCCTGGTGCGCGGCCTCGGTGACGGCGTCGCTGCGCTCGATCGTGTGGTCGCCCTCCATGAGCACCTCGGGCTCCACGATCGGGACGATGTTCGCCTCCTGGCACAGCGCGGCGTAGCGGGCGAGCGCCTGGGCGTTGACGTCGTAGGCCAGCTGCGACGGCAGCTCGTCGGTGATCACGTACGTGGCGCGCCACTTCGCGAAGCGGGCGCCGAGCTCGTAGTACTCAGCGAGGCGCTCGCGCAGCCCGTCGAGCCCCTCGGTGACGGTCTCGCCCTTCTCGGCCAGCGCGAGCTGCTTCGCGCCCGTGTCGACCTTGATGCCCGGGATGATCCCCCGGTCGGTCAGCAGCTTCGGGAACGGCGTGCCGTCCGCACTCTGCTGGCGGATCGTCTCGTCGAAGAGGATGACGCCGCTGATGTAGTTCTCCACGCCCTCCGTGGTGAAGAGGAGGTCGCGGTACGCGCGGCGGTTCTCCTCGGTCGACTCGACGTCGATCGTGTCGAAGCGCTTCTTGATCGTGCCGCCCGACTCGTCGGCGGCGAGGATCCCCTTGCCGGGGGCCACCATGGCCTTGGCGGTCTCGGCGAGCTGCTTCGTGTCCATCTCGTCTACCTCACGTCGATCAGCGGTCGTGGAGTCCGACGATCCTACGGCGGACTCGCCGGGACACGCCTACCCCGGCTGCTCCCGCTCGCCTACTCCCACTCGATGGTGCCGGGGGGCTTGCTCGTGATGTCGTAGGCGACGCGGTTGACGCCGGGGACCTCGTTGATGATCCGCGACGCGATCCGCTCGAGCACCTCGTAGGGCAGCCGCGCCCAGTCGGCGGTCATCGCGTCGTCGGACGTGACCGCCCGCACGATGATCGGGTACTCGTACGTGCGCCCGTCGCCCATGACGCCGACGGTGCGCACGGCAGGGAGCACCGCGAAGCTCTGCCAGATCTGTCGCTCCAGCCCGGCGCGTCGCATCTCGGCGAGCACGACCGCGTCGGCCTGCCGCAGCGTCTCGAGCCGCTCGGGCGTGATCTCGCCGATGATGCGCACCGCGAGGCCCGGGCCGGGGAACGGCTGGCGCCACACGATGTCCTCGGGGAGGCCGAGCTCCTCGCCGATCGCGCGCACCTCGTCCTTGAACAGGTTCCGCAGCGGCTCGACGAGCTCGAACTTCATGTCGTCGGGCAGACCGCCGACGTTGTGGTGGCTCTTGATGGTCGCGTTGTCGCCGCCGCCCGACTCGACGATGTCGGGGTAGAGCGTCCCCTGCACGAGGAACCGCGCGTCGGAGTGCTCGATCGCCACCTCTTCGAACACGCGGATGAACGTCTCGCCGATGATCTTGCGCTTCGTCTCGGGCTCGGTGACGCCCGCGAGCGCGTCGAGGAAGCGGTCGGCCGCCTTCACGTGGACGAGGTCGACGTGGAACTGGCGGAGGAACGTGTCCTCGACCTGCTCGGGCTCGTCGAGACGCAGCAGCCCGGTGTCGACGAACACGCACGTGAGCTGATCGCCGACGGCCCGGTGGACGAGCGCGGCCGCGACCGCGGAGTCGACACCACCCGACAGACCGCAGAGCACGCGCTCGGAGCCGACCTGCTCGCGGATCGCGCCGACGGCCTCGTCGATGATGTTGGCGTTGGTCCACGTCGGGGCGCAGCCGCACACGTCGAAGAGGAACGAGCGCAGCACGTCCTGCCCGCGCTCGGTGTGCGCGACCTCGGGGTGGAACTGCACGCCGTAGATGGCGCGCTCGCGGTCCTCGAGGCCCGCGACCGGTGCACCCGGTGACGACGCGGTGATCGTGAAGCCCTCGGGCACGGACGCGATCGCGTCGCCGTGGCTCATCCACACGGTCTGCTCCTCCGGCAGACCGGTGAGCACGACGGACGAGCCGTGGCGCGTCAGCGTCGTGCGCCCGTACTCGCCGCCACCGGTGCGCTCGACGTTGCCGCCGAGCTGCTGCGCGATCAGCTGCGCGCCGTAGCAGATGCCGAAGCACGGGAACGCCGGCGTCGTAGACCGCAGGGTCGATCGAGGGTGCATCGTCGACGTGGACCGACGCGGGACCACCCGAGAAGATGATCCCCTTGGGCCGCTTCGCGAGCATCTCGTCGAGCGGCATCGAGCGCGGGACGATCTCGGAGTAGACGCGCGCCTCGCGCACGCGGCGCGCGATCAGCTGCGCGTACTGAGCCCCGAAGTCGACGACCAGGACGGTGTCGTGCGGCTGGTCAGTGATGCGCTACCGCCCCATCCCGATGCCCTGCTCGCGCTGGAGCCCCTTGCCCTCGGTCTTCAGCGCGGGCGCGACCATGACCTCGGCCTTCTGGAACTCCTTGAGCGTCTCGTAGCCCGTCGTCGCCATCGACGTGCGCAGCGCACCGAACAGGTTGAGCGTGCCGTCGTTCTCGTGCGCGGGGCCGACGAGGATCTCGGCGAGGCTGCCCTTGCGACCCGCGTCGACACGCGCGCCCCGGGGCAGTGACGGGTGGAACGTCGCCATGCCCCAGTGGAAGCCGCGTCCCGGTGCCTCGTACGCGCTCGCGAGCGGCGAGCCGACCATGACCGCGTCGGCGCCGCAGGCGATCGCCTTGGCGATGTCGCCGCCGGTGCGCATCCCGCCGTCGGCGATGACGTGCACGTAGACGCCGGTCTCGTCGAGGTGACGGATGCGGGCGCCGGCCGCGTCGGCGATCGCCGTGGCCTGCGGCACGCCGATGCCGAGCACGCCGCGGCTCGTGCACGCGTGGCCGGGACCGACACCGACGAGGATGCCGACCGCACCGGTGCGCATGAGGTGCAGCGCCGTCGAGTACGAGGCGCAGCCGCCGACGATCACCGGCATCTCGAACTCGCGGATGAACTTCTTGAGGTTGAGCGGCTGGCGCGAGTCGTCCTTCGACACGTGCTCGGCCGACACGACCGTGCCCTGGATGACGAGGAGGTCGAGCTCGGCCTCGAGCACGATGCTCGCGTACTGCTCGACGCGCTGCGGCGTGAGCGACGCGCACGCGGTGACGCCGCGCTCCTTGATCTCGCGGATGCGCTGGCCGATCAGCTCGTCCTTGATCGGCTCGTCGTAGATCTCCTGCATGCGCCGCGTCGCCTTCTCGGGCGTGAGCGCGGCGATCTCCTCGAACAGCGAGCTCGGGGTCTTCGTAGCGCGTCCAGAGACCTTCGAGGTTGAGGCACGCGAGACCACCGAGGTTGCCGATCTCGATCGCGGTAGCGGGCGACACGACGCCGTCCATCGCCGACGCGATGAGCGGCAGCTCGAACTTGTACGCGTCGATCTCCCAGGAGATGTCGACGTCCTCGGGATCTCGGGTGCGCCGGCTGGGGACGATCGCGATGTCGTCGAACCCGTAGGCCCGCCGCCCGGACTTGCCGATCCCGATCTCGACTTCCACCCGGCGGCTCCTCTGTCTCTGGGGACGAAGAATCGAGGTTACCGCTCAGTTCTGGCCGGGATTCGGTGAGGTGCTCGAGGAGCTCGACGAGGATCCGCGCCGTCGCGCCCCAGACCGTCTCGCCGGGGAGCTCGAAGAAGTGGATGGCCCGGTCGATCCCGGCCTCCGGCCCGAGCGTCTCGGGGAGGTCCCAGCGCTCCTCGCGGTAGGCCTCGGCGTCGAGGAGCTCCGAGATCGCGTGGTCGAACACCGAGACGACCTCGGTGACGTGCGGGACGAGGACCGGTCGCTGCGGCAGGAGGCCGACGAAGGGCGTCAGGAGGAACCGGCCCATCACCGTGGTGAGGCTGTCGAGCTCGCCGACGATCTCGACGAGCGCCCGGATCGAGGCCGATCTCCTCGTGGGCCTCCCGCAGCGCGGCGGCCCGGAGGTCGGCGTCGACGCCCTCCTCGAGCTTCCCGCCCGGGAAGGCGATCTCGCCCTGGTGCGACGGCATCGTCTCGGGCCGCTTCGTGAGGATGACCCGGGCCTCGCCGTCCTCCTCGAAGATCGGGATGAGCACCGCCGAGGCGCGAGCCGTCGGGGGGTGCGCCGCCGTGCGTGGCAGCGGCAGCGTGGCGGCGGCCGCCCGCACGTCGGCGAGGCTGAACCGGCGCTGCTCCGCGGTGAGATGTGCCCAGACGGGTGGCGGGCCCGGCCGCACCCCCGGTGGCCGGGGGATCTGCGGCCGCCCCGCATGCGGTCGCTCGCAGGCCGCCGCCGCCTCGCGTCATCCTCCGTCGAGGCTACGGGAGCAATATGCTCCCGCGCCGTGCCCGGTTGGAACCTTGCCGACGTCTTCGAGGCCGTCGCCGACGCCGTGCCCGACCAGGTCGTCCTGTCCCAGGGCGACCGGCAGGTGCGCTGGCGGGACTTCGACGATCGCGCCGCCCGCCTCGCCGCCGCGCTCGGCGCGCTCGGCCTCGGCCCCGACTCGAAGGTCGGCCTCTACCTCTACAACTGCAACGAGTACGAGGAGACGTCGTTCGCCACGTTCAAGATGCGCGGCGTGCACGTCAACGTGAACTACCGGTACCTCGAGGACGAGCTCGCGTACCTCCTCGACAACTCCGACGCCGAGATCGTCGTGTTCCACGGCTCGCTCGGCGAGCACCTCGCCGCCGTGCGGGACCGCTGCCCGTCGGTCAAGGCCCTCGTGCAGGTCGACGACGGCTCGCCCCTCATCGACGGGGCCGTGCCCTACGAGGAGCTGATCGCCGCGCACGACCCGATGCCGCGGATCGAACGGTCGGACGACGACCTGTGGTTCCTCTACACGGGCGGCACGACGGGCATGCCGAAGGGCGTCATGTGGCGCCATGGAGATCTGTTCGGCACGCTCGCCGAGTCGCTCTACCGGGTGCAGGGCGAGGAGATCCCGGCCGACGCCGCGGGAGTCGCGGAGATCGCGACCCGGTTCGTCGACGCGGGACGTGCGCCCGTCCACCTGCCGGCCTCGCCGTTGATGCACGGGACCGGCGGGATGACGTCGATCCAGGCGATGGCGCTCGGCGGCACGATCGTCACGCTCGAAGGTCGCAGCTTCGACCCCGACGAGCTCTGGCGCGCCGTCGAGCGCGACCGCGTGACGCAGATGGCGATCGTGGGCGACGCGTTCTGCAAGCCGATGGTGCGGGCACTCGACGACGCCGCGGCCCGCGGTGAGCCCTACGACCTGTCGTCGCTGTTCCTCGTGATCTCGTCCGGCGTGATGTGGAGCGCAGCGGTGAAGGAGTCGCTGATGACCCACCAGCCGGTCATGTGCCTCGACTCGCTCGGGTCGAGCGAGGGCGTCGGCTTCGCGAACAACATCACGGCGCCCGGGCAGGAATCACAGACGGCGAAGTTCACGATCGGCGAGCACACGAAGGTGCTGACCGAGGACGGGCGCGAGGTCGAGCCGGGGTCCGGCGAGCTCGGGATGCTCTCGCTCGGTGGCCACCTCCCGGCCGGGTACTACAAGGATCCCGAGAAGTCGGCGGGCACGTTCCGCGTCTTCGGCGGCGAGCGGTACTCGGTGCCGGGCGACTGGGCGACGGTCGAGACGGACGGCAGCATCACGCTGCTCGGTCGGGGCTCGGTCTCGATCAACTCGGGCGGCGAGAAGATCTACCCCGAAGAGGTGGAGGAGGCCGTCAAGGCGGTCGCCGGCGTCCGCGACTGCGTCGTGGTGGGCGTCCCCGACGACCGCTTCGGCGAGGCCGTCGCCGCGGTCGTGGCGTGCGACGACGACGTCGTCATCGGCGTCGACGACATCGCGAAGGCCTCCGGCCACCTGGCGCGCTTCAAGCACCCGCGCCACGTCGTGCCGGTCGGCGCCATCCTCCGCGGGCCCAACGGCAAGGCCGACTACCGGTGGGCCAAGGAGCTGGCGATCACCGAGCTCGGCGCCGACGGCGCCTGAGCGCGCAACGACCCCGGCGCGACGCGGCGCCGGGGCCGTGCAGACGGACGGTGTGGCTACTTGCCGATCTTGGCGAGGACGTCACGGCTGGTCAGGATGAGGAGGTCCTCACCGTCGACCGCGATCTCCGTGCCGCCGTACTTCGAGTAGACGATCGTGTCGCCCACGGCGACGTCGACGGGGATGAGCTCGCCGGTGTTCTCCGAGCGCCGGCCCGGGCCGACCGCGAGGACCTCGCCCTGCTGGGGCTTCTCCTTGGCGGTGTCGGGGATCACGAGCCCGCTGACCGTGGTCTCCTCGGGCTCGCTGGCGCGGACCACGATGCGGTCTTCGAGCGGCTTCAGGTTCATGCGTCGGTTCCTCCTGGGATCCCCGGAATCGGGGGGACGTCGTCGTGTGCGGTCTCTGGCACTCGAAAGCGGCGAGTGCTAACGCCAAGATAGCGGTCTCGGCCGGGGCGCATCAAGCCGGTGCCTGGGCTCAGGCGAGGCCCAGGACGGGGTCGATGCCGGCGTCGAGCGGGGTGGGGCCGTCGCTGCGGAGGCGCCACCAGGCCGCGGCACCGATCATCGCGGCGTTGTCGGTGCACAGCTCCGGGGCCGGGAGGAATGCCCGCCGGCCCGCAGCCGCCGCGTCCGCCGCGACGCGCTCCCGCAGGGCCGAGTTGGCCGCGACCCCGCCGCCGAGCACGAGCGCCGTGGCACCAGCCTCGTCGGCGGCGACGGCGAGCTTGCCGGCGAGCTGGTCGACGACCGCGGCCTGGAACGACGCCGCCACGTCGGCGACTGCGTCGCCCGGGTTCCGCTGCACGTGGTTGACCACCGCGGTCTTGAGCCCCGAGAACGAGAAGTCGGTCTCGCCCGGCATCGCCCGCGGGAACGGGATCGCCTCGGGATCCCCTTTGCGGGCCAGGGCGTCGACGGCCGGACCCCCCGGATAGTCGAGTCCGAGGAAGCGCGCGACCTTGTCGAACGCCTCGCCCGCCGCGTCGTCCACCGTCTGCCCCACGACGCGGTAGCGCCCTCCGGCCCCTATGGGCGACGTCGCAAGCGACTCGACCACGACGAGCAGCGTGTGCCCGCCCGACGCGATCAGCACCGCGAGCGGTGGCTCGAGATCCGGTTCGTCGAGCCACGCGGCGTAGAGGTGCGCTTCGAGGTGGTTCACGCCGACGTACGGGATGTCCGCGACGAGCGCCAACGCCTTGGCCGCGCTCACGCCGACGAGGAGAGCGCCCGCGAGCCCCGGCCCGTGGCAGGCCGCGACCGCGTCGACGTCGCGCAGCTCGAGCCCGGCCTCGCCGAGCGCGTCCGCGATGACCGGCCCGATCAGGTCGACGTGCGCGCGGCTCGCGATCTCGGGCACGACACCACCGAAGCGGGCGTGCAGGTCGACCTGGCTCGACACGATCGACGACCGCACGCGCCGCCCGTCGTCGACCACGGCCGCGGCGGTCTCGTCGCACGACGTCTCGAGCGCGAGGATCGTCGTCACCTCAGGGTCGCTCTCTGCGGCCCGGGATACCCGGGCCGCGGCCGTTCGCTCCCGTCCTCGTGTCATAGGTGGTCGTCTCCTCCAACGACGTGCTGATGCGCCCGAGCAGTGCCGAGTAGTCGTCGCCGTCGATCTCGTGCACCCACATCACGAGCGCGTCCTCACCGGTCTCCTGGTAGTAGTTCTTGCGCACGCCGACCGGGGCGAAGCCGAAGCGCCGGTACAGGAACTGCGCGCCCTTGTTCGACATGCGCACCTCGAGCGTGAGGTGGCGGGCGTCGCGCGCCAGCGCCTCGCGCGCGAGCACGAGCATCAGTCGCGTGCCGATCGCGTGCCGTTGCCATGCCGGATCGACCGCGATCGTCGTGATGTGACCGTCCTCGCCGGTGAGCAGCAGCCCCGCATAGCCCGACGACGTCGCGACCGACGCGGGCGACGAAGTAGGCGCGGGTGCCCCGCATCGCGAGCTCCGACAGGAAGAGCGAATGGCTCCAGGGCCGCGGGTACACCTGCTCCTCGATGCGCAGCACCGCCTTGAGGTGGCGGCGCCGCATGGGCGTGAGCTGCACGGTGATCGGCGGCGACATCGTCATTTCCGCACCGCTTCCCAGCCGAGCTCGGCGTCGCTCTCCCGCAGGTAGAGCGGCTCGACCTCCCACGGCGTCGAGAACTCCTCCCGCTCGTAGCGGGCGGTCGCCAGAGCCACGAGGGCGGCGGTGCTCGGCGCGGCGAACTCCGGGCCCGCGAGCTCGGCCCGGTCGAGCCCGGCGAACACGTCGGCGTAGGCGGTGACGCCGTCGCCGACGAGCAGCACCTCGTCGCCGCCGGCCTCGAGCTCGGCGACGAGGTCGGCGGGCGGCCCGACCTGGTAGTCGGTCACACGCTGGACGCCGCCGGGGACAGGCCGGTACGCCGCGTGGAACACCTCCCGGCGTCGCGCGTCGAGCACGGCGACGATCGCGCGGCGCGAGTGCCGCACCGGGTAGGCGACGAGGTCGAGGCTCACGACCGGGATCACGGGGATGCGCAGCGCCTGGGCCATCACCTTGGCGGTCGTCACGCCGACGCGGAGCCCGGTGAACAGGCCGGGTCCGATCCCGACCGCGATCGCGGCGAGGTGGTCGAGGCGCACACCGGTCCACGCGACGAGCTGTTGGATCGCGGGCGCGAGCTCCTCGGCGTGGCGACGTCCGCCGGCAAGTCGTACCTCGCCGCGCAGCTCACCGTTCTCGCCGATCGCGACGCCGACCTGCATCGTCGCGGTGTCCATCGCCAGCACCTGCACGGTCGGCCTTCAGGTCAGCCCGTGCAGGGCGCGCGCGAGGTCGGCGTCGCGCGCGTGCCATGCCGGACCCTGCGGGGCGATCGTGATGAGGCGATGGTCGAGCGATCCGCCGCCGACCGCGACCTGGTCGACCTGCACCTCGAGCCGCTCGCCCGGCAGGTGCGCACTCGCGATGTCGCCCCACTCGATGACCGTGACCGCGTCGTCGCCCTCCTCCTCGAGGCCGAGATCGAGCAGCTCCTGCACGCGCTCGAGCCGGTAGAGGTCGACGTGCAGGAGCGGCGGTCGCCCCGGATAGCGACGGGCGAGCGTGAACGTCGGGCTCACGATGACGTCGTCGACCGCGAGCGCCGCACCGATGCCCTTGGTGAGCTCGGTCTTGCCCGCCCCGAGGCCACCGGCCAGCAGGACGACGTCGCCGGCCCGCAGCAGCGCGCCGAGCGCGGCACCGACGCCACGCGTCTCCTCGACCGAGTGGCTCACGACGGTGATCCCGCTCACGTGGACGCGTTCGCGCGCGCCAGCGCGCGCTTCGCCACGACGAAGTCGGCGCGCGCCTGCGCCAGCGCGGCGCCGCCGTTGCGCAGCACCGCGGCGGGGTGCAGCATCGGGATGAGGACGGCGTTGCCGTCGCGATACGGGTGCTCCTGACCGCGCAGCTTCGTGATCCCGACCTTCGTGTCGAGCAGGAGCTTCGTGGCGAAGTTGCCGAGCGTGACCACCACCTTGGGCTGCAGCAGGTCGAGCTGCGCTTCGAGATAGGGGCGGCACGTGAGGATCTCGTCGGGCTGCGGGTCGCGGTTGCCGGGCGGACGGCACTTCACGACGTTGCAGATGTAGACGTCGTCGCGCGTCATCTCGATGCCCTCGATGAGCCGCGTCAGGAGCTGGCCCGCCCGGCCGACGAACGGGATGCCCTGCTTGTCCTCCTCCGCACCGGGCCCCTCGCCCACGAACACGAGGTCGGCGTCGCGGCTGCCCACCCCGAACACGACCTGGCTGCGCCCGGCGGTCGCCAGCGGGCACTTCGTGCACGAGAGCGCCTCGCGCTCGAGGTCGTCCCACGACGCCCATCTCGGTGGCGGGTCGAGCATCGTCATCGAGCGCCATGATGTCCCACCGCCGTCCGGACCGCTGCTGCGACGACGTCGACGGCCGCGACCCGCAGCCGGTCGAGATGGGCGTCGCCGGCGGTGCCGCTGGCCGAGCGCGACGACGAGGTCGCCGTCGTGGCGGGTGTGGGACGGGCGCACGGCGTGCGCGATGCCCAGGTGCCCGCTCTGGGCCAGCAGGTGGCAGGCCGCCTTCGTCAGCTGCGCATCGGTGACGACGGCCACGAGCGTCGTCGCCTCGCCGCCGATCACCTCACCCGTCAGCTCGTCGGGGAAGGGGGCGGTCCCGGGTGGCGCGGACGAGCACGCGAGCGGCGAGCCGTCCGCGTCGACCACGTCGCCGACCGCGTTCACGACCGCGAGCGCACCGACCGAGGTCTCACCCACGTGTTGCGTCGCGACACCGAGACCTCCTGCGCACGCGTGATCCGGCCCTCGCCACTTCCCGACCGTGGCGCCACGCCCGGCGCCGACGAGGCCGTTGCTGTCGTCGTCGGCCGCGGCCGCCTGCTCGATCGCGGCGCGGCCCTCGGAGGCACCGACGCGCTCGTCCCCGGCGACGACGAGGTCGTAGATCGCGGCCGTGGGCACGATCGGCACCCGCCCGCCGGTCGTCGGGAACCCGCGGTCGTGCTCGACGAGCCACGCCATCACCCCGTCGGCGGCGGCGAGGCCGAACGCGGAGCCACCGCTGAACACGACCGCGTCGACGCACTCGACCGTCCGTTCCGGCTCCAGCAGTGCGGTCTCGCGCGTCGCGGGCGCGCCGCCGCGGATCTCACCCGATCCGATCGTGCCTTCGGGGCAGAGGACGACGGTGACGCCGGTGCCGGTGCCCGTCCAGTGCCCGACCGAGAACCCGGGCGCGAGCGTCACGCGCTCGCAGCCTCCGCATCGCCGTCATCGGTCGCCGCGACCGGTGCCGCGCCCGGCAACGTCCCGACCTCACGCGCGAAGTCGACGAGCAGCTCGTCGAGCTCCTCGGCGCGCTCGAGCATGATCATGTGACCGGCGCGCTCCATCAGCTCGAGTCGCGCACCCGGGATGCCACGCGCGAGGCGCCGCGCCTCCATCGGTGGCGTGAGCACGTCGGCCTTCCCGCCGATCACGAGCGTCGGGAGGTCGATGCGGTGGAGGTCGCCGCTGAGGTCGACGTTCAGCAGCGGCAGGATCGCGTCGCGCGCCGTCTCCGGATCGCACTCGACGAGCATCCGGCGGGTGAGCTCGACCTGGCTCGCTTGCGGATCGCGACCGAAGCCGAGCCGGGCGATCAGCAGGCCCAGCTGCGGGCGCCGCATCAGCGCCGCGAGGTCGACCCAGCCGTAGGCCTTCTCGACCGGGAAGGGTGTGAGCGAGACGGCGGGCGTACGAGCGAACGTCGAGAGCAGCACGAGCCCGCGCACCCGGCTGCGGGCGACGCCGCCGTGGTTGATCGCGAACGCCTGCGCGGCGAGGCCACCCATCGAGTGGCCCACGAGCACGACATCACGGAGATCGAGGCCCTCGAGCACGGTCTGCACGTCGGACGCGAGGTTCTCGAGCGAGTGCCCGCTGTCGCCGGCGACCGACTGACCGTGACCGCGGTGGTCGTAGGCGACGACCCGAAGTCCCAGCTCCGGGAGCTTGTCGAGCTGCTTCACCCAGACGCGGGAGTCGATCGTGACGCCGTGCGAGAGCACGATCGTCGGGCCCTCCCCGCGACTGATCGTGTAGATGCTCCCGCCGTCGTGCCCCGGCAGGCGACGCGACTCGTCGAACCGGGGGCTCGACAGGCGCCCGGCATCGGGATCGGGCCGGTGCCGGAGGTTGCGGACCATGGCCCGCTGCGCTCCGTACGCGACACCCGCGACGCCGGCGGCGACACCTGCCGCGACGCCGGCGGTCTTGAGAACCCGCTTCCCGGCGGACACCGCTACGCCCCCGAGTACCGGCGCGGCACGCGCGTGCCGATCCCGGTGACGATCTCGTAGGCGATCGTGCCGAGATGGTCGGCCCACTCGCCGGCGGTGATCTCGTCGTCACCCTGGGCACCGAGCAGCACGACCTCGTCGCCGATCTCGACGACGGCGTCGCCGACGTCGACCATGAGCTGGTCCATCGTGACGGTGCCCGCGATCCGCGCCCGACGCCCCCCGACCAGCACCTCGCCACCCGCGACGCCGAGGTTGCGCGGCACGCCGTCGGCGTAGCCGATCGGGACGGTCGCGACTCGGGACGGTCGTTCGAGCTCGTAGCGCAGGCCGTACGACATCCTGCTGCCGGCCGGCAGATCCTTCACGTGCGAGACGCACGCGCGCAACGAGAGCGCCGGCTGCAGCGCGACGCGATCAGCGAGGACCGGCGCGGGCGGGACGCCGTACAGCGCGATGCCGGCGCGGACGAGGTCGTAGCGAGCACGCGGATGCGCGAGCAGGCCGGCCGAGTTCGCGGCGTGGACGTACTGGGGACGCGCGTCGCGCGCCTCGAGCGCGCGCACGAGCTCGTCGAAGCGGTCGAGCTGCTCGTCGGTGTACGGGTTGTCGGGCTCGTCGGCGACGGCGAGATGTGTGCAGAGCCCACCGAGCTCGAGCTCGGGCGACGCAGCCACCGCGTCGACCAGCTCGGTGGCGTCTTCGACGGAGCAGCCGACGCGGTGCATGCCGGTGTCGACCTTGAGGTGGACCGCGAGCGGTGCCGAGGCATCGGCGCTCGCGACGGCCTTGGCGAGAGCTTCGATGCCGATCGCCGTGTACACCGTGGGCGTCAGGTCGTGCGCAACGACCGCGTCCGCCGCTGCACGCGGCGGCTCCGACAGCACCAGGATCGGCGCGTCGATGCCCGCGCTGCGCAGCGCGATGCCCTCCTCGACGAGCGCGACACCGAGCCACGACGCGCCGGCGTCGAGGGTGGCTCGGGCGACCTGGGCGGCGCCGTGCCCGTACCCGTCGGCCTTCACGACCGCGAGCAGCGCCGCGGGGGACGCCTGCTCGACGAGCGCTGCGGTGTTCGCGCGGACCGCGTCGAGGTCGACTTCGGCCCACGCGGGGCGCAGGCCGGGCAGCTCGCTCACGTCTCCGCGGCCACCCTTCGCACGAGGTCGCCGCGGGCGACGATCCCGACGAGCTTGCCGTCGGCGTCGACGACGGGCATGTGCGTGATGTCGGCGTCGTGCATCGCTGCCGCGACGTCACCGAGCGTGTCGTCGGGCGTGCACGTCTTGAAGTCCTTCAACATGAGCTCGTCGACGTTCGCGGCCGTCATGCGCTTGAGCTCCGACTCGAACCGCTTCTGCTCGCCCGGCAGCGGGAACTCCGCGCCGAGGAAGTTGAACCAGGTCGGTGCGTGGAGGTTCGCCTCCGACACGATCAGGTCCTCGTCGCGGAGCATCCCGACGACCGTGCCGTCGGGGCCGACGACCGGTGCCGCACCGATCGAGTGCTCGGCGAGCGTGTCGGCCGCCTCCTCGAAGGGCTGTTCGGGCCGGAGGGTCACGACCTTCGTCGTCATCACCTCACGGACAGGTGTGGCGCTCGGCATTCAGGCTCTCCTCGTCATGTGGCTCGTCGTCAGGTCGTCAGGCGGTCGTGAGATCGTCGAGGGCGCGCGGCACGGCGTCGACCAGGTCGTCGGCGACGAGTCCAGTATGCCCGGCCTGCTCCGCAGCCCGGCCATGCACGTAGACGGCCCCGGCGGCGGCAGCGAACGGATCGAGGCCCCGAGCGAGGAACCCACCGATGATGCCGGTGAGCACGTCACCGCTGCCCGCGGTGGCGAGCGCGGCTCCGCCGAGGGGGTCGATCGCAGCCCGGCCGTCGGGATCGGCGACGACCGTGCCGGGTCCCTTGAGCAGGCTCACGCACCCGGTCGCAGCCGAGAGACGGCGCGCGGCGTCGACGCGGTCGTCGCCGACGGGCTCGCCGAGCAGGCGCGCGTACTCCCCCGTGTGGGGCGTCAGGACGGTCGCCGCAGGACGGTCCTTGAGCGCCGCCGGGTCGTCGGCGAACGCGTTCAGGCCGTCGGCGTCGAGGACCAACGGCACCGGGATCACGGCGACGAGCTCGCGCACCGCCGTGCGTGTCGCCTCGGCGGTGCCCAACCCGGGCCCGACTGCGGCTGCGTGGAAGCGTCCCAACGCGTCACGGATCTCGTCCGGGATCGCCGACAGCGCGCCATCGCCGGTCGCGGGAAGCGGCTTCACGACCACCTCCGTGCCGCCGGCGCGCGTCGCGGCTTCCTGCCCGGGCACGCCGCACCAGACGATGCCCGCGCCGGCACGCATCGCCGCGTGGCTGACGAACAGGGCGCGCCGGTCATGCCCGCCGGATCCGCCGATGACGAGGAGGCCCGCCGTCCACTTGTTGGCGTCGGCGGCACGGGGCACGAGCCACTCCGCGACGTCGGCCGGCCCGACGAGCCCGACGGAGGCGTGCCCCACCTCGATCCCGAGGTCGGCGACGAGCACGTCACCCGCGCGGCTCCGGCCCGGCTCGAAGCACAGCCCGGGCTTACGAGCGGCGAACGTCACGGTCGAATCGGCCCGCACCGCGGGACCACGCGAGAGACCGGTCAGACCGTCGACACCCGACGGGATGTCGACCGCGAGCGTCGAGACGTCGTCGCTGAGCTCGGCCGTGCGCGCCGCGGCACCATCGAGCACGCCCTGGAACCCGGTCCCGTACATCGCGTCGATGAGGAGGTCGGCACGGCCGACGGCACGCTCGACGTCGCCGATCTCGACCCCGGCCGCGAGCTCGAGGACGTCGACGCGCGCACCCCAGCCGCGCAGCACTCGGGCGGCGACGAGACCGTCGCCACCGTTGTTCCCCTTGCCGCACACGATCGCGACGCGCCGCGCCGTACGTACCGCCGAGCATGCGCCGGGCCTGCCATGCGACGGCGCGCCCGGCACGGTCCATCAGGACCTCGACGGGTGTGCCGGCCGCGATCGTCCTGCGGTCGGCCTCGGCCATCTCCGTCGGGGTGAGGATCGGTTCCACGTCAGTCGTCCCGGAGCGCGACCGCGACGGCGAGCGCGGTGGTCTCGGTGTGGGTGAGCGAGAGCACCCACGACGTGACCCCCCGATCCTGCGCCATCGTCGCCGCCTTGCCGTGCAGGGCGACGGATGGCGCGCCGCTCTTCGCGCGCACGACCTCGACGTCGCGGAGCTTGAACTTCCAGAGGCCGACGCCCATCGCCTTCATCACCGCCTCCTTCGCGCCGAAGCGCGCCGCGAGGCTCTTGGCCGGGTCCTTCTGGCGGAACGCGTACTCACGCTCGGCGTCGCTGAACAGGCGCTCGGGCAGGCCCGCCCGCCGGTCCATGGCCAGTCGGAACCGGGCGACCTCGACGAGGTCGGTGCCCAGCCCGACTAGGAGCTGCGCCACTGCTCGGCCAGCACGTAGACGGGTTCGGTGAGCAGGTCGACGACGGGGACGGTGCCGAGGACGGTGTCGTCGAACGTCGGCTCGGTCTCGGTGACGGCGTCCTTGAGGGCGCTGTAGCGGCCCTGGTAGCCCTGCAGGACCGCCCGCATCACGTCGGGCGCGAGGTGCTCGTCGAACCGGACGTGCAGCAGCGTCAGGCCGACGGTCTCGTTGTGCTTGACCTCGGGGACGATGACGAGCGTGCGCCCGTCGCGACGGCCCCGCACCGCGGTGACCTCCCGCTGCGTGGCCACCCGGTGCTTCGTGCCGCGCAGGCTCGGGTCGTTCTCGGCCCGTGAGACGAGGCCGCTCGCGACACCACCCTTGTCGACGACGTGGAGCGTCGCACGGTCGTGCACGACGTCACCCTCGATCCGGTAGCGCGTGTACCCCGTGACCTCCGCGACGGCCGGGTCGAGGTCGTTGAGCGTGCGCAGCGCGCGGTAGCTGAGGCCGTCGCGTGGTGCGCCCGCGGCGAGCACCGCGCGCACGAGCGGCGCCTGGAGCAGCGTCTCGTCGGAGCGCGAGATCCCGACGGTGACCGTCTTCGCCTGGTGCTTGATCGCGTCGACCGGTCGCGTCAGCTCTTCGATGCCCTTCGTCAACGCGCTGGTCAGGTCCTGCACGACGGTGCTCGGCGTGCCGACCCGGCCGTGCTCGATCTCGTAGGAGTCGAGCTGCAGCGCGCCGGTGGCGTAGCGCAGCATCGACGAGATCCGTGCTGCCGTGCTTGCCTCGAGGGACCCGTCGTACGTCGACGCCCGCAGGCCGTCCGAGAACCGACGCGCCGGCTCCTCGATCACGGGCGCCAGGCGCTCGAGCAGCTCGTCGGGGTCGCCCGCCGCGATGGCCTCGATGGCTGCCCGCGCCTCGCGCAGCGGCAGTGCCGACGCGTCGATGGCGAGCGCGGCCTCGTAGCCGAACACGTGACCGGCAACCGTGGCGAGGACGAAGTCGAGTCGCGGGTGCACCGCGGGGACGACGATCGTGTCGAGCGCGGCCGGGTAGCGGGTGGAGTCTCCGGCGATGACGATCGGTGCTGCGCGGTGTGCGCGGTAGATCGCGATCTCCTTGCCGACGTCGTCGGCGTTCGAGCCCGAGAGCCCGGCGGCGCACACCAGCACGAGCGGCTCGGAGGACAGGTCGATGTGCTTCTTGTCCTCGGTGACGTCGCAGGCAATCGCCTTGTAGCAGAGCTCCGACAGCTTGATCCTGATCTCGCGCGCGGCGATCGAGTTCGCGCCGTTGCCGACCAACGCCCAGTAGCGGCGAGGCAGCACGTTGCGCTGCACGACCTCGGCGATCTCGGCGCGGCTCGCCACGACCGTCCGCATCGCCTCGGGGAGGTCGCGCAAGCGGTGCAGCAGCACGTCGGCTTCGGTGTGGTCGAGGGTGCCGACGGCGTCGGCGATCGCCATCGCAAGGAGCCACCCGGCCGCGATCTGGGAGTAGAACGCCTTCGTCGACGCCACGCTCATCTCGACGTCACGGCCATCGGACGTGTAGAGGACACCGTCCGACTTGTCGACGAGGTCGCTGTTGCGACGGTTGACGATCGCGATCACGGTCGCGCCCTTGTCGCGCGAGAGGTCGACGGTGCGGTTCGTGTCCGTCGTCGTGCCGCTCTGGCTGATCGCCACGACGAGGGTGTCCCGCATGTCGTCGCGCAGGCCGAAGCCGGAGAACTCGGTCGCGGGGACCGCATCGACCTGCAGCCGGTCGCCGGTGAGCTCGGCCAGGGCCGCCGCGAGGCTCTGGCCGGCGATCGCGGCGGTGCCCTGCCCGATCACGGCGACGCGCTCGATGGTGCCGTCGGCCAGGCGCGCCCGGACGGCGGCGTCGAGCGTGTCGTCGCCGAGCTCGACGCTGAGGCGCCCGCCGTCCTCGAGGACCTTGCCGCGCAGCGTCTTGCGGAACGAGTCGGGCGCCTCGGAGATCTCCTTGAGGAGGAAGTGCGGGAACTCGCCGCGGTCGACGTCGCGCGTCGTGATCTGGGCGAAGCTGACGTCGTTCTCCGTGACGGGGAGCGGCGTCCCGTCGTACGCCATGCGTTCGAGGCCCGTGAGCGAGCCGGCGTGCGCTCCGCGCACGGCCACGATCTGACCACGCGTCGCTCCGGCGCGCTTCGCGTCGGCGGGCGTCTCACCGTCCAGCCGGACGTACTGCGCCGTCTCCTCGACGAGGCCGTACGGCTCGCTCGCGACGACGAACATGTCCTCGGCGATGCCGACGTACAGCGCCTGGCCGCTGCCGCGCAGCGCGAGGAACAGGTCGTCGGGCGCGGCGACCGCACTGGCACCGATCGCGACCGACCCCTCGAGCGTCGCGACCGTCGCGCGGAACGCCTCGGCGGGTTCGGCGCCCTCGGCCAGTCGGTGCGACACGAGGGCGGGGATCACCTTGGCGTCGGTCGTGATCTCGGCCGGGACGGACAGGCTCTCAAGGGCGGTGAGGTCGGAGTAGTTGTCGACGTCGCCGTTGAGGGCCGCGGTCACGTACGGCCCGTCGGTCGCGCCGAGCTCCTCGTGGTTGAGCGGGTGCGCGTTCGGTTCGGAGATGATCCCGACGCTCGCCCAGCGGGTGTGCCCCAGGACCACGGCCTCGGCCGACTCGTGCTCGAGCGCGACGTGGAGCATCTCGTCGCCACGGATCGCGTCGCGGAGCCGACGGGTGTTGTCGCCGAGCTCACCGATCTCCGCCGCGGCCTTGTACACGAACGAGAGCATCCCGTCGGGGGTACGAACCGAGCGGTGCTCGAACAGGTCGGGACGGGTTCGGTGGTCGAGCAGCCGCGCGACCGAGGGATCGGACAGGTCGAGGCCGTGGTCGCGCACGAGCAGGTGGAGGCCCGCCGAGTCGCGCCCGCGCACCTCGAGCCGGTCGAGCGCCGACAGCGCGACCTGCACCGACGTGAACGCCTCGATCGCGGCGCCCGACGCGTCCGGACCGGCGAGCTCGCCGACGCACCGCGCCGTGCGCAGCCGATCGCGCCGGACCGCCCAGGTGCCGTCCTTCGCCCGGAGCAGCGCCGCGTTGACCGCTTCGAGCGGCGCGCCCGAGAGCACGAACGTGCCGTCGTCGAGCGACGTCTCCGCAGTGCCGAGGAGCTGCGCGAGCTCGTCGGTGCGGTGCTCGATGGCGAGCGTGCCGGCCCGATCGGCGAGCAGCGCGTGCACGCCCGGCACGCCGCGCAGCGCCGCGTCGACGTGCTCGATGGCGTTGGCGGCGACGTCGAGCTCGGCGAGCTGCCCGTTCCAGGGCTCGAGGGCGGCGATCGCGCGGTCGAGCGCCGCGATGAGCTCTTCGATCTCAGGGGGACGCCGCGTGCTGCGTCGCCGAACGACGCCGATGATCCCGCACATGGCCGTCTCCAGGTTAGAGGTCGAAGTCGGGCTCGGGAGGTCGTCCCACCGCGCCGCCTGCGTGCTGCACGGCGGCGACGAGCCGATCCGCCACGAGCTCGGCCCGCTCCACGCTCGGCGCCTCCACCATCACCCGCACGACGGGCTCGGTGCCCGACGGTCGCACGAGCACGCGCCCATCGGGGGCGAGCTCGGCGTCGATCGCGCTGATGTCGGCCGCGAGGCCCTCGTCGTGCTCGAGCGCCGCCCGATCGCGCACCACGACATTGCGGAGGATCTGCGGGAAGCGCTGCATGACGCCGGCCAGGAGCGACAGCGAGTGCCCCGTGCCGTGCACGACGTCGAGGAGCATCGCGCCGGTGAGCGTCCCGTCACCGGTCGTCGCGTAGTCGGTGAAGATCACGTGGCCCGACTGCTCACCACCGAGCGAGAGGTTGCGCCGCTCGAGCTCGTCGAGCACGTGGCGGTCGCCGACCGGCACCTCGACGAAGTCGATGTCGTGCGACGTGAGGCAACGACGCAGCCCCATGTTCGACATCACGGTGCCGACGACGGCACTGCCGTGGAGCTGGTCGCGCTCCTTCAGGTCGAGCGCGCAGACGGCCATGATCTGGTCACCGTCGACGATCCCACCCCGCTCGTCGACCGCGATCACGCGATCGCCGTCGCCGTCGAGCGCGAGCCCGGCCCGCGCACCCGACGCGACGACCGCCTCCTGGAGGCCGCGCGGGTCGGTCGAGCCGCTCTCGTGGTTGATGTTCGTGCCGTCGGGAGCACCGTTGAGCACCTCGACCTCGGCACCAAGCTCCCGGAAGACGCGCGGCGCGGAGCGGAAGGCGGCGCCGTTGCCGCAGTCGAGGATGATGTTCAGGTCCGACAGGTCGCGGCCTTCGAGCGCGCCGACCACGTGCCGCACGTACTCCTCGAGCGGGTCCTTCAGCGGACGGTCGACGCCGACACCGGTGCCGATCGGACCGCCCTCGGGCAGCGAGGTCGAGAGCATGCGCAGCTCCGCTTCGATCTGTGCCTCGAGATCGTCGGTGATCTTCCGGCCGCCGCGCGAACAGCTTGACGCCGTTGTCCTCGAACGAGTTGTGACTCGCCGAGATCATCACCGCGGGCGCGTTGCGCGTCTTCGCGAGCTGCGCGACCGCCGGTGTGGGTAGCACGCCGGCGAGATCGACGTCGGCACCCTCGGCGCACAGACCCGCGACGAGCGCGGCTTGGACGAGCGGGCCCGAGCGTCTGGTGTCGCGACCGACGACGAAGGGGATCTCGCGACCGAGCACCCGCGCCGCGGCGCGGCCGAGCGCGGTGATGAGCTCGGGCGTCAGCTCACGGTTCGCGACACCCCGAATGCCATCCGTGCCGAAGCGCAACGTCATCGTGGACGGCGTCCCCGAGGACGCGACTCAGCGCTTCGAGTACTGAGGTGCCTTGCGGGCCTTCTTGAGGCCGTACTTGCGACGTTCCTTCTCACGCGCGTCGCGAACGAGCAGGCCCGCCTTCTTGAGCATCGGGCGCAGCTCGTCGTCGAGGCCGACCAGCGCACGCGCGATGCCGAGGCGCAGTGCGCCTGCCTGCCCGCTCGTGCCGCCGCCGTGGATCGTGGCGTCGACGTCGTAGACGTCGGCCGTCTGGCTCACGCGCAGCGCCTCCGTGGCGTGCTGCTGGTGCGTGAGGATCGAGAAGTACTGCTCGCCGGGGCGACCGTTGATCTGGATCTTCCCGGTGCCCGGGCGCAGACGGACACGGGCGACGGCCTCCTTGCGGCGACCGGTCGTCTGGATGAGCGGCTTGGGCATCGTGCTCCTCTTACTTGCGTGACGCGAGCGCACGCGGCGCCGGCTGCTGAGCGGCGTGCGGGTGGGTGGGACCGCCGTAGACGCGCAGCTTCGTGATCATGCTGCGTCCGAGCGGGCCCTTCGGCAGCATCCCCTTCACCGCGAGGCGCACGACACGCTCGGGGTCGCGTGCGAGCAGGTGCTCGAGCGACTCCTCGCTGAGACCACCCGGGTAGCCCGAGTGGCGGTAGTAGGTCTTGTCCTCGAGCTTGCGCTGCTTGAAGGCCAGCTTCGAAGCGTTGACGACGACCACGTGGTCACCGGTGTCGACGTGCGGAGCCCAGATCGTCTTGTGCTTGCCGCGCAGCAGCGTCGCGACCTCGGTCGCGAGACGGCCGAGCACGGCGCCTTCGGCGTCGATGACGTGCCAGGCGCGCTGGATGTCGTCGGGCTTCGGTTGGAAGGTCCGCACGCGGTCCTCTGCTCAATGACGGGATCGATGGTGGAGATGGAAGGTTGCGTCCGGCAGCCCGATCGAAAGAGACCGGCGATGAACGCGAAGAGAAATCCTAGACGATGCCTCGGAACGCCCGACAATCGCCCTCGGAGCGCCCGTAGGCTCTGGGGCGATGAGCGCTCCTGCGGTCACCGAGCTCGCAGGCGACCGGATCGACCAGGCCGAGGCTGCCCTCGAGATCCTGACCGACTCGGCGCTGGAGCCGATCGTCGACATGGTCGTCCTGGCCCGTGACGGTGCGTACGAGGCCCGGTCCCACGACGGGTCGGTGCGGTTCCGCCGGACCGACGGGGCCTACGAGGTGCTCGAGACCTCCGGCGCCGACCCGCTCGCCGACCAGTCGACCGACCGCTTCACGCCCCTGGACGACGAGCGGGCGCACCTCAACCCCCGCCGCGGCGAGAACGCGTACCCCTTCGCGTACGACCACATCGCCCAGCTGTTCGACCACCCGGCGGCACCCGACCTGTGCGTCCTGCACTCGGCCGACCACAACTGGGAGGACCAGGGGGGCCACCGTGGCGAGCACGGCTCGCTGGGGATCGTGCAGGCACGCGCACCGTTCGTGCTGTGCGGCAAGGGCGTCCGTGCCGACGGCCTGGTACCGCGGTCGGCGCGCCTCGTCGACGTGGCGCCGACCGTCCTCGAGCTGCTCGGCGTGCCGGCCGGTGACGACGGGTCGCACCTGCGGGGCCAGGACGGCGAGGTGCGCCACGACGTGCTCGATCCGTCGGCTGGACCCGCGAAGCACGTCGTGCTGTTCCTGTTCGACGGCACGAACCCCAACGTCCTCTACGACATGGCGGCGCGGGGCGAAGCACCGAACACCGCGCGCCTGCTCGCCGGCGGCACGGCCTTCCAGCACGGCGCCATCGCCGGGCTGCCGACCGTGACGCTCGCCAACCACACGTCGATCGTGACCGGCCGGCTGCCCGGGCACCATGGCATCCTCCACAACGCGTGGTTCGACCGCCGCAGCGGTCAGCAGGTGATCACGAACTCGAACGCGACGTGGCCGACCGCGATGCAGTCGGTCAGCGACGGCGTCGAGTCGATCCACTCCGTGCTGCACCGCCACGAGCCGGGCGTGTTCACCGCGTCCGTCAACGAGCCGTGCGACATCGGTGCCGACTTCTCGACGTTCCACTACATCCGCAAGGGCGACGTGCCGCCGCTGCCCGACCACGAGGGACTGCCCAACACGACCGAGCGGTTCGTGCGTCCGTCGAAGGACTACCGCTGGTCGTCGGTCATCGACCACATGTGCGTCGAGCAGGCCACCGGGATCCTCGGCGGGAGCTTCCGCGACGAGACGTTCCCGCTGCCGCGGTTCATGTTCGCCAACTTCACCCTCACCGATGCCGCCATGCACGAGGGCGGGCCGCACTCGGAGATCGCCGCGGCATCGGTGCGCGACAGCGACGCGCGCATGGGCGAGATCATCGCCGCGGTCGAGCGCGCCGGCGTGCTCGACGACACCGCGTTCGTGCTCGTCGCCGACCACGGCATGGAGGAGAGCGACCCGGCCGTGAACGGCGACTGGGACGTGACGCTGCGCGAGGCCGGCCTCACCTTCCGCGACGAGGGCTACGGCTTCCTCTACCTCGGCGAGCAGCCCGGTCAGACGTCGTAGCCGACGGCCCAGAGGCACAGGCCCTGGGGCGGCGCGAGCTGGCCGGCTTCGGACCGGTCGGTGCTGCGGAGCACCCGCAGGATCTCGCCCGGTCGGCGGCGGCCCGCGCCGGCTTCGACGATGGTGCCGACGATCGAGCGCACCATCTGCCAGCAGAACGCGGCAGCGGTGATCTCGAACGTGAGCACGTCGGTGCGCTCGTGCTCGGTCGTCCGCAGCCAGTGGGCGGCGTGCACCGTGCGGCGCGTCGTCGACCCCTCCGGCCCCTTCCGGCAGAACGCGGCGAAGTCGTGCTCGCCGACGAACGGGTCGGCCGCGAGCCGCAGGAGCGACGTGTCGAGCTCGTCGGGGATCCACCACGAGTAGCGGGCGAGGAACGGGTCGGGCGCCGGCGCGTTGACGATGAGGTAGCGGTACGTGCGCCAGCGGGCCGAGTGGCGGGCGTCGAAGTCGGCCGGGGCCCACTCGACCGAGCGGACGACGATCTCGGGACCGACCATGCGGTTGAGCGAGCGCCGCACGCGGTCGGGGTCGGCATCCCGCGGTGCGTCGACGCTGACGACCTGACCCCAGGCATGGACGCCGGTGTCGGTGCGCCCCGCGCACGCGAGGTTCAGGTGCTCGAGCGGGGCGCGGAGGGTCTTCTCGAGCGCCTCGGCGAGCACGCCGCCGACGGTTCGCGTGGTCCCGCTGGGGCGCGAAGCCGTGGAAGCCGGTGCCGTCGTACGCGACCACCAGCCGCAGCCGCCCGGGAGCTCCCGGCGCGGCCGCGCTCTCAGTCACACCAGCTCGATGCGCGCCATCGGCGCGTTGTCACCTGGTCGAGGGCCGAGCTTGAGGATGCGCAGGTACCCGCCCTGGCGCGACGAGAACCGCGGGGCGATCTCCGAGAAGAGGCGATGCGTCGCCGTCTTGTCGTGGATCGTCGCCACCACCTGCCGGCGGTCGTGGATGCCGCCACGCTTGGCCTTGGTGATCAGCCGCTCCGCGTACGGACGCAGCGCCTTGGCCTTCGTCTCGGTCGTCACGACGTGACCGATCTCGAAGAGGCTCGCGGCGAGGTTCGCCATCATGAGCCGCTGGTGCGCGGGGTCCTTGCCGAGGCGAGGGCCCTTGCGAGGCGTGGGCACGGCGGAGTCCCTACTCCTTGACGCGCAGCGACAGGCCGCGCTCGTCGAGCTTCTGCAGCACCTCTTCGAGCGACTTCGAACCGAAGTTCGTGATCGCGAGCAGGTCGTCCTCGGTCTTCTGGACGAGCTGACCGATCGTGTCGACCCGCGCCCGCTTCAGGCAGTTGCGCGGACGCTCCGAGAGGTCGAGCTCCTCGATGGGCAGCTCGAGGTCGGGCGACGCCGACGTGGTGGGCGACACCTCGCCGAGCTCGAGGCCCTTGGGCTCGTCCGACAGGTCGGCGACGAGGCTCACCAGGCTGCGCAGCGTGTCACCCGCCGACGCGAGCACCTCGCGCGGCGTGATGGAGCCGTCGGTCTCGATCTCGACCGTCAGCTTGTCGTAGTTGGTGGCCTGCTCGACGCGCGTCGGCTCGATCTGGAACGACACCCGCCGCACCGGCGAGAAGATCGCGTCGACGGGGATGACGCCGATCGTCGCCGTCTTCTTGTTGCGCTCCGCCGAGAGGTAGCCGCGGCCCTGCTCGACCGTGAGGTCGATCGCGAGGCGGCCCTTGGCGTTGACGGTCGCGAGGTGGAGGTCGCCGTTGAGGACCTCGACGTCGCTCGTGACCTGGATGTCGGACGCGAGCACGTCGCCGGGCCCGCGCTTGTCGAGGCGCAGGGTGACGGGCTCGTCTGCCGTGCAGCGCAGCACGAGGTCCTTGAGGTTCAGGATGAGGTCGGTGACGTCCTCCTTCACCCCCGGGATGGTGTCGAACTCGTGCAGGGCCTCGTCGAAGCGGACCTGCGTGACCGCAGCGCCGGGGATCGACGAGAGGAGGGTGCGACGGAGGCTGTTCCCGAGCGTGTGACCGAAGCCCGGCTCGAGCGGCGAGATGACGAACGACTGCGTGTTGCCGTCGGCCTCACCGGACTCGACCTCGGGACGCTGGATGATGAGCATGGCAGTGCCTTCTTGGGCGCGGGGCCCGGTTGGGGGGTCTTACTTGGAGTAGAGCTCGACGATCAGCTGCTCGCGCACGGGCACGTCGATCTGCTCGCGCAACGGCAGCTCGCGCACGGTCGCCTTGACGTCGGTGGTGCTGACGTCGAGCCAGGCGGGGACGGCGCGGTCGATGGTGTCGACGTTGTGGCGGATGACGATGTTCTTCTTGGTCTTCTCGGACAGCTCGATCACGTCGTCCTTGCGGCACTGGAACGACGGGATCGTGACCCGGCGGCCGTTGACCGTGACGTGGCCGTGCCGCACGAGCTGGCGGGCCTGGTTGCGGCTGGCCGCGAAGTTGGCGCGGTAGACGACGTTGTCGATGCGCGACTCGAGCATGCGCAGGAGGTTCTCGCCCGCGATGCCCTGCTGCTTCGACGCCTGGGCGTACACGTTGCGGAACTGCTTCTCGAGCACGCCGTAGATGCGACGGGCCTTCTGCTTCTCGCGCAGCTGGAGCAGGTACTCGCTGTCGCGGATGCGACCGCGGCCGTGCTCACCCGGCGGGTACGGCTTGCGCTCGACCGGGCACTTCATCGTCTCGCACTTGGCACCCTTGAGGAAGAGCTTCATGCGCTCGCGTCGGCAGAGCTTGCAGACGGCTTCGGTGTACCGGGCCATCAGACACGCCTCCGCTTCGGCGGCCTACAGCCGTTGTGCGGGATCGGCGTGACGTCCTTGATGCCGACGACCTCGATGCCCGTGTTCTGGATGGTTCGGATCGCCGTCTCGCGACCCGAGCCGGGACCCTTCACCATCACGTCGACCTTGCGCACGCCGTGCTCCATCGCGTGGCGCGCAACCGTCTCGGCGGCGAGCTGCGCGGCGAACGGCGTGCTCTTGCGCGAGCCCTTGAGGCCCACGTTGCCCGACGACGCCCACGCGATCGTGTTGCCCTGCTGATCCGTGATCGTGATGATCGTGTTGTTGAAGGACGACTTGATGTGCGCGACGCCGTAGGCGATGTTCTTGCGCTCGCGTCGCTTCGGACGTCGTCCGCCCGCGGCTGGCTTTGCCAACTTCCTTCGATCCCTTCGCTACTTGCGGGCGCGCTTCTTGCCGGCCACGGTCTTCTTCGGACCCTTCCGGGTGCGCGCGTTGGTTCGGGTGCGCTGACCGTGGACCGGCAGGCCCCGGCGGTGCCGGATGCCCTGGTAGGTGCCGATCTCGACCTTGCGCTTGATGTTGGCGGCGACCTCGCGGCGGAGGTCACCTTCGGTCTTGAGGTTGGAGTCGATCCAGGTGCGCAGCTTCGCGACCTCGTCGTCGGTGAGGTCGCGCACGCGCGTGTCGCGCGAGAGCGCAGTCTGGTCGCACACGAGCTTCGCCGTGTTGCGACCGACGCCGAAGATGTAGGTCAGCGAGACCTCGAGCCGCTTCTCGC
The DNA here is from genome assembly GCA_963731815.1 of uncultured Acidimicrobiia bacterium. GTDB lineage: Bacteria > Actinomycetota > Acidimicrobiia > IMCC26256 > PALSA-555 > DATBSK01. The sequence goes on along the minus strand of CAVSWW010000011.1, from coordinate 559,585 downwards.
GCGGGATGTCGACGCCTGCGATTCGTGCCATCGGTTCCTCAGCCTTGCCGTTGCTTGTGGCGCGGGTTCGTGCAGATGACGCGGACCGCGCCGTGACGGCGGATCACCTTGCACTTCTCGCACATCTTCTTGACGCTCGGACGTACCTTCACGCTCTGCTCACTTGTATCGGTAGGTGATGCGACCGCGCCCGAGGTCGTACGGAGTGAGCTCGACCTGCACCCTGTCGCCGGGGAGGATCCGGATGTAGTGCATCCGCATCTTCCCGGAGATGTGTGCGAGCACCTTGTGCCCGTTCTCGAGCTCCACACGGAACATCGCGTTGGGCAACGGCTCGACCACCGTCCCCTCCACGAGGATCGTGTCGTCCTTGGGCTTGGCCAGTGCGCTTCCTCTCGAGGCGGCGCGCGTCGGACGCGCGCCGAAACGGGCAACTTCTCAGGCTTGCGGGGCCGTCGCGGGCGCGAGGCCCCAAAGAGCCGAAGAACCAGGCTATACGAAGCGCCCGATCCGGCCCAAGTCGCCGGGCCGGCCGGAGCCTCAGCCGGTGAACCGGGGTGCGATCGCGATCGGGGCCACGCAGGTACCCGGCACCGTCGTGATCAGGATCTGGCCGTCGCCCGGCTGGACCCCGGTCTCGAACGTCGTACCGGCAGGGCGGAACCAGGCAATTTTCTAGCAGTCAAACGGGCCGAAGGTCGACATGATCCCGAGGAAAAGACCTTGCCGGGCAAGGGCTCACCAGGGGAGGGTGAGGACCTCCGGGCCGTGCTCCGTGCAGGCGATCGTGTGCTCGAAGTGGGCCGAGCGGCGGCCGTCCTTGGTGACCACGGTCCAGCCGTCGTCGAGGAGGAGGGTCTCCCGGGTGCCGGTGTTGACCATCGGCTCGATGGCGAGCACGTGGCCCTCCTTGATCTTCATGCCCCGCCCCGCCGGGCCGTAGTTGGGGACCTGCGGCTCCTCGTGCATGGCGGTGCCGATCCCGTGCCCCACGTACTCCCGCACGATCGAGAAGCCGGCTGCGACCGCCCGGTTCTCCACGGCGGCGCCGACGTCGCCGAGGCGGTTGCCGGGGACGATCTCCTCGATGGCGTCCTCGAGGCTGGCCCGCGTGACCTCGAGGAGGCGCTTCGACTCGTCGTCGACCTCGCCGATGGGCACCGTGATGGCGGCGTCGGCGTGCCAGCCCTCGATGATCGCCCCGCAGTCGATGGAGAGGATGTCGCCCTCCTCGAGGACGACTTCCTCACTCGGGATGCCGTGCACGATGACCTCGTTGGGCGACGTGCACACCATTGCCGGGAAGCCGTGGTAGTTGAGGAAGTTGGATCGGGCGCCGCGCCGCTCGATGACCTCCCGGCCGGCGAGGTCGACGTCGAGCGTCGTCGCGCCCGGCTTGGCCGCTCGCGTGCAGCACTCGTGCATCTCGGCGACGACCTTGCCCGCCTTGCGCATCAGCGCGATCTGCTCGGGTGTCTTGCGGGTGATCACGGCTTCTCGCGATCGAGGCGCGACTCGACGGTCTCCACGAGCTTCTTGAACACCTCGTCGCTCTCCGCGCTTCCGTCGACGTGCGCCAGCGCTCCGGTGCGCCGGTAGAACTGGATCACCGGCAGCGTCTCGATCTCGTAGAGCTCGAGACGGCGCATGACCGCCTCCTCGGTGTCGTCGTCGCGCTGCACCACCTGTCCGCCGCACACGTCGCACTTCCAGTCGCCCGCGGGCGGCTGGTCGACGTGGTACACGGTCCCGCACTCGGAGCAGACCCGCCGTCCGGCGATGCGCTTCAGCACGATCTCCGTCGGGACGTCGAGGTCGATGGCGAGGTCGAGCGGGTGCCCCTCGAGGATGCGGTGCAGCTCCTCGGCCTGTCGCCGAGTGCGCGGGAAGCCGTCGAGGACGAAGCCGCGGCGGATGCGGTAGTCGTGGTTCAGCTGCTCCTCGACGACGCCGACGACCGTCTCGTCGGGCACGAGGTCGCCGCGGTCCATGTAGTCCTTGGCCGCGAGACCGAGCTCGCTCTGCGCAGCCGCGGCTTCGCGGAACAGATCGCCCGTCGAAAGGTGCGCGACGTCGTAGTGGTCGGCGATGCGGGAAGCCTGGGTGCCCTTGCCCGCTCCCTGCTTCCCGAGAAACACCAGGCGCGGCCCTCGCGTGCTCATGCGACGCTCACCCTCAGGTGAGGAAACCCTCGTAGTTGCGCATCATCAGCTGGCTGTCGATCTGCTTCATCGTCTCGAGCGCGACACCCACGGTGATCAGCAGCGCGGTGCCGCCGAACGGGAACTGGCTGATGTCCCAGATCGCGAACACCAGCAGTGGCGCGAGCGCGATCGTGGCGAGGAACAGCGAGCCGGGCAGCGTGATGCGGTTCAGCACCTTCGCGAGGTACTTCTCCGTCGGCGGCCCGGGCCGGATGCCGGGGATGAAGCCGCCCTGCTTGCGGATGATGTCGGCCTGCTGCTGCGGGTTGAACGCGATCGCCGTGTAGAAGTACGCGAAGAAGACGATCAGGATCGTGTAGAAGGCGATGTAGAACCACCCCTGGTTGTTGACCAGGTTGTCGTTGATCCACTGCTGCACACCCTGCAGGTTGTTACCGAGCGCGGACGCGATGAGCGCCGGGAACGACAGGATCGAGCTCGCGAAGATCACCGGGATCACGCCCGACTGGTTCACCTTCAGCGGGATGTAGGTGCTCTGGCCGCCGTACATGCGGCGGCCGACGACGCGTTTCGCGAACTGCACTGGGATGCGTCGCTGCCCCGACTCGACGAAGACGATGGCCACGATCATCGCGATGCCGATCGCGATGATCACGAAGAACTGGAACTTGGACCCCTCGCTGTAGACGGTCGCCCCCTGGCCGGGAAGCGTCGACACGACCGAAGCGAAGATCAGGATCGACATGCCGTTGCCGATGCCGCGCTGGGTGATGAGCTCGCCGATCCACATCACCATCGCGGTGCCGGCGGTCCACACGAGGACGATCAGACCGGCGCGCCAGAAGTTGAACCCCGGGATGAAGTCGATGCCCTCGGGGAGGTTGGCGCCGAACCCGATCAGCCCACCCGAGCCCTGGTGCAGGGCGAACACGAAGCCCGTCGACTGCACGAGCGCGAGCGCGACCGTGAGGTAGCGCGTCCACTGCGTGATCTTCTTCTGCCCGACCTGGCCCTCTTGCTGCCACTGCTCGAGCTTCGGGATGACCACACCGAGGAGCTGCATGATGATCGACGCCGTGATGTACGGCATGATCCCGAGGAAGAAGATCGCGACGTTCGTGATCGCGCCCCCGGAGAACAGGTCGAGGAAGCCGACGACGCCGCTGTTGTTCGCGTTGTCCTGCAGCGTCTCGATCGCCGAGAAGTCGACGTACGGCACCGGCAGGTGGGCGCCGAGGCGGTAGACACCGACCATGGCCAGCGTGAACAGGATCTTGTTCCGCAGGTCGGGGACCCGGAACATGTTCCGGAGCCGGGAGAGCATGGCGGCCCAGCCTACCGATTGGTCAGGGCGTTGTTGCCCCCGGCAGGCGGCCGGCGGTCACCCCACGGCGGTGCCAACACCTCGGTCGACCCGCCCGCGCCCTCGATCGCGCTGCGCGCCGACGCGGAGAAGCCGTGCGCCTTCACGGTGAGCGCCTTCGACAGCTCACCGCGACCGAGCACCTTCACCAGACCGCGCTTCGCGACGAGCCCGCGCGCGCGGAGCTCTTCGGGACCGACGGTCGTGTCCGCGTCGAACGTCTCGAGGGTGTCGAGGTTGACGACCGCGTACTCGACGCGGAACGGGTTGCGGAAGCCCTTGGCCTTCGGCGTCCGCCGCGAGATGGGCGTCTGACCACCCTCGAAGCGCGCGGGGACCTTGCCGCGTGCGCCCTGGCCCTTCGAGCCACGGCCTGCGGTCTTGCCGCCCTTGCCGCCGATGCCGCGGCCGACGCGGCGCGCGGCGCGCTTGGAGCCCGGCGCAGGCTTGAGATCGTGGATCTTCATCAGGAGACCTCTTCGACACGGACGAGATGAGGGACGCGCTCGACCATCCCGCGGATCTCCGGACGGTCGGGCAGCTCCACCGTGTGGTTGATGCGACGCAGGCCGAGCGCGCGGATCGTGCCGCGCTGCTTCGGTTGAGCACCGATCGTCGAGCGGATCTGGGTGACTCGCAGGGTTGCCATGATCACGCGACCTCCGTGACCTCGGGCTTCGGCGTGTTCCGCTCCCTGTAGGCGCGGAGCATGCCGCCCGTGGACACCTCTTCGGGAGACTTGCCACGCAGCTTGGCGACCTCTTCCGGGCGCCGGAGCGTGCGCAGCCCGGCGATCGTCGCCCGCGACACGTTGATCGCGTTCGAGGAGCCGAGCGACTTGGCGAGCACGTCGTGCACGCCGGCCGCCTCCAGGATCGCACGCGCGGCGCCGCCGGCGATCACGCCGGTACCGGGCGCCGCGGGCTTGAGCAGCACGCGGGCTGCATCGTGGATGCCCATGTTCGTGTGCGTGATCGTCGAGCCGGCGAGCGGCACAGCGAAGATGTTCTTGCGCGCCTCTTCCATGCCCTTCTGGATCGCGGCCGGCACTTCCTTCGCCTTGCCGTAGCCGAGGCCGACGTTGCCCTGACCGTCACCGACGACGACGAGCGCGGTGAACGAGAACCGCCGGCCGCCCTTGACGACCTTGGCGACCCGGTTGATCGCGATCACTTGCTCTTCGAGCTGACCTTCTGCCATGACTGGCGAACCTCTCCTCTAGAGCTTCAGTCCGGCTTCGCGCGCGCCATCAGCGACGCTCGCGACCCGGCCGTGGTAACGGAAGCCGCCGCGGTCGAAGACGACCGACTCGACCCCTGCGGACTTCGCACGCTCGCCGATACGCTTGCCGACGCTCTTCGCGGCGTCGACGTTCGCGGTCGTCCCCGTGCGCGACTCGGCTTCCATCGTCGACGCCGCTGCGAGCGTGCGCCCGCTGACGTCGTCGACGACCTGCGCGTAGATGTGCTTGCTGGAGCGGAACACCGACAGGCGCGGGCGCGCCGCGGTGCCACGCACCTTCTTGCGCACCCGGCGGTGGCGCCGGTTCCTGCTCGCGTTCTTCTGCAACATCGTGAGTGCCTCTTCGTCCTACTTCGCCGACTTGCCGGCCTTGCGGCGGACGTGCTCGTCGACGTACCGGATGCCCTTGCCCTTGTACGGCTCAGGCTTGCGGATCTTGCGGATGTTGGCGGCGACCTGACCGACGAGCTGCTTGTCGAAGCCGCGCACCATGATGCGCGTCGGCTGCGGCACCTCGAACGTGATGCCCTCCGGCGCCTCGAACGGCACCGAGTGCGAGTACCCGACCTGGAGCTCGATCTTCGACGGGCCCTGCGCGCTCGCGCGGTAGCCGACGCCGACGATCTCGAGCTCGCGCTCGTAGCCCTCGGAGACGCCGTGCACCATGTTCGCCACGAGCGAGCGCGTCAGACCGTGCAGTGCACGGTTCTCACGCTCGTCGTCCGGCCGCGTGATGACGACGTCGTCACCGTCGCGCGCGATCGTGATCGACGGCGGCGCGGTGTGCTGGAGGGTGCCCTTGGGCCCCTTGACCGTCACCGTGCGACCCTCGATGGTCACGTCGACACCCGACGGGACCGGGATCGGTTGCTTGCCGATTCTGGACATGATGCGTTCGCTCCTACCAGACGTGGCAGAGGATCTCGCCGCCGACCTTCTGTCGGCGTGCTTCACGGTCGGTCATCAGACCCTGGTTGGTGGAGAGGATCGCGATCCCCATCCCGCCGAGGACGCGTGGCACGTCGGCGCACTTCGTGTAGACGCGCAAGCCCGGCTTCGACACCCGCTTGAGCCCGGAGATCGTGCGCTGGCGATCCGGCGTGTACTTCATCGTGATCGTCAGCCGCTTGCCCGGGCGCGTCGAGTCGTCATCGACGGCGAAGCCGTCGATGTAGCCCTCCTTCTGGAGGATGTTCGCCAGCGCTTCCTTCACCTTCGACGAGGGCATCGCGACCTCGTCATGGAACGCGACGTTGGCGTTCCGGATGCGCGTGAGCATGTCGGCGATGGGGTCTGTCATCGTCACTGGCCGCGTGCCTCCCCGTCCTTCACCATGGCGCGGCGCATCACCACGACGCCTTTGTGATGCCGGGGATCTCCCCGGCGTGCGCCATGTCGCGGAAGCAGATGCGACAGAGACCGAACTTGCGGTAGACGGCGCGGGCGCGCCCGCACCGCAGGCAGCGCGTGTAGGCGCGCACCTTGAACTTCGGCTTCCGTTGCTGCTTCTGGATCAATGCCTTCTTGGCCACACCTGGCTCCTCTACGAGTCGCGACGGAACGGGAAGCCGAGTGCGCGCAGCAGCGCCCGGCCCTCGTCGTCGCTTCGTGCAGTGGTCACGATCGTGATGTCCATGCCCCTGACCGTGTCGATCTTGTCGTAATCGATCTCGGGAAAGATCAGCTGTTCGGTGACACCGAACGTGTAGTTGCCGCGCCCGTCGAACGAGCTCGGGTTCATGCCGCGGAAGTCACGGATGCGCGGGATCGCGAGGCTGACGAGGCGGTCGTAGAACTCCCACATCCGATCGCCGCGCAGCGTGACCTTGGCGCCGATCGCGTTCCCCTCGCGGAGCTTGAAGCCTGCGATCGACTTCTTCGCCTTCGTCACCAGCGGCTTCTGGCCGGTGATGATCGTGAGGTCGGCGACCGCACCGTCGAGCAGCGACGCCTGCTGCGTCGCCTGACCGACCCCGCAGTTGAGGACGATCTTCTCGAGGCGCGGGACCTCCATCACGTTCCCGAGCCCGAGCTCGCTCTTCAGCGCGCCGCGGACCTCGTCGTCGTACCGTGCCTTGAGTCGCGGCTTCTCGGTCGTCTGCGTCGCAGCCATCAGACGTCCTTCCCACACTTCTTGCAGACGCGCACCTTCGTGCCGTCGTCGTCGAACCGGTAGCCGACGCGCGTCTGCCCGCACGCGCTGCACAGCAGGGCAAGGTTGGAGATGCTGATCGGCATGTCCTTGTCGATGATCCCGCCCTGCATCGTCGACTTGGTCGCGCGCTGGTGCTTCTTGGCGACGTTGACGCCGTCGACGATCGCCATGCGGCGCTCCGGGATGACGCGCGTGATCTCGCCTTCCTTGCCGATGTCCTTGCCCGACAGCACGATGACGCGGTCGCCCTTGCGGAGCTTCAGCTTCTCGGGCATGTCAGAGCACCTCCGGGGCGAGGGAGACGATGCGCATGAAGCGGCGGTCGCGCAGCTCCCGACCGACCGGGCCGAAGATGCGCGTGCCGCGGGGCTGCAGCTGCTCGTTGATGAGCACGGCAGCGTTCTCGTCGAAGCGGATGTAGCTGCCGTCCGGACGGCGTCGCTCCTTCTTGGTGCGCACGACGACGCACTTCACGACCTCGCCTTTCTTCACCGCAGCGCCTGGCACGGCGTCCTTCACGGTCGCGACGAAGATGTCGCCGATGCCCGCGTAGCGCCGGCGCGTGCCGCCGAGGACCTTGATGCACAAGACCTCTCGTGCGCCCGAGTTGTCGGCGACCTTGAGTCGCGACTCCTGCTGGATCATGGCTACCGCGCCCTCTCGAGCACTTCGACGACGCGCCAACGCTTCTGGCGCGAGAGCGGACGGGTCTCGGCGATGCGAACACGGTCGCCCTCGTGGGCGTCGTTCGTTTCGTCGTGCGCGTAGAAGCTCCGCGTCTTCTGCAGCGTCTTGCCGTAGCGCCGGTGGCGCACGCGGTCGACGACCGCGACGACGACGGTCTTGTCCATCTTGTCGGAGACGACGAGCCCTTCCCGCGTCTTGCGCGGGTTGGGTCGCGCCTCGCTTGCGTCACTCACGTCGTTGCTCCTTCGGCGAGTTCGATCTCGCGCTCGCGCAGCAGCGTGTTGCAGCGCGCGATGTCCTTCTTGAGGACGTCGATCCGCGAGAAGTCCTCCAGCTGGCCCGTGGCGAGCTGGAAGCGCAGGTTGAACAGCTCTTCGCGCGACTCGCGCAGCTTGTTGGCGAGCTCGGTGTCGTTGAGCTGGCGGAGCTCGGATGACTTGGTCATCGGCGTCACGCCTCCTCGGTGCGCACGACGAAGCGCGTCTTGATCGGGAGCTTGTGCATCGCGAGGCGCATCGCCTCTCGAGCGATCGACTCGGACACACCGGAGAGCTCGAACATCACGCGACCCGGCTTCACGACCGCGACCCAGTGCTCCGGGTTCCCCTTGCCCGAGCCCATGCGCGTCTCGGCCGGCTTCTGCGTGACCGGCTTGTCGGGGAAGACCGTGATCCACACCTTCCCGCCACGCTTGATGTGACGGGTCATCGCGATGCGAGCGGCCTCGATCTGGCGGTTCGTGATCCAACCCGCCTCGAGCGCCTGGATCCCGAAGTCGCCGAAGTGCACGCGCGTGCCACCCTTGGCCGTCCCGCGGCGACGTCCGCGCTGCACCTTGCGGTGCTTGACCTTCTTCGGCATCAACATCGTGCGTCAGTCCTCGTCGCCATGGAACTTGGGCGCCTCGTGGTGCTGACCCTGGCGTGTGCGGCGCTCGATCTCTTCTTCCTCGGCGAGGAGTCGCTCGAGCTCGGGGTCGGCCTCCTTGACCAGCGGCGTGGCCTCCTCGGGCACCTCTTCCGACGTGGAGTCGACCGGAACCTCGACGGTCTCCTCGTTGCGGCGACGCCCGCCACCTGCGCTCACGACACGACGCTTCGACGCGCCCTCGCCGCTCGTCTCGCCGACGGCCATCGCCGCCTCGCGCTGGATCTTGTCCTCGGCCGCGCTCTTGTACGGCAGAATCTCGCCCTTGTAGATCCAGACCTTCACGCCGATGCGACCGAACGTCGTGCGCGCCTCGGCCTGGCCGTAGTCGATGTCGGCCCGCAGCGTGTGCAGCGGCACCCGACCCTCGCGGTACCACTCCTTGCGGCTCATCTCCGCGCCGCCGAGGCGACCGCCGCACTGCACGCGGATGCCCTGCGCGCCGGCCTTCATCGCGGTCTGCACCGCGCGCTTCATGGCGCGGCGGAACGACACGCGACCAGCGAGCTGGTCGGCGACGCCTTGCGCGATCAACGTCGCGTCGAGCTCGGGCTGCTTGATCTCCTGGATGTTGAACTTGATCTGCGGGTTGCCGGTGATCTTGTAGAGACCCTGGCGCAGGCGGTCGGCCTCCGCACCACGGCGCCCGATGACGATGCCGGGACGCGCGGTGTAGACGTCGACGTGCAGCCGATCGCGGGTGCGCTCGATCTCGACGCGACTGACCGCCGTGTGCGGGAGCTCGCGCCGCAGGTAGTCGCGGATCTTCCAGTCCTCGATGAGGAAGTCCTTGTACTCCTTGCTGTCCGCGAACCACCGGGACTTCCAGTCGGTCGTGATCCCGAGCCGGAACCCGTAGGGGTTGACCTTCTGACCCATCAGCTGTCCTGATCTTCGTCGGAGGTGTCGCTTGCGCGCTTCTTGGTGGCCTTCTTGGCCGTCTTCTTCGCGGTCGACTTCTTCGCCGTCGACTTGCTGGCCGTCTTCTTGGCCGGCTCGGCCTTCTTCGTCGACTTCTTCGCCGTCTTCTTGGCCGGCTCGGCCTTCTTGGCCGTCTTCTTCGTCGACTTCTTGGCTGCCTTCTTCGCCGGCGCCGCCTCGTCCGCCTCTACTGCGTCGGTCGCTGCGTCCGGGGATACCCCGGCCGCGGCCCGCTCCCTCCGCCTCGGACACACCTTCAGCGCGGGGCCTACGACGACCGACGCGGCGCGGGCCGCGGGTGCCGGCGTCGGCGCGCCGCAGCTCCTCGAGCCGCGACTCGTCGAGTCGGGCGACGACGATCGTGAGGTGCGTCGTGCGCTTGCGGATCCGGGTGCCGCGACCACGTGCACGCGGGCGCCAGCGCTTCAGCGTCGGACCCTCGTCGGCGAACGCCTTCGCGACGTAGAGCTCGTCCTCGGGGATGCTGTCGTTGTGCTCGGCGTTCGCGACGGCCGAGTCGAGCAGCTTGCCGACCTCGTGCGAGACCGCACGGTCCGAGAGCCGCAGCGTGTCGCGCGCGGTCGCCACGTCCTGCCCCAAGATGAGGCTGAGGACGGGACGGATCTTCGTCGGCGACGTCCGCAGGTGGCGGAGGCGGGCGACGGTCTGGCGCGCGTCGGTCTCGGTCATCGCCATGTCAGCGCCTCACCGACCGCTCTTGCCCGGCGTGGAACCGGAACGTGCGCGTCGGGGCGAACTCGCCGAGCTTGTGCCCGACCATCGCCTCGCTGATGTAGATCGGGACGTGCTTGCGCCCGTCGTGGACGGCGATCGTGTGCCCGACCATGTCGGGCGTGATCGTCGAGCGACGGGACCACGTCTTGATGACCTTGCGGTCGTTGGACGCGTTCATCGCCTCCACCTTCTTGGCGAGGTGGTCGTCGACGAACGGGCCCTTCTTCAGGCTGCGCGGCATGAGCGCTTGCTCCCCTACCTTCGGCTGCCGCGACTGCGGCGCCGTCGGATGATCATCTCGTCGGACTTCTTGCCCTTCTTGCGCGTGCGGCCCTCGGGCTTGCCCCACGGCGACACCGGGTGGCGACCACCCGAGCTCTTGCCTTCGCCACCACCGAGCGGGTGGTCGACCGGGTTCATGGCGACGCCGCGCGTATGCGGGCGCTTGCCCTTCCACCGGTTGCGCCCGGCCTTGCCGATCTTCACGAGCGACGCCTCGGCGTTGCCGACAGCACCGATCGTGGCGCGGCAGTCGATCGCGACACGCCGCATCTCGGTGGACGGGAGGCGGACGGTCGTGTGCACGCCCTCCTTGGCGACGAGCTGGATCGCTGCGCCGGCGCCGCGCCCGAGCTTGCCGCCCGCGCCGGGCTTCAGCTCGACGTTGTGCACGGTCGTCCCGACCGGGATGTAGCGCAGCGGCAGCGAGTTGCCGGCGCGGATCTCGGCGCCCTGCCCGCTCTGGAGCTGGTCGCCGACCTCGAGGCCCTGCGGGGCGATGATGTAGCGCTTCTCGCCGTCGCGGTAGTGGAGCAGCGCGATGCGCGAGTTGCGGTTCGGGTCGTACTCGATCGCCGCGACCTTGGCCGGGATGCCGTCCTTGTCGCGACGGAAGTCGACCTGGCGGTACTTCTGCTTGTGCCCGCCGCCGCGGTGCCGCGACGTCATGCGGCCGTACGCGTTGCGACCACCCGACTTGGGCTTCGCCGCGTGAGCGCCTTCTCCGGACGGTCGCGGGTGACCTCCGCGAAGTCGGAGACCGTCTGGAAGCGACGACCGGGGCTGGTGGGCTTGCGCTTGCGGATCGGCATCGTCAGCTCCCGAAGATCTCGATCGTGTCGCCCTCGGCGAGGGAGACGATCGCTCGCTTCTGACCCGCCCGCTGACCCCAGTTGCCCGTGCGGCGGTTGCGCTTGCGCTTGCCGTTGCGGTTGAGCGTGTTCACGTTCGTGACCTTGACGTTGAAGATCTCTTCGATGGCCTGGCGGATCTCGACCTTGTTGGCGTCGTCCGCGACGACGAACGTGTAGACGTTGCCGTCGAAGGCCGCGTAGGACTTCTCGGAGACGACCGGCCGGATGATCACGTCGCGTGCGTCGCGCCTCATCAGGCGCTCGCCTTCGCGTCGGAGTAGCGAGCGACCGTCGCGTCGAGGGTCGCCTTCGAGAAGACGAGCCAGTCGTTGACCAGCACGTCGTAGGCGTTCAGCTCGTCGGGGAGCACGATCTGCACGCGCTCACCCAGGTTGCGGAACGACTTCCAGACCGAGTGTTCGGCGCGGTCGAGGACGAGGAGCACCCGCGGGGCGCGCTCGCCCTTCGGGCGCAGGCCCAGTCCCTCGAGGACCTCGATCCCACGTTTGGTCTTGGGCTCGTCGATGCCCCAGTCGTCGACGACCTTGATCTTCGACTCGGCGGCGCGATCGGACAGCGCCGACTTCAGCGCGAGGCGCACCATCTTCTTGGGCGTCCGCTCGGAGTAGTCGCGCGGCTTGGGGCCGTGCGCGATGCCGCCGCCACGCCACTGCGGCGAGCGGATCGAGCCGTGACGGGCGCGACCCGTGCCCTTCTGGCGCCACGGCTTCGCGCCACCACCGGCGACCTCGGCGCGGGTCTTGGTGCTGTGACTGCCGGCGCGGCGATGCGCGAGCTGCGCGGTGATGACCTGGTGCAGGACCGCGGTGTTGGGCTCGATGCCGAACAGCTCGTCGGGGAGATCCGCGCTGCCGCTGTTCGCGCCGCCCGCGGAGATCACGTCGACCTTCATGCTGAGACTTCCTCCGCCGAGTCAGCTTCGTCGTCGCTCGGCCTGCACCGAATCGTCCTGTGTCTTCGACCGTGGCTCGTAGGGACCGACCTCGGGACCCTTCACCGCGTTGCGGACGAACACGAGGCTGCCGTTCGGACCCGGCACCGATCCCTTGATGAGGAGCAGGCCGCGCTCCGAGTCGCCCTCGACGACCTCGAGGTTGAGCGTCGTCACCTTCTTCGAGCCGGACTGCCCGGCCATGCGCACGCCCTTGAACACGCGCGCCGGCGTCGCGCACGCACCGATCGCGCCTGGCGTGCGGTGGCTCTTGTGGTTGCCGTGGCTCGCGCCCTGGCCCTTGAAGTTGTGGCGCTGCATGACGCCGGTGAAGCCCTTGCCCTTGCTGATGCCGGTGACGTCGACGCGCTCACCGGCATCGAACACGTCGGCGGCGATGACCTGCCCGACCTCGTAGCCCGCGAGGTCGTCGACACGCATCTCCGCGAGGTCGCGCGACGGCTCGGCACCCGCCTTCGCGAGGTGGCCCAGCTCGGGCTTGCTCAGTCGCGACTGCTTCGTCGCGCCGTACGCGAGCTGCACCGCGGCGTAGCCGTCACGTTCGGGTGTCTTCAGCTGCACGACGCGACACGGCCCGGCTTCGATGACCGTGACCGGGACGACGCGATGCTCCGCGTCCCAGATCTGGGTCATGCCGAGCTTGCGCCCGAGGATGCCTTTGGCAGCCATGTCCGTCGTCGTCTTTCTCGAGAGTTCGCTTCACGCGAACGCTCCCCCGACCCGGTGGGTCGGCGGAGCGCTGATCGGTTGTGCCGCACGGTTCTGGCAACCCCAGCCTGCGCGGACGTCAGTTGGTTGCGATCTGGTCCGGTCGGTCGCCCGGGCGAGGAAGGCCCCGGGCAGAACGTTCAATCTACTGGCTCTTCACCGCCTGTTTCCAGGCGAGGACGTATACAGTCCCCGGATTCGCGCCCTGAGGGGCGGCGCCGCGGCGGAGGCGGATCGGTGCGACGACGAGCACTCGGGATGGGAATCCGCTTCACCGGCTAGCGCGCGACCCCGAGCATGTGACCGTCAGCCACACATATCGTGGCTGAGCGTCACATGCTCGCTGGAAGGGGTGCGCGGCACCCCCGGTGTCTAGGCCTGCTGGATCTTGATCTCGATGTCGACGCCGGCGGGGAGGTCGAGGCGCTGGAGCGACTCGACGGTCTTCCCGGTCGGCTCGACGATGTCGAGCAGGCGCTTGTGGATCCGCATCTCGAAGTGCTCGCGGCTGTCCTTGTCGACGTGCGGGGAGCGGATCACGCAGTACTTCCGCACCTCGGTCGGCAGCGGGACCGGCCCGCGCACCTTGGCCTGCGTCCGCACGACCGTCTCGACGATCTTCTTCGTCGACTGGTCGATGATCTCGTGGTCGTAGGCCTTGAGCCGGATCCGGATCTTCTGACCGCTGCTGCTCGCCATCTCTGCTGCCTCGTCCCTACTTGAGGATCTTGGTGACGCGGCCGGCGCCGACGGTGCGGCCACCCTCGCGGATGGCGAAGCGCAGTCCCTCTTCCATGGCGATCGGAGCGATGAGCTCGACCGTCATCTCGGTGTTGTCGCCCGGCATCACCATCTCCGTACCCTCGGGCAGCTGGATCGCACCCGTGATGTCGGTGGTCCGGAAGTAGAACTGCGGGCGGTAGTTGACGAAGAACGGCGTGTGCCGCCCGCCCTCGTCCTTGGTCAGCACGTACACCTGGCCCTCGAAGTTGGTGTGCGGGGTGATCGAGCCCGGCTTCGCCAGCACCTGACCACGCTCCACCTCCTCCTTCTTGGTGCCACGGAGCAGTGCGCCGATGTTGTCGCCCGCACGGCCCTCGTCGAGGAGCTTGCGGAACATCTCGACGCCGGTGCAGGTCGTCTTGGTGGTGTCCTTGATGCCGACGATCTCGATCTCGTCGCCGGTGTTCAGGATGCCCTGCTCGACCTTCCCGGTGACCACGGTGCCACGCCCGGTGATCGAGAACACGTCCTCGATCGGCATGAGGAACGGCTTGTCGAAGTCGCGCTCGGGCTCGGGGATGAAGGAGTCGACCGCCTCCATCAGCTCGAGCACCTTGCCGGTCCACTCGGGGTCGCCCTCGAGCGCCTTCAGCGCCGAGACCCGGATGATCGGCGTGTCGTCGCCGGGGAACTCGTACGCGTTGAGCAGCTCACGGACCTCGAGCTCGACGAGCTCGAGGAGCTCCTCGTCCTCGACCTGGTCGACCTTGTTCAGGGCGACCACGATCGACGGCACACCCACCTGGCGAGCGAGCAGCACGTGCTCACGCGTCTGGGGCATCGGACCGTCGGTGGCGGCGACCACGAGGATGGCGCCGTCGACCTGGGCGGCGCCCGTGATCATGTTCTTGATGTAGTCGGCGTGCCCCGGCATGTCGACGTGCGCGTAGTGCCGGTTGGGGGTCTCGTACTCGACGTGGGAGATGTTGATCGTGATCCCACGCTCCTTCTCCTCCGGCGCCTTGTCGATCTCGTCGAACGCAGTGGCCGTGACGTTGGGGTCGTTGTCGGCCAGCACCTTCGTGATGGCAGCCGTCAGCGTCGTCTTCCCATGGTCGATGTGACCCATGGTGCCGACGTTGAGGTGCGGCTTGTTGCGCTCGAACTTCTCCTTGGCCATCGCGAGGCCGTTCCTTTCTTGTGGTGATGTGCTGGTGTGGCGTGCTCGGTGCGCTACTCGCCCCGCACCCGAGCGGTGATCTCTTCAGCGATCGACGTCGGTACCTCGCGGTACGAGTCGAACTGCATCGTGTAGGTCGCGCGGCCCTGCGTGCGCGAACGAAGGTCCGTAGCGTAGCCGAACATCTCTGCAAGCGGCACTTGCGCGTTGACCACCTGCATGTTGCCCCGCTGCTCCATGCCTTCGACCTGACCGCGTCGCGAGTTCAGGTCGCCGATGACGTCGCCCATGTAGTCGTCGGGCGTCACCACCTCGACCTTCATGTACGGCTCGAGCAGGATCGGCTTGGCCTTCCTCGCCGCTTCCTTGAACGCGATCGAGCCGGCGATCTTGAACGCCATCTCGCTCGAGTCGACGTCGTGCGACGAGCCGCCGGTGAGGATGACGCGCACGTCGACCAGCGGGTAGCCCGCCATCACGCCGCCTTCCATCGCCTCCTGGATGCCGGCATCGACCGCGGGGATGTACTCACGCGGGACGTCGCCGCCGCGCACCTTGTCGACGAACTCGTAGCCACCCCCGGGCCCGGTGGGCTCGAGCGTGATGATGACGTGCGCGTACTGACCGCGACCACCGGTCTGGCGGACGTAGCGCTGCTCGACGTCGACGGCCTCGTCGCTGATCGTCTCGCGGTACGCGACCTGCGGCTTGCCGACGTTGGCGCCGACGTTGAACTCGCGGACCATGCGGTCGACGAGCACGTCGAGGTGCAGCTCGCCCATGCCCGAGATGATCGTCTGGCCCGTCTCCTCGTCGCCGCGGACCTGGAACGTCGGGTCCTCGTCGGCGAGCCGGCCCAGCGCGTCGCCCAGCTTGTCCTGGTCGGCCTTCGTCTTGGGCTCGATCGCGACCGAGATGACGGGCTCGGGGAACTCCATCTGCTCGAGCAGGATCGGGTGGTTCGGGTCGCAGAGCGTGTCACCGGTCTTGGTGTGCTTGAACCCGATCGCGGCGACGATGTCGCCCGCGAACACGCCGTCCTTGTCTTCCTGGTGGTTGGCGTGCATCTGGAGCACGCGCCCGGCGCGCTCCTTCTTGTCCTGCGTCGCGTTGAGCAGCTGGCCGCCGGCCGGGAGCTTGCCCGAGTACACGCGGAAGTAGGTGAGCTTGCCGACGTGGGGTGCGCTCATGATCTTGAACGCCAGCGCGGCGAACGGCTCGTCGTCGGACGCCAAGCGCGCGATCGGCTCGCCGGTCTTCACGTCGACGCCGTCGATCGCCGGCACGTCGAGCGGGCTCGGCAGGTAGTCGACGACCGCGTCGAGCAGGGGCTGCACGCCCTTGTTCTTGAACGCGGTGCCGCACAGCACGGGCACGACGTCGCTGCCGAGCGTGGCCGCCCGGATCGCCTTGAGGAGGTCGTCGGCGGTGATCTCTTCCTCGGCGACGTACTTCTCGAGCACGTTCTCGTCGAACTGGCTCACGACGTCGATGAGCTCGTGCCGCCAGTGCTCGGCATCGCCTGGAGGTCGGCGGGGATGTCGACGGTGTCGAAGCTCTCCCCCATGCCCTCCTCCCAGACGAGGGCCTTCATCTCGAGGAGGTCGATGACGCCCTTGAAGTCGCTCTCGGCTCCGATGGGGAGCTGCGTGAGCGCGACGGTCGCGTCGAGCCGGTCACGGATCATCTCGACGCAGCGCATGAAGTCGGCGCCGACGCGGTCCATCTTGTTGATGAAGCACATGCGCGGGACGGCGTACTTGTTGGCCTGGCGCCAGACGGTCTCGGTCTGGGGCTCCACACCGGCGACCGCGTCGAAGACGGCCACCGCGCCGTCGAGGACGCGCAGCGACCGCTCCACCTCGACGGTGAAGTCGACGTGGCCCGGCGTGTCGATGATGTTGATCCACGTGTCGCGCCACTTGCAGGTGGTGGCTGCGCTCGTGATGGTGATGCCGCGCTCCTGCTCCTGGACCATCCAGTCCATGACCGCGGCGCCCTCGTGGACCTCACCGATCTTGTACGTCTTCCCCGTGTAATAGAGGATCCGCTCGGTCGTGGTGGTCTTCCCAGCGTCGATGTGCGCCATGATCCCGATGTTCCGCACACGAGCAAGCGGCACATCGCGAATCAGCGACCCACCCTTCTTCAGATCCTTCTCGGCAACAGCCATCGTCTTGTCTTTCTCTCTCGAACCGCGTCCGCGCACGGGGGTGACGTGCGCGGCACTAGCTCGTACCTGATCGGTAGGCCGCCGCCGAAGGCGGGCGGCCCGGAGCGGAGCAGTTGCGCCGTTCCGTCGAGACCCGGGCCGAAGGCCCGACCGAGCGACAGCGAGGGAGCAGGGGCTCGGCGGTGAAAGGCGCTGCGGAGCCGCCGGGCGGTCAGCCGTAGGGGACCGCCGGAGGAACCGCCAACTCAGACGCGTGACATCGCACTCACCACCGGTAGTGCGCGAACGCCTTGTTCGACTCCGCCATCTTCTGCAAGTCGTCCTTGCGCTTGATGGCTGCGCCGAGGCCGTTGCTCGCGTCGAGCAGCTCGGCGGCGAGTCGCCCGGCCATCGTCTTCTCGCGCCGCTGACGCGAGTAGCCGACGATCCAGCGGATCGCGAGCGTCGTCGCACGGCGCGGTCGGACCTCGACCGGCACCTGGTAGGTCGCACCACCGACGCGCCGGCTCTTCACCTCGAGCGGCGGTCGTACGTTCTCGACGGCGCGCTTGAGCGCGGTCACCGGGTCGCCGTTGGTCTTCTGCTCGATCTCTTCGAGCGCGTCGTAGACGATGCTCTCGGCGATCGAGCGCTTGCCGCGCTGCAGCACCTTGTTGATGAGCTGCGTGACGACGACCGAGCGGTACCGCGGGTCGGGGAGCAGGTCGCGGCGAGAGGCGGGTCCCTTGCGAGGCATGCCTAGCCCTCCCGCTTCGCGCCGTAGCGGCTGCGCGCCTGCTTGCGGTCGGACACGCCGGCCGCGTCGAGCGCACCGCGGATGATCTTGTAGCGCACACCCGGGAGGTCCTTCACACGACCGCCACGCACGAGCACGATCGAGTGCTCCTGCAGGTTGTGCCCGATGCCGGGGATGTAGGCGGTGACCTCGATCCCGGACGTCAGCCGGACACGCGCGACCTTGCGCAGCGCGGAGTTCGGCTTCTTCGGCGTGTGGGTGAAGACGCGCGTGCAGACGCCGCGGCGCTGGGGCGAGCCCTTCAGCGCGGGCGTCTTCGACTTCTCTTGCTTGGTCTGCCGACCCTTGCGGACCAGCTGCTGGATCGTGGGCATCAGTCTCTTTTGCGCGTCAGATCAACGGGATCTTGATCGAAGGGTTCGATCGCTGGACAGGACGGCGCCGCGCGTGGAGAAGGCGGCACGGACTGAAAATGATAGCGGACAAGGCCGAACGGGGCGAAGTCGCCCCCGACCGCCTAGCCGGTGAACGTCGGGGTGATGACCACCGGCTCGGGCACGGGCACCGGCTCGTCCTGGATGATGATGTTCACGAAGCCTGCGTCGCAGGAGCCGTCGGTGATCGTCCCACCATCGGTGCTCAGGACCGTCAGCCGCCGCCGCTCCGCCTCACGTCGGCCCATGACTCGGCGCAGCGTAGTAGGCGACTACTCCTCGGTGCCGGTCTGCTCGAGCGGGGCGTCCTCGACGACGGTCAACGTGCCGAAGCCCTCGCCCTCGGCGACCGCACCCTCACCCTCTTCGGGCTGGGTCCCGCCGCCGATCGAGTCGCGCAGGTACGCGGCCATCGCCTCGGCGTCGATGTCGGTCGAGTAGAAGGGCAGCGGCTCGTAGTCGGGCGCGTTGGTCGTGATCTCCCGGTAGTTCGGCATGCCGGTCCCGGCCGGGATGAGCTTCCCGATGATCACGTTCTCCTTGAGCCCGAACAGGCCGTCGACCTTGCCCTCGATCGCCGCCTCGGTGAGCACCCGGGTCGTCTCCTGGAAGGAGGCGGCCGAGAGCCACGAGTCGGTCGCGAGCGAGGCCTTGGTGATCCCCATGAGCTCGGGACGACCCTCGGCCGGCGACTTGCCGTCCTCGACGAGGTTGCGGTTGGTCTCCGCGAACTCGCGAGCGTCGGCCTTCTGACCCGGCAGGTAGTGCGAGTCGCCCGGCTCGGACACGCCGACCCGGCGGAGCATCTGCCGGATGATGACCTCGACGTGCTTGTCGTGGATCGACACGCCCTGCTCCCGGTACACCTTCTGCACCTCGTCGACGAGGTACTGCTGGGTCTCCCGGATGCCCTTGACCTCGAGGATCTTCTTCGGGTCGAGCGGCGTCTCGTCGTCGCCGGTGAGGCGCGTGCCGGCGAGCACCTCCTTGCCGTCCTTGACGGCGAGGTGCGCACGCCGCGACACGACGTACTCGACCTCTTCGGCGTCGTCGCCGATGATCGTGACGATCCGCTCGCCCTTCTCGTTCTCGCCGATGCGGGCGACACCCGAGTTCTCCGCGAGCACCGCGGCGCCCTTGGGCGTGCGGGCCTCGAAGAGCTCGACCACACGCGGGAGGCCGTGGGTGATGTCCTCACCCGCGACGCCACCGGTGTGGAACGTCCGCATCGTCAGCTGCGTGCCGGGCTCACCGATCGACTGTGCCGCGATGATCCCGACCGCTTCGCCGAGGTCGACGGGCTTGCCGGTCGCGAGCATCGTGCCGTAGCACTTGCCGCACACGCCGTTGATCGACTCGCACGTGAGCACCGAGCGCACGCGGACACGATCGACGTCCTTGTCCTGCGCGAGCGCCTCGATGCTGTCCTCACGCAGCTCGAGGTTGGCCTCGAGCACGGTCCCGTCGGACAGCTTGACCTTCTCGAGCAGGCAACGACCGAGCAGCCGCGTCTCGAGGAAGCGGTAGTTGTCGCCCTCGTTGATGATGTCCTCGACCCAGATGCCGCGGTTCGACCCGCAGTCCTCGTCGCGGACGATGAGCTCCTGGGCGACGTCGACGAGACGACGCGTCAGGTAGCCGGAGTCGGCGGTCCGGAGGGCGGTGTCGGCGAGGCCCTTGCGGGCACCGTGCGTCGAGATGAAGTACTCGAGCACCGACAGACCCTCACGGAAGTTCGACTTGATCGGCCGCGGGATGATCTCGCCGCGCGGGTTGGCCACGAGGCCACGCATGCCGGCGATCTGACGGACCTGGACCGCGTTGCCGCGGGCACCCGAGCCCACCATCATCTCGATCGGGTTGAACCGGTCCTTGGCGAGCCCCGCCTCCATGGCGCGTGCCACCTCGTCGGTCGCGTCCGACCAGAGCTCACGCTCCAGCTGACGGCGCTCGTCGTCGGTGAGCAGGCCCTTGTCGAAGTTCTGCTCGATCTTGTCGGCCTCACCCTCGAACTTCTCGAGCAGTGCGGCCTTCTGCGGCGGCGTCTTGACGTCCGCGATCGAGATGGTCAGACCGGCACGCGTCGCGTACTCGAACCCGAGGTCCTTGAGGTGGTCGAGGCTCTCGGCCACCTCCGCCTTCGAGTACGAGTCGACGAGGTCACCGACGATCGCGGTGAGCTCGCGCTTCTTGAGGCCCCGGGGCGCGTGCGCACCCTGGAAGGGGAAGTCGGTCGGGAACGCCTCGTTGAAGAGGAACCGGCCGAGCGTCGACTCGACGAGCACGGCACCGTCACCGTTCGAACCCGAACGGCGCAGGACGACCGCGTCCTCGTGCTTCGCGTCACGCGTCGGGAACTGCTCCTCGGGGAAGCGGCCCGTCGGCATCCGCACCTTGATCACGGCGTGCAACGAGACCTTGTCCTCGTCGGCCACCGTGTCGGAACGGCTGCGGTCGTACGCCATCACGGCCTCGTCGAGCGACGAGAACACGCGGCCCTCACCGGGCGCACCTTCGACGAGCTCGGTGAGGTAGTAGGAGCCGATGATCATGTCCTGGCTGGGCACGGCGATCGGACGACCGTGCGCCGGCGACAGGATGTTGTGCGCCGACAGCATGAGCAGGCGCGCCTCGGCCTGCGCCTCCGCCGACAGCGGGAGGTGCACGGCCATCTGGTCGCCGTCGAAGTCGGCGTTGAACGCCGCGCAGACGAGCGGGTGGATCTGGATGGCCTTGCCCTCGACGAGCACCGGCTCGAAGGCCTGGATGCCGAGACGGTGAAGGGTCGGCGCCCGGTTCAGGAACACCGGGTGCTCCTTGATGACCTCTTCGAGCACGTCCCAGACCTGCGGACGGGCGCGCTCCACCATGCGCTTCGCCGACTTGATGTTCTGCGCGTACTCGAGGTCGACGAGCCGCTTCATGACGAACGGCTTGAAGAGCTCGAGCGCCATCTGCTTGGGCAGACCGCACTGCTGCAGCTTGAGCTGCGGGCCGACGACGATGACCGAACGTCCCGAGTAGTCGACGCGCTTGCCGAGCAGGTTCTGGCGGAACCGGCCCTGCTTGCCCTTGAGCATGTCGGACAGGGACTTCAGCGCACGGTTGCCGGGGCCCGTGACCGGGCGACCGCGGCGGCCGTTGTCGAACAGCGCGTCGACCGCCTCCTGGAGCATGCGCTTCTCGTTGTTGATGATGATCTCGGGCGCGCCGAGGTCGAGGAGCCGCTTCAGGCGGTTGTTGCGGTTGATGACGCGGCGGTACAGGTCGTTGAGGTCCGACGTCGCGAAACGACCGCCGTCGAGCTGCACCATCGGGCGCAGGTCGGGCGGGATCACCGGGACGGAGTCGAGCACCATGCCCATCGGCGAGTTGATCTTGCGGCCTTCCTCGTCGACCCGGTTGAACGCCGAGATCACCTTGAGGCGCTTGATGCCCTTCGCCTTCTTCTGACCCTTGCCGGTGGCGATGAGCTCCTTGAGGAAGGTCTCCTCGTCCTCCATGTCGAGCCGGGAGATGAGGTCCTTCACGGCCTCGGCACCCATGTTGCCGACGAAGTACTCCTGGTAGCGGTCGACGATCTCGCGCCACACGCGCTCGTCGTCGACGAGCTGCTTCTGTGCGAGCTTCACGAAGGTCGTCCACACCGTCTTGAGGTGGTCGATCTCCGCCTGGCCCTTGGCCTCGAGCTCCTCGCGGTCCTTGTTGTACGCCTTCTCGGCGCGCTCGAGGTCGACCTTCTTGCCGCCGCGGCCTTCGATCTCCGCGAGCTCGCCCTCGTACTCCTTGGCGCGCGCCGCGAGCCGACCGTCGAGCTCGGCCTGGAGCTCCTCGATCTCGGCGTTGATGTCGGCCTCGAGCTCGGGCGTGTCCTTGTGCCGGCGCTCCTCGTCGACCCAGGTGATCAGGTGCGCGGCGAAGTAGATGACCTTCTCGAGGCTCTTCGGCGCGATGTCGAGCAGGTAGCCGAGCCGGCTCGGGACGCCCTTGAAGTACCAGATGTGCGTGACGGGCGCGGCGAGCTCGATGTGACCCATGCGCTCGCGACGCACCTTCGAGCGCGTGACCTCGACGCCACAGCGCTCACAGATGATGCCCTTGAACCGGACGCGCTTGTACTTGCCGCAGTAGCACTCCCAGTCCTTGGTCGGCCCGAAGATCTTCTCGCAGAAGAGGCCGTCCTTCTCGGGCTTGAGCGTGCGGTAGTTGATCGTCTCCGGCTTCTTGACCTCGCCGTTCGACCACGTGCGGATCTGGTCCGCAGTGGCGAGCGCGATCGACAGTCGGGCGGACTCGTTCACGTCGTGCATGCAGCTACCCCTCGTTCCCGCGTCGTCGTGTGGTCAGGACGTCCGCGCTCAAAATCGAGCCTTCTCGCGCTCGCGAGCCGCGTCTTCTTCGTCGGTGCCGCGCTCGGGCCGTGACAGGTCGATGCCGAGTGCCTCCGTCGTGCGGAAGGCGTCCTCGTCGAGCTCGCGGATCTCGACCTCCTGGCCGAGCTCGTTCATGACCCGGACGTTCAGGCAGAGCGCCTGCATCTCCTTGATGAGCACCTTGAAGCTCTCGGGGATGCCCGGCTCCGGGATGTTCTCGCCCTTGACGATGGCCTCGTACACCTTCACGCGGCCGAGCACGTCGTCGGACTTGATGGTGAGGATCTCCTGGAGCGCGTACGACGCGCCGTAGGCCTCGAGCGCCCACACCTCCATCTCACCGAAGCGCTGGCCACCGAACTGCGCCTTCCCACCCAGCGGCTGCTGCGTGATCATCGAGTACGGGCCGGTGGACCGCGCGTGGATCTTGTCGTCGACGAGGTGCGCGAGCTTCAGGATGTAGACGTAGCCGACCGTCACCGCCTGGTCGTACGCCTCACCGGTGCGCCCGTCGTAGAGCTGCGCCTTGCCGTCCATGCCGACGAGGCGTGAGCCGTCGTCGCCGTCGGCGTTGAGCGTCTCGAAGAGGTGCTCGATCGTGCCCTGCACGCCCGACTGCTCCACCTCGTCCCAGTGCGCGCCGTCGAACACCGGGCTGGCAACCCACACGGCCGGCTCGGTCTGCGGACGCGTCTTGGTCGCGACGCGCGGCCCGCGCCGCAGGTCGCCCCAGCCGTGCCGCGCCGCGTACCCGAGGTGTGCCTCGAGCACCTGGCCCACGTTCATGCGGGACGGGACGCCGAGCGGGTTGAGGACGATGTCGACGGGAGTCCCGTCGGCCATGAACGGCATGTCCTCGACGGGCAGGATCTTCGCGATCACGCCCTTGTTGCCGTGACGACCGGCGAGCTTGTCGCCCTCGCTGATCTTGCGCTTCTGCGCGACGTACACCCGGACGAGCTGGTTGACGCCCGGCGGGAGCTCGTCGCCCTTCTCACGCGAGAACTCGCGGACGTCGATGACCTTGCCGTTCTCGCCGTGGGGCACCTTCAGCGAGGTGTCACGGACCTCGCGCGCCTTCTCACCGAAGATCGCGCGGAGCAGCCGCTCCTCGGGCGTGAGCTCGGTCTCGCCCTTGGGCGTGACCTTGCCGACGAGGATGTCGCCGGGGCCGACCTCGGCGCCGATGCGGATGATCCCCCGCTCGTCGAGGTCCTTGAGGATGTCCTCGGAGAGGTTCGGGATGTCGCGCGTGATCTCCTCGGCACCGAGCTTGGTGTCGCGGGCGTCGATCTCGTGCTCCTCGATGTGGATCGACGTGAGCACGTCGTCCTTCACGAGACGCTCGGAGATCACGATCGCGTCCTCGAAGTTGTGGCCCTTCCACGACATGAACGCCACGAGGAGGTTCTTGCCGAGCGCGAGCTCGCCCTCGTGCGTGGACGGACCGTCGGCGAGGATGTCGCCTTCCTTCACGACGTCGCCGATGTCGACCAGCGCCTTCTGGTTGATGCAGGTGCCCTGGTTGGAGCGACGGAACTTCGACAGCTTGTACGTGTTCTTGCCACCGCGGCGCGAGCCGTTCGGCTCGTACTCGACCGTGATCGACTCGCCGGTGACGTCGGTGATCGTGCCGCTGCCTTCCGCGATCACGAGGTCGCCGGCATCGCGTGCCGCACGGGCCTCGACGCCGGTGCCGATGAACGGTGCCGTCGGTCGCAGGACCGGCACGGCCTGGCGCTGCATGTTGGCGCCCATGAGCGCGCGGTTGGCGTCGTCGTGCTCGAGGAAGGGGATCAGCGCCGTGGCGACCGAGACGATCTGCTTCGGCGACACGTCCATGTAGTCGACCTCGTGCGGGTCGACGTAGGCGAGCTCGCCGTGGCGGGCACGCACGAGCACGCGCGAGTCGACGAAGCGCCCGTTGTCGTCGAGCACGGCGTTCGCCTGCGCGATGACGTAGCGGTCTTCGTCGTCGGCCGCGAGGTAGTCGATCTGCCCCGTGGCTCGCCCCTCCGACATCTTGCGGTAGGGCGTCTCGATGAAGCCGAACCGGTTGATGCGCGCGTACGACGCGAGGTAGCCGATGAGGCCGATGTTCGGGCCTTCCGGCGTCTCGATCGGGCACATGCGGCCGTAGTGGCTGGGGTGGACGTCACGGACCTCGAAGCCGGCGCGCTCACGCGACAGACCGCCGGGGCCGAGCGCCGAGAGACGGCGCTTGTGCGTGAGACCGGCCAGCGGGTTCGTCTGGTCCATGAACTGGCTGAGCTGGCTCGAGCCGAAGAACTCCTTGATGGCCGCGACGACGGGCCGGATGTTGATGAGCGTCTGCGGCGTGATCGCCTCGACGTCCTGGGTCGTCATGCGCTCGCGCACGACGCGCTCCATGCGCGAGAGACCGACACGCACCTGGTTCTGGATGAGCTCGCCGACCGAGCGCACGCGGCGGTTGCCGAAGTGGTCGATGTCGTCGGGGAAGTAGTCGTCGGGCTGGTCGTTCGAGTGCAGCTTCACCAGGTAGGAGACCGTGGCGAGGATGTCGGAACGGGTCAGCTGGTACTCGACCGGGCCCAGCTCCGGGTTCGCGTTGGGGATCGAGAGGTCGAACTGCGAGAGCGGCAGCTTGGCGTACTCGTCGCTCAGCTTCTTCGAGACCTTGTGACGCCCGACCTTGGCCATGTCGTAGCGCTTCGGGTTGAAGAAGAGGTTCTCGAGGAGCTGACGCGCGGAGTCGGGCGTCGGCGGCTCGCCCGGACGCAGCTTCCGGTAGATGTCGATGAACGCCTCTTCGGCGGTCTCGGTGTTGTCCTTCGCCAGCGTGTTGGCGATCGAGTCGTACGGGTTGCCGTCCTTGTCGCGGATGAGCCCGAGGAGCTCCTCCTCGGTCTCCCCGAACCCGAGGGCCTTGAGGAGGATGGTGACCGGCTGCTTGCGCTTGCGGTCGACGCGGACGTAGACGATGTCCTTCTTGTCGACCTCGAACTCGAGCCATGCGCCGCGGCCCGGGATCATCTTGGCGTCGACGATGTCCTTCTCGGGCTGGGTCTTGTCGGGGTTGATGCCGAAGTAGACGCCCGGCGAACGCACGAGCTGCGACACGACGATGCGCTCGGTGCCGTTGATGATGAAGGTCCCGCGGTCCGTCATCATGGGGAAGTCGCCCATGAAGACGGTCTGCTCCTTGATCTCACCCGTCGCGGCGTTCATGAAGCGGGCCGTCACGAAGAGCGGCCGCGCGTAGGTCATGTCCTTCTCGCGGCACTCGTCCTCGGAGTGCTTCGGCGGGTCGAAGACGTGGTCGGCGAGCTCGAGCTTGAGCGCGCCGGTGAAGTCCTCGATCGGGGAGATGTCGGCGAGGACCTCGGCGATCCCCTCCTCGATGAAGTGGTTGAACGACTGCCGCTGGACGGCGATCAGGTCTGGCAGCTCCAGGACCTCAGGGAGGCCGGAGAAGGAAAGACGTTCGCGGGACGCGAGACGAGGCACTAGCGACTCCTCACGGAAAAAGAGCGCGCGTGGACCGGGGTCAGAGTGATCAGTTGGCGCAAGAGCGGAAAAGCACGGCTCTAGGGATGCTATACGCGCCAGAGCCTCGCTGCAAACACGCGTCGACGACCAGACCCCCTCGGGGGCCTGTTCCGCCTGGTCCGTTACAGGCGGTGCGAACCCTAGGGCGACGACCCTCCCGGGTCAAGGACCGAGGCACAGGCCTCGATCGCCCTGTCGTAGGCACGATCGACGACCCGCTCCTCCTTGGAGGTGAGGTCACGATCCTCCGCGAAGGACGCGTCGTAGACGGCGATCGACCCCGGGTCGGTGCTCACGTGATCGCCCACGCAGCGGGCGGCGCGCAGGGACAGATCCGCCGTCACCAGGTCGAGGATCGTGAACACGCGGCCGCCGAGCACGTTGTAGAAGGCCGAGTCGAGCTGCTCCACCGTCGGCGGCTCGACGCCGGCGACCTCACACGCGGTGAACGTGACGACGTCGTCCGTTCGGGCGACCTCCACGGCGCCGGCCGGCATCGTGGCCTGCCAGGCGACGAGGGCGGCCTCGAGCTCGTCGGTGTCGGCCGCTCGGTCGCCGGTGACGTTGGTGCGCAGGCACGCCTGGCTCCCCCGCTGGAAGCCGACGTAGCGATCACCACCCCAACCCGTGACTGCTTCGAGCGCGGTGCGTGCTCCGAGCCGTGGAGCGAGCGTGAGGTACAGCGTGACGACACCGAACTGCTCGGGGTCGTACTGCTGGACCTCGCCGGGGAGAAGTGCCGGATCCGGGACCTTCATCGCACGCTCGTGACGATCGAGCGCGACCGGGTCGAGCAGTACCTCCTCGGTCTTCGGCGGGTGCGCGAAGGCGAGGTCGCGCCCCTTCGTGCCGCCATCCGGGTCGAGCGCAGCGACGTAGGCCTCCCCGAGGAAGTACGGAGCGTCGTCGACGAGGTCGAGCACGTACGGGTAGCCGGCTCCGCTGTCGGCGTCGCCTTCGACGACGTCCGGCTCGGAGCCGTCCGGTGCTGACTCGTAGTACGCGTCCTGCTCCTCAGGAGAGAGGGTGTCGAGGTAGGCGGTCTCGATGGCGGTCGCGTCACCCTCGACGAGGAACGTGAGCGTGTAGTACTCGCTGTCGTCCTGGGTCGTCTCGTCGAGCGCATCGAGGTCGAAGTGCTGGTCCTGGAGCGCGTGCGTCAGCTCGTGCACGAGCGTCGTCCGCACGTCGATGTCGTCGACGTCGGTGCCGCGCACGACGAGCTCCTCCGTCTCCTGGTCGTAGAAGCCGTAGGTGACGGCGACGCTCGCGTCGTCGTAGCCGTCACCGGACTCGGTCCGCTCGGCCGCGAGCCCGAGCGCGACGAGCTCGCCGGAGAGCTGGGCGTCGAGCGCCTCGTCGACAGGCTCCTCGCCCTCGACCAGCGCCCGGTCGAACTCGTCGGACGGGAGGAACCTCGTCTTCACGGGGTGCTCGAACTCGAGTCCCCGGGCCTTCTCGACGAAGCGGACGAACGGCTGGACCTGCTCGTCCCACTGCTTCGGATGCGGGGGGTCGACCGGCGCAGACGACGCGACGCCCACGTTCGCGGTCAGCGTCCCCGCGATCACGGCGGCGCCCACGGCGTTTCGCCCCCAACCCATCGCGGGCGACGGTAGCCCCGCGCGGACGTTCGGGGGCCTCGGGCTGACGGCGCGGCTGGCCGAGCAAGGGGGGCGGCCCGGCTGCTGCTCGACGTCCCCGGCTGACCGCCGCTCAGGCGGCGAGGAGCTGCAGCACGAGTGACGCGACGGCCAGGACGAACATGACCGCCGGCGTGGCGAGGTGCTCGCGATCGTCGGCGCGCAGGTGCGCGACCACCGCCAGGGCGAAGTAGACGACGAGCCCCGCCGCGGCCGCGACTCCGATCGGTGACCAGGCGATGCCCGCCACGAGTCCACCGGTGGCCGCCAACAGGACCGCGGCGAGCGCGTTCAGGCGGTGCTCCGGCACTCCCGCACGTCCGTAGGACGCGACCACGTCCGACGAGTGCGACAGCTTCCGGACGGCGGACGTCGCGCACAGCAGCGCGAGCAACCCGGAGACGAGTGCGGCAGCGAGATCCACGTCCTCAATCTATACATGCGTATAGATTGAGGTCCATGTCCCCCCAGGTCAGCAATCGCTCGGCCTTGCTCGAAGGCGCGCTGCGCTGCCTCGAACGGCTCGCCCCCGAGCGTGTGACGTCCCGCGCCATCGCCGACGAAGCCGGGGCGAACCTCGCCTCGATCGGCTACCACTTCGGATCGAAGGACGCCTTGCTGACCGAGGCGGCAGTCCTCGGGCTCGACCGCTGGCTCGAGCAGATCGCCGCCGCACTCGAGCAGGCATCGTTGCCCGACGGACCCGCGCGGTTCCGGCGCGCCTGGGAGGTGGTCGAGGAGACCCGAGTCCGGCACCTCGGTCTCGCCCGCGCCTTCATCACGGGGATCGCTCGGGCACAGCACGACGACGCGGTCCGTGCGGCGCTCGCCGAGGGGTTCGCGAAGACGCGCGCGCCGGTGGCACAGCTGCTCGGCCTGGGCGACGACCAGCCCGGGCGCGACGCCGCCGGGCTCGTGCTCGCGATGTTCCACGGTCTGCTGCTGCAGACGCTGCTCGATCCGAGCCTGGCGATCGACGCACGTCGCATGACCCCCGCGCAGCGTCGCCTCCGGGACGCGCTGCCTGCTTGAGGCAGCGCGCGTCAGCCGGTGAGGAGGAGGGCGGCACCGCCGAGCGCGAGCACGCCGGCGACCACGAGCGGCACTGCCGACGTCGCGAGACCGGCGAGCGCCGCCCACCGATCACGCCAGAACGCGACGTGCGCGCTCAGCAAGAGCAGGAAGAAGCCGGCGACCGGCCCCGCGTCGTCCGCGAGGCCGGCCATGACGAAGCCGAGGGCGATGACCACGGCACAGATGCCGAAGACGATCGCGCTGTCGAGACAGCCGACCGGCCCGATGCCGCTCGGCGTCTCCCGCTCCTGCGTGACTACTTGAGCTCGACGGTCGCGCCGGCGCCCTCGAGCTGCTCCTTGGCCTTGTCGGCCTCTTCCTTGGCGACCTTCTCGAGGACCGGCTTGGGCGCGCCGTCGACGAGGTCCTTGGCCTCCTTGAGACCGAGGCTCGTGAGCGAACGCACCTCCTTGATGACCTGGATCTTCGCGTCACCGGCCGCGGTGAGGATGACGTCGAACTCGTCCTGCTCCTCGCCGCCGGCAGCCGCCTCGCCGCCACCAGCCGCGGCCGGACCGGCCGCGACGGCGACCGGCGCAGCCGCGGTCACGTCGAACTCTTCCTCGAACGCCTTCAGGAACTCGTTGAGCTCGAGGACCGTCATGTTCTTGAAGACGTCCAGCAGCTCGTCGGTGGTCATGGTTGCCATTGCTCAGCTCTCCTCAGTGGTTGCTTCGGTCTCGGCCGCGGCTTCGGCTGCCGCCGGCTCGTCCTTCGCTTCGGCGGCCTCTTCGGCTGCCGGTGCTTCGGTCTCGTCCGCCGCAGGTGCCTCGGCCGCGGGCTCCGTCTGGTGGCGCTGCGGGCTCCTCGAGCGCCTCGCCGCCCTCGACGCGCTGGTCGACGTAGGCCTTCAGGCCGTACGCGAAGTTGCGCGTGAACACCGAGAACAGGCTGGCGGCCTTGTTCATCGGCGCCTGGAACCCACCGGCGAGCCGCGCGAGCAGCACCTCGCGGGGCTCGACGTCGGCAAGGCTCGAGATGTCGGCCGGGGTGAGCACCCGGGGGCCGAGCATCCCGCCCTTGATGATGAGCGCGGGGTTGCCCTTGCCGAAGTCACGCAGCGCCTTGGCCGCGATGACCGCGTCGCCCTTGACGAACGCGAACGCCGTCGGGCCGCTCAGCATCGGGAGCAGGTCCTGCATCCCGGCGTCCTCGATCGCCCGGCGGGCGAGCGAGATCTTGAAGACCTTGTACTCGGTGCCGGCCGGGCGCAGGGAGCCGCGCAGCTCGGCGAGCTCCGACACGGTCAGCCCGCGGTACTCGGTGAGGACGGCCGCGTCCGCGTCGCTGAGCTTGGTCTTGATCTCCTCGACTGCTGCGACCTTGTCGGCTCTGGGCATCTGGGCTCCGAAACGAGAGAACGGGGCACCGCAGACACACGCGGAGACCCCGTCACGTTTCGGAGGTCACCTCGTCCGGTGGGCCCCTCCTCGAAGGTCGGGCCCATTACCTCCCTGCCGGGAGACCGAAGGTCTGTGGCGACGATTCAGTTGTGGACTTGCAGGTTACGCGGAAGCGACTGCCTCGGGCGAGTCCTCGTGCGTGATCGACGGGTCGACGCGGATGCCGGGGCCCATCGTCGACGACACCGACGCGGACCTCACGTACTTGCCCTTCGAGCCGGCCGGCTTCGCCCGCATGATCTCGTCGAGGACGGCGTGGTAGTTGTCGACCAGCTGGTCGGGCGAGAAGCTCGCCTTGCCGATCGGCACCGCGACGTTGCCGTAGCGGTCGGTGCGGTACTCGACCTTGCCCGCCTTGAACTCGGACACGGCCTTGCCGATGTCGTTCGTGACGGTGCCCGTCTTCGGGTTCGGCATCAGACCTCGCGGTCCGAGCGAACGACCGAGCTTGCCGACCTGTCCCATGAGGTCGGGCGTGGCGATCGCGACGTCGAAGTCGAGGAAGCCGCCTTCGATGCGGGTGACGAGGTCGTCGGCACCCACGATGTCGGCACCGGCCGCCTCGGCCTCTCGAGCCTGGTCGCCCTGCGCGAACACGATGACGCGCGCCGACCGACCGGTGCCATGGGGCAACGAGACGGTGCCACGGATCATCTGGTCGGCCTTGCGGGGGTCGACGCCCAGGCGGAACGTCGCCTCGGTCGTCTCGTCGAACTTCTTCGTCGCGAACGACTTCACCAGGTCCAGCGCCTCGGCGGGCGAGTAGAGCCGGTCGCGGTCGTAGCGGCCGATGGCGTCCTTGTAAGCCTTGCCCTGCTTCGTCATGTCACTCCACCACGTCGATGCCCATCGACCGGGCGGTCCCGGCGATCTGCAGCATCGCTCCGTCGATGTCGACGGCGTTGAGGTCGGGCATCTTGGTCTCGGCGATCTTGCGCACCTGGGCCTTGGTCAGCTGACCGACCTTCTCGGTGCGGGGGTTCGACGACCCCTTCTCGAGCCCCGCGGCCTGACGGATCAGGAACGGGGCCGGCGGGGTCTTGGTGATGAACGTGAACGACCGGTCCTCGTAGATCGAGATCTCGGCGGGGATCACGAGGCCGCGCTGGTTCTCCGTCTCGGCGTTGTACGCCTTGCAGAAGTCCATGATGTTGATGCCGTGCGGCCCGAGCGCGGTGCCGACCGGCGGCGCAGGCGTGGCCTGGCCGGCCTGGATCTGGATCTTCACCGTGGCGGCGAGCTTCTTCTTGGCCATGGGACAGGTGACTTTCTGGTTGCAGGAACAGCTGGTTGCAGGAGCAGGAGCGGACGGTCAGAGCTTGGCGACCTGGCCGAACTCGAGCTCGACCGGCGTCTCTCGACCGAAGATGTTGACGAGCACCTTGAGCTTCGAGCGGTCGACGTCGATCTCGGAGATGGAGCCGTTGAAGTCGGCGAAGGGACCCGTGACCACACGAACCTGCTCGCCTTCTTCGAACTCGACGCGTGGTCGCACCTTCTTCTCGGCCTGCGGCGTGCCCTCGGGCTTCTCGACGCCGAGGATGTCCTCGACCTCTTTGCGCGAGAGCGGCACGGGCTTCGAGCCGCTCGGCCCGACGAACCCGGTGACACCCGGCGTGTTGCGCACGACGTACCACGAGTCGTCGTCGAGGTCCTGGCGCACGAGCAGGTAGCCGGGGAAGACCTTCTTCTGGACGACGCGTCGCTGGCCGCCCTTGAACTCGATGACGTCCTCCATCGGGATGACGACCTCGAAGATCCGCTCCTCGACGTGCATGGAGCGGATGCGGTTGAGCAGGTTCGACTTCACCTTGTTCTCGTAGCCCGCGTACGTGTGGACGACGTACCAGTCGCCGGGCCGGTCGAACGGGCTCGGCTCCTTGGGGGCCGGCGCCTCTTCGTCGCTGCCTCGCCGTCGCCTTCGTCGCTGTCGGTCGTGACGTCGACGAGCTCGGCGGACGCGTCGAGCGTCGCGCTCACCTCTACTGGGTCGCTCGCTGCGGGCGGGGATACCCCGCCCGCAGCCGCTTGCTCCCCTTCGATCGAGGGTGTCTCGGTGACGTCGGGCGCGTCGGTGTCGTCGCGGACTTCGGTGTCGTTGGAAGGCACGGAGAAGCTCATGTCAGTCGAAGAGGTTGAGGACGAGTTCCGCCGACGCGAGGTCGAACAGGAAGATGAGGGAGGTCATGAACACGACGGCGATCAGCACGACGACCGTCGAGTTGAAGACCTCACGTCGCGTCGGCCACGCGACCTTCTTGAGCTCGCCCTTGACCTCGGCGAGGTACTGGCGCGGCCCGGTCTTCTCTTTCTTGACGTCGGCGCCGGGCTGCGGGCGCGAACGACGCTCGCGCGCGGCCGGCTTGTCGCCGCCCTGGCGCGCCATCATTCGCTTCGTCTGTCGGTTCGTCACGCAGCCCTCGAAAAGGTCGGGAGCAGGGCAGGAGGGACTCGAACCCCCAACCGCCGGTTTTGGAGACCGGTGCTCTACCAGTTGAGCTACTGCCCTCTGGCCTGACCCCGGTCTGTTTTCGTGCCGGCGGCACGGGGCCAGGGATTCGAGGATAGCAGCGGCCTTCGGAACCGTTCCCGTCGACATGCGACGGGGTCGGGTCAGCCGGCGGCGATCCCGGCCCGACGCTTCGCCCGGGCGAGCAGCAGGGCCGCGGCCGTCGTCGCGGTCGCGGCAGCGAGCGCGCCACCGACCCCCGCGGCGTACGCCAGCCGCCGGCCGGACAGCAGCGACCGGATCGCCCGCTGCTCGGACGCCTCGCCGAGTGCGTTCAGCGTCTGGCTCAGCACACCCGGTGTCGGCTCGAGGTACTGGGTGCGCAGGAGCTGGAGGCCCCGCAGCATGCGCCGGTAGCGCGCGACCTCGGCCTGGCAGCGCAGGCACGACTCGACGTGGCGCTGCACCGGCAGCGCGACGGGCGTGTCGCCGTCGACCGCTTCGGGCAGCAGGAGCGCGACGTCGTCACACCGCACGGGCCGACCTCCCCCGATGACCCTCGGACTCGTCGAGCACCTCGCGGAGCCGCTTCCGGCCCCGGTGGAGGCGGACCTTCGCCGCCGCGACCGAGATGCCGAGCTCGTCGGCGATCGCCTCGTGCGACAGCCCGTAGACGTCCTTCAGGATCACGAGCGTGCGCAACGTCGGCGGCAGCTCGTCGAGCGCGGCCGAGAGGTGCTCGAGGCCGGCGCTCGACTCGGCGAGCGTGTCGGGCTGGGCGTCGAGGCGCCGGTCGATGGGGTCGTCGACGTCGTCGAGGTGGGTCGTGCGGCGCCGCCGGCGACGCTCGACCAGCGTGTACGAGGCATTGGCCGTGATGCGGTACATCCACGTCGGGAACGCGGCGTCACCGCGGAAGCGCCGGATGCTCTTCCAGGCTCGGAGGTATGCCTCCTGCACCACGTCTCGTGCGTCCTCCTCGTTGCCGGTGAGGCGGACGGCCAGCGTGTACGTGTCGACGTAGGTGCGGCGCACCAGCTCGTCGAACGCCGTCCGGTCTCCCCGCCGGGCCTCGTCCACGAGCTCGTCGAGCCCGTCGGGATCCCGGGTGGTTGGTTCGTTCGTAGGCATATGACTCCTGCGGACGGTACGGGGTTACCCGGCAGTACGCACATGCAGGCCGCCCTGTCAGACTTCCGGCGTGCGATTCGGGATCTTCCACGAGCACCAGGTGCCCCGGCCGTGGGCAGAGGGCGACGAGCAGCGGGTGTTCGAGGAGGCGCTGGAGCAGGGCGAGCTCGCCGACGCCATCGGGATCGACAGCTTCTGGCTCGTCGAGCACCATTTCCTCGAGGAGTACAGCCATTCGAGCGCCCCCGAGGTCTTCCTCGGAGCGCTCTCGCAGCGCACGAAGCGGATCCGGCTCGGCCACGGGATCGTCCAGACCCCGCCCGCGTTCAACCATCCGGCACGGGTCGCCGAGCGGATCGCGACCCTCGACCTCCTGTCCGGTGGCCGCGTCGACTTCGGCTCGGGCGAGTCGTCGTCGGAGATGGAGCTCGGCGGGTTCGGCATCGACCCCGAGGCCAAGCGACCGATGTGGGAGGAGGGGCTGCGCGTCGCGCTCCGCTGCCTCACCGAGTCGCCGTTCACGGGGCACGTCGGGGAGCACGTCTCGATGCCACCGCGCAACGTCGTGCCCAAGCCCGTCCAGCAGCCGCACCCACCGGTCTGGGTCGCGTGCAGCCGCCGCGAAACCATCCACCTGGCAGCGCAGCACGGCATCGGGGCGCTCGGGTTCGCCTTCTTCGACCCCGAAGAGGCCCGCTTCTGGGTGAACGACTACTACGAGACGCTCGAGCGCGAGGGCGTGCCCATCGGCGACGCGGTCAACGCGCAGATGGCCTGCGTCACGCCGTTCCTCTGCCACCCCGACGAAGAGCAGGCGGTGCTGCGCGCGGCCGAAGGCGTCAACTTCTTCGGCTACTCCCTCGGGCACTACTACATCTTCGGGCGGCACCGTCCGGCGGAGACCGACGTGTGGGCCGAGTACGTGCAGCGCCGACGTGAGCACGGCTTCGACCCCGACGCCGTCGCAGCTGCGGCCGCGGCCGGTGACCGCCTGGGCGCCAAGACGATCACCGACAGCGTGGCCGGGCTCCGCGGCGCGATGGGGACGCCCGAGCAGGTGCGCGAGTACCTGCGGCGCTACGAGGAGGTCGGTGTCGACACCGTCATCCTGTCGAGTGCGGCAGGGAGGAACCGCCACGAGCACGTGATGGAGAGCCTGGAGCTGTTCGGGAAGGAGATCCTCCCCGAGTTCGCCGAGCGAGACGAGGAGCAGCGACGCAAGAAGGAGGAGCGGCTCGCGCCGGTCATCGAGCAGGTGCTGGCGCGGAAGCCGGCGAGCGACCACCCGCCGCTCGTGCCCGACTTCGAAGTGCCGGCCATCCCGCGCGCCGAGGCCGACCGTGCCGAGTCAGCGCAGTTCCATGCCTGGCTCGACGACGTGGAGGAGAGCATGGCCGGCGGCGACGACCCCGCGACCGCCGTCACCAAGCATCTCGCCTGACCTGACATGCGTAGCTGAACCCTCTCTACGCGGGCTGCTACGCATCCTGTGCTGGGCCAGCTTCCCGAGCTCGGCGTAGGCGAGTTCGGCGGCCTCGTCCATGCTCAGCTCGGCACCGCGTGCCCACGCCGCCGCGAGCTCGGCGGCGTCCATCGAGCGCTCCAGGCGTGCGCGCGTGCGCTCCTGGACTTCGACGTCGTTCGGCGCGCCGCTCACACCGGACTCGGCTCGCAGCCGTTCGAGCGCACCGAGCAGCTCCGCCGCGGCTGCCGGCGCCGGCCGGGCGAGCACTGACGCGCACGTGCCGACGACGGTGCCGGTGAAGAAGTCGCTCCCGGTCTCCTGCATGAGCGGCAAGGACGCTCGCAGCATCGCCACGCCTTCGCTCGGACGGCCCAGGCGGAGCAGCGCGATCCCGCGGAAGAAGTAGGTCTGCGCGCCGTTGCCCTTGCTCTGCAGCAGCAGCGACGACTCCTCCAACAGCGTGATCGCCTGCTCGGGCTCGTCGAGCACGCGGTTGATGCCGGCCGCGAGCAGCCCCGTGCCCGTGAGCCACTGGTTCCCGAGCCTCGCGTGCGCCCGTCACCATCTCTTCCGCCGTCGTGACGCCGCGCGCTCGGTGTCCGCTGAGCCCGTACGCGAAGGCGAGGTTGCCCATCGTGAACAGCTCCCAGTACACGTCGCCGATCGCTCGCGCGGCATCGACGCCGGCTTCGCACTGCGCCACCGCCTCCTCGGGGTCGTTGGCCTCGAGCGCGGCGATCCCCAGGCTCGACAGCGCGAACGGCACCGGCACGAGTCCGGCGCTCCGGCTGCACTCGATGCTCTGCTCGTAGAGGCGGAACGCGTCGTCGAAGCGGTTCGCGTAGTTCGCGGCGGAGGCGGCGAAGGCGAGCAGCTCCGCACGCGCATCCGGCTGCAGGGCGGCCGCGTGCTCGAGCGCGGCCTGCGTCCACGTGCTCATCTCGCGGAAGTTGTTCAAGATCTGCCAATAGAGCGCGACCTGCGTGCACGAGCCGCAGGAACGTCTCGAGGTCGTGCGCCTGCGACCAGCACGAGCGCGGCGCGGAGGTTCTCCTGCTCGACGTCGAGCCGGGCAGCCGCGATCTGGTCGTCGGAGCCCTTCAGCATCTGGATGGCTACCTCGACCGTCTCGACGACGTACGCCGCATGCAACGCATGGACGCGCTCGGCGTCGTCGAGCTCGGCCAGGCGCTCGCGCGGTACTCGCGCATCGTCTCGAGCAGGCGGTAGCGGCTCCCCCCGTCGGTGTCGTGGGCGACGACCATCGACTTCGCCACGAGTCCGGCGAGGAGCGTCAGCGCGGCGGACGCGGTCACCGTCTCGTCGTCGACGCACACCTGCTCGACCGCAGGGAGCGTGAATCCGCCCGCGAACACGGACAGCCGCGCGAACAGGAGCTGCTCACCCGGTTCGAGCAGGGCGTACGACCAGTCGATCGCGCCGCGCAACGTCTGGTGCCGTTCGAGGGCAGATCGTCGGCCACCGGTGAGGAGCGGGAGCCGCTCGTCGAGCCGGGCGAGCACCTCGGCCGGCGACATCACCTTGAGCCGTGCGGCGGCGAGCTCGAGCGCGAGGGGGATGCCGTCGAGGCGCCGGCAGATCTCGGCGATCGTGGCCTGGTTCTCCTCGGAGAGGACGAACCCCCGCTTCGCGGATCGAGCCCGGTCGGCGAACAGCCGGACGGCGTCGTTGTCCATCGCGTCGGGACCGGTCGCGCCGCTCACATCCGGTGACGCGAGCGGTCGGACCTCGTACGTGTCCTCGCCGTCCACGTCGAGTGCCTCGCGGCTGGTGGCGAGCACGCGAACGCCGGGGCACGAGCCGCCGACCGTGTCGACGAGGTCCGCGACGGTCTCGATGACGTGCTCGCAGTTGTCGAGCACGACGAGGAGGTTCCGGTCGCGCAGCGCCGCCACGATCGACTCCTCGATGGTCCCCTGCCGGCGTTCGGGCAGCGCGAGCGAGGCGCTGAACGTCGGCGCGACGAACCCGGCGTCGGTGACGGGTCCGAGGTCCACGAACCAGGCTCCGTCCGGGAACCGCCCCACCGCCTCGGCGGCGACCTGGAGCGCGAGTCGCGTCTTCCCGACACCACCGACGCCCGTGAGCGTCACGACCGGTGCCGTGTCGATCGCGGCCCGCACCTCGGCGAGATCGTCGGCGCGCCCGACGAAGGTGCTGCGCTGCACCGGGAGGTTGCCCGGGTAGGCGTCGAGCGAGCGCAGCGGCGGGAAGTCGGACGGCAGGTCCGGATGGGCGATTTCCACGATGCGCTCGGGGCGGCCGAGGTCGCGCAGTCGGTGCTCGCCGAGGTCGATCAGCGTGATCTCGGCACCGACGTCGTCTCGCACGAGATCGGCGGTCGCGGCCGACGCGACGACCTGTCCGCCGTGCGCCGCCGCGGCGACGCGTGCCGCGCGGTTGACCGCCGGCCCGTAGTAGTCACCGTCGCGCACCTCGGCGACGCCGGTGTGGAGGCCCATGCGCACGCGCAGCGGCTCGGGGAGCGGCCACGGCTCGGCCAGCAGCTGCAGCTGAGCGTCGAGCGCCGCGGCGACCGCGTCGGGTGCGATCGCGAACGCGGCGTGGAGACCGTCACCCGTGGTCTTCACGACGTGCCCGTCGCGCTTCTCGACGGCAGCTCGCAGGATCTCGTCGTGGCGCGCGAGCGCCGCGCGCATCGCGTCCGGGTGCTCCTCCCAGAGACGGGTGGAGCCCTCGAGATCCGTGAACAGGAACGTGACCGTTCCCGTCGGCAGTGCCACCCCGCCCCCCTCAGGCACCGTGTGCCGTCAGCGACGAATCAGCGCGTCTCTTTGTGGAGCGTATGGCGCTTGTCCCAGCGGCAGTACTTCTTCATCTCGATGCGATCACGATCGTTCGTCTTGTTCTTCATCGTGATGTAGTTGCGCCGCTTGCACTCCTCGCACGCGAGGGTGACCTTGACCCGCTTGTCGGAAGCCATCTCTCCTACTGACTACTTGATGATCTTGGTGACTCGGCCGGCGCCGACGGTGCGGCCACCCTCACGGATGGCGAAGCGCAGCCCCTCTTCCATGGCGATGGGGGCATGCAGCTCGACGGTCATCTCGGTGTTGTCACCGGGCATGACCATCTCGGTGCCCTCGGGCAGCGCGATCCCACCGGTGATGTCGGTGGTGCGGAAGTAGAACTGCGGGCGGTAGTTCGCGAAGAACGGTGTGTGGCGCCCACCCTCTTCCTTGGTCAGCACGTACACCTGGCCTTCGAAGTTGGTGTGGGGCGTGATCGAGCCCGGCTTCGCGAGCACCTGGCCGCGCTCGACCTCCTCCTTCTTGGTGCCACGGAGGAGGGCGCCGATGTTGTCGCCCGCACGGCCCTCGTCGAGGAGCTTGCGGAACATCTCGACACCCGTGCACGTCGTCTTCGTCGTGTCCTTGATGCCGACGATCTCGATCTCCTCGTTGATCTTCACGATCCCGCGCTCGACGCGGCCGGTGACGACCGTGCCACGCCCGGTGATCGAGAACACGTCCTCGATCGGCATCAGGAACGGCTTGTCGACGTCACGCGGCGGCTCGGTGA
Source organism: uncultured Acidimicrobiia bacterium (assembly GCA_963731815.1). Classification (GTDB taxonomy): domain Bacteria; phylum Actinomycetota; class Acidimicrobiia; order IMCC26256; family PALSA-555; genus DATBSK01. Next base: position 520,697 of record CAVSWW010000011.1, on the reverse strand, counting down.
TGTGGGAGTCGACCGCGGACATCAGCTCGACGATCTTGTCGGCCCACTCCGAGTCGCCCTCGAGCGCCTTCAGCGCCGAGACCCGCACGATCGGGGTGTCGTCGCCGGGGAACTCGTACTCGTTGAGCAGCTCGCGGACCTCGAGCTCGACGAGCTCGAGGATCTCCTCGTCGTCGACCATGTCGGTCTTGTTCAGCGCCACGACGATGTTGGGGACGCCGACCTGGCGGGCGAGCAGCACGTGCTCACGCGTCTGGGGCATCGGGCCGTCGGTGGCGGCGACCACGAGGATGGCGCCGTCCATCTGTGCGGCGCCGGTGATCATGTTCTTGATGTAGTCGGCGTGACCGGGGCAGTCGACGTGCGCGTAGTGGCGGTTCTCGGTCTCGTACTCGACGTGCGCGATCGAGATCGTGATGCCGCGCTGCTTCTCCTCAGGCGCCTTGTCGATCTGGTCGAACGCCGTGAAGCTGGTGTTGGGGTTGCGCTCCGACAGCACCTTGGTGATGGCCGCGGTCAGCGTCGTCTTCCCGTGGTCGATGTGACCGATCGTGCCGATGTTCAGATGCGGCTTGTTCCGCTCGAACTTCTCCTTGGCCATGGCGACGACGCTCCTGGTCTCGTCTCTCTGGGTCGGATCCGCTCGCCGGCGGGGTACCCGCCGGCGCCCCTTCGGGGGCGCTTCTCCTCGTACGCGTGCAGCCGAGAGCCAGGGAGGCCCTCGGTTCCTTCGGTTTGGTAGCGGTGGCGGGACTCGAACCCGCGACGCCGCGATTATGAGCCGCGTGCTCTGCCAACTGAGCTACACCGCCGAGCCCCCTTACGGACTCGAACCGTAGACCTCTTCCTTACCATGGAAGCGCTCTGCCGACTGAGCTAAGGGGGCGCAGCCCGTAAGGCTAGCAAGGCGCGGCGCGCGCGCTCCTGCCGTGTTTCCCCGTGGAGCTGGACGATGGGTCCGGTCAGCCGGTGAAGGAAGGGGTCCCGACGATGACCGCGGGCGGCGTCGGGACGACAGGACCTCGGCGAAGTTGTTGTCGATCGTCACCGTCGCCGTGCCGGCCCCGGGCACCGGGTCGCTCGTCTGGGACGGCGAGTACGTGACCGTGGCCCCCTGGCTGTCGGCCTCGGTGACCGTGCACGTGGTGCCGGCATCGAGGTTGTCGATCGTGGCCGTCGGGTCCTCGTCGGTCAGCACCACGTCGGTCACGAACCCGTCCGAGCAGGTGATGTTCACGTCGAACGTGAAGTCGGCGGGTGCGTTCGGGCCGGAGACCGTCTTCGTCACCTCGAACGATCCGATCTCTCCGGGTGGTGGCGGCTCCCCGCACGTGACCCTGAAGACCTTCTGCTTGGAGCCGGTTGAGATGGAGGTGCCGAAGTCCCACTGGAGCTTGTATAGCTGGTCCTCGAGCAAGGGAGGCGCGAAGTCGCCCGCCGGCGGCTCTTGCTGCGGGTCGGTGTTCACGGTGACCGTGGTCGGAGGAATGACGACGACGCCGCCCCCCTGGCCGCCCTGCGTCGACGAACTGGTACGTGTACTGCTGGCCCACCTCGAAGTTGAACGACACGAGCACCGGGTCGCACGGCTTCGGGTTGTCGGCGTCGTCATCGATCGGGTGGCTGACGTCGTGGATCTTCACACTGCCGCGTTGCCGCCACCTTGCGCGCCGGCCGAGGCCGTGAGCCACGCGGCTGATCCCAGCCCCAGCACGAGGGCGAGCGCGAGCGCGCCCCCAACCGACTTCCGACGTATCGACCGATCCATCACTTCACTCCGCCTTCGGGGGTCGATCGGTCTCCACCTCAGCCACATCCAGGACTTTGTAGCAGATCCACCACCTGCGGACCGGCTGGGGAGGAGAATTCTCGTCTCTGAGCCCGGTGCTCAGCAGGGGAAAGCCCCTGAGAGGAAAGAAGTCCGCCCGGACGGGGGTGACCCGTAGCATCGGCGCCCGATGGGCGACCTAACCGTGCGGCTAGTCGAGCGACGCGACGCCGAGGCGATCCGCTCGATCTACAACGTCGAGGTCCTCGAGTCGACGGTGACGTTCGACATGGTCCCCCGCACGATCGACGAGCAGGTGGTCCTGGATCGACGAGCACTCCGGCGGCCACCCGGCGATCGTCGCAGTCGACGAGCGGCGCGGTCGTCGGGTTCGGGTCGCTCTCGGTGTGGCGGGACCGCCCCGCCTACTCGGGCAGCGTCGAGGACTCCGTGTACGTCCACCGCGACCACCGCGGCCGGGGCATCGGGAAGCTGCTGCTTGAGGAGCTCGTGCGGCTCGGCGCCGACCACGGATTCCACACCGTGCTCGCCCGCATCGTCGGCGGGCACGAGGCCGAGCATCGCCCTCCACGAGGCGTGCGGGTTCGAGACCGTCGGCGTGGAGCGTGAGGTCGGCCGGAAGTTCAAGCAGTGGCTCGACGTCGTGCTCATGCAACGGCACCTGTGACCGGGGTCGCGCTCCCCGACCACCTCGAGCTCGCCGACGACGTCGTGACGTTGCGGCCGTGGGTACTCGACGACGTGCCGACGCTCACCGCGATCTGGCAGGACGAGGAGCTGCAACGCCGGTTCGCGGTGCCGCCTCCGGTGACGCACGCGTCGACGACCGGCTACGTCCGCGGCGTGACGGGGGCGTGGCGCGACGGTGTGCAGCTCTCCCTGGCGATCGAAGCCGACGGCGCGGTCGTCGGCGGCTGTGACATCGACGACCTGCCGACCGGTACGCCGCAGCTCGGCTACTGGCTCGCCGCCGAGGCGCGGGGTCGCGGCTACGCGACGCGCGCCTCGGCGCTGCTCGTGGAGTGGGCTCGCGACGTCCTCGGCGTGTGGAACGCCTGGAGATGGAGATCGAGCCCGACAACCACGCGTCGATCGGCGTCGCGGACCGACTCGGCTTCACGCGCATGGACGGCGTCGAGCGCCGCGACGGAGACCGAGTGCTGTCGGTGTACGAGCGCGTGCTCTAGCCCGAGCGTTCGGGCGGCACGATCGACCCCGTCAGCCCTCGCTGTTCCGCTTCTTGGCGCCTCTTGGCGCCGTTCTTCTTCGCCTTCCGTTCTTCTTCGCCCCGCCGTTCTTGGCGGGCTTCGCCGACGTGTCGTCGTCGACGACGATGCCCTCGCGGACCACTGGCTTCAGCTCGCCGACCTCGCGCGCGCTGGCCGTTGAGCTGCGGCAGCGGCACCCCCACCTTGCCGTGGCCCTCGTGCGCGGTCACGACCGCGGCGTGGTACGTCTCGGCGACGGCCGCGAACTCGGCTGTTCGCGTAGACGCGACCGTCGACGAGCGGCCCCTGCTCGCCCTCGATCACGGCCTCGATGTCCTCACCGGTGAGGGTCTTGTGCGTCTCGAGCGTGTGCGTCACCGCCAGCACCTGGACGCGGTTCTCGGTGACCAGCTGCTCGGTGCGCACGAAGAGCGCCTGGAGCTTCTCCTCGATGCGGCTGCCGAGGCCGGCCTTGAGCAGGTCGCGCTCCTTCTCCTCCTCGGGCTTGCCGGGTCGTCCACCGCCGCCGACGCCGACTCGGTGCGTCACGCCGTGCGACGAGATGGTCTGACCCATGCCCCAGTAGCCCTCCATGAAGGTCGCGAGCTGGGTCGCGCTCTCGAGGTCGCCGGAGACACCGGACGACGAGTCGCCGCCGAAGAACATCTTCTCGCCGGCGAGCGAGGCGAGGCTCACCATCACGTCGGACTCGTAGTCGGAGCGCCAGCGGGTGAAGAGGTCCTCGGGCGGGATCGAGCTGACCATGCCGAGGTAGTTGCCGCCCTTCTCGATCGTCGCGATGTCGATGACGAGGTGGTGACGGACGCGGTACGCGACCACCGTGTGACACGCCTCGTGCAGCGCAGTCGCGTGGCGCTCGCGCTCGATGTACTCGACGTCCTCGGGCGGGCCGAGGTCCTTGAGCTGCTTCGCCTTGACGATGTCGCCCCAGGTGACCGCTTGACGGTTGTCGCGGATCGCGGAGATCAAGGCCTCGTTGACGAGGTCCTTGATCGTCGCGCCGGTCGCGTACGGCGTGACCGTCGCGAGCCGATCGACCTCGTCGGGCGTCAGCTGGTGGTTGATCTTCGCGAGGTAGCCCTCGTACGTACGGATCCGTCCGGCCTTCGACGGGTAGCCGACCTTGTAGATCCGGTCGATGCGACCGGGCCGGAGCAGCGCGGCGTCGAGCTTCTCGGGGAGGTTCGTCGCCATCACGATGAGCATGCGGTACTTGGGAGGCGGCTTCGGCTTGATCCCGAGTGCCCGCCGACCGTGGCGGTTGAAGAAGCCGCGCGGCTTCTTCAGGCCGGACATCTGCGCGAGCAGGACCTGGAGGATGCCGCCGCCACCGCCGCCCATCCCGCCCATCCCCATCAGGAACCGGTTGCGGCGGGTCCCCTCTTCGATGTCGGCTTCCGGTGAGTAGAGGAGCGACGCGCGGGCTTCGTCGGACAGGTAGCCGAGCCCGCCACACGATCGGGCGTTGCTGAACGGTGACGGCGTCTTCACGGGCATGCCCTGGCCGGGTGTCCCGGCGAGCATCCCGCGGTTCCCGAGCGAGTCGGCCTCGTCGAAGAACGTGACGACGCCGCCGTACTTGAGCGCGTACTTCCGCAGCTTGCGGAAGAGGAGGATCACCTTCAGCGGACCGATGCCGACGTTGAGCATCGACGCGTCGACGTTGACGAACGGCATGCCGGTCTCGCCGGCCATGGCCTCGGCCATGAGCGTCTTGCCGGTGCCGGGTGGACCCCAGAGCAGGATGCCGCCGGGCACGTAGCCGCCGCGCTGCTCGATGACCTCGGGGTTGTCGAGGAACATCAGGTTCTCGCGGACCTTGTGCTTGACCTGGTCCTGACCCCACACGTCGGAGAAGCGCGTCGTGATGTCGTCGGGGAAGAACGTCTCCACCCCGCCGCGCGTCATGAAATAGAACATCAGGAAGAACTGGAAGCCGATCCAGAACAGCAGGAAGATCGCCGCCTGCGCGATCACCGGCGCCGCGTCGATCGCCCGGCTCAACGCATCGACGTACGCCGTCCACGGTGACGTGTCGAGCAGGCGGCCGAGGACGATCGCCCCCACGACGATCGCGACGACCCACTTCGTCGCTCGCGCGAAGCGGTAGCGGTTCCAGGGGTTGAACCGCGACATGTAGCGGTTCCAACCCCCGAAGACCTTCTTCGTCCAGAACTGGTGATAGGCCGCGGAGTGCTCGCTGATGAGGTAGTGGATCTGGCGCAGCAGCTCGAGGCCGATGAGGACGAGCAGCCACGACTTCGACCGCAGCGTCTCGTTGATCGCCTCGGACACCGGGAGGATCGGGTTGTCGGCGATCTCGGTGGCGACGAAGAACCCGAGGAGTGCGACGAGCAGGAGCAGGACCTTGAAGCGGTCCCAGATGCTCGACGGCCGGCGCGTCGGCATCTCGTCGAGCCGGGGCCGACTGGTCACGAACTCCTCGTGCGGTTGGGGCGGTGTGTAGGTCACGAGGCCCTCACTCTTCCACCGTCCACGAGCCGACGACACGGTCGATCTGATCGGCGTTGTCGGCGTAGCACTGGGCGCCGCACGTGACGATCAGGTTGAACACCTTGCTCGACGCCTGGTCGAGCAAGGAGGTCTGGTCGAACGTGATCGTCCGTCCACCGTCGACGACGAGATCGACCACCAGATGGAACCCGTGGAAGCCGCCCTCGGGCTCGAGCATCTCGTAGTCGACGATCTCCGCGTCGCCCGCCTGCACGGCGCTGTCGAGGTCGAGGAACTGGTTGCGCAAGCCGGCGATGGACGCGGTGTCCGTCGCGTCGAAGTCGAGCTCTTCGACGCTCGCGATGCCGGTGGGATGCTTCGACTTCGGGTCGAGGAGGTGCTTCAGCGACGGACGGGGGCTCGCGTCGAAGCCGACCTGCCACGTGCCCTCGCGGTACTGCTCGAGCTCGCGCGGCGAGAGGCCGAGGCTCTTCGAGAGCTCCTCTTCCTCGTAGAGCTTCCACTTGTCGGGCACCTTGAAGTACGTCTGATCGTCGGAGTTCTTCACGTACGTGTACCCCGTGCCCGAGCACGCGGCTGCGAGCACCGCGATCGCGAGCGCGCCCAGCAACAGAACGAGGGGGTGGCTCGTCCGCCGGGTCACCGCTCCAGTATCGACCATCGGAATGGGGTGCGAAACCCGAGAGCGATGCGGATCGGCGATCCGGACGACCGACGAACCCGAAGAGTGGTGGGCCGGGCTGGATTCGAACCAGCGAAGCTCTCGCAGCAGGTTTACAGCCTGCCCCCTTTGGCCACTCGGGAACCGACCCTGGGAACTGCGTACAGTAGCAGCCGAGTTTTTCTCTTCATCGTCCGTTCATCTGCGCTCACCGCACGCGGAGGTCACCGTGCCCACGTTCGACGTCGTGTCCGAGGTCGACATGCAGGAGCTGCGCAACGCGGTCGACCAGGCGAGCCGCGAGATCGCGACCCGCTACGACTTCAAGGGAACCGACTCGAGCATCGAGCTCGGCGAGAAGACGATCGAGCTGCACACCGAGAGCGAGCAACGACTCACCGCGCTGACGCAGGTGCTCGAGGAGAAGCTCGTGAAGCGCAAGGTGTCGCTGAAGTCGCTCGACTTCGGGAAGGTCGAGGACGCCGCCAAGGGCACGGTGCGCCAGACGGTCACGATCACCGTCGGGATCAGCCAGGACAAGGGCAAGGCGATCGGGAAGTTCATCAAGGAGCTCGGCAAGAAGGGGCTCTCGCACCAGATCCAGGGCGATCAGCTCCGGGTCAGCGGCAAGAAGCGCGACGACCTGCAGGACGCGATCCAGGCCATGCGCGAGCACGACTTCGGGATCCCGCTCCAGTTCGTCAACTTCCGCGACTGACTCTCCGGCCTCAGCGCGAGGCGATCAGCAGGATCAGGCCCGCGGCGACGACCACAGAAGAGAGGACACGGGCGCGGCCGAGGCGCTCGTGGAGGAGCAGCCACCCGGCGGCTGCGCCGAGCACGACCGACGACTCCCGCAGCGAGGCCACGTAGCCGACGGGTGCGAGGCGCACCGCGGCCAGCACCATCGAGTAGGCGATCACCGACGCCAGGCCGCCGACGACGATCCGACTCCGCTGCGTGGTCCGCAGGTAGCGCACGAGCTGCCGACCCCGCCCGAGCATGACGCCGAGCACGCTGATCGCGATCGCCGCACTGATCACCAGCACGATCCCGTACACGAAGCCGCTGTCGGTGCGGCGGGCACCCGCGGCGTCGAGCGTCGTGTACACGCCGATGGTCGAGCGCGGTGAGCAGCGCCCAGCCGATCGCGACCAGCCCGACGCTCGGGCGCACGAGCGAGACCAGCCCGACGAAGACGATCGCGATCGCGATCCACGACAACGAGCTCAGCTCGTCCGACAGGAAGACCACGCCGCCGATCGCCGCGAGCAGCGCCCCGCCGCCTCGCGCCAGCGGATACGCGAACGAGAAGTCGGCGTGGTGATAGGCACGCACGAGCGCGCACGACGTAGACGACGTGCACGACGCTCGACGCGAGCGAGGAACGGGATCGTGTCGCTGTCGGGCAGGCCCGTGAAGAAGAGGACCGGGAGCAGCAGCACACCGCCCGACGAGGAACTGTCCCCACGCGGTGAGGAAGCGCTCGTCGCTCGTCTTGACGAGCAGGTTCCACGTGGCATGCAGCGCGGCCGAGCCGAGCGCGAGCAGCGTCGCTTCGAGCATCCCGTCCGCGCCCTCAGGCCGTCAGTCGTAGTAGCCGGAGTGCTTGTAGAGGCAGGGAATGCCCTCACGGCGGAACATCTCGACGTTGCGGCGGTCGTCCTCGATCGCGAGCTCGAGCTCGAAGCCGGCACGGCGCAGGTCGTACACGGTCGACTGCTTGAACTCGCGGGCCATGTCGTACTCGCCCCACGGTCGCATGATCAGCAGGTCCCAACGGATCGCGTAGTGGCCGAGCCAGGCTTCGGTGAGGTGGTGGACGCGCTCGGGCCGTGCGGTGAGCAGCACCACGCGCAGGACAGGATCGAGGAGGTCGAGCAGCACCTTGACCTCCTCGATGACCGGGTCGTCTCCACACGCGTCGAAGAACGCGCGCCAGTTGCGACTCGGCGCCTCGAGGTAGTGCTGACGGCTCACGGCATCCGACAGGACACCGTCGATGTCGACGACGACCGCACGCCCGGGTTCGACCGGACCGTCGCGCCAGGTCCAGTGCTCGGGTGTCCGCAAGGTGCCGGCTAGTCCTCGTCGGACGACGACTGCGCGAGGTAGCGCGCCTTGATGCCCTCGACGACGCTCGGGTCAGCCAGCGTGGTCGTGTCGCCCAGCGCCTTGTCCTCGCTCACGTCCTTGAGGAGCCGGCGCATGATCTTGCCCGAGCGCGTCTTCGGCAGCTCCTCGGTGAAGAGGACCGACTTCGGCTTCGCGATCGGGCCGATCTTGTGCGCGACGTGATTGCGCAGCTCCTCGACGAGCGCCTCGCTCGGCTCGTTGCCCGATCGCAGGATGACGAACGCGGCGATGGCATGACCCGTCGTCGCGTCGTTCTTGCCGACGACTGCGGCCTCGCAGACCGCGTGGTGGTCGACGAGCGCGTGCTCGACCTCGGCCGTCGAGATGTTGTGACCGCTGACGAGCATGACGTCGTCGACGCGCCCGAGCAGCCAGTAGTACCCCTCCTCGTCGCGCTTGGCGCCGTCGCCCGCGAAGTACTTGCCGTCGAACTTCGACCAGTACGTCGCCTGGTACCGCTCGGGGTCGCCCCAGATGCCGCGCAGCATCGACGGCCACGGTTGGGTGAGCACGAGGTAGCCGCCGCCGGGGATCGGCGCGGACTTGCCTTTCTTGTCGACGACGTCGGCACCGATGCCGGGGAGCGGGAACGTCGCCGATCCGGGCTTGAGGGTGGTTGCGCCGGGCAGCGGGCTGATCATGATGGCGCCGGTCTCGGTCTGCCACCACGTGTCGACGACCGGACAGCGCTCGCCACCGATGTGTCGCCAGTACCAGACCCAGGCCTCGGGGTTGATGGGCTCGCCGACGCTCCCGAGCAGCCGCAACGACGACAGGTCGCGACGCTCGGGGTACTCCGCGCCCCACTTCATGAAGGACCGGATTGCGGTGGGCGCGGTGTAGAGGATCGTGACGCCGTATCGCTCGACGATCGACCAGAGCCGGTCCTTGTCGGGGAAGTCGGGTGTGCCCTCGTAGAGGACGCCCGTCGTCCGGTTCGCGAGCGGCCCGTAGACGATGTACGAGTGGCCGGTGACCCAGCCGACGTCAGCCGCGCACCAGTACACGTCCTCGTCGGGGCGGATGTCGAAGACGTTGGCATGTGTCCACGCGACCTGCGTGAGGTAACCGCCGGTCGTGTGCATGATCCCCTTGGGCTTCGCTGTCGTGCCCGACGTGTAGAGGAGGTAGAGGAGGTCCTCGGCGTCCATCGGCTCGGCCGGGCACTCACTGCTCTGGATCGGCACCAGGTCGTGCCACCAGACGTCGCGACCCTCGGTCATCGCGACGTCCTGCTCGGTGCGCCGGAGCACGAGCACCTTCTCGACGCTCGGGCACTCGGCCAACGCCTCGTCGGCGATGTCCTTCAGCGGCACGATCGAGCCCCGGCGCCAGGCGCCGTCGCCGGTGATGAGCACCTTCGCCTCCGCGTCGTTGACGCGGTCGCGCAACGAATCGGAGGAGAAGCCACCGAACACGACGGAGTGCGGCGCGCCGATGCGCGCGCACGCCAGCAGCGACATCGGGAGCTCCGGGACCATGCCCAGGTAGATGTTGACTCGATCGCCCTTGCCGACACCCAGCTCTTGGAGCGCGTTGGCGAGCCGGCAGACGTCCTCGAGCAGCTGCGCGTACGTGATGGTGCGCGTGTCGCCGGGCTCGCCTTCCCAGTGGTACGCGACCTGATCGCCGTGGCCGGCCTCGACGTGACGGTCGAGGCAGTTGTACGCGACGTTCAGCTTGCCGCCGACGAACCACTTCGCGAACGGCAGGTCCCACTCGAGGACCGTGTCCCAGCGCTCGGACCAGTCGAGCAGGTCCTCGGCCTGCCGTGCCCAGAAGCCTTCGAAGTCGACGTTGGCGTCGTCGTAGATCTCGGCGTCGACGACGCGCGCGCGCTGCTTGAAGTCGGCGGTCGGCGGGAACGTGCGTCCTTCGGCAAGGAGGGACTCGATCGCGTCGGCTTCAGCCATCGACGGGTCACCCTACCGAAGACGCGAAAGCGCTCCCGCCGGTGTGCGGCGGGAGCGCTTCCTGTGAACCTTCGTTGCTACGCGTCGCGTCCGAGGCTCTTCACGCCGAACGAGAACACGATCTGGCTGATGCCACGGAACATGGCCATGATCCCGACGTAGAAGATCAGGAGCTCCGCCTTCGCGGTGACGAGCTGCTGCGACGTCCAGAACGCGAGGATCAGGAACAGGATCCCGGCGATCAGTCCGAGCCACCACAGCGGATTGATGTCCTTCGTCGACACCGCCACGATGATCTCGAACGTCCCCATGAGCAGCAGCAGGAACCCGAGCACCGAGGCCAGGGCCCAGAACGCCTCCTCCGGCTGGATGAACGCCCACAGCGCGGCGAGCAAGAAGAGCACGCCGAGGATGCCGTGGAAGATCTTCCAACCGGTCGAGTCGGCGCCGAGCATCATGAGCTCGTTGAGGCCGCCGAGGATGAACACCACGCCCATCAGCACACCGATGGTCGTGATGGATGACTCGTCGAAGCGGAGCACGACGAGAGCGATGATGAACCACAAGATGCCCGTCACGAGGAAGACCCACCAGGCCTTCGAGACCTCGCGCATGGCAGAAGCGTCAGTTTGTGTCATGTCCCCTCCCACTGGAAACCGGCGCGGACGTTAGTCGGGTTCGCGGCCCAAGATGATGACCCGATGTCCACCGAGACCCGCAGGGTCCGTGAGCGCTGCGGCTTCGACGCCACGACTGCGTCCGGCGATGGCCTCGAGATCGCCCAGATGCGCGCGCTCCTGCCAGATCGTGCGCCCTTCTTCGACCAGCGCTTCGATGCCGAGCTCGGTGAGGAGCTCGGCCTGCGTGACGTCGCGCACCATCTGAAAGCCGGCACGGCGCGCGGCGTGGGCGAGGTGCTCGAGCGGCACGTCCGTCGTGATGTCCTGCGAGCCCGGTAGCGCGAACGCGTCAGCGCCCCGTTCGTGTCCGCGGTACGTCCGCAGCCATCCCTGCTGACCACGAGCGACGAGCTCCGCGACCGGCGCGCAGTAGTCGACGATGAGCACCGCGCCACGTCGGAGGACGCTCGCGACGGTGTCGAGCCACTCGACGGTCGCCAGCGGTACCGGGAGTCGAGCGCCGTCAGGCACCTCCGTGCCCGAGGCGACGGCGTCGGCCTCCGCCGCGAGCTGCGTCGGCGCGGGCACGAGCGTCTCGACGAGCTCGTCGCCGTCGCCGACCGCCACGAGCACCTCCTGCCATCCACCGGCCGCACGCTCGACGAGACGGACGGGCAGGTTGTCGAGCAGCTCGTTGGCCACGACGAGCCCGGAGAACGTGACGCCCGGGAGCTCCTCGATGCTGGTGACGATCGGGCCCGCCCCGGTCACGGGCTCGCTCGGCTCGTCGGGGTCGACCGAGCTCGCGAACGGGCCGAGCGCCTCGTCGGCGGGCTCGAGCGTGAGCAGCTCACGCTGCAGCGCCCGCAGCGCCGGCGAGCGCTCGACGAGCACGTACCGCAGCGCCGGCGCGCAGGCGGGCGCGGCGCGGAGGATGTCGGCGGCCAGCTTCCCGCGCCCGGCGCCGGCGTCGACGACGAGGAACGGATCGGGCGAGCCGAGGTCGTGCCACACGGTGTCGACGTGGCGCGCGAGCAGCGCACCGAAGAGCTGGCCCGTCTCGGGGCTGGTGACGAAGTCGCGCCCGGCGCGGCCCGCGCCACCGCCCGACGCGAAGAACCCGTCGTCGGGGTCGTAGAGCGCCGCCTCCTGGAGGTCGGCGAACGTGATCGGCCCCGACCGTCGGATGCGCTCGACGAGCCGCTCCTGCAAGCGCATGTGACCGTCAGCCCCCATCACCATTGCCTCGCTTGCTGCGGGCGGGGATACCCCACCCGCGGCCGCGCGCTCGGCGTCGGAGTCACGTTCGTCGCGCGTTACCCAGGTGTGAACGCGAGCTCGCCGAGGCGGGCGAAGAACTGCGGGTAGACCCCGATGATCAACATGGTCGCGGTCGTGAGCAGCATCGCGACGTTGAGCGCGATGGGCGTGGGCTGCGTCTTCGCGTCGATCGCTCCGGGTGCCGGGTCGTGGAACCACATCCGCCGCGGGATGATCACGTAGTAGAAGAACGCGACCACCGAGTTCACCGCGGCGATGACGCCGAGCACGACCGCGGACGTCGTGCCCGCGTCGAAGACGGCGCGGAACATCACGAACTTCGCGAACCAGCCCGCGAGCGGCGGGACGCCGGCGAGCGACAGCATGAAGATCGTCATCATGACGGCGAGCACCGGGTCGGTGCGGCCGAGCCCCGAGAAGCTCGAGATCTCCGCCGAGCCGGTCCGCCGCGCCGCGGCGATCACCGCGGCGAAGGCACCCAGCGTCATCGCTCCGTAGATCAGGAGGTAGATGACGACCGCCTCCCACGCCGAGTTGCCCGGGACGTCGCCGGCCACGGCGATCGGGACGAGCATGAAGCCGGTCTGGGCGACCGCCGAGTACGCCAGCATGCGGACGGCGTTCGTCTGACGCAGTGCGGCGAGGTTGCCGAGCGTCATCGACACCGCGGCCAGCACCCAGATGATCGGCTCCCACGAGTCGCCGGACGGGAAGAAGCCGAGACGGACGATCGTGAGGATGGCGACGAAGCCACCGGCCTTCGAGGCGACGGACAGGAAGGCGGTGACGGGCGTCGGCGAGCCCTCGTACGTGTCGGGCGCCCAGAAGTGGAACGGCACCGCGCTGACCTTGAAGGCGAAGCCGACGAGCGTGAGGAAGATCGCCGCGGCGAACAGGGCCGGCGTGTTCGTCTGCGCGTAGGTGCGAGATGTCGGACAGCACGGTCGAGTTGGCCATCCCGTACACGAACGACATCCCGTACAGCATGATCGCCGTCGAGAGCACGCCGATGAGGAAGTACTTCAGCGCGGCTTCGTTCGACTTCGTGTCGTGCTTGCGCCAGCCGGCGAGCACGAACGTCGGGACCGAGATCGTCTCGAGGGCGACGAAGATCGAGATGAGGTCGCGAGCGCCCGCCATCACGAGGAGGCCGAGCACCGAGACGAGCATCATGACGTAGTACTCACCCCGGTAGTAGTCGCCCTCCCCGATGTAGTCGACGGAGATCAGGAGCGTGAAGTACGCGACGACCAGGAAGAACCCCTGGAAGACGAGCGTGTAGTTGTCGACGACGAACGCGCCGCCGAACATCGATCGGTCGGCACCGTCCGCGGCGAGCGTCAGCACCGGGATGAGCGCGGCGAGCACGGTGATGCTCGCGAGCCGCGGCACCAGCTCCGGCCGCTGCGGCAGGAACAGGTCGACGAGCAGGCAGATGACCGCCCCGACGGTGAGGACGATCTCCGGCGCGAACGCGTGGAAGTCGATGGTCGGGTTCATGCGCGTTTCATCCGGAGAAGACCTTGCCGATCGGGCTGACCGCGGGGTCGGTGACCGAGAACAGGATGTCGGGGTAGATGCCCAGCACGACGATGAGCGCGAGCAGCGGCGTCCACGCGATCCACTCCGGCACGTGCACGTCGTGGATGTGCGCGTGCTCGAACTCCGGCTTCACCTTGCCGAACGTGACCCGTTGCAGCATCCACAGCAGGTAGCCCGCGGCGAGCACGGTGCCGATCGCGGCGATCACCATGAACGTTCGATACGTCCACAGGTTGTCGCCGCTGAAGAGCCCGCTCGCGAGCGGCGCGGGATCGTACGACGCCAGGATCGACGGGAACTCGCCCCAGAAGCCGGCGAGTCCGGGCAGGCCGAGCGACGCCATGGCGCAGAAGCCGAGGATCCAACCGAGCTTCGGTGCCTGGGTGAGCAGACCGCCGAGACGACTCATCTCGCGGGTCTCGTAGCGCTCCTGCACCGATCCAGCGATGAAGAACAGCATGCCGGTGATCAGACCGTGCGCGACCATCCCGAAGATCGCCGCGTTGAGCCCGAAGTCGGTGAGCGTCGCGATGCCGAGCATGACGAAGCCCATGTGCGCGACCGACGAGAACGCGATCAGCCGTTTCATGTCCTTCTGCGCGAGACAGCAGAGCGCGCCGTAGATGATGCCGATCACCGCGAGGAGACCGATCCACGGTGCCCACTCCTCGGCCGCCTTCGGCAGGATCGGGAGCGCGATGCGGATGAAGCCGTAGGTGCCGAGCTTCAGCATGACGGCGGCCAGGATCACGGACCCCACGGTGGGGGCCTCGGTATGGGCGTCGGGGAGCCACGTATGGAACGGGAACATCGGCACCTTGATCGCGAAGCCGAGGAACAGCCCGGCGAACACGAGGTTCTGCGTGCCCTGCGGGATCCCGGCACCGCCGAGGTTGCTCAGCTCGACGATGTCGAACGTCTCGCGCTCCGACAAGAAGAAGATCGCCAGGAACGCGACGAGCATCAACGTGGACCCGAACAACGTGAACAAGAAGAACTTGATCGACGCGTACTCGCCGGTTCGGTCCGCCCCAGACCCCGATCATGAAGAACATGGGGAGCAGGACGAGCTCGAAGAAGATGAAGAAGAGGATGAGGTCCTCGGCGAGGAACGTCCCGTTGAGACCGACTTCGAGCAGCAGGATCAGGGCGAGGAACGCCTTCGGGTTGTGCGGTTCGGGGAAGTGGTCCCACGAGTAGATGATGCAGACGATCACCGTCAGCATCGACAGGATGAGCAGTGGCAGCGCGATGCCGTCGAGGCCCAGGTGGTACCGACTGTTGATCACCTTGATCCACGGCTCGTTGACGTCGAACTGCATCGTTCCGGCAGCGTTGAAGTCGAACCGGAAGAGGATCCCGATGCCGACGGCTCCGGTCGCCACCGCCGTGAGCAGCGCGGTGGCCTTGATCGCGGTCTCCTGGGCGTGCGGGATCGCAAGCACCACAGCCATCCCGACGGCCGGCAGGAACACCGCCAGCGTCAACGCCCAGTCATCGAACCAGTCCATCGCTTCCTATGCCCTTCCGATCAGAGAACGTTCGTGAGGAACAGCGCGAGGGCGAGGATGCCCGTGCCGGCGAACAGCAAGATCGCGTAGCGCTGCACCTGTCCGCTCTGCACCTTGCGAAGCTCGTCACCTGCTTCACCGGCTTCGTACGCCATGCCGTGGACCGCGCCGTCGACGATCCGCTGGTCGACCGTCTCGTACGCGAACGCGCCGACGCGCTTCGCGCCTCGGCCTGCTCCGTTGACGACGCCGTCGATGACGTGCTGGTTGAACCAGTACGCCGCCGCGCCGATCGGCCCGCGGATGCCGTCGACGATGACGTTCTCGTACAGGTGGTCGAGGTAGTACTTGTTCTCGAGGAACGTATAGCCCGCGTGAGCCCACTTGTTGCGTTGCGTGAGGCCCTTGAGCGGCCCGGTCTCTTCGTGGCGGAACCAGTAGAACGCCGCGATGCCGATCGCCAGCGCGGCGAGCGACACCGACAGGATCGCCTTCGGGTAGTCGAACTCGGCGTGCACGATGTCGGGGAAGGCGAACGTCGGCTCGACGTACTCGGTGAACTTCTCGATCCCGAGCGGAGCGGCGTTGATCAGGCCGGCGAGGATCGAGAGGCCCGCGAGCACG
Organism: uncultured Acidimicrobiia bacterium; assembly: GCA_963731815.1. Taxonomy (GTDB): domain Bacteria; phylum Actinomycetota; class Acidimicrobiia; order IMCC26256; family PALSA-555; genus DATBSK01. The sequence continues at coordinate 504,916 of CAVSWW010000011.1, read as the reverse complement.
ATGAGCGGGATGGTGATCGCCCGCTCCGACTCGTGGGGGTGTGCGTGGCCGCGGTACTCGCCGAAGAACGTGAGGTAGATGCAGCGAGTCATGTAGGCCGCGGTGAGGAACGCCCCGATCAGGCCGATGATCAGGAACGCGTCGAAGCCGTTGCTCCCCGCGTTCACGAGGATCTCGTCCTTCGACCAGAACCCGGCCAGCGGGAAGATGCCGGCGAGCGCGAGCGACCCGATCACGAAGGTCCAGAACGTGATCGGCATGAACTTGCGCAGCCCACCCATCTCGCGCATGTCGAACGAGTGGTGCGTGCCGCCGTGGCTCACCGACCCGGCACCGAGGAAGAGGAGCGCCTTGAAGAACGCGTGGGTGAAGAGGTGGAAGACGGCGGCGACCCACGCGCCGACGCCGAGCCCCATCACCATGTACCCGATCTGACTGACCGTCGAGTACGCCAGCACCTTCTTGATGTCGTTCTGGACGAACGCGAGCGCGGCTCCGATGAGGATCGTGATGCCGCCGACCAGCGCCATCATGTTCACGCCGCCGGCCTCGATCGAGAATCCGTCGTAGAAGACGGGGTACAGGCGCGCGCCGAGGTACACCCCGGCGACGACCATCGTGGCCGCGTGGATGAGCGCCGAAACGGGTGTGGGGCCAGCCATCGCGTCGGGCAACCACGTGTGCAGCGGGAACTGGCCGCTCTTGCCGATGATCCCGATCATCAGGCAGATCGATGCCGCGAGCAGCAGATCGTGCTGCGCGCCCGCGCTCACCGCATACGAGTTCGACGCACCGATCCCGAACGACCCGACCGTGAAGAACAGGATGATGATGCCGATCATCAGGCCGATGTCGCCGGTACGAGTCGTGAGGAACGCCTTGATCGCGGCGCGGCTGTTCTCGCGGTCCTCCCACCAGAAGCCGATCAGCATGAAGGAGCACAGCCCGACCAGCTCCCAGCCGACGAGCATCTCGAGCGTGTTGCTCGCGACGACGAGCAGCAGCATCGACGCGCTGAACAGCGACAGCGACGCGAAGAACCAGGTGTAGTGGCGGTCACCGTGCATGTACGCCGTCGAGTAGATGTACACGAGCAGCGAGACGAGCGTGACGACGAGGAGCATCATCACGGTGAGCCCGTCGACGTACGTGCCGACGCCGAACTCGACGCCGCCGCTCGTCCACCACGTGACCGACTCGACGACCGGGGTGACCACGGCGTGCCCGCCCTCGGCGCCGCCCATCACGCCCTTCCCGAAGTACGCGCCGAGCCCGTGCTCGCTGCCACCGGCCGCGTTCACCCGGTCGATCCAGTCGATCGCGGCGACGATCGACAGGACGAACGAGGTGGCCATCGCGAGGATGCCGACCTCGGCACCCTTCTTCGGCAGGCGCTTGCCGAAGAAGAGGATGACGAGGAACGAGACCGCAGGCAGCGCGGGGATGATCCAGGCGTGCTCGAGCATCGGTTCGGATCAGCCCTTCAGCTGGTCGACTTCGTCGAGATCGGGAGTCCGCAGGTTGCGGTAGATGAGCAGCACGATGGCGAGCCCGACGCCGACCTCGGCAGCCGCGATCGTGATGACGAAGAGTGCGAACACCTGACCCGCGACCTCACGGCCGAACGCCGAGAACGCGATCAGGTTGATGTTCACCGCGTTGAGCATGAGCTCGATGCTCATCAGCACCAGCACGCCGTTGCGCCGCGCGAGCACGCCGTAGATGCCGGTGCAGAACAGGAACGCGCTGAGGATCAGGAACTGGTTGATGTCCATCAGTCGCGCCTCGCCAGGACCACGGCACCGATGAGCGCGGCGAGCAGGAGCATGGAGACGACCTCGAACGGCACGAGGAACTCACGGAAGATGCTGCTGCCGACGTTCGCAGTGCGACCCTGGGCGACGAGCTCGGACCCGAAGCGGATCTCCTCGCCACCGAAGGCGTCCACAAGCATCGCGACCAGCACGCCGAAGATGAACAGCGCGACGACTGCGGCACCCCACCGCTGGTCGTTGTCGAGGCGGCGGCCCTCACCGCCCATCGGTGCGCGCGTCAGCATGATGCCGAAGAGGAAGAGGATGACGACCGCACCGATGTAGATCAGCACCTGCACCCAGGCGACGAACTCGGCGGCCAGCAGGATGTACTGCGCCGCGGCGCCCGCGAGCACGACGACGAGGAACAGCGCGGCGTGGACGATGTTCGACGTGCGCACCACACCGATCGCGGCGGCACACATCGCGATCGCGAGGATCCAGAAGGCGACCTGCTGCTCCCACATGTGACTACTTCTTGCCCTTGCTCTCGGCACCGACCTCGAGCGGCTCGGGGTCGGGAACGGTCTGCATCCACTCGCCGAGGCGCTTCTTGTCGTGCAGGAGATCGCCGATGCGCGACTCGGAGTACTCGTAGTCGGGGCTCCAGAAGAGCGCGTCGAACGGGCACACCTCGACGCAGATCCCGCAGTACATGCAGAGCGCGTAGTCGATGTCGAACCGGTCGAGGACGCTGACGCTGCGCGGCCGGCCGCCCTCGCGACGCGGCGGACGCTGCTCCTTGTGCCCCTCGATGTAGATGCACCAGTCGGGGCACTGGCGCGCGCACAGCATGCAGACGGTGCAGTTCTCTTCCTTGAGCGCGATGACGCCCCGCGCGCGCGGCGCCGGGTCTTCCTTCTCGTGCGGGTACTGCACCGTCACGGCGGGCTTCAGCATCGTCTTGAGCGTCACGCCCAGACCGCCGATGAGACCGGGAAGCTTGGGCATCAGACTCGCCTCATCAGAAAGCCACCTTGAAGACACCGGTCAGCAGGATGTTGAGCAGGCCGAGCGGGATGAGCACCTTCCACGCCAGCGACTGGAGCTGGTCCTCCCGCAGGCGCGGATAGGTGAAGCGCACCCAGAACATGAGGAACGCGACCGCCATGAGCTTGGCGAAGAGGACGAACGGCCCGAGGATGTTCGCCCAGTCGCCCTCGACGCCCGGGATCGCCCAACCGCCGAGGAACAGCGTCGCCGCGAGCGCCGCGAACGCGAACGCGGTGCCGAACTCACCGATGAAGAAGAAGAGGAAGCGGAACCCCGTGTACTCGACCATGTAGCCGGAGACGAGCTCGCTCTCGGCGACGGGCATGTCGAACGGGGTCTGCGTGAGCTCGGCCTGCGCGGCGACGAGGAACAGGGCGAACCCGATGAACTGCGTGAAGATGAACGGCTCGCCGATGCCGCTGAAGCCGAAGATCGAACCGTCCTGCTGCGCGGTGACGATGCCCTGGAGGTTCAGCGTGCTCGCCTGCACGACGACACCGACCACGGCGAGGAGGAGCGGCAGCTCGTAGGCGATGAGCTGTGCCGCGGCACGCAGCGCGCCGAGCAGCGCGAACTTGTTCGCGCTCGCCCAGCCGGCCATGAGCACACCGATCACCGACAGGCTCGACACGGCGAGCGCGTAGAAGACCCCGACGTCGAGGTCTTTCACCACGAGGTCGGGGCCCATCGGGATCACGGCGAAGATCAGGAACGTCGAGAGGACGACGACCGCCGGTGCCGCGGCGAAGACGCGCCGGTCGGCTTCCGCCGGCATGACGTCTTCCTTCTGGATGAACTTCAGGCCGTCACCGACGAGCTGGAACCACCCGTGGAAGCCACCCGGGTCCATCGGACCGAGGCGGCTCTGCATGTGGCTCATCATCTTGAGGAGGAAGACGTACCCGAGGATGAGCGCACCCGTCGGGATGATGATGAGCACGACGATCGTCTTGATCGCGAGGGTCGTGCCCCATCCGATGTCGAGTGCGAGCAGTTCGAACATGGCCTCTACCGGTCGATGTCGCCGAGGATGAAGTAGAGCGAGCCGAGGATCGTGATCACGTCGGGGACGAACACCCCGCGCAGCATCCACGGCAGGATCGAGATGTTGCTGAACGATGCGGAGCGGATCTTGACGCGGAACGGACCGGTCGCGCCCTTCGAGATGACGTAGTAGCCCATCTGGCCGAGCGGGTTCTCCGTCTCGACCCACACCTCGCCCTCGGGCACCTTGATGATCCGCGGGACCTTGGCCATGACCGGCCCCGCCGGCAGCGCGTCGAGGCACTGCAGCACCATGCGCGCCGCCTCGCGCGTCTCCTCGAGCCGCACCGTGTAGCGCGCGAAGGAGTCGCCGTCGGCGTGCGTGTGCACCTTGAAGTCGAGGTCGCGGTACACGAGGTACGGCGGGCCGTCGCGGCGCAGGTCCCAGTCGACCCCGGACGCGCGCAGGTTCGACCCGGAGACGCCGTAGGACGCACCGACGTCGGCGGGGATGATGCCGATGCCGCGCGTCCGCGCCTCGAAGATCTCGTTGCCGGCGACCAGCTTCTCGAACATGTCGCACGACTCGAAGACGATGTCCATGACCGACCGGCACTCGGCGATCCAGCCCCACGGCAGGTCGTCCTTCAGCCCGCCGATGCGGTTGAAGTTGGGGTGGAAGCGCCCGCCCGTCACCGCCTCGATCAGGTTGAGGACGTACTCGCGGTCGCGGAAGCCGTAGAACGCGGGCGTCGAGCGCGCCGACCTGGAGACCCATCTCGCCGAGGAACAGGACGAACGTCGCGATGCGCGACAGCTCGGTGAGGATCGTGCGGATGTACTGGGCGCGGGGCGGCGCCTGGATCTCCATCAGCTTCTCGGCCGCGTCCATGAACGGCACCTCGTTGGCGAAGCTCGAGAGCCAGTCGATGCGGTTGATGAGCGTGGTGACCTGCGGGTAGGTGCGGAACTCGGTGAGCTTCTCGTAGCCGCGGTGCATGTACCCGATGACCGGGTCGGCCGAGATGACGCGCTCGCCGTCGAGACGGACGACGAGTCGCAGGGTGCCGTGCGTCGCCGGGTGCTGCGGCCCGAGGTTGAGGATCATGTCGCCGGTGTCGAGCTCGACGTTCATCTGCGCGTCGGCGAGATGATGGAGCGCACCCGGCGCGAGCTGCTGATCGGCGAGTCCCGACGGTGTCGACTGGCTCGACGGGCTGGACGGCGGCGTCTGCGTGCGTGCTCATGCGTCCGCCCCTTCCGGCGCAGCCTCGACGGCGGCCTCCGGCTCGCCGGGCATCGGCTCGACGTCGACGAGCCCGGGCCACGGCTTCACCACGCGCGCGAGCAGCGGGAAGTCCTTGCGCAGCGGATGACCCTCGAACTCGCTCGGCAGGTAGAGGTGCCGGAGGTTCGGGTGCCCCTCGAACACGAAGCCGTACATCTCCCAGCACTCGCGCTCGTGCCAGTCGGCGCCGGGGTACACCGAGACCCACGACTCGATCGCCGGCGCCGCCTCGTCGAGGTCCGTCTTGATCGTCAGGCCCCAGTGGCGCCGGGTCGACTGCACGTGCGCGAAGACCTGGAACCGGCCGGCCGACCCGGCCGCACCGAACGTCATCTCGGTCGGCTGGGCCGGCGATGACGGCTCGCCGCTGGCCTCCTCGCCGCCTTCCTTCGGTGCCGGCGCCCAGTCGATGCCGGCGATGAACGAGAGGTAGTCGCACTCGAGCGCGTCGCGTGCGACCTCGCCCGCGTGCCGCCAGGCGCTCGGCGCGACGCGCACGACGTAGTCGTCGAACACCGACGCCGACTGCACGACCGAGTCGCCGCCGAGCCCACCGGCCTGGAGCACCGCGGCCATCTCCTCGTGCACCGGGTTCGGCTCGGGGATGTCCGGTTCGGGCTCAGGCTCGGGCTCGGGCGCGTCGGCCTCCGCCTCCACTGGCTCGCTCTCTTCGGCCGACGGTACGTCGGCCGACCCTTCGGGTCGCTCACTCACCGGTGCGTCTTCCTCGTCAGGAGCCAACGACGATCGGCTCCCCACGCCAGCGCTGCCGTAGCTCGTCGTTCCCGATGCCCTCGTTCTGGATGCGCTCCTGCAGGAGGACGATGCCCTGCAGGAGAGCCTCCGGTCGCGGCGGGCAGCCGGGGACGTACACGTCGACCGGGATGATCTGGTCGACGCCCTTGGTCACGGAGTACGAGTCCCAGTAGGGACCACCGCAGTTCGCGCACGACCCCATCGAGATGACGTACTTCGGGTCGGGCATCTGCTCGTAGAGACGCTTGATCGCCGGCGCCATCTTGTCGGTGACCGTGCCGGAGATCACGACGAGGTCGGACTGGCGCGGGCTCGCCGGGAACGGGATGACGCCGAGGCGCATCATGTCGTAGCGCGGGCTCGCGAGCGCGGCGCCCATCTCGATCGCGCAGCACGCGAGCCCCCACTGGAACATCCAGAGCGAGTACTTGCGGCTGTAGTTGAGGAGCCACGTGAGCGGCTTCGGGACGCGCCCCTTCTCCACTAGTCCCATGGCTGCACCTCGACTAGGCCCACCGCAGCACTCCCTTTCGCCACGCGTACACGAGGCCGAGTGCGAGCAGCACGATGAAGATCGTCATCTCGATGAGGCCGAACACGCCGAGCGACTCGAGGTCGACGGCCCACGGGAAGATGAACACCGCTTCGACGTCGAAGATCACGAAGAGCAGGGCGTAGATGTAGTAGCGGACGTTCGACTGTCCCCAACCGCCGACGGGGTCGGACCCCGCCTCGTACGTGACGTACTTCTCCGCCTGCGGCCGCGTCGGGCGCAGGAGCCGGCCTGCGCCGAGCATCGCACCCACCATCAGCAGCGCCGCACCGATCAGCACGGCCACGGCGAGGTACTGCCGGTAGTACTCGGTCACGGCGGTCGCGCCCTTCCCTCACGCGGGGCCCGGCGGGCATCCGGCCCGTTCGGTGGGAGCATATCGACAGCGACCGAGCAGCCCCGGAGCGAGTACCCGTGTTTCTGGGGTGACTCTTCCCGACCCAGTGGAGCCGAGCGATGCCGGTCGGGTGCGCGAGCATCGTCGGGTGACAGGGATCCTGCGGGCCGCTCGGACGCGGCAGGAGCCCGTGACGGCGTTCGTGCTGTCCGGCGGGGGCAACCAGGGGGTCGCCCAGGTCGGGATGCTCCGCGCCCTCATGGAGCGCGGCCACCACCCTGACGTCGTGATCGGGACCTCCGTCGGTGCGCTCAACGGCGCCGTCCTCGCGACGAACCCGACCCCGGAGGGCATCGAGCGGCTCGGGACGGTCTGGGCCAGCCTCCGGGGGGAGGACGTCTTCCCCGGCAACGCCTTCCGGCGGGCCTGGAACGTGCTCCGGCGCGACAGCCACCTCATCTCGAGCGAGGGCCTCGCGGCGCTCATCGAGCGCTCCGGGACGGCCGCGACGTTCGAGGACCTCGTGATCCCCCTCCGGGTCGTCACGACCGACCTCGTCAGCGGCGACGAGCTCGTCTTCGTGCGTGGCCCGCTGCACTCGGCGCTGCTCGGCAGCGCGGCACTGCCCGGCATCTTCCCGCCCGTCGAGTACGACGGCCTCGTGCTCGTCGACGGCGCAGTGGTGAACCTCGTCCCGATCTCGCACGCGCTGGCCGGGCCCATCGACCGGATCTTCGTGCTCGACGTGTCCGACCCGCTCACCGAGCGGCCGATCAAGTCACCGCTCGACGTGGCCGTGCGCGCGTTCGCGATCTCGCGGGAGCAGCGGTTCGAGCTCGAGCTCCAGTGGGTGCCCGAGGACGTGGAGGTCGTCGTGCTGCCGCCCCCGGTCGACGACCGTGAGTTCGTCGACTTCTCCGACGGCGAGCGCCTGATCGACCAGGCGTACCACCTCGCGATCGGCGCGCTCGACGCGCTCGTGGCGGAGCCCGGCCGTCAGCGTCGCCGCCGTTGGTGGCGCCGGCTCGCCTCCTGATCAGCGCTTCGCGCGGTACCGCCGGATCAGCGTGTTCGTCGACGAGTCGTGTGACAGCGCGGGCTCGTCCTGCGCGTCGAGCTCGGGGACGATCGCGAGCGCCAGCTTCTTGCCGAGCTCGACACCCCACTGGTCGAAGCTGTTGATGTTCCAGACCGCGCCCTGCGTGAAGACCTTGTGCTCGTACAGCGCGATGAGCTGACCCAGCAGGTTCGGCGTGAGGTCGGTCGCGAGGATCGTGTTCGTCGGGTGGTTGCCGGCAAACGTGCGGTGCGGCACCTGCTCCTCGGGCACATCCTCGGCGCGCACCTCCTCGGCGGTCTTGCCGAACGCGAGCGCCTGCGGCTGCGCGAAGAAGTTGGCCATCAACAGGTTCTGGTGGTCGCCGACGACGTGCCGGGGCTTGCAGAAGCCGATGAAGTCGCATGGGATCAGCTTCGTGCCCTGGTGGATGAGCTGGTAGTAGGCGTGCTGTCCGTTCGTCCCCGGTTGCCCCCACACGATCGGACCGGTCTGCCACTCGACCGGGTTGCCGTCACGGTCGACGGACTTCCCGTCGCTCTCCATGTCGAGCTGCTGGAAGTACGCGCTCAGCTTCGACAGGTAGTCGTTGTACGGGAGGATTGCGACGGTCTCGGCACCGAAGAAGTTGTCGTACCAGATGCCGATGAGGCCGAGGAGCATCGGCATGTTCTGCTCGATCGGCGCGGTGCGGAAGTGCTCGTCCATCGCATGGAAGCCGGCGAGCATGTCGCGGAACGCGTCCGGACCGATCGCGATCATCAACGACAGACCGATCGCGGAGTCGTACGAGTACCTACCGCCGACCCAGTCCCAGAACTCGAACATGTTCGCGGTGTCGATCCCGAACTTCGAGACCTCCTCCGCGTTCGTCGAGACGGCCACGAAGTGCTTGGCGACCGCGGCGTCGTCCTGGAGCTTCGCGAGCGACCAGTCGCGGGCGGACTGCGCGTTCGTCATCGTCTCGAGCGTCGTGAACGTCTTCGAGGCGACGATGAACAGCGTCTCCTCGGGGTCGAGGTCGGCGGTCGCCTCCCAGAAGTCGTTGCCGTCCACGTTCGACACGAAGCGGAACGTCATCGAGCGCTCGCTGAAGTCCTTCATGGCCTCGTAGGCCATGCGGGGCCCGAGGTCGCTGCCGCCGATGCCGATGTTGATGACGTTGCGGATCCTCTTGCCGGTGTGGCCCGTCCACTCGCCTGAGCGCACCCGGTCGGAGAAGGCGGCCATCTTGTCGAGGACCCGGTGCACCTCGGGCACGACGTCGACGCCGTCGACCTCGATCGTCTCGCCCTTCGGCGCCCGGAGGGCGACGTGCAGGACCGCACGGTCCTCGGTGATGTTGATCTTCTCGCCGGCGAACATCGCGTCGCGCAGCGCCTCGACGTCGGCGCGGCGGGCCAGCTGGCAGAGCAGGTCGATCGTCTCGGCCGTCAGACGGTTCTTCGAGTAGTCGAGGTAGAGGTCGCCCGCCTCGAGGCACATCGTCTCGCCGCGCGTCGGGTCCTCGGCGAACAGGTCGCGCAGGTGCGCGTCCTCGAGGTTCGCCTGGTGCTCGGCGAGCGCGAGCCACTCGGGCGTGTCGATGATGCGTTCGAAGTCGTCCGGCATCTCGTCGGGCTTCCTTCCTCGTTCACGTCGGTCTCGCCGGCAGCGGAGAGCCGTCACACGCCGAGCGCGTAGAGCTCCCACTGGTCGGGGACGCCTTTCAGCTCGTGGCGACCCACGGTCGGTGAACACCAGACCCGAACCCGCGGTGAGGTCCTTCACCGTGCGCGACACCCACACCTCACCCGGGCCGGCGAGCCCTGCGATGCGCGACCCGATGTGGACGCCGATCCCGCCGATGTCGTCGCCTCGGCGCTCGAGCTCCCCGGTGTGGACGCCGGCCCGGATCTGCAGCTCGAGCGGGGCGACGCCGTCGCGGATCGCCTCGGCGCAGCCCACGGCACGCGACGGGCCGTCGAACGTCGCGAGCACCCCGTCGCCGGTCGTCTTGACGATCCGTCCTGAGTACGACGCGACGCGTGTCGAGGCGATCGAGTCGTGTTGGTCGAGCAGACGCCGCCATTCCTGGTCGCCGAGCGCGGCGGCCTTCTCGGTGGACCCGACGATGTCGGTGAAGAGCACCGTCGCCAAGAAGCGCTCCACGGACAGCGGCGCGACCGGGCGGTGCCCGGTGAGGAACTCCTCGGCATCGTCGAGGAACCACGCCGTACGACCGTCGTAGGTCATGTGGTAGTCGGCGTCGTGTTCGATGTACTTCGCGCCGGGGATGTGCTCGGCAAGGTAGCGACCGTTCGCCGGCCAGATGAGCGGGTCGTGGGCGCTGTGGAGCACAAGGGTCGGTGTCGAGATCGTCGGGAGCACCGCGCGGACGTCGATCTCGGTGTTGATCTCGAGGATCTGTCGTGCCATCCGTGGTGACGCCGCACCTCTCGCGTACCGAGCCATGCGCTCGCGGACTTCGGGGTCGTCGGGGATGTGCTGGACGAATGCGCTGAGCGAAGACCCCTTGCCCCACCGCTCCTCGACGCCATCGAGAAGCTTCAACGCGAGGTCTCGGGGGACGCCCTGCGGGTAGTCGGGCGCTTCGACGATCCTGGCGATCGTGCCGTAGAGCACGAGCGATCGCACACGTTCGGGGTACGTCGCGGTGAAGAGCAGCGACAGCGGCCCGCCCTCGGACACCGCGAACAGCGACGGCCGTTCGAAGCCCACGTCGTCGACGACGGCTCGGATGTCGTCCATCCGGTCGGCGAGGCTCCCGAACCCGAGGTCGCGGTCGGAAAGGCCGGTGCCTCGCTTGTCGAAGACCACGCAGCGGGCGATGGTCCCGAACCGTTCGAGGATCGGCGCGAAGGTCGGCGTCTCCCACACCATGTCGAGGTTCGAGATGAACCCGGGGACGATGACGAGCTCGAAGTCACCGTCGCCGAACTCTTGGTAAGCGATCCGAAGGTCGCCACTGGTCGCGTACCGGACATCCTCGATCCGCACGCTCGGAACGGTACCGGCTTCCCGATCGAGCGTGTCAGAGCATGAACGTCGGCGTCGCGGGCCCAGTGGATGAACGAGCCCGGCACGAGACCGACGACGAGCACGACGGCGCCCGTCACGAGGAGCACGACCGCGCTCCACCCGTCGACCCGGCGCAGGATGCCCTCGGAGTAGGCCTCGCCATCTTCCTTCTCGGGATCTGCGGGAGTCAGCACCGCGACGGAGATGCGCAGGTAGAAGAACGCGGCAACCACGGACGCGAGCACCCCGATGACGAGCAGCCCGTACTCACCGGCCTGCGCGGTCGCGCCGAAGATCTCGAGCTTCGCGATGAACCCACCGGTGAGCGGGATGCCGGCCTGCGCGAGCAGGAAGAAGATGAGCAGCCCGCCGAGCACCGGCCGGCGCAGGGCGAGGCCCCGATAGTCGTCGAGCGAGTGCTCGTCGTCGCCGCGGCGCGTCGCGAGCGTCAGCACCGCGAACGAGCCGATCACCATGAACGAGTACACGAAGAGGTACAGGAGTGCCGCCTCGCGGCCACGCGACGTGTCGGCGTAGAAGCCCATCAGGATGTAGCCGGCGTGCGCGATCGACGAGTACGCGAGCATCCGTTTCACGTCGGTCTGCACGACGGCGGCGACGCTCCCGACCACGAGCGAAAGCGCGGCGAGCACCGCGACCGCCGGACGCCAGTCGTCGGAGTACAGCGGCAGCGCGACGTTGAAGATCCGCAGCAGCGCGGCGAACGCGGCCGCCTTCACCGCCGCGGCCATGAAACCGGTCACCGGCGTCGGGGCGCCCTGGTACACGTCGGGCGTCCACATGTGGAACGGCACCGCGGCGACCTTGAAGCCCAACCCGACGAGCAGGAGCGCGAAGCCGGCGAAGAGCGTGCCCTCCTCGAAGAGCACGTTCTGCGAGAGGAACTGACCGATCCCGGTGATCGACGTCGTGCCCGTCGCGCCGTACGTCGAGCGCGATGCCGTAGAGGAAGACCGCCGACGAGAACGCGCCGAGCACGAAGTACTTGAGACCCGACTCCTGCGACGAGAGGCGGCGCCGGTCGAACGCCGAGAGCACGTAGAGCGGGATCGAGAGCACCTCGAGCGCGACGAACACCGCGATGAGGTTGTTGGCCGTCGTCATGGCCAGCATGCCGGTGCCCGACAACATGACGAGCGCCAGGTACTCGGGCGCCTCGAGATCTTCGCGGCGCAGGTACGCGATCGACAGGAGCACGCCGAGCGCGGTCGCGATGATCACCACCACGCCGAGGAAGATCGCGAACGGGTCGACGCGGACCATGCCCGCGACGGTCTCGATCGCACCGTCGTCCTGGACGACGTCCCACAGTCGGACCTGCACTGCGGCCGCGGCGGCCAGCCCACCGAACGCGAGGGCGAGGCAGACCGGCATCGTCTGCGGGCGGCCGCGCAGCAGTGCGCGCGCGAGCACGATGAGGACCCCGGCGGCGGCGAGCGCGATCTCGGGCGCGATCGCGAGCCAGTCGATGTCGGGCGTCTGGATCGGCTCCAGGGCTCCGGTGATGGGGGTGAGCAGGTGCATCACCGGGCTTCCTCACGCGCGTTCTTGGCGACCTCGTGGAAGGTCATCCCGTTCTGCTTCCGCTCCGAGAAGCCGCGCGGGCGGGTCTCCTTGAAGTCGTCGGTCTTCTGCTCGAGGAAGCTGATGCGCTGCTCGACGGTGGGCTCGATGCGGTCGAGCACCGGCTGCGGGTAGATGCCGAGGAACAGGCTGAGCCCGAGCAGTGGCACGACGACCACCAGCTCGCGCAGGTTCACGTCCTTGACCTTGGCGTTCGCCGGATCGGGCCGGCCCATGAAGGCGCGCTGGAACGCCCACAGCATGTAGACCGCCGCGAAGATGACGCCGAGCGTCGCGACGATCGCGAACGGCTCTTCGGAGATGAACGTGCCGGCGAGCGACAGGAACTCGCCGATGAAGCCGGAGAAGCCGGGCAGACCGATGCCGGCGAACATGGCCGTGACGAAGAGCGCGCTGAGGATCGGCGCGGGGCGCCACAGCCCCCGGAAGTCGGAGATCAGCCGCGTGTGCCGGCGCTCGTAGAGCATCCCGATGAGCAGGAACAGCGCACCGGTGGTGAGCGGATGGCTCACCATCGTGAACACGGCACCGTCGAGGCCGATCACGGTCAACGACGCGAGTCCGAGCAGCACGAAGCCCATGTGCGCGACGGACGAGTACGCGATCACGCGTTTCAAGTCCTTCTGCATCGCTGCGACGATCGCTCCGTAGAGGATGCCGATCACCGCCAGCACGAGCAGCACGGGCGCGAGGTCGACCGTCGCCTCGGGGAACAGCTCGAACGAGAACCGCACGAGACCGTACGCGCCCATCTTGATGATCACGCCGGCCAGCACGACGGATCCCGCGGTGGGCGCTTCGGTGTGCACGTCGGGCAACCACGTGTGGAACGGGAAGAGCGGCGCCTTGATCGCGAACGCGGCCATGAACCCGAGGAAGAGTGCGACCTCGACTGCCGGGTCGAGCCCCTGGAAGGCCCAGTCGGAGAGGATCCGGTAGTCGAACGTCAGCTCACCGGTCGCGCTCTGGTGCAGGAACCCGAGCACGAGCGTGCTCGCGAGCAACAGGGCGGAGCCCGCGCCTGTGTAGAGGAAGAACTTCATCGCCGCGTACTGGCGGTTCTCGCTCCCCCATCCCTGGATGAGGAAGTACATGGGGACGAGCATGAACTCCCAGAACACGAAGAAGGCGATGAGGTCGATGCTCAGGAAGATCCCCATGATCGCCATCTCGAGGATCAGGAACCACGCGGTGAACGCCTTCGGCCGGACGAGGACGTACTTCTCCGACGCGAGCAGACCGATGGGCATCAGCAGCGCGGTGATCACGACCATGAAGAGGCTGATGCCGTCGACGCCGACGGTGAAGCGCGTGCCCAGCCCGGGGATCCACGGCCGGTTCTCGACGTACTGGAAGTCGGGGTTGCCGACCTGGAAGTTCCAGAGCAGCCAGAGCGCGAGCCCGAGCGTCGCGACCGTGAAGACGTAGCCCGCGGCGCGGATCAGCTCCGGCCGCCCGCTGGGCAGCGTCAGCACCACGACCGCGCCGATCGCGGGCGTCGCGATCAGGGCGAGGAGGATCGGGAAGTCCATCGTCAGCAGCCCGTCGTCAGCGCGCCGCGTAGGCGAGGAGGAAGAGGAGGACCGCGACGGTGCCGAGCAGGATGCCCAGCGCGTAGCGGCGGACGTAGCCGTCCTGCACGCGGCGCAACGCCAGCCCGCCCTGGCGGACGAGCTTCGCGACCCCGTTGACAGCGCCGTCGATGATCTTCTGGTCGACGACCTCGTCGAGGAACTCGGCGGTCTTGCGACCCGGTCCCGCCGTGAACGCCGAGATGCCCTCGTCGTAGTAGTACGCGTGCCCGAGCACCTCGCCGGCAGGGCCGAGCTTCTCCTTGAGCGGGTCGCTCTGCGCGTTCCGCAGGCCGCGGCGGTACAGGTACAGACCGATCGCGATGCCGACCGAGGCGAACACCACCGAGAGCGCCTCGAGCCAGAGGCCCTGCACGAACGTCTCGGGGTGCGGTTGCTGCACGCCGGCGAACACGGGCTCGAGCCACTCGTCGAGGAACTCGAGACCCTCGATCGGGATGTTGATGAAGCCACCGACGATCGCGAGGAACGCGAGGACCATGACCGGGAACACCATGATCATCGGTGCCTCGTGCGGGTCGTGGTCGCCCATGCGCGTCTCGCGCGGGGCCTCCGTGAAGTCGACGGTCGGCAGGAACGCGGGGTCGTAGCCGAGCGCGTCGGGCATGTCGGCCGGATCGATCTCGAAGTCCTGCGCGTCGGGGTCCACCACGGCCGTCGAGCCGGGAAGATCGTCGTCGGAGCCACCCGAGATCGCGGGCACGGGGTTCTCGGCCTCGCCGGGACGGAAGCGCTCGTTGCCGTAGAAGACGAGCTGGATCAGCCGAGTCATGTAGATCGCGGTGAAGACCGCGGCGATCAGACCGAGGATCCACACGCCGTAGTCACCGTTGAGGTACGCCGACTCGAGGATCGAGTCCTTCGACCAGAACCCGGCGAGCGGCGGGATGCCCGCGATCGACAGCCACGCGATCGTCATGGCGATCCCGGTGTAGGGAAGGAACTTCCGCAGCCGCCCCATGATCCGGATGTCCTGGTTCTCCTCGTCACCGTGGATGACCGAGCCCGCGCCCAGGAAGAGGCAGCCCTTGAAGAACGCGTGCGTGAGCACCATGAACACGGCGGCCGTGTACGCACCCACGCCGAGCGCGACGAACATGTAACCGAGCTGGCTGATCGTCGAGAACGCGAGCACCCGTTTGATGTCGGGCTGCATGATCGCGGCGCCACCCGCGAGCAGCGCGGTGAGCACACCGACCCAGGCGACGACCGTCATCGCGTCGCCGCTCGCCTCGAAGAAGGGATGGGCGCGCGCGATCAGGTAGACGCCGGCGGTCACCATCGTCGCCGCGTGGATGAGCGCCGAGACGGGCGTCGGTCCCTCCATCGCGTCGGTCAGCCAGGGGAACAGCGGGATCTGCGCGCTCTTGCCGATCGCGGCGACGAGCAGCAGCAGTGCGATCGCGGTGACGACGCCGTGCGAGCCCTGCATCGCGCTGTTCGCCATCGTGCTGTAGTCGAGACTGCCGAACTCGGCGATGAGCAGGAACATCGCGAGCAGGAACCCGACGTCACCGACGCGGTTCATGATGAAGGCCTTCTTGCCCGCGACCGCGGCGCTGTTGCGCTCGAACCAGAACGCGATCAACAGGTAGGAGCAGAGGCCGACGCCCTCCCACCCGAGGAAGGTGAGGAGGAAGCTGCTGCCCAGCACGAGCAGGAGCATCGAGCCGGCGAACAGGCTCAGGTACGCGAAGAAGCGCCCGAAGTTCGGGTCACCGTGCATGTAGCCGATCGAGTACAGGAAGATCAGCGAGCCGACACCGGTGACGAGCAGGATCCAGGTGATCGACAGCGGGTCGGCGAGGAACCCGAACTGCACCGTGAGCTGATCGACCTGCAGCCACTCGAACGCCACGCTGACGTGCGAGCGCGCGTCCTCCGGCAGCGACAGCATCGCCCCGAACATCACGAGCGACCACACGAACGCGGCGAGCATGAGCCCGGTCGCGATCCAGCCCGCCGTGGGCTCACCGAGGCGCTTGCCGAAGAGCAGCAGCACCGCCGCGCCGATGAGCGGCAGCAGGGGCACGATGCCCACGAAGGAGAGGAGGTCGTTCGCCATCAGGTCAGCCTTCGAGCCCCGCTCATCCTTCGAGAACCTTGAGGTCGTCGGCGGTCGTGCCGCGACGCCGCCGGAAGATCGCCACGATGATCGCCAGGCCGACCGCCACCTCGGCGGCCGCGACCGTGAGCGTGAAGAACACGAGCACCTGCCCGGCCGTGTCGTTGAGCGCCTCCGCGAACGACACGAACGTGAGGTTCACCGCGTTGAGCATCAGCTCGACGCTCATGAACATGACGATGACGTTGCGCCGGACGAGCACGCCGACCGACCCGATCGTGAAGAGGCCGGCCGCGAGCACCAGGTAGTACGTCGGCGTGATGGTGAGCGCGAGCGCGGACGTGCTCACGTCGTTCGCCCCGACGTCTCGGAGTCGGTGCCCGATCCCTCGGAGCCCGTGACCTCGCCGGTCGGCTGCCCACTGCGCTTGGCGAGCGCGACGCTTCCGACGACCGCGATCACCAGCAGGATCGCGGTCAGCTGGAACGGCCAGAGGAAGTCGGTGAAGAGGACGCGCGCGACGCGGTTGATGTTGTTGCCGAGGTCGCCGCCACCAGCTCCTGCCCCACCTTCGATCGGTACACCGCTGGCGGTCTTCGCGCCGGTCGCCCACGTGTGGCCGGCGAGCAGGAGGATCTCCGCCAGGACCATGAGACCGAGCGCGATCGCGATCGGTCGCTGGAACGGGAGCGTCTCGGCCAGCGACTCGCGGCGGTCGACACCGAGCAGCATGATCACGAACAGGAAGAGCACGACGATCGCCCCGGCGTAGACGATCACCTGCACGGCCGCGAGCAGCTCGGCGTCCTGGATCAGGAAGAGGACCGCCACGCTCACGAGCGTCGAGACCAGCCACAGCGCCGAGTGCACCGGGTTGCGCGACAGGACGACGCCGAGCGCGCCGACGAGCGCCAGCGCGCCGAAGAGGAAGAAGAGGACCGCGATCACGAGTGCGCGTCCGATCCTTCCTCGTCCCCATCCGGAACGGCGGCATCGAGTGCGGGGGGCGCCGACTGGCCCTGCTCGGGTTCGCGGACACCGAAGCCGAGCTCACCCGACCACGCGACACGACCCTCGTACGCCGCGAGACCCGACGATGCGGTGGCGCGCATCCACGCGCTCGTGTCGTCGTCCTCGCCGCCGAGCCACAGCTCCCACGGCTGGCGACGGGCGCGGCCATCGTCGTCGACGAGCAGCTCGCGCTTCGTGTAGATCGCGTCGTCGCGGTTGGTGAACGAGAACTCGAACAGCTTCGTCTCGGTGATCGCCTCGGTCGGGCACGCCTCGACGCACAGGTCGCAGTGGATGCACCGCAGGTAGTTGATCTCGTAGACGAAGCCGTAGCGCTCGCCCGGTGACACCGGCACGTCGGGCGGGTTGTCGGCGCCGCGCACGTAGATGCACCTCGCCGGACAGACGCCCGCGCACAGCTCGCAGCCGATGCACTTCTCCATCCCGTCCTCGTAGCGATTGAGGACGTGCCGGCCGTGGAAGCGCTCGGGCTTGGGGCGCTTGTCCTTGGGATAGGCGCCGGTCAGCTTCGGCTTGAAGACCTGCGCGATCGTCACCTTGAACCCGGAGAACTTGCCCACGGCTACTTCCCCGCTCCGCTCGGGATTGGCCGAGCTTCGCTCGGCACGTCGGAGTGCGCAGCCCTGTGCCTCGGCGCCCGCCTCATTTCCACTCCTCCACCTCTTCCTTCCTCGGCACGCAGGCCATGAGGAGGAGGTAGATGAGCAGAGCGCCGACTGCGGCGGCGGGGGTGACGATCCAGAGGTTCCAGCCCTGGTCGCGGGCCACGACGATGAGCCCGGTGACCATCGCCCAGAGGAACGCGGCCTCGATCAGGACCTTCCAGCCGAGGTCCATGAGGCGGTCGTACCGGAGGCGCGGCAACGAGGCGCGCACCCAGACGGTCGCGTACAGCAGCACGAGCAGCTTGGCGAAGAACCAGACGATCGGCATCATCCAGGTGTTCACCCAGCTGTCGGACGAGATCCCCAGCCCTTCGAGGCCGGGACCCGACGGTCCGCCGAGGAAGAGCGTCACCGCGATCGCGCACATCGTGATGAGGTTCATGAACTCGGCGAGGAAGAACAGTGCGAAGCGGATCCCTGTGTACTCGGTGTGGAACCCGCCGACGAGCTCCTGCTCCGCCTCGACGAGGTCGAACGGCGGATGGTTCGTCTCGGCGATCGCGGAGATGAGGAAGATGACGAACGCGCCGATCGCGGGCAGCCAGTACCAGTCGCTGAAGACCGAGCCGAGGTCGACCCAGCTCTGCTCGTTGACGATGCCGCGCGTCGAGAGCGTGCCGCTGTGCACGAGCACACCGACGATCGCGAGCCCCATCGCAGCCTCGTACGAGAGCAGCTGCGCCGACGCGCGCACCGAGCCGAGCAACGGGTACTTCGAGCCCGACGACCAGCCGGCGAGCATCACGCCGTAGAGCCCGATGCCCGACATCATCAGCAGCCACAGGACACCGATGTCGGGATCGGCGAGCTGCAGCTCGGTCGTGTGCCCCGCGATCGAGACCACGCCACCGACCGGCACGATCGCGAACGCGAGGAACGCCGGGATGATGGAGAGGTACGGCGCGAGCAGGTAGATCGGCCGGTCGGCGGTCGTCGGCTCCGACTGCTCCTTGAAGAACAGCTTGATGCCGTCGGCGAGCGTCTGGAGGACGCCGAACGGACCCGCGGTGTTGGGCCCGATGCGGTTCTGCATGTCGGCGATCACCTTGCGCATGAACCAGATGTAGAACAGGACCGACAGCAGCAGCAGGACGAAGACGATGATCGCCTTCACGACGAAGATGAGGATGACCGTCGTGTCGAGGGGCCCCTCGAGCAGCGGATCCGCCGCAAGGAAGGGATCGGCGCCGAGGAACGGGATCACGGGATCACCTGGATGCGCAGGTCGGTGACGGCCTCGTTCACGTCGATGAGGTCCGCGGCACCAGGACCGCTGCGGTTCGACGCGATGAACGCGGTGCCCTTCGGCACGGATTCGTCGACCGCGACGGGGAGATCGACCGTCCCCCGGGAGGACGTGGCACGCACCGCCGTGCCCTCCTCGACCCCGAGCGTGCCGAGGTCGCGCGAGTTGACGACGAGCCGGGCGACGTCGTCGGTGATGCGCGCCAGCGACGGCGAGGCCATCACGATCCGGTCATCGCCGTAGAGCGTGCGGGCCGCCACGAGCCGGAGACTGTACGCATCGATCGGCGCAGCGGCCGGGGCCGCCTCGCCGGCGCTCCATGTGTGGAGCGCCACCGGCGGCTCGATGACCTCTCGGCTCACGGAACGGCAGGCTCGGGAACGGCAGGCTCGGGGGCTTCGGCTTCCGGCGCCGGGATCTCCTCCGGTGCGGCGGGGATCGGCTCCCACGAGACGCCGGCGCCGGGGGCGCCGGTGCCGAAGCGCACCTCGTCGGGGTGCTCGGCGTGCGGCAGCACGACACCGTCCCGGGCGCGGCGGATCAACGTCGCGTCGACGCCGGCGAACGCGGGCGCCACCTTCGCGATCTCGTCCTGCACCTCGTCGGTGCTCTCCAGGTCGAAGTCGACGCCGAGGCGCACGGCGAGCTCGCACGCGATCCGCCACGGTTCCATCGTTGCGCCGTCAGGCGTGACGATCCGCCCGAGTCGCATGACGCGCCCCTCGAGGTTCGTCGTCGAGCCGCGCTGCTCACCCCAGACCGTCGGGGGCAGGACGACGTCAGCGTGCTCGATGCCGTCACCCGCGAACGCGCCGACGCACACGACGTGCTCGACGTTCGCGAGCGCCTCGCGCGCGAGCGCGCGATCGGGGAACGAGACGAATGGGTCGGCCCCGAGGAGCACGAGGGCCTTGATCGATCCGTCCGCGGCGCCGCGGAGGATCCCCGTTGCATCGAGCCCGGTCGCAGCCGGCACGCTCCCCCAGGTCTCCGCGACGTGATCACGGCCCGCGTCGAGCGTGACACGTCCCGGGAGGAAGCCGGGCGCGAACCCGAGATCGAGCGCGCCGTGCACGTTCGCGCGGCCGAGCGCGGAGAGGAAGCGGACATCGGTGTCGACGACTCCGGCGTGGAGGCCGCGCCCGGTCACACCACCGTTGATGCCGGCGAGGAGCGACGCGGCGTGCACGACGTCGTCGACGGACTCCGCGACCGACGGCCGGCCGAGCACGACCACGATCGGTCCGGTCCTGGTCGGGTCGGACCCGTTCACCGCATCCGCGAACTCGTCGATGGCCTTCGTGCGCGTCTTGCGCCCGCTGAGGGCCGCCGCGACCTTCGCCACGACGTCGGTCGACGCGCCGGGCGCGTGCCGGAGCACGGTCGTCGCGTAGCGGGTGAGCCCGGTGTCGCGCGCGCCGATCTCGACGAGCGGGATGCCCCGGTCGACGGCGGCGGCGCGGAGGCGGAGGTAGACGACGGGGATCTCGTCCTTGGTGTCGACCCCGAGGACGACGATCGCCTTCGCGCGGTCGATGTCGGCGATCGTGGCGCGCGGCATGCCGAGCACGACGTCGGCGGGGAGGCCGTCGCCGAGCTGTGCGTCGGCGTTGTCGGTGCCGAGGACGCCCTTCGCGAGGCGGCTCCAGCAGTAGACGTCCTCGTTGGTCATCTCACCGCCGCCGAGCACCGCGATCGACTCGGGTCCGTGGTTGCCCTTCGTCTGGCCGAGGATCCGGGCCGCGGCGTCGAGCGCCTCCGGCCACGACACCTCGAGCATGTCCGCGCCCGCCGGACCGGTCCTGCGCATGGCGGGGGACGCGACGCGGGCATCGGAGTGCACCCACTCGTAGCCGTAGCGACCCTTGTCGCAGAGCCAGCCCTGGTTGACCGGCTCCGAGTCGACGCCGAGGAGGCGCACGATCCGGTTCGTCGTGGACTCGAGTGCGCCGCGGCACCCGACGGAGCACGCCTGGCACGAGGTCTCGACGGATTCGAGGTCCCACGGGCGGGCCTTGAAGCGGTACGGCCGCGCGGTGAGCGCGCCGACCGGACAGATCTGCACGACGTTGCCGGAGAAGTACGACGAGAACGGCTCGTCGGGGTACGTGATGACTTCGGTCTCGTCACCGCGCCCGCCGAAGTCGATCAGCGCGTCGCCGGCGATCTCCGCCGCGAACCGGGTGCAGCGACCGCACTGGATGCAGCGTTCACGGTCGAGCAGGACGAGTTCGCTGATCGGGATCGGCTTCTCGAAGTGACGCTTCTCCTCGACGTAGCGCGACTCCCCCGGACCGAACGAGAGGGTCTGGTCCTGCAGCGGGCACTCGCCGCCGCGGTCGCACACCGGGCAGTCGAGCGGATGGTTGATCAGCAGGAACTCCAGCACGCCGTCCTGGGCTTGCTTCACCATCGGCGACTGGGTCGTGACGACCATGTCCTGGTTGACGGGCGTCGCGCAGCTGATCTGCAGCCCACGCATGCCTTCGACCTCGACGAGGCACATCCGGCACATGCCGACCGGCTTCATGCGCTCGTGGTAACAGAACCGCGGGATGTAGGTGCCGTGCTCCTGCGCGACCTTGATCAGCAGCTCGCCGCGCGGCGCCTGCACCTGCTTGCCGTCGATCGTCAGCGTCACCATGTCCGGCGTTCCCGACGTGCCAGGACCGCCCGGCACGGGGATCGTGTACTCGTGGTCCGACGGCCACTGCGACATCGGAACTGCGCCCATGCTCATTCCAGCCCGTCCCTCATGCGGGGGTCACCTCGAGCTGCGACCGGCGCGCCGCGTCCTTCTTGAGGCGCTCGCGGATCTCGTCGCCGAAGAACCGCTCGAGGCTGACGACATGGCTCATCGTCGACGGACCCAGCGCGCAGATCGTCGTCTGCGAGAACGGTGCGTTCAGCCCGGGCACGATGTTCTGCCCGAGGTCGAGCAGGAGATCGAGATCGTCGGGACGACCGAGCCCGTTCGCCATCCGGTAGAGGACCTTCGAGATCCACCCCGAGCCCTCACGGCACGGCGTGCACTTGCCGCACGACTCGTGCGCGAAGAACTTCGCGAGCCGCCACGACACGAGCAGCGGATCGACGGTCTCGTCGAACACCATGATCGCCCCGGAGCCGAGCATCGTCTTCAGCTCCGAGGCGCGGTCCATGTCGAGCGGCTCGTCGAGGTGCTCGGCCACGAGCCACGGCGCCGACGCGCCGCCGGGGATGAAGAACTTCATCTGCTTGCCGTCGCGCACACCTCCGGCGAGACCCTCGATCAGGTCGCGGAACGACATGCCCAGCTCGACCTCGTAGTTGCCGGGCCGCTCGACCATCCCCGACACCGAGAAGATGCGCGTACCCGTCGACTTGTTGATGCCGATGCCCGAGTACCACTTGCCGCCGCGCAGGACGATGTGCGGGACCGTCGACAGCGTCTCGACGTTGTTCACGACCGTCGGCGCGGCGTACACGCCCTGTGCGGCCGGGAACGGCGGCTTGATGCGCGGCATCGCGCGCTCACCCTCGAGGCTCGAGAGCAGACCCGTCTCGTCGCCGGCGATGTAGCAGCCGGCGCCCCGGTGCACGACCATTTCGAGGTCGAAGCCGGAGTCGAGGATGTTCTTGCCGAGGTATCCGTTCGCGTACGCGTCGTCGACGGCCTGCTGCAGCCGTTGGGCACCGAGCGCGAACTCGCCCCGGATGTAGATGAACGCGTGATGCGCCTGGATCGCGTAGGCGGTGATCGCCGCGCCCTCGATGATCTGGTGCGGATCGCCCTCGATGAGCATGTGGTCCTTGAACGTGGACGGCTCGCCCTCGTCGGCGTTGATCGCGAGGTAGCGCGGGAACACGCCCTTCGGCAGGAACGACCACTTCTGCCCGGCGCCGAAGCCGGCACCGCCACGCCCGCGGAGGCCGGAGGTCATGACCTCCTCGACGATCTTCTCGGGCTGCATCTTCAGCGCCTTCTCGAGCGCCGAGTACGCCTTGTTGTGCTGGCGCGCGGCGTCGTACGTCCACGAGTCGTCGGGGCGCGACCGGAGGAACTTCGTGACGATGAGTGTCTCTTCGGGCATCACTCTTCCCTGAGCCGGGCTGGAGTGCCGGAGAGCGTGCGGGCCGTGAGCGCGCCGCTCTTGTACTGCTCGACGAGGTCGATCGCCGTGTCGGGTGTGAGCGAGTTGTGGAACTCGTAGTTGACCTGCAGCACCGGGGTCACGTCGCACGCTGCGAGGCACTCGACTTCCTCGACGAAGACGTCGTCGTCTTCGAGGTAGCGCAGCCGCAGCGCGTCGAGCAGGTCGGGGCCGCCGTTCACGAGGCACGAGACGTTCGTGCAGACGGAGACGACGAACCGGCCGACGGGCTCGCGCTTGAACATCGTGTAGAAGGAGCACGTCCCGAGCACGAGCGCCGGAGTGAGGTCGAGCATCTCCGCGATCTCTTCCATCGCCGCGGGCGTCACCCAGCCGTCGCGGTCCTGCGCGAGGTGCAGCAGCGGGAGCATCGCCGACTTCGCGTGCGGGTAGCGGGCGATGATCTCCTTCGCCTTGCGGCGATCGGCGTCGGTGAACCCGGTCCCGGCGCTCACAGGTCTGCGCTCATCGGTCGACTTCCCCGAGAATGGGATCGACGCTGGAGATGATCGCGACGGTGTCGGCGACGAGCGTGCCCTCCACCATCGGTGCCGTGGTCTGCAGGTTGTAGAAGGACGGGCCACGGATGTGCAGCCGCACCGGCTTCCCCGTGCCGTCGGACACGAGGTAGCAGCCGATCTCGCCGCGCGGCGACTCGATCGCGACGTACGTCTCGCCGGGCGGCACCTTGAAGCCCTCGGTGAACAGCTTGAAGTGGTGGATCAGCGCTTCCATCGACTCGTCGATCCGCGCGCGCGGCGGCGGGGTGACCTTGCGGTCCTGCACGCGGTAGTCGCCGGCGGGCATGCGCTCGATGCACTGGCGGACGATCTTCACCGACTCGAGGATCTCGTTGAGCCGGATGAGGTAGCGGTCGTAGCAGTCGCCGTTCTGCGTGTAGATGACGTCGAAGTCGACCTCGTCGTAGGCGAGGTACGGCTGCGTCTTGCGGAGGTCCCACGGGAACCCGGTCGAGCGGAGGATCGGCCCCGTCGCGCTGAGCGCGATCGCCTGGTCGGTGGTGAGCTGACCGACGCCGACGAGGCGTTCCATCCAGATCGGGTTCTCGGTGAGGACCTCGGCGTACTCGCTCGTGCCCTTCTCGATCGTGTCGAGCGCGGTGAGCGTCTCCTCTTCCCACCCGTCGGGCAGGTCGGCCGCGACACCACCGGGACGGATGAAGTTGTTGTTCATCCGCAGGCCGGTGAACATCTCGAGCAGGCGCAGCGTCTCTTCCCGCTCGCGCCAGCCGTAGATCATCATCGAGATCGCGCCGATGTCCATGCCGTTCGTCGCCTGGAACAGCAGGTGCGACGCGCAGCGGTTGAGCTCCACCAGCATCATGCGGATCCACGTCGCGCGAGTCGGCACCTCGATGTCGAGGAGTCGCTCCACCGCCAGCGAGAAGACGAGCTCGTTGCTGAGCGGCGAGGCGTAGTCCATGCGCGTGACGTTCGTGGAGCCCTGCACGTACGTGAGCTCTTCGCCCGTCTTCTCCATGCCCGTGTGCAGGTAGCCGATCACCGGCTTCGCACGGAGCACGGTCTCACCGTCGAGCTCGAGCATCACCCGCAGCACGCCGTGAGTCGACGGGTGCTGCGGACCCATGTTGATGATCGTGGTGTCGCTGTCCTCGGGCCAGAGCCCACCGGTCATCACGATGTCGCGCTTGCGCGGCTGGAGGACCTGCGCGCCCTCGTCGGTCTGACCCTCGAGACGCTGCTCGTCGCGGACGCTGTGGTTCGTCATGCTCGCTCGATCGTGCTCATCGGGGACTCGGATCTTCCTTGAACGCCACCGGCACGCGCGCGGGGAAGTCGTCCTTGCGGAGCGGGTGCCCCTCCCAGTCGTCGGGCATGAGGATGCGCGTCAGGTCGGGATGGCCCTCGAACGTGATGCCGAACAGGTCGTACGCCTCGCGCTCGGCGAAGTTCATGCCCGGGTACAGGTCGACGATGCTCGCGATCGTCGGGTCCGAGGCGGGCACCTGCGCGATCGCACGCAGGCGCCGGTTGCGAGGGTGCGACAGGAAGTTCGCGACGACCTCGAACCGCTCGGGCGCGACGCCGTCGACTGCCAGCCGCGTCGCGTCGCGCAGGTGGTCGACGACCGTGACGTCGAGGCACATCGTCATCTGCTCGTCGTCGCGGAGCAGCTGCGCGATGTCGTGCCACGAAGCGCGGTCGACGTAGACGACCGGCTGCCCGTGCGACTCGTGGAAGACCGTCCCCGGGATCTTCTCGACGACGACCGCCGCGATCTCGTCGGGGACGGCGGGCGGCGCGGTGTCGCTGTCGGCCTCGTGAATCTCTTCACGAGCGGTGTCGTCGTCGGTCCGCTCTTCCGGCATGACAGGTACCTCGGGCGCTCGATCAGGCGGACCGAGAGACGGTGACGGGCTGGACGTTCGACGGCGTGCCGTCGACCTGGTCGACGTGGATCTCCGCGCCGCGCTCCTTGTTGCGCCGCTTCATGATCTCGCCGTGGCGGATCTCGTCGTGGAGCATGAGGATGCCGTGCATCAGCGTCTCGGGACCCGGCGGGCAGCCGGGGACGTACACGTCGACGGGGACGATCTGGTCGACGCCCTGGACGAGCGCGTAGTTGTTGAACATCCCGCCGGTGCTCGCGCACACACCCATCGAGATGACCCACTTCGGCTCGACCATCTGGTCGTAGACCTGTCGCAGCACCGGCGCCATCTTCTGGCTGACCCGGCCGGCGACGATCATGAGGTCGGCCTGGCGCGGGCTCGCACGGAACACCTCCATGCCGTAGCGCGCGAGGTCGTAGTGCGCGCCGCCGGCAGCCATCATCTCGAGCGCGCAGCACGCGAGACCGAACGTCGCGGGCCACACCGAATGACGCCGCGCCCACTTCACGAGGTCTTCGAGACGGCCGGTGAGGATGTTGTGCGGGATCTTCTCCATCCCCATGTCAGTGAACCCCACCGATCTTCAAGCGGCCGGTCACTACGCGGCCTCCTCGGTCTGCTCCACGTCGGCCGGCGCGAGGCCGTCGCGACCGGGACGCCCGGTCGCGCGCAGCACAGTGCCCGCGACGCGGGTCGTGACCTGCTTCACGGGGCCCCAGTCGACCGCGCCCGTGGACAGCAGGTACGCGAACGGCACGAGGAGCACGAGCAAGAACACGCCCATCGTGATCACGCCGTACGTGCCGAGCGGTCGCAGGATCGTCGTGAAGGGGTAGAGGAAGATGATCTCGACATCGACGACGATGAACGCCATCGCGACCAGGTAGAAGCGAACCGGGAAGCGCTCGCTCGGCTCGACCTCCGGCACGATCCCGCACTCGTACGGCGCGGTCTTCGCCGACGTCGGCCGCTTCGGGCCGAGGAGCTTCGAGGCGACGAAAGAGATGGCGGCGAACAGGAAGACCAGCACGATCAGCGCCAGGATCGGCAGGAACTGCTCCACCTTCTCTCCCTCCCTTCTGAGCGGTGCGGAGTCCTGAGCGGCGCGCGCGCCGCGGCGCGACGCCGCGCAGGCTACCTCCGGCGCACGTTGGGGCCGAACTGCTGCGTGACGTGCTGGGCAGGGTGCCCTGAGTCGATCACGGCGGCGCCCGGTCACCCGCGAGGGCGTCGGGCGGGACGAGGTCCCAGTCGCCCGGCGACCCGACCACGACCCACCCGCGGTGCATCTTGAGGTCGTCGCACGGCCCGCAGATGCGCCAGGCGTTGTGCTCGTCGAGGATCCCGCCCTTGGCGTATTCGTGGATGTGGTCGATGCGGAGCCCGCGGGCGTTCTCACAGCCCTTGCGACCGCAGACCGGGTACGTCGCCTCGAGCCACCGTCGGAGCTTCACCGGCACCGTGCGCGTGACCGACGAGACGTGCGAGATGTGGTCGGCGTCGTCCGTGATGAGCATGGTCACCCGGGCATCGCGCAGCATCCGCTTGGCGTCGGTGACCGGGATCGGCCCGACACCCGGGATCTCGCAGCGCTCGCCGTCGGCCACATGCCCCCGCTCGAGCGCGGCGTCGGACACGTCGACGCGGGCATCGATCGGCTTCGCGGGACCGCGCTCCACGAGGTTGACGAGCGCGTCGGCCATGTACGCGGCACGCGACTCCCTCCGTCCCTCGGAGCGGGCTTCCCGGAAGAGGCGGTCGGTCTCGGCCTGGAGCGCAGCGTGGAAGCCCACTGCGCGGTCGGGCGCGAGCCGGAACCCGCCGGCGAGCGCGCCATGCTCGTGCCAGATGTGCAGCGAACGTGTCTCGTGGAGCTGCCGGGACCACTCGACGTCGTCCTCGATCGACGCAGCCACGACCCGCGCGCACTTCTCCTTGAGACCCTTCATCGGGCGGTGCTTCCGCGCGTAGCCTGACGAGCCGCTCTGCCGACTCAGGAGACTTCGACGCGGCGTAGGAGATCTCGCGCGTCTGCATCTCGGAGAGCTCGCCGGCACGGAACGCTCCGCTCACGACCGGCTGCTCGTCGAGTCGCTGCACCGCCCGAAGCGTCGACTCGGCTGCGCCCACCGTCGTACCACTCACGTCGGCGAGCAGCTGCCCGGCAGAACGATGACCCGAAGCTCGGTAGGCACCGGTGTCGTGGATGTGGTTGGCCGTGAGGGCCTTGCCCGCCGCGCAGAGCCGCTCACCCTTGACGAAGAGCTCGAGCATCGTGCGCGCGTCGTCAGCTGCCAGCACCTTCGGCTCGAAGTCGCGCACCACCGCCTCGAGGGTGGTGAGTGCAGCGCGCACCTCGTCGAACACGGCCTTCCTCCAGCGGCGACTTCACGATCTGGGGGAAGTGGGGGAAGCTCTGCGTCACTCTATCGAACGTATGTTCGATCGGTCAACCCCGATGACACGCGTCGCGTGGACACGTGACGAGGAGCGGTGCTCGACGCCACGTCCCCAGGCCTGCACGCGTCAGGTGGCGGCGACCGTGTCGATGGCGGCGGCGACGTGGTCGGCGACGTCGTGGACCGAGTGCAGGGCCTCGGTCGCCCAGACCACGCCGAGCGCCGAGGAGACCCGTGCCTCGTCGCCACCCCACTCGCGCAGGGTGATCACCTCGGCGGCCCGCCGGTCGTCGGCCACCGCGGGCGGCGCGGGCGCCGTGGGCGCGCCGGACAAGAGGTCGCCGACGTCGGCCCGGAGCCGGGCGGCGAGACGGGCGGACTCGGCGTCGAGCGCCCCCGCGGCCTCGGGGAACCCGCGCACCACGAAGCCGAGGTCGGCCTGCGCGCTGAGCAGGTCGGCCGCGGCCTGGATGCGGCGCGAGGCCGCCGCGAGCGACGCCCACACCTGGTGACCGGTCGGGAGCGTCCCGGGCGCCGCGAGCAGCTCGTCGAAGGCGTCGCCGGCGCGGCGCGCCGCGTCGGTTGCGCGGTGGCGGCAGGTCTCACGATCGGGGCCCGTCGGTTCGGTCTCGACCACCAGGCACGTCGCCGCCTCGAGGTAGTCGGCGTCGGCGGTGAGGTGCGCCCCGATCACGCGTCGCAGCATCCCGATCGCACCGCGCGGCCAGAGCAGCAGGCCGACGAGCAGCGACACGCCGGCACCGATCGCGATGTCCTCGACGCGCACCAGTCCGGTCCGCCAGCCCTCGGGCTCGAGCACGTCGAACATGACGACGATCGCGACCGTGAACGAGAACTGGCCGACCAGGAACGAGATCGCGCTCGGCGCGTACGCAGCGAGGAACGCGGCGATGGGCAGCGCGATCCACTCGGCCGTCGTCCCGGCGTCGAAGATGCCGAAGAACAAGAGCACGAACACGAAGCCGAGCACGGTGCCGCCGATCGCCTGCACTGCGGTCCGTCCGGTCGCGAGCGCGTTCGAGCGCAGCACCGAGAGCGTCGCGAGCCCGACCCAGAACGCGTGGTCGAGGGACAGCCCGTTCGCGATGCCCACCGCGAGCGCGAGGCCCACGGCGGTGCGCACCGAGTTGCGGAAGCGGATCGAGCCGAGATCCAGGTTGATCCGGAGCAGCCGGCGGAGACGCTCCCCGCGCGTCCGGCCGGCGTCGACCGGCGTCTGCAGCGTGATCGCCAGCTCGTCCGTCATCGGCTTCCCGCCGCGCCCGATCACCGTGTCGGCCGCGAGCGCGATGGCGACGAACGACGAGACGCGCGTCCACCACGCCGACTCGACGTCGACGAGGACGGTCTCCGGTGCGGTGCCGTCCTGCAGCTCGGTGCCGACATGGGCCCCGAGCGCCCGGCGGTGCTCCTTCCGGGCGGTGTCGAGCCGCGCGAGCTCGGGCGCCGCGGCGTCGGGTTCGGTGATGTAGTCGGCGGTTGCGTCGAGCAGCTCGCCCGTGGCCTCCCGGAGGACCCGGCCCCGTTCGTCGGTGGGATCGGGCGGGTGCTCGGTGTCGAGGGCGACGAGGCGTTGCAACCCCTCGACCATGGCCACGAACGCCCGGTCGCGCTCGGTGGGCCCCGACGGCCGGTACGGCGCCTTGGCGTACGCAGTGTGCAGCGCGGCGACGGCCTGCTGCGCCTCCGCGCGCGCCTCGGGCGTGCCGCCGGCGCGCACGTAACGGGCGGCAGCGCGCAACGCGTCAGCCGCGAGGCTCCAGAGCACGGGTCGCTCGTACACGGGAAAGAGGAGGAGCGCGAGCAGCGTCGCGACGATGCCGCCGATGCCCCATCCCCCGAGGCGCGTCGGGATCTCCGACGCGGGGCCCGGGAGCGTCGCGGCCAGGACGTACGCGAGCGTCGTCGGGAACATGCCGCTCGCCCACGCACCGCCGAACGCCGCGACCTGCTGCACGGCGAACACGACGAGCAGCGTGACGATCGCGGAGGCCAGCGCGTCGCCGGACACGAGCGTCCCGATCGCGATGAGCACCCCGCTGATCACGGTCGCGCCGAGGTAGGCCGTCGCCCGCGCCCGCGGTGGACCGCCGAAGTCGGCCATCGCGACGAGCGCGAACGCGGCGAACGAGGCGAAGAGCGCGGCGATCTCGTCGCCGGTGACGGCATCGACGACCGCGAGGACACCGGGGAGGGCGATGGCCGCGCGCAGCCCGCGTCGGAGTGCGAGCTCCTTCGCGGTGTGGACGCGTGGCTGCCCGCTCACGGGCGTGAGTCTCGCCGGTGGATCAGGGCTCGGGTGCGACCGCCACCATCGCCGCGACCGTCTTGTAGACGGCCTCGGCCGGGCCGACCTCGTCGGGCCGGAGCAGGTTCGCCATGATCCGCAGGATCCACTCCATGAGCGTGCGGCTCTGGAACCCGACGCGGGTGAGCTCGCGCATCACCGCCGGGTTGCCGATCGCCCGCACGAACACACGGGCGACCTTGAAGTAGAGGCCGTAGGTCTCCGCGAGGCGGGTCTCGTAGGCCCGCAGCGCCAGCCCGTCACCGGTGACGAGCGCCTCGTCGATCGCCTCGGCGGCGAAGCGACCGGTCTCGTAGGCGACGGAGATCCCTTCGCCGTTGAACGGGTTGACGCCACCTGCCGCGTCCCCGACCTGCACCCAGGTGGGGCCGACGGCCGGCTTCACCGAGAACCCGGTCGGCAGCTTGCCCCCGGTGGGTGGGCCGCAAGCCGTCTCGGGTGAGATCTCCCAATAGAGAGGAGCAGTCGCGCAGAAAGCGTCCATGAGCTGGCTGGTGTTGATGTCCTTCCAGCCGGAGAACGTGGACAGCAGCCCGACGCCGACGTTGATGGTCCCGTCGCCGACCGGGAAGATCCACCCGTAGCCGGGGAGGTTGTTGCCCTCCCGGTCGTGGATGTCGAGGTGGCTCTCGATCCAGGGATCGTCGTGCATGGGGCTCCGGAAGTAGCCCCGAACGGCCATCCCCAAGGGGTACGAGCGGTCGCGGGCCGACCCGAGCATGCGCCCGAACCGGGAGTTGGAACCGTCCGCAACCACTACATAGCGCGCGTTGACGGCCTCGGTGCGCCCGTCCTCCTTGTCGCGCACCACGGCGCCCGCCAGGAGCCCGCCGTCGAGGAGGGGCTCCGTCGCCTCGGCGCCCGGCCAGAGCGTGGCGCCCGCCTTCACGGCCTGGTCGGCGACCATCTCGTCGAGGTCGCGGCGGCGCACGACGTAGCCGTAGGACGGGAAGTCGGGGTGCTCGGGCCAGGCGAGCTCGAGCGTGATCCCGTGCGCCATCGACCGGAGGCCCTCGTAGCGGAGGTGCCCCCGGAGCCGCTCGGCGAGCCCCATGTCCTCGAGCTGGCGCACCGCCCTCGGGGTGAGGCCGTCGCCGCAGGTCTTCTCCCGCGGGAACCGCTTCTTCTCCACGATCAGGACGCGGTGACCACGCTCCGCGAGCCAGTACCCCGCGGCCGCACCCGAGGGGCCACCCCCGACCACCAGCACGTCGTACGACATCATGGCGTCGCTCGCTGCGGGCGGGGATACCCCGCCCGCGGCCGCTCGCTCCGCGCGCGGGCCTTCACCGCTCGAACCGGTTCACCCTTGAATGCTCCCACGCGAGTCCTGAATATGCCGATTCCGCAAGTACCGTGGTAGGAAATCGCCGACCAGCCGGACCATCACCACACCTCGCCAGCCGCACCGAGGAGGGAAGCCGGGTATGCCCAACCTGCTGCCCGACTGGACACTGACCCTGCCGTTCGACCTGGGTGACTGGAACGTCCGTGCGTCCGGTCGTCTGATCTGGTCGATCTTCCTCGTCATCGTCGGGATCGCGATCGTGATCACGATGATCAAGCAGCCCGGCGTGAAGCGGCCGTTCCCCAACATCGTCGGCTACCTGCTGTTCCCCGTGATCATCGTGGGGACGTTGGTGCTGGGCGCGATCATCCCGTCGCTGCAGCGCACGATCATCCTCGCCGGCATCGGTGTGCTCACCGTGCACCTGCTGCTCATGGTCGCATCGGCGAAGCCCCGCGACCCCGACGAGGAGTCGACGTGGGCGGAGTGCATCCTCGGCGCGGTCGGCGTGTTCGCGCTGATGGCGCTCGCGTACGCGATCATCCCGCACGAGTGGCTGACGTTCGCCAACGCCGACCTCGAGTGGGGTGAGAGCTCGAAGTTCGTGTGGACGTCGAGCGAGGACATCCTCGGCTTCATCCCGATCCACTACCCGTTCAACCTCGACTTCCCGGCGCTGCGCGACATCGTCGTCACGTTGATCTACGTGGTGTTCCTCGGCCTCAACCTGAAGCTGTTCGTGATGTGGCAGCAGCGCAACGAGGTGCCTGCGGAGGCCGCCGAGGGCGCGCCCTCGAAGCTGTCGCGCTTCGGACGTCCGCTGCGCGCGATGCGGCGCAAGGATGCGGAACCCGAGCCGGCACCCGAGCCCGTGGGCGCGACGAGCGGACCGGCGGAGGCGACCTGACATGGCACGCACCGACGCGAACCCGCCGATGCCCGACTTCGCGACCGACTACGTGCTGCAGGAGGTCGACCCCGCCTACCTGACGCAGGCCGTGAAGCCGAAGCAGTTCCTGCACATCGACCAGGCCGAGTGCATCCTGTGCGAGGGCTGCGTCGACATCTGCCCGTGGAAGTGCATCCACATGGTCTCGGTCGACGCGATCAGCGAGTCCGTCGCCACCGAGCAGCCGGGCGACGACCCCCACGACCACGTGGCGTTCATCGTCGACGAGGACATCTGCACGCGCTGTGCGCTCTGCGTCGACCGGTGCCCGACCGGCGTGATCATCCTCGGCAAGATCGGCAACGTCCCGGCGGGCGGCGACCCGCACACCCGCACCAACCGGCACGGCTACTCGTACGGCGTCCGGTTCTGACCTCGACAACGAAGCACCCCGCGAGGAGCAAGGTTCGTGGCGAACGGCAACGGTAAGAACGGGAGCAACGGCAGCAACGGCGGCCGTGAGCGCGTCGCGGCCGCGCTCGACAAGACCGACGAGAAGATCCGCGGCTCGCAGGCGTGGAACTCGATCTTCCGCCCGGGCTCGGTGTACCGGCGCGGCTACACCGACAGCCCCCGCAACCGCTCCTACGTGATCATGAACAACGTGCTGTACCACCTTCACCCGGTGAAGGTGAAGCGGCACGCGGTGAAGGTGTCGTACACGCTGTGCCTCGGCGGCCTGAGCTTCTTCCTCTTCATCCTGCTCACGGTCACCGGCATCTTCTTGATGTTCTTCTACCGGCCGACGGCGGCGTCGGCGTGGAACGACGTCGAGACGCTCGAGACCGCGGTGACGTTCGGGTCACTCGTCCGCAACATGCACCGGTGGGCGGCTCACCTGATGGTGATCTCCGTCTTCCTGCACATGTGCCGCGTCTTCTACCACGGTGCGTACAAGGCACCTCGTGAGTTCAACTGGGTGATCGGCGTGATCCTGCTCACGCTCACGCTGCTGCTGTCGTTCACCGGGTACCTGCTCCCGTGGGACCAGCTGGCGCTGTGGGCGGTCACCGTCGGCACGAACATGATGGGCTACACCCCGGTCTTCGGGTCGAGCGTGAAGTACGTGCTCCTCGGCTCGAGAGAGATCGGCAACGACACGTTGCTGCGCTGGTACGTGCTGCACGTGCTCTTGTTGCCGTTCGTCATCGTCATCTTCATGGCAGTGCACTTCTGGCGCGTCCGCAAGGACGGCGGCCTGTCGGGTCCGCTGTAGGTCGGAGGAGCGATGGCCGAGGTCCCGGAACACCTGCTGCGGCGCTCGAAGGAGCGGCGCAAGGCGCTCGGACTCCCCGTCCCGGGGGAAGAGGACGCGCCTGGTGACGACGCGCCCGCGGGTGACGACGCGCCCGCCGCCGAGGTACCGGCCGAGACGGCGGCACCGGCTGCTGCCGGCGATGCAGGTGCGGTGACGGAAGACGTCGAGACCGAAGGCGGCGCGAAGATCCCCGCGCACCTGCTCGAGCGCTCGCGCAAGCGGCGCGAGGGCGCGGCGGCGACCACCGGTGACGGCGGCGGTGGTGGCACCGCCACGGCAGTGGCCGCACCTCCGGCGCCGGGCACGACCGGCCCGGGCGGTCACACGCAGCGGCTGCTGACGGTCGTCAAGTCCGGCTCGATCCAGCAGACGCGCGCCGAGGCGGCCGACAAGGTCCACACCTGGCCGCACCTCGTCGTCGTCGAGTTCGCCTCGATCCTCATCATGACGGCCGGCCTGACGATCTTCTCGGCGCTCGTGCGCGCGCCGCTGCTCGGCCTGGCCGACTTCAACCGCACGCCGAACCCGTCGAAGGCGCCGTGGTACTTCCTCGGGCTCCAGGAGCTCCTGACGATGTTCCACCCGATGGTCGCGGGCGTGACCATCCCCGGCGTCGGGCTCGGCCTGATCGCGCTCGCACCGTTCGTCGACAAGAACCCTTCCAACAACCCCAACGACCGGAAGTTCGCGATCGCGATCTTCACGATCTTCATCATGTTGTGGGCAGTGCTCGTCATCATCGGTTCGTTCTTCCGCGGTCCCGGGTTCAACTTCGTGTTCCCGTGGAACGACGGCATCTTCTTCGAGCTGTAGGAGAGCAATGGCGATCATCGTCATCGGCGTCGTCGTCATCCTCGGCCTCGCCGCGGTCTTCCTCCTCGCGACCGCACGGCGCCGTGCCGAGACCGGCCGGCTGAGCCGCGAGACGAAGAAGGCCGACGCGGGCACGCCCGACGCGCCCGGCACCGACCTCGAGCCCGTCGCGGCGACGGACGAGGGCGGCGAAGGCGCAGTGCCCGTCCCGGCCGGTGACCGCACGCCGGTGCGCTACGAGCCGGTCGACGAGGAGGAGCTCGGCGTCACCCGCCGGCAGTTCTTCAACCGGGGCATCCTGACCGGTTTCGTGCTCAGCCTCAGCGGCTTCGGTGCCGCGTCGCTCGCGTTCCTCTGGCCGACCGCCTCGGGGACCTCGGGCACGAAGGTCAACGTCGGCAGCGTCGACGACGTGCAGAAGTCGATCGACGACAAGCAGCCGTTCTACAACGCGTCGGCGAAGGTCTACATCCAGCCGTACCCGAAGGACGACGTCCCGAAGGCGGCGAAGGTGTACCCGTCGACGATCACCGCGGGCATGTCCCAGGGGTTCGTCGCGCTGTACCAGAAGTGCCCGCACCTCGGCTGCCGCGTGCCGTGGTGCCAGACGTCGCAGTGGTTCGAGTGCCCCTGCCACGGATCGAAGTACAACCGCGTCGGCGAGAAGCGCGGTGGCCCGGCGCCTCGGGGCATGGACCGCTTCCCGCTCGAGGTGGACGGCAACGCGATCGTCGTCGACACCGACAGCACCAAGATCGTGCAGGGACCGCCGATCGGCACCGACACCACCGGGCAAGGTCAAGAAGGCGCGCCCTGCGTATGACCCCGGCGAGCATCTCGTCGACACCTCCCGCGTCGACACCTGATCACAGGAGCAACGACAACCAGTGAGCCTCCGCACGTCGCTCATCGTGCTGAACGCCGTGGCCTTCGTGGTCATCGCCGGCATCATCGTGTGGCGCGTCTTCAGCGTGCGGCGCAACGTCGAGGCGACGCCCCCGAACCAGGCCGAGTTCCTGCCCGACGAGGACCTCGAGGGTCGGCGGCTCGAGCGCGTGCTCGGCTGGTCGCTGATCTTCGTGATGATCGTGGCCGTGTCGCTGCCGATCTACTTCCTCGCCGAGCCGAACCGCCAGGTCACGTGATGGCAGCGGCTTCGACGAGCGCTCCATCGAGCGCGGGCGCGATCCTCTTCGCCAACAGCCAGAGCCCCGAGTACGACGCGACCCGTCTCGCTGCTCTGCGCGAACTGCCACGGCGTCGAGGGCGAGGGCGGGACGGCGCCGTTCACGCTCCAGCCCGAGGCCGACAAGTGCCTCGAGGAGCAGAACCAGGGCAAGGCCGACGTCCCCGAGTGCCTGCCCAAGCAGGTCTCGTGGCAGGCACCCGCGCTCAACACCGCGGGGCTCCGCTTCAACCGGGGCAGCTCACCAACATCATCACCTACGGCCGTCCCGGCACGCCGATGCCCGCGTGGGGCATCAAGAGCGGCAAGGGCGTGCTCAACGAGCAGTCGGTCAACGACCTCGTCAACTACCTCGAGAGCATCCAGATCGAGTCGGACCGCGCCAAGGAGTTCTCCACCGAGGCGGTGGGCGAGTACCGACGGGGTGGCGATGACCTCGTCGAGCAGCAGGAGAAGGCGGTCGCCGATGCCCAGGCCGAGCTCGCCGACGTGCAGGCGAAGCCGGACTCGACCGCCGACCAGCTCGAGACGGCGCAGCTCGCGGTCACGACCGCCGAGCGCCAGCTCACCAAGGCCGAGGAGTACCGCCGCGAGGTCACGGCGCTGAGCGACGGGGCGATCCTGTTCCGCCTCAACTGCGCGCGGTGCCACACGAAGGGCTGGTCGTACTACAACCCGACGAACCTCGACCTGCCGCCGCTCCCGCCGCAGGGCAGCGGCGCGTACGGCCCGAACCTCACCGACGGCGCGACGCTGCTCCAGTTCCCGGGTGAGGCCGGCGTCGACCAGCAGTTCGACTGGGTCGCGCTCGGCGTCCCGGCCAACAACCAGTACGGCGTGCGCGGGATCTCCTCGGGTCGCATGCCGCACTTCAGCCAGCAGCTCACCGACGATCAGATCACCGCGATCGTCGAGTACGAGCGCAGCCTGTAGGGGGGAGAGAGCTCGTGGACGTGACCGTGCTCGCCGCCGAGATCGCCGAGAAGACGCTGTGGTACCCGACGATCCTCGGGATCCTCGTCGTCGTCTTCGCGGTGCTGCTCTTCTGCGGCTCCGTCTACCTGCTGCTCGCGACCAACATGGGCGCGCGGCTCGGCTTCCTCGTCGCGTTCACCTGCCTCATGGGCTTCATGGTCCTGCTCACGTCGCTGTGGATCACGACCGCGTCGCCGCTGAACACGCTGAAGGGTCGGATCCCCGGGTGGGAGGCGATCGAGGTCGTCAAGGACCCGCAGAACGCGAAGACCGAAGAGGTCCGCAACATCGAGCCGACGGCCACGTCGTGAGCGCGGTCGAGGCGGCGAACGTGAAGGCCGCCGCCGACGAGGAGCTCATCCAGGCAGCAGGTGATCCCGAGCGAGGGTCAGGTCGCGCAGCAGGCGTTCGCCCGCTTCCAGCCGTCACCAACTACCAGGTGGTGAAGACGTACGAGCTCGGCGGCAGCAACCCCAACCCGCTGACTTCGAGCTGACGCACACGCCGCTGTTCGCGGTCGTCGAGTTCTGCGAGGTCGTCGACCCGACGACCGAGGTGCCGTTCGGTGTCGCGCCACCCGATCCCGAGTGCATCCCGACTCCGACAACAAGGTTCCTCGTGCTGCAGCGCGACCTCGGCTCGCTGCGGGTGCCGCCGATCGTCGCGTTCATCGGCTCCGTGCTGCTGTTCGGGCTCGGGCTGCTCGCGCTGCACTGGCGTGAGAAGGACATCCGGGCCCAGAAGAAGGCCGCCGAGGCGGCAGCCGCTGCCGATGACGCGCCGCCGGCCACCGAACCGGCCGTCCCCGAGCCCGCCACGAGTGAGAAGGTCTGAGGAGCGACATGAGCGTGCTTGCGCAGCAGATCGTCGACGCCGGGCAAGGAAGGCGACGGCTCGGGCGGCCTCGCGTTCGTGCTCATGGTGGTCCTCGTCATGGGCATCTGGGCCGCGCTGTTCTTCATGGACCGCGTGCGCCGTCGCCGCGAGGAGCGCGAAGCCGCGCAGTAGCCGTCAGCAGCTGGTGTTGGCATGAGTCAGGCGGAGGGCTCCCGCGCCTCGTCGACCTCCAGCATGCTGCGCTGGTCGAGGTAGTACAGCAGGCCGAGCGACGGCAGGATCACGACGGCCGCGATCAGGAACACGACCAGGACCGTCCACAGCGTCGGGTCGGGTGCGGCGGCCTCCGAGACCGTGAGGGTCTTGGGCAGCATGTACGGCCACTGGGCCACGCCCCAGGCGACCACCACCGACGTCACCGCACCGATGGCGAAGACAGCGCGCGCCGCGGTGCGCGTTCCGCACGAGCAGCACGATCGCGCCGACGCCGCAGATGCCCGAGATGATCACGAACGCGAGCGCGCGGGACATGAGCCCGTCGAAGACGTAGCGGGCGTCGTCGTAGAGCACCCAGATGCCGACGAGCGCGACCACGCCCGTGACCACGGCGGCCGCGATGGCACGGACACGGAAGTACTCGACCATCTCGTCGTCCTCGAACCGCTTGGCGTCCCAGACCATGTACACCGCGGCGAGGAACGCGCAGACCGTGACGGCGAGCACGCCGCCGAGGATCGACGTCGGGTTGACCCAGCTGTCCCATGTGTCGCCTGCCACACCGCCCTCGGGCACGCGCCCCGAGGCGATCGCGCCCGCGACGGTGCCCATGAAGAAGGGCACCATCACCGACGAGATCGCGAACGCGGCACCGAAGTTGCGGCGCGACGACGTGCGGTACACCTCCTTGCGGAACGCGAAGCTCGAGCCGCGCAGCACGATCCCGAGCGCGGCGAGGCTCAGCGGCACGAAGAGCGTGAGCATGATCGAGCCGAAGGCCTCAGAGAACGACGTCCAGAGCACGACGAGGACGAAGATCAGCCAGACGTGGTTGGCCTCCCAGACCGGGCCGATCGAGTGGTCGACGACGTTCCGGGCCTGCTTCCCGCGCTCCGCTCCCCCGGCGATCAGGTCCCAGAAGCCCGCGCCGAAGTCGGCACCGCCGAACAGGGCGTACGCGGTGATGCCGAAGAACAGGACGACCGCGATGACGTCACTCATCGCTGCCGCTCCCGGCGGCGACCGGCACCTTCTCATCGGGCGGGTCGTCGGTCGGGGTGATCGGCTTCCGCGGGCCGTACGGCGCGTCGTCGTCGCCGCGGTCCCCCTCGGCGCGGAAGCGCCGGCTCATGGCGCGCAGGATCAGGATCAAGGTGATCGCGAGCGCGAAGTAGAGGATCGCGATCACGATGAACGTCACCCAGACGCCCTCGTTGCCGGTGGCCGCCTGCTCCACCTTGAACTCGCCGAACACGATCCAGGGCTGGCGCCCCACCTCGGTGACGACCCAGCCGGCCTCCATCGTGATCACCGACGCGACGCCGGCGATCGCGGCGGCACGTAAGAACCACTTCCCCTGGGCCATCCGCCGCTTGAAGATCACGACGGCCCACCACCAGAGCGACAGCAGGAAGAGCAGCGTGCCCAGCCCGACCATCACGTCCCACGCGAGGT
This sequence comes from uncultured Acidimicrobiia bacterium, assembly GCA_963731815.1. GTDB lineage: Bacteria > Actinomycetota > Acidimicrobiia > IMCC26256 > PALSA-555 > DATBSK01. The sequence continues at coordinate 465,696 of CAVSWW010000011.1, read as the reverse complement.
GGACCGTGTTGACCTCGCGCGTCGTCGGCCGTTCGTCCTCGGGGAACGAGTCGAGCCCCTTGATGACCGTGTTCGTGCCGTCGGTCGGGTCGGACAGGATCGAGGCGAAGCCGGGGATCGGGATGCCACCGCTGACGGTGCCGTCATCGTTGAGGTGACCGAAGAGCGTCTCGGGGACGTCGCTCGACGTCTTCGGCACGAGCTCGATCGCCGCGAACTTGATGGGCTCGTTGTTGTAGACCCAGCGCGCGAGCGTGTCGCCCACCAGCATCTGGATCGGGGTGGCCACCGCGGCGACGGAGAACGCGATCACGAAGCCGAGCCGGTGGTAGTGGTCGCGGCGCCCGCGCAGCATGCCCACGGCGTAGACGGACGCGACGAGGAAGCCCCCGACGAGGTACGCCGCCACGAGCATGTGGAGCGCCTCGAGCGGCATGGCGTCGTTGAAGATGACCGCGAGTGGGTCGACGTCGGTGACCTTCCCGGCGCTGTCGAGCGTGTAGCCGGCGGGCTCGTTCATCCACGCGTTGGCGGCGACGACCGAGACCGTCCCGCCGATCCCGGCGATCACGATCGGGACGCCCGTCCAGAAGTGCGGCCACGGCTTCAGGCGCTTCCACCCGTAGATGTAGATCGCGATGAAGATCGCCTCGAGGAAGAAGAAGAGCCCTTCGATCGCGAACGGGATGCCGAACGCCGCGCCGTAGCGGTCCATGAAGTTCGGCCAGAGGAGCCCGAACTCGAACGTCAGCACCGTGCCGGTGACCGCGCCGACCGCGAACGTGACGGCCATGTACTTCGACCACCGTTGCGCGAGCTTGATCGCGTCGGCGTCGCCCTTCTTGATCCCCCGGTAGTTGGCGATCAGCGCCATGAACGCCCAGGAGACGCCGAGCGGCACGAGGATGATGTGCGCGGCCAGCGTGAACGCCATCTGCGCGCGTGCCCACGGCACGGGGTCGACCGCCAGGATCAGGTTCTCCACGAGCGTGACGCTCCTCTCGACCGGGCGAATGGTAGGTCGCGGGTCAGTTGGAACGGGTCCTCTCGGGAAGCAGCAGGATCGCTCCGACGAGGAAGCAGAGCGCGCCCACGAAGGTCCCGAGGTTCATCAGCGTCACGTTCCGCACCTGGTCCGTCGTCGGGATCACCTTCGATGCGACCGCCGAGGTGACCTCTTCGAAGGTTGGGGGTCAGGCCGCGGAATGGGCCGCGGCGTTCGCGACGTCCTCGGCGTGGTACTCCGCGAGGAGCTCGCGCCTCGCGCGTCGCGCTTCGGGAACATGAAGAAGACGAGCGCCGCGCCGAGCACGATCGCGACGATCCCCGCGCGTGTACGCCCAGTCGGCGCCGTCGAGGAACGACTGCTGCGCGGCCGCGATGATCTGCTCCGCGTACTGCGGGTACTGCTCGGCGGTGTTCGCCGCGCTCGAGAACGACTTCGTGAGCTGGCTCTGCACGCTGTCGCTGACCTGGTCGGCGTCCGGCGACGCCGCGATCAGGTCGGCGAACGCCGTCGCGTAGCCGGCGGTGAGCAGCGCGCCGAGGATCGACTGCATGATGGCGCCGCCGAGGTCGCGCTGGAGGTCGGCGGTGCCCGACGCCATGCCGGCCGTCGCGACCGGCACCGAACCGGTGAGCGAGTGGGACGCCGGCGTGCCCGGCGAACCCGACGCCGATGCCGATGAACGCGTACGCCGAGCCCGACCTTCCAGTACGGGATGCCCTCGTCCCACAGCAGCGAGCATCGTGAGGAAGCCGAGGAAGCAGAAGACGTAGCCGATCAGCAGCGTGAACCGGGCGCCGTGGGCCTCGACGAGCTTCGCCGACCGTGGCGCGACGATGACCATGAAGAGCGCAGCGGGCAGGATCGCGGCGCCGGCATCGAGCGTGTCGTACTCGAGCACGTTCTGGAGGAACTGCTGGCCGACGAACATCGCGGCCATCAGCGATCCGAACACGATGATCCCGGCGACGGCCGCGACCCAGAAGATGCGGCGCGCCGCGATCGTCGAGGTCGTAGAGCGGGTTGCGCGGCGCGCCGCTGGCGGAGGACGAACGCGACGACCGCGGCGACCGCGACGATCGCCGAGGCCGATCGCGACGGTGCCCTTGTCGGGGACGGGCGCGAAGTTGATGGCGAGGACCAGCGCGCCCGACCAGCACGACGGAGAGCATGCCGCCGAGGTTGTCGACCGGATCGGTCGTCTCGTTCACGTGGCGCGGGGACGAACCGGAGCGCCAGCACCAGCGCCACCGCGGCGAGCGGCAGCGTGACGAGGAACACCGATCCCCACCAGAAGTGCTCGAGCAGGGCGCCCGCGACCAGCGGGCCGAGCGCGGCGATCGCGCCGCCGAGTCGCCGACCACAGCGCGATCGACCTGGTGCGCGCCGGGCCCGCACCACAGCGCGGTGATGAGCGCGAGCGTGGTGGGGTAGCGCCATGCCCGCCGACGAGCCCGCCGAGCACGCGGGCGACGAACGAGCACCTCGATCGCTCGGCGCGTACGCGGCGAGCAGGCACGCGGGGATCGAGAGCGCGACGCCGAGGATCAGCATCATCTTGCGGCCGTACCGGTCGCCGAGCGCGCCGAGGTAGAGCACCGACGCCGCGAGCCCGAGCGAGTAGCCGACGGCGACGAGGTTGAGCGCGGTCTGCGACGGCGTCGAACGCCTGTGCCGATGTCGGGCAGCGCGACGTTGGCGACCGCGAGGTTCAGGTTGGCGACCGCGGCGACGAGGATCAGCGCGAGAGCACGAGCGCTCTGCCGCTCGGGTGCCGTCGATGTCGCCGCGCCCGCCGTCCCCGCCATGTCCACTCCCCACTCCGATACGGTCCCGCCAGACCCTATGGCCTGGATCCGACGCACCGAGGAGCCACCCGAGCGGCGGCCGAGCGACGTGGTCCGCGTGGTGGGCGGCACGGTCGGCGTGCTGCTCGCCGGGCTGTGGGCGCAGGGCGAGACGAGCGTCGACGCCAACATCTTCGAGACGGTCAACGACTTCCCGAACGGCCTGCAGGGCGCCGCCGACGCGGTGTACGCGCTCGGCTCGATCTGGGCCGTGATCGGTGTCGCCCTCGTGCTCCTCGCGCTGAAGAAGTGGCACGTGGCGGCCCATGCGGCGATCGCGGGCGTGCTCGCCTGGGGCATCGCCGAGCTCCTGCACGAGATCCTCGAGCCGCAGAGCATCGCCGGGCTCGGCATCGACGTGCGCATCGGCGACGGGCCGTCCTTCCCGGCGACGAACGTCGCGATCATCACCGCACTGGCGCTCGTCCTCGCGCCGTACGTCGTGCGCCCGCTCCGCCGAATGTTCGCCGTGCTCATCGTGCTCATCTGCCTCGCCGCGATGTACCTCGCCGCCGCGTTCCCGTCTGATGTCCTCGGTGGTCTGTTCCTCGGCATCGCCACTGCGGGCGCGGTGCTCGCGGTCTTCGGTGCCCCCGGTGGTCGGCCGACGCTGAACGAGGTGCGCGACGGGCTCACGGCACTCGGCTTCGACGTGGCCGACGTGGCGCATGCCGAAGACCAGGTGCCGCGGGCCGCGGTCATGGACGTGCGCCTCACGTCCGGTGAGCAGCTGCGCGTCGACGCGTACGGCCGTGACCAGCGCGACGGTCAGGTGGCGGCCAAGGCCTGGCACTGGATCATGTACCGCGATCCGGGCGTGGCGGTGTTCGGGAGCCGACTCCAGCAGACCGAGCACATCGGGTACGCGCTGGTGCTGGCCGACCGGGCGAAGGTCCGCGTCCCGACCCTGGTGCGGACCGGCGCGGCCGGCCCCGAGGCCGCGATGCTCATCACGAGCGCGCCCGTCGGCACGCCGCTCGACGAGGTCGGTGTCGCCACGATCAGCGACGCGGTGCTCTCCGACGCGTGGAAGCAGATCCATCGGCTCCACGACGCCGGCATCAGCCACGGCACCCTCGACGGCCACCACGTGCTCGTCCAGGACGGCAAGGTCTCGTTCGACGACTTCAGCGCCGCCGATGCGAACGCGAACCAGTACTGGATCGACCGCGACAGCGCGGGCTTCCTCGTCGCGACGGCGCTGCTCGTCGGCAACGACCGCGCCGTCGCCGCGGCCGTCAAGGTCCTCGGCAAGGAGCGCGTCGCCGAGCTGATCCCGTTCGTGCAGCCGGCCGCGCTCCCACCGCGCGTCTCGCACGGGCAGAAGCACCTGTCGAAGACGCTCAAGGGACTCCGGGAAGACCTCACCAAGGTGACCGGCGCGGAAGACGTGCCGCCGCTCAAGATCAAGCGGCTCAGCCTCGTGAACATCGGGATGCTCGCCGGCATCCTCATCGCGCTCGCGGTCGCGATCCCGTCGCTCGAGGGGATCGACTGGGACACGCTCACGAAGGAGTTCGAGGACGCGACCTGGGGATGGGCCGCGCTCGCCTTCGTGCTCTGGCCCACGATCCCCACCGCGTGGGGCACGGCGCTCATGGGGTGCGTCAACAAGGACCTGCCGTTCATCCCGACGGTGACCACGCAGATCTCGTGCACGTTCCTGAACCTCATCACCCCGAACGGGATCGGCGGCACCGCGCTCCAGATCGACTACCTCCACCACCAGGACGTGCCGGTCGCGTCGGCGGGGAGCGCGATGGTGCTGAGCACCGGCGTCGGCAGCATCATCCAGATCCTCCTGTTCGTCGGCGCGGCGTCCCTGACGTCGACGCAGTTCGAGCTCGGCGGCGGCGGCGGCAGCGTGACCCTCGGCGCCATCGCCGTCGGTGCCGCGCTCGTCGGCGTCGTCCTCTTCGTGCCGAAGATCCACGACAAGGTCGTGCCCGCGGTGAAGAAGGCCGCCTCCGACATCTGGGCGGTGGTCCGCAACCCCAGGAAGGGGATGCAGCTCCTCGGCGGCGACCTCGCCGGGAACCTGATCTATCCCGCCCTCCTCGGCCTCTGCCTGAAGGCATTCGGCTACGACCTCGGCTTCGCGGAGCTCGATGGTCGTGCAGATCGGCGCCGGGATGCTGGGCAGCGTGGCGCCGGTGCCCGGTGGCATCGGCGTGCAGGAAGCCGCGCTGACCGCCGGCCTCACCGGCTTCGGGATCCCTGCGAACCCCGCGCTCGCCACGGTGATCGTGTTCCGGGCGATCACGTTCGCGATCCCGCCGATCATCGGGTTCTTCACGCTGCGGTGGCAGCGGGCGCACGGCTACGCCTGAGCCGGTGGCCGACCCGGGTCGTCTTCCTCGTCCTCGACGGGCTCCCGGTGGAGGCCGTCGGGCGCGACGTGACCCCCGTGCTCATCGACTGGTGCGCCGCATCGGGGACCGCAGCCGCACTCGGTGCGCGCCGTGCTCCCCGCCGCGACCTACCCGAACCACGCGTCGTTCGTGACCGGCGTCGAGCCGTCCGTGCACGGCATCGTCGGAAACCACGTGCCCGACGAGACCGGTCGCATGCGGCCCGCGAGCACGGTCGGTCCGGCGGTCGCCACCGTGTTCGACGCGGTGACCGACGCCGGGCTCGAGTGCAGGGTCGTCGTCGGCGACCAGGAGCTCGTCGGCGTGATGGGCGCGCGGCGCAGCGTCGACCCACTGGCCGCCCGACGGCGCGGTGCCCGAGGGCGCGGCGACCGACGCGCATGGCTACCTGCACGACGACGTGACCCAGCCGGTGCTGCTGGACGCGCTGGCGAGCGACGCCGACTTCGTGTTCGGGCACCTGAACGCACCGGACACGGCCGGTCATGTGCACGGACCGGCCGGCGCACACGACGTGTACCGCGCGACCGACGCCCGTCTCGCCGCGATCCGCGACGCGATCGAGCGGCGCGACGAGCCGACGGTCGTGATCGTGGTGAGCGACCACTCCATGGAGCCGGTCACTGAACCCGAGCCCGTCGACCTGAGCCCGGCCCTCGAGGGCACCGGGCTCACGTGGATGCCCGAGGGCACGGCGGCGATCGTCTACGGCGACCACGCCGACGTCGCCGGCCTGCTCGCCGACACACCTGGCGTGGAGGGCGTCCGCGAGCTGGCGCCGGCGCAGCACCTCGTCTGGGGCGAGCCGGGACGGTGGCTCTGCTTCGCCGGCATCGACGGCGAGCCCGGCATGCACGGGAGCCCGCGCACCGACCGACAGCTCGCGGCGCTCGTCGGCAGCCATCCCGCGGTCGCCGAGCTCGACGCGCGGGTCGGGGCCGGCGACTTCGACGCGACGTGCTGGTTCGGGGAGATCCTCCGACTGCTCGACGTCGAGCCGTCGCCGTCCTCGCGCGTCCTAGCCGCCGTCCTAGCCCGCCGACAAGGCGACCGCGGCCGCTTCGAGCGTGCGGTCGATGTCGGCGTCGGTGTGGGCGAGGCTCGGGAACATCGCCTCGAAGGCGCTCGGCGCGAGGAAGACACCCTGCTCGAGCATCGAGTGGAAGAACGTGGCGTAGCGCGCGGCATCGGACGCCTTGGCGTCGTCGTAGTCGTGCACCGGTCCGTCGGCGAAGAAGAGCCCTGCCAGCGTGAACGCGCGGGGGACCTGCAGCGGCACGCCCGCGTCGGCCGCGACGGATCGGAGCCCTTCGGTGAGTCGCGCCGCGGTCTTCTCGAGCTGCTCGTAGGCGCCGTCGTCGAGCTGGCCGAGCACCGCGAGGCCGGCTGCGGTCGCGAGCGGGTTCCCCGACAACGTGCCCGCCTGGTACACGGGCCCGACCGGCGCGAGCTCGTCCATCGAGCGCGCCCGGCCCGCCCACCGCGGCGAGGGGCAGGCCCCCGCCGATCACCTTCCCGAAGATCGAGAGATCGGGAGCGATGCCGAAGCGTGCCTGCGCGCCACCCGACCCGACCCGGAAGCCCGTGATCACCTCGTCGAAGACGAGCAGCGCCCCGTGCTCCGAGCACCGCTTCCGCAGGTGCGGGAGGAACCCGGCGTCGGGCGGGACGAGACCCATGTTGGCGGCGATGGGCTCGACGAGCACGGCGGCGAGGTCGTTGCCGTGCTGCGCGAAGACCGCATCGACCGCGGCGAGGTCGTTGTAGGGCGCGACGACCGTGTCGGCGACGGTGCCCTCGGTGACGCCGGCCGAGCCGGGCAGCCCGAGCGTCGCGACGCCGCTGCCGGCGGCGACGAGCAGCGCGTCGAGGTGTCCGTGGTAGCAGCCCGCGAACTTCACGATCTTCGGACGACCGGTCGCACCACGCGCCAGGCGCACCGCCGTCATCGCCGCCTCGGTGCCCGACGACACCAATCGGACCTTCTCCACCGTGGGGACGCGCTCGGCGATCGCCTCTGCGAGCTCGACCTCGCGCATGGTCGGCGCGCCGTAGGACGTGCCATCGGCCGCGGCCCGTTGCACCGCTTCGACGACCGCGGGGTGCGCGTGCCCGAGGATCGACGCGCCCCACGACTGCACGTAGTCGACGTAGGTGCGGCCCTCGGTGTCGGCGATCGTCGCCCCGACGGCGCGGGTCACGAAGAACGGCTCACCGTCGACCGCCGCGAACGACCGGACGGGCGACGACACGCCACCCGGGATGACCGCGCGTGCGCGGTCGAAGCGCTCGCTCACCTCACTGGAGCCGCTCGGCGACCTCGCGCGCGAGGTACGTGATGACGAAGTCGGCACCCGCGCGCTTGATCGCCGTCAGGTGCTCGAGCGCCACTGCGTCGCCGTCGAGCCAACCGTTCTCGGCCGCGGCCTTGACCATCGCGTACTCACCGCTCACGTGGTACGCGGCGATCGGCACGTCGACGGCGGCGCGCAGCTCGCTGATCACGTCGAGGTAGGCGAGCGCCGGCTTCACCATGACCATGTCGGCGCCCTCGTCGACGTCGAGCTGGGTCTCGGCGACCGCCTCGCGCGCGTTCGCGGGATCCATCTGGTACCCACGCCGGTCACCGAACTGCGGTTCGCACTCGGCCGCGTCACGGAACGGCCCGTAGAGGGCGGACGCGTACTTCGCCGAGTAGGCGAGGATCGCGACGTCGGTGTGAGCGGCGCTGTCGAGCGCGTCGCGGATGGCACCGACCTGCCCGTCCATCATCCCGGACGGTGCGATCACGTCGGCGCCGGCGTCGGCCTGGGCCACCGCGATCTCGGCGTAGCGCACGAGCGTGGCGTCGTTGTCGACGTCGCCGTCGGCCGTGACGATGCCGCAGTGCCCGTGATCGGTGTACTCGTCGAGGCAGTCGTCGGCCATCAGCACGAGGGTGTCGCCCACCTCGTCGCGCAGCGACCGGAGTGCGGTCTGCACGACGCCGTCAGCGGCGTCGGCGCCCGAGCCGCGGGCGTCCTTCGTGGCGGGCACGCCGAAGAGGACGACGGCCGGCACGCCGAGGTCGGCGAGGCCGCGCACCTCCTTCCGGAGGCTCTCCTGGGTGTGCTGCACGACCCCCGGCATGGACGCGACGGGCTCCGGAGCGTCGATGCCCGTCCTTCACGAAGAGCGGTGCGACGAGGTCGTCGACGCCGATGCGCGTCTCGGCGACGAGACGGCGCATCGCGGCGCTGCGTCGCAGACGCCGCGGTCGGTGCTGGGGGAACGCCACACCTCAATGGTACGCGGAGTTCGTCGCCGCCTGACCTGCGTAGCTCAACCCTCCACAGGAGGGTGTGCTACGCATCACTCTTCGGCAACGGCCGTGAGCAGCGCGGCGACGAGACCGTCGATGGTGTGCTCGGTGGCCTCGGCGTCGACGCGGAGGCCGTGGTCGCGTGCAGTCGCCGACGTCACCGGACCGATCGAGACGACCGTCGGCTGCGGTTCGGCCAGCTCGCCGGCGACCTCGCAGAAGTTCTTCACCGTCGACGACGACGTGAACGTGATCGCATCGACCTCGCCGTCGCGCACGCGGGCGAGCACCGCGGGATCGGGCTCTTCCCGCACCGTCCGGTACACCGGGAGCACCTCGACCGTGTAGCCACGATCCGCGAGGCCGTCGGGCAGCACGTCGCGGGCCTGCTCGGCGCGCGCGAGCAGCACCCGCTCGCCGGCGGCCGCCGGCTCCGGGAACGCGTCGAGCAGCGCCTCGGCGACGAACCGCTCCGGGACGAGGTCGGGGCGGAGACCGAACAGCCGCAGCGCGTCGGCCGTGCCGGGCCCGATGGCCGCGATCCGCACGGGCGACAGGGCCCGGGCGTCGCGGCCCGTCTGCTCGAGTGCGCTGAACAGCGCCACGACGCCGTTCGCGGATGTCAGGACGAGCCACGCGAAGTCGTCGAACGGCGGCAGCTCGAACGCGAGGGGTTCGACGCGGATCGCGGGCACCTCGAGGACCTCGGCGCCGAGCGCCTCGAGCTGCTGGCGCAGGCCGCTGGCCTGCTCGCGGGCCCGGGTGATCGCGACACGCCGGCCGAACAGCGGCCGGTCCTCGAACCACCCGAGATCGAGCGCGGCGACATCGCCGACGACGATGGCGGACGGTGCCGCGACGTCGGCGTCGGAGATGGTCGCCAGCGTGGCGTGCACCGTCGTCTGGTCGGGGCGCGTGCCGTTGCGCACCGCGGCGACCGGCGTGTCGGCCGACCGGCCGCCCGCGACGAGCCGTGCCGCGATGTCGGCGATGCGCGCCGCGCCCATGAGGATGACCAGCGTCCCGCCCGCCCGTGCGAGCGCTTCCCAGTCGACGTCGGTCCGTCCCTTCGCCGGGTCCTCGTGACCCGTGACGATCGTGACGTGCGTCGACAGGCCGCGGTGCGTCACCGGGATGCCCGCGTAGGCCGGGGCCGCGATCGCGCTCGTGATGCCCGGCACGACCTCGAAGTCGACGCCGGCCGCGGCGAGCGCCTCGGCCTCCTCGCCACCGCGGCCGAACACGAAGGGGTCGCCGCCCTTCAGCCGCACGACGCGCTTGCCCGCGCGACCGTGCTCGACGAGGAGGGCGTTGATGCCGTCCTGGTCCATCTCGACGTTCCCCGGCGCCTTGCCGACGGAGATGCGCTCGGCATCCGGCGGCGCGAGGTCGAGCAGCGCCGCGCTCGCGAGGCGGTCGTGGACGACGACGTCCGCCGACGCCAGCACCTCGGCGCCGCGGAGCGTGAGCAGCCCCGGGTCGCCCGGGCCGGCGCCGACGAGCCAGACCGTCACGCGACCACTCCGAACGTCTCCTGGAGCGCGCCCGCGAGCTCACGCCCGGCGACGCGCGGGTCGGCGTGCGTCATCGACGAGCGACAGACCGCGCGCACCGTCGTACGACGCGATGAGCCCTTCGATCGCGACCGTGCGCCCGTCGTAGGTGCGCTCGACGACACGGGCATGGGCACCGACCGGCAGCGAGCACCCGCTCCCCAGCTCGGCGAGGAAGGCGCGCTCCGCCTCGACCGCGTCGCGCACGTCCTCGTCGTCGATCACGGCGAGCTGTTGACGCGTCGCATGGTCATCGGCCCGGCACTCGACGGCGAGTGCGCCCTGTCCGACCTGCGGGACCATGTCGGAGATCTCCAGCCGTTCGTCGATCCGGTCGGCGAGGTCGAGCCGGTCGAGCGCGGCGGACGCGACCACGATCGCGGAGAAGTCCGCGGCCTTCTCGAGGCGCGTCTGCATGTTGCCGCGGAGCTCGGCGAAGCCCAGGTCGGGGCGACGGCTCGCGAGCTGGGCCCGACGGCGCACCGACCCCGTCGCGACCACGGCACCGGTCGGGAGGTCGTCGAGCGTCGACCCGACCAGCGCGTCGCGGGGGTCGCCCCGCTCGGGGAACGCCCCCAGCACGAGCCCGTCCGGCGTGTCGGCCGGCAGGTCCTTGGCGGAGTGCACGGCGATGTCGGCCCGGCCGTCGAGCACGGCCTCCTGCACCTCTTTGACGAACACGCCGGTGCCACCGATCGTGTGCAGCGGGACGTCGGCGCGCTGGTCACCGCTGGTGACGACGATCACGAGCTCTCCGTCTCCACCGAGCCGCTCCAGGACCCGCTCGGCCTGCCAGCGGGCGAGCGCGCTGCCGCGGGTCGCGACGCGCGTCACGCTGACCGCCTCATGGTCGCGCTCGCTCGGCGGCTGGGTACCAGCCGCCGCCCTCCGGGCCGCTCGGCTGCTCGGCCCTCACTCGTTCGAGGACGACGGCGGCTCGTCGAGGGCGAACAGAGCAGCGATCGCGTCGGCGTAGAGCTCACCGAGCGCGGAGCCGGACGCGTCCTTGAGTCGCACGCTCGGCTCGTGCAGGAGCTTGTTGACGAACCCGCGGGTGATCTGCTCGACGACCTCGCGCGCGGCGGGATCGAGCGCCTCGAGCCGCGCGGCGGCGCGTTGGATCTCGCTCTCGCGCAGGTCCTCGACGTGGTCGCGCAGCGACGTGACGAGCGGGGCGACCTCTCGGGCGAAGCGCTCGACGCGGAAGCGGTCGAGCTCGTCGGAGATGATCACGCGCACCTTGCCGACCTCGGCGCGCCGCTGCTCGAGCGACTCCTCGCCGACGGCCTTCAGGTCGTCGATGTCGAGGAGCTTCACGCCGAACACCTGGCCGACCCCGGGGTCGACGTCGCGCGGCACGGCGATGTCGACGACGAGCAGCGCGCGTCCGTCGCGGCGCTGCATGACCTCTTCCATGTCGCCGCGCTCGATCAGCGTGTTCGACGCACCGGTCGACGCGAGCAACACGTCACTCGACACGAGGACGTCGAGCACGTCGTCGAGCGGCACCGAGCGGCCGCCGACGCGCTTCGCGAGCTGCTGACCGCGTGCCCGGCTGCGGTTCGCGACGATGATCTCGCCGACACCCGCGCCCGCGAGCGCGAGCGCCATGCCCTCGCCGACCTCACCGGCACCGAGGAGCAGGACCCGTCGTCCTTCGAGCGAGCCGAGCTGCTCGGCAGCGACGCGCACCGCGGCCGACGAGACCGAGACCGCGTGGCGCCCGATGCCCGTCTCGGTGCGGGCCCGCTTGCCGACCTCGACCGCATGGCGGAAGGTCCGCGACAGGAGCTGCCCTGCGGTGCCCTCGGCCTCGGCGATCTGCCAGGCCTCGCGCACCTGCCCGAGGATCTCGCTCTCGCCGATGATCATCGAGTCGAGGCCCGACGTGACCCCGAAGAGGTGCGTCACCGCGGCCTCGTCGTGGTACGTGTACAGCTGCTCGGCCATGTCGTCGGGGTCGAGGCCCGAGCAGTCGGCGAGGAAGTGGTGGACGTCCTCGATCCCGTCGTGGAACCGGGTCGTGCGGACGTAGACCTCGGTGCGGTTGCACGTGGACAGCAGGACCACCTCGGCCAGGTGCTCCCGACCCTCGAGGTCGTGGAGGGCCTTGGGCAGCCCCGCAGGGGGCACCGTCATCCGCTCGAGCAGGTCGACTGCCGCGGTGCGGTGGTTCAGTCCGACGACGACGAGAGACACGCCTCGAGGAGCTCCTTTGCCTCGGCCTGACGGCCGGCGCGGATGAGATCGAGCATGCCCGAGTCGAGGGCACGTTTCCAATCGACAGTCTCGCTCGAAACGCCACCTGCCCGCAGTCGCTCTCGGGCCTCGGACAGCATCTCGAGGAGCTCGCCCCACTCCGGGCCCATCTCCTCGGTGACGTGGTCCTTGAGGTAGGTGGCCAGGGCCGGGCTCCGCCCGCCGGTGCCGATGGTCACGACGAGGTCGCCCTGGCGGACCACCGACATGAGGGTGAACGAGCAGTGCTCCGGGTCGTCGGCGGCGTTGACCCACAGCCGCCGCTCCTCGGCCGCCTCGAAGACGGCCCGGTTCACCGCGGCCTCGCTCGTGGCCGCCGTGGCCAGCCACGCCCCGTCGAGGTCGCCGGGCTCGAAGGCGCGCTCGTCGACCGTGAGCCGGCCGGCGTCGCGCCAGCCGGCGATCTCGTCGCCGACGTCGGGCGCCACGACGTGCACCACGGCACCGGCAGCGAGGAGCGCCTCGACCTTGCGGGCCGCGATCCGACCCGCGCCGACGACGACGCAGCGGCGGCCGGCGACGAGCAGGTTCACCGGGTAGCCCCCGAGACCCTCCCGCGCCTGGCCTGTCATGGGGTAGGAGCCGGTCGGTGCTGTTGGTAGAAGGAGAGGATCTGCAGCTCGGTCGCGAGGTCGACCTTCCGCAGGGACACGCCCTCCCGCACCGTCACGACGGCGGGTGCGAAGTTGAGGATCGCGCCGACGCCGGCCTCGACGAGGCGGTCGGTGACCTCCTGGGCGACGGCCGCGGGCGTGGCGATCACGCCGATCGCCACCTGGCGCTCGGCGACGATGGTGTCGAGCCCGTCGATCGACTCGATGGGGAGGTCGGCGACACGGTCCCCCACCTTTGCAGGGTCGGCGTCGACCAGCGCCACGATTCTGAAGCCGCGGGCGCCGAAGCCCCGGTAGTTGGCGAGCGCCCGGCCCAGGTTGCCCAGGCCGACGATCGCGACGGGCCAGTCCTGGGTGAGCCCGAGCTCGTGGGCGATCTCGTCGACGAGCTCGGCCACGTCGTACCCGACCCCCCGGGTGCCGTACGACCCGAGGTAGGAGAGGTCCTTGCGCACCTTGGCCGCGTTGACGCCCGCGAGCTCGGCGAGCTGCTCGGAGGAGACGGTCCCCCGGTGGTGCTCGTCGATCTCGAGGAGCGCCCGGTAGTACAGGGGCAGACGGGCGACGGTGGCCTCGGGGATGGGGCGGGGCTCGGAGATGGCGGTGCTCCCTCGTGAAGGCCTGGTCGACCGCCGGCAGCGGCTGCGGGACGGGGGGCAAGCCTAGGCACGCTCGTGCATCCGTTCACAAAGTGTGACCCTCTACGCTCGCTCGGCGTGGTCATCGGGCTCGCCTTCGTCGCGACTGCTGTGGCATCGCTGTTCGCCGAGGCGACCTTCGTGCGGTGGACGGCTCGCCACCAGCCTCATCTCGCGGCCTGGACGGTCGCGCTGGCGATGTTCGCCGGCGCCTCCGCCGCGCTCGCGGTCGGCGTCTCGACGGGCTGGGACACCGGGACGTTCCGGGTCTTCTACCTGCTGGGCGCCGTGCTCAACGTCCCCTGGCTCGCGCTCGGCACCGTCTACCTCCTCTTCGGCCGCGAGCGCGGCGACCGGACGCGGCTCTGGCTCCTCGTCTTCACCGGGCTGGCGGCCGGCGTGGTCCTGGCGGCACCGATGGAGTCGGTCTCGGGCGTGGAGATCCCCGTGGGCAGCGACGTCTTCGGCGCGTTCCCGCGTGCGCTCGCGGCGATCGGCAGCGGGGTCGGCGCCGTGGTCATCCTCGGCGGCGCGCTGTGGTCGGCGTACCGGTTCGCGCCGCGACCGCACCGGCGACGCCGGCCGCGGCCGTCTCGCCGCCGCGAACGGTCTCATCGCGCTCGGCACGCTCGTGCTGTCGAGCGGCGGCCTCGTGCAGGGCTTCGTCGGCCACGACGAGGCGTTCACGATCAGCCTCGCCGTCGGGATCACCGTGATCTACGCGGGGTTCCTCGTCTCCGAGGGCAAGCGGCCCGCGACGAACGAGCGCGTGCAGGCGCTCAGCCCTTCTGCTTGACCTCGGGCTCCCTGAGCTCGCGACGGACGAGCTTGCCGGCGATCGACCGCGGCAGCTCGTCGACGACCTCGATGCGCGACGGGCACTTGTAGCGCGCGAGGGCGCGGGCGCACACCGACCGCAGCTCCTCCTGGTCGACCGTGTGGCCCGGCTCGGGCACGACGTAGGCCACGACCGTCTCGCCCGTCCGCGGGTGTGGCTCACCGACGACCGCGACGTCGCGCACGGCGTCGTCGGCGCGCAGCACGTCCTCGACCTCGACCGGGAACACGTTGAAGCCCGACACGATGATGAGGTCCTTCGCCCGGTCGACGAGGCGCAGCTCGTCGCCCTCGACGACGGCGACGTCGCCCGTGCGCAGCCAGCCGTCGTCGGTGAGGACGCGGGCGGTCGCCTCCTGGTCGTGCCAGTAGCCGGGGAAGACGTTCGGGCCCCGCACCCAGACCTCGCCCGGGTCGCCGGCGAGCACGTCGGTGCCGTCCGCGTCGACGAGGCGGACCTCCACGCCCGGCAGCGGTGGGCCGATGGACCCGGCCCGCGGGTCGCGGTCGTCGACCGCCGTCGTCGTGACGATCGGCGCCGCCTCGGTGAGGCCGTAGCCCTGGTGGACGACCACGCCGAATCGGCGGTGGAACGACGCCGCGACCTCGTCGGGGAGCGGCGCGGCGCCGGAGACGGCGAGCCGGACCGAGGCGAACGCGTCGCTCGGCGCGGCGGCGTCGTCGAGCGCGAGCCACGACGCGTACATCGTCGGCACGCCGGCGATGACCGTGACCGACTCGCGCCGGATCCGCGCGACCGACTCGCCCGCGTCGAAGCCGTCCTCGAGCACGACCGCGCCACCAGCAGCGAGCGTGACGCCGAGCGCGACGTTCAGCCCGAAGACGTGGTGGAACGGCAGGACACCGAGCGATCGGTCGTCGGACGCGAGCCGGAGCCCGGGGTGGTCCTGCACCTGCGCGATGTTCGACGCGAGGTTGCCGTGCGTGAGCATCGCCGCCTTCGGCGCACCCGCGGTGCCCGACGTGAAGAGGAGGACCGCGACGTCGTCGGGGGCGCGGTCGACTCGAGGCGACCGGCGATGCGTCCAGCTCGTCGACGTCGACCGTGACGACGTCGGCTCCCGCCGCCGACAGCATCGGCGCCGCCGGTCCGGCCGCGAGCACGAGGCGCGGCGCGACCGCGGACAGCTCGCGACCGAGCTCGCTCGGCGGTGCCGACGGGTTGAGCGGCACGGCGATCGCGCCGACGTGGAGCGCCGCGAGGTACGCGGCGACGAACGCGGTGTCGTTGCCCGACCCGATCGCGACACGCTCTCCGGGCTCGAGGCCACGCCCGACGAGCTCGCCCCCCAGCCGGGCGGCCACGTCGGCGAGCTCGCCGTAGGTGACGGTCCGCTGCTCGCCGACGAGCGCCGGCGCCTCGGGGGCGCCGCGACCGAGCAGCACGTCGACGAGGTTCATCGCCGGATCGTACGTAGGCCCGACAGGGCGATCACCGGCCGCGGGCGTGGGCCTTGGGGCGGGCTGGGAGGCCGGTGAACACCGTCGGGGGTCCCGACGGCGTCACGCAACCCACGCCCGCGAGCCGGATCAATCTCCGGATCGACGCCCTCCGTGGCCCGCTTGAGGATTTCCACCACTCTCCGTGAACTTTGCTTGCGCCGTGACCTGCAGTCTCGGTTGCTCGCTGCGGCCGCGTCACCGGACCTCAGAGCGAGAGACGGAGGACGAACTGGGCGAAGGCGGCCGCGAGGATCAGCACGAGCAGCGCCGCGATCGCGATCGTCGTCCCGGGGCGCATGGTGCCTCGATCCTCGCGTCAGCCCTCGGGCCCGTTCGCATCGGCGCCGGGCGGCACGAGGGTCACGGGTGATCCAGCCCGGAGCCCGTACTCCGCCGCAGCGGAGGTGCGGTCGAGGGCGAGGGAGCACAGGCCGTACGAGTCGACGACGATCACGAGCTCGGAGGGCTTGGCGTCGGCGTAGGTGTGCACCCAGCGGGCCGACTTGGCGCGGTCGCCCATCCGCACCTCGAGCAGCCCGTCGGGCGCGGCGCCGAAGGCGACGAGCTCCTCCGGTCCCACGTTGAGCTGGGCGTTGCCGAAGCGGTCGACCCACCAGACCTCGGCGTCGATCGCCCCCGACTCCGTCACGTTCGGCAGCCCGAGGATCCCCGGCACGAGCCCGACCGGGTCGACCGGCTCGCCGAGGTCACCGATCGGGGTGCCCGTGGCCAGCGCGGCGGCCGCCGGAGCCAGCACGTCGCGTCCCGCGAACGTCGGCCCGGGTGCGGGGAGGTGGAACTCGGCGTTCGTGAGCGACACGACGGTCTGCGCCCCGCCGAGCATGGCGACCGCGGAGGCCAGGAGGCCGTTGTCGGGGCCGACGAACGTGGCGTGCTCGCACTCGACGGCGACGAGGCGCCGATCGGTGCCGACGCCGGGGTCGACGACCGCCAGCACCACGGTGCCCTCGGGGAGGTACTGGACGGCCCGCACGAGGGCGAGCCCGCCCGCCCGCACGTCGTGCGGCGGGATGTCGTGGGTGAGGTCGAGGACCCGCAGATCGGGCGCGCCGGAGAGCATCACGCCCTTGCAGACGCCGACGAACTCGTCGACGGTCCCGTAGTCGGAGAGGAAGGCGACCGGACGGCTCATCCGCCGTTCGATTCGGGCGGGCCGCCCGAGGCCGTGCGAGCCTTCAGGCGGCGGCTCTTCAGGCTGAGGGCCCTCAGCCGGCCTGGGTGTAGCGGGAGGCGAGGTAGGCGTCGACGTCGGTGTCGCGGACGCGGAACGACCGCCCGACGCGCACGGCCGGCAGCTCGTTGTTCTTGATCAAGCGGTACACCGTCATCGACGACACCCGCAGCATGTCCGCGACTTCCTGAACGGTCAGGAAGCGTGCTTTTGCAAAGGACTGCGCCACGCGGCTCACCCCTCTCCCCCGCTGTGAGGTTGGCAGCGTAGGCGTCCGGGGCGGGAGTTGTCGAGTGTGGCGGGGGGGCCTGGAGACGGATTCATCCTTTTTGGGAGACCTCGCAAGCTTTCGTCAGGGTCGAGGGCAGGGCTCGAGCGAGGCGGTGAGCGCGTCGACCAGGGGTCGTAGGCCCCCGGCGGACGCTGCTCGTCGATCGGGATCGACCCGCACCGCCCGTTCCCGGCGCTCGGCGACGCCGAGGACGACGGCGTCGAGGTCGGCGAGGGCGATCGTCTCGAGCCCGGCGGCGATGCCGGCGGCGGCGAAGCCACGGTCGCAGACGAGGAGGTCGGGGCGGCCGATGGCGAACAGCCACTCGTCGCCCGTGCCGAGCCCGGCGTCGGAGAGGAGGCTCGCGCCGTCGGTGACGACCGCGACGCCGTCGACCCACCACAGCAGGCGCGAGCCGTGGAACGGACCGTACGCGCCGAGATCGACGACGCGGGCGCCGGCATCGTCGAGCGCGGCGGCGATCGCGCCGTACGCGCTCAGCAGCGACGCGGGACGACCGGTCGCCGAGCGCGACACGGCCACGTTCGCCGGCGACCTCGACGAGCCGCGCGCTCGCGCGCGCCGCGGCCACCGTCGTGTGCTCGGGATCGATCGTCATCCGCGTGCCGCCGGCGTCGGCGCCCCAGACGGACTCGAGCGCGGCCTCGGCTTCCTCACGCGTGATGCGGCCGAGATCGAGCCCGAGGGTCGCATCGGCGTGGCCGGCGGCGAGCCGTCCGACGACGGCGGACACCTCGCCGGGTCCGAGCCGGGCGTGCGCGCCAGAGACGCGGCGCTCGGCCAGCTGCTGCGAGAGCGACGGCGGGCCGGCTTCGTCAGGCGTGGACGGGGCGGTGAACGCGGGGAGGTCGTCGAGGCGCGGCGGGCGCCGGCTCCGCGGTCGGCGGGTCACTCTTCACCCAGCTCGCGGGAGCGGCGGGCCGCGGCGCGGACCGCGTCGAGCAGCGCGGCGCGCACGCCCTGCTGCTCGAGCACGTGCAGCGCGGCCGCCGTCGTGCCGCCCGGTGACGTCACCGCGGCCCGGAGCTGCTCGGCACTCTCGTCGCCGCGTGCGAGCAGCGTCGCGGCGCCGAGGAGCGTCTCGCGGGTGAGCGCCTCGGCGACCGGCCGTGGCAGGCCCGTCAGCACGCCGGCGTCGATCAGCGCCTCGGCCACCAGGAACACGTAGGCCGGACCCGATCCCGACAGCCCGGTGACCGCGTCGAGGTGCTCCTCGGGCACGCGCACGACGATGCCCACGGCGCCGAGGATCCGCTCGGCGATCGCGAGGTGCTCGTCGGTCGCATGCTTGCCCGCCGCGATCGCGGTCGCGGCCTTGCCCACGAGTGCGGGCGTGTTCGGCATCGCGCGGACCACGGGGCGTCCTGGCGCCGCGGCCTCGACGATGCCGATCCGGACCCCGGCCGCGATGGACAGCACGAGCGTCTCGTGGCCGAGGCTCGTCGACGCCTGCTCGAGCGCGGACGTGACGTCGGCCGGCTTCACCGCGACGACCACGACGTCGGCTTCGGCGACGGCCCACGCGGGGCTCGGCACGACGCGCGTGCCGGGGTAGCTCTCCTCGAGCTCGCGCCGGCGCTCGGCGTCGACCTCGGCGACGACGATCCCCTCGGCGTCCCAACCGGCGTCGAGGAGCCCGTGCACGAGCGCGGCGCCCATGCGACCACCACCGAGGAGCGCGAGCGTCGGCATCCGATCGAGGCTATTCGGCGCCGGGCCGCTCGGGCCCGGGCTCCGGTGCGCGGTCGGGCCCGAGGAACGATCGGATCCGACCCGCACTTCCCCGAACGGGCCGGGCCTTCCTGCACCTCGGGCCCGAGGCGCGCAACCTAGTCGATGCGTCGTTCGGCACGACCGGGCGCATGTGACCGTGAGCCACAGCTGTCGTGGCTCAGCGTCACCTGCGCGCTCAGGGGCGCGGGGTGGAGCGGTACGCGAGCCGGAGGACGGGTTGGAACCACGTCTCGACGAGCTCGTACAGCACACCGATCACCCGGTCGAGCTCCTCGACCGTCAGGTGCTCGAGCGCGACGCGGCCCGTGAGGTACAGGTCTCCGTCGGGGCCGATGGAGAAGCGCGCGCCGTACAACGAGTGGTTGCGCTGGAGCAGGAAGCGGTAGAGCTCGAGGTGGTTCGCGGGAGGGTCGGGGAGGAAGTACACCTCGTACCGCAGCGTCCGCTGGTGCAGGTCGAAGTAGATGGTCGTCGCGTCGCGGCCTTCACACCCGAAGCGCACGTACCAGCGGCGCAGCTCGGGGTCGTACTCGACGGTCTGGATCCACTCCTCGTGGGCGACGACGCCTTCGAGGTGGGCGGCAAGCAGGTCGTGCGCCGCGCGCTCGCGTGCTGCGAGCTCCTGGGGATCGTTGCCGGTCACCCGGCGCGCCTCAGGTGCAGGCGACGAGCTCGCGGGCGCCGACGTCGGCGTAGACGCGGCGCAGCCGCGCCGCGGTCATGTTCCACGTGTAGCCGCCCGACCGGGCGGCCGCGCGGGCGCCCATCGTCCGGGCGAGCTCGCGGTCGCCGAGCAGGCGCGCGACCGGAGCGGCGAATGCGTCAGGGGTGCGCTCGGCGACGAGGAAGCCGGTGTGCCCGTCGTCGACGAGCGACCGCAGGCCACCGACGTCGGCGGCGACCACGGGCGTGCCGCACGCGGCGGCCTCGAGCGCCACGAGCCCGAACGACTCGGTGCGGGAGGGCACGACGCAGACGTCGGCGGCGCGGTACCAGTCGGCGAGAGCCTCGTGGGGCTGCGGCGGCACCCACCGGACGCGATCGGTCACCCCGAGGTCGTCGGCGAGGGCGTGCAGCCGCGCGACCTCGCGCTCCCCGTCGATCCCGCTCGGGCCGCCCACGACGACGAGCGACGCCGACGTCGGCAGCTCGGCGAGCGTCGCCGAGCGCGAGGTCGACGCCCTTGAGCGGCTGGATCCGCCCGACGAACAGGAGCAACGGACCCTCGACGTGCAGGCCGAGGGCATGGCGCGCCGCGAGCTGGTCGTCGGGGAAGAACACGGTGTGGTCGACGCCGGGCGGGATGACCTCGACGAGGTCGGGATCCGCGTCGTACGCCAGCACGAGCTCCGACGCCTCGACGGGCGCGGACGCGATGAGCCGATCGCTGCAGGCGACGACCTCGCGCTCGATGCGCACCCGCTCGGCACCGTCGTCGTCGACGCCCGCCGCGCGCTTCGTCGTGGCGAGGGAGTGGAACGTCGTCACGAGCGGGAGATCGAGCTCGTGCTTGAGCTGGTGCCCGACGGCACCGGAGATCCAGTAGTGCGCGTGCAGCGCGTCGAAGCCAGGCGAGCGCTCGAGGTGACCGCGCGCTTCGGCCACGAACTCGTCGACGAGCCCCGGGAGTCGCTGCTTGTCGATCGGCGCCACCGGACCCGCGGGGATGTGCACGACGCGGACGCCGGGCTCGATCTCGATGATCTGCGGCTGCCGGCCGTCCTCGGCACGGGTGAGCACGTCGCACTCGACGCCGGCCCGGCTGAGCGCACCGGCGAGGGAGCGCACGTACACGTTCATGCCGCCGCCGTCGCCCGATCCGGGCTGGGCCAGCGGCGACGTGTGCACGCTGAGCATGGCGACGCGCCGGACCGACATAGGAGCAGCCATCCTACTTTCCGGTCTGTGACTGCTCTCCCGGCGCGGACGGCCTTCCCGCGTCGGCGCGGAACGAGCGGTACACCTCGAGCAGCGTCTCCTTCTGCCGCTCCGACAATGACGGATCACGGCTGATCGCACGCTCGAGGTCGGGCGTCTCCTCGTCGCGCTCGTCGAGGAAGCCCGCCCGCACGTAGAGCGACTCCGCGGAGATGCGCAGCGCGTTCGCGATCTGCTGGAGGATCTGGGCGCTCGGCTTGCGCAACCCACGCTCGATCTGGCTCAGGTACGGGTTCGAGATCCCCGCGAGCTCGCTCATCTTGCGCACCGAGAGGTGCGCGTCGTGGCGGCGGTCGCGGATGAACTCCCCGAGGTCGTGGAGCCGCTGTTCGATCGCGTCGGCCACGCGCGTCAGGCTTGCGCGACGTGGCGGGCAGCCAGCTCCGCTTCGACGGTGTCGATGACCGCGTGCAGCGCCTTGCGGCGCTCGGACGTCTCCGCCTCGAGCTCGCCGAGCTGCTCGATCGTGTGCCCCAGCGCCTCGTCGGACATCGTGGGGAGGTTCACGAGCGTCGCGTCGGTGATCAGGCGCTCGAGGCCGCGCTTCCACTCGATGTTCGGCGCCGGCGCCAGGTGCCGCGGCAGGCGGCTGTGCTCCGGTGCCGCGCGGGGCGTGTCGTCGGCGAGGATCTTCGGGAGCGCCGAGACGAGGTCGCCGACGGACCCACCGGCCAGCGCGCCGGTCGAGCTCGGCTTTGACGATGTCGATGCGGGCCTGCGCGATCCGGCGGACGTAGGAGATCTCGGTCTCGACCTCGAGGCACTCCTCGTGCATCGCACGCAGCTGGTCGAGGCTCTGGTCGCCGAGGCCGTCGAGGTATTCGGGCGAGAGCATCACGTCGACGCGGCGGCGTCGCGGCTCTGACATCGCGACGAGGGTACCAGTAGCGTGCCGCTGTGATCGGTGACACCAACGCAGAGATGCGCGAGTACTGGAACGGTGACGACTCCCGCGAGTGGGTCGCCCACCCCCATCGCTTCGACGAGATGCTCGCCCCGTTCGGCGCCGCGGTCCTCGACCGGGCGCAGCTCTCGAACGGCCGTCGTGTCCTCGACGTCGGCTGCGGCAACGGCGCCATGACGATCGACGCGGCGCAGCGCGTCGCGCCCGACGGCACCGCGGTCGGGGCCGACCTGTCCGAGCCCATGCTGCAGATCGCCCGCGACCGGGCGGAACACGTCGCGGACGCCGACGCCTCGTTCGTCGTCGCCGACGCGCAGGTCGACGACCTCGGCGGGCCCTTCGACGCGATCGTGAGCCGGTTCGGGATCATGTTCTTCGAAGACCCCGACGCGGCGTTCCTGAACCTCGCGGGCGCGCTCGCGCCGGACGGGGTCGTCTCGTTCGTCTGCTGGGCGCCGGCGTTCGAGAACTCCTGGGTCGCGGAGCCGATGGGAGCGATCATCGAGGCGGTCGGACCGCCACCCGGCGGACTGCCCGAACCCGACCAGCCCGGCCCGTTCCGCTACGCGGATCCCGCCGCGCTGCTCGACTCGCTCGAGCGCGTGGGACTCGTCGACGCCGCGGCCGAGAAGCTCGAGACCACGATCCTCATCGGCGGGTACGGCACCCTCGACGACGCGCAGTCGTTCGTGGAGAACGGCGGGATGATGCGAGCGGTCCTCGGCGACCTCTCCGACGACGCACGTGCGCGCGCCTTCGCTGCGGTGCGCGCGTCGCTCGAGCCGCACGTGACGGATGAAGGTGTGCAGATGGGTGCCGCGGTGTGGCTCGTGACGGCGCGTCGTTCCTGACGCGCCGTCCCGGAAGGTCAGCCGCCGCTCACCGGCGGGATCACGGCCACCTCGTCACCGTCCCGGAGTGGCGACCGCTCGCCGTCGACGGGCTCGTCTCCGTTGACCCAGACGCGCGCCCGCTGGAGCACCGCCGAGAAGTCGTCGCCGTAGGCCGCGCGCGCTTGCGAGAGTGCGTCTTCCACCGTGGCCGCGTCGAGCTCGGTCGTCGTGCAGCCGGCGGCGTCGCGCGCGGCGGCGAAGAACCGCAGCCGGACGCGTGGCATGTCGCCGACCTCAGGAGCGAGGCTCGGCCGGCCCCTCGCGCGACTGCTCGATGCGCGCCAGCTCCGACTCGAGGTCGCTGAACTCGGCCTCGAGCCCTTCCAGCGCGACGAGATCCTCGTCCCGCTCGCCCTGCGCACCGTCGTCGGGCCGTGAGGTCTCCATGCCGACGAGCGTACGCGCCATCACCCGTCCGACAGCCGGAACTCGAGGACCTGCGCCTCCTCGGTGAGCAGGTCGGCGAGCCGGCCGAGGCGCGAGCCGGCGTCGTCGAGCTCGAGCAGCGCCTGCGCGTCGAGCGGACCGAGCGGGGACCGGGACGCGAGCTGGAACGAGGCGTGCACGACGTCCTCGTCGAGGTCGGTCGCGGGGACAGCGGGCGCACCGAGCTCCACGTGCAGCGCCAGCACGCGCTCGAGCAATCGCGCCACCTCGTCGACCTGGCCGCGCTCGGCGCCACCGGGATCGTCGGCGAGCGGCTCGATCTCGGCTCGCGGGTAGGGCTCGTCGGGCAACCACGTTCGCACCCGCACGCGCTGCGCGCCGACCGTCACGAGTGCGTACCGCCCGTCGTCGAAGCGCCCGGCCTGGACGATCTGCGCGACGGTGCCCACGTCGAAGCGCACGTCACCACCGCCCACCTCGCTCCCCCGCTCGATGAGCACGACGCCGAAGCGGCCGTCCCCCGCGAGGCACTCCTCGGTGAGCTGGCGGTAGCGGGGCTCGAACACGTGCAGCGGCAGCACCGCGTGCGGGAAGAGCACGCTCCCGAGCGGGAACATCGGACAGTGACTGCCGGCCATCGGCTCAGTTGGCGCGGGCGCGCAACGCCGCGGCGTCACGCGCCAGCCGTTGCGCGACGTCGTCGTCGAGCAGGGGAGCGAGCGCATCGAGCTCGTTGGCCGCCTCCTCGAAGCGACCGAGCGACCCGAGCAGCGCAGCGATCTCGCGTCGCTCGCCGGGAGCGAGCCCGGGGATCCGCAGGCGCAGGCGCGCCGCCCACACGGCCGCGGTCGGGTCGCGGTCGACGAACGCGTTGAGGAGGTTCGCGAGGACGCGGGCCACGATCGCGCGAGGACCGACGGGTGCGAGGAACTCGGGCCGGAACGCGACGTCTCCCCGCAGCTCCGAGAAGATGCCGCGGGCGCCGTCGACGTCGAGCCGCTGACCGTCGTGGAACGGATCGAAGTAGACGCCGTCACCCGCACCCACGAGGAAGTGCCCGGGCATGCCGACGCCCGCGAGCGGGACGCCGCCGCGGCGCGCCACCTCGATCATGAGGATGCTCAACGTGATCGGGATGCCGACGCGACGCTCGAGCACCACGTCGAGGTAGGAGTTCTCGGGGTCGCCGTAGTCGACCGTGTTGCCACGGAACCCTTCCGTCACGAAGAGGTGGCGCGCGATCGCGCCGGCATCTGCTTCGCACGCCGACGCGAGCCCGTCGAGCCGGTCGCGCGCGCGTGCCTCGTCGACGACGTGGTCGTGCGCCGCGATCACCAGCAGCACCTCGTCGAGCGGGATCGACGTGTCGGGACGTTGCACGAGCTCGACGAAGCGCGCGGTCGCGTCCTCACCACCGGCCGCGGTACCACCGGGAGGAGCCATCGGGACCGACGGTACACTCGGCGCGGTGGCGAGCCAGCAGGTGCGCGAGCCCGTCGGTGACGCGCACGACGAGGTGACGGCACGGTTGACGAGCGTCGGCCAGCGGCTCACCGGCAACCGCGCCGCGATCATCGAGGTGCTGCGAGCCGCCGATCGGCCACTCACGCTCCCGGAGATCCTGTCGTCACGCGGCGACCTCGCCCAGAGCAGCGCCTACCGCAACCTCGTGGTGCTGGAGCAGGCCGGCATCGTGCACCGCATCGTCACGAACGCCGAGCACGCGCGCTTCGAGCTCGCCGAGGACCTCACCGGCGACCATCACCACCACCTCGTCTGCTCGGTCTGCGGCGCGGTCGAGGACGTCCCCGCGAGCGCACACCTCGAGGCGTCGCTCGCCGACGCCGTCGAGGAGATCGACCGCGCGACGGGCTTCACGACGGAGCACCACCGCATCGACCTCGTCGGTCGCTGTCGAGCGTGCACCCACGCGCCGTCGTCAGGCGGTGGACGCGACTCACTCGAACAGCGACTGACCCGCGACGAGGTTCTCGGCGGCCGTCGCGAGCGTGGCCGGCTCGATCTCGCCGCTCACGCGACCTGCGACCTTGCCGTCCGCGCCGATCGCGACGAAGTACGGGAACGCCTCCCCCCGTACGCGAAGAACGCGCGGAGCTGATCGTCGTCGGCGAGGACGGGCTTGTAGGGCCAGTCCTCCCGCTTGAGCCACTTGGAGGGCGGCCAGTTCGGCAGCTGCTTCGTGGTGTTCGTCGCGACGGTCTGGATCTCGACGCCGTCGAGCTTGCCCGCCTTCGCCAGCTTCACGATGCGCGGCACCTCGGCCTGGCAGTGCGGGCACGCGTGCGACAGGAAGACGAGGATGCGCGGCGTGCCCTCGTCGCCAAAGGTGATCTGCTTGCCCGCGAGGCTGAGGCCGGTGAGCTCCGGCGCGACCTTGCCGATCGCCGGGTCGTCGGGCGTGCCGATGTCGCCGGATGCCTTCAGCTTCGTGCCCGTGACGATGACCTTCGGGCTGCGCTCCTCGTCGAGCTCGCCGCCCGCGCCGGCGGGGGCTGCCGCGAGGCAGACGACCGCGGCGACCGCGAGCAGGGCGAGCGCCCGCACCAGGAAGGGCCGGCGCGTCGAGGCCCGCTGCCTGGAGGCCCGCTGCGAGGGGAAACGACTCATGGGGTTGCCTTTCGCTGGGATCGGTCCGAGGCGATCGCGGTCACGAGCAGCGCCCCGATGAGGAGGAACGCGCTCAATGCCATGAACGCCAGGGTGATGTACCCGAGTTCCTCGAAGAAGGGCACGCTGCACGGCGAGAACACCGAGCACGAGGAGCCCTCGGCGAGGGACGGCACCCGCTCGACGAGCCAGTGGTACAGGGAGACGGGTGCGCCGACGACGACGAGCGGTGCGGCGTACCAGACCACCGCACGGTCACGCCGGATGACGCCGACCGCGAGGACGGCGACGAGCGGGTACATGCAGATGCGCTGGAACCAGCACAGCTCGCACGGGATGTAGCCGACGATCTCGGAGTAGTAGAGGCTGCCGAGGGTCGTCACCGTCGCCACGACGAGCGCGAGCACGGGTGCCCGCGGACCGACGACCGCGACGACCCGGCTCGCGAAGCGGCGGGGCCCGCCGCCGATCAGCGCACCGAGCCCGACGAGCAGCAGCGCGACGAGCGCGACGTTCGCGATCAGCGTGAGGACGGTGAAGAGGGTGTTCGCCTCGGAGACGTACTCCACTAGCCGATGTCGATCGTCCCGCGAAGCGTCGGCTGCTCGAACTCGGACAGCAGCGGCTTCGCCGTGACCCGCCACTCGCCGTCGAGCGGCACCTGGAAGCCCGGCGAGTAGTAGTGCCCCGGCGACAGCCGGCGCAGCGGGACGTCGATCGGCGCGATGTCCTTGTCGGGCAGCGCGAACGTGACTTTCAGCTCGTCGACGTCCATCGGCGCGCCCTGCCGGTTGGAGGTGTCGACGTGGACGTCGTTCGTGCCCGCGGTCGCCGGCGTGACGGTGACGTCGACGTTGACCGCCTCACCCTCGAGCGTGACGCCGGCGACGCCGCCTCCGCTCGAGGCTTGGGCAGTCTTCGCCGGTGGCGCGTTCACGAGCAGCGCGGTCGCCGCGAGGATGAGGACGGCGGTCGCGATCTCCGCCCACACCGAGCGCCGAAGCTGGCGGGTCTCGTACTCCTCGTCGATCTCGTACTCGTCCACCTCCATGGTGTCGTCGTCCGATCCACCGGCGACGATCGGCAGGCTCGGCTCATGCTCCTCGCGCGGCGGGACGAGCCGCAGGACGATCTCGCGGCTGAACGCGGCGAACACCACGACGAGCGCGACGAGCACGAGCTTGACGACGAGGATGCGCCCGAAGTCGGTGGTGCGGAGCGCATCGAGGCTGCCGACCTGGCGCCACGTCTGGAACGCACCGGTGGCCACCAACGCGAGGACGCAGCCGAGCGCCATGCGCGAGAAGGGCTCGAGCGCGTCGCGCGCGCTCGCGGGCGCCTTCCTCGCCAGCCCCACCACCGCGAGCACGACGAGGCCGCCGAGCCACAGCGCCATCGCCAGCACGTGGATGGTGTCGGCGAGGACGGCCGCGGTGGTCCAGTCACCACTCGTCGCGTGGCCCGAGATGCCGGGCGTCGCGGCGAGCAGCACCCCGAGCACGGCCCCGGCGCCGAGCCACAGCGCGGTCAGTCGCTTGGGCGCCGGCTCGGGAGATTCGTCCTTCGCGAAGAGCTTCAGCAGGACCGGGACGGTGAGGAGCAACAGCACGAGGCGGGCGAGCCACACCTGCCCGAAGCGGACGCTCAGCGTGTCGCCGAGCAGGCTCGTCGTGAACATGTCAGCCGAGGCCGAGCCCTTCGGCGTAGGGCCCGTACACGAGGAGCCCGACGAGGGTCCCGAGGAACGTCGTGAGCCAGCCGATCTGCACGACCCGTTTCGCACCCTTCGACAGGCGCGCCGGCGGCCAGATCGCGAAGGCGAAGAAGGCGCCACCGATCAGCAGCGCGAGGCCGGCGAACACCATGAAGCGCGTGACGCCATAGATCGCGCCGACGACGCGGTCACCGCCCTGCTCGGCGAGCAACCGGTTCGCGAGACCTTGCACCTCTTGACTGGTCGCACCCGCGCCGCCCTGGCCGACCTGGAACGTGAACGCACCGCTGATCGGGTGCGCGTCGGACGAGGTGACGCGCCAGGTGACGACGTAGGAGCCGTTGCCGAGGTCGGGCAAGGGCATGCGAACGGTCGAGCCCGACACGTCGACACCACCGTCGTCGACGCGCTCGCTCTGAGCATCGAAGACGCGGATGGCACCGCCCTTCGCGTCGACGCTCTCGGTGAAGCTGAGCTTGATCTCCTTCGGTGCCTTCGCGAGCACCGCGCCGGGCGCGGGGTCGGACTGCCGAAGCTCGGCGTGCGCGCTGGCGGGCGAAGCGAACAGCACCACCAGCCCACCGGCGAGCGCGGCCACCGCGAGGGCGCGGCGCAGGAGTCGACGGCGCGGGGACACGGCCGTCATGCGGGCCGCCCCACGAGTGGGACACCCCGACGGCCCGGCGACGAGGTCGCCCGTCCGATCAGCAGGCAGAGCGCGAGCCCGAGGAGCTCCGTGACGTGCGTCAGCTCGCCGAGCGCCGCGGTGCGGCCGCTGGCGACGTCGACGACCGACGAGAGGCACAGGAACGCCACGAGCGCCAGCGTCATGGGGATCAAGCCTGGCACCCGGCTGGGCTTCCAGGCGATCACGAGGAAGCCCACGCCGAGCGCGGCGTCGAAGGACCCGAGGTGGCGGGCCGTGTGGACGGGGAGACCGGCGTCGGTCCCGAACAGGAGGGCGGGGATCGCGAGGGCGATCTGCACCAGCGCGACGACTGCCAGGCCGAGGCGCCACGCGTCGAGGTGGTCGGTCGCCGCCGGCTCGGCTCGTCCCCTGGTGTCACCGATCGCGGCGAGGACCCGCGGCGTGAGGTCGGGCACGGCCGGCGCCGCGGTCACCCGCGACGCGCGGTGCAGCCGCGTCGCTTCGCTCTCGAAGCCTCGGCAGTCGGCGCACCCGGCGAGGTGCGCGTGCAGCGCGGCGGACGGGCAGCCCGGGTCCTCGTCGTCGAGGCGGGACGAGATCCCGATGCGACACTCCTCACAGGTGATCCGTGGTTCGCTCATGCTCGGGTAGTCGACTCCGGCGCCCCGTGGGTTCCCCAGTATCGTCGCCGGCAGGCGTCGAGAGGCATGCACCGTCATGGACGAGCTGACGCGGCTGGCGTTCGCGGCGCGTGAAGGCGATGCGCTCGCCCTCGCGTCGTTCATCCGCCGCACCCAGAGCGAGATCTGGCGGTTCGTCGCGGGGCTCGTCGGGACGGCCGACGCGGACGACGTCACGCAGGACGTGTACGTCCGTGCCTGGCGCAGCCTCGGCCGGTTCCGTGGCGACTCGACGGCCCGCACCTGGCTGTTCGTGATCGCGCGCCGCGCCTGCGCCGACGCGTTGCGGGGCCGGACACGACGACGTCGCCTCACCGGCCGCGCCACGGCCCAGGCGGCCGTCACGAGCGACGCGACTTCTGACCGCGCCGGCGGCCACGCCCTCGACGAGCTGATCACGCGGCTCGACGACGACCGGCGCGAGGCGTTCGTGCTCACCCAGGTCGTCGGCTGCTCCTACGAGGAGGCGGCGGAGATCTGCGGCACCCCCGTCGGCACGATCCGGTCGCGCGTTGCCCGAGCGCGCGGCGATCTCATCGAGGCCGTCCGCGCAGCAGAGGCGACGGGCACGGAGTGACCGGGGTGCGGGTGCTGATGAAGCTGCTGCTCGCCGGCGGCATCGCGGTCGCGGGCGTCGTGACCTCCGCCGCGCCGGCGTCGGCCCACGGCGTCGGCGGGGTGCGCCCCACCAACTACGAGACGCGGATCCTGTCGGTCACGCCGCAACGAGCCGGCGTCACGATCCGGGCCGTCGACGTCGGCGACCGGCTCGAGATCGAGAACCGCACCGACCACGACGTCGTCGTCCTCGGCTACGACGGCGAGCCGTACCTGCGCGTCGGGCCTCGCGGCGCGTTCGAGAACACGCGCTCCCCGGCGACGTACCTCAACCGATCGCGGACGGCGACGGGCGGCATCCCACGACGCGCCGACGCGGAGGCGCCGCCGAAATGGCGCCGCATCGGCGACGAACCGGTCGCGCGCTGGCACGACCACCGCGCGCACTGGATGGGCGCGAACGACCCACCCCCTGTGCAGGCCGACCCCGGCGACCAGCACGTCGTCCAGCGGTTCCGCGTGCAGGTGCGCGACGAGGGGACAGTCATCACCGCGCGCGGCGACGTGCGCTGGGTCCCCGGCCCGTCGCCCTGGCCGTGGCTCGCGCTGTCGGCGGTCGCGGCGGTGCTGCTCGTGGTGCTGAGTCGGACGCGTGTCGCGACGACCGCGGTCGCGACCGCGCTCGTGCTGGTCGCGCTCGGGAGCGCCGTGCACGTCGCCGGCGCGTGGGGTGCGACGACGCTCGGCGTCGGCACCCGACTCGGGTCGAGCGTCTACGCGTTCGGCTCGGTCGTCGTGTCGGTGGTCGCGCTGGTCTGGCTGCTGCGGCGGGGACTGCATGCCGCCGCGCCACTGCTGCTGATCACCGGGCTCTTCGTGGGGATCGCCAGCGGCCTCGCCGACCTGACCGAGCTCAGCCGCTCGCAGCTGCCGACCACGCTGCCCGACGACCTCGCGCGGCTCGGCGTGTCGCTGGCCATCGGGCTCGGGCTCGGGCTGGTCGTGGTCGGAGCCCTCCGGCTCCGGAGCCCGGCCCCGAGACGCCGGCGGGTGGGAACCCGGCCGCCGGTCGGAGCGACTACCTCCTGAGCCCTGGCGCCCGCCGGGGCCAACGACGCAGAGGAGATCGATCGGATGCGCACGTCCCGACGGGTCATCGGGGTGGCCGTGGTGGCCGCCGGCACGGTCCTGGCGCTCGCGGCACCCGCCGCGGCACACGTCGAGCCGGACCCGAGCCGGATCAAGCCCGGCAAGGACGCCCGGGTCACGTTCACCGCCGAGCACGGGTGCGAGGACTCCCCGACGACCGGCATGACGTTCCGCATCCCGAAGAACGTCACGAACGCGGCGCCGGTCGAGAAGGACGGCTTCACCGCGTCCACGACGAAGCGCACCATCGAGTTCACCGGCGGCTCGATCCCCGGCGAAGATGAAGCGCCGTTCACCGTCACGTTCAAGGCGCCCGACCAGAAGACCGAGATCGTGTGGAAGGTCATCCAGCGCTGCGAGGAGGGCACCGAGCGCTGGATCGAGTCGGACCCCGACGGCGACTTCCCCGCGCCGCGCGTCGGTGTCGGACAGAAGCCGACCACGGGGCACGAGGAAGAAGCGGACGAGCACTAGCGGTCGCGCTCACACGCAGCCGAGCGCCTTCCGCAGCTTCGCCAGGTTGTCGCGCATCACGCTGACGTAGTCGTCGCCGTCGTCGATCCGCTCCTCGTCCAGGCCCTCGAGCGGGTCGAGGACGGCAGTGCGCAACCCGCCTGCTTCGCGTGCCAGCGTGCGCGCGACCCGCGGTGACACGAGCGTCTCGGTGAACACCGTCGTGACGCCTTCGCGCTCGGCGAGGTCGGCGAGGTCGGCCAGGCGGTCCGGATCGGGCTCGGCGTCCGGCGAGAGCCCCGCGACACCGTGCTGCTCGAGGTCGTAGCGCGCTGCGAGCCAACCGAACGCGTCGTGCGCGGTGAGGATCGTGCGCGAGCGGCAGTCGGCGAGACCCGCGGCGAAGTCGGCGTCGAGGTCGGTGAGCTCCTGCCGGTAGCGCGCCGCGTTTCGCCGGTAGGCCGCGGCGTGGCGCGGGTCCGCGTCGGCGAGCGCGTCCGCGACGAGGTCGACGATCTCGCGGTACCGGACCGGGTCGAGCCACACGTGCGGGTCGTCGCTCCGCCGGCCGCGGTCGAGGTGGCGGAGCACCCGCAGCGTCGGGCCGTCTCGCATGTCGGCGGCGTCCTCGACCGCGGGCTGGAAGCCGTCGCCGAGCACGATCGCGAGGCCCGCGTCGAGGATGGCGTCGACATCGTCGGTGTCGAGCTCGAGGTCATGCGGCTCGGCACCGGCCGGGGTGAGGTCGTCCACCCGGACGTCTCCGCCGCCGACCTGCCGGGCTGCCTCGGCGAGGGGGTAGAAGGCCGCGGCGACGTCGAGCCGGTCGCGACCCGCCCCGGCGGCCCCGGCGCCTGCGGCCGTCCCGGCACACACGAGCAGCACGGCGACGGCGATCCGCAGCGGTCTCCGCATGGTGAGAACGGTTCTTATTATAAGATGCTCGGCGTGTCAACAGTCCCCTCCTCGACGGTCCTGCCATCCACAGTTCTGGAAGCCGAAGCGGTCTCGTATGCATACGGCAGCGAGGTCGCGGTCGAGAACGTCTCGTTCGCGCTGCGGGCGGGCGAGTTCGCCGCGCTCGTCGGCCCGAACGGCTCCGGGAAGTCGACCCTCGTGCGGCTCCTGCTCGGTCTCCTGCGGCCGCGCTCGGGCTCGGTGCGGCTGCTCGGCGACGGCCCGGCCGCGCTGCGCGACCGCGGTCGGCTCGGCTACGTCCCCCAGCGCAACGTGCTCGCGCCCGACCTGCCCGTGACGGTGGCGGAGATCGTCGCCATGGGCCGGCTCGCGCGCCGGGCCTGGTGGCGGCCCGCGAGCGCCACCGACCGCGAGTCGATCGCACACGCGATCGAGGCGGTCGGCCTGACCGCGCTCGCGCGCCGGCCCGTCCTCGAGCTGTCGGGCGGCCAGCAGCAGCGCGTGCTCATCGCCCGCGCGCTGGCGAGCGATCCCGAGCTGCTCGTCCTCGACGAACCGATCGCCGGCGTCGACGCGGAGTCGCAACGGCTCTTTCGTGACTCGCTCGTCCACCTGGTCGCCGAGCACGGCGCGGCGGTGCTGCTCGTCTCGCACGAGCTCGGCGCAGTCGCCGACGATCTCGACCGCGTGCTCGTGATGAAGCGCACGCTGCTGTTCGACGGCACGCCGGCCGAGCTCACCGCCCGGGGTGTGAGCCTCGGTGTGCACGCCGAAGACCTGCCGCTGTGGCTGGAGTCGATCGAGTGACCGTCGTCGCCGAGCTCGCACTGCCGTGGCCCTTCGAACGGGAGTACATGCAGCTCGCCCTCGCGGCGGGGCTGATCGTCGGCGCGTGCGCGCCGCTCATCGGCGTGTTCCTCGTGCAGCGCCGAATGGCGCTCCTCGGCGACGGCATCGGGCACCTCGCGTTCGCGGGCGTCGCGGCCGGGCTGCTCCTCGAGGTCTGGCCCGTGTGGAGCGCGCTGCTCGTCGCCGCGGGCGGTGCGCTGGCGATCGAGTGGCTCCGCAACCGCGGCACCGCGACCGGTGACCTCGCGCTCGCCCTCTTCTTCTACGGCGGCATCGCGCTCGGCATCGTGCTCATCAGCCGAGCCGACGCGGGCAGCGTCAACGTCCTGCCCTACCTCTTCGGATCGATCCTGACCGTCGAGCCCGGTGACGTGTGGGTCGTCGTCGGGATCGGTGCTGCCATCGTCATCAGCGTCGCCCTCGTCGGACGCGTGCTCCTGGCGAGCGTGCTCGACCCCGAGAGCGCGCGCGTCGCGGGCTTGCCCGTCGACGCCGCCAACTCGTTGCTCGCGGTGCTGACCGCGGTGACGGTCGTCGCCGCGATGCGCGTCGTCGGGGTGCTGCTCGTCGCGGCGCTGATGGTGCTGCCCGTCGCGTCGAGCCGCCTGCTCGCCCGCTCGTTCCGGGGGACCGTCGTGATCGCGGTCCTGGTCGGCGTGGGCTCGGTCGTCGTCGGCCTCGCCGCCGCGCGCGGCTGGGCGCTCGCGCCCGGCGGGTCGATCGTGCTGGCGACGGTGGCGTGCTTCGCGGTCGTGGCGGCCGTCCACCGGCTGCCGGCGCTGCGCCGCCAGATCTGAGCCGAGAGGTCAGGATCGCCGGATCACTCGTGGTGGTGCGCGGGCTCGGCGCACTCGTGGCACTCGAGCTCGAGCGTGGCGTGCTCGATGCCGAAGCGCGACGCCAGCATCTCCTTGATCTCGTCACCGCGCTCCTGCGCGTCGTGCAGCGTCACCGTGTCGACGAGCAGGACGTGCGCCGAGAGCGCGGCCATGTCCGAGCCGACCTCCCACACGTGGAGGTGATGCACGGTCTCGACAGCGGGCTGGGCCTCGATCGCCGACTCCACGTCGTCGACGTCGAGCCAGCGGGGCACCCCCTCGAGCAGCACGTTCATCGTGTCCCGGAGGAGCCCCCAGGTCGACACGAGCACGAGCGCGGCGATCACGAGCGAGGCGACGGGGTCGAGCCAGTCGGCGTCGAAGGCGAGCACGCCGATGCCGGCGACGATTGCCGCGAAGGATCCGGCGGCGTCGGCCGTCATGTGCAGGAACGCGGCCCGCACGTTGAGGCTGTGCCCCGGGACCCGGGCGAGGGCCACCGCGCTGACGACGTTCACGAGCAGACCGCCAGTCGCGACGACGAGCAGCCCGAGGCCACGTACCTCCGCCGGATCCTCGAGGCGGCCGATCGCCTCGACGACGATCCACACCACCGCGGCGAGGATCAGCGCGGCGTTGGCCAGCGCGCCCAGCGCCTCGGCGCGCCGGAGCCCGAACGTCCGCCGCGCCGACGCCGGACGCGTGATGAGCGCCTGCGCCACGAGCGCGATCGACGAGCCCGGCGACGTCGGTCGACATGTGCGCGGCATCGGCGAGCAGCGCGAGTGAGTCGAACGCGAACCCGCTGACGATCTCGACGACGAGGAAGACGGCGTTCGCGACGAGAACGAGAACCAACGTCCGGTGCGCGACGTCGCGCACGCCGCGAGCGTGGTCGTGATCGTGCACCGTCACGCGCGGCACTGTACCGACCGCCCTCGTTCGGAGTCGGGCGTCAGCAGACCGCGGCGACCGACGGATACGGGTTCACGGCCGCGCCGCCGCCGGGGTGGATCTCGAAGTGCGTGTGCGGTGCGGTGTAGCGGGCGTCGCCGGTGTTGCCGACGTACCCGATCACCTCACCTTGCGACACGTGCCGCGCGCCGCCCTCGTACGCGGACAGGTGGAAGTAGTAGTAGAGGTTGCCGTCGTCACCGTGGAGGTAGGCGCCGAGCCCCGAGGTGCCGCCCCCCTTGAAGTTGACGTCACCGGACACGACGGCCACGTTCGGCGTGCCCGCGGCGGCCATCAGGTCGACGCCCTGGTGCGCGCCCTGGTGGCGTGGCGCCCCCCACGAGTCGATGAACGACACCGCACCCTGGACGGGGCAGACGATCCCGGTCGAGACGTACGCGCCCGTGTAGTCCTTGCCGTTGTCGCGGTTGCTCGCGTCGCGCGCCGCGGCTGCCGCGAGCTCACGCGCGCGCGCTGCCTCTTCCTCTCGTCGCAGCTGCTCCTCGAGGAGTTCGACGGCTTGCTGCGCCTCCTGGAGCTGCGCCTGCACGACGGCCTGCTCCTCCTCCACCTGCTTCACCGCGCGCTCCTGCTCGGCCCGCTGGAGCTCGAGCTGTCGCTGCTCGTGCGCGAGGTCCTGGTTGAGCTCCACGAGGCGGTCGACGGCGTCATCCTCCTCTTCCTTCGTGCGGGCGAGGAGCTTCTGGCGCCGGACCTCGTCGAGCGGGTCACCGCCCTCGATCAGGAAGCTGCCGTCGGTCAGCGTGTCTCGGCCGATGTAGGCCGTCACCGCCCGCCGCTCCGCGAGCACCGAGAGCTCGGCCGCCTCCTGCTTCCCCGCCGCGATCCGCGCCTTGCGGTCCTCGATGTCCGCCCCCAGCTGCTCGAGCCGGCCGATGGCCTCCTCGTAGCGGGCCGCGGCGGCGTCGGCGGCCTGCTGGGCCTCGGCGACCTTTGCCCGGGCGTCGTCGATCGGCGCCGCGCCGGCGGTGGGGACCGCGGCCGCACCGGCGAGCAGGGCGCCGGCGAGCACCGCGGCCAGGGCGCGTCCCCACGACACGACGCCGGCACCACCGGATGACTTTGCCCACATGGTCAACAGCCCGGACGCGAAAGGACCCCGTTCGGGGTCCAGGGACGGGGCAAGGCTACGCGGGCCGCCCCGGCGTCACAACGGCACGCGCCGCAGGTTGCGTACCCTGCGCCCGTGCGGTTGCAGGGGGAACGAGCGCTCGTCACCGGGTCGACCTCGGGGATCGGCAAGGCGATCGCCCTCGAGTTCGCCGCGGAAGGCGCCCAGGTCGTCGTCCACGGCCGCGACCGGAAGCGAGGGACGGCGATCGTGGAGCAGATCGCGGCCGGCGGCGGATCGGCCGTCTTCCTCGCCGCCGACCTCGGCACCGAGGACGCCTGCGCGCAGCTGGTCGCCGATGCGGTCGGCGCGCTCGGCGGGCTCACGGTGCTCGTGAACAACGCGGTCGCCGGCGTCGTCGACGGGCACGACTCGGCCGTCGCGGAGATGGACTCCGCCGTCTGGGAGGCGACGCTGCGCGTCAACGTGAGCGCCCCGATGTGGCTCTGCCGCGCCGCGATCCCCCACCTGCGGTCCGCCGGCCACGGCTCGATCATCAACATCTCGTCGCGTCAGGGCGAGAAGCCGAGCGCAGGCCTCGCGGCGTACGCGACGAGCAAGGGCGCGCTCAACGCGCTCACCCGCGCCATCGCGGTCGAAGAGGCAGCCAACGGCATCCGGTGCACGACGATCAGCCCGGGCTACGTCTTCAACGACCGACGGGACGCCGAGATGACGCCCGAGCGACGGGAGCGTCTCGAGAAGATGCACCTCACGCGGCTGGGTGAAGCGCGTGACGTCGCGCACGCCGCGGTCTACCTCGCGAGCAGCGAGTCGGAGTACCTCACCGGCGTCAACCTGCAGCTCGACGGCGGCGGCAGCAACGCACGCGCTTCGTCGCTCGGCTGACCCGTGCACCCGCGCGTCTCGCTCTCCGCGATCTCGACCTTCCGCTGGGATCTCGACGAAGATCTCGCGTTCTACGAGCGCGCCGGCATCACCGCGATCGGCGCGTCGCTCGCCAAGCTGGAGGCGGCGGGCCTGGAGGCCGGGGCGCGCCGGCTGCACGACGCCGGCCTGCGGGTCACCAACCTCATCGGGCTCGGTCCGTTCCGCCTCGACGACCCGTCGCAGTGGCCCGAGCAGCGGTCACGCGTGCAACGCGCGCTCGACGCCGCGGAGGCCGTGGATGCCGAGTGCATGATCCTCACGACCGGTCCGGCCGGCCGGCTCACGTGGGAGGACGCGGCGGACGCGCTCGCCGAGGCGCTCGGCCCGATCGTCGACGACGCCGCGGCGCGTCACCTGCCGTTCGGGCTCGAGCACACGAACTCGCTGCGGGTCGACGTCGGGTTCGTGCACACGCTCGCCGACGCGGTCGACCTGGCCCGGCGGCTCGGGATCGGCGTGTGCGTCGAGACGAACGCGTGCTGGGCCGAGCGGCGCCTCGGCGAGACGATCGACGCGGGCGTCGACACGTTCCGCGTCGTGCAGGTGAGCGACTTCGCCGTCGGCACGCTCTCGACTCCGAACCGGCTCGTGCCCGGCGACGGCGACATCCCGCTGGAGCGCGTCCTCGGGCAGGTGCTCGCCGCCGGCTACGAGGGCTGCTTCGACCTCGAGCTGATCGGGCCCCGGATCGACGAGGAGGGGTACGAGGCCGCGTGCACCCGCGCGGTGCGCGCCCTCGGTGACCTGCTGGTGCAGCTCGGCGCCTGAGGCGCTACCGGGGCGGGCCCCACGGGGTGCGGTCGTCGGGCCACTCCGGGACCGGGCCACCCTCGACCTGCGCGACCCCGTCCCAGTAGAAGTCGGGGAACGCCGCCACGCCTTCGGGCGTCACGAACAGCTGGACCACCCACGCGCGGGCGAGCGGGCGTGCGGTCGTCGGCCTCGACGAGGCGCTGCTCGACGAGCCCCGACTTGCCGCGCCGCGCCCGCCACGCGATCGCGCCGACGAAGCGCTCGTGCATCCAGCCCTCGGTCTCGTACTGCACGTGCAGCTCGCGCACGACGACGGTGCTGTTCGATCGGCGGATGTGCCGCGGCCAGTCGGGGGTGAGGTGCGCGGCGACGTACGCCACCCGCAGCTCGTTGAACATGCGCACGGGTGCGTTGTTGTTGAGGTGGTCCTGGTAGCGGTCCTCGTCACCCGGCTGCGGCTCCACGTCGAACATGGCCCGGAACCCCTCGGCACGGAGTGCGTCGACGCCCGCCGACGGTTCCGGCTCCCCTTGGCGCACGCCGACCGGGGGCCAGGTGTCCTGCCAGTCGGCACCCTCTCCACGGCGTCGCTCGCTACGGGCGGGGGTACCCCGCCCGCGGTCGCTCGCTCCGCTGCCGCGGCGCTTCACGACCAGAGGAAGTTGCCGCCGTCGACCATGAACGTGTGGCCGGTGACGTAGCGGCACGCGTCGCTGCAGAGGAAGAGCGCGATCGGCCCGATGTCGAGCTCCGGGTCACCGTTGCGGTGCATCGGGCACGTCCGCATGAACTCCTCGTAGTGCTGGCTGCCGACCGCACGCGGCGGGGCGGCCGCGGGGGCGATCACGTTCACGATGATCCCGTCGGCGGCCCACTCGCGAGCCGCGGTCCGCGACAGCCCGCGGATCCCCTCCTTCGACGCGTTGTACGCGCCGAAGCCCTCGCCGCCGACGCGGCCCATCGACGAGCCGAAGTTGACGATCCGCCCCCAGCCCGCGGCCTTCATGTGCGGGTACACGGCCTGCATCGCCCACAACGTCCCGAGCACCCCGGAGCGGTAGAAGACCTCGACGTCGTCGGCCGAGACGTCGGCGACGGGGGCGTTCGCACGGAACGTCTGCGCGTTGTTGATGATGCCGTCGACCCGGCCGAACTCCTCGACCGTGCGAGCGACCATCGCGTCGATCTGCGCGCGCTCCTGGATGTCGACCTCGACGCCGAGGTTCGGGGCGCCGAGCTCGGTGAGCTCGTCGCACGTGCGCTGCATCTTCTCGGCGTTCCACTCCGCGACGACGACCGTCGCGCCGCCCTTGGCGAGGTGGTTCGCCATGCCGCGACCGACGCCCTGGCCCGAGCCGGTGACGATGATCACCCGGCCTTCGACCGAGTGCATCGCCTTGGTCGCGTCGGCGTCGATCTCCGGGTGCATCACGTGGCGCCACCGATCAGCTCGACGAGCACGCCGTCGGGGTCGCGCACGGTCGCCATCTGCACCGGCGCGCTCGGCCCCGGCACCTCGATCCGTCGGGCCTCGTCGGTGACGCCGAGAGTCGCGCAGGCGGTCGATCGTCGCCTCGACGTCGTCGACGAAGAAGGAGAGGAGGAAGAACCCGGTCGATGGTTCCGTGCGCGACCTGCCCGTCGGCCATCCCGTCGGGGAACGCCACGAGCTCGACCACGCCGGCGTCGGCCCACGCGGGGTCGCCGAGGAAGATCGAGCGCAGACGGTCGCCGCGCGCGTCGAACAAGGTCGGCCAGTCGCCGGAGAACTCCTGGTCCATGAACACCTCGAGACCCAGGCCGTCGCGGTAGAAGGTGAGCGCGCGATCGATGTCGCGCGTGCAGAGCGCCGCGTGGTGCAGGACCCGAGCCACGGCCCGGCAACCTACTCTTCAGCCATGCCCTCGGTCTTCACGCGCATCATCGACGGCGAGCTGCCGGGAACGTTCGTGTGGCGCGACCCCGAGGTCGTCGTCTTCCTCTCGATCAACCCCGTGGTCACGGGTCACGCGCTCGTCGTGCCCCGCGCCGAGATCGACCACTGGATCGATCTCGATGCCGACCTCCTCGCGCACGTGATGCACGTCGCCCAGACCGTCGCGCGCGCCGAGCAGCAGGTGTACCAGCCGCACAAGGTCGGGCTGCTCATCGCCGGGCTCGAGGTGCCCCACGTGCACGTCCACGTCATCCCGCTCGTGCACGGCGAGTCCGATCTCCACCTCGCTCACGCGCATGACCCGGCGCCGGGGGAGCTCGCCGAGGCGGCCGAGCGCATCCGGGGCGCGCTGCGCGACCTCGGCGCCGAGGGCGTCAGCGAGTAGTCAGTCCGCCCTAGTCCTCGAGCGGCATGACGATCGCGCGCGGCGCGCCGACCGTGCCCTGGCCGGATCTGCGCTCGCGGATCCGCTGGAAGAGCGTCCCCGACGCGAGGAGCGCGACGCTCACGATGAGGATCATCGTCGCGAGCACGTTGATCTGCGGCGGGAGCGCGCGCTGGCGGGCGCCATAGATGTAGAGCGGGAACGTCACGTCGTCGGGGCTCGAGTTGAAGAGCGTGATGATGAAGTCGTCGAGCGACAGTGCGAACGACAGGAGCGCCGCCGCGAGGATCCCCGGGAGCATCAACGGGAGCGTGACGCGGGCGAACACGCGCACCGGTCCCGCGCCGAGGTCGGCAGCCGCCTCCTCCAGCGACCAGTCGAAGCCGCGCAGCCGCGCCTTGATCGTGAGCGCGACGAAGCTCACGCAGAACATCACGTGGGCGATGATGATCGTGCCCTGCCCCAGGGTCTGCGGCACGGGCGGCGGGAAGGTCTGGAGGATGAAGAGGCCGCCGAGCGAGGCGCCGAGCACGATCTCGGGCGTCGTCAGCGGGAGCACGAGCAGCAGGTTCACCGCGCCGCTGCCCCGGAACCTGTAGCGGGTCAGCGACAGCGACACGAGCGCGCCGAACACGACCGCGACCGCCGTCGCGATGGCCGCGATCTTGAGGCTGAACACGAACGCGTCGACGAGCTCGGGGATCGCGAACGGGTCCTTCCAGTTGTCGAGCGTGAAGCTCTGCCACACCAGGTTGAAGCGACCCTTCGGCGCGTTGAAGCTGAACAGCACGATCACGAAGATCGGCAGGAAGAGGTACAGGAGCGCGAGGCCGGCGTAGACGTCGAGGAACCGGTTGCCCAATCTGCGCAGCCACGGCGGCGGGAAGACGTGCTCGAGCTCCGGCTCGGGAGGGGTCGTCGGCGGTGCAGGAGGCGCGGGCGGCGCGATCGTGCTCATCCGGTGAGGTCCTCGGTGCCGAGGAATCGCGCGTAGATCAGGACGAACACGGTGATGATCACCATCAACGTGATGGAGAGCGCGGCGGCCGTCGGGTAGTCGAGCTGCAC
This sequence comes from uncultured Acidimicrobiia bacterium, assembly GCA_963731815.1. GTDB lineage: Bacteria > Actinomycetota > Acidimicrobiia > IMCC26256 > PALSA-555 > DATBSK01. Next base: position 424,930 of record CAVSWW010000011.1, on the reverse strand, counting down.
GAGGAACTGGTTCTGCACGACGTTGCCGATCATGGCGGTCTTCGGGCTGCCGAGGAACTCGGCGTTGATGAAGTCGCCCGACGCGGGGATGAACGTCAGCAGGCTGCCGGCGAACACACCGGGAGCGACAGCGGCAGCACGACCTTGCGGAACGCGCGCGCCGGGCGTGGAGTAGAGGTCGTTCGCGGCGGCGGACGAGGTCGCGGTCGATCTTCTCGAGGCTGACGTAGATCGGCAGCACCATGAACGGCAGGAAGTTGTAGGTGAGGCCACCGATCACGGCGCCAGGAGTCGCGAGCAAGCCCTGGTTCTCACCGAGGATGCCGAGGGTGCGCAGCACCGACACGACCTCGCCCTCGTCGCCGAGGATCGTCTTCCACGCGATGGTGCGGATGAGGTACGTCGTGAAGAACGGGATCACGACGAGCCCGAGCAGCAGGTTCTTGTAGCGGCCGCCGCGGAACGCGATGACGTACGCGAGCGGGTAGCCGATCGCGATGCAGAGCGCGCGTGGCGATGCCCGCGTACACGAACGACCGACAGAACTGCTCTGAGAACTTCGAGAGCGAGTCGGTGAAGTTCGCGAAGTCCCAGGTGAAGGTCAGCTCGGACGGCGGGAACCGGTTCGGGCGCTCCGACAGCGACGTCCGGACGAGCGTGAGGACGGGAACGAGGAAGAAGAGGATCAGCCAGATGACGCCGGGGCTGAGGAGCCCGTACGGCGCGAAGCGGCTGCGGCGCGCCCCGGTCTCGGGCACCGGGCCCCCCCTCGCCATCGCCTAGCTCATGAACCCTGGATCTCGGCGAAGCGGGCGTCGAACTTCTCCTCGTCCTTCGGGCTCAGCTCCGGGTTGAAGAAGTGCAACCTGGCCTGAACGTCCTCGGGCGGGAAGATGAGCGGGCTCGTCGCCGAGGCCAGGATCGATCTTGCGAGCTCGGCATCGGCGCCGGCGACCGGAGGGATGAACTGGATGTACGCCTCGACGCGTGCGGCGTTGGCCGGGTCGTAGAAGTAGTTCATCCACGCCGCGACCTGCGCGCTGCCGCTTCGCGGTCGCGATCCAGACCATCGTGTCGGCCCAACGCTCGCCGCCCTCGTCGGGGATCACGAAGCGCAGGTCCTCGTTGTCGAGCGTCAGCTGGGCGACGTCGCCCGACCAGCCGACGCAGGCAGCGAAGTTCCCGTTCACCAGGTCGTCCTGGTAGTCGTTGGTGGTGAACCGGCGGACCTGACCCGAGTCGACTGCCTTCTGCGAGCTTGTCGAACGCCGGCTCTGCCTGCTTGTAGGTCACGGTGCCGGGATCGACGCCCTCCGAGAGCAGCAGCAGGGTCATGGTCGCCCGCAGGTCCTTCAGGATGCCGATCTTGTTCTTGAACTTCGGGTCGAAGAGGTCGTCGACGCTTCGTCAGCTCGCGGCCCGTGACCTCGATGTTGTACGAGATGCCCGACATCCCCGTCTGCCACGGCAGCGTGTACTCGCCCGTGGGATCCCAGGGTGGGTTCTGGAACTGGGGCAACAGGTTGGCCGCGTTCGGGATGTCGTCGAGCGGCAGCTTTTGCACGTAGCCGAGGCCGATGAGTCGCTCGGCCATCCAGCTCGACGGGACCGCGATGTCGAAGCCCGGGTACTGGTCCTGACTCATCTGGCGCTGGTACTTGGCGAAGAACTCGTTGTTGTCGCTGAGGCTCTCCGAGTACTTGAGATCGATGCCGGTCTCGTCCTCGAAGAGGCCGGGCGACTTCTTGTCGAGGTACAGCGGCCAGTTGAGGACGGAGAGCTGGCCGCCGACCTCACCACCGCCACCTTGCCCGAGCATCGACGCGAACGCGCTCGCACCCGAGCCGAGCAGCGTCGAGCCGAGCGCGACACCACCGACCACGGCACCGCCGCGACCCAGGAACTGCCGACGTGAGAACCCTGGTCCTCGTTGCTGCTTCTGTCGCTTCGCCGTCATGGCGTGGTCCCCTCCAGCTCGTCCAGCTCAGATTTGGCGCCCACTTTCTCATCTAGCCCCGGCAAAAGGCGCGCGGCCTCCTTCTCCCAGGTCACCCAGACCGCTTGACCCGGCCGCAGCGCGGGCAGGTCGTCCTCGGGACCGACGTGCGCCACGATCGGCGTGCCGTCGGACGCGTCCGGAGCGCGGCGCGGACGAGCGGTCCCTGGAACGTGAGATCGGTCACCGTGGTCGCGACGTGCGGCGCACCGTTGACCGGCTCGTCGACCCGGAGCCCGAGACGCTCGGGTCGCACCATCACCGTGGCTCGGTGGTGCGGCTCGGGATCGTTGTGGCCGACCGGTACCGGCGCCTTCGTGCCCCCGGGCAGCGTGACGTCGGCCTCACCGTCACGCACCGCGTCGACGGTGGCCGGCAGCAGGTTCGCGACGCCGATGAAGCTCGCGACGAAGACCGATGCCGGCGAGCTGTAGATCTCCTCGGGGGACGCGATCTGCTCGACCTCGCCGTCGTTCATGACCGCGATGCGGTCCGACATGGTGAGCGCCTCTTCCTGGTCGTGCGTCACGTACACGAACGTGATGCCGACCTCGCGCTGGATGCGCTTGAGCTCGAGCTGCATCGCCTGGCGGAGCTTGAGGTCGAGCGCGCCGAGCGGCTCGTCGAGCAGCAGCGCGCTCGGGATAGTTGACCAGCGCGCGGGCGAGGGCGACGCGCTGCTGCTGGCCACCGGAGAGCTGCCCGGGCTTGCGATCCGCGAAGTCGGCCAGTCGCACGATCTCGAGGAGCTCGCGGACCCGCGACCCGATCTCGGACTTCTTGACCCGCTTCGAACGCGGGCCGAACGCGACGTTGTCGAACACCGACATGTGCGGGAACAGCGCGTAGTGCTGGAACACCGTGTTGACGTTGCGCTTGTACGGGGGGACCCGCGAGACGTCGCGGCCCTCGAGCGTGATGCGCCCCGCGGTCGGCTGCTCGAAGCCGGCGATCATCCGCAGCGTCGTCGTCTTCCCGCAGCCCGACGGGCCGAGCATGGAGAAGAACTCACCGCGGGTGATGGCGAAGTCGGCCGCGTCGACGGCGACGAAGTCGCCGAAGCGCTTCGTCACGTGCTCGATCCCGATGACGGTGTCGCCCGCCCGACCCGTAGGAGGCGAGCCCTCGTCGGCCAATCGATCTCCCGGTCCGCTACCCCCGACTTCCCCCAACGAGCGACACCCTAGGCACGCCCGACCCACGGATGGCAAGGGAATCCGCGGCCTTTCGCGGGTCTGACGACGGATTCCCTTGCACATCGCGGTGATGTGCCAGCAACATCGTGGCGAAGGGCGCGGACGACCGCGCATGCGCGAGATCGAGGAGGCCCGGGATGGCGCGGCAGAACTTCATCGGCGGCGCGTGGCGCGATGCCAAGAGCGGTGCGACGGACAAGGTCGTGAACCCGGCGACGGGTGAGGTCCTCGACGAGGTCGCCTCGAGCGACACGGTCGACGTCGACGAGGCGGTCGCGGCCGCTGCGGCAGCGTTCGAGGAGTGGTCACGGACGACGCCGCGGGCGCGGTCCGAGATGCTGCACAAGGTCGCCGACGCGATCACCGCCGATCTCGACACGATCCAGACGCTCGAGATCGACAACGTCGGCAAGCCGGAGTCGATCATCGAGTTCGAGATGGACCTCACGCTCGACAACTGGCGCTTCTTCGCCGCCGGCGCGCGCTTCCTCGAGGGCCGCGCCGCGGGCGAGTACATGGAGGACCACACGTCGTTCCTCCGACGAGACCCGATCGGTGTCGTCGGTTCGATCGCGCCGTGGAACTACCCGATCAACATGGCGACGTGGAAGGTCGGCCCCGCGCTCGCGGCGGGCAACACGGTCATCCTCAAGCCGTCGGAGCTCACGCCGCTCACTGCTCTGCGCCTTGCGGAGATCACCTCCGACATCCTGCCGCCCGGTGTCCTCAACGTCGTGACCGGGCAGGGTGAATCCGCCGGCGCCGCGATCGTGAAGCACCCCAACGTCGCGATGGTTTCTGTCACGGGTGATGTGGCGACCGGGAAGCTGATCGCCGCGGAAGCTGCCGACACCGTCAAGCATGTACACCTCGAGCTCGGCGGCAACGCACCCGTGATCGTCTTCGACGACGCCGACGTCGAAGCGGTCGTGTCCACGCTTGCCGAAGCGTCGTACTACAACTCAGGTCAGGACTGCACCGCCCCGTGCCGCGTGCTCGCCGGTCCGAAGGTGCACGACCGGTTCGTCGCCGATCTCAGCGACGCGGTAGGCAACATCAAGACGGGCGACCCGCACGACCCCGACGTCGCGATGGGCCCTGTCGTCTCCGGCGAGCAGCTGGATCGCGTAGTCGGCTTCGTCGACCGCGCCGCGAGGGCGGTGCCGACGTCGCGGCGGGCGGGAAGCAAATCGGCGGCAAGGGCTACTTCTACGAGCCGTCAATCGTCGTGGGCGCGTCGCAGGACTCCGAGATCGTCCAGCGCGAGGTGTTCGGGCCCGTCGTGACGGTGCAGCAGTTCTCCGACGAAGACGAGGCGCTGCAATGGGCGAACGACGTCGACTACGGGCTGTCCGCGAGCGTGTGGACCAGGGACGCGGGCCGGGCCATGAAGATGTCAGCCCTGTTGCACTTCGGCACCGTCTGGGTCAACGACCACATCCCGATCGTCTCGGAGCTCCCGCACGGCGGGTTCAAGCACTCCGGCTACGGCAAGGACATGTCGATCTACGCGATCGAGGCGTACACCGAGATCAAGCACGTCATGGTCAAGTGGTGAGGGGAGCACGTCATGGGTGACCGGTTCTCGGACAACGCGGCGCGGATCGCCGCCGACGAGATGCGCCAGCTGCTCGACAGCACGCCGGCGTCGAAGGCGCTCTACGAGCGGGCCGAGCGGCACCTCCCCTACGGCGTCGCGTCGACGTTCCAGGCCGGCGACCCGTACCCGATCTACATCAAACGGGGGAAGGGCTCGCACGTGTGGGACGTCGACGACACCGAGTACGTCGACTTCCACGGCGGCTTCGGCTGCAACGTCGTCGGTCACGCGCACCCGAAGGTCATCGAGGCCATCGAGCGCGCGGCGCGCACCGGCACGCACTTCGCCGCGACGACCGAGGTGACGGTCGCGTTCGCCGAGGAGCTCTGCCGTCGCTTCAACCTCGACAAGGTGCGCTTCGCGAACTCCGGCACCGAGGCGACGATGGACGCGATCCGCGTCGCGCGTGCCGCGACCGGGCGCGACCTCGTCACCAAGATCGAGGGCTCGTACCACGGGCACCACGACACCGTGATGTTCTCGGTCGTGCCGAACGCCGACGCGATGGGCGGGCGCGACCAGCCGGCGTCGACGCCGATGTCCAAGGGCATCCCGGCGGAGATGGCGAAGTGGACGATCGCCGTCCCGTTCAACGACGCGGCAGCCGTCGAGCGACTGTTCGACGAGCGCGGCAGCGAGATCTCGTGCCTGATCATGGAGCCGGTGATGATGAACATCGGCGTCGTGGTGCCCGAGCCGGGGTACCTCGAGGCCGTGCGCGACCTGTGCACCAAGCACGGCGTCGTGTTCATCTTCGACGAGGTGAAGTCGGGCGCGACGATCGCCGAGGCGGGTGCGATCGGCCGCTACGGCGTGCAGCCCGACCTCGCCTGCTTCGCCAAGGCGATCGGCGGTGGCGTACCGACCGCGGCGTTCGGCGGCCGTGCCGACGTGATGGACGTCATCGAGCACGGTGCCGCACAGCAGGGCACGTTCAACGGCAACCCGCTGGTGGCCGCCGCGGGCCTCGCGACGCTGACCGAGGTGCTCACCCCAGACGCGTACGAGCTCCTCGCGTCGCTCGGGAGTCGACTCGCCGACGGCCTGGGCAAGGCGATCGCCGAGCACGGGCTGCCGGCCCACGTCGTCGACCTCGGCGCGAAGGGCTGCGTCTCGTACCGTGCCGAGCCGCTCCGGAGCTACCGCGACTTCCTCGAGACACGCACCGAGCTGTACGAGGCGTCGTTCCCGTGGGTGCTCAACCGCGGCGTGTTCATGACGCCCGGCGACGAGGAGCAGTGGACGATCTCGGTGCAGCACACCGACGCCGACATCGACGCGTACGTCGAGGCCTTCGCCGGCTTCTGCGCCGCGGTCGCGGAGTAGCGCGTCTTGGATGCGTAGCTGAACCGCGTCAGCAGCGCTCAGCTACGCATCACGACAGGAGCGTGTCCACCAGCCAGTCGGCGAACGCGGGGGCGTCGACGGCGCGCACGACCGTCGCGGGGTGACCCTCGGTCGGGTCGACGACCGTGTGCGCGATCCCGCGACCGTCGACGACGACCGACACCGCGAGCCGCACGGCCTCGATGAACTCGCACTCGGTGACGCACGCGACGGTCAGCGGGTCGTGCAGGTAGCAGGCCACGTCGGCCGGTCCGTCGTCGGGGAACGCACGGGCATGCCAGCCGTCGATCAGGTCGGCGAGGAGCACGCACAGGTCGTCGCCGCCGTGGAGCCGCTCCACGTGCGCCCGGAGGAGCGGCACCCCGACCGTGACGTCGATCGGGACGTAGCGCAGCGCCCGCCATCCCGACGAGAGCGACACCACCGCGGCGCGGGGGTCGAGCACGAAGTTCCAGTCGCGCTCGGCGCCGTGCACCTCGCCCTCGGTGCCGTCGATCGGTGCGAAGGCGCCACCCATCACCGTGAGCCCCGCCGCTCGGCGCGCGAGCCCACCGTCGCGCTCGAGCGCGGCCGCGACGTTCGTCTGCTGGCCGATCGTCGCCAACGCCGTGTCACGCGCCGACCCGGCGAGCAGCTCAACCGCGTCCGCGGCCGGCCCGCCCTCCGACGCGGGAGCGAGCAGGTCGAGGTGCTCGGCACCGACCTCGTTGCGGTCGTCACCGGGCGCGCTCCGGCCGACGGCGACCTCGACGTCGCGCGCGCCCGCGACGTCGAGCAACCGACGCGCGAGCTGCGCCCGGACGTCGGGCTGCGACGACACGGTCGTCACCGCCCGCAGCTCCAGGTCGGGATGGCGCACCGCGAGCGCGAGGGCGAGCGCGTCATCGACGTCCGATCCGATGTCGGTGTCGACGACGAGCGGGACCGGCACGACGCCTCTCCTCACACCTCGGCGAGGGCCGCCACGATCCGTGCTCGGCGTGAGCGGCTGCTCCGTCACCTTGGCGCCGCGCAGCGCGAGCGCGTCGGCCACGGCGTTGAACACCGCCGGGGGCGAGCCGATCGCCCCGCCCTCACCCATGCCCTTGTGCCCGCCGGGCGTCGGCGAACGCGTCTCGACGTGCCCGTACTCGATGCTCGGCACCTCGGTGGCCGTCGGCACGAGGTAGTCGAGGAACGTCGTCGTCAGCGGTGTGCCGTAGTCGTCGTACACGACGTGCTCGTACAGCACGCCGCCGATCCCCTGCACGACGCCGCCCGCGATCTGCCCTTCCACGATCATCGGGTTGATCATCACGCCGCAGTCCTCGCTCACGACGTAGCGGAGCAGCGTCACGATCCCGGTGCCCTCGTCGACCTCGACGGTGCACACGTGGCACGCGTTCGACCACGTGATGGGCGGCGCCTGGTACGAGACGGTCGCCTCCAGCCCCGGCGCGACTCCTTCGGGCAGCTCGGCGGGCGAGTTGTACGCGACGCGCGCGACCTCGGCCAGCGGCACACCTCGCGACGGCGTGCCGCGCACCGTGATCTGCCCGTCGTCGATCTCGAGGTCTTCGGGCGCGGCCTCGAGGAGGTGCGCCGCGATCTGGACGGCCTTGGCGTGGACCTCGGTGGACGCGGCGCGCGCCGCACCACCGGCGACGACGGCCGTGCGGCTGCCGCCGGTCCCCGCGCCGAACGGCGCGCTCGCGGTGTCACCCTGCACCACGACGACGTCGTCGATGTCGACGCCGAGGTGCTCGGCGACGACCTGCGCCATCGTCGTCTCGACGCCCTGCCCGTGCGACCCGGTGCCGAGCATCACGGACACCTTGCCGCTCGGCTGCACGCGCACCGTCGCCGTCTCCACGCCGATCGGGCCCGACGCCATGCTCGTCGGCTCGACGTACAGGCCGATGCCGACGCCGAGCAGGCGACCGTCGGTCTCGAACGCGCGGCGCTGCTCGGCACGGAACTCGTCGTACCCGATGATCTCGACCGCCTGCTCGAGCGTCTCCGCCGGCGTCACGTGATCGAGCGGCATCCCCATGGCGGTGGTGTACGGGAGCTCGCCGGTGCCGAGCACGTTGCGGCGCCGCAGCTCCAGCGGGTCGATCCCCATCTCGCGCGCGACGAGGTCGAGCATCTCCTCGCGCGCCACCGTCTCGAACATCCACGGGCCGCGGTACGCACCACGCCCGCAGGTGTTGGTCCACACCGACGTGCTGGTGAAGCCCATCTTGGGGAGCCGGTACGGACCGGGGAAGAGCATCGACACGAACGGGCCGACGCCGCCGTGCCCGCCCATCGGGTAGGCGCCGCAGTCCTCGAGGTGGTCGAGGTGCGCGCCGACGAGGTTGCCGTCCGCGTCGACCGCCATCTTCACGGTCGCGATGTCGGATCGCGCGTGGATCGACGCGATGAGGTTCTCGCGACGGTCCTCGATCCACTTGATCGCACACCCGAGATGGTGCGCGGCCGCGATCACCGTCAGCTCGTCGCGCTGCACGAAGTACTTCTGGCCGAACCCGCCGCCGACGTCGGCACCCCGGACGCGGATCAGGTGCTCGGGGACGCCCGTCACCCGCGCCGCGACCTGCCGCGCCTCGTGCGGGTTCTGCGTCGACAGCACGATGTCGAGCTCACCGCTCGCCGGCGCGTACGCCGCGATCACGCCACGCGTCTCCATCGGGCACGTTGGTGTGCCGGTGCTGCACGAGCCGCTCGGTCACGACGTGCGCGGCGCTCTCGAACGCGGCCTCGAGCTCGGGATCCATCGGCACCGGCATGTGCGACGCGACGTTCGAGCCGAGCTCGGGGTGCACGAGCTCCCCGCCGTCGCGGGCGCGCTCGGGGTCGATGACCGGGTCGAGCGGCTCGTAGTCGATCTCGACGAGCTCGCACGCGTCCTCGGCGAGATAGCGGCTCTCGGCGACGACGAGGACGACCGGGTCGCCGACGAAGCGGACGTCGTCGTCGGCGAGCGGGCGGAGCGGCGCGCACGTGGTCGGTGGCGCGTCGCCCTGGAACATCGTGGGCTGCATCGATCCCACGTGGTTCAGGTCGGCCGCCGTCAGCACGGCCCGAACGCCCGGGAGCGCGCGCGCCGCGGTCGCGTCGATGCTCGGTGATGCGGGCGCGTGCGAGGTCGCTGCGGACGAACGCCGCGTGCAGCATCCCGGGGACGACCACGTCGTCGACGAAGGTGCCGTGACCGGTCAGCAGGCGCGGGTCCTCGCGCCGGAGCACCTTCTGCCCGACGAACCGCCCCGCGGTGCTCGTGCTCACGCGTCGGTCTGGCGGGCGTCAGCAGCCGAGCGAGCGGCCGCGGGCGGGGTATCCCCGACCGCAGCGAGCGAGGCAATGGCTTTGATGATCCCCTGGTAGCCCGTGCAGCGGCACAGGTTGCCGGAGATGCCCTCGCGGATCTCGTCGTCGCTGGGGTCGGGGTTCTCGCGCAGGAACGCGGTGACCGTCACCACGAAGCCGGGCGTGCAGAAGCCGCACTGCAGGCCGTGCTCCTCGCGGAACGCCTGCTGCACGGGCGAGAGGCTGCCGTCGTCGGGCGAGAGCCCTTCGACGGTGACGACCTCCGCGCCGTCGGCCTGCACCGCGAACATCAGGCAGGACCGCACGGCGGCGCCGTCGACGAGGACCGTGCACGCCCCACACACGCCGTGCTCGCACCCGAGGTGCGTGCCCGTGAGGGCGCAGTCCTCACGGAGGAAGTCGGCCAGCGTGCGCCGCGACTCGACGCGCCCGCGCTTCGCCAGTCCGTTCACCTGGAGCGTGATCGGGTGCTCGCTCATGTGGCCCGTGCCTCCTCGAGTGCCGCCGCGAGCGTCCGCCGCACGAGGTGCGCGCCGACCTTCGAGCGATAGCGCGCGGTCGCGTGCACGTCGTCGGGTGGATCCAGTCCCGCGACGGCCAGTGCGGCGACCTCCTCCAGGTCGGCCGCGCTCGGCGTCCGGCCGACCAGCGACGCCTCGGCCTCGGCGGGGCGCAGCGGCGTGCTGCCCATCCCGAGCAGGCCGAGGGCCGCGCGCTGCACCGCGCCCGCTCCGTCGAGCTCGACGGCCGCCGCGACACCGGCGAGCGCGAAGTCGCCACTGCGGCGCGCGACCTCGTCGAACGCGAAGCCACACCGCCCGTCCCAGACGGGCACGTGCACCGCGGCGAGGAGCTCCTCGTCGCCGAGGCACGTGGTCCACGTCCCCTCGAAGAACTCCCCGGCCGGGACGCGCCGTGTCCCGTCCTTGCTCGCGATCTCCATCTCGGCGCCGAGCGCGAGCGCCACGGCGGGCAGCTCGGAGGCCGGGTCGGCGTGGGCGATCGACCCGCCGATCGTGCCCCGGTTGCGGATCTGCGAGTGACCGATGTACGGGACCGCCCGCGCCAGCAGCGGCACCGCGGCGGCGACGTCGGCATCGTGCTCGACCGCGCGCTGGCGCGTCATCGCGCCGATCGTCAGGGTGCCGTTCGAGCGCGTGACCCCGACGAGCTCGGCGACGCGGTTGAGGTCGACGATGTGCTCGAAGCGTGTGAGCCGGAGCGCGAGCATCGGCACGAGGCTCTGACCACCGGCGAGGGGCTTGCACTCGTCGGCGTGCTCGGCGAGAACGCGCGCCGCGTCGGCGATCGTCGTCGGTGCGTGGTACTCGAACGGTGCCGGCTTCACCGATCTCCCCTCTTCGTCACGCGCCGAGCAGCTCGGGATGACGGGCGGCGACCATGCGGCGGATGCCCTCGTCGATCGTCACCGTCGCCTCGCCGACGAGGTCGTGCATCTTCGTGAGGTCGACGTGGACGCTGCCGATCGTGTCCGGCGTCTCCTCGAACTTCGGCTCGAGACCCGTGAGCTCCCCGAGCAGGCCGCACCACTCCTCGAGCGCGGCCGGCGCCCCGCCCCAGTTGACGATCGTCGCGGGCACCGACGCCGCCTCGAGCAGGCCGGGCACGGTGCGCGCGATGTCGTCGTCGTGGATCGGGTCGAACAGGTTCGGGCGCTCGGGGTGCAGGGCGATCGGTGCGCCGGCGAGCATGAACTCGAGGTGCCAGCCCGGCCATCCGCCGTTGTCCCCGTACGGGACGTTGAGGCGCGCGATCGTCGTCGGGACGCCGTGCTCGCGCGCCGCGGCGCGCGCCACGACCTCGCCCGCGATCTTGGCGAGGCTGTAGGTCGGGAACATCGCGCGGTGGTTGTCGCCGAGCGGATCCGTCTCGACGAGCGCGCGCCCCGGCCCCTGGTGCTGGTACACGGCGGTCGACGAGCAGTGCAGGAACGCGCGTGGCTTCGTGTGCCCCATGAGGAGCGCGATCGACTCGCCGTTCGCGGCGAGGTCACGGTCCCAGTCGTCGTCGCCGCCCTTCGTGACCGCGAGGTTGAGCACGTAGTCGAAGTCGGTCGGCAGGTCCGAGAAGTCGGACGTCGACAGGTCGGTCGGCACGCACGTGACGCCCGCGTCCTCGAGCCGTTGGCGGGCGGCGGCGTCGGTGAAGCGCGCGATCCCCCACACCTCGTTCTGCGCCGCGAGCGTGGTGGTGAGCGGCAGCGCGACCTGCCCGGTGGGGCCGGTCACCAGGATCTTGGCGTCCTGCAGCGTCATGTGAGCCTCCAGGTCGGGACGGCGACACCCTCCTCGATGTCGCGCCACACGAGCTCGACGGGCAGCCCGATGCGGACGTCGGCCACGGCGCAGTCGGTCATCGGGCCGACGACCCGGCAGCCGTTCGTGTCGGGCAGCTCGACGACGGCCGGCACGTGCGGGACCGTGTCGGCGAGGTCGGGCATGAGCGGGTGGCGCACGATCGTGAAGCTGTACACCGTGCCGGTGCCCGGCTGCTCGACCCACTCGACCTCCTGCGCGCGGCACGTCCAGCAGAACGGGCTCGGCGGCAGGCGGAACGTGCCGCACGCCGTGCACCGCGGCACGACCAGGCGGTGCTCGGCTGCGGCGCGCCAGAACGGCTCGGTGAACACGTCGGGCGAGAGCGTCACCAGCTCCGCGGGCGGGAGGCGGACCGGTTCGGTGGCGGTGCTCACGAGTACGGCTCCTTCCCGAGCAGGACGGCACTGACCGGGATCGACGCCGGTCCGCCGGTCGACAGCGCGAGCTCGGCGCCCTCGACCTGGTTGACCGCCGTCCCGCGGATCTGCTCGACGGCTTCCTTCACGTGCGTCATGCCGATGATGTACGCCTCGGAGAGGTTGCCGCCGTGCGTGTTCACCGGCAACGACCCGTTCGGCCAGCGGATCGCGCCCGACTCGACGAACGCGCCGCCCTCGCCGATGTCGCAGAAGCCGTAGTCCTCGATCTGCATCAGCACCATCGGCGCGAAGTGGTCGTAGAGCAGCGCGACGTCGATGTCCTCGGGTCCGCACCCGGCCATCTCGTAGAGCCGCTTCGCGACCGGACGGTGCCCCGACGACGCGAACTCGTCGTCGGGCATGCCCATCCACGTGATCGCCTGACCCCACCGACCGTGCCCACCGTTCGCGGTGGCGCGCACGTACGCAGGCGGGTGCCGCAGGTCCTTCGCCCGCTCGGCGGTCGTCGTGACCACCGCGACCGCACCGTCGCACTCGAGGCAGAAGTCGAAGAGGCACAGCGGCTCGGCGATCATCCGGGCGTTGAAGTAGTCGTCGAGCGTGAGCTCGTCGCGCATCAGTGACGTCTCGCGCCGACGAGCGTTCTCGCGGGTCGAGATCGCGATCTCGGCGAAGTGCTCGCGCTGCGTGCCGTAGAGGTGCATGTGCCGCTGGGCGAGCACCGCGAACATCTGTCCGGGGCCCATCAGCCCGGAAGGCTGGATGAAGTTGCCCTCGGGGGTCGCCGGCGCGGAGTACTGCCCGCCCTTCTCCCCCTTCTTCTTGGGTGCGAACGACGTGCCGAAGCGGTTGGCGCTCTGCTGGAGCGTCATGAGGCTCACCACGCACTCGGCCATCCCCGACGCGACCGCCGCGGCGGCGAGACCCACCGAGCCGGACGCACCGCCACCGCCGCCCGTGAGCTGTGCGGTGAAGCGCACCTCGGGCACGCCGAGCGTCTGGGCGAACAGGGACGTGTCGCCGCCGAGGCCGAAGCTGTAGAGCGCGAACCCGTCGACGTCGTCGACGGTGAGCCCCGCGTCCTCGAGCGCCGCGAGCGTGGCCTTGCCCGCCATCTCGAACGGCGTCTGGGGCAAGGAGCGTCCGCGCTTGTAATACGGCGTCGCACCGACGCCGACGACGGCGGCCTTGTCACGGAGCGTCATGCGGAGGGCATCATGGCACGGTGGATGAAGCGGCCGTCTCGGCGCCGTTGGGTGCAGCAGTGTGGGCGAAGCGCGACGCCGACGTCGTCTGGCACGGCTTCACGCAGATGTCGTGCTTCACCGAGAGCTCGCCGGTGCTCGTCGAGCGCGGCGAGGGACACGAGCTCATCGACGTCGACGGTCGTCGCTATCTCGACGCGATCTCGTCGTTGTGGGTCAACACGCTCGGTCACGGTGTCCCGGAGCTCGACGCGGCGTTGCGCGAGCAGCTCGACCGGGGCGCGCACTCGACGATGCTCGGCAACGGCAACCGGATCGTCGTCGAGCTGGCCGAGGCGCTCGCGACCCGCGTGCCCGTCGACGACCCACACTTCCTGTTCGCGTCGGACGGCGCGAGCGCAGTCGAGCAGGCGCTCAAGATCGCCTTCCAGCACTGGGTCAACCGCGGCGTCGCGGGCCGCACGACGTTCCTCGCGTTCGGCGGTGCGTACCACGGTGACACCGTGGGCGCGCTCTCGGTCGGGGACGGCGGGTTCGGCACGGACCTCTTCGACCCGTTGCGGTTCCCCGTGCTGCGAGCGCCCGGCTTCGACGATCCCGCGTGCTTCGAGACCGCGGCCCGGATGGTCGGCGAGCACGCCGCGGAGCTCGCGGCGGTGATCGTCGAGCCGCTCGTGCAGGGCGCCGCGGGGATGCAGCTGGCCGATCCCGGCTCGTTCGCACCGCTCGCGGCCGCGTGCCGCGAGCACGACGTGCTGCTGATCTGCGACGAGGTCGCCACGGGGTTCGGTCGCACCGGCACGCTGTTCGCGTCGGAGCAGTGCGGGCTGCGGCCCGACCTGCTCGTCCTCGGGAAGGGGCTGACCGCGGGCTACCTCGCGCAGTCGGCCACCGTCGCGTCCGGCCGCGTGTACGACACGTTCCTCGGCCCGGACCTCTCCGAGAAGACGCTGTACCACGGTCACTCGTACAGCGGGAACGCGCTCGCGTGCGCGGTCGCGCTGCGCCACCTCGAGCTCCTCGACCAGTGGAGCGTGCTCGACATCGTGCGGGCGCGCTCCGACGAGCTGCGCGCGTTGCTCGACGAGCGGATCGCGCCGCACCCCACTGTTCGCGAGGTTCGGCTGCAGGGGCTCATGGGCGGCGTCGAGCTCGACCCACCGGCAGACGGCCTGCGCTGGGGACGCCGCGCGTGTGCGGGCGTCGTCGAGCGCGGCGTGCTCCTCCGTCCGCTCGGTGACGTGGTCGTCCTGATGCCCCCGCTGAACGTCACGTCGGACGAGCTCCACCGCATCGTCGACGCGCTCGAGCCCGCGCTCGATGCGCTGGTCGACCGATGACCACACCGTGGCGCGCGTGGGCCGACGGCGAGCGCGCATCGATCCACGACGCCGGGCGGTGGCGGGCACCGCGTGACCTCGACGCGGCCGGTCCCGAGGGGAAGCTCGCGCCCGACGGCCGGCCGGTCGTGTCGTTCGCGTCGAACGACTACCTCGGTCTCACGCAGCACCCAGCCGTCGTCGCGGCGGCGCACGCGGCGCTCGACCGGTGGGGCGCGGGTGCGGGATCCGCGCGGCTCATCGTGGGCTCGCGACCCGTGCACGGCGAGCTGGAGGCCGCGCTCGCCGACTGGAAGCGCTGCGAGCGCGCGGTGCTCTTCCCCACGGGCTTCGCCACGAACCTCGGCGTGCTGACGACGTTCGGTGGCCCCGACGTGCTCGTCGTGTCCGACGAGCTGAACCATGCGTCGATCATCGACGGCTGCCGTCTGGCGAGAGCCGAGTGCGCGATCGCGCGCCACGCCGACCCCGATCATGTCGAGGCGCTGCTCACCGAGCGCGGCGACCGACGTGCGCTCGTGGTCACCGACACGGTCTTCTCCATGGACGGCGACGTGGCGCCGGTCGACGACCTCGCAGCGATCTGCGCGCGCCACGGTGCACTCCTCGTGCTCGACGAGGCGCACGCCGTGCTCGGACCCGATCCCGAGCTCGCCGGGCCCGACGGACCGGGTGACGGCGTGATCCGGATCGGCACGCTGTCGAAGACGCTCGGCGCGCTCGGTGGCTTCGCCGCAGCGCCGTCCGCCTACGCCGAGCTGCTCGAGAACCGCGCCCGGTCGTACATCTTCACGACCGCGTCCACCCCGGCCGACAGCGCCGCCGCGCTCGCCGCGCTGTCGATCGTCCGGTCCGATGAGGGCGACGCGCTCCGCGCGCGGCTGCGCGAGCACGTCGAGCGGGTGCGCCCCGGCCACCCGTCACCGATCGTGCCGGTCGTCCTCGGTGACGAGCGGCGCACGCTCGCCGCGGCCGAGGTGCTGCTCGACCAGGGGATGCTGGTGCCGGCGATCCGCCCGCCCACCGTCCCGGCCGGCACGTCGCGCCTGCGCGTCGCGCTGTCGGCCGCGCACACGTCGGAGCAGGTGGACGCGCTGGCGACCGCCCTCGCCGCGCTCGACACCGCTCCGTGACGCGGCCGCCGCGCCTCGTCGTCGTCGCCGGCACGGGCACCGAGGTCGGCAAGACGTGGGTGACCGCCGCGCTCGTGCGTGAGCTGCGGGCAGCCGAGATGCGGGCGGCCGCCCGCAAGCCGGCGCAGTCGTTCGCGCCCGACGACAAGACCACCGATGCGGACGTGCTCGGCGAGGTGAGCGACGAGCCGGCGGAGGTCGTGTGCCCTCGACCGCGCTGGTACGCGGTGCCGATGGCGCCGCCCATGGCCGCCGACGCGCTCGGGCGTCCGCCGTTCACGATCACCGACCTCGTCGGTGAGCTGCAGTGGCCCGACCACGTCGACGTCGGGCTCATCGAGACGGCGGGTGGCGTGCGCTCACCGCTCGCGAACGACGGCGACACGGTCGACCTCGTCGCTGCGCTGCGACCCGAGCACGTCGTCCTCGTCGCCGACGCCGGGCTCGGCACGATCAACGCCGTGCGGCTCTCGTACCCACCGCTGGCGGTGCTCGAAGACGTGACCGTCTTCCTCAACCGCTACGACGCCGACGACGACCTGCACCGACGGAACCGAGCCTGGCTCGAGGACGAGGGCATCGCCGTGGTCACGTCGGTCGAAGACCTGGTTGAAGACCTGGTTGCGTCCCTCACCCGCGCCTAGCGGGGCGAGGGACGCAGGACCGAGTTACCGGTCGTGCGTCCCTGACCCGTGCATGCGCGGGTGAGAGACGCAACCAGAGAGGTGGGTCAGCGCCCCAGGCGGTCCTTGGCGCGGAACCACCAGCCGACGAGGGGCAGGTACTGCTCACGGAACCCGTGCAGGGGGATCGTCGGGAAGCGGAGCTGCGCGAACGGCGGTGGCGGCTCCTCGCCCGACAGCCACGCGGCGGCCCGGTCGCCGAACCACGTCGCGAGCGCGACGCCGGTGCCGTTGCACCCGGCCGCGAACGCGACGTCGCCGCCGCCGGGGAGCGGGATCCGCCCGCAGTGCGGCAGGCGGTCGAGCGTGATCGCGACGTTGCCACCCCACGCGTGCTCGAGCGCCACGCCGGCGAGCTGGGGATGGACCCGCACCATCTCGCGGTAGAGCACGTCGCGCGCCTCGGGAACGGTGGTCGACGCGAGGCTCGTGCGACCGCCGAACACCATCCGGCCGTCGGGTGACAGCCGCCAGTAGAAGAGGAAGTTCTTCGCGTCGTACACCATCCGCCCGTGCGGGATGCACGAGCGCGCCAGGTCGGGCGCGAGCGGTGTCGTCGCGATGATGAAGCTCCCGACCGGCAGCACACGATGGTGCAACGCCGGGATCAGCCCGTCGGAGTACGCGTTCGTCGCGACGAGCACGTCGCGCGCCTCGATCGTGCCGCGGTCCGTCGCGACCAGGTACCCGCCACCACGGCGCGCCTCGACCGCAGTCACGCGCGTCGAGCCGTGCAGCTGCGCGCCCGCGGCGAGCGCCTGGCGAACGAGCCCCGCGTGGTACTTCGCCGGCTGGAGCCCGCCCGTCCGCTCGACGAGCAGGCCGGCGTGGTACTCGCTCGTCCCGATCTCCTCGCGCAGCTCGCCGCGCGTGAGGAACCGCGCTTCCTCGCCGAGCACGTCGCGCCACTCGCGAACCTCGTCCTCGAGACCGGGGACGTGCCGCTCGTGGTGCGCGAGCAACAGGCCGCCGGTGCGCGCGTAGTCGCAGTCGATCGACCACTCGTCGACGAGCCGCTCGACGAGATCGAAGGCGTCGAACACGCAGTCGACCAGCTCCGCGCCGAGCGACCCGTACTTGCCCGTCAGCCACTCGGGACCGTGCTTCAGCTCCGGGATGACCATCCCGCCGTTGCGGGTGCTCGCGCCGACGCCGATCGGGTCGGCCTCGAGCACGACGGCCGCACGTCCACGCTCGGCGAGCCGGGCCCCGGCCATCACGCCGCAGTAGCCGGCACCGACGATCGCGACGTCCGCCTCGGCGGGCAGCGGTCGCCGCTCGTGCACCTCGTCCGGGAGCTCGACGCCGACGTGCCAGAGCGGCTCGGTGCGAAAGCCCGGAGCGAGCGGGGGTGTGGGTGGCACCACGAGGGCATCCTAGGAGGGCCGGCACACGGCTACGACGTGATCCGCAGTTCAGGCCCGCCCGAACCGTGGAATCCACGTGTCTCGGCGGTAAAGACCACGGAATCCCTTGCGCGCGGTCCCGCGCTCGTGCCATCGTCGGGGCATGGCCCGGTCGGCGTCCGACCCCGTCGTCCTCGACGAGACCGACAAGGCGCTCATCGAGGCGCTCCAGCAGGACGGTCGGCTGCCGTACACGCGCCTCGCGCACGCGGGTCGGCCTCTCGCGAGGCCGCCGTGCGTCAGCGGGTGCAGCGGCTCATCGAGTCGGGCGTCACCCAGATCGTCGCGGTCACCGACCCGCTGACGCTCGGGTTCCGGCGCATGGCGATGGTCGGGCTGAGCGTCGAGGGCGACCTCCGCGGCCGCGGCCGACACGATCTCGTCGATCCCCGAGGTCGACTACGTGGTCATCGTGGGCGGCTCGTTCGACCTGCTGCTCGAAGTCGTGTGCGAGGACGACGACCACCTCCTCGCGCTGCTCAACGACAAGATCCGCGCCATCCCCGGTGTGCGCAGCGACCGAGACCTTCACCTATCTCCGTCTGTACAAGCAGACCTACGCATGGGGTACCCGATGAGTGACGCAAGCGCTCACGTCCACGACGTCGACGCTCGAGGAGCTGGCGCGCCGTCACCTCTGGATGCACTTCAGCCGCCTCGGCGCGTACGCAGGCGGGCGCGACGTCCCGATCATCGCGCGCGGCGAGGGCTGCTACGTCTGGGACGCGAACGGCAAGCGCTACCTCGACGGCCTGTCGGGGCTCTTCACCGTGCAGCTCGGTCACGGTCGGCGCGAGCTCGCGCGAGGCCGCGGCGCGAGCAGGCCGAGACGCTCGAGTACTTCCCGATCTGGAGTACGCGCACCCGCCGGCGATCGAGCTCGCGGCGCGCCTCGCCGAGCTCGCGCCCGGCGACCTCAACCGCGTCTTCTTCACCACCGGCGGCTCCGAAGCGGTCGAGTCGGCGTGGAAGCTCGCGCGCCAGTACCTCCGCGTGCGCGGCGAGGGTCAGCGCTACAAGGTGATCGCGCGCGAGACCGCGTACCACGGCACCACGCTCGGTGCGCTCGCGATCACCGGCGTCCCCGCGCTGCGGACGCCGTTCGAGCCGCTGACGCCCGGCGCGTCGCACGTCGATGAACACGAACCGCTACCGCCACCCGCTGGGCGAGGACGACGAAGGCGTTCATGCTCGCGGTGACCGACGCGATCGAGGAGGCGATCCTCTGCGGAGGGGCCCGAGACGGTCGCCGCGGTGTACCTCGAGCCGGTGCAGAACGCGGGCGGCTGCTTCGTGCCGCCCGAGGGCTACTTCCAGCGCGTCCGCGAGATCTGCGACCAGTACGGCGTGCTGCTCGTCTCCGACGAGGTGATCTGCGCGTTCGGCCGGCTCGGCGAGTGGTTCGGCGCGGACGCGGTACGACTACCTGCCCGACATGATCACGTGCGCGAAGGGCCTCACCAGCGGCTACTCGCCGCTCGGCGCGGTGATCTGCCGCGACCACCTGGCCGAGCCGTTCCTCGAGGGGCACAGCTCGTTCCTGCACGGCATCACGTTCGGCGGCCACCCGGTGAGCTGCGCGGTCGGGCTCGCCAACCTCGAGTGTTCGAGCGAGGAGGACGTGCTCGAGAACGTGCGCCGCAACGAGGCCGGCTTCCGCGAGCGGCTCGAGGGCCTGCGCGACATCCCGATCGTCGGCGACGTCCGCGGCGCCGGCTACTTCCTGGGCGCTCGAGCTCGTCGCGGACCAGCGACACGAAGGCGACGTTCACGACGAGCGAGTCCGAGACCTGCTGCGCGGGTTCCTCTCGCCCCGCCTTGTACGAGGCCGGCCTGATCTGCCGCACCGACGACCGTGGCGACCCGGTCGTGCAGCTCTCACCGCCGCTGATCGCCGGCGACGCCGAGCTCGACATCATCGAGTCCACGTTGCGCACCGTGCCTGACCGAGGCGTGGAAGCGCCATGGCACCGGCCGGCGGGCGAACGACCGGCCGGGCCTGGCAGCGCTCCGGCACCTGACGAGAGGCGACGAGATGGCGGCAGTGCGCACGGTCGGCGTGCCCGCGAGGTCAAGGAGGGCGAGCACCGCGTCGCGATCACTCCCGACGGCGTGCACGAGCTCGCGCGCGCACGGCGTCGACGTGCTCGTCGAGCACGGACGCGGGCGCCGACTCGTCGATCACCGACGACGACTACCGCCGCGCCGGCGCCGAGATCGTCGACGGCGCCGACGACGTGTGGGCGCGCGCCGACATCGTGCTGAAGGTGAAGGAGCCGCAGGACGAGGAGCTCGCGGCACCTCCGGCCCGGGCTCGTCCTCTTCACCTACCTGCACCTCGCCGCGTACCCCGCGGTCGCCGACGCGCTGCTCGAGCAGAAGGTGACCGGGCGTCGCGTACGAGACGGTGCAGCTCGACGAACGGCGCGCTGCCGCTGCTCGCGCCGATGAGCGAGGTCGCGGGCCGCATGGCGACCCAGATCGGCGCGCACTTCCTCGAGCGCGAGCACGGGGGCCGCGGCGTCCTGCTCGGGGGCGTCCCCGGCGTGCGCCCGGCTCGCGTCGTCGTGCTCGGCGCCGGCAACGTCGGGTGGAACTCGGCGTGGATCGCGCAGGGCATGGAGGCCGAGGTGCACGCTGCTCGACAAGAACCTCGACCGTCTGCGCTTGGTCGACCAGATCCACCAGGGGCGCATCGTGACGCTCGCGAGCAACCGCGGCGCCGTCGCGCGCGCCGTCGCCGAGGCCGACCTCGTCGTCGGCGCGGTGCTCGTGCCCGGCGGACGCGCCCCGATCGTCGTCACCGAGGACATGGTGCGGTCGATGCAAGCCCGGCTCGGTCATCGTCGACTGTCGCCGTCGACCAGGGTGGCTGCATCGAGACGATCCGCGAGACGACGCACGCCGACCCCGTCTACGAGCTGCACGGCGTGCTCCACTACGGCGTCGGCAACATGCCCGGCGGCGGTGCCGCACACGTCGACGTACGCGCTCACCAACGCCACGCTGCCGTACGCGCTCGCGCTGGCGACCAAGGGCGTGAGCGGCGCGACCGAGGTCGATCCGGAGCTGGCCGCGGGCGTCAACACGGTGGCGGGCAACGTGACGAACGCGGTGGTCGCCGAGGCGCTCGGTCGTCCGGCGACGGACCTCGCCGACGCGCTCGCCGCCGCCTGAGATGCCGAACCAGCTGAACGGTGAGCTCCGCGCGTGAGCGAGGTGCAGCCGAGCGAACAGTGGGGTGGGCCGCCGGGGGATCGAACCCCGAACCTCCGGGTTAAAAGCCCGTTGCTCTGCCAGTTGAGCTAGCGACCCACTCTGTAGTGTGCTGCATCAGCCCGAGGGGGGTGCGTTCGATGTCGCAGCGCAAGGTCCGTTGGTTCACCACGCTGGGAGCACTCGTGCTCGCGGTCGCGCTGCTCGGCGCGGCGTGCGGTGGTGGTGACGACGACTCGGTCAGCACCGGCGACAGCACGACCACGACGGCCGCGAGCAACGACGGCGGCGCAGACGGCGGCGACGGCAACGATGTCCTCCAGGTCCAGCGCGAGCTGACCGCGCTCGGCTGCGATCCCGGCCCGCTCGACGGCACCCTCGGCCCCGACACCGAAGCCGGCATCCGTCACTTCCAGTCGGTGGCCGGCCTCACGGTCGACGGGATCGTCGGCCCGCAGACGCGCGCCGCGCTCTCGAGCGCGTCGCAGTCGGGCCAGCCGCGCTGCCCGGCGACACCTCCCCCACCCCCGCCGACGACCACGCCGACGACGGGTGGCGGCGGTGGCGGTGGCGGTGGCGGTGGCGGCACGCCGCCGTGCACCGAGGCGGCGATCCGTCCGGTCGTCCAGGCGTCGCTGAGCCCCGGCGAGCAGATGTTCAAGCTCAACGAGTTCAACTGCGCGATCACCTGGGCGGTCTCGACGCCGACCGTGGGGACGACGCAGGACAACGCGGTCGAGATCACCGTGCTCTTGCGGTGGAACGGCAGCGCGTGGCAGGTCGTCGACCGCGGCGTCTACTGCGACAACGGCGAGGTGCCCGCAGCCATCTACCAGAAGGCCTGCGAGTCGAACTAGCGGCTCACATCTGATTCACACGAAGGCGGCCGTACGCTCGTCGTCGTGCGCGTCCTGGTCGTCGAGGACGAGGCCCGCATGGCGACGCTCCTCGAGCGCGGCCTGCGGGAAGAGGGCTACTCGGTCGACGTCGCGGTCGACGGCACGAACGGGCTGTGGCTCGCGACCGAGCAGGAGTACGACGCGATCGTGCTCGACGCGCTGCTGCCGGGTCTCGACGGCTTCGAGGTGTGCCGCCAGGTGCGCGTGGCCGGGCGCTGGGCGCCGGTGCTGATGCTCACGGCGCGCGACGGCGTGGACGACCGGGTGCGCGGGCTCGATGCCGGCGCCGACGACTACCTCACGAAGCCGTTCAGCTTCGTCGAGCTCGCAGCCCGGATCCGTGCGCTCGTGCGGCGCGGCGGCGCAGCCCGTCCCACCGTGCTCGAGGTCGGCGACCTGCGTCTCGACCCCGCCGCCCACCGAGCCTGGCGCGGCGTCGAGGAGCTCCAGCTGTCGCCCAAGGAGATGGCGGTGCTCGAGCTGCTCATGCGCCACGAGGGCGAGGTCGTCACCCGCACCCAGATCCTCGATCGGGCCTGGGACTTCGCGTACGACGGCGTGTCGAACGTCGTCGACCAGTACATCGCCTACCTGCGCCGCAAGGTCGACCGGCCCTTCGGTCGCAGCGACATCGAGACGGTGCGCGGCGTCGGGTACCGCCTCCGCTCGAGCACCGCGGGCTGAGGCGTGCCGATCCGGGCACGCCTCGCGCTCGCGGCCGCCATCGCGACTGCAGTCGTGTTCGCGATCACCGCGGTGCTGTTCGTGCGGTCGTTCGAAGACGGGCTGCGCGACTCGGTCGACGACGGCCTGCGCGCCCAGAGCGCCACCTTCGTTCGACAGATCGAGCGGGTCGGTGACGCCACCGACCTGCGCGACCGCAACAACGCAGTCGTCGCGACGTCGGAAGTGGTCGCACAGGTCCTGGACGCCGACGGCGCCGTCGTCGACTCCACCCGCGAAGCCGGCAGAGCAGCCGCCATCACGCGCGACGAGGCCCGGCGCGCGTCGGCCGAGCGGGTGTTCGCCGACATGACGGTGAACGACGAGTCCGAGCCGTTCCGTGTCCTCGCCGCGCCGGTGCGCGTCGACGGTCAGACCCGGGTCGCCGTCATCGGGGCATCGCTCGAGGCAACCGAGAGCTCGGTCGACCGCGTCGAGCGCGCACTCCTGATCGGCGGACTCGCGGCGGTCCTGCTCGTGGGGATCGGCGCGTGGTTCCTGGCCGGCGCCGCGCTGCGCCCCGTCGAGCACATGCGTCGAAAGGCGGCCGCGATCTCCGCCCACGACCCCGGTGCCCGACTCGACGTCCCGCGACGCCGCGACGAGCTGACGGCGCTCGCCACGACGATGAACGAGCTCCTGGCGCGACTGCAGGGCGCGCTCGTCCAGCAGAAGACGCTGGTTGCCGACGCGAGCCACGAGCTGCGAACGCCACTCGCCGTGCTGCGGGCCGAGCTCGAGCTCGCGAGCCGCCCCGGCCGCACACCCGACGAGCTGCGCGACGCGATCGACCACGCGGTCGTCGAGACCGAGCGCGTGATCCGCCTCACCGAGGACCTCCTCTTCCTCGCGCAGGACGACGAAGCAGGTCACGTCGCACGGAGGGAGCCCGTCGACGTGCTGGGCGTGCTGGAGGCCGCCGTCGCCCGAAACCACGAAGCTGCGGCGGACCGCGGCGTGCAGGTCAGCGCCGAGGCCGACACCGGCCTCCGGGCGCCGCTCGACGCGGACCTGACCGGTCGCGCGCTCGACAACCTCGTCGGCAACGCCGTGCGGCACGCGCCACCCGGATCCTCCGTGTCGGTGCGCGCGACCAGGACCGCGGAAGGCGTCGAGATCGTCGTGCTCGACGACGGTCCCGGTTTCCCGCCCGACTTCCTGCCGCATGCGTTCGAGCGCTTCCGGCGAGCGGACGACGCACGGTCGTGCGACGGAGGTGGTACCGGCCTCGGTCTGGCGATCGTGCGATCGGTCGCGGTCGCCCACGGCGGCACCGCACGCGCCGAGAACCGGGACGGCGGAGGAGCGGCGGTCGTGCTCGACCTGCCGGACGTGTGAGGACCGACATCTCGCTCACACGTCCGCGGCACCGTCGATTCCGCATGCTCGCGCCAGCCGACACCGGCACGAGGAGGACACCGACATGCAGCATCAGAGCAACCTGCGACGCGCAGCCGCCGCGACGCTCACGGCGATCGGCGCGTTCGCGCTGACGGCGGGCGTCGCGAGCGCACGCACGCCGCCCGTTCCGAGCCCGAGCGAGCTCTCGAGCACGGTCGACAACCCGTACTTCCCGCTCGCGCCGGGCGAGCGCTGGGTCTACGAGGGGCAGACCGCCGACGGGCTCGAGCGCACGGTCGTCGAGGTGCTGCCCGAGACCAAGCGCGTGATGGGCACCGATGCGGTGGTCGTGCACGACACCGTCTCGCTCGAAGGACAGGTCATCGAGGACACCTACGACTGGTACGCCCAGGACCGGGCCGGGAACGTGTGGTACCTCGGCGAGGACACGCACGAGTACGAGCACGGCGTCGCGGTCAACGCCAAGGGCGCCTGGGAGGCCGGCGTCGACGGCGCGAAGCCCGGGATCGTGATGCCCGCGCATCCGCGCGCCGGCGACCGGTACCGGCAGGAGTACCTGCGCGGCGTCGCCGAGGACCGGGCCGAGGTGCTGAGCGTGCACGCGTCGGCACGGGTGCCGGCCGGCACGTTCCGCGGCGACGTCGTGAAGACGAACGACATCAACCCGCTCGAGCCGGACGTCGTCGAGCACAAGCGCTACGCCAAGGACGTCGGCCTGGTGCTCGAGGTGACCCTGTCGAGTGGCGGCGAGCGTGTCGAGCTGATCGAGCACACGACGCCCTGACCGGACGACGACGGGTCTGGATCAGGTGTTCAGCTCGGGCAACGAGATGTCGGGCAGGGTGATGTCCGGCAGCGTGATGTCGGGAATCGCCTCGGTGATGCACTTCGTCGTCACGTAGATGCCGAACGTGCCGGCGGCGACGCCGAAGTCCTTCGCCTCCTCCGCCGTGATGTCGTCGATGTCACCATCGGCGATCTTGCCGAAGTAGCTCGCCATCTCCTTCGTCGCGCTCTGGAGGTTCTTGGACGGCGCCTGCTTCGAGAGCTTGTTGAGCTGCTTCTCGAGCTTCGCCGCGGACTCCTCGGAGATGTCGTCGCCCGCGGACGTGGCATCCTCGCCCACGTTGGCGGCCTGCTTGCAGAACTTCGCCTTGGTGCCCTTGGCGTCGACGCTCGCACCGCCGACACCGGCGGTGCCGACGACCATGACGGCGCTCAGTGCCAACGCCGTCCCCCACTTCGCGAACCTTGCGTGCACGTGCCCCTCCAGCTGTGACCAGCGACCGTCACGGTGCGGACGGTCGCCTCCCACCGTAAGCGTCAGTGGGTGAACACGGGGTGTCGGTTCGCAGGGACTGCGACTGGAGCCCGTTGCTACGATGGACCGCTCCCCCGGGAGTACGGGCCCCCATCGTCCAGCGGCCCAGGACGCCGCCCTTTCAAGGCGGTAACGGGGATTCGAATTCCCCTGGGGGCACGACACATCAAGGCAAGCAGCAAGAGTCGACGGGCGGCTTTGCCGTCCCGGTGACGACGGAGACCGAAGCTTGCGAGGTCTCCAGAAGTGCAAGGTCCTGTGGTGCAGTTTGGAGTGCACGCCGCCCTGTCAAGGCGGAGGCCGCGGGTTCAAATCCCGTCAGGACCGCTCGAGGTGACGACCGAGTCGTCGCCTGCGACGGCCGGGTAGCTCAGTTGGCAGAGCGCGCGCCGAAAAGCGCGAGGTCACCGGATCGACGCCGGTCCCGGCCACCAAGTCTCTCGCTACGCGCCTTCGCCCTGCGCGAGGAGACGGCGGATCTCACTCGCCTTGAACCGGCGGTGACCGCCGAGCGTGCGGATCGCCGACACCTTTCCGGTGCGGTGCCAGCGCGTCACCGTCTTCGGGTTCACGCGGAACATCGCGGCGACCTCGGACGGCGTCAGGAGCTCTTCGGGCTCCTCGTCGGCGCGTTCGGCGTCGCGCGCGTCGTCGTGGTCAGTGGGGGGCATGTGGTCGGAGGGTACCAAAGGGGTGTTGCGAGGATTCACGGGGGGTTGGCGGTTCGTTCATCCTCTTTCGATGATCGCGCGCCCGTGGCCCTCCACGACCGCGCCCACGATCCACGCTTCGTTTCCGGCGCTGCGCACGGCGTCGAGCGCCGGCCGGGCGTCGGCCCCTGCGACGACGGCCAGCATCCCGAGCCCGAGGTTGAAGACGTGCTCCATCTCGTCGTCGGGCACCTGACCCTCGTGCTGGATCACCGAGAAGATGCGCGGCTCCTCCCACCGCCCGCGTTGCACGACGGCGTCGCAGTCGTCGGGCAGCGCCGCGCGCGAGGTTGTCGGCGATGCCGCCACCCGTGACGTGCGAGAACGCGTGGACGTCGGCGTGACGGCGCAGGTGCGCGAGGGACGGCGCGTAGATCACGCTCGGACGCAGCAGCTCCGCGCCGAGCGAGTGACGCGCGCCGCGCCACGCCGGCGCGTCGAGTGAGTGCCCCGCGTTCGCGAAGACGTGCCGCGCGAGCGAGTAGCCGTTGCTGCGCAGCCCCGGACTCGCGAGGCCGATGATGCGGTCGCCGGGTTGCACCTGGCGCGGCAGCACGGCGCTCTCTTCGACCACGCCGACCGCGAACCCGACGAGGTCGAACTCACCCTCGTCCATCACGCCGGGATGCTCGGACATCTCCCCGCCGAGCAGAGCGCACCCCGCCTGCCGGCAGCCGTGCGCGACGCCTTCGACGATCTGGTCGATCTGCTCGGGCACGAGCTTGCCGACGGAGATGTAGTCGAGGAAGAAGAGCGGTTCGGCGCCGGTCGTGGCGATGTCGTCGACGCACATCGCGACGACGTCGAGCCCGATCGTCTCGAACCGGCGGAGCTCGGCGGCGACCAAGGTCTTGGTGCCGACGCCGTCGGTCGACGCGACGAGGAGCGGGTCGCGGTAGGGCAGCCGTCCGAGCGCGAACAGCCCACCGAAGCCACCGATGTCGCCGATGACCTCGGGACGGAACGTCGAGCGGACGTGCTGCCTTGATGAGCTCGACGGCCTTCTCCCCCGCCGCGATGTCGACCCCGGCGTCGGCGTAGGACGCACCGGGGCCGTCACCCGGGCGCGGGGGCGGCATCGGAACGTCGGGCGGCCGCGATCGGGACGATCGCGACGCCGAACGCCGGCGTCGGGGGCTCACTGCTGTCGGCTGGCGGAAGGGACGCCGATGGAGATGTCGGTCGACGTCGTCTCCTGTGCACTGGTCGACTCGCTCGTCTCCTCGAGCACGAGCTTCGCGTCGGCGAGGTCGGGGATCGGGACGGGGTAGTCGCCCGTGAGGCATGCCGCGCAGAACGACTGCTTCGGCGTCTCGGTGGCCCGGACGAGGCGGTCGAGCTCGAGGTACGCGAGCGAGTCGACCTTGAGGTAGTCGGCGATCTCGCCGACGGTGAGGTCGGCGGCGAGCAGCTCGGAGCGCCGCCCGGTGTCCATCCCGTAGTGGCACGGCCAGCGGTACGGCGGCGACGAGACCCGGAAGTGCACCTCAGCGGCACCCGCCTCCCGCAGCATCGCCACGACCTGGCGGGTCGTGGTGCCCCGGACGATCGAGTCGTCGACGACGATCAGGCGCTTCCCGCGGATGTTCTCCGGCAGCGGGTTGAGCTTGAGGCGGACGCCGCCGACGCGGTCCTTCTGACTCGGCTGGATGAACGTGCGACCGACGTAACGGTTCTTCACGAGACCGTCGCCGTACGGGATGCCGGACTCGCGCGCGTACCCCTGCGCCGCGGGGATGCCCGACTCGGGGATGGGCATGACCATGTCGGCCTTGACGGGCGCCTGCCGAGCGAGCTCTTCGCCCATCCGCTGACGCGCGGCGTGCACGCCCTTCCCGAACAGGTTCGTGTCGGGCCGTGCGAAGTAGACGAACTCGAAGAGGCAGAGCTTCGGGTCTGGTTCGGCGAAGCGCGACTCGCGCAGCTTGTTCGCGTCGATCACGACCATCTCGCCGGGCAGCACCTCGCGGACGAAGTGCGCGCCGATGATGTCGAGCGCGGCCGTCTCGCTGGCGAAGACCCAACCGCCTTCGAGCCGTCCGAGCACCAGGGGCCAGAACCCGTGGCGGTCGCGCACGCCGATGAGGCGCGCGTCGTCCATGAGCACGAGTGAGAAGCCGCCCTTGAGCCTTGGCAGCACGCGCTCGAGCGCGACCTCGAGGTCGCGACCGTCGGAGCGCGGCTCCGACGGGTACTCGTTGGCCACGAGCTCGGCGATCAGCGCGGAGTCGGTGGTGGAGTCGACGTCGGTGGTCGGCGCGCCGAGCCCGGGCAGCATCCCGAGGTTCTCCGCGAGGTCGGCGGTGTTGGTGAGGTTCCCGTTGTGCCCGAGCGCGAAGCCCGCGTCACCGACCGAGCGGTACACCGGCTGCGCGTTGCGCCACGTGCTCGAGCCCGTCGTCGAGTAGCGGTTGTGCCCGATCGCGAGGTGGCCCTCGAGCGGCGCGAGACGGCGCTCGTCGAACACCTGCGTGACGAGCCCCATGTCCTTGACGACGGTGATCGTCTCACCGTCGCTCACCGCGATCCCGGCCGACTCCTGCCCGCGGTGCTGGAGGGCATAGAGGCCGAGATAGGTGAGCTGTGCGACGGGCTCCCCGGGCGTGTACACGCCGAACACGCCGCACGCATGGGCCAGCCCTTGCGGCGTCCGCGAGCCGGGTGACGAGCGCGGATCCACGACTCCAGTATCCCATCTGCCCGCATCCCTGCCCGACAGGGCGACGCTACGGTCACGCCGTGCGAGCAGCGTGCGTGCTCCTCACCGGTCGGGCCGGAGCGGGGAAGCAGACGATCGGGCGCGGAGTCCTCCAGGAGCTGCGATCGCGTGGCCAGCCGAGCGCGCTCGTCGATCGTGACTCGGTCGAGCACCACCTCGGCCCCGGGATCGAGCCGCTCACCTGGCTCTGCTCGCTGCTCGTCGAGAGCGGCGTGGTGGTCCTCGTGTCGGCGCCGGTGCCCGGGCGCGACGAGCGCGAGCGCTTCCGGGCCGCCGTGAACGCCGTCGTCGAGGTGTACGTCGACGCGCCCGCCGAGCAGTGCGAGACCCGATCGGGTCGGGCGGACGCCGGGTTCGAGGAGCCCTATGCAGCCGACCTCCGGGTGCCGACACACGACCGTGATCCGAGCGCGTCGATCGCCCAGGTCCTCTCTGACCTGGAAGAGCGCGATCTCGTCGACCGTTCGTAAGGTCTTCGTGGTGGGGATTCGCGTCGTGGGGAGCGCGGCGGGGACTCGCGGGATCGCGACCGCGGTCGGAGCTGCGTGATGGCGCGGCTGGCCGGGTCACGTCGAGCGGACCGCCGCGCGCGTCGTGGGCGACGCGCCGCTCCCCGTCGCCGTGCTCGTCGCGCCTGACGGCACCGGGCGGACCGAGACCCTCACCTGCATCGTCGAGACGCTCGAAGCACGCGACATCCGCGCCGTCCGGGTCGCCGGACGGCGCGCGGATCGCGACGTGCGCTTCGCCGCGTTCGAGGATCTCTTCGACGGGAACGTCCCGGGCAAGGGCTCCTCGGGTGAACGCTCGGGTCGGACGCAGCTCGCCGAGCGCTGCGCCGGGGCGGTGCTCGTCGTCGACGACGCGCACTGGCTCGACGACGCGTCGCGCCGCGTGCTCGCGGCGCTCACGGAGGACGCCGCGCAGCGCGACGTCGGCGTGATCGTGGCGACACGACCGGCGGTGCCGCGCGACGGCGACGAGATCGTCGGAGCCGTCGCGCGCGCGGGCACGATCGTGGCGCCCGACCCCCTCGACGACGCGGACGTGGCCGAGCGCGCCGCGCGCGTCGCCGGTCACCAGCTCGATGCGGGCGTCGTCGACGCGCTGCTCGACCGGACGGCCGGACACGCACGACTGGTGGACACGCTGGCCGCCGCGTGGCCCGAGGACGAGGACGAGGACGCGCTCACGGTCGCCGCGACCGACACCGTCGTCGCGGCGACCAGCGACTTGTCACCCGAAGCGCGTGAGGCGCTCGTCGCGCTGGCCCTCGGCACCGGTCCCGACGACGAGCTGCTCGCGGCACTCGTCGGCGTGAAGCCCAAGGACGTGCCGAACCTGTGGGCCGAGCTCACCTGCGTCGGTGTGCTCGTCCCTGGCCACGACGAACCGGTGTCGATCGTCGCGTCGGTGGTCGAGGCGCGGACGGACGCCGCCACTCGGCGCGACATGCACCGCCGCCTCGCCGAGCTCCTCGCCGCGCGTGGTGCTCCGCCGGCGCACGTCGCCGAGCATCTCGTCGCGTCGGAGGCGCGCGGCTCCGACGTGGCCGACACGCTGGTGGCTGCGGGCGAAGCGCAGCTCGCGGACGCGCCGGAGGTCGCGGCGGAGCTGTTCGAGCGGGCCGTCGACGCGGGCGCGGACGCCGATGCGCTCGGGGCGCGCGAGCCGAGGCGGCCGCGCTCGCCGGAGACGAGGACGCGGCGGTCGCCCTCGCCGACGGCGCGATGGCCGGCCCGCCCGACTCGGTGGCGCGGGGCGCGATCGTGCTCGCCGGCGTGCTCGCGCGCCGCGGCCTGTGGGCACGTGCGGGGCGCGCGTACGACACGACGACCGGGCACCCGAGCCTGCCCGACGACGCGATCCGCGCCCTGGGTGCGGTCGCCGGCGTGGCCGTCGGCCGTCCCGCGAGCGGCCCCGCCGCACTCACGGCGCCCGGGACGCTCGCCGCCGACGTCGCGCGACTCCTCGGGGACGTCGCCGTCGCGATGAGTGCCGGAGACGTCGTCGTGGCCCGGCGGGCCGCAGGCGAGGCCGCGGACCTGCTCGAGGCGGGGACGGCCACGACCGTCCTGCCGGAGACGCCGCACGCGCTGGGAGCACTCGTGGCGCTGGTCACGGGCGACAGCGACGGCGCCGAGCTGCTGGCCACCCGCGCGCTCGACGCCGGCGTGGGTGGTCCCGCGGCCGCGATGCGCCACCGGCTCCTCGCCGGTCTCGCCGCGCTGCGTGCGGGACGGTACGACCGCGTGCAGCGCGTCCTCGATGAGGCCCGCGGGCCGGGCACGACGCGCGACGCGCTGCTCCGGGCCGCGCTCTCGGTCGGTCTCGCCCGTCGCCTCGGTGACGTCGGTCGCCTCACGTCGGCCTGGGACAGCGCGACGCCGGCCATCGCCGCGACGCGCGGCGACCTCTACCTCCTCCCCGCGCTCACCGAGCTCCTCGTCGCCGCGGCCCGGCTCCGCCAGCGCGACGTGATGAGCGAGCGGGAGGCCGAGCTCGAGGCGGTCGTCGAGGGCCTCGATCGGCCGGGGCTCTGGATGCGCCCGTTCGCGTGGGCACGCCTCGAAGCGGCGATCGCAGCCGACGACCACGCGGCGCTCGGCGACGCAGTCGTCGCGGTCCAGGCCACGCAGCCGGCGCATCCACGCCTCGCCGGGCTCGACGCGGCGGCCGAGGCGTGGGGCGGCGTCGTCGCCGGCGACTCGACGATGCTCGACACCGGCGTGGAGGGCCTGGAGCAGGCCGGCCTCGTCTGGGAGGCGTCCCGGCTCGTCGGACACGCCGCGATCCGCGCCGACGACGCGGATGCGACACGCGTCGCTGCTGGGCCGCGCCCGCGAGCTGCACGGGACGCTCCCCGTCGTCGACGAGTCGGGCGCGCCGACCGGCACGGTCCTCTCGGCACGCGAGCGCGAGGTCGCGGCGTGCGTCGTCGACGGGCTCACGCACAAGGAGATCGGGGCGATGCTGTTCATCTCGCCCAAGACGGTCGAGCACCACGTCGCGCGGATCCGCCAGAAGCTCGGCGCGACCAGTCGCGCCGAGCTGCTCGCCGGGCTTCGCACGACCCTCGCCGCCGCCGACACCTAGGCTCCGGGCCGTGTCCGAGCCGCCCCCGACGCCACCGCCCGGTTCGCCGCCCGCCTCGGGCGGCGGCACGCCGCAGCAGCCGGTGCCCACGCCGCCGCCGCGCCCCACGACCAAGCGCGGGAAGCCGAAGAAGCCGAAGGTCCAGCGCAAGGGCTTCGGTACGTACGCCTTCGTCGCGATCATCGGGATCGCGGTGCTGGTCGCCGCGTGGCAGCTGTACGAGCAGTTCACGAAGTCCGACGAGCCCGCGATCGGCGACCACATCCACGCCGCGCTCGGCATCAGCATCTGCGGGTTCCCCGCCGAGAACGCGCCCACGTTCGAGGTCCAGGCCGGCACCGAGACCAAGGCCGGTCTCCACTCGCACGGCGACGGTCTCCTGCACATCCACCCGTTCACCGAGGAGGAGGCCGGTGACGGGGCGACGGTCGGACGGTTCATGGACTACGGCGGCTGGGAGGTCGCCGACGACCACCTCACCGCTGTGGGCCGACCTCAACGTGACCAACGGCGACCCGTGCCCCGACGGGCGTCCCGGCAACGTCCGGTGGGCCGTGAACGGCGAGGAGCAGGACGGGAACCCCGCCGACTACAAGCCCGATGACCAGGACGTGATCGAGATCGCGTTCCTGCCCGATGGTGAGCCGATCCCCGAGCCACCGGCTGAAGTGCTCGCCGTGCTCCCGAACCCGGCCGACACCCAGCAGGGCTGATCGTCAGGCCGAGGCGAGCATCGCCTCGCAGGTCCGGCACAGCAGTCGCGCCGCGTCCGCCGCCTCCCGAGTCGCCATCGGGCTCTCGGCGCGCTTCTGCCAGCGCGCGAGCTCCGCGCCGGCCGCAGCACGCACCGCGTCGGCGTCGGCGTCGGGCGACAGCCCGAGGCGCGCCGGCGTGGTCGCACCCTCGCCACCGACGAGACGCTCCATCGCCTCCAGGTCGTCGGGCTTCGCGTCCACGGAGCCGGCTCGCAGCGACGCGAGCAGCTGGAGCTCGGCCAGCTCGTGCGCACCCGCGGTGATCTGCTCGACGTCCGCGAGCAGCGCGTCCGATCCGGGGCGGCCATCGGCGCGGGCCGCGGACTCGACTGCGAGCAGGCCGGAGCGCGCCTTCAGCAGGTCGCGCCGCTCGGCGAACTGTGTGAGCAGCACGTCGCGCAGCTCCGGCAGCCCGCTGCGTGACTCGAGCTCCTTCGACAGCGCATCGGCGTTCGTCACCGTGCCCTCACGGATCAGATGGACGACGAGCCGTACGCCGAAGAGCCCGAAGCGCTCGAGCAGCGCCTGGCGCTCCATCGTCGTCAGGCCCACGTGCGCATCGGAGTTGGCGAACCGGTCCGCGGAGAGGAGGAGCTTGTCGACGTCGTCGGCGGGTGCGCGTCCGAGGGTCGCGAGGGCCTGGTACTCGGCCTCGCGGAGCGTGACGCCCGTCTGCGCGAGCAGCCCGGCGACGGGCACGACCGTCTGCGCGAGGCGCCGCACCTTCGCGTCGTGTGCGTACCGGGCCGCGACCGTCGCGGCCGACTCGAGGGAGTCGAGCCGTCCGCCGCCGACCTCGTCGGCGCGTGAGAGCACCGCCACGGCGTTCACCGGCGTCGCCTGGGACACCTCCTCGTCGTGGAACGTCGAGAGGAAGTCGACGTCGGTCGTGTGGAGGTGCTTCATCAGGTAGAGCACCGCGTCGGCGTCGGTCTCGCGCCCCTCACCCGGGGTGAGGAACTCGACGGTGGCCGCCGACGGCGTGGCCGAGAGCGCGCCGATGCCCGGCGTGTCGATCAACGTCATCTCGCGGAGGGACGACGACGGCCACTCCACGTCGAGACGCTCGACGTCGTCGGGCGAGAGCCCGGCGAGGTCGACGACCACGGAGTCGTCGAGGCGGTCGAAGCGCGCGGGGTGGGCCTCGCCCTGCCGCGGGTGGATCGTCACGCGGTAGGTGACGCCGTCGTGGTACCAGGTGACGATGCGCGTGCACTCGCCCTCGTCGGTCGGCGCGAGCGGCTCGCCGACGAGCGCGTTCAGCAGCGTCGACTTCCCCGCCTTCACGCGGCCGGCGATCGCGACGCGCAGCGGCTCGTCGAGCCGGGCCCGCTGGGCCGCCAGTCGATCGGCGACTTCCGTGCCCTGGTAGACGCCGACGGCGTCGTCGAGCAGCCCCTTCACCCGCGCGAGCAGGGCGTCGCTCACGTCTCTTCCTCGGTCGCCATCGAACGGGCCTCGAGCGCCATCTTGCGCAGCCCGAGGATCCGCTGGAGCTCCGACTGCACGTCTTTCAGGCGCTTGGTGCGCGTCGCCTCGTCGGACTTCAGTGCCTGCGCCGCCGCGCCGGCTGCCTCCGCGACCGAGCGGTGCAGCTCCTCGGCGCGGCGTGCTGTAGTAGTCGCGGAGCTGGCGCTGGACCAGGCGCAGCGTGTCGCGCTGCTCTTTGCCTGCGAGGAACTGCGCCTCGTCGAGGTACTTGCGGATCGCGTTCTTCGCCGTCGTGCGCCGGATGCTGAGCTGCCGCTCCTGCTCGTCGCGCAGCGACTTGCGGCCCATCAACAGGCCGGCCGCGACCGGCAGCGCACCGATGGCGAGGCCGATCATCGAACCGAGCGCGCCGAACATCAGCACGCCGATGTACCCGCCGCGGAAGCCGGTCATCATCCGTTGGCCCTTGGTCATGATCTTGAACTCGGCCGACGCGGTGGCGTTGGCTCGACCCAGCGCACTGCCTCCCTCGATGAGGTCGGGGTGGAACGCGAGCTCCTCCTGGTCGACCTCGAACAGGTCCGCGACCTGCGCGCTGAGCTCCTCCGCGCGTCCCTGGAGGACACGGAAGGAGTACACGACGTCTTCGGCCGTGCGGCGGTAGAGCCACGGCTCGAACTCCTCCCAGAACTCGGCCGGGTCGCCCTCCTCGATGACCTCGTCGGCCTCGCGGATGATCTCGCGGAAGCGGCCGCGGAGGTCGTGGTCGACGTCGGAGCTCAGGTCGCCGATGCCGTCGTTGAGCGTCTGGGCCCACCGCGCGGTCTGGCTCTTGAGCTTCTCCGACTTCGCGCGGGCCAGGTCGAGGTCGCGCTGGAGCTCGGCGGCGCTCTCCGCGGTGCCACCGAGCGCCTTCTCCTCGGAGCGGAAGTGCGACTCGAGCTGGTCGACGACCGCGAGGATCTCCGAGCAGACGGCCTGCACCCCGCGGCGCTCGCCATCACCGACGATCTCGGTGCGCAGCGACTCGAGGAGTGCCGGGAACCCGGACTCGGTGTTGAGCTCCCGATCTTCGGTCTCGAGGGCCTGCTGCCGGAGGACCGACGACACCGGCAGGATCTGGAGGTCGAGCTTCTGGGCCGCGAGGTGTTCGGTGTCGAGGTCCAGGATCTTGCGCCACGCCGGGTAGAAGTCGGTCTTCGTCAGCACGCAGCACACGTTCGGGCACAGCGAGAGCGCCTGCTTCAGGAACGTCATCTCGGGCTCGGAGAACTCCTGCGACGCGTCCGAGAGGAACAGGACGCCGTCGGCCATCGGGAGCGCGGCGGCGGTGATCGCGCCGTGCACCGAGCCGAGGCCACCGACACCGGGCGTGTCGACGAGCACCAGCCCGTCCGCGAGGAGCTTGCGCGGCACCCCGATCTCCACCCACTGGACGCGCCGCTCGTTCGCCGGGTTCGCGGCCTCGGTCACGTACTCCCGCACGCGGTCGACGGGGATGTCGACCGTCTCGGGCTCGGCATCGGGATCGTCGTCGGTCGGCGCGTAGAGCACCCGGGCGCCGAGCTGCTCGGCGTACTGCACCGCGGTGGGCGCCGACGTCGCGATGTCGTCGTCGACCGGGCAGACCGGCGCGTTCAGGAGCGCGTTCACGAGCGAGCTCTTGCCCTGCTTGAACTCACCGACCACGAGGACACGGAACGCCGGGTCGTCGAGGCGGCGCTTGGCCATGTTGAGCCGCGAGGAGAGGTCGTCCCGGCCGTAGGCCGTGGTGGCCTTCGTCGTGAGGTGCAGCGCGGCCATGGTCGCGTCGACGGCCGGGCTGGGCGGCGTCGGGTGCTCTTCGGCTTCGGCCGGCGACGCGGGCTCAGAGGTCGTGGTCATCGGGCGCCATCCTGGCTCACGCAGTCGCGCGACGCGCCGAGGCGCGGCCCCGGTGGATCCGGGGCCGCGTCGAGCGCGCGAGCTCGCTCCGTCAGTTGACGTCGTCGAGGTCTTCGGGTGGCGCCGCCGCGTCGGGCGCGTCGGCCTCGAGCGTCCGAACGGGCTCGAGCCCACCGTCGACGTCGATGTCGAGATCGGTGTTCGTCGACTGGTCGATCGCCTGCTGGTTGTCGTCACCACTGGACAGGTTCGAGTCGTCGATCGTCGAGTCGTTGATCTGGATCCCGTCGCCCGTCTGGGTCTGGATGTCACCGTCGATGTCTCGAGTCGTTGACGTTGACGTTCCCGTCGCCGATCTGCTGGTTGAAGTCCAGGTTCCCGTGGTTCTCGATGTTGTTCGTGATCGAGTTGTCGACGTCGTAGTAGTTGTTGTAGACGACCGGATCGAGCTGGGCCACGACACCCGCGACACCCGAGGTCGCCGCACCGGCACCCGCCGACGCCGCACCGGCACCGCCGTACGCGGCACCGCACTGCGCCACCGCCTCCGGGTTCACGTTCTCGTACCCGTGCTCGGTGATCCAACCCTGCGGGTCCTTGGCGTACGCCTCGGCCTCGGCCTGGTTGCCCATGAGGTCCTCGAGCAGCTGCTCGGCACCCTCGATGTCCACCTGCGTGATCGGCATAGCTGTTCCCTCCTGTGTGGTCGTCCCAGTCCGAAGGACTGAGCCCGACCCCCCTCGCCCGCTTACAGCACACGGTCGAGCTTGCGACGGCCCCGGACCGGGTCCGGGGCCGCGCGTGATCGGTGGCGTCGGACGGAGCCGACGGCCTAGGTCAGGTCCAGCTCCTCGGCTTCGCCGTTCGTTGCGCCGTTCGTGGGCACCTCCGGCGCGCCGACGTCGATGTCGACGTCGGTGTTCGTCGACTGGTCGATCGCCTGCTGGTTGTCGTCACCACTGGACAGGTTCGAGTTGTCGATGTCCGAGTCGTTGATCTGGATCCCGTCACCGGTCTGGGTCTGGATGTCACCGTCGATGTCGAGTCGTTGACGTTGACGTTCCCGTCGCCGATCTGCTGGTTGAAGTCCAGGTCCCCGTGGTTCTCGATGTTGTTCGTGATCGAGTTGTCGATCTCGTAGTAGTTGTTGTAGACGACCGGGTCGAGCTGCGCGACCACGCCCGCGACGCCCGAGCTCGCGGCCCCGGCACCCGCGGTCGCCACACCCGCACCGCCGTAGGCCGCGCCGCACTGCGCCACCGCCTCGGGGTTCAGGTCGGCGTAGCCGTGCTCGTTGAGCCAGCCTTCCGGGTCCTTCGAGTAGCTCTCCGCTGCTTCCTGGTTGCCCATGAGGTCCTCGAGCAGCTTCTCGGCACCCTCGATGTCCACCTGTGTGATCGGCATTTCCCCTCCTGCGATCGTGCTCCCGCGAACCGGGAGCCACGATGAGATGTGCAGATCGCCCGCGCCCTACGGATCGAAGACTCCCCGCTTCCAGTGCCGGGACCATACGGGAAGACGGCGCGTCGGTCTAGCGGCGGGTCGGTGACGCGTCGATGAACAGACCGCCATCCAGCTCCCACGCGTTCCCTCGGGCGGCGGCTCAGAGGTCGAGGTCGAGGTGACCGTCGTGGTCGCCGTCGTGGTGGTGGTCCGCACCGGCGTCGTGCACCTCGTGCCCCGCGTCGTGCTCGACGGCGTCCGCATGGTGCGCGGCCGTGTCGTCGTGCTCGGCGTAGGCGAAGGCCTCACTGATCGGGTCGGACGCGTCGAGGGCGAGATCAGGCACATGCGTCGCGTCGAGCGTCAGGTCGAGCGGGTGGTCGAGCACGTTCGCGATCTCCGGCGCTGCCGGCGACACGTCGTCGACGTCCTCCGGGGTGTACCCGACGCCGAAGCCCGGGTCCTGCTCGTTCTCGTCCTGCCGCCAGAACCCACCTTCCTCTGCCCCCACGTGGTGCGTGGCCACGGGATCCGGGTCGAGATCGTCATCGTCGGCCTCCGCTGCCATCGTCTCCTCCTCTCCTGCTGCGTCTTCGGTGCCGGGTTCGTCCGGCGCGGCGCTCTCGTCGGGGAGATCCAGCTCCCCGCTCGGGTCGTTGTCGAGGAAGTCGGGCTCCTGCTCGGAGTCGACGTCGCTCGGGTCGAGCTGGGCCAGGCGGGCCAGGCCCTCGCCGTCGCCCTCCGTCTCGGTGAGCTGGCGGGCGGCGTCGGCGGGAAGGGTGTCGGCGACGAAGCCGACGGCGTCGGTGACGTCGGCGGCTGTGAGGCCGTCGAAGCCGCGCTCGGCCAGGAACCCGTCGGGGTCCGCGTCGAACGCAGCCTTGGCCCCGGCGTCGTGCACCAGGTCCTGGGCCATCTCCAGGAACGTCCCGCCGCTCACGGCTTCCTCCTCCCTTCTGCTCTCGCAGGGTACGCAGCGCCGCCGGTCGTTCCATCGGGGAGATCCCCTAATGGCATTCCGGATCTCTGGGTCTGACCCCGAGGACGGGTGGGGTGGGGTTCGCCTACTGTGCCGCGCAACGAGGCCGTCGCCGACGGCCGACGACCGGAGAGGGATGAGGACGTGGCGTATTCGCTGGGAGTCGACCTCGGGACGACCTACACCGCGGCGGCGACCTGGCGTGACGGCCAGACGGAGGTCGCCACGCTCGGCAGCCGGAGCTCTTCGGTCCCGTCGATCGTGCTCGTGCGCGACGCCGACACCGTCCTCACCGGTGAGGCCGCCGAGCGCCGAGCGGCGACCGAACCCGACCGGGTCGCGCGCGAGTTCAAGCGCCGCGTCGGCGACACCACGCCGATCTTCCTCGGCGGCTCGCCGTACTCGGCGGAGCTGCTGATGAGCGAGCTCCTCCGGTGGGTGGTGGCCGAGGTCGCGCAGCGCGAAGGCAGCGAGCCCGATCGCGTCGCCGTGTCACACCCCGCGAACTGGGGTGCGTACAAGCGCGAGCTGCTCGACAACGCGATCCGCCAGGCGAACCTCACCAACGCGATCACGTTGTCCGAGCCCGAGGCCGCCGCCATCCACTACGCATCGACCGAGCGTGTCGACGTCGGCGACACGATCGCGGTGTACGACCTCGGTGGCGGCACGTTCGACTCGGCAGTGCTCCGCAAGACCGAGACCGGTTGGCAGACCCTCGGCACCCCCGAGGGCATCGAGCGCCTCGGCGGCATCGACTTCGACGCCGCGGTGTTCGCGCACGTGCAGCGCTCGCTCGGTGGCGCGCTCGAAGAGCTCGACGAGGACGACCCCACGGCCATGGCCGCGGTGGGCCGTCTGCGTCAGGAGTGCAGCGCAGCCAAGGAGGCGCTGTCGTCCGACACCGACGCGTCGATCCCGGTGCTGCTGCCGAACCTGCAGACCCAGGTGCGGCTGACGCGCGGCGAGTTCGAGGACATGATCCGCCCGCAGGTGTCGATGACGCTCGACGCGATGCGACGCGCGCTCGACGGGCGCAGGCGTCACCGCCGACCAGGTGAAGGTGGTGCTGCTCGTCGGCGGGTCGTCGCGGATCCCGCTCGTCTCGCAGATGATCACGGCCGACCTCGGCCGTCCCGTGAACGTCGACGTGCACCCGAAGCACGCAATCGCGCTCGGCGCGGCGCTCGCGGCCGCGGGTGAGGCCGACCGGCGCGCAGGTGCCGCGGCGACCGGTGCGGGCGTCGCGACCGCCGCCGCGGCCGGTGGCATCACCGCTGCCGCGGCCGCGGCAGCCGCGGGTGCCGGCGGAGGAGGCGTTGACGAGACCGGCGAGCTCGCCGGCGTCGGCGCCGAGGCCGGCGGCGGCTCGGGCGCGCCGACCGACCCTGTGGTCGTCGGTCCGCCGCCGGGAGGCAGTCCGCCCCCGGGAGGCGGGACGCCGCCACCGCGTGGTCGCGGGGGCGACCCCGAGGACAACTCGCCGCAGCGGCGAGGACTGATCATCGCCGCCGCCGCACTGGTGGCGCTGCTGCTCATCGGGGGCGGCGTCGTGCTCGCAGCCGGCGGCGGGGGCGACGACACGACCACGACGACCACGTCGTCGACGTCGACCACCACCGCGACGACCATCACGACCGTGCCGCCGACCACGCCGCGGACGACGCCTCGCACGCAGGCGACGACCACGACGGCGCCGGCGACGACCACCACGGCTCCGCCGACGACGGCGCCGCCGACGACTGGGCCGTAGCGGTCAGGTCGGGGCGAAGAGGCTCGGGATCGCGCCGCGCCACGCGGCGCGGGCATCGTCGAGCGCGACGTCCAGCACACCGTCGACGATCACGCGCGTGCCGCCCGTCATGCCGGCATCGCGCGCCGGGATCCGCGCGTCGCGCGCCCGGGTGAGCACGTCGTCGAGGTCCGACCGGGTCGACGGCCACGACGACGCGTGACGCCGACTCGCCGAAGCACCACGCGGGCGCCGGGACGTCCCCGTCGGGCACGACGGCGGCGCCGCAGTCTCCGTGGATCGCCATCTCGGTGATCGCGACCGCGAGCCCGCCGTCCGCGACGTCGTGCACCGCGCTCGACGCGCCGGGTGACGACCAGGTCGCGCACGAGCGCGTGCACCGCCGCGGCGACGTCGAGGTCGGCCGCAGGTGGCGGTCCCGCGTCGAGGCCGTGCAGGACCGACGCCCACTCCGACCCACCGAGGTCGGTTCCGGTCGTGCCGAGCAGGACGACGTGGTGGCCGGGCACGAACGCCGGGCCCGGGGGCGGCTCGTCGAGCGAGTCGACGATGCCGACGACGCCCACGACCGGCGTGGGGTCGATGTCGCGCCCTTCCGACGTGTTGTAGAAGCTCACGTTGCCCCCGACCACGGGGATGTTCAGCGCGGCGCACGCCTCGGCCATGCCGTCGATGACCTCGGCGAACTGCCACATGACCTCGGGGTGCTCGGGGTTGCCGAAGTTGAGGCAGTTGACGAGGGCGCGCGGCTGGGCGCCGGCGCACGCGACGTTGCGCGCCGCCTCGAGCACGACGAGCCGCGCACCCGTCCGGGGGTCGAGTCGGCAGAAGCGCGCCTTGCCGTCGGTCGACAGGGCAATCGCGCGCGGCGTGCCCTTCAGCCGGAGCACGGTCGCGTCGCCGCCCGGCCCGACGACGGTGTTGAGGAACAGCTGGTGGTCGTACTGGTGCCAGATCCAGGACTTGTCGGCGACGGTCGGCGTCGCGAGCAGGGCGAGCAGCTCCGGGCCGAGGTCGCTGCCGGCCGGGAACCGCTCGAACAGGGCGGGCGCAGGGTCGTCGGCGAGGCGCGCGTCCTGGTCGGCCGGCCGCGCGCGCTCACGGTCGTACACCGGGCCGTCGCCGAGGCTGTCGCAGGGGATGTCGGCGAGCGGCGGGGAGTCCGACGACGTCGATGGGGCGGCGTCGCCGCTCGGCGGTGGCGGGTTCTCACCGGCGACGCCGACGGCGTCGAAGCGACCGTCGAAGACGCGGAAGCGGCCGGTGTCCGTGACCTGTCCGACGACCGTCGCGCGCACCTCCCACCGCTCGCACAGCGCGAGCACCTGGTCGAGGTTCTCCGGCTCGACGATCGCCAGCATCCGCTCCTGGCTCTCCGAGGTCAGCACCTCGACCGCGTTCATGCCCGGCTCGCGCTTGGCGACGCGGGCGACGTCGACGTCCATGCCTGCACCGGCCTTCGCCGCGGTCTCGGACGCCGCGCACGACAGGCCCGCCGCGCCGAGGTCCTGCATGCCGACCGCGAGCCCTTGCGCGAGCAGCTCGAGCGTCGCCTCGATGAGCCGCTTCTCCTCGAACGGGTCGCCCACCTGGACCGACGGGCGGAGCGCTGCCGGCCTCGGCGTCGAACGCCGCGGACGCGAGCACGCTCGCGCCGCCGATGCCGTCACGACCGGTCGACGACCCGAGCAGCACCGCGAGGTTGCCGGCGCCTTCGGCGCGCGCGAAGCGCGAGGTCGTCGACGTCGAGGATGCCGAGGCAGAGCACGTTCACGAGCGGGTTGTCGCGGTAGCAGGAGTCGAACACCGCTTCGCCGCCGACCGTCGGGACGCCCACGGAGTTGCCGTAGCCGCTGATGCCCGACACGACGCCCTCGAAGAGGTACCGCGTGCGCGGGTCGTCGAGCGGTCCGAAGCGCAACGGGTCCATCAACGCGATCGGGCGGGCACCCATCGAGAAGATGTCGCGGATGATGCCGCCGACGCCGGTGGCCGCGCCCTGGTACGGCTCGATCGCGGACGGGTGGTTGTGGCTCTCGATGCGGACCGCGAGTGCGAGGCCGTCGCCGACGTCGATCACGCCGGCGCCCTCGCCCGGGCCGACGAGCACCCACGGTGCCTCGATGGGGAGCCGTTTCAGGTGGATCTTCGACGACTTGTAGGAGCAGTGCTCCGACCACATCACGGCGTACATGGCGAGCTCGAGCTCGCTGGGGTCGCGACCCAGGAGCCCGACGATGTCGGCGAGCTCCTCGTCGGTGAGCCCGAGCTGGCGGTGGAGTGGCGTCGCTCGCTCGGGCCACCTGGCGAGACTATCGGGACCCTATTTCGCCAAATGGCCTTCCTCGATTATCCTGGCATGCCCGCGGGCGGATTTGGAGATAAGGGACCGATGGCACCAAAGGGCATGACCGACGAGCACAAGCGGAAGCTGGCCGTGGGCCGGGAGCAGGGCCGAGCGGTGAAGACGTACCTCGACGCGCTCGAGCAGCACCGCCCGCGCCGCGGCCGTCAGCGCACGCCTGACTCGATCAAGGCGCGCCTCGCCGCGATCGAGAAGGAGTCACAGGACGCGTCGTCGCTGAAGCGGCTCCAGCTCGTGCAGGAGCGGCGCGACCTCGAGGTCGAGCTCGCCGCGAAGACGGCCGGGAAGGTCGACCTGTCGTCCTTGGAGGACGACTTCGTGCGAGTGGCGAAGGCCTACGGCGACTCGAAGGGCATCACGTACGGCGACCTGGCGCGAGCTCGGCGTCCCGGCCAAGGTCCTCGAGCAGGCCGGGATCACCCGCTAGCGCCTGCAGCGCCGGCGTGCAGAGACGCCGTGGAGGCTTGGGCGCGATCGGCGCGGACGTCGCGGCCGCGGCGAGGAGCGACCGCAGCAGCACCGCGCCGTCGTCCGAGCCGAGGATCGCCTCGACCGCGCGCTCGGGGTGCGGCATGAGCCCGACGACGTTGCCGGCGTCGTTGCTGATGCCGGCGATGTCGTCGAGCGATGCCGTTGGGGTTGTCGACGTAGCGGGCGACGACGCAGTCGCCGTCGCGCAGGCGCTCGAGCGTCGCGGCGTCGCACGTGTAGTTGCCCTCGAAGTGGTTGATCGGGAGCCGCAGCACGTCGCCGACGGCGGCGCTGTTCGTGAGCGCCGAACGGGTGCTCGCGATCTCGACCTCGACCGTCGTGCACAGGAAGCGCAGCCCCGCGTTCTTCTGCAGCGCGCCGGGCAGCAGCTGCGCCTCGGTGAGCACCTGGAACCCGTTGCAGATGCCGACCACCGGGCCTCCGTCACGCGCGAACGCGGCGACGGCATCCATGATCGGCGAGAAGCGCGCGATCGCCCCGGTGCGCAGGTAGTCGCCGTGCGCGAACCCACCCGGCACGATCACCGCGTCGGCTCCGCCGAGGTCGCGCTCGGTGTGGAACACGATCGTCGGTGTTCCCCCGAGCCGGTCCACTGCGTACGCGACGTCGAGCTCGCAGTTCGTGCCCGGGAACAGCACGATCGCGACGTCGAGGCTCATGCCGAGGCCGAGCTCGCTGATCGAGATCTCGTAGGCCTCGATCACCGGGTTGGCCAGGAGCCGCTCGCACATCTCCTCGACCTGCGCCCGTGCCGCGCCCTCGTCGGGTGCGTCGACGACGAGGCGGATGGTCTTGCCGATGGAAACGTCCGAGACGTTGTCGTATCCGAGCGCCGGGAGCGCGCGCTGGACGGTCGCGCCCTGCGGGTCGAGCACCCCGGGCAGGTGCGTCACGTCGACGTGCGCCGCGTACCTCACCCGGCGATCGTAGCGACGAGCCTTCTCCTGGTTGCGTCTCTGGCCATCTCAGCCGTCCTCGTTGCCGTACCACTCGTCGAAGCTGTTCCCGGTGAGCATCTCGTAGGCCTCGATGTAGCGCGCCCGCGTGCCGTCGATGACGCCAGCGGGGAGCCGCGGCACCGGCGGCTGCTGGTCCCAGCCGAGGTCGAGGTAGTGGTCGCGCACGAACTGCTTGTCGAACGACGCCGGCGACGACCCGACCTGGTACTGGTCGGCGGCCCAGTAGCGCGACGAGTCGGACGTGCACATCTCGTCGATGACGACGAGGTCGTCACCGAGCAGCCCGAACTCGAGCTTCGTGTCGGCGAGGATCAGCCCGCACCGCTCGGCGTGGGCAGCGACATGGGCGTAGATCGCGAGCGACGCCGCGCGTGCCTGCTCGTAGACGCCGGCGCCGACGAGCGCCTCGGCCTCCGACTCCGTCAGCGGCTCGTCGTGACCGGACTCGGCCTTCGTCGTCGTCGTGAAGATCGGCTCGGGGAGCCGCTCGGCCTGGCGCAGCCCGCTCGGGAGGCCGCGGCCG
This sequence comes from uncultured Acidimicrobiia bacterium, assembly GCA_963731815.1. GTDB lineage: Bacteria > Actinomycetota > Acidimicrobiia > IMCC26256 > PALSA-555 > DATBSK01. The sequence goes on along the minus strand of CAVSWW010000011.1, from coordinate 380,363 downwards.
TTCACGTCACCGGTCGCCTCGTACTCCGACCACGCCGACCCGAACAGGTAGCCCCGCGCGATGCACTCGAGGCGGACGGGGCGCGCCGCGCGCACGAGCATCGCCCGGCCGGCGACGTCGGGCCCGGCCGTCTCCGGGAAGTCGGTCGGGTCGGACGACACGAGGTGGTTCGGCCCACACGCCGGCGGTCTGGTCGAACCAGAACGTCGAGAGCGCGGTGAGCGCGGCACCCTTGTCGGGGATCTCGTCGGGGAGGACGACGTCGAAGACCGAGATGCGGTCGGACGCCACCATCAGCATCCGGTCGTGATCGACCTCGTACAGGTCGCGGACCTTGCCCGTGTAGTGGTGCGGCAGCGCGATGCGCGTCACAGCGCGTCGACCGCGTGCGTCGCGTGCTCCAGCGCGTGACCCAGGTCGAAGCACTCCGCCAGCCGCTCGGCGGAGAGCGCGCCGGTGACGTCGGGGTCTTCGGCGAGGACGGCCTCGAACTCACGGCCCTGCTCGGTGGCGGCGGTCGCGTTCCGCTGCACCGCGCGGTACGCCTCGTCGCGCGTCATCCCCGACTCGACCAGCGCGAGGAGCACGGGCTGGCTGAACACGAGCCCGCGCGTGGAGTCGAGGTTGGCGCGCATCCGATCGGCGTCGACGGTCATGCCCTGGACGATCGTCCGGAAGCGGACCGTCATGTAGTGCGCGAGCTGGAACGCGTCGGGCAGCACGATCCGCTCGACGGACGAGTGCGAGATGTCACGCTCGTGCCAGAGCGCGACGTTCTCGAGCGCGGGCGTGACGTAGCCACGCAGGACCCGGGCCAGGCCGCAGAGCTGCTCGCACTTCACCGGGTTCCGCTTGTGGGGCATCGCGCTCGAGCCCTTCTGCTCACCCGTGCGGAACGGCTCGGCGACCTCGCCGACCTCGGTGCGCTGCAGGTGACGGATCTCGAGCGCGAACGTCTCGATCGCCGCGCCCAGCGACGCGCACGCGTACAGGAGCTCGGCGTGGCGGTCGCGTGCGATCACCTGCGTCGCGGGCACCGGCTCCAGGCCGAGTCGTTCGCACACGAACGCCTCGACCTCCGGATCGATGTTGGAGTACGTGCCGACCGCGCCCGAGAGCTTCCCGACCGCGATGGCCGTGCGGGCACGCGACGAGGCGCGCGCGATCGCGCCGCAGCTGGAGCGCCCACAGCGCGACCTTGGCGCCGAACGTCGTGGGCTCGGCGTGGATGCCGTGCGTGCGACCGATCATCGGGGTGTCGCGCTGCTCGCGCGCCCGCGCCACGATCGCGACCTCGAGCTCGTCGACCGTCTCGAGCAGGAGATCGGTCGCCCGCACGAGCGTGACCGACAGCGCGGTGTCGACGACGTCGCTCGACGTGAGGCCGTGGTGGATCCAGGCGCCGTGCGGCGGCCCGACCCGCTCCTGGACGACGTCGACGAACGCGGCGACGTCGTGGTCGGTGACCCGTTCGCGCTCCTCGACGGCTGCGGCGTCGACGCTCGCCCGCTCCCGGACGACGGCGACCGCCTCGGCGGGGACGACGCCGAGCTTGGCCTGCGCCTCGACGGCGAGCAGCTCGACCTCGAGCCAGGTGGCGTACCGGGCCTCGTCGGAGAACAGCTCCGCCATGGGTGCCAGTGAGTATCGGGGGATCAAGTGCCGGTTCCTCCCTGCCGAACATCGTACCGATCACCAATTCCACGACCGACGGTGCGAGCCCTGGAGGAGCGGGGATCGTGGCGACGAGAAGCCGAGACCGTTCCTCGGTGCGTGCGCGAAGCACTTCACCGAGCGCGCCGAAGTGGACCTGTCGCGGACTGCGGTGATCTCTTCTGCCACGCAGTGCCTCGTGCCGCCGACGCGGAAGCGGATGCCGACGCGCTGCATCGACTGCGCGCTCGTCGCGGCCGGCGTGCGGGCCGCGGGCCAGAAGCGGACGCTCGACCAGCCTGAGCCGCGCACAGCACCGCCCGACCAGCATGTGGTAGCGCCTCGCACGCGCGCCGCAGGCCGCCGCCGCGATGTCGGTGCGGTGCTGCACACCCGGCCACGTGATCGCGACGCCGCCTCGTAGGCCTGCCGTCGCGCGTCGGCGATCGTCGGCCCGCGTCGCCGTCACATCGAGCACCCGCCCGCCGGCCGTCACGAGCGCACCGTCGTCGCGACGGGCCGTGCCCGGCGTGGAACACGACCACGTCGTCGAGCGCGGACGCGGTCGTCGATGCCCTCGATCACGTCGCCGGTCCGGGGGGCGTTCGGGTAGCCCTCGCACGCGAGCACGACGGTGACGCACGCGTCGTCGCGGAACTCGATGTCGGGCAGGGCCTCCCCTGCGGCGGACGGCGCGACACAGCGCCCCGAGGTCAGAGGCGAGGCGCGGCACCACGACCTGGCACTCCGGGTCACCGAAGCGCACGTTGTACTCGAGCACCTTCGGGCCGTCGTCGGTGAGCATGATCCCGGCGTAGAGGACGCCGCGGTACTCGACTCCCTCGTCGAGCAGCGTGCGCAGCGTCGGCTGCACCGACGGTGAGCATGACCTGCTCGACCATCTCGTCGTCGACGATCGGGACCGGTGAGTACGCACCCATCCCGCCGGTGTTCGGGCCGGCGTCGTCGTCGCCGATGCGCTTGAAGTCCTGCGCGGGTGCGAGCGGCACGCGCGCCGTCCGGATCGCCGTTGCACACCACGAGCAACGAGAGCTCCGGCCCCCGCAGCCCCTCTTCGATGACGAGCGTGCGACCGGCGTCGCCGAACGCGTCGCCCGACAGGTAGCTCCGCACCGCCGGCGGCGGCCTCGTCGAGCGACTCGGTCACGACGACGCCCTTCCCCGCCGCGAGCCCGTCGGTCTTCACGACGTAGAGGCCGTCGAGCGTGCCGAGGAAGGCGAACGCCGCATCCTCCTCGCCGGCCTCGAACGACCCGTGCGCGGCCGTCGGCACGCCGGCGCCGGCCAGGAGCTCCTTCATCCACCGCTTCGAGCCCTCGAGGCGCGCACCGTCGCTCGTCGGGCCGAAGGCGAGGCGACCACGCGGCCTGGACGGCGTCGACGACGCCCCGCACGAGCGGCTCCTCCGGTCCGACGACGACCAGGTCGGCGTCGAGCTCGTCCGCCAGCGCACGCGACCGCCGCCGGGTCCTTCGGGTCGACCGGCACGTTCCGCGCGACCGCCTCGGTCCCGGGACTGCCCGGCGCGGCGACGACCTCGTCGACGGACGGGCACGGGCGAGGCCCCACGCCAGCGCGTGCTCGCGCCCGCCGCCGCCGATCACGAGGACGCGCACGCGCGTGAACCTACGGCCGCGTCGGGGAGCACGACGGTCTGCTCGCGAGACGGACCGACCCCGAGGAAGCTGATCGGCACGCCCGCGACGCCCTGCACGAACTCGACGAAGTCGCGCGCCTCGCGCCGGCAGGTCGTCGAGCCGGGCGGCCGTGTCGATCTCGTGCTTCCAACCCGGCAGCGTCTCGTAGACGGGCCGGACCTTGTGCAGCACCGACTGGTGGTACGGGACGTGCTCGTAGCGCGTCCCGTCCTCACCCTCGTACGCGACGCACACCTTGAGCTCGTCGAGCGGCGCGAGCACGTCGAGCTTCGTGATCGCGAGCTCGGTGCAGCTGTTGAGCCGGACCGCGTGCCTCAGCATCACCGCGTCGAGCCAACCCGGCCGCCGGCGGCGGCCGGTGTTCGTGCCGAACTCGTGCGCCGCGCTCGACGAGCAGGTCGCCGACCGCGTCGCCGTCGTGCAGCTCGGTCGGGAACGGGCCGCTGCCGACCCGCGTCACGTACGCCTTGGCCACACCGATGACGCGGTCGATCGCCCGCGGGCCCGACGCCGGCACCGGTGCACACGCCGCCCGCGATCGGGTTCGACGACGTGACGAACGGATAGGTGCCGTGGTCGAGGTCGAGGTACGTCGCCTGCGCGCCCTCGAAGAGGACGTGCTGCCCGGCGTCGAGCGCGTCGTGCACGAGGTGGACCGTGTCGGCGATCATCGGCTCGAGGCGCGGCACCATGCCGAGGTAGGTGTCCGCGATCTCGTCACCGTCGAGCGGCAGGCGGTTGTAGACCTTGGCCAGCACGCCGTTCTTCTCCCGGAGCGCGAGATCGAGCTTCTCGCGGAAGATCTTCGGGTCGAGCAGGTCCTGCACCCGGAGGCCGACGCGCAGCGCCTTGTCGGCGTACGCCGGGCCGATGCCGCGCTTGGTCGTGCCGAGCTTGTTCTTGCCGAGGAAGCGCTCGGTGACGCGGTCGAGCTCCTGGTGGTACGGCATGATCAGGTGCGCGTTGCCGGAGACCCGCAGCGACGACGTGTTCACGCCCTTGCCCTCGAGCATGTCGAGCTCGTCGATGAGGACGGCCGGATCGACGACCACGCCGTTGCCGATCACCGGCGTGACGTGCTCGTACAGCACACCGCTCGGCACGAGCTGGAGCGCGAAGACCTCGCCCTCGACGACGATGGTGTGCCCCGCGTTGTGCCCGCCCTGGTAGCGGACGCACAGGACGCTCTCTTTGGCGAGGTAGTCGGTGAACCGCCCCTTGCCCTCGTCACCCCACTGGGTGCCGACGATCACGGTGCCTGGCATCGGGCCTCACACACGACGAGCGGCCCCGACTCGAAGACGTTCGGGCGGGGCCGCGAGCACGCAACTGCAGTCACGTTGAGTGCAGGGTAGTGGAGATATCCGTGCGCGCACAGCGGTTTCGGGGTACCTCACCCGGGCTCGATCCGACCAAGACGGTCTTGAGGTAGACGGCGCGGACCGCGAACGCCTGGCGCAGGTCGGCGCGCAGGCCCTGCAGGAACTCGTCCTCGTACGCCGCGGTCGGAGAGCAACGACACGGTGAACTGCAGCGCCGAGAACGAGGCCACGAAGCCGGCGACCTTGATGAGCTCGGTCGTCATCCCCATCTCGCTCGCCGAACAGGTCGAACGTGAACAGGACGTTCGGCGGCTGACCGATCCACGTCGCCTGGAGGTAGGGCGGCACCGTGATCATGCCGAGCACCACGAAGAAGAGGAACATCGCGCACGCCGACGATGGCGACGAGGGTGGCCTCGCTGACGACGACCACCATGCGCACGTTGCGCCGTTCGCTCTTCGACAGCGGTGGCGACGAGTACGAGCCGCCGCGCGCGGCGAGCGGCTCGCAGGGCGTCGCCTCGACCAGGTCACGGATCGACGACGGGTCGACGTCGGCCTCGATCTCACCGATCTGCTCGGGCGCCCGGATCACGGCGAACACGAGTCCGAGGCCGACGAACAGCACCGCGCCGAGCAGCAGGACCGGCCAACGCAGCTCGTACGCGAGCTGCCACGTCTCGACCGTGTAGAAGACGAGCACGACGACGATCAGCAGCAGCGGGCAGCGCGCGAAGGATGACGCCCGAGACGCTGCGGATGCGGTCTGGCGAGGTGCGCCAGCGTCCACCGCGCGAGCGACACGACGGCGTACCGCCGCTCGAGGTAGGCGAGCGAGAGGACGACGAAGTTGATGGCGGCGGTGACCACCGCCGACCGCCACTGCCCACCGAACGCGACCGGGATCAGTGCGGGCCCGAGCACGAACAGCAGCACCTCGACGGGCCCGATCCGGTCGGGCCGGGCGATCCAGGACCGGCCCCGGAGCCTGTTCGTCACCATCCAGATCGCGACGAGCACCACGACCCCGCCCACCACGGCCGCGATGCTGCCGAGCACCGGGTACTCCTCGTTGGGTGCGAGCACCCCGATCTCGATCACGAACAGCAGCAGGACGATCGGCACCACCGCGACCCAGACGTCGCGTGAGGAGCGGAACTGGTAGACGAAGTGAGGCAGCCCCCGGCTCACGAACCATCGTTCGGTCGCGCGGACCGCATCGACGTCTGTCTCCGCTCGCGACACGGCCGGAGGCTATAGAACACCCTGCGTGATCCGCTGGATGCGCAGCCAGTACGACGCGACTCCGGCGGCGCCTCGTCCGGGTGCGTTCGGGCGGCACGAGCCGTCGACGGCCGAGCGACGCCGTCCGCGTGGTCGTGGCCGCCGCGATCCTCGTCGGGCTCGCCTTCCACGCCGACAGCCCGACGGCGACCGAGCGTGCGGTGGTGCGGTGGTTCGAGACCCTCCCGTCGGCAGCCGACACGTTCTTCCTCGTCTTCTACGACCTGCTCGCGCTCTGGGCGGTCCGCTCCTCGCGGTGACCGTGCTCCTCGTCCGCCGCTGGAAGCTCGCACGCGACCTCGTCGTCGCCGGCGCGCTGGCGTGGCTGCTCGGGCGACTCCTCGCGTACGTCTGGGGTCGTACGTCGCTGGCGGGCGCGTTCGAGGTGTCTTCGACTTCGACGACGCGCCGCGCTTCCCGACGGTGCGCGTCGGGATCGCGGTCGCGATGATCATCGTCGCCTCCCCCCATCTGACGCGACCGGTGCGCCGGGTCGGCCAGGTGCTCGTGGTCCTGCTCGCGCTCGAGCGCGATGTACCTCGGGCGGGCGTTCCCGACCGACCTCCTCGGCGCGATCGTCCTCGGCTGGGGCGTCGCCGCCGCGGTGCACTTCGCGTTCGGCACGCCCGACAGACGTCCGACCGTCGCGCAGGTGCACCGCGCGCTCGCGCGGCTCGGCGTCGCGGTCACTCGACCTCCACCTCGGTGCCGACCAGCCGGTCGGGCGAGCGCTGTTCGTCGGCGCGACACCACCGACGGGCCGGATCCAGGTCACCGCGATCGGCCGCGACGAAGCCGACGCGCAGTTCATCGCTCGCGCTGTGGCGCTACCTCGCGTACCGCGAGACGACACCCACTGCTCTTCCCGACCCGCCGGCAGCAGGTCGAGTACGAGGCGTATGTCGAGCTGCTCGCCCGCGACCGCGGCGTCGCGCGCGCCGGGCATCGTCGCCGCGGGATCGGCCACGCGGGCTCGCGGTCCTCGTCGAGGAGGTCCCGGTCGGGACGCTCGCTCGGGGACCTAGCACCGAAGGCGAAGCTCACCGACGCGCTGCTGCGATCGCGTCTGGCGCGAGGTCGACCAGCTCCACGCCGCGCGCATCGCGCACGGCGCGCTCGACGCGGGGCACCTCGTGATCGGCGAGCGGGAACCGACCGACGATCGTGGGGTTCGAGGCGGCAGTCGACGAGCGCCGACGTCGGGCCAGATGCGCTCGCGACGTCGCACAGCTGCTCGGCATGCCGGCGTGCTTCGTCGTCGCCGACGAGGGCGCTGCGCCGCCGCTCGGACGCGCGCGATCGGCGACGACGCGTTGCACGAGGCGCTCCCGCTACCTCCAGCCATCGGTCATGACGAGCGCGACCCGCGACGCCGCTCGACGGCGGCAGCGCTCGAGCAGCTGCGCGACGCGCGGCGCCCAGGCGCTGCAGCCACGATCCGCCCGAGCTCCGCCAGCTCTACCGAGTGCACCCGCGCTCGATCATCATGGCCGTCGCCGCGCTGTTCGCGGTCGGCTTCCTGCTCAGCCGGATCGGCGACCCGGCGAGTTCTGGAACTCGGTGCGCGACGCGAGCTGGGAGTACGTGCTGCTCGCCTTCGTGCTCGGCATGCTGACCGACGCGGCGTTCGCCGTGGCGTTCCTCGGCACCGTGCCGATCCGGGTCGCGCTCTGGCCGTCGATGCTGCTGCAGTCGTCGATGTCGTTCTCGAACCTCGCGGTGCCGGTCGCCGCCGACGCCGCGATGCAGATCCGCTTCCTCCAGCGCCAGGGCCTCGATCTCACGTCGGCCGTCGCCGACCGGCGGCGTGCTCAGCAGCGTCTCGGAGATCATCGTGCAGGTCGGGCTGCTGTTCCTCGCGCTCTGGCTCGCGCCCGACTCGATCGACTTCGGGAACATCAACACCGACCAGATCCTCCTGATCGCGCTCGATCGCGGTGTTCGTGATCGGGGTCGTCGATCGCGGTCGTGTTCAGCATCCGCGGCATCCGGCGTGCCGTCGTCCCGGCGGTCGTGCGCGCGGCGCGCACGGTGTGGGAAGCGGTCAAGACGCCGCAGAAGCTCGGCGCTGCTGCTCGTCGGCAACGTCGCGGCGCAGTGCTTCTACGCCGCGTCGCTGCTCGCCTGCCTCGCCGCGTTCGGCGAGAGCGTCAACTTCTGGACGCTGCTCGCCGCTCAACATCGGCATCTCGCTGATCGCGTCGCTCGTCCCGCTCCCGGGGGGCGGCACCGCGGTGTCGGCCATCGGGCTCGCCGGGCCTGCTCACCGCGTTCGGCGTCCCCGAGGCGGCCACCGCGGCGGCCGTCCTCGCGCACCAGCTCGCGGTCAGCTACGTGCCGGCCATCCCCGGCTGGTTCGCGACGCGCGCGAGCTCCTGCGCCGACGCTGGCTCTGAGCGCGTCCGCTCAGGCGCTGACGCTCGACTTCGCTGCTGAACGCCAGCGTGCCGTCGCTCGTGGCGTCGACGACCACGACGTCACCGTCGTGGTACTCGCCCTTGAGCAGCCCGAGCGCGATCGGGTCGGCGACCTCCTTCTGGAGCACCCGCTTGAGCGGGCGCGCCCCGAAGTCGGGGTCGTACCCGATCTTCGCCAGGTGCGCGAGCGCGGCCTCGGTGATCTCGAGCCCGAGGCTCCGGTCGGCCAGACGTCGACGCAGCTGCTCCACCTGGATCTCGACGATGCGCTCGATGTGCGACTCGTCGAGCCGGTGGAACACCACGATCTCGTCGATGCGGTTCAGGAACTCCGGCTTGAAGTGGCTGTGCACCGCGGCCATCACCGCTCGCTCGTCACCATCGCCTCCCGTCAAGGACTGAGTGCCGAGGTTGCTCGTCATGATCAGCACGACGTTGGTGAAGTCGACCGTGCGCCCCTGACCGTCGGTCAGCCGACCGTCGTCCATGAGCTGGAGCAGCACGTTGAACACGTCGGGGTGTGCCTTCTCGACCTCGTCGAGCAGCACGACCGCGTACGGGCGACGGCGGACGGCTTCGGTGAGCTGACCGCCCTCGTCGTACCCGACGTAGCCCGGGGGCGCGCCGACGAGGCGCGACACCGAGTGCTTCTCCATGTACTCCGACATGTCGATGCGGACCATCGCCCGCTCGTCGTCGAACAGGAAGTCGGCCAGCGTCCGCGCGAGCTCGGTCTTGCCCACGCCCGTGGGCCCGAGGAAGAGGAACGAGCCGATCGGCCGGTTGGGGTCGGACAGGCCCGCGCGCGACCGCCGGATCGCGTTGGCGACGGCGCTCACCGCGTCGTCCTGCCCGATGACGCGCTCGTGCAGCACCTCCTCGAGGCGCACGAGCTTGGCCATCTCGCCCTCCATGAGGCGGCTCACGGGGATGCCGGTCCACTTGGCGACGATCTCGGCGACGTCCTCCTCGTCGACCTCCTCCTTGAGCATCTGCTCGTCGGCCTGGAGCTCGTTGAGGCGGACGGTCTTCTCCTCGATCTCGGTCTCGAGCTCGCGCATGGTGCCGTAGCGGAGCTGCGCGGCCTGCTCGAGGTTCCCCTCGCGCTCGGCCCGCTCCGCCTCGGTACGCGCGTTCTCGAGCTGCTCCTTCAGCGCCCGGATCTCGGTGATCGCGTCCTTCTCGTTCTGCCAGTGGGCGACCTTCGCGTCGCGCTCCTCCGCGAGCTCGGCGAGCTCGGCGTCGATCGCCTCGAGCCGGCCCTTCGAGACCTCATCGGTCTCCTTGGCGAGCGCGGCCTTCTCGATCTCCAGCTGGCGGATGCGCCGCTCGACGACGTCGATGTCGAACGGCATCGAGTCGATCTCGATCCGCAGGCGCGACGCGGCCTCGTCGACGAGGTCGATCGCCTTGTCGGGCAGCTGGCGACCCGTGATGTAGCGGTGCGACAGCACCGCGGCCGCGACGAGCGCGGCGTCCTGGATTCGGACACCGTGGTGCACCTCGTAGCGCTCCTTGAGCCCGCGGAGGATCGCGATCGTGTCGTCGACCGACGGCTCACCCACGAACACCTGCTGGAAGCGGCGCTCGAGCGCGGCGTCCTTCTCGATGTGCTTGCGGAACTCGTCGAGCGTCGTCGCGCCGATCATGCGCAGCTCGCCGCGCGCCAGCATCGGCTTGATCATGTTGCCGGCGTCGACCGCGCCCTCGGCACCACCGGCGCCGACGATCGTGTGCAGCTCGTCGACGAACGTGATGACCTCGCCGTCGGAGTCGGTGATCTCCTTGAGGACGGCCTTCATGCGGTCCTCGAACTCACCGCGGTACTTCGAGCCCGCGACCATCGCGCTGATGTCGAGCGAGATGAGCCGCTTGTCGCGCAGCGACTCGGGCACGTCGCCCTCGACGATGCGGCGCGCCAGGCCCTCGGCGATCGCGGTCTTGCCGACGCCGGGCTCGCCGATGAGGACGGGGTTGTTCTTCGTGCGGCGCGAGAGCACCTGGATGACGCGCCGGATCTCCTCGTCGCGTCCGATGACCGGGTCGAGCTTGCCCTTGCGCGCCTCCTCGGTGAGGTCGCGGCCGAAGCGCTCGAGCGCCTGGTACTGGTCCTCGGGGTTCTCGCTCGTCACGCGGTGGCTGCCGCGCACCTCCTTGAGCGCACCGAGCAGCGCGTCGTGCGCGACGCCACTGCTGCGCAGGAGGTCGCCGACACCGCCCGCGACGTCGGACATCGCGAGCAGGACGTGCTCGGTGGAGAGGTAGTCGTCGCCGAGGTCCTCGCGCTGGCGGTCGGCCGCCTCGAGCACCTGGTACGCGTCGGGCGCGAGCTGCGCCGTCTGGGTCGTCTGGCCGTAGACCTGCGGCAGCGCGCCGATCGCCTCGTCGACCCGGTCGACGAGGGTCTTGGGTGCCACACCGAGGCGCTCGAGCACCGGCAGCACGACGCTCTCGGGCTGCCCGAGAAGCGCCGCGAGCAGGTGCTCGGGCGTGACCTGGGTGTGGTTCCGCTCGCGGGCGAGCGCCTGCGCGGCCTGGAGGGCCTCGCCCGTCTTGCGGGTGAACTTGTTGGGATCGAGTGCCATGCGGCTGGTCTTCCCCGTCTCTTGTGTGGCTGCCTCGGTCTGCAGAGTGTCGAAGTTGACAACGGGGTTGTCAACTTCACGATTCCCGGGATCGCGCTCATGAATCCAGGAGATCTGCCCCTGGAATCGCCTCCGCCCAACATGCCACGCTGGACGGCCCTGTGACGGATGTTGCTGATGTGGTCTGGAGCCGGGGGCCGCGCTTCGCGCCGGACCCTCTGTGCCCGGGCCGTGAGCGCTGGTGGGACGGCTGGCACTGGACCGCGCGCGTCCGTGACGGTGAAGACGAGGAGGAGGGCCTGCATTGGACCCCCTACCTCATCGACATCCAGCGACCGGGGGAGCCCGAGGCGCCGACCCTCCCGCAGCTCTTCCCGAGTCCGCTCCTCCTCACCGAGCCCCTGCTCGCGCGCCCGCGCCCGAGCCCGACGCGCCGACCCTCCCGTCGATCTCGTTCCCGCCCGTCGTCCTCACCCAGCCGCTCCTCGCGGTCGGTGCCCGCCACGGAGGCCGAGGCCGAGCCGCTGCCCGAGCCCGAACCGCTCCCCGAAGACGACGCGGTCGACGATCTGCGGTGGGTGACCGAGGCCGACCCCACTCCTCCGCCGTCGACCCGATGGTCGCGGCGTTCGGCGACGACCCGCGCGTCTGTCCCCGAGGCGAGCGTGCCGGGCTCGCGCGCCGGCGCATCGTGACCGTCGCCGTCGCGGCCGCGTGCCGCGCTCATCGCCGCCGCCGCCGCGGCGGGCGCGGGCGTCTTCACGCTCGACCGCCGAGCGGCCCCAGGTCGAGCACGCCCTCGCGTACCGCGACGGCGACGCGGAGTTCGCGCTGCGCTACCCCGACGAATGGCGCGTCCTGCGCCGCGAGCGCGGCAGCTCGATCAGGTTCGCGATCGCGTCGCCGGGAGCGCCGGCGAGCGAGACCAACACCGTGTCCGTCGTCGTCGGCGCGAACGCAGCGCGACATCCCGCCGCTGCACACGCCTCGCCGACCAGCTCACCGAGACGCTCGCGGAAGAAGCTTCCCGACGTGCAGCTCGACCGCGGCCACGCGCATGCGCATCGCGGACGCTCCCGGATTCCGGTTCGAGTTCCGTGATCCCAGCTCGTCGCCCGCCGACGCGCATCGAGCAGTACGTCGGACAGACCGCGAACGGACGTCCGCTCACGGTGACGGTGACGATCCGCGAGCCGCGGACCGCGCCGACCGCGACGGAGCTGGGCGACTTCCTCGCGTCGCTCCGCTCGGGGAAGCTGGCCGCTCGCGCCTAGCCGGTGAAGGTGGGTTCGAGCATGATCGCGGCCGGCGCCGGCGGCGGCGGTGCCCTACCCGGTCCTCCGGCGAACGACCGTCGAGGGCCGGCACCGGCACGAGGTCGCGGCGGTGCTCGCGGTGGGCCGCCTCGACCGCCCGGGCGAGCTCGTCGTGGGCGGCGTCGAGCGACCGCTGGAGCTCGGCGATCCGGGCGCGGGCGCGCTCGAGCTCGGCCTCCAGCGCCAGGACCTTGCGGACGCCGACGAGGCTCACGCCTTCGTTGGTGAGCTCCTGGATCCGGCGGAGGAGCGCGATGTCGTTGTCGGAGTAGCGACGGCTGCCGCCCTCGGTGCGCTCCGGCTCGATCAGGCCCTTGCGCTCGTAGATCCGCAGCGTCTGCGCGTGCACGCCGGCCAGCTCCGCCGCCACGGAGATGATGTAGAGGGCTCGCTCCCGGTCGTCACGTGTGGCCATGTCAGACCCCCAGCTCCGTCGCGCGGGTTCTCGCTGAGCTTCTCGGCGAGCGACTCGACCGCTTCGCGCTCGTCGGCGGTGAGGCGCTCGGGCACCTTCACGTCGAACGTCACCATGAGGTCGCCGGGCTCGCCCTTCGCGGGCTTGATGCCGCGGCCACGCACCCGCACCGTGGTGCCGGGCTGGGTTCCGGCGGGCACCTTCACGGTCACGGGCTCCTCGAGCGTCGGGACCTTCACCTGCGCCCCGAGCGCGGCCTCCGCGAACGTCACCGGCACGTTGACGGTGAGGTTGGCGCGCCGCGCTCGACCGAAGACCGGGTGCTTGCCGACGTGGACGACGACGAACAGGTCGCCCGGCGGACCGCCGTTGCGCCCCGCGCCGCCTCGGCCCTTCACGCGGATCCGCTGCGCGTCCTTCACGCCGGCCGGGATGCGCACCTTCACCTCGCGCCGACGCCGCTCGACGCCGGTCGATCGGCACTTCTTGCACTTGTGCGTGACGATCTGGCCGCGCCCGCCGCAGGTGGGGCACACCTGCGAGAACGAGAACGGTCCCTGGTCGACGGCGACCGCGCCCGAGCCGCCGCACGTCGTGCACGTCTCCGGGAACGTGCCGGGCTCGGCGCCGGTCCCGCCGCACACCGAGCACACCGCGTCGGACGTCAGGTTGACCGTCGTCGTGATGCCATGGACTGCGTCGAGGAAGTCGAGGTGCAGCTCGGTCTCGAGGTCTTCGCCGCGCACCGGGCCGACCGGCCCCGCGCCGCGACCACGCCCGCGGCGACCGAACCCGCGACCGCCGCCGGCACCACCGCCGAAGAGGTTGCCGAACAGGTCGCCGAGTCCGCCGCCGTCGTCGAAGTGGAAGTTCGCGTTCTCGAAGCCGGGACCGAAGCCGCCGTAGCCTCCCGGCCCCGCGCCGTTGGCGACCATCTCGCGGACCTGGTCGTACTCCTTGCGCTTCTCCGGGTCGCCGAGCACGTCGTGCGCGGCCGACACGTCCTTGAAGCGCTCCTCCGCGTTCGCGTCACCCGCGTTCGCGTCGGGGTGGTACTGCTTCGCGAGCTTCCGGTACGCCTTCTGGACGTCCTTGTCGCTCGCGTCCGACGAGATCCCGAGCGCGGCGTAGTAGTCCTTCTCGAACCACTCCCGTTGCGGCGCCACGGTCGGTTACCTCGTGACCTTGACCATCGCAGGCCGGAGCACGCGTCCCTTCAGGCGGTACCCGGTGCGCATGGTCTCGGCGACGACGGGCTCGCCGTCACCGTCTTCTTGCAGCACGCACTCGTGCACGTTCGGGTCGAACGGCTTGCCGTCGGTGTCGATGCGCTCGAGACCGTTCTTCTCGAGGACGCTGACGAGCTCCGCGTAGACGAGCTCGACGCCCTTGCGGACCTTCTCCTCCGCGTCGTCGAGCATCGGGAGCGCGAGCTCGAAGCTGTCGAGCACGGGCAGGACCGCCTCGAGGAGCGCCTCGTTCGCCCGCTCGACCATCGCGGTCTGCTCACGCAGCACGCGCTTGCGGTAGTTCTCGAAGTCGGCCTGCACACGCTGCGCGAGCTCGCGGTACTGCTGGACCTCCTCTGCGTCGTCCGCTGCGGCCGGGGACACCCCGGCCGCGGGCGCTTGCTCCACATCGGAGTCGACCTCGTCGCGCTCGCTCTCTGAAGGGCCGAGCGGGTCCTCTTCAGCCGACGGCGTGACCCACGACTCGCGCTCGTCGGGGCTCCGGCTCACGCGCTCTTCTCTTCGCCCTCGTCGACGATCTCGGCGTCGGCCACCTCGTCGTCCGATGGCGGCTGGGCGCCGGCCGCACCGGCGTCACCGCCGGGCGCGCCGCCCGCCGCCTGCTGGTTGGCCTGGGCCGCCTGGTAGAGGCGCTGCGCGAACTCCTGGCTCGCCTGGATCAACGCCTCGTGCTTGGCACGGATGGCCTCGACGTCCTCACCCTGCAAGGCCTCCTTGAGCTCACCGAGCGCCGACTCGATCTTGTTCTTGTCGTCGTCGGTGACCTTGTCGGCCTGGTCCTTGAGCAGCTTCTCCGTCTGGTACACGAGCGCGTCGGCGTTGTTGCGCACCTCGGCGGCCTCGCGACGCTGCCGGTCCTCGTCGGCGTGCGCCTCGGCCTCCTTCATCATCCGCTCGATCTCGTCCTTGTCGAGCGCAGTGCCGCCGGTGATCGTCATCTGCTGCTCCTGGCCCGTGCCCAGGTCCTTGGCGGACACGTGCACGATGCCGTTCGCGTCGATGTCGAACGTCACCTCGACCTGCGGGACGCCCCGGGGCGCGGGCGGGATGCCGACGAGCTGGAACGTGCCGAGCAGCTTGTTGCGGTACGCCATGTCGCTCTCGCCCTGGAGCACCTTGATCTCGACGCTTGGCTGGTTGTCGTCGGCGGTCGTGAAGACCTCCGAGCGCTTCGTCGGGATCGTCGTGTTGCGCTCGATCAGTCGGGTCATGATCTGACCCTTTGTCTCGATGCCGAGCGACAGCGGCGTGACGTCGAGGAGCAGCACGTCCTTGACGTCGCCCTTGAGCACGCCGGCCTGGATCGCCGCGCCGACCGCGACGGCCTCGTCGGGGTTGACGCCCTTGTCGCCCTCCTTGCCGGTGAGCGAGTGCACGAGGTCCTGGACCGCGGGCATGCGCGTCGAGCCGCCGACCATGATCACGCGGTCGATGTCGTCCTTCGTCATGCCGGCGTCACTGATCGCCTGATCGAACGGGCCCTTCGTGGCGTCGACGAGATCGGCCGTGAGCTCCTGGAACTTCGCCCGCGAGAGGGTCAGCTCCAGGTGGAGCGGGCCCTCCTGCGTCGCGGTGATGAAGGGGAGGTTGATGGACGTCTCCTGCAGCGAGGAGAGCTCGACCTTCGCCTTCTCCGCCGCCTCCTTCAGGCGCTGCGCGGCCATCTTGTCGGCGCCGAGGTCGACGCCGTGCGCGTTCTTGAACTCGGAGACCATCCAGTCGATGACGCGCTGGTCCCAGTCGTCGCCACCGAGCGCCGTGTTGCCGGCGGTCGACTTCACTTCGAAGACGCCGTCACCGAGCTCGAGGATCGACACGTCGAACGTGCCGCCACCGAGGTCGAAGACGAGGATCGTGAGGTCCTGCTCCTTGTCGAGCCCGTACGCGAGCGCGGCCGCGGTCGGCTCGTTGATGATGCGGAGCACCTCGAGCCCCGCGACCTCGCCGGCCTCCTTGGTGGCCTGGCGCTGCGCGTCGTCGAAGTAGGCGGGGACCGTGACCACGGCCTGCGTGACCGTGTCACCGAGGTACGCCTCGGCGTCGCGCTTGAGCTTCTGGAGGATGCGGGCCGAGATCTCCTGGGCGCTGTACTTCTTCCCGTCGATGTCGATCGACCAGGACGTGCCCATGTGGCGCTTGACCGACCGGATCGTCCGGTCGGGGTTGGTGATCGCCTGCCGCTTGGCGACCTCGCCGACCAGCACCTCGCCGGTCTTCGAGAACGCCACGACGGACGGGGTCGTGCGGGACCCCTCGGCGTTGGGGATGACGGTGGGCTCGCCCGCCTCGAGGCTGGAGACGACCGAGTTCGTGGTGCCGAGGTCGATGCCGACGGCCTTGGACATGAGGTTTTCCTCCATTGGAGCGATCTTGAGTGTGACGCTATCAACTTTCCTGCGCCCGGCTCCATTCCCGATTTCTGGGTCCATCTCGCTGCGGGCGGCGGCCGCGGACGCGGCTGTGCCCCATGACCACGAGCGGAAACGGCAGCGACTCGCTACATTCCCGGCATGGCCAAGCACGACGCGTTCACCGAACACCTCGCCAAGGTCCCCCTCTTCGCGGCCTGCTCGAAGAAGGACCTGCAGCACGTCGCCAAGCGGGCGGAGGACGTGAAGGTCGAGGCGGGCAAGGTGATCGTCAGCGAGGGGTCGGCCGGCGCCGAGTTCTTCGTGATCCTCGACGGTGAGGCCTCGATCACCCGGCACGGCCAGGAGGTCGCCAGAGTCGGAGCGGGCGACTTCTTCGGCGACCTCGCGCTCCTCGACCGCGCTCCCCGCAACGCCACGATCACCGCGGTCACCCCGATGGAGCTCGTCGTCCTCGGCCAGCGTGAGTTCTCGGCGCTGATCGACGAGGTGCCCGGCTTCGCGCACAAGCTCATGGCGGGGCTCGCGCGCCGTCTGCGCGCCTACGACGCCCAGACCGTCCAGTAGCCGGTTCTCCGACCCGCACGGGTAGGTTGCGCCTGTGCGCAGGCTCGCGATCAAGCCGCACCAGGCCGTCCTCGTCGTCGGCGTGCTCGTGGCGCTCGGGACGATCGCCTCGGGGATCCTCCCGCGCCTCACCGGCTGGGAAGAGGCGTCGCCGATCAGCCGGCACGTCTTCGGTGGGGTGCCCGACCCGATCTACTGGCTCTTCTACACGACGGTCCCCGTCGTGCTCCTCGTGTGCGCGTGGCTCGTCTCGCTGCGCGTGCAGAACTACGAGCGCGGGCGTCCCGACGACCGCCGCACGAAGAAGAGCAACGTCGAGCACCGGATGCGCGACTTCCGCTCCGGCGTGTGGATGCAGACGCTGCTGCGCGACCCCGCCGCGGGCGTCATGCACTCCTTCATCTACTTCGGCTTCCTGGTGCTGTTCGCCGCCACGATCATCCTCGAGATCGATCACCAGCTCCCCGACGACCTGAAGTTCCTGCACGGGCGACGTGTACCAGGCGTACTCCGCGACCGCCGACATCTTCGGCGTGATCTTCGTCGTCGGCATCGTGTGGGCGATCGTCCGTCGGTACGTGCAGCGCCCGTACCGCATCCGGATCAAGACGAAGCCGGAGGACGCGGTCATCCTCGGCACGTTCCTCGTCATCGGGCTCACCGGCTTCCTCACCGAGGGCATCCGCCTCGCCGAGGAGGGCACGCCGTCGTTCGAGCGGTGGTCGCTCGTCGGCTACCCGATCGGTCAGCTGTTCGAGAGCTTCGACTGGTCGAACGGCACGCTCGCCGACCTGCACACGACCATGTGGATCGTGCACTTCGCCGCGTTCGTGGCGTTCATCGTCATCCTGCCGATCACGAAGCTGCGCCACATGATCACGTCGCCGATGAACATGTACCTCTCCGACACGGACCGGCCGAAGGGCGCGATGAAGCCCCTGCCGAACCTGATGGAGACGGAGCTCGACACGTTCGGTGCCTCGACGATCGAGGACTTCACCTGGAAGCAGCTCTTCGACACCGATGCGTGCACGATCTGCGGCCGCTGCACGTCGGTGTGCCCGGCGCACGCGACCGGCAAGCCGCTCGACCCCGCGAGATCGTGCTGAAGGTCGGCGAGGTGATGTCGGCGACCGCCGACCCGGCGATCTCGCCGCCGGTGGGCGTCGACCCCGAGATCACGATCGAGGCCGACTCGGTCTTCGAGCGCGTCACGTCGGCCGAGCTGTGGGCGTGCACCACGTGCAAGGCGTGTGACGAGATCTGCCCGGTCAACATCGAGATCCTCGACAAGATCCTCGACATGCGGCGCTACCTGTCGCTGATGGAGAGCGACTTCCCCGTCGAGCTCGGCAACACGTACCGCTCGATGGAGAACACGTCCAACGTCTACGGCATGAACCAGGGCGAGCGCGCCGACTGGGCCAAGGACCTCGACGACGTGCCGATCGTCGACGGGAGCAGCAAGCTCGAGCACGAGTACCTGATGTGGGTCGGGTGCGCCGGGTCGTTCGACGACCGCAACAAGAAGACGACGCGCGCGGTGGCCAAGCTGCTCCAGCGCGCCGGCATCGACTTCGCGATCCTCGGCCCGAGCGAGCTCTGCACCGGTGACCCCGCTCGCCGCTCGGGCAACGAGTACATCTTCCAGATGCTGGCGATGCAGAACATCGAGACGCTCGGCGGCATGGAGGTCACGAAGATCGTCACGCAGTGCCCGCACTGCTTCAACACGCTGAAGAACGAGTACCCGCAGTACGGCGGCCAGTACGAGGTCGTCCACCACTCACAGCTGCTCACCGAGCTGCTCGAGGACGGCCGCCTCTCGATGGAGGGCGCGTCGCTCGCGGAGCGCGTCACGTACCACGACTCCTGCTACCTCGGCCGGCACAACGACGTGTACATGGCGCCGCGGAAGGTGATCGGCTCGCTCGCCGGCATCGACATCGTCGAGATGCCGCGCAACGGCACCCGCGGCATGTGCTGCGGTGCCGGCGGCGCGCGCATGTGGATGGAGGAGCACGTCGGGAAGAAGGTCAACGACGAGCGCTCCGAAGAGGCGCTCGCGACCGGCGCGTCGCGCATCGCGGTCGCGTGCCCCTTCTGCTACGTGATGATGGAAGACGGCGTGAAGGCCAAGGGCAAGGACGAAGAGGTCAAGGTCCAGGACATCGCCGAGGTCCTGCTCGAGGCCATCGAGTCCGAGAAGGCGGCACCGGCGTCGGCCAGCTTCACGCCCGGCATCTAGGACCTTGGGCACGGGGCTCGCAACGCCGTGATCCATTGGCTCGCATCGCTCCCGGCGGGCCTGATCTTCATCATCTTCGCGGTGATCGCGATCGGGCTCACGTTCCTGTTCGACATGATCATGCGCAAGTTCGTGGCCCCCGAAGTGCGCGAGCGCGCGAGCGCCACCGCCTCCGTCACGCTGCAAGTGACCGCGACGATCTACGCGATCCTCATCGCCTTCGTCATCGTCGACGCGTACAGCCAGCTGCGCGACACCCAGTCGACGATCTCCGGGAAGGCGTCGGGGCTCGCCGTCGTCTACGAGAACAGCCGCGACATCCCCGAGCCGGCCGGCAACGAGATCCGCCAGGTGACGCTCGACTACGCGCGCGCCGTGGTGCGCCGCGGCATCCCGAGCCTCGAGGACGCCTCGAAGCCGGACCGGCACACGGACGACGCGCTCGAAACCATCTTCCGCACGGCGCAGCGCTACGAACCGCAGTCGGAGTCGCAGCGCGCCGCGTACGAGAGCCTGATCCGCGGACTCGACCAGGTGGTCGAGACCCGGGCGAAGCTGCTCGACTCCGCCCGCGCGACGATCCCCGTCACGCTGCTGGTGCTCCTCGTCGTCATCGGGCTCGTCGTGATGGCGGTCGCGACGTTCCTCGACACCCGACATCGGAAGTCGCACCTGTTCATCCTGTCGGCGCTCGCGCTCGTGATCTGGCTCGACGATCGCCCTGGTGATCACGCTCGACTACCCGTTCAGCGGTCTGATCCGCGTGACCGACGACCCGATCAGGGAGTTCATCCGCTTCCGCGCCGCGCGCTGATGGCTGCTGGCGTGCACGGCCCTTAGTCTCCGGGCATGGAGCTCCTCCTTTCGATCCTCCTGCTCATCGTCTTCATCACGACGGTCGGCTGGCTGTGCGGACGCGTCCTCGGCGTGCGGCTCGGGCGCTGGGAGCGGCTCTTCGTCGGTGCCATGGGCTGGTTCGCCGGAGCGGTCGTCGCCATCTATGTGCTCGGCGACGACGGCACGCTCGAGGTCAGCGACTTCGACGAGGTCATCGGCGTCATCGCCGTCACGATCGGCTTCGGGATGCTCGCCGCGCTGCCGATCGCGATCACGGTCGACCTCCTGACGCGCCGGCCCGCCGGTCGCCCACGGAAGCGAAAGCGGCGCTGGCTGCACCCGGTGCGCGCGACCAAGGCCGCCCTCGCCCCGTACGGCCGACTGCGCGAAGTCGCCGGGAACGCGCGCCGCGAGGGCCTGCTGCACCTGCGCTACGCATCGGCCAACGCGCTCGACTCCCCCGAGTTCGCGGCGCGGTTGCGCAAGACGCTCGAGGACTCGGGCGGGATGCTCGTGAAGTTCGGGCAGATCGCGTCGACGCGCAGCGACTTGCTCCCCGAGACGCTCACGACGGAGCTCGCCCAGCTGCGCGCCGACGTCAGGCCGGTGCCGGCCGACCAGATACGCGAGGTGCTGGAGAGCGAGCTGGGAGAGCCGGTCGAGACTGCGTTCGCCTCGTTCGACTTCGAGCCGCTCGCCGCCGCGTCCATCGGTCAGACGCACCGCGCCGTGCTCCGCGACGGCACGAAGGTCGTCGTGAAGGTCCAGCGGCCGCACATCGACGAGGTCGTCGAACGCGACGCGGCGGTGCTCCGGCTCGCGGCGCGCCAGGCCGAGCGGCGGTCCGAGGCGGCGCGACGGGTCCGCGCCCGGGTCCTGGTGGAGGAGCTGATCGAAGGCATCGAAGAGGAGCTCGACTACCTCCACGAGGCGTCGTCGGGCATACGGCTGCGCGAGAACCTCGGCGAGCAGCCGGGCATCGGCGTCCCGGTCGTGCACGCGACGCTCTCGACCCCGCGCGTCCTGGTGATGGAAGAGGTGCCGGGCCGCCCGATCGACGACTCGGCGGCCGTCGACGCCACGGGCGTGCCGCGGGTCGACCTCGCGAACCGGCTGCTCGCGTCCTTCCTCGCGCAGGTGCTGCACGACGGCCTGTACCACGGCGACCCGCACCCCGGGAACCTCTTCATCGACGTGCAAGGGAAGATCTGGTTCCTCGACTTCGGTGCCGTCGGCCGGCTCGACGCGGTCAGCCTGGAGGGGCTCCAGGGGCTCGGCATCGGCTTCGCCATGCGCGACGCCAGCGTGCTGGCCCGCGCGGTGCGCCACCTCGCCGGCGGCGACGCGCTCAACGTCGACGTGCGTGCGCTGGAGATCGACCTCGCCCAGCTGCTCGGCGACCTCGACGCAGGCGGCGGGATGGACCCCAAGATGATCGGCGAGGTGCTCGACGTCATGGAGCGCCACGACCTCTTCCCGCCGGGATCGATCACGATCCTCTCCCGTGCCCTGCTCACGCTCGAGGGCACGTTGATGGTCGTCGACCCGGGGTTCGACCTCGCGCGCCAGGGCGGCCAGGTGCTGGCCGACGAGCGCGACAAGGCGGACCCACAGGAGCTCTTGCAGCACGAGCTGCTCCGCGCCCTGCCGTCGCTGCGCACGCTCCCCGAGCACACCGAGGCCATCGCGAACCAGCTGCGCTCCGGTCGCCTCACCGTGCGGACGGAGCGCTACTCGGGCGGCGACCGTCGCGTCGTCGAGACGTGGATCGACCGCGTGACGCTCGCGGCGACGGGACTGCTGGGCTCGATCGCGTGCGCGATCCTGCTGCTCGCCGCCGCGATCACCGACGACTCCGACATCCAGGAGGCACTGTGGATCGTCGGGTTCGCGGGCCTCGCGTTCTCGTGCGTCCTGCTGATGCGCGCCGCCGCACAAGCTTTGCGCCGCCTCCCGGTGCGCGAAGAGGAGTACGGCTGACGCCGTCGCTCAATCGCCGTCGCGGAAGTTGAGGTAGTAGCGCGACGGCGTCGGCCCGCGCTGACCCTGGTACTTCGAGCCGGCCTCGCCCGAGCCGTACGGGTGCTCCGCCGGGGTGGTCATCCGCAGGAACGAGATCTGGCCGATCTTCATGCGCGGGTACAGCGCGATCGGCAGCGTCGCGACGTTCGACAGCTCGAGCGTGAGGTGCCCGCTGAAGCCGGCGTCGACGAACCCGGCGGTGACGTGGGTGAGCAGCCCGAGGCGAGCGAGCGACGACTTGCCGTCGAGGCGGGCGACGATGTCGTCGGCGATCGTCACCACCTCGAACGTGGACGCGAGCGCGAACTCGCCGGGATGGAGGATGAAGCGACCGTCGTCGGCGACCTCGACGAGCTCGGTGAGGTCCTCCTGCGGCTCCTTCGGATCGATGAAGGGCGTCGTGTCGTTTCGGAACACGCGGAAGTAGCGGTCGATCCGCAGGTCGACCGACGACGGCTGCACCGCGCCGTCGGCGAGCGGGTCGATCGCGATGCGGCCCGCGTCGAGCTCCTCACGGATCGTGCGGTCCGACAGGATCACGGCAGCGGAGCCTAAAGGGTGGTCGCTGTACGATCCGGCTCCACGCGGGTGTAGTTCAGAGGCAGAACATCAGCTTCCCAAGCTGAGAACGCGGGTTCGATTCCCGTCACCCGCTCTCGGAAACCGGTACAAGTCGCCGATCGGGCGCTATGGTCTCCGCCATCTCCGGGCAGGTGCTCGGGCTGAGCGGAGGCAGGTCTCGTGCGACGTTTCCTTGCAGTCATCGGTGTCGCCGGGCTGGCGACCGCAGCCCTCGCGGCCGCGACCAGCGGCGGGGCCGGGGCCCAGTCCGAAGAGACCTTCTCGTACACGGGAGCACCCGCGTCCTACGTCGTGCCCGAGAACGTCTGCTCGATCCAGGTCTTCGCGGTCGGTGCTGCCGGCGGCGACGGCGAGTCGAACGGCGAGGGCGCCTTCGGTGCCAAGGCGAGCGCGACGGTGCCCGTGACGCCGGGCGAGACGCTCGAGGTGGTCGTCGGCGGCGCAGGGCAGACCCCGGAAAGCGAGGGACCGATGCAGGAAACGGTCCGCGACGGGGTCGCGCCGGCCGCAGGCACCCAGAACAACGCGGGTGGCTTCAACGGCGGCGGTGACGGCGGCGACGGCGACGACGGCATCGGCGGCGGCGGCGGCGGCGCGACCCAGATCAACCGCGCCGGCGCGCCGATCGTCATCGCCGGTGGTGGTGGCGGCGGCGGCGGCTTCGGCGGTGGCGGCGACGGCGGCGCCGGCGGCGAGGGCGGCGACGACGGCACCGCGGCCTCCGAGGAGGGCGGGTCCGGCGGGTCGAGCGGTGGCAACGGTGGCATCGGCGGCGCCGGCTTCGCCGGCGCACCCGCGGGCCAGGACGCGACCGGCTCCCAGGGCGGCGCGGGTGGCGACGGCGAGCCCATCGACGGTGGTGGTGGCGGCGGCGGCGGCGCGACCGGCGGTGGCGGCGGCGGCGCGAACGCGGAGGGGGCCGCCGACGGTGGTGGTGGCGGCGGTGGCGGCTCGAGCCTCGGCCCGGCCGGCACGCTGTTCGAGACCGGGATCAACTCCGGCGATGCAGGCAACGGCGTGCTCGTCATCGCCTACGACCCGCTCGTGTCGCCGTGCATCGCGGTGGAGCCGCGCTTCACCGGCTGATCGTCACTACTGTCGATCCGTTCGTCGACCGGCCCGGACGAGAGGAACGATCATGCAAGTGACGCTCCGACGCGCCCGCTGGGCAGCGCTCTCCGCGGGGTTGGTCGCGGGAGCACTGGTCCTCGCCGCCCCTGCGCAGGCCGCGCCGGTGAGCGAGACGTTCGAGGCCACCGGCGGGCCGCAGACGTTCGTGGTGCCGGCCGACGTGTGCGCGGTGACCGTCGATGCGTTCGGTGCCGAAGGTGGCGCGGGCGGTGACACGGGACCGGCCGGCGGACTCGGCGGTCACGCCACGGCCACGATCCCGGTCATCCCGGGTGAGACGCTTCAGGTCAACGTCGGCGGCGCGGGCGTGGACGGCGATGCGGGCACCGGGGCCGGCGCCGGTGGGTTCAACGGCGGCGGCAACGGCAACGTCGGACGAGAACGCCGACTTCTTCGGCGGCGGCGGCGGTGGCGCGTCCGACGTGCGCCAGGGTGGTACCGGTCTCGAGCACCGGGCGCTCGTCGCGGGCGGCGGAGGCGGCGGCGGCGTCGACTCGACCGACAACGGGGCCGGCGGAGCCGGCGGTGGCGCGACCGGTGAGGACGGGTTGCCGAGCGGCGGCGCGACCGCGACGCCCGGCGGCGGTGGCGGCACGCAGACGACCGGCGGCGCGGGCGGCGACTTGGCCGGCGCGCCGGGCGAGTCGGGGAGCCTCGGACAAGGTGGCGACGGCGCGGGCATCGACAGCGGAGACAACGGCGGCGGGGGCGGCGGCGGGCTCTTCGGCGGAGGTGGCGGCGCGGGAAGCGCGCCCCCGAATCCCGACGGCGCCGGCGGAGGGGGAGGCTCCGGCTTCGGGCCCGCAGGCGTGGCGTTCGAGACCGGGGTGCGAACGGGCGACGGGCTCGTCACGATCACCTACGACCCCACGATCAGCACCTGCGTGAGCCCGCTGGTCGTCGAACCGAGCTTCACCGGCTGACGTTACGACTGGGGCGAGAACAGGTCGCTCATGTCGTACGCACCCCAGCACTCCACGATGCGACCGCCGTCGACGCGGTAGATCTCGATGCCACTCGTCGTGACCTGCTTGCCCGTCGGCGCGACGCCGAACAGCTCGGCGCCGGAGTGCGTGCCCCTCGACGTGTAGCGAACCGTGACCCGGTCGCCGGCGGCGAAGATGTCGTCGATCTCGGTGCGGTTGTCGGGCAGCGCCGCGGCGATCTGCTTCGCCATCGCCTTCCACCCCTCGGCGTTCCCGGTACCGCCCCCCGGTCCGTGCGTGACGAAGTCGTCGCCGATCAGCGCGGTCAACCTCGCCTCGTCGGCCGCGTAGAACGCGTCGAAGAGCTGCCGGACCCGCTCGACCGCGTCGTCACCGGTCACGCTCCACCTCCGTCCAGCTCGCAGCTCGCCGAGTCTGTCATCGGCGCAACGGCGACGGGACCCCCGGATGTCTGGGTACGTTGCCCGGATGACCGAACAGACGATGAAGGCCTGGCGCCTCCACGAGTACGGGCAGCCGCTCGACGTGCTGCAGCTCGACGAGGTGCCCGTTCCCGAGCCGGAGGCCGGCGAGGCGCTCGTCCGGGTGCAGGCGATCCCGCTCAACCTCAACGACCTCGAGCGCATCACCGGCGCCAACATGATGGTGCGGCCCGAGCTGCCCTACGCCCCGGGCATGGAGGTCATGGGCGTCGTCGAGGCGTGCGGCGAGGGCGCCGAGGCGTGGCAGGGCAAGCGCGTCGTCGCGACGACGAAGCAGGCGTTCGGCGGCTACGCCGAGGCCGCCATCTGCCCGGTGATCTCGATGTTCGAGATGCCCGACGACATCCCGCTGCCCGACGCCGCCGCGCTCTACTTCCCCTTCCACCTCGCGTGGCTCGGGCTGTTCGACCGCGCCGCCCTCCAGGCGGGCGAGTCGGTGCTGATCCACGCGGCGGCCGGCGGATCCGGCACGGCCGCGCTGCAGCTCGCCAAGAACGCCGGCGCGCGCGTCTTCGCCACCGCGGGCACCGACGAGAAGGTGCAGCTGTGCCGCGACCTCGGGGCCGACGTCGCCATCAACTACCGGGAGCAGGACTTCGGCGAGGTCGTGATGGCCGAGACCGACAACCGCGGCGTCGACGTCGTGTTCGACAACGTGGGCGCGGCCGTCTTCGAGGCATCACTGAAGTGCACGGCCTACGACGGTCGCTACCTGATGATGGGGTTCGCCTCCGACAAGTCGAAGGTCGACGAGCCGTTCGTCGTCCCGCGCGCGATCGCCGCGGGCAACCTGAAGCTCTGCGGCGTGCTGCTGTCGTACGCCGACCCGACGATCGCCACGTTCGTGAAGCAGGCGATGGGCTTCAACTTCGTGGGGCGTGAGGTCGGCGAGCAGATCACTGCCGAGGTGATCGACCTCGTGCGCGCGGGCAAGGTGCGGCCCGTCATCGGGAGCGTCGTCGGCTTCGACGCGGTGCCACAGGCGATCGACGACCTCGCCAACCGGCGCACGTCCGGCCGCGTGGTGATCCAGCTGGAGGGCTGAGCCCCGTCGCGAGCGCTAGGCGGACGTCGCCGGCGCGCTGCGGCCGCGCCGGGCGCTGAAGAAGCGGCCGACCAGGCGCCACCCGTACGCGGTGAGCAGCATCCACCCGACGAACACGACCGTGAAGATCGAGAACGTCGGGCGGTCGGTGAACGCGCCGCGCAGGAGCGACGCGATCAGCGTGGCGACGGCGAGCGTGATCGTGAGCCGCAGCCAGGGGCGGTCGTCGGAGAAGTAGAGGCGCGTCACCAGCGCCACGCCGTACCAGCCGACGGCGAGCGGCCACAGCACCATCAGGAACCAGTCGGCGCCGTCGTTGATGTTGTGCCGGCCGGCGCCGACGAGGATGAACGTGACGATGCAGACGAGATCGAGCGTCGGCGCGAGCCACCAGCGACGGGTCATCGGTTGCTTCTCCTGAAGAGTCAGAACGTGATGGTGGCCAGGCCCCAGACGAACACGATCAGGCCCAGCAACATGAACATGACGGTGCGCCCGACGGGCGCCTCGGTGAGCACGCCGCGGCTCGCCTCGGCCTGCTTGCGGACCGGGCTCCCCGGGCGGGCACGGGCGACCACGGCCTTCGCTCCCTCGCGGCGATCCCGCCGGCGGCGGAACAGCGCGTAGGCGTTCGCGGCGAAGAGCGCCGCGCCCAGCGCGGTGACGAGCTCGAGGAGGACGTCGCCGTAGATGTCCACGGGCTGATCGTACGGCCGGGACTAGATCCCCGGCCCACCGGGCTTGAAGATCATCAGCACCAGCACGGCGATCATCGCCAGGTCGAGGATCGGGCCGACGACCGCGAGCTTCTTGCCGACCTGCTCGATCTCCGCGACCTGCGGCGGCGGGCCGCCGGCGGGCGGCGGTCCGCTCACCAGCTCCTCCTGCAGCGTGATGATCCGACGGACGGCAGGCCGGAGGACGGCGTGCGAGAGGACGATCGCCAGGATGTAGATCGCCATCGACAGCCAGATCCAGGTCTGGCCGAAGTCGAAGATGTTGTCGCCGATCAGCACCAAGGCGATGCCGAGGAGGAAGACCGCGTAGATGAAGTACTCGCCGATCGACGAGACGAAGAAGTTCGCCGCGTGATCGCGAGACCCTCGGGCCCCTTGTACTTCGCGGCCTGCGCGCCGTAGAGGCCGTTGAGGAAGACCGCGCCGAACCCGATGATGGCGCAGAGGATGTGGAGCACCAGGACGATCTTGTAGGCGTCGCTCCCGAACGCTGCGAGCATGTACCTGCCCCCCTGTGTGTCTGTCGACGGCCCGCCCCCGGAGGGCCGCATCCTATTGTCGGCCCGTGCGCCTCGTCGTCGCCGACTGCACCGTCGAGTACTCGGGTCGTCTCGGCGCGCGCCTGCCGCGCGCGCAGCGTCTCCTCCTCTTCAAGGCCGACGGGTCGCTGGCCATCCACGCCGACAGCAAGGCGTACAAGCCGCTCAACTGGATGAACCCGCCGTGCACCGTCACCGAGGACGACGGCACGGTGACCGTCGCGAACCCGAAGGGCGAGACGCTCGTCATCGAGCTGCACGAGGTGCTCTTCGACGAGGACTTCGAGCTGGGTGACGACCCCGGGCTCGCCAAGGACGGGGTGGAGGCCGAGCTGCAGGAGCTGCTCGCGGCGCGCGTCCAGGCGCTGCGCGACGACTACCTGCTCGTGCGGCGGGAGTACCCGACCGACGTGGGGCCCGTCGACCTGCTGTGTCGTGACGGTGACGGCCGCGCCGTGGTCGTCGAGGTGAAGCGGATCGGTGAGATCGCCGGCGTCGAGCAGCTGCTCCGCTACCAGGAGCGTCTCGATCGCGACGGCACGCTCGCGCCGACGCGCGGGGTCTTCGTGGCGACCCGCATCAAGCCGCAGGCCCGCGTGTTCGCGGAGAGCCGGGGCGTCGAGTGCATCGAGATCGATCTCGAGGAGCTCCGGGGCGGAGCGCCCGACGATCTCAAGCTGTTCTAGCGACGGCGCGGGCCCGCGGCCGCGGCGCGGAGCCCGCGCCGCGGCCGAGAGGCTCGACTACAGGAGTGCCAACCGGTCCCAGAACGTCGGGAAGACGAACGCAGCCAGGCCGAGACCGACCAGCTGCACCCGCTCGCCGCCCGGCTTGAAGCCGATGCCGCCTGCGATGAACAGCACGAGCGCGATTGCGTAGAAGATGAACTGCCAGGTGTTGCCCATGAGATCGATGGCGAGCGCCACGGGTTTCCCCCAAGGTCGAGTTCGGTCAGAAGGACGTCACGTCGGCGACGCAACGCTGCTTCGGACGATATTGAAGGGATCCGCCGAAATGGTGGATTTCCGCCCCCTTTCGCCTCCAGCCCCACTGCCAGCAGGACACTGGACGACACTGGCCACAGGGGCGCTGCCACCCGTAGCCTGGTCGGCCCATGGACGCTGGACGGCTGGTCGACGACGCCTGCGAGCAGGCGGGGCTCGACGACTTCGGCGCCGACGGCTGGCGAGAGGGCCTCGACACGTTCGTGGCCTCCCTCGAGGCCGAGGCCGATCTCAGCGAGCTGGGTGAGATCGCGATCGGCGCCCAGATCACGACGAACCTGACGAACCGGCTCCAGGTCGTCGCCTGGCTGGCGGAGCACCCCGCCGCCCTCGACGAGCCGATCGAACGCCCGATCATCGTGCTCGGCCTCCCCCGCACGGGCACGACGCTCGTGTCGGAGCTGCTGCACCGCGACCCCGCGAACCGCTCGCTCCTGCGGTGGGAGGCGATGAGCTCGGTGCCGCCGCCGAAGGCCGCGGAGCTGGCGACCGACCCCCGGATCGCGGAGGCACGCGTCGCCATGGACGGCATGGACGCGCTGAACCCTGGCTTCAAGGCGATCCACTACGAGGCGCCCGACGGGCCGACCGAGGACGTCGCCGTCCTGTCGCAGGACTTCCGCAGCCAGCTCTGGTCGGTGGTCGCCAACGTCGGCGCGTACGACGAGTGGCTGCTGCAGACCGACTGGTCGACGGCCTACGACTACCACCGGTCGGTGCTCGCGCTGCTGCAGTCGAGCGCGCCCGGGCGCTGGTCGCTCAAGACCCCCAACCACTGCCTCGCCCTCGACGAGGTCGTCGCGCACTACCCGGACGCGCGCCTCGTGATGACGCACCGCGACCCCGTGACCGTGGTCGCGTCGGTCTGCAGCCTGGTGCGCTCCCTGTCGGGCACCTTCAGCGACGTCGACCACGGCGACGCGATCAACGAGCGCTGGACGCGGATCACCGAGGAGATGGTGGACCGCGTCATGGACTGGCGCGACGCCAACGGCGACGACCGCTTCGTCGACGTCGACTACGGCGAGCTCGTCGCCGACCCGGTCGCCAGCGTGCGGCGCGTCTACGAGCACTTCGGCGAGGAGCTGTCGCCGGCGGCGAACGAGGCCATGGACCTGTACATGGCCGAGCACCCGCCGGGCGAGCACGGACGCCACCGATATCGCCTCGAGGAGCTGGGCCTCGATGCCGATGCGATCGACGAGCGATTTGCCCGGTACACCGAGCGATTCGACCTCGGCCGATCAGGAGAGCGCGTCCCCGGATGACCGCCGTCCCACGCCCGCAGCTGCTCGTCGCCGGCCTGCTCGTCGTCGGCGCGCTCGCCTCGGCGATCACCGCCGGCAGCGGGGCCCGCGCCGCGGCGCAGGCCGCGCCCGACCCGGTCACGGTGTACACCGAGCTGCTCAGCGACGCGGCGCTCGACGACGTCGACATGTCGTACGCGCTCAGCTGGGAGGCCACCGGGGTCCAGGAGAACGGGCTCGCGACGCTGGCCGCCGAGAACATGGCCCGGGCGCAGTTCATCGCCGCGGCCGAGGACGCGCAGAAGCGGGAGGCGTTCGCGCAGTTCCTCCGGAGCCGCAGCGGATCCGGGGGTGGCGGCGGCTCGCGCTGCGCCGGTGACTTCTCGTGCTTCAAGGAGTGCACGCTCGACATCGAGAGCGACGGCAACTACGGCGCCGTCAGCCCGGGCGGCACCTACCGAGGGGCATGGCAGTTCGACCAGTCGACCTGGGACTCCAACTCGGCTGCCTCGGGCCGCGACGACCTCGTCGGCCTGGACCCCGCGAGCGCGGCGCCCGGCGACCAGGACGAGATCGCCCACGTGCTGTACCAGAGCCGCGGCAACCAGCCCTGGGGCGGTCGCTGCTGAGGCCCTGCCGGCTCAGGTGGGCGCGGTGAAGGCCTTGCGGGCCTTCGTGCACTCGGTGCGGGCGGCACAGCCGACGAGGTGGTCGTTGACGAGGCCGAGCGACTGCATCGCCGCGTAGGCGGTCGTGGGGCCGACGAACCGGAACCCGTAGCGCTTCAGCTCCTTCGCGAGCGCCTGCGACTCGATCGTCTGCGCCTGGAGGTCGACGAACGCCTTCGGGGCCCGACGACGACCCCGCGGCTCGTGCGACCACACGAGCGCCGCGAGGCTGCGCCCGTCGTCGTGGACGGCGAGCACCGCCCGGGCGTTCGCGATGGCGGCCTCGATCTTGCCGCGGTGCCGCACGATCGACGCGTCCCGCAGCAGGCGGGTGACGTCGCGCGAGCCGAACCGCGCGACCTTCTCGGGGTCGAAGCCGGCGAACGCGGCACGGAAGCCCTCGCGCTTGCGCAAGATGGTGAGCCACGAGAGCCCGGACTGGAAGCCCTCCAGGCACAGCTTCTCGTAGAGCCGGATCTCGTCCGCGACGGGACGGCCCCACTCGCGGTCGTGGTACTCGAGGTAGTCGGGCGGCGCGGATCCCCACGAGCAGCGACGACGCCCGTCGTCGCCGCGCACGAGATCGCTCACACGTGCGCGCTCAGGTGTCGCGCGCCATGTTGGCGAACTTCGTGAAGTGGTCGAGGAACGCGAGGCGCGTCACGCCGGTGGGGCCGTTCCTGTGCTTCGCCACGATGATCTCCGCGGTGCCGCGCTGATCCGACTCCGGGTTGTAGATCTCGTCGCGGTACAGGAAGATCACGACGTCCGAGTCTTGCTCGAGCGATCCACTCTCACGGAGGTCGGCGAGCATCGGGCGCTTGTCCTGGCGGTACTCGAGCTGTCGGTTGAGCTGCGAGAGCGCGACGACCGGGCACTCGAGCTCGCGGGCGAGGATCTTCAGGCCACGCGAGATCTCCGCGACCTCGACCTGCCGGTTCTCGGTGCGGCGCGTCGTGCTCGGCGTCATCAGCTGGAGGTAGTCGACGACCACGAGCCCGAGGTCGCCGTAGCGCGCCTTGGTGCGCCGCGCCTTCGCGCGCATCTCCATCACGGTGCAGTGCGGGTTGTCGTCGATGAGCAGCGGCGTCTCGGCGAGCCGCCCGACCGCGTGCGAGAGGCGCGTCCACTCCTCCTCGCGGATCTTGCCGGTCTGGAGCTTGCGCAGCTCGACGCGTGACTCCCCGGACAGGAGGCGCTTCGTGAGCTCGAGGGTCCCCATCTCCATCGAGAAGAACATGACCGGCCGGCGCGCGACCATCGCCACGTTCGCGGCGGCGCCGAGCGCCCACGCGGTCTTCCCCGCTCCCGGCCTTGCCGCGACGACGAGCAGGTTCGACGGCTGGAGACCGAGCAGCATGCTGTCGAGGTCGACGTAGCCGGTCTCGACGCCGGTGATCTCGCCGTCGCTGCCGTACAGCGCCTCGAGCTGGTCGAGGGTGTCCTGCAGCGCGTCGGACACGCCGGTCATCGAGTCGGACACGCGCCGCTCGGCGACCTCGAACACGAGCGACTCGGCGCGGTCGAGGGTCTCCGCCACCTCGCCGGAGTCGTCGTACCCCATCTCGGAGATCTCGCCCGCGACCGCGATGAGCCGGCGCAGCAGCGCGAGCTCGTTGACGATCTCGCGCGTAGTGCGTCGCGTTCGCGGACGCGGGCGTCTGCGCCTGGAGCCGCAGCAGCGCCTGACGGCCGCCGAGCCCGTCGAGCAGATCGGCGCGGCGCAGCTCGTCGGCGACGGTGACCGGGTCGACCGGCTCGCCCTGCCCGTAGAGCGACATGACCGCGTCGTAGATGTTGGCGTGCGCGGGCTTGTAGAAGTCGGCCGTGTCGACGCCGACCTCGGTCGCGCCGCTGATCGCGTCGCGCGAGAGGAGCATCGCTCCGAGCAGCGACTCCTCGGCCTCGAGGTTGTGCGGCGGGACCCGCCCTACGCCGCGTCGCGGCGTCGCTTCGAGTGCCTGGACCACCCCGTACCCTCTCCCCTGCCGCTCATCCGGGCACCCGGGACGTTCTCCGGCGCGTCACCGCCAGTTCACGTACCGACTGCGAGGTCGCTATCTGCGCACATGACGCTTGTGGATCGATAGAGCGATTTCCCTGTGGACTCGGCATTTCCCTCTCCCCAGGGCTGTGGATAACCCGTTCACCTGCTTGTTTCCTGAGCCTGACGTCGTTCGGACGGCGGGCGCCCGCGAAAGAATCTTCCCGCGGGGGTGTGACAGCCCGTCTCCGGGCCCGGGAGCGGACGCGAAGAGGCCCCGGGACGCTGCCCGGGGCCGGCTTCGGACTTCAGCGGTGGGTCAGCCCGCGACGACCTCGACGTTGACGGTCGCCGTCACCTCGGGATGGAGCCGCACGGGCACCTCGACCTCGCCGAGCTCCTTGAGTGGCTCGTCGAGCTGCACGCTGCGCCGGTCGATCTCGGCGGCGACGGCGGCTGCGATGGCGTCGGCGACGTCGGCGGACGTGACCGAGCCGAACAGCTTGCCGCCCTCACCCGCGCGGGCCGTGACGGTGACCCGAGTCGCCGAGAGGCGGCCCGCGATCTCCTCGGCGGCCTCGCGCTCGCGCACGTCGCGTGCGGTGCGGTTGCGCCGCATGGCCTCGGCCTGGGCGACGACGCCCTTCGACGCCTTCATCGCCAGGCCGCGCGGCACCAGGAAGTTGCGCGCGTAGCCGTCGGCCACGTCGACGATGTCGCCCTTCTGGCCGAGCGTCTCGACGTCTTCACGCAGGACGATCTTCACGACTCGTCCTCACTCGTCGGAGCCACCGTCGTCGGGCGCCGCGGCCTCCGCGACCTCCGCGACCTCCGCGTCTGCGCCCTCGGCGCCGTCCACCTCGGTCTCGACCGCGGCAGCCGTCTCGAGCTCGGCGGTCGCCGGGTCGAGCGCCTCGACGTCGACGTCGGCGGCGGTCGGCGGCGGCGCGTCGGGCGACGGGAGCGGGCTCGACGTGTCGGACATCCGCAGCGGACCCTCGCGGTCGCCGCGGTCGCCGCGCTTGCCCTTGCTCCGGTGCGTCACCTGGCGCACCGAGTACGGCAGCAGCGCCATCTCACGGGCGACGCGGATCGCCCGAGCGACCTCGCGCTGCTGCTGCGCATCGTTGCCGGTCACGCGCCGGGCACGGATCTTCGCCCGCTCCGACATGAACCGCCGGAGCAGGTTGACGTCCTTGTAGTCGACGTAGGTGACCGACTCCTGGTCGAGGATGGAGATCTTCCGCTTCGGCTTCCGGTCCTCGCGCTCGGTCTTGCGTCGATTCGTCCTGGGTCGTGCCATGAGTCTGGTTCGTCCTCTTCGAAGTCGTTGCCGGCCCTAGAAGGGCTCTTCGGTCATGTCGTCGTAGCCGCCGCCACCCTGACCGCCGCCGCCTTCGGGCGCAGGTCGCTGACCGCCGCCACCGCCGCCGCCCTGGCCGCCGCCACCGCCGCCACCCTGGCCGCCGCCACCACCGCCGCCGCCGCCGAAGTCGCCGCGGCGCTCGTTGCGCGTCACCTGCGCGGTCGCCCAGCGCAGGCTCGGGCCGATGTCGTCGGCGGTGATCTCGACGACGCTGCGCTTGTCGCCCTGCTCCGTCTCCCACGAGCGCTGCTCGAGTCGGCCGGTCACCACGATGCGCGAGCCCTTGGCGAGCGACTCCGCGACGTTCTCGGCCATCTCACGCCAGCACACGACGTTGAAGAAGCTGACGCGCTCCTCCCACTCCTGCGTCTGGCGGTTCTGCCAGCGGCGGTTCACGGCGAGACCGAAGCTCGACGTCGCCTGCCCCCCGGCCGTGTAGCGCAGCTCGGGGTCACGGGTGATGTTGCCTACGAGGGTCACTGTGTTGTCGGCCATGGCGGCCTCCTGTCCTCTCCCGGCGCGGCCGGGGCGTCGTCCGTCGACCTACTGCTCGGCGGGTGTGCCGAGCTTCCCGTACACCGCTTCGGGGATGCGCAGCACCTTGTGGCGCATCACCTCGTCGGCGAGCGACAGGGTGCGGCCGAGCTCGTCCATCGCTGCGGGCTCGGCCCTGGCCTGGAGGACCACGTAGTAGCCCTCCCAGCGGTGCTTCAAGCGGTAGGCGAGCCGGCGCTTGCCCCAGAAGTCGACGGGGCCGAGCTCGGCGCCCTTGGACGCGAGCTGCTGGCGCGACTCTTCGACCGAGGCGCGGACCGCGCTCTCTTCCAGGTCCGCGTCGTAGATGACCATCACTTCGTACGGCCTCATTGGCCGTTCCTCCTTCGGACCGAGGGATCGCCGACGCCCGCCCGGTGACCGGACCTGCGCCTCACCCTGGGCTCTGCCGATCGCGGGGACCCGGCCGACAGAGCAGGACGTTTCGGTTGTCGAGCGGGTCAGGCTACCAGCGCGCGCCGCGGGGCTCGGCCTCGGCGTGCTGACGACGACGGTACGGCCTGGGTGTGACACCTCCGTGGCGTCGGCCTTCACCGCTCGAATCGGCTCAACGGGAGAGGGGGCCCTCGGGCAGGTCGCCTTTCAGCGTCTCGAGCGCGTACGTGAACTCGGCCTTGGGGGAGTACAGCGGGCACTGCGACTGCGAGTCGGGGCACGGCTTCATCAGCAGCCGGTCGACGACCTCGCCCTGCGCGTCGTAGAAGCCGATGTCGAGGGGCACCGGCACGGTCGACATCGTGAACGACGACCGGGTGGGCGCGTCGAACACGAAGAGCATCCCGTCGTAGGGCCCGAGGTCCTCCCGCTCGCGGAGGCCCTGGTACCGCTCGTCGCCCTCGTCGGCGAGCACGACGTCGAACGGCTCGCCGCCGACGCCGATCGTCGTCGAGGTGCTGCCGGTGAACGGGTCGCGCGCCGGCTCGGCGTCGGCGAGCGCGCCGGCGAGCGGGCCGCTCGGTCGGGCCGCCGCCTCGTCGTCGTCGTTGCCGGCGAGCGCGACGACCACGATCGCGACGCCGCCGATCAGGAGGATCCCCGCGGCGAGCGCCGCGACCCAGTTGCCGCGGGTCACGCCGGAGCGGGCTCCTGGGTCTCGCTGTCGCCCGTGCTCGACCGCGTGTCCGAGCCGTCGATCTTCAGCTCGTCGGGCAGGTGGTCGGCTGCGTGGTACGTCTCTTCGCTCGAGGGGAAGCGGCCCGCCGCGCACGTCCGCCGGCGAAGCGCGCGACGGCTGTCGTGGCGTCGCGTCCGAGCTCCGCGTAGCGACGCACGAACTTCGGCTTCAGCGTGTCCTGCAGGCCGAGCAGGTCGTGGTACACGAGCACCTGCCCGTCACAGTGGCGGCCCGCCCCGATGCCGATCGTGGGCACGGGCACCGTGTCGGTGACGAGGCGGGCGACGGCGTCGGGCACGCACTCGAGCACGATGGCGAAGCAGCCGGCCTCGGCCAGCGCGATCGCGTCGTCGACCAGCGCCCGGGCGGCCTCGAGGTCCTTGCCCTGCACCCGGAACCCGCCGAGCGCGTGGATCGACTGCGGCGTGAGCCCGAGGTGTCCCATGACCGGGATCTCGGCATCGAGGATCGCGTTCACCGCGTCGAGGCGCTTGCGGCCACCCTCGAGCTTCACCGCGCCGGCGCCGGCGCGGACCAGGCTCGCCGCGTTGTGGACGGTCTCGGCGGTGGACACGTGGTAGCTGAGCCAGGGGAGGTCGCCGACGACGAGCGCCTGTGGCGACGTGCGCGCGACCGCACCCACGTGGTGCGCCATGTCCTCGGTCGTCACCTGGAGCGTGTCGTCGTAGCCGAGCACGACCATCGCGAGCGTGTCGCCCACGAGGATCATGTCGACGCCCGCGCCCGTCGACGACGCGCGCCGATGGCGCGTCGTACGCGGTGACCATGACCAGCGGGGCAGCCTCGCCGTCCCGGATCGCGGCCTTGCGCATCGCGACGTCGGGCGCGGTGACCCGCTTCGTGTGAGTGGTCCCTGCGGCCATCTCGTGACCTCCGCCGTCCAGGGCACGCACGGCTCCCGGCAGCACCGAGAACCCTAATAGGTCGTGACGGGCTGCGCCGCCGGCGCAGCCCCATGGTTGCGGACGACTCGTCAGGCGGAGTGCCGTCGCCCGTGGAGCTCGTGGCGGGTGAGGTGGTTCCACCCGCAGTCGAGGCACACCTCGACGACGTAGCGGGAGAACTCCTCGTGCGCCGACTCGAGCTTGGCGAGCTCCTGCTCCGACGCGATGCAGCGACCGTTCGCGTGGCGCAGCGCGTCGCCGTAGACGTAGGAGACGAGGCGCAGGCTCGCATGGCCGCACACGGGGCAGTCGCCGTCGACCCAGTCGCCCACGTGCCGGCCCGCCCGCAGGAGCTCGGGGTGCGCGTCGCAGACGTCCTCGCGCTCGCGCCGACCCGTGCGCAGGTCTTCGAGGGTGGCCCGCCGGGCCAGGGCGTAGTCGACGTGGCGACGGCCCGCGATCTGGCCGACGCTCGCCGGCGAGGGTGCCGGCCACGAGAACGAGCCCGGGTGCTGAGGCACGTGCGGAGTGTAGGACCCGAGTTTGGGGGTCGCGTGCGCTCCCGCCCGACGGGACGCCGTTTCCCCGTGACTTGACTCCCGTCCACCTGCCCGTCACAATGATGACTCGATATATCGGACCGATATATCGAACCGATCCCATCCTGACGACCCGATCTCGACGGACGGAGCGGACCAGATGCTCGAGCTCGCCGTCCTCGGCCTCCTCGAGGAGCAGCCGCTGCACGGGTACGAGCTGAAGAAGCGCCTCGGCGAGACCCTGGGCTTCCTCTGGGGCGTCTCGTACGGCTCGCTCTATCCCGCCCTGCGCCGCCTCGAGACGGACGGGGCGATCGAGATCGTCACGCCCCGCCCGGCTCCTGCCGCCGCGCCGGTCCCCACGGGGTCGATCACCGGCGACGTCGCCGCCGCGAAGCTCCGGTCGGTCGCCGACCGGCTGGCCGGCGCGGTCGCCGGACGCGCAAGGCCTACCGCATCACCGACCGCGGCCAGCAGCTCCTCGTGGAGCTCTTCCTCGCCGACGACGAGCGGGCCGACCCCGAGAAGCTCTTCGCGCTCAAGCTCGCGTTCTGCGGCCACGTGCCGCCCGAGGCCGCGCCTGCAGCTGCTCGAGCGCCGCCGCGCCGTGCTCGTCGAGCGCCTGGCCACGGCCGCAGCGCCCACCGGGCAGCGGGCCACCCGCCGCGCCCCCGACCGGTACCTCACCTCTCTCATGGAGCACCGCACCCGATCCACCGAGCGCGACCTCGAGTGGGTCGACGAGCTCATCGCAGCCGAGCAGTCGGCGATGCGCGAGCCCGCGACCGACTCGGTGGACGTCGCCTGACCGAGACCCTCGGGTCTCCTGACCGCAAAGGACACGACATGGGTAGCACCACGACCCCCGAGCGTTCGAAGGTCCGCGTCGCGATCGCCGGCGTCGGCAACTGCGCCAGCAGCCTCGTGCAGGGCGTCGAGTACTACCGCGACGCCGACCCGAACGACGAGGTTCCCGGCCTCATGCACGTCGAGCTCGGCGGCTACCACGTCGGTGACGTCGAGTTCGTCGCCGCGTTCGACGTCGACGCAGAGAAGGTCGGGATCGACCTCGGCAAGGCGATCGCCGCCGGCCCGAACAACACGATCAAGTTCGCCGACGTCGGCGAGCTCGGCGTGCAGGTCCAGCGCGCCCCGACGTTCGACGGCCTCGGCGAGTTCTACCGGGACACGGTGGAGGAGTCGCCGTGGGAGCCCGTCGACGTCGCCCAGGCGCTGCGTGACGCGAAGGCCGACGTGCTGGTGAGCTACCTGCCCGTGGGCTCCGAGGACGCCCAGCGCCACTACGCGCAGGCCTGCCTCGACGCCGGCGTGGGCTTCGTGAACGCGATCCCGGTGTTCATCGCCAGCGACCCGGCAGTGGGCGCAGCGCTTCACCGAGGCCGGCGTCCCGATCGTCGGCGACGACATCAAGAGCCAGGTCGGCGCCACGATCGTCCACCGGATCCTCACCCGCCTCTTCGAGGACCGGGGCGTGGAGCTCGACCGCACGTACCAGCTCAACTTCGGCGGCAACATGGACTTCAAGAACATGTTGGAGCGCAAGCGCCTGAAGTCGAAGAAGATCTCGAAGACGCAGTCGGTCACGAGCCAGATGGACCACGGCGATCGAGGCCGACAACGTCCACATCGGCCCGTCCGACCACGTGCCGTGGCTCGACGACCGCAAGTGGGCCTACATCCGCCTCGAGGGCCGCAACTTCGGCGACGTGCCCCTCAACGTCGAGCTCAAGCTCGAGGTGTGGGACTCGCCGAACTCGGCCGGCGTCATCATCGACGCGGTGCGCTGCGCGAAGGTCGCCCTCGACCGCGGCATCGGCGGCCCGCTGCTCGGCCCGTCCGCGTACTTCATGAAGTCCCCGCCGGTGCAGTACACGCGACGAAGAGGCCCGCGAGATGGTGGACGCGTTCGCCCGAGGCGAGTGATCGAGCGCGCTCAGGCTCCCGCCGGCTCGATCCCCCGCTCGCGCGCCCACACGGCGAGGCGCGCGTAGGCGTCACCCTCGTCGATCGGTCCCTCGTCGAGGCGCGCCTCGAGCAGGAAGTCGAGCGCCTCGCCGACGACCGGGCCCGGCTCGACGCCGAGGAACTGCATCACCTGCTTGCCGTCGAGCGGCGGCCGGATGGAGTCGAGCTCCTCCTGCTCCCGCAGCTCGGCGATGCGCGCCTCGAGGTCGTCCATCCGGCGGCCGAGGGCCGCGGCGCGGCGCTTGTTGCGCGTCGTGCAGTCGCAGCGCTGCAGCAGGTTGAGGTCGTCGAGGAGCGGACCGGCGTCGCGCACGTAGCGCCTCACCGCCTTGTCGGACCAGCCCATCGCGTACGTGTGGATCCGGAGGTGCAGGTAGACGAGCTTCGTGACGTCCTCGACGAGCTCGTTCGAGAAGCGGAGCGCGCGCATGCGCTCCTCGGTCATCCGGGCGCCGACGACCTCGTGGTGGTGGAAGCTCACGCCGCCTTCGCCGAACGAACGCGTCTTCGGCTTCCCGACATCGTGGAACAGCGCGGCGAGGCGCACACGCGTGCGGTCGGCGGGCACGTTCCGCACGACCGCGATCGTGTGCGCGAGCACGTCCTTGTGCGAGTGGATCGGGTCCTGCTCGAGCCGCATCGCGTTGAGCTCGGGGAGGAACTCTTCGGAGAGTCCGGTCTCGGCGAGCATCCAGAGACCCGCGCTCGGGTCCTCGACCGTGAGCAGCCGGACGAGCTCGTCACGGATCCGCTCCGTGCTGACGATCTCGAGCCGCGACGCCATCGACTCGATCGCCGCGACCAGCTCGGCGTCGGGCTCGAGTCCGAGCCCCGCGACGAACCGGGCCGCGCGGAGCATGCGCAGCGGATCGTCGGCGAACGACGCCTCCGGTGCCTGCGGCGTGCGGAGCCGCCGCGCCGCGAGGTCGGCCGCGCCGTGGTGCGGGTCGACGAGCCGGGGGTCGGGCAGCGACAGCGCCATCGCGTTGACGGTGAAGTCGCGCCGGACTGAGGTCGTCCTCGATCGTGTCGGCGAACGACACCTCGGGCTTCCGGCTCTCTGCCCGGTAGACGTCGCCGCGGAACGTCGTGATCTCGAGCAGCAGCCCGTCCTTCTCGGCGCCGATCGTGCCGAAGCGGGCGCCCTGGTCCCACACGTGGTCGGCCCAGCCGCGCAGCGCGGCCTTGATCGACGTCGGGCCGCGCGTCGGTCGTCAGGTCGACGTCGGGCGAGCGCCGGTCGAGGAACGCGTCCCGGACCGTCCCGCCCACGAGGTACGCCTCGTGTCCGCCCGCCGCGAGCCGGTCGGCGAGCTCACGGGTCGGCGAGCCGGGCTCGTAGTACGGCGCCAGCCGCTCCGGGAGGTCCACCGGTCCATTGTCGCAAGGAAAGGCGGAGATGCCGGGCTCCATTGCGGGTGTACGTTCCGCGTAGAGGTCGCGGGATGACTGGACGCAGGCGTCAGCAGCGGAGCGAGCGTCCGGGGCGGGTATCCCGCCCCGCAGCGAGCGACGCGTGCGATGTCGGAGAGCGACTGGCTCTGGATCTGGATCGGGGCGGCAGTCGGCCTCGCCTTCCTCGAGCTCGTCACGCCCTTCCTCTTCTTCATGATCTCGTTCGCCGCGGGCGCCGCCCTGGCCGCGGTGGCGGCGCTGCTCGACGCCTCCGTCGCGCTGCAGTGGGGCGTCTTCGTCCTCGGCTCGGCCGCGGCCCTGCTCGTCCTCGTGCCCATCGGGCGGCGCCTCGCCGCCAGCGAGAGCGACGAGGCCCACGAGGGCGCGACGCGGCAGGTCGGCCGGGTCGCCGTCGTCCTCGAGGACATCCCGGCCGGCACGCACGACACCGGTCTCGTCCGGCTCGAGCGCCAGCAGTGGAGCGCCGAGACCGACGACGACGTCGCGATCGCCAAGGGCACCGAGGTGGAGGTCATCGCCGTGCGGGGGACCCGCCTCGTCGTGGCGCCCGTCCACCCGCTCGTCGAGAAGGGATAGGCACATGGTTGCGATCATCGTCCTGGCTGCAGTGGCGCTGCTGCTGTTCTTCGCCGCGCTCGAAGTCCGTGAAGATCGTGCGGCCGTACCAGCGCGGCGTGGTCGAGCGGCTCGGCCGCTACCACGCGACTGCGAACCCCGGCCTGCGGTTCATCATCCCGTTCGCCGACCGGATGATCCGCGTCGACATGCGCGAGCAGGTCGTGGAGGTGCCGGCGCAGGAGGTCATCACCTCCGACAACGTCGTCGTCACCGTGTACGCGGTCATCTACTACGAGGCGACCGACGCCCAGCGCCTCCTCTACAACATCGCGAACTTCGAGCTCGCGGTGGCGAAGCTCGCGCAGACCAACCTGCGCAACCTGATCGGTGACCTCATGCTCGACGAGGCGCTCACGTCGAGCGTGAAGATCAACACGCACCTGCGCGAGATCCTCGACGACGCGACCGACAAGTGGGGCGTGCGCATGGTGCGCGTCGAGATCCAGCGGATCGACCCACCGTCCGACGTCATCGTCTCGATGCACCACCAGATGCAGGCCGAGCGCGACCGGCGCGCCGTCGTGACCGAGGCATCTGGCGTGCGCGAGGCAGCCATCGCCCGGGCCGAGGGTGAGAAGCAGGCCGCGATCCTGGCGGCCGAGGGCGACGCGCAGGCGATGGAGCGGATCGCCGACGCCGAGAAGTACCGCCAGCTGACGATCGCCGAAGGCGAGGCGGCCGCCATCCGTTCGGTGTTCGGCGCCATGCATGACGGCAACCCGACCGCCGACGTGCTCGCGCTCGAAGTACCTCGACGCGCTCGTGCGCCTCGGTGACGGTCAGGCCACGAAGATCTTCCTGCCCAGCGAGATGGGCGGGCTGTTCGGTGCGGTCGGTGGCCTCGCCGAGCTGCTGCGGGGTGACGGCGAAGCCGTCAGCGGCAACGGCGCTCAGCCCGCGGCGGCCGCCGCGGGTGACGGCGACGACACGGGCGACACGTCGCGCGCCCGGTCGGCCTCGTCGAGCATCACCGCGAGGCCCGGCTCGTAGCTCGCCTGCGCGAGCGCGTCCTCGCGCAGCACGAGGCCGCGGCGGTAGAGCGCGGCGAGGCTCTGGTCGAACGACTGCATGCCCCAGAACTCGCCGTCGGTGATGAGCGCGTCGAGGCGGTCCGCGCCGTCCGAGTCGGCGATCGCCTCGCCGACGGGACCGTTCACCATCAGCACCTCGACGGCCGGGACTCGCCCACGTCCGCCGGCGCGCGGCACGAGGCGCTGACAGAGCACGCCGCGCAGCGTTCGCGCGAGCAGCGATCGCACGGGTGAGCGCTGCGCCGGCGCGAAGCGGTCGACGAGACGGGTCACCGCATCGGGTGCGCTCACGGCCTGCGTCACGCCGAACACCAGCCGCCCGGCGTCGGCGATCTCGAGCGCGAGCATCGCGGTCTCGTTGTCGGGCAGCGCGCCGACGGCGACCACGTCCGGGTCCTGGTGCGACGGCGGCCTGCAGCGCGGCGAGCGACGCTCCTGGTGTCGCGCCGACCTCACGCTGGTCGACGACCGCGTGCTTGTCCTCGTGCAGGACCTCGATCGGCTGCTCGATGGTGACGATGTGGCAGGGACGGGTCGCGTTCACAGAGTCGATGATCGCGGCGAGCGTCGACGTGCGCCCCGAGCCGGCGAGCCCGGCGACGAGGACGAACCCGGCGGGCGCCTCGGCGAGCTTCGCCGCCGCGGACGGCAGCCCGAGCGCCTCGAGCGAGGGCACGCCCGGCACGACTCGACGCAAGACGATGCCGATGCGCCCGCGCTGACGGAACGCGCTCACCCGGAAGCGGCCGAGGCCGGCGACGGAGTGGACCGCGTCGACCTCGTGGCCGTCCCGCAACGGTGCTGCGGCGCCGCCGAGCAGCGCCCGGGCCGCGGCCTCCGTGTCGGTCGGCTCGAGCACGTCGAACGGCGTCGCGCCGAGCGCCCCGTCGATGCGCAGGTGCGGCCGCGCCCCGACCTTGAGGTGGACGTCGGACGCGCGCTGCTCCACGGCGAGCCGGAGGAGCTGGTCGAGATCCAGCACGTCCATGCATCGGCGGCCACGGGCACCGCCTTGATGCGCCGTCGATCCCCTACGGGCGCCTGGCGCAGCGCCGCCGCGTCGACGACCTCGTGGCCGGGGCCGCCGCTCGTCGGGGCCTCCGTCGGCGACGGCGCCTCGCCGACGAGGACGGGCAGCGTCGCCGCCACGCAGTCGCGGATCGCCTCCAGGTCGTAGCCGCCCTCGAGGAAGACGATCGTGCGACCCGGGCCCGGCGCGAGGGCCGACGGCACGGGCCGCGAGCAGGGCGTAGTCGCCCGACGACAGCGCGAGGCCGGTGAGCGGATCGGCCCGGTGCGCGTCGAACCCGGCCGACACGAGCACCCAGTCGGGGGCGAATCGCTCGGCCAGCGGGCGCGATCACCTCGTCGAACGCACGCAGGTACACGTCGCCCGTCGCCCCGGCCGGGAGCGGCACGTTGCACGTTGCTCCTTCGGCGCCGGGCGCCACCGATCTCGTCGAGGCGGCCGCTGCCCGGGTACAGCGGCCACTCGTGGAGCGACACGTACAGCACGTCGGGATCGGCCCAGAAGATGTCCTGGGTCCCGTTGCCGTGGTGCGCGTCGTAGTCGACGACGGCGACACGCGCGCCTCGCGCCCGCAGCGCCGCGGCCGTCACCGCGACGTTGTTGAGCAGGCAGAACCCCATCGGGCGGGTGCCGGTTGCGTGATGACCGGGCGGCCGCACCCCGAGGAACGCCGCGTCGCCCGCGCCGCGCTCGAGCGCGTCCGCAGCGGCGAGGCCCGGCGCCGGCGGCGCGGCGGGCGGCGCCCCACGAGCCGGCGGACGCCGCGGTGTCGGGATCGATCCGGCCGCCGCCGCGCGCCGAGAGCTCCTCGAGCATCTCCAGGAGGCGCGCGATCGTGGACACGGGCGAGCTCGTCGATCGTCGCGTCACGCGCCTCGAGCGGCACGAACGCGTCGTCGATGCCGGCGGCGCCGACGCCCTCGGCGACGGCCGCGAGGCCGGGCGACGCGCTCGGGGTGTCCCGGGCCCGGATCGTGTGCTGCGTAGGCGTCGTCGGTGCCGAGGACCAGCGCACGCGGCGAGCGTACCCGCCCAGTCCGAGACGCACCTCCTCCGGGTACGCTCGGACGCCGTGGCCGAACGCATCACCGGCGGACGGACGCGCCACCACTCCTTCGGCTGGGCGCGTGCCATGCCCTGGCGCGGACACGACGACATCGCGCACCTGGTGATGGGTGAGCAGGTGCCGACCGACACCACCGTCGTCGAGACTGCCTGCGATCGCTCCAGCGGGCCGGATACTGCTCGGTCGTGACGAGCGCCCTGGCGCCCGCCGACTCGCTGCCCTTCGTCGACGCCGGCTTCGAGGTTCGCGAGCGCCTCCACCTTCTCGAGCACGACCTGCAGGGCCTCCCGACGGCGACGGTGCGCCGCGTGCCCGCCGGGCCTGGCGGACGGACCGCGCGTCGGTGCTCGAGCTCGACCGGCTCGCGTTCGACCGCTTCTGGCGGCTCGAGGAGCACGGCCTCCGTGAGGCGCTGCACGCGACCCCGGCCGTGCGGTTCCGCGTCGGTGACTTCGACGAGCCGCAGTCGGGGATCGCCGCCTACGCGATCACCGGGCGGGCCGGGCGCCGCGGCTACCTGCAGCGCGTCGCCGTCCATCCCGACGCTCGCCGGCGCGGCTGGGGCAGCGCGCTCGTCCTCGACGCACTCCGCTGGCTGCGCCGCCACGACGTCAACCGCGCGCTCGTCAACACGCAGTGGACGAACGACGGGGCGCTCGCGCTCTACGAGTCCTGCGGGTT
Organism: uncultured Acidimicrobiia bacterium; assembly: GCA_963731815.1. Taxonomy (GTDB): domain Bacteria; phylum Actinomycetota; class Acidimicrobiia; order IMCC26256; family PALSA-555; genus DATBSK01. The sequence continues at coordinate 335,726 of CAVSWW010000011.1, read as the reverse complement.
CCGTCGACTGCCCGTCGGGTTGTGCGTGCTCGACCGTCGGCTGTGATCCCACGCGCGCGCTCGATCGGTGGCGTGCTGCTGACCCTGGCCGTCGCGCTGGTCGCGACGGCGACGACGTTCTCCTCCCCGGCTGCCGCGGGCGGTGACGCCGCGCCGCCGGCGGCGCTCGAGCTCGCGGCGCAGGACGCGTGGACGCCGATCGGTGGCGATCTCCACCTCCAGTTCGACATGCCGCAGGCCCTCGCCGCCGAGGGATCGACGATGAGCCTCACCGCGTACCAGCCGGTCTCGACGCGCACCGGCTTCGACCGTGTGGTCGAGGGTCAGACGCCCGGCTCGGTGCTCGATCAGGTCGTCGTGCCGGTCTCGGCTCTGCCCGCGGCACCGAGCGGTGCACGCGCGCTCACCGTCGGCATCGAGACGAGCAACGCCGCGCGCACCCCGACCGGCTCGCGCTCCGCCGCCCGGGCGTGTACCCGCTCGTCGTCGAGGTGCGCGACACGGAAGACCGCACGCAAGGAAGCTTCACGACGTTCGTGGTCGCGGTCAGCATCGACGCCAACGGCCTCCCCGTGCCGCTCCCCGACCCGCTGGGCGTGGCATGGGTGTGGCCCCTCGCGGCCGGCCCGTCGACCATGCCCGACGGCAAGCCCGACCCCGCCGTCATCGACGCGCTCGAGCCGTCGGGTCGCCTCGGTCGCCAGGCCGTCGCGCTCACGCGCGCCGGCGACCTGCCGCTCACGATCATGCCCGGCCCCGAGACGCTCGAGGCGTGGAATCGCCACGGCGCCGACGACCCGTCGATCGAGCGCGGCGCCGCCGCGATCCGCGACGCCGTCGGCCGCGAGCAGATCGTCGCCAGCAGCTACGTGCCCACCGACCTCCCGTCACTGCTCGCGTCGAACCTCGGGGTGGTCGTCGACGCGGAGTTCGTGCGCGGCGACCAGACGCTCGCCACGCTGCTCGGGACGCGGCCCGACGTCCGCACCGCGCTCGCGCGGCCGGTCGACGGCGCCGCGCTGGCGCGCCTCGCGCGCCCGCGGCGTCGACCAGGTGATCGTCGACAGCTCGGCGCTCGCCGCCACCGACCGACCGACACCGACGCGGCCGTTCACGCTCGAGCCCCCTCCCTCGCTGGCACCGAGCGCCTCGGTCTCGGCCGTCGCGAGCGACTCCACGATCACTGCGCTCTTCCTCGACGGCACGGTGTCGCCGGCGCTGCGCGCACAGCGCGTCCTCGCGAAGCTCTCGATCGTCGCGCTCGAGGCACCGGGCGCCCCGCACGCGGTGACGCTCGTGAACCCGTCCGACCTCGACCCACCACCGGACCTGCTCGAGGCGATGCTCACCGGACTGCGCGGCAACCCGTGGTTGACGCCGATGACCGTCGACGACGTGTTCGAGACGGTGCCGCTCGAGTCGACGACGGGCGGCGACCCCGGCACCCGTGAGCTCGCGACCTACCCCGCGCCGACGCCACCGGTGCCCGCGCTCTCGTACGCCGCCACCGCGAAGCGCCTCGACTCGTTCCGGAACCTGGCGGGCTCGACCGACCCGATCGTGCTCGCCGGCGAACGGTCGATGCTCCTCTCCGAGTCCTCCACGTTCGTCGGCCCGGCCGGATCGCTGCGCGCCGCGGCGACCGTCAACAGCGTGCGCATCGGCATCGACGACTTCCTCAGCCGCATCAGGGTCCCCCAACCCAGCACGATCACGCTCACGTCGCGCTCGGGCGAGATCCCGCTCACGTTCCGCAACGAGACCGGGAAGCCGCTCGACGTCACGCTCCAGCTCGCGAGCGCCAAGCTCACGTTCCCCGAAGGCCCGACGCGCACGCTCCGGCTCCCGACGCGCTCGACGACGCTGCGCGTGCCGGTGGAAGCGCGCACCTCCGGGACGTTCCCGCTGCAGATGAGCGTGACCTCGACCGACGGCACGTTGATCGTCGCTGACCGCACGTTCCGCGTGCGGTCGACCGCGTTCAGCACCGTCGGTGTGGTCCTGATGGCCGGCGCGGGCGTGTTCCTCGCCGTGTGGTGGGGCGTGCACATCCGTCGCAACCGCCGCGCGCGAGCTGCCGCCGCGCCCACGATTTGAGCCCCGGCGCGCGTGCAGCGCGCCACAGCCGACACGACACCGGACGACTGCTCCAATCGAGCGCGATCGTCGGGCTCGGCACCGCGCTCTCGCGCATCACCGGGTTCCTCCGCGTCGCGGCGATCGCGTACGCGCTCGGCGTCACGACGATGGCCGGCGTCTACTCCTACGCGAACGAGACGCCGAACATCGTGTACGAGCTCCTGCTCGGCGGCGTGCTCACCGCCACGCTCGTGCCGCAGTTCGTCCGCCACCTGCAGAGCGGCGACGACGACGCGACGAGCGCGGTCGTCACGGTCTCGATGCTCGCGCTCGTCGGCATCACCATCGTCGGGATCGTCCTCGCGCCGTACATCGTCGACATCTACACGTTGCGGGTGTCGGGCCCGGGCCGAGCCGAGCAGCAGGAGCTGGCGACGAAGCTGCTCCGGCTCTTCATGCCGCAGATGCTCTTCTACGGCTTCACCGCGCTCGCGACGTCGCTGCTGCGCGCGCGTCGTCGCTTCGCCGCGGCCGCGTTCGCGCCCGTGCTCAACAACATCGTCGTCATCTCGATCTTCCTCGCGCTCCCCCGCGTCATCGACGGCCCGTTCAGCGTCCGCCGCGTCAACGACGACACCGGCCTCGTGCTCCTGCTCGGTCTGGGGACGACCGCCGGCGTCGCGGCGATGGCGCTCGCGCTCGTACCCGCGCTGCGCGGCGCGCGCGTGCACCTCCGCTTCCTCGCGTCGTGGAAGCACGCCGCCGTCCGCACGCTCGTGCGACTCTCCGGGTGGACGTTCGGCTATGTCGTCGCGAACCAGATCGCGCTGTGGGTCGTGCTCGTGCTCGCGAACGGCACCAAGGGCGGCGCGTTCGCGTATCTGAGCGCGTACGCGTTCTTCCAGCTGCCGCACGGGCTGTTCGCGGTGTCCATCATGACCGCGGTCGAACCGGAGCTGGCCGCCGCGGGCGGACGCGGCGACATGGCCGCGTTGCGCCATCGGTTCGCGCGCGCGCTGCGCCTCGTGCTCACGGTCGTCATCCCGGCGGCGGCCGTGTATGTCGCGCTCGCGCGCCCGATCGTCGTCGCGCTCCTCCAGCGGGGCGCGTTCACCGCCAGCGACGCGTCGCTCGTCGCCGACACGCTCGTCGGCTTCGCCGTCGGCATCCCGCTGTTCTCGACCTACCTGTTCGCGCTGCGCGTCTACTACTCGCTCGAGGACACCCGGACGCCGTTCCTCATCAACTGCGGCGAGAACGCGATCAACGTCCTCCTGGCGCTCTGGCTGTTCGACGAGCTCGGCATCGAGGGCCTCGCGTTCGCGTTCTCCGGCGCCTACGCGATCGCGGCGGTCGTGGCGCTCGCCCTGCTCTCGCGGCGCCTTGGCGGGCTGCAGGGCCGGGGCATCGGTTCGACGGTCCTCCGGGTGGGCGCGGTCGCCGCCGTGGCCGGGGTCGCGGCCTGGCGAGTCGCGCTGCTCGTGGGCTGGGACGACCCCGGCGTCGCCCTCGTCAGCGTGGCGCTCGGCCTGCTCGCCGCCGGCGCCGTCACGGTCGGCGGCCTGTGGCTGCTGCGGGTGGACGAGTTCCGGGAGGTCCTGGCCCTCGTCCGGCGCCGCCCGCCCGACGCCCCCAGCCCCGCACCCCTGGGCGGCGAGGACCCATCCGTGGAACAGTGAGGGCCCTATGACCGTTCGAGTCGTCACCGACAGTGCGTGTGACCTCCCCCAGGACCTGATCGACGAGCACGAGATCGTCGTCGTGCCCCTGACGATCCGCTTCGGCACCGAGGAGCTCGTCGATCGCGAGGAGCTCTCCACGGCGCAGTTCTGGCAGCGCCTTCGCGAGTCGGACGTGCTGCCGGAGACCGCCGCCCCTTCCGCGGGAGCGTTCGAGAAGGCGTTCCGCGACCTCATCGGGCAGGACGCCAGCGGGATCATCTGCATCAACCTGTCGTCGCGCCTCTCGGCGACGATGCAGGCCGCGAAGCTCGCTGCCGACGCGGTCGGGCCCGAGTGTCCCGTGCAGGTCGTCGACTCGCTGACCTGCTCGATGGGCGTCGGTGAGCTGTGCCTCGCCGCGGCCCGCCAGGCCGCCGACGGGGCCGAGCTCGACGCGATCGTCAACGACGTCACCGCTCGCCGCGACCGCACGAAGCTCTACGGAGCGCTCGACACGCTCGAGTTCCTCAAGAAGGGCGGCCGCGTCGGGAACGCCCGGGCGCTGCTCGGCTCGATGCTCTCGATCAAGCCGGTCGTCGAGGTCCGCGACGGCGTCGTGGAGGAGGCCGGCAAGGTCCGCACCCGGTCGAAGTCGTTGAAGCTGCTGGCCGACAAGGTCACCGCGCAGCCCGTCGACTCGCTCGCGGTGCTCCACGGCGAGGCCGACGACGTCGGTGAGCTCCTCGACATGCTCGGCAACGCCTTCCCCCGCGACCAGATCCGGGTGGGCATCGTCGGGCCCGTGATCGGCACCCACGCCGGGCCGGGCGTCATCGGCGTCACGTTCGTCGAGTCCTCCTAGTCCTCCAAGAGCGGGACCGGGACGAGGGCCTGCGAGGCCCGTTGGGCAGGGCACCCCGGTAGCGTTGCGCGGTGTCATCCCCGGCTGCTCCGGGCCGTGTCCTCGACGGTCGCTACCGCCTTGATTCGCTGCTCGCGCGCGGCGGCATGGCCAGCGTGTGGATCGGCGAGGACTCGCTGCTCGCGCGGCGCGTCGCGGTCAAGACGCTGCACCCCGAGCTCGCCGTCGACGAGTCGCTGCGGGCGCGCTTTCGCAACGAGGCCGTCGCCGTCGCCAGCCTCGCCCACCCCGACATCGTCGCCACGTACGACACCGGTGAGGACGACGGCGTCGCCTACCTCGTCATGGAGCTGGTCGACGGCCCCAACCTGCGCGGCCTGCTCGACCAGCACGGGCGGCTCCCGGTCGACCGGGCGGTGCGGATCGCACGCGGCGTCGCCGCCGCGCTCGACCACGCGCATCGCAACGGCATCGTCCACCGCGACATCAAGCCGGCGAACGTGCTCGTCCCCGACTCCGGGCCGGTCAAGGTCACCGACTTCGGGATCGCGAAGGCCGAGGGCTCCGGCGACCTGACCGCGCTCGGGCACCGTCGTGGGGACGGCCCGCTACCTCGCGCCCGAGCAGGTGGAGGCGAAGCCGGTGGACGCGCGCACCGACGTGTACGCGGTCGGGCTCCTCCTCTACGAGATGCTGGCGGGCCGCTCGCCGTTCCAGGGCGACACCGACATGGCCGCGGCGCTGGCCCGGCTCACGACGCCACCGCCGCCGCTGCGCCAGCTGCGCCCCGACGCGCCGCCGGCGCTCGAGGCGCTCACCATGCGCTGCCTCGCGGTCGCCCCCCGCGACCGCTATCCCGATGCGCACGCGCTCTACGTCGCGCTCGACGGCATGGCCGACGACAGCGGCGAGATCGATCGACCGACCGCGGCCACACCGTCGCGCGCGCAGGTTGCCCCGGCACGCCCGCCCGCCCCGCCGCGGGAAGCACCGCCCCGCGCCCGCAACCGTCCCCGCAGCGCGCCCCGCCGCCGGTCCGCGGTGCCCTGGGTCGTCATGGGCCTGCTGCTCCTGCTCGCCGGCGGCGCGGTCGCCGTCTACCTGTCGACCCAGGAGGGCGGCACGGGCGGCACGACCAACGGGTCGACGCCCGGCGTCACCGCGCAGATCTCGGGCGTCAGCGACTTCGATCCCGAGGGCGACGACGAGGAGCACCCCGAGCTCATCGACAACGCCACCGACCAGAACGCGACGACGGCGTGGACGACCGAGGGCTACGACACCCCCGACTTCGGCGGGCTCAAGGACGGCGTGGGGCTCCTGATCGACCTCCTCGAGCCGTCGGACGTCTCGTTCGTCGAGCTCGACACCGAGGAGGGCGGCTGGAGCGCCGAGATCTACGTCGCCGAGACCGCCGGCGACACGCTCGAGTCCTGGGGTCCACCCGCGCCACGATCGAGGACGCCGAGGCGAGCGAGCGGATCGACCTCGGCCCCCCGCCACCGGCTGGCTCCGCGGTGCTCGTGTGGTTCACCCGCTTGCCGGAGTCGGGGCGGGTGACCGTCGACGAGGTCCGCGTTGGCTGACGTCGGCGACGAGCAGCTCGCCGCGGCCGCGGCCGGTGGCGACCGCCACGCGCTCGAGCTGCTGCTCGACCGCCACGCCGACCGCGTCCACGCGGTCTGCCGCCGCATCGTGCTCAACCCCGAGGACGCGCTCGACGCGACCCAGGAGGCGATGATCGCGATCGCCCGCGGCATCGGGCGCTTCGACGGACGCTCGCGGTTCACCACGTGGATCTACCGGGTCGCCACGAACGCGGCGCTCGACGAGCTGCGGCGTCAACGGCGGCGCCCGATGACGGGCATCGCCGACGACATTGCATCCGACGACGGGCCGGCAGGGCGCCAGTCCGGGGAGCGAGCGGCCGCGGGCCGGGTATCCCGGCCCGCAGCGAGCGACCCCATGGAGCAGGTCGAGGCCAGGCTCGACGTCGATGCCGCGCTCGAGGCCGTGCCCGAGGAGTTCCGCACCGCGGTCGTGCTGCGAGACCTCGCCGACCTCGACTACGCGGAGATCGCCGAGGCGCTGGCGGTGCCCGTGGGCACCGTGAAGTCGAGGGTCAACCGGGGTCGGGCGGCGCTCCGGGTCGCCCTCGGGAACCCGGAGGCCGTCTCCGGTCGTCCAAGTGAGACACCATGACCGACGCACCCCTCCCTCCCGACCAGGCCGCCGACCGGCCCGACGACGGGGGTCGAGACGCGGAGATCGCCGCGGCCCTCGAGGTGCCGGCGCTCGACGAGACGACCCGGCGGCGGCTGGTGCGCACGGCGGCGGACGCGGCCGACGAGCCACCGGCCGGTGCGTCCACGCGCTCGGTCAGCCGCCTCGGCGCGGCCATCGGCGTCGCCGCGGTTCTGCTCGTCGGGGCGGTCGTGGGCGCCGTGGTCGTGACCCGGCCCGACGACCCGCAGACCCCCACCGCGGCCCGGGCACCGAGCACCAGCCCGACGACCGGTGCGGCGGGAGCCGCGCCCGCGCCCCAGTCGGCCGAGGAGTCGGCCACGGATCAGGACGCGGCCGCTGCGGCCGCGCTGCCCCAGGAGCTCGGTGACATCGGCACCTTCGACGGCGAGATGGGCCTCCGCCAGGCGCTCGACGCCGCGTTCCGCGAGGCCGACGCCGAGCGTTCCGCGGCGACGTCCGAGGCCGTCCCGTGCCGCACGGCAGATCCCGCCATCTACGGACTGGTCCAGGTCTCCGCGGCCGGCGAGGCCGAGAGCGACGGCCGGGCCGTCACCGTCCTGGTCGGGCCCACGCCCGAAGGCCAGGACGTGGCCGTGGTGATCGACCCCGGGCGGGGCTGCGAGCTCCTCCAGCGCGTCGCCCTCTGAGCCCGACCGCTCCACAGGGGGCGGCGGTACGCTCCCGCACGATGGGTGAGCCCACGAAGGACGCGACCAAGGACGTCAAGGACCCGGAGGCCTCGGCCGACTGGCCCGCGCAGGCCGCGGGCGCGATCGAGCAGGCCGTCAACACCGTCCGCGACAAGACGGTCGTCCCCGCCCAAAAGGCCACCCGGGTCGTCGTCTACGGGCTCCTCGCGGCCTTCTTCATCCTCACGTCGGTGGTGCTGCTCATCATCGGCTTGTTCCGCGGCCTCGTGATCCTCACCGGAGAGGTGTGGATCGCCTACCTGATCTGCGGTGGAATCCTGATCCTCGTCGGGGCGTTCCTCTGGACGCTGCGCTTCTCGAAGCCGCCCGACGAAGCGGACGGCAAGGCGTAAGCAGAGAAGAGGACGAGGGTGAGCACGCACCGGAAGGTCGTCATCGTCGGATCGGGGCCCGCGGGTCTCACCGCGGCCACCTACGCGGCCCGGGGGAACCTCGAGCCGATCGTCATCGAGGGCATCGCCGCGGGCGGGCAGCTGATGCTCACGAACGACATCGAGAACTTCCCCGGCTTCCCCGACGCCATCACCGGCCCCGAGCTGATGTCGAAGATGCGCGAGCAGGCCGCACGCTTCGGTGCCGAGTACGTGACCGCCGACGCCGACCGCGTCGACGTGTCCGAGCGACCGTTCGGCGTCTGGGTCGGCAACGAGGAGTACCGCGCCGACGCCCTCATCATCTCCACCGGCGCGACGGCGCGGATGCTCGGGCTGCCGTCCGAGGAGGCGCTGCTCGGCAAGGGCGTCTCGACGTGCGCGACGTGCGACGGGTTCTTCTACCGCGACAAGCCGCTCGCGATCGTCGGCGGCGGCGACTCCGCCATGGAGGAGGCCACGTTCCTGACGAAGTTCGCGACCAAGGTCACCGTCGTGCACCGGCGCGACGAGCTGCGCGCCTCGAAGATCATGCAGGAGCGCGCGTTCACGAACCCGAAGATCGAGTTCAAGTGGAACACGGTCGTCGACCACGTCATCGGCAACGGCTCCGTCGAGGGGCTCGAGCTGAGCGACACCCAGACCGGGGAGAAGTCGAAGCTCGCGGTCGACGGTCTCTTCATCGCGATCGGTCACGACCCGAACACGAACCTCTTCAAGGGGCAGCTCGACCTCGACGACGACGGCTACATCGTCACCAACGGGAGCTCCACCAAGACCTCGGTCGAGGGCGTCTTCGCGGCCGGCGACGTGCAGGACCACGTCTTCCGCCAGGCGATCACCGCGGCCGGGACGGGCTGCATGGCGGCGATGGAGGCCGAGCGCTACCTCGAGGCGCTGGCCCACGCGGCCGCCTGAGCGAACTCCCTCGACGAATCCGGCCGAGACCTCGGGAATCACCGGGACCGGGGTCGGTGTTCACCCCGTCGTACACTCGGCCGACACGCCCCCGAAAGGACGGCCCCAGTGGCGGACATCGTGAAGCTCACCGACCAGACCTTCGACGAGACCATCGGCAGCTCTGACAAGCCGGTGCTGGTCGACTTCTGGGCCGAGTGGTGCGGACCCTGCAAGATGATCGCTCCCGTCCTCGAGGAGCTCGCCGACGAGCACGGCGAGAAGATCGCCATCGCGAAGCTCAACGTCGACGACAACCCCAACACGGCGATGCGGTACAACGTGATGAGCATCCCGACGCTCCTCGTCTTCAAGCCCGGCGAGGCCGGTGAGGAGGCGAAGCGCCTCGTCGGCGCCAAGGGCAAGGGTCAGCTCCTGCAGGACCTCGCCGAGTTCGTCGCCTGACGCGGCACTCGCCGCGCTCGCCCGACCTCACTCGCTGACGCCCGGAGATCACGCGTGCCGGCCGTGCTGCGCCGCAGCGGTCGGGGCGAGGCGGTGCGCGACCTCCAGACCCGCCTGGCCGACAGCGGGTACGAGACCTCCCCCGACGAGATCGGTGAGTTCGGCGCGGCCACCGAGCGCGCCGTCCGGTCGTTCCAGGAGGCGCGCGGGCTGCGTCGTCGACGGCATCGTCGGCCCCGAGACGTGGTCGTCGCTCGTCGAGAGCGGCTACGCGCTGGGCGACCGGCTCCTCTACCGTCGCCGCCCGATGCTCCGCGGCGACGACGTCGCCGAGCTCCAGGAGCGTCTGAACGCGCTCGGCTTCGACGCCGGGCGCGAGGACGGGATCCTCGGCGACGACACGAGCGGCGCGCTCACCGAGTTCCAGCGCGCCGCCGGACTCGCCGCCGACGGGATCTGCGGGTCCACCACGATCGCCGCCCTCGACCGGGTCGGCTCGTTCGCCGTCGGCTCGGCCGCGTCCCTGCGGGAGCGGGAGCGGCTGCGCGGCGGTCCCAGCCGCCTCGAGGGACGACGGGTCTTCGTCGCCGCCTCCCCCGGGCTCGTCACGCTCGGCGAGCAGGTCACCCGAGGTCTCCTCGACGCCGGCGCGATCGCGCTCCTCGACGCCTCGGGTGCCGACGACTCCTACGTCGCCGACGAGGCGAACCGCTTCGGCGCCGACGTCATGGTGGCCCTCCGCGCGGGCGCCGAGCCCGGCACCCGCTGCGCCTTCTACGCCTCCGAGCGCTTCCGCTCCGAGGTCGGGCACGACGTCGCCCAGTCGATCCGGGCCAACCTCGACGCCGTGCTCCCGGTGACCGCGGAGGTCTCGGGCCGCTCGTACGGCGTGCTCCGCGAGACCCGCATGCCGGCGGTCGTGTGCGAGCTCGTCCCCGAAGGCGACGTCGGCGCGATGCGCGACCTGGTCACCCGCACGGGCCCCGCCGGACGGGCGATCGTCCTCGGCGTCCGCCAGGCGATCGAGTCGGCCGACCAGCCGGCCGGCTGAGGCGCGCCGGCCACCCGCACCTGACCCTCGCCGCGCGGGTCTACGCGGACTCGGCGCGGGGGAGCTCGACCGCCGGTGATCGCGCGGTAGAGCCGCTCGAGGTCCTCCAGCCCGGCGAAGTCGACGGTCACGGTGCCGCGACCGCCGCCGCCGAGCTTGATCTTCACCCGGGTGTCGAGGTGGTCACCGAGCATCTCCTCGAGCTCGGCCAGCCCCGGCGGACGCATGCGTCCCGGCACGCCCGTCGGCTTCTTCGTGCCGTCGCTCTCGTTGCGAGCGCGGATCGCGTCCTCGACCTGCCGGACCGAGAGGTCGTCCTTCACGATGCGCTTCGCGAGCGTCTCCTGGAACGCGCGGTCCGGCGTCCCGAGCAGCGCGCGCGCGTGCCCCATGCTCAGCTGCTTCTCGCGCACCGACCGCTGGATCGACGGCGGCAGCTGCAGGAGCCGCAGCGTGTTCGAGATCGACGCGCGGCTGCGGCCGACGCGCGCCGCGACCTGCTCGTGCGTCAGTGAGAAGTCTTCGATGAGCTGCTGGTAGGCCCCAGCCTCTTCGAGCGGGTTCAGGTCTTCGCGCTGGAGGTTCTCGACGAGCGCTTCCTCGAGCGCGGTGTTGTCGGCGGTCTCGCGCACGAGCGCGGGGATCACCTGCAACCCGACGCGCCGCGCGGCGCGCCAGCGTCGCTCCCCCGCGATCAGCTCGAAGCCGTCGCCGGCCGGGCGGACGAGCACCGGTTGGAGCAGCCCGACCTCGCGGATCGAGTCGGCCAGCTTCGCGATCGTCTCCTCGTCGAAGACGTCGCGCGGCTGGTACGGGTTCGGCCGGATCGCGGCGACGGGGACCTCGCGGTACCCCGTGCCGGTCGGCGTGTTCGACTCGGCCGCGCCCGGCGGGATGAGCGCGCCGAGCCCTCTACCCAGCCCGCCTTGTCGCGCCACGGCTCACCTCCTTGGCGAGGTCGCGGTACGCCTTGGCGCCCCGAGACGTCGAGTCGAACGCGGTGATCGGCTGGCCGTACGACGGTGCCTCCGACAGACGCACGGTGCGCGGCACGACCGTCCGGTACACCTTCGGCCCGAAGTACTCGCGCACCTCGTCGACGACCTGGTCGGCGAGCTTCGTGCGCGCGTCGTACATCGTCAGGATGATCCCGCGCACGTCGAGGGACGGGTTCAGGTTCGCCTGCACCAGCGACACGTTGCGCAGCAGCTGCCCGAGCCCCTCGAGCGCGTAGTACTCGCACTGGATCGGCACGATCACGTCGTCGGCCGCCGCGAGCCCGTTCACCGTGAGCAGGCCGAGCGACGGTGGGCAGTCGATGAGCGCGATGTCGAACTGGTCGCGGACCGAGTCGAGCGCACGCTTGAGCTTGAGCTCGCGGCTGATCTGCGGGACGAGCTCGATCTCCGCGCCGGCGAGGTCGATCGTCGCCGGGATGACGAACAGGTTCTTGATCGCGGTCGGCTCGATGAAGTCGTCCGTCGGCGCGTCGCTCATGATCACGTCGTAGATCGACCCGCTGACGTCACGCGGGTTCACCCCGACGCCGGTCGTCGCGTTGCCCTGCGGGTCGAGGTCGACGAGGAGCACGCGGAAGCCCTCGTCCGCGAGCGCGGCCCCGAGGTTCACCGCGGTCGTCGTCTTGCCGACGCCGCCCTTCTGGTTCGCGATCGCGATGACGCGCGGCAGCTCGAGCGGCGCGGGACCGTCACCGTCTCCGCCCATCGGCAGCTCCTCGGCGTGCAAGATCGATCCCTCCGCCGCGCCCGCGTGCGACGCGCCAGCTTTCGTGGTGGTGGACACGGCCCCCTCCGGGTCCGGCGGAGCCTCTACCTCGACTTGAGACTCGCGGGAGACCGAGGATACCCCGCGATCGCGAATTACACCATTGTTGTTCGTGAGGTTTGTGTCGGAATCTGTGGAGTCGCTCGCGGCGCGATCGCGCCGGAGCCACTTCTTCTTCGCCATCGAAGGGAGCTCCCTGGGCCGGTGTCGGCATCGTGTCCTACCCCGTGGCGCGGGTCAAGTGTCACAGCCCGCCTCTTCTTGCGTGCCTCCGGCTGCGGCGGCAACGTCCGCTCCGCCGGCCCCGGCCCTGCGGAGTCCCGAGCCCCGGCTCCCTCGCTGCGCTCGGTCGGGGCTTCGCCCTGGGTCTCGGGGCCCTCCGGGCCTCAATGCCGGCTCCGCGGACCTCACCGCCTCCGCCTCCCTTGGGGAGCCTGCCGTGATGCGAGCTGCCGTTTCACGTGGAACCCACCCGTGGTGCCCACCCGGCCCGCTCGCGATGGGGCTTCCTGTTTCACGTGGAACCCGTGGGCCTCCGGGCTCGGGCCGCGGGGCTCGTGTTCCACGTGGAACGGCTACCAGAGGGGGCGTTTCTGGGGGATGCCTGGCCTTCTGGGCCACTTCTCGGCTACGGGATCGGCTGTGCGTTGGAGGATGGCGGCGCTTGCTCCTTCGGTGCGGGTCACCGTCGGGGGTTCGAGGCCGAGCTCGCGGAGCCGGGCTTCGTCCCATCGCCCGGCGGACTCCTCGGGGGGCTCGCTGACTGCGAGGTGGCCCTGGGGCCGGAGGAAGGGGGCGGCGCACTCGGCGGTGACGGCGGGGGAGGCGAAGCTGCGGGCGACGACGAGGTCGTACTGGGCCCTATGGGCGGGGTCGCGGGCGGCGTCTTCCGCCCGGGCGGTGACGACCTCGAGGCGGGCGGTCATCCCCAGGGTGTGGACGGCCTCTTCGAGGAAGCGGCCCCGGCGCTGCTGGCTGTCGAGGAGCGCGCCCGCCGAGCGGGGGAGCAGCGCGGCGAGCACGAGGCCGGGGAGGCCGGCACCGGAGCCGAGATCGAGGAAGTGCGGAGCGTCCGCGGGCAGCCCGGCGGCGACGAGGCGGCAGAAGGCCTCGGCGTGGCGGCGCTGGTCCTCGACGGGGCCGGGCCCCAACAGACCGAGGTCCTGCGCCGAGCGCAGGACCTCGTGAAGTGGATCGGACATCGGGCCGGGTCGGCCGGGGCGATCAGCCGGCTCGGAGCACCACCCGGCGCCGGGGCTCCTCGCCCTCGGACGTCGTCGACACGCCGTCCAGCTCGGCCACGGCGTCGTGCACGACCTTGCGGTCGGACGCGGACATCGGCTCGAGCTCGAGGTCCTCGCCGGACTCCCGGACCTGCTCGGCCTGCTCGAGAGCGAACTTCTCGAGCGCCGCCCGACGCTTGGCCCGGTAGCCCCCCACGTCGACGTGGATGCGGACGCCGTGCCCCTCGGTCTGGCGCTGCACGACCGTGCGCACGAGCTCCTCGATGGCGTGCAGCGTGGCGCCCTTCGGGCCCACCAGCAGCCCGAGGTCCTGTCCGCTGACGTCGACGATGAGCACGTCCTCGTCCTCGGTCCGGGTGTCGACGGCCGCGTCGACGCCGAACGCCGTCACCAGGCCCCTCGTGAAGTCGGCCGCGACCTCGCCCTGCTCCTCGACCGACACGCTCACTTCGCTCACCGTTGCCTCTCCTTCGTCACCCTCACGCCCTGGCCTGGCCTCTCGGGCCGGCCCCGATCCGTTGCCACCGCTGCGTTCGCCGCCGCCCGAGCGCCCGCCCCCACCGCCGCCGCGCCCACGTCCGCCGCGACGGCGCCGGCGCTTGGCCGGAGCCGCACCGCCTTCGCCATCGCCGGCATCGAGCATCGGCATCGGAGCGGTCGTCATCGTCGCGGTCGGCGACGGCCACGGCCGGCTTCGGGCCCCGCGAACGGGACCGGTCGTCGCGCTTGCCCCCACGGGAACCTTGCTTCTTCGGACGGCGCCGGCGCTCACCGCCCGGCTTCTCCCGCGAGACCGGGCGCACCCGGGCCCGGATCCGGGCGTCCTTGCGGCCCAGGAACCCCGACTTGGGCTCCTGCAGCACCTCGAACTCTGCCTCGTCCTCGTCGACCCCGAGCTGATCGAGCGCGGCGTCCAACGCCTCTGCGACCGTCTTCGCGGTCGTCTCCACCCATTCCATCGGGCGTCAGCGCTTTCGCTTCTTCTTGTTGCGCCGCCGCTGCTGTGGTGGCTTGGGTGGTGGCCCCCCGCCGCTCTTGGCCGGGCCCGTCGCGGACCGGGCCGTGCTGGTGCTGCTGGACTTCCCGGCCCCGTTGGCCTCGGCCGGTGGCGGCAGCTGGAAGAGCCCGCGCAGCCCGCCCTGGCGCTTCTCGGAGGCGCCGACGGGCGCCTTGGCCTGCGGCGCCTCCACAGGACCGTCGTCGTCGTCGACGGGCTCGGGCGCGGGCAGCTTCTTCTTGGCGGCCCGCACCGGCTTGGGCCCCGGTGGATCGGCGCCGTTGCCGTCGGTGGTGACGTCCCGGCTGTCGGCCTCGATCGCCTCCTGCCGGGCCGTGCGTTCGGCCTCTCTTCGTTCCTTGGCCGATGGATGATGGGCCGACCCGTGCCGTCGGAAGATCAGCTCCTGCTGGCCGAAGCGCCACAGGTTGGAGATCACGAAGTAGAGCACCAGACCGGACGGGAACGTGAACGAGAACGCCGTGAAGATGATCGGGAGCAACCGCATGACCATGCCCATCTGCTTGTTGGCAGCGGGCGTGCGCTTCTGGGCCTGGCGGACGGAGAGGTACCCGGTGAGGCCGACCAGTCCAACCAGGATGAAGTACGGCAGGGCGTTGAAGAACCCGTTGACGTTCGTCGCCGAGAGCTCGAGGTTGAGGCCCAGGAAGTACTGCGCGTTCACCGTCCCCTTGGCGCACTGCGCCCCGTCACACAGGGAGTGGAAGAGGCTCGAGTCCTTCGGGACGTACTTCTCGGGCTCGCGCAGCACGTTGAAGAGCGAGATGAAGATCGGCAGCTGCACCAGGAGGGGCAGGCAACCCGCGAGCGGGTTGATCTTGTTCTCCTTGTAGAACGCCATCATCTCTTCGTTGAGCTTCTGGCGGTCGCCCTTGTACTTCTGCTGGAGCCGCTTGACCTCGGGCTGCACCCGCTGCATGGCCATCATCGACTTGGCCTGCTTCGCGGTGAGCGGGTACAGGAGCAGCATGATCAGGCACGTGAGCAGGATGATGTCGACGCCGAGGTTCGGGACGATGTCGTAGAGGAACGCGAGCACCTGGCCGATGACGTCGAAGATCGGACCGAAGATCGAATCCATGCGAGCCTTCTCTCAGGCGGCTTCGGGCCGCTGGTGGGGGGAACGTACGTTCGACTCGTCGGTGCGGCGAGCGGGTCGCTCGGGCACCGGGTCGAAGCCGCCGGGGTTCCACGGATGACAGCGCCCGACCCGGCGGACGGCGAGCCACGTGCCGCGCGCTGCGCCGTGCCGCTCGAGTGCTTCGAGGGCGTAGGCCGAGCAGGATGGATGGAACCGGCAGCGCGGCGGCATGCGGGTGCTGATGACCCGCCAGCCGCGGATCGGCAGCGACAGCACCCGGGCCATGATCGTCGGGCGCCTGATCGTGGGGGCCGGCGGTCGTGGGGGAGGCGGTCATGCGCCGGCCTCGGCGGAGTCCTCGACGAGCCCGCTCAGGGTCCGGAGCAGCTCCGCGTAGGGCATCGAGGTCACGCCGGCACCGGCGCCGAGCAGGTACGCGCCTGGCCCGAGGCGACCGTCGTGCTCGAGCTCGCGGACCGCGGCCCGGAGACGCCGGCGGATGCGATTGCGCTGCACGGCACCGCCCGCGTTGCGGCCCACGGCGTACGCGACCCGCGCGGCATCACCACCGGGCAGGAATCGGAGGGAGAGCGGGCCGCGTCGTCGGCGGCGCGCCTCCGCGAGCGCCTCGAAGGTCGCACGGTCGCGGATGCGCTCGGTCAGGCGCTGAGGCGCTTGCGGCCGCGCTGGCGGCGGTTCTTGAGCACCGCGCGACCGCCGCGGGTGCGCGAGCGCAGGCGGAAGCCGTGCTTCTTCTTGCGCTTCCGGTTGTTGGGCTGGAAGGTGCGCTTCACGCAGTGCCTCCTCGAAGAGCGGAGCCTGGCGCGCGAGTCGCGGGCGTGGTAGGGCCCGCCAGCGCGCGGCTGTGGCGTCGAGTGTACGAGCGAGCCGACGACACTCGCAACGCGGGGAATCGCGCCGCGCGACGGGTTCCGCTTGAGTGGTCGCGACCGCGATGCTACGGTCCGCCGCGCTCATCGAACCGGCCTCGATGAACGTCGCTTCCCCGCTCGACATCGGCCGGCCGCCCAGGGGGGAGGCCAGGCGCCGCCCTCGCCGTTCTCCACACTTGTGGACGTACCTGTGGACAACGTGGACCGGCCGAGCGCCGTAGGCCCGGACCGGGCCGCCGACGACCTCGCCGACAGAATTTGGGAGCAGGCGGCGCAGCGATTGCGCGCGGAGCTTGCCGAGGCCACGTGGCTCACGTGGTTCCAAGAGGCGCGGGCTGTCCGCTTCGAGCACGACATCCTCGTGCTGGCCGTCCCGAACCCGCTCGCCGCCGACAAGATCCGGCGCAACTACCACGCCATGGTCGACGCCGCGCTCCAGGCGTCCACCGGCCGGGCCTGCACCCTCGAGATCCTCGTCGACACCGACGCCGCGGAGGCCGCGGCGGCCCCCCAGATCGAGGAGGCCGTCCAGCCCGCGGTCGTCGCGGCGGAGGCCCTGGTCACCCAGGCGCCGACGAGCGAGTCGCCCTGGGCGTCGGGCTCCCTCAACCCGCGCTACACGTTCGACCAGTTCGTGATCGGCGCGTCCAACCGGTTCGCGCACGCCGCCGCGCTCTCGGTCGCCGAGGCGCCGGCCCAGGCCTACAACCCGCTCTTCATCTACGGACCGGCGGGGCTGGGCAAGACGCACCTGCTCCACGCGATCGGCCATCACGTGCGGAGCCTCTACCCGAAGACGAGGGTTCGCTACGTCTCCACCGAGTCGTTCATGAACGACTTCGTCGAGGCGATCCGCGAGCGCACGCGCATGCCGGTCTTCAAGCGCCGGTACCGCGCGCTCGACGTGCTGCTCATCGACGACATCCAGTTCCTCGAGCGCACGCAGGAGCTCCAGGAGGAGTTCTTCCACACGTTCAACCAGATCCACAACGAGGGCGGCCAGATCGTCATCTCGTCGGACCGGTCACCGAAGTCGATCGCGACCCTCGAGGACCGCCTCCGGAGCCGGTTCGAGTGGGGCCTCATCACCGACGTCCAGCCCCCCGAGTTCGAGACCCGCCTCGCCATCCTCCGGAAGAAGGCCGAGGCCGAGCACCTGGGCGGCATCCCCGACGAGGTGCTCGGGTTCATCGCGAGCAACATCTCCGACAACATCCGCGAGCTCGAGGGCGCCCTCATCCGGGTCGCCGCCTTCTCGAGCCTGCACCGGACCCCGCTCTCGGAAGAGGTCGCGCGATCGGTCCTCGCCGACCTGCTGCCGACCACGAAGCCGCGCGAGATCACCGCCGACCTCATCCTCGACGAGACCGCCAAGATGTTCGGCTGGACCGTCGAGGACCTGTGCAGCAAGAGCCGCCGCCGGCCGCTCGTCACCGCGCGCCAGATCGGCATGTACGTGATGCGGAACCTGACCGACTTCAGCTACCCCCGCATCGCGGAAGCCTTCGGCGGCCGCGACCACACGACCGTCATGTACGCGGTCGAGAAGATCAAGGAGCAGATGACCGAGCGTCACACGACGTTCGAGCAGGTCAACGAGCTGATCGCCCGGATCCGGCTCGGCAGCAGTGGGTGAGAACGGCACCTGCTCGCGACGATGTGGACAATGCTGTGGAGAGCTGGGGATACCTTCGGGGTTCTGGGGACGGACCGCGGTGTCACCACCACTCGGGGAGGCCATCGGTGGAAGAGCGGGGAGAACTCCGGAAGACCGACAGCCCCTCCGACCGGCCCGGATGGCCACTTCTCCACAGTGCACAGGCCCTACTACGACTACAACCCTTTCTCTAATAGATAGGGACCAGGTGTGGAGGAGATGACGTGAAGTTCCGATGCGACCGCGATGCCCTCGCTGATGCGGTCGGCACCGCGTACCGGGCAGTCGCGTCCCGCACCGGTGCGCTCCCGGTGCTGTCGGGTGTGAAGGTCACGCTCAGCCCGGGGAAGGTCGAGTTCACCGGCTCCGACCTCGAGCTGACGATCCGTGTGAGCGTGCCGGCCGACGTCGAAGGTGACGGCTCCGCCGTGCTCGTCGCGCGGCTGCTCGTCGACACGCTCGCGAAGCTGCAGTCCGACACGGTGTCGGTCGAGATCGGCGACGACCAGGCGAAGATCGAGTCGGGTCGGTTCCGCTCGGAGGTGCGCACGCTCGCGGCGAGCGACTTCCCGCGACTGCCCGAAGCCGAGGGGCAGCCGGTCACCGTCGAGGCGGGTCCGCTCGCGGAGGGGCTGCGCCAGGTCGTGCCGGCCGCGTCGCGCGACGACGCGCGGCCGATCCTGACCGGAGTGCTGCTCGCGTCGACCGGGCAGGGTGTGCGACTCGTCGCGACCGACTCGTACCGGCTCGCGGTGCGCGACCTCCCCGGACTCACGTTGCTGCCCGAGGGCCAGAAGGTGCTCGTCGGCGCGAAGGGGCTCGGCGAGCTCCAGCGACTTCTTGGTGAGGGCTCTGTCGAGGTGTACCTCGGGGAGCGCTACGTGACGTTCCGGCTCGGCGAGACCGAGCTCACCGCGCGGCTCATCGAGGGCGACTTCCCGAACTACGAGCAGCTCATCCCGAGCGGCTACCCGAACCGGCTCACGATCGACCGCGACGCGTTCGCGGGCGCGGTCGAACGCGTGAGTCTCGTCGGCGGCACGAGCCGCGACTCGTCGCCGATCCGCCTGTCGATGAGCTCCGACGGCCTCGAGCTCTCCGCGACCGCGCAGGACGTGGGGCAGTCGTTCGAGCCCGTCGAGGGCAAGTTCGAGGGCACCGAGCTGACCGTCGCGTTCAACTCGCGGTTCCTGCTCGACGGGGTGGAGGCAGCCGGGGCGTCGGAGATCAGCATCGAGTCGATCGATCCACTGAAGCCCGCGGTGCTGCGCGGCAACGACGCCGACTTCCTGTACCTGCTGATGCCCGTCCGCATCGCGTAGATCGTCGCGATCCGGAGTGAGGGTCGCGCTCGTCGACATCGCCGACTTCCGTTGCTACGAGGCCGCGCGCCTCGAGCTGCCGCCGGGCATGACGGTCGTCGTCGGCGAGAACGGACAGGGCAAGACCAGCCTGCTCGAGGCCATCGCGTGGGGCGCGCTCGGCCGGTCGTTCCGCGGCGTTCCCGACGCCGCACTCGTCCGCACGGGCCACGACCAGGCGATCGTGCGGCTCGGCATCCACGAGGGCAGCGGGCGCGAGCGCCTCATCGAGGCGGAGCTGCGCGCGGTCGGGCGCAACCGCGTGCTCGTCGACCGCAACCCGCTGGCACGCAACCGCGACCTGCTCGGCGCGCTGCGCGTCACCGTGTTCGCGCCCGACGACCTCGAGCTCGTCAAAGGCGGTCCCGCGCACCGGCGGACGTACCTCGACGACCTGCTCGTCGCGACCGCGCCGCGCTTCGCCGCGGTGACGAGCGAGTACGACAAGGTCCTGCGCCACCGCAACGCGCTGCTGCGCGGTGGCATGCGCGGTCCCGACGCGCGCACGACGCTCGACGTGTTCGACGAGCAGCTGGTGCGCGCCGGCACCGAGCTCGTGCTCGGTCGACTCCGGCTCACCGAGAAGCTCGCGCCCGCGGTCGACGCCGCGTACCGCGAGCTCGCCGGCGGCGACGACGGTGTGGACGCCACGTACCTCGCCGAGTGGGCGGAGGGGACACCCGCGACGTCGGCCGAGGCGATCGACGCCGCGTTCCACGGCGCGCTCGAGCGGCTGCGACGACGCGAGATCGAGCGCGGGACCACGCTCGTCGGCCCGCACCGTGACGAGTGGCAGCTCCTGGTCGCGGGGCTCGACTCGCGGACCCACGCGTCACAGGGCGAGCAGCGGACGCTCGCGCTCGGGTTGCGCCTCGCCGGCCACCGCACGGTCACGGACGCGATCGACGACGAGCCGGTGCTGCTGCTGGACGACGTCTTCAGCGAGCTCGACGAGCACCGCGGGAACGCCCTCGTCGAGAAGCTCACCGGCGACCAGACGCTCGTGACGACCGCGGGGTCGCTGCCGGCCGCGGTCGAGCCCGCGCGACGGCTCCGCATCGCGGACGGTCGGGTCGAGGACCCGTGAGCCGGTCGCGCCGGCGCAGCGGCCGCGGCGTCCCGGGCGAGGAGGAGCCGCCGACCCCGGTCGGCGACGCGCTGGCGGAGATCGGCGCGGAGCTCGGTCTCGCGGACCCGCTGACGCTGCGCGCGATCACCACGCGATGGAGCGACGTCGTCGGTGCCGCGATCGCGCAGCACGCCCGGATCCGGTCGCTGCGCGGCACGGTGCTCACGATCGCGGTCGAGTCGGGAGCGTGGGCGACCGAGCTCCGCTACCTCGAGCACGACGTGCTGGCCCGGATCGAGTCGATCGTCGGCCCGAACGTCGTCACCGAGGTGCGTGTCGCGGTCGACGCGCACAGTGGTCGCGACGACGACACGTGAGCACCGAAGTCGACAGACCCCTCTGGTAGAATGAGCGGTGTCGACGGGTGGCGCTCGGCAGTAGCGGGGTGAAGGAACGGACCCGTTTTCTTCGTGCTCCCCGGTCGACAGACGCTTCCCCCACCCTTCACCGGCCCGGCACCGGTACGAGCCCCCCGAGGTGCGCGCGCGTTGAGCCCTACGAAGTCGAGCGCGACGAAGAAGAAGCCCGCGACGAAGAAGGCGGCCCCGGCCAAGCGCTCCGGCTCGGGCAAGGGCAGCTACACGGCGAAGGACATCACCGTCCTCAAGGGGCTGCAGCCCGTCCGTGAGCGCCCGGGCATGTACATCGGCTCGACGGGTCCGTCGGGTCTGCACCACCTCGTGTACGAGGTCGTCGACAACTCGGTCGACGAGGCGATGGCCGGCGAGGCGACGCGCATCGACGTCACGATCCTCGCCGACGGCGGCTGTCGCGTCACCGACAACGGGCGCGGCATCCCGGTCGACACGCACTCCGGGCGCAAGTCCGCGGCCGAGATCATCCTCACCACGTTGCACGCGGGCGGGAAGTTCGGCGGCGACGGCTACAAGATCTCCGGCGGCCTGCACGGCGTCGGCGTGTCGGTCGTCAACGCGCTCTCGGTGCAGCTCGAGCTCGAGGTGCACCGCGACGGCGCGAAGTGGGTGCAGTCGTACGCGAAGGGCGGCACGCCGCAGGGTCCGCTGAAGAAGCTCGGCGCGTCGAAGCAGCGCGGCACGACGGTCACGTTCTGGCCCGACCCGTCGATCTTCGACGAGACCGAGTTCCGCGCGCAGACGCTGCTCGAGCGGCTGCAGGAGATGGCGTTCCTCAACAAGGGCCTCGAGATCCGATTCACCGACGAGCGACCCGACGCCAAGCAGGAAGTCACCTTCAAGTACTCCGGCGGCATCGTCGACTTCGTGAAGCACCTCAACGCTTCGAAGGAGCCGCTGTTCAAGAAGGTCGCTTCCTTCGAGGAGTCGGCGGACGGCTCCGAGGTCGAGATCGCGATGCAGTGGAACACCGGCTTCTACGAGGGCATCCACTCGTTCGCGAACAACATCGCGACCACCGAGGGCGGCATGCACGAGGAGGGCTTCAAGAAGTCCATCACCAACGTGCTGAACCGCTACGCGAAGGCGAAGGGCCTGCTCAAGGACAAGGAGGCCAACCTCCTCGGCGAGGACATCCGCGAGGGGCTCACCGCGATCGTGTCGGTGAAGCTGCGCAACCCGCAGTTCGAGGGTCAGACGAAGGCGAAGCTCGGGAACACCGAGATGCGATCGCTCGTCGAGCGCGCGACCAACGACAAGCTCGCCGACTGGCTGGAGCGCAACCCGTCCGAAGGGCGCGCCGTCGTCAACAAGAGCGTGCAGGCCGCGCGGGCGCGCGTCGCCGCGCGCGAGGCCCGCGACCTCACGCGGCGCAAGTCGCTGCTCGAGACCGCGTCGATGCCAGGCAAGCTCGCCGACTGCTCCTCGAAGGACCCGGCGGAGTCGGAGCTGTTCATCGTCGAGGGCGACAGCGCAGGCGGGAGCGCCAAGCGCGCGCGCGACCCGCGCACGCAGGCGATCCTCCCGATCCGGGGGAAGATCCTCAACGTCGAGCGAGCCCGCCTCGACCGGATGCTCAAGAACGAGGAGATCCAGTCGCTGGTCCAGGCGATCGGCGCCGGCATCGGCGACGAGTTCGCCGGCGACAAGGTCCGCTACCACAAGATCATCCTGATGGCCGACGCCGACGTCGACGGCGCGCACATCCGCACGCTGCTGCTCACGTTCTTCTACCGGCACCTGCCGGACCTGGTGATGCACAACTGCATCTACCTCGCGCAGCCACCGCTGTTCCGCGCCGACATCGGCAAGGAGCGCACGTACCTCCAGGACGAAGCGGCGCTCCGCGAGTTCGAGGCCGCGCACGAAGGCGCGCGCATCGAGGTGAACCGGTTCAAGGGGCTCGGCGAGATGGACTGGGAGGAGCTCGGCGTCACGACGATGAACCGGGCCACACGCAACCTGCTCTCGGTGTCGGTCGCGGAGGCCGCGATCGCCGACGAGGTGTTCGCGAAGCTCATGGGCGACGACGTCGAACGGCGCAAGCAGTTCATCCAGGAGAACGCCAAAGACGTCCGCTTCATCGACGTATGAGCCCTCCGCGCAAGAAGAAGACCCCGGCGAAGAAGAAGCCGACGACGGCGGCGCCGGTCCAGGAGTCGCTCGAGACCGTCGGCACGATCGAGCCGGTCGAGATCCAGGAGGAGATGGAGCGCTCCTTCCTCGACTACGCGATGTCGGTCATCACCGCGCGGCGCTCCCCGACGCGCGCGACGGGCTCAAGCCGGTGCAGCGCCGGATCCTCTACGGCATGTACGCGCAAGGGCTGCGGCCCGACCGCAAGCACCAGAAGTCGGCGCAGGCCGTCGGCGAGGTGATGGGCAAGTACCACCCGCACGCGGGTGAGGCGATCTACGACGCGCTCGCGCGCATGGCCCAGGACTTCTCGCTCCGCTACACGCTCATCGACGGACACGGGAACTTCGGCTCGCCCGACCCCAACGACCGTCCCGCGGCGCAGCGCTACACGGAAGCGAAGCTCGCGACGCTCGCGATGGAGCTGCTCGGCGAGATCGACGAGGAGACCGTCAGCTGGGAGGCGACGTACGACGGGCAGAACCAGGAGCCCACCGTGCTCCCGGCGCGCTTCCCGAACCTGCTCGTCAACGGCGGTGGCGGCATCGCGGTCGGCATGGCCACGAACATCCCGCCGCACAACCTCGGCGAGATCATCGACGCGGCCGTGCACATGATCGACAACCCCGACGCGAAGGCGTCGGCGCTCATGAAGATCGTGAAGGGTCCCGACTTCCCGACCGGCGCGCAGATCCTCGGCAAGGAGGGGATCAAGGACGCGTACACGAAGGGTCGCGGCAGCATCAAGATGCGCGCGATCGCGGAGGTCGAGGACGGGCGACGCGGGGCGAGATGCGCATCGTCGTCACCGAGGTGCCGTTCCAGACCTCGGTCGAGGTGATCGGCACGCGGATCGCCGAGCTCGTGAACGACCGCAAGATCGAGGGCATCCGCGACCTGCGCAACGAGTCGGCCGGCGACACCACGCGCCTGGTCATCGAGCTGCGCAAGGACGCGAACGTCAACGTCGTCCTCAACCAGCTCTACAAGCACACGCCGATGCAGACGAGCTTCTCGGCCAACATGCTCGCGCTCGTCGACGGCGTGCCGCGCGTGCTCACGCTCGACCAGGCGATCCTCGTGTACGTCGCGCACCAGATGGAGGTGGTGACGCGGCGCACCGAGTACCGCCTGCGCCGCGCCAAGGAGCGCGAGCACATCGTCGAGGGCCTCGTGAAGGCGCTCGGCATGATCGACAAGGTCATCGAGCTCATCCGCAAGGCCGCCGACGTCGACGTCGCGCGTGCCGGGCTGATGAAGAAGCCGTTCGGCTTCTCCGAGATCCAGGCCAACTTCATCCTCGACATGCAGCTGCGCCGGCTCACCCAGCTCGAGGGCAAGAAGCTGCGCGACGAGCTGAAGGAGCTCCAGGAGACGATCAAGGAGCTCGAGTCGATCCTCAAGAGCAAGGCCAAGCTCCGCAAGGTCATCAAGGACGAGCTGCTCGATCTGCAAGGAGCGCTACGCCGACGAGCGCAAGACGCGGCTCGCCGCCGGACGTCGGCGAGATCGACATGCTCGACCTCATCGAGGACGAAGAGGTCGTCGTCGTCCTCACGAGCCAGGGCTACATCAAGACGGTCGCGGCCGACGCGTTCCGGCGGCAGAGCCGCGGCGGCAAGGGCGTGCGCGGGAGCCGAGCCAAGGACGACGACTACGTCGACAAGCTGCTCACGACCACCGCGCACTCGTACCTGCTGCTGTTCTCGAACCGCGGCAAGGTGTACCGGCTGCGGGCGCACGAGATCCCCATGAAGGACCGCACCGCGCGCGGCACCGCGCTGGTCAACCTGATCAACCTCGCGCAGGACGAGCGCATCGAGGCGATCATCGACACGCGCACCTACGAAGAGGGCGCGTTCCTCGTGTTCGCGACGAAGCACGGCACGGTCAAGAAGACGAAGATGACCGAGTACGACTCCGCGATCCGCAACGGTCTGATCGCGATCAACCTCGGCAAGGGCGACGAGCTCGTCCGCGTCGTGCAGACGACGGGCAAGAACGACGTCGTCATGGTCACGCAGAACGGCCAGACGATCCGCTTCGCCGAGTCGGGTGTGCGCGCCACCGGGCGCGCGTCCGCCGGCGTGCGCGGGATGAAGCTGCGCGCCGGCGACGAGGTCGTCGCGTGCGACGTGTACCGGCGCGGCGCGGTGATGCTGTTCGTCAGCTCGAGCGGCCACGGCAAGCGCACGAAGCTCGACCTGTTCCACCGCCAGGGTCGCGGCGGGCAGGGCGTGCGGGGGATGAAGGTCACCGAGTCGCGCGGTGGCGTCGTCGGCGCGTTCTCCGTCACCGACGACGACGAGATCCTCGTGTTCTCGTCGGGCGGCAACATCCTGCGGATGCCCGCGGCGCAGGTCTCGACCCAGGGCCGTGACGCCACCGGTGTGCGGATCGCCAAGCTCGGTGCCGGCGAGACGATCGTGGCCGTCGCCCCCGTCCTCGAGGGCGAGACCGCCGGCAACGGCGAAGCGACCGAGTGACGCTGGTCTGCGGGCGCTGATAGCGGCCCGAGACGCTGCCCGCGTATCATCGTCGTTCGTGCTGCGGTGCCGGGTCTGGCGCTGTGAGTTCCCCGACAGGAAGCTGCGTTCCCTCCTATGACCGCACCGGCCGATCCTCCCGCGGCAGGCGCTCCGCCCGGTGAGATGACCTCGACGACCGTGTCGTCGGGTGGCGCGGCATCGCCGCCGCGCCGGTCGCGCCGCGGCCGCGGGAGCGGGAGCTCGAACGACGGAGCAGCCGACACGAAGCGCTCGACGAGCAGCCGGTCGGGCAACCGCTCCAGCAACCGTTCCGGGCAACGACTCGAGCAGCGCAACGTGAGCAGCGTGTCCGCGACGGTGGCCGCGCCCGCGCCCGTCGCGGTGCCGGTTGCGGAGCCGCCCGCCGAGGCGGAGCTGTTCGACGACGACGCCGACCAGACGACGCGGTCGCGCCGCAAGCCGAAGCCCGCCAAGCAGCCGAAGCCCGCAACAGCCGAAGCAGACGAAGACCCGTCCGGTCGCGACCGGCCCGCGCAGCGAGCGCCGGTTCCGCCAGACCGTGATGAAGGTCGACCTCTGGACGGTCCTGAAGCTGTCGCTGTGCTTCTACCTGTCTCTGATGTTCATCATCCTCATCGCCATCGTTGCGCTCTGGATGATCGCGGAGGCCGCCGGGATCATCGGCAGCGTCGAGAAGTTCCTCGGCGACCTGCTGTCGGCGAAGGACTTCACGTTCCTCTCCGGTGAGGTGCTGCGCGGCGCGATCCTCGTGTCGCTCGTGGTCGTCGCGCTGCAGGTCGTCATCACCGTGATCGCGGCGTCCTTCTACAACATCTTCGCCGAGCTCTTCGGCGGGCTCGAGATCACGATCAAGGAACAGGACGCGGGCGAGCGTTAGCGCGAGCATCTTGGGAGACCTCGCAAGCTTGGTCTCCGCCGTCGACGGCGGCAGAGCCACCGTCGACGACGTTGCTACGCTCGACGGTCCGAACGGGGCTATAGCTCAGCCGGTTAGAGCGCATCCCTGATAAGGATGAGGTCGCTGGTTCGATTCCAGCTAGCCCCACCAGCGAAGTTCTCGGCACTCCTCCCGCGGGTGCGCACGCCGAGGCGTCGTACACTTCGCGCCATGCGGACCTTCCGGCGCGGCTTGCTCGTCGGACTGCTGGCCGTCCTCGTCGGGGTCGTCGTGCGCCTGCGCGGCAAGACCGACGTCGTGCCCCGCACGCAGGGCGGATGGCGCGAGCTGGAGGGCCCCGACTTCCGGTGAGCACGGTGCTCCTCGTGGGCGCCGGCGCCACTGGCGCCCGGGCCGCCCGCCAGCTCGTGGACACGCCGGGCATCGACACCCTGGTCGTCGCCGACCGCGATCGTGACGCCGCGGCCTCGCTCGCCGATGCGATCGGCAAGGTCGCCGAGACCGTCCCCCTCGACCATCCGTTCCCTGACGGCGTGGACGCCGTCGCGAGCGTGGTGCCTGCCCGCACGGGCGCGCTCGTCGCGCAGCGGGCCGTCGCGGCCGGTGTCCCGGTCGCGGCGGTCGCCGACGATCGCGACGGCATCGCCGCGCTCCTCGCGCTCGACGGAGCGGCGCGTGAGGCGAACGTCCTGGTGGCGGTGGGCTGCGGCCTCGTGCCCGGCCTCGGTGACGTCCTCGCGCGCCACGCGGCGGACGCTCTCGACCGAGCGGACGAGGCGCACGTCGCACACGTGGGCGCCGCCGGGCCGGCATGTGTCGCGGCGGTACGTCGCGCGCGACGCGAGCCGCCGCTCGAGTGGTTCGACGGGGCGTGGCACACCCCCGAGCGGCGCGGGCATCAGCTCATCTGGTTCCCGGAGCCCGTCGGCGCGCGCGAGTGCGAGGTCGTCGCCCCGGGCGTCGAGCTCCTGCGCGACGCAGTTCCTGAGCTCGAGCGGGCGTGCATCCGTTCGGGCGAGCCGCCCGTGCGCCGTCCCGCGGTCGCGCTGCTGCGCCGCAAGCAGCTCGACGACGGGTGGGCCGGCGCGCGCGTCGAGGTCTGGGGCTGGCGCGGTGCGACCCGCGACACGATCGTCTACGGCGTCATCGAACGCCCGGCCGTCGCGGCGGGAACCGTGCTCGCCGTCACTGCGGCGCGCCTGGCCGGACGGCTCGAGCACGTCGGATGGCGTGAGTCCGCACCGATCGGAGCGCGCGCGCTGGGTGCCGTCGTCGACCCGGCGTCGTTCCTCACCGAGCTCGCGCGACGGGGCGTGAAGGCAGCCGTGTTCGAGGGCTTCGCCGTCGTGTGAGGTGAGCGATCGCCTGCTCGACGAGCTGCGCGACGTGCTCGGCGCCGAGCACGTGCTCGTCGACGCCGACGTCGTCGCGACCTACGAGACCGACTGGACCGGCAGGTTCCACGGCCGCGCCCGCGTGGTCGTCCGACCGGGAACGACCGACGAAGTCGCCACGGTGCTGCGCGCGTGCGCGAGCGCGGGGGCGCCGGTCGTTCCGCAGGGCGGCAACACGGGCCTCGTCGGTGGGAGCGTGCCGCGCGGGGGCGAGGTCGTGCTCACGACGCAGCGGCTCGACGCGATCGAGCACGTCGACACCGAGAACGGCGAGCTCGTCGTCGGCGCGGGCGTGACGTTGAGTCGCGCCCGTGATGCCGCACGGACGGGCGGCTGGGACGTGGCCGTCGACCTGACGGCACGCGACTCGGCGACGATCGGCGGCATGGTCGCCACCAACGCCGGCGGCGAGCACGTGATCCGGTACGGGGCCATGGACCGCCAGGTCATCGGCGTCGAAGCGGTCCTCGGCGACGGCACGGTCGTCGGTCGCGTTGCCCGCGCTGCGCAAGGACAACACCGGCTACCGGCTGGGCGGGCGTCCTCGGTGGCAGCGAGGGGACGCTCGCCGTCGTCACGCGCGTCCACCTGGCGCTCGTCCCCGAGCTGCGTGATCGCGTCGTCGCCCTGGTGGCGGTCGACGACGTCGCGGCGGCGGTCACGGTCGCCGGGGCGGTGCGGCGCCCGCTCGACTCCG
Organism: uncultured Acidimicrobiia bacterium; assembly: GCA_963731815.1. Lineage (GTDB taxonomy): Bacteria > Actinomycetota > Acidimicrobiia > IMCC26256 > PALSA-555 > DATBSK01. The sequence continues at coordinate 307,206 of CAVSWW010000011.1, read as the reverse complement.
TCCTCGCGCTCGAGCTGTTCCTCGCCGACGGGCTGCGCCTGGTCCTCGAGCACCGCGGTCTGGCTGCGCCGTTCACGCGACGACTGGCCGGCGTACGTCCTCGTCGAGTGCGGCGTGCGGTCCGGTGCGAGCGCGTGCTCCGACCAGCTCACGGGCGTGCTGGCCGGGCTCGACGGGGTGCGCGACTCCGCGATCGCCGAGGACGCCGCGACGCGCGAACGTCTCTGGGCGTACCGGGAGCTGCACACCGAGGCGATCAACGCGAGCGGCGTCCCGCACAAGCTCGACGTGACGCTGCCGTTCGACGGGCTCGCCGCGTTCGTCGACGACGTGCGCGACACCGTCGCCGCGATCGACCCCGCCGCGCGCGTCGTGATCTTCGGGCACGTCGGTGACGGCAACCTGCACGTCAACGTGCTCGGCCCCGCGCCCGACGACGAGCGTGTCGACCACGCGGTGCTCGAGCTCGTCGCCCGTATGGGCGGGTCGATCAGCGCCGAGCACGGCATCGGCGTGGCCAAGCGTGCCGACCTCCCGCTGGTGCGCACCCCGGCAGAGCTCGACGCCATGCGGGCGCTGAAGCATGCGCTCGACCCGTCCGGGATCCTCAACCCCGGCGTGCTCTTCGAGGCCGCCGGTGGACCGCCCGCGTCGCGCAGGTAGCCTGCTGCGGGACGGGGACGTAGCTCAGCTGGCTAGAGCACCTGCTTTGCAAGCAGGGGGTCGTGGGTTCGAATCCCATCGTCTCCACCGCTGGTGGGTGGGGCTCGGGTGGCTGGGGCGAAGAGGGGGCACGATGTCCAACCTCAGGCGTGCCGTGTGCTGCGGCGTCGCGCTGGCGGCGCTGCTCGCCTTCGCCGCGCCTGTCGGCGCGCAATCGGCGCCGCCCGGTTGGCAGGACCCCGGCGACGGCGCGTGGGTCGCGTTCACGCTCGGGGCCACGAACCTGGGCACGGTCAGCCGCACCGACACGCGCTGGGGTCCCGTCACGGTCAACCGGCACACGAGCCCCGGGCTCGACGTCGAGGGCGCGTTCGGCAACTGGGACTCTCGGCAGGTCGCGCCGGGCGTGTTCGAGACCGGATGGCCCGCGTCGTGGTCGGCCGACGGGCGCACGTTCGAGCGCGCCGTCGACTGGTGCCCGGCGCTGAGCTCGTCCTGCTCCTATTACGTCGTCGGTGGCGGTGGCGGGCAGTTCTTCGCCGCGGCCGGCACACCGCTGAACGGTCTGGGGCAGCCGGACCCGAGCCTGCTGCTGCAGTTCCAGCAGTCGATCACGCTCAACGACCCGCCGACGATGAGCATCGTCTTCAACCCCGACCTCAACCCGGTGAAGGGCGTCAACGGCCAGCCCGGGCACATCACGCTCGACGCGAGCGGCACCACGGACGGCCTCCCCGGCGACCTGCAGTACGCCTGGACCGTGAAGGACTCCGCGAACAACGTCGTCGCCTCGGCGTCCGGCCCGATCGCGAACGTGGACCTCAGCGAGGACGGCACGTACTGCGTCGCCGTCACGGTCACGAACCCGAGTGACGGCTACTCGCAGAGCTTCGACGCGGGCTGCGCGCTGGTCACCGGTGTCGCACCCGACCGCGTCGGTCCCGGGCCCGGCGACGGCGGTGGCGGCGGCGGCGGGACAGGTGGCGGTGGCGGCGGCCCCGCGCCGACGCCCGTGCCCTCACCGCCCGCGGAAGGTGTCGGCCCGGAGATCGCGGCCGAACCGATCGTGTTCGCGCCACCGCAGCGCGCGGTGCCGTCCGCGTTGTTCGGCGGTCAGAACGGCGAGGCGCAGGTGATCTGGTTGTGGCAGCCCGACTGGTTCAACGAAGCGCGCGGGCCTCGTGCGCCGCGCACGACGTCGCCGCCGATCGTCCAGGAGCGCGACGACATCGTCGTGGCGACGAACGATCCGGCACCCGACTCCAACGCCGCGCCGTGGCTCGCCGGACTCGCGGCGTTCGGGCTGTTCGGCCTCGGGTGGGCCCTCATGCGGCGACGCCGGGTGCGGCGCGCCGAGCTCTGACGAGCGCGGTGATGCGGTCGATGCCGGTCGCGCCCGCGTAGCCGAGGCCGACCACCACGAGGCCGCCGACCGCGTCGAGCAACCAGTGGTTCGCCGTCACGGTGATGCAGAAGAGCACGCCGATCACGTAGGCGACGAGCACCCCGCGCAACCACTTGCTCCGGATCATCGGCCACAGCGCGAGCAGCGCCCACGTGCTCCAGCCGATGTGGAAGCTCGGCATCGCGGCGTACGGGTTGCCGTACTGCTCGAGCGCCCTCTCGGTCGGCTGGCCGTCGGGGCCGAACTCGACCTTCACCTGCGGGCCGAAGTTGTAGTACTCGGCCGCGGTGTCGACGAAGCCGAAGCGCGCCGGCATCAGGCGCGGCGGCATCAGGGGGTACACGAAGAACGTCAGCACCGCAATCACCCACATGAGGAGCAGCGTGTTGCGCCACCGTACGTAGCGGGCCGGCGCCTTGCGGTAGAGCCACACGAGCGTCACGACGGGCAGCACGAAGTGGACGGTGCCGTAGTAGAGGTTCCAGAACGCGATGAACCAGTCGGCGTTGAGGAACGCCTGCTGGACGGAGCGCTCCCAGTAGATGCCGAGCGTCTTCTGCGCGGAGATGATGTCGCGCGCGTTCGCGAACGCCTCACGGGTCGTGCCGACGGCCTTCTCGCGGCCGAAGTCGTAGAGCCGGTACAGCGCGATCAGCACGACGGTCTCGCCGATCCAGCCGTACTTCCACCGTTTCGAGATCGGGCGGACGGGGCTCGTCGCGGCCGGCACTGCCGCCGTGGTGCTCACTGCTTCACGCCTTTTCTGGTCGGCGCCGCAAGCGGCGCCTCACCCGGCGTCGTCCGTCAGGCCGCACGGCGGACCAGGAACGTCGCGGTCGCCCGCGACACCGCCTCGCCCTCGGCGTCGCGGACGACGGCCTCGGCGTAGGCGATCTGCTTCGCGACACGCACGACCTCGCCGCGCACGTCGAGTCGGTCGCCGGCGGCGGCGGGTCGGATCGTCTGGTAGGTGACGTCGAGGGTCGCGGCGCGGTCGCCCGACTCGAGCGCGCTGTTGACGGCGAAGTTCATCGCCGCGTCGTGGATGACGCCGAAGACGCCGCCGTGGACGCCGCCGAGCGGGTTGCAGGCCTTCTCGGTCGGCAGCCAGACCGCCGCGGCCCACCCGTCGCCGTACGACTCGAAGGTCAGCCCGAGCTCCTGGAGGAGGGGCATCCCGCCGTCACCGAGCGAGCGGTGCATGTCACGGGGCACGACGGCGGAGCGTATCGTTTGGCTCGCACGACGTTCCGCACCGCGGAGCCACCCACAAGACTCCACACCAAGACCTCCACACCGACCCGGGGTCGACAGGAGCACAGCCATGCCGAGCGCAGTGATCGTCGATGCCGTGCGCACCCCTCTCGGACGCCGCAACGGTGCGCTCAAGGACTGGCACCCCGTCGACCTGGCCGCGCACACGCTCACCGCGCTCGTCGAGCGCAACGACCTCGATCCCGCCCTGGTCGAGGACGTGATCATGGGCTGCGTCATGCAGGTCGGTGACCAGGCCGGCAACGTGGGCCGCAACGCTGCCCTGGCCGCCGGGTTCCCGGAGTCGGTCGTCGGCACGAGCATCGACCGCCAGTGCGGCTCGTCGCAGCAGGCCGCGCACTTCGCCGCGCAGGGCGTCATGGCCGGCGCGTATGACGTGGTCATCGCCGCGGGCGTGGAGTCGATGACCCGCGTGCCGATGGGCGCGTCGTTCCTGCCCGGCTCGATGCCGTTCGGCCCGAAGGTGTTCGAGCGCTACGACCTCGTGCCGCAGGGCATCTCCGCCGAGCTCATCGCCGAGAAGTGGAACATCAGCCGTGAGGAGAACGACGCGTTCTCCGTCGAGTCGCACCTCCGCGCCGCGCGCGCCACCGAGGAAGGACGCTTCGAGCGCGAGATCGTGCCGGTGCCGATCATCACCGACGAGGGCACCGACACGATGACGCGCGACGAGGGCATCCGCCCCGACTCGTCCGTCGAGAAGCTCGCCAAGCTGAAGCCGGCGTTCAAGCCCGACGACGGCGTGATCACCGCGGGCAACTCGTCGCAGATCACCGACGGCGCGGCCGCGTCACTCATCATGAGCGAGGAGAAGGCCGGCGAGCTCGGTCTCACGCCGCGGCGCGGTTCCACACGTTCGCGCTCGCCGGCGTCGACCCCGTCCTCATGCTGACCGGGCCGATCCCGGCGACGACGACCGTCCTCGAGCGCGCCGGCATGACGCTCGCCGACATCGACCTCGTCGAGATCAACGAGGCGTTCGCGCCGGTCGTGCTCGCGTGGGCGAAGGAGCACAACCCCGACATGGAGCGGGTCAACGTGAACGGCGGCGCGATCGCGGTCGGTCACCCGCTCGGCTGCTCGGGCAGCCGGTTGCTCGCGACCCTGCTCAACGAGCTGGAGCGCAGCGGCGGTCGCTACGGGCTCCAGACCATGTGCGAGGGCGGCGGCATGGCGAACGCCATGATCATCGAACGCCTCGGCTGAGTGCTGGCGGTCGACACTCTCGGCTGGATCCTCCGCGGCCTCGTCACCGTCGTCGCGATCGTCCTCATCTATCTGATCGGGGCGGGGATCCTCCGCAAGTTCAAGGTCGTGCCCCCGGCCGAGCCCGACCCCGACACCGTGGTCCCGGTGAACATCAGCTACCGGTGCGTCGTCTGCGGTGCCGAAGTCACGATGACCGCCGCCCAGGACGGGTCCGAGATCGAGGCGCCCCGGCACTGCCGGGAGGACATGGTCCCGGTCTGACGGACCGGCTCGCCGAGTTCTCCACAGGTTGGGGATGAACCTGTGGGTGAATGACACCCGTGGGATTCGATCAGCGTTCGGATTCGGGGTTCCGGATCGGGTTCGGATCAGCGGTACTGGGTGGAGAGCACGAACCCGCTGATCATCAGACCCAGCCCCACGAAGAGGTAGGAGTTCTGGGCCTCGCCGCCGGGGAGCAGCTGGAGGTAGTTGCCGACGATCACCAGGATCCCCAGGAGCAGGCACGTGAACATCGTCGCCGGGACCCACAGCGGCGACGTCTTCTTCGCCTTGGGCTGAGGCGCGGTGTAGCGGCTCGGCTTCGGCGGGGGGACGCCGGTCGCCTTCTTCTTGGGCTTCGGCTTCGACTTCTGGCGGGCCATCGGGCGACGACGCTACAGCGCGAGCGCGAAGCGACGAGAGCACGCGCACACCGACCTCGCGACCGGCGCGACGACCACCCGTGCGCGCAGCCCGAGCGCGCCGCTCGCGCTCGAGCCGACGTTCACCGGGAGCGCGCGCGAAAACGCTCGAAGGTTCGCGGAGGTCGCCCGGTAACGTGCGGCCATGCGCGTCGTCGTCATCGACAACTACGACTCCTTCGTCTACAACCTGGTCCAGTACCTGGGTGAGCTCGGCGCGGAGCCGGTCGTCCACCGTCACGACGCACTCACGCTCGAGCAGCTGCGCGACCTCGAGCCCGACGCGGTGCTCGTGTCACCTGGGCCGGGCCGGCCCGAGGACGCCGGTGTCTCGAACGACGCGATCCGCGCCTTCGGCGACCAGGGCGTGCCCGTCCTCGGCGTGTGCCTCGGTCACCAGTGCATCGGTCAGGTGTTCGGCGGGCGCGTGGAGCGCGCGCCGCGCGTCATGCACGGCAAGACGTCGGAGATCACCCACGACGGCACCGGTGTGTTCGCGGGGCTCGCGAGCCCGTTCACCGCGACGCGGTACCACTCGCTCGTGGTCGCGCGCGACTCCGTGCCTGCCGAGCTCGAGGTGACCGCCGAGAGCGAGGACGGGCTCGTCATGGGGCTGCGCCACCGTGAGCTGCCGATCGAGGGCGTGCAGTTCCACCCCGAGTCGATCCTCACGGAGTCGGGTCACGACCTGCTCGCGAACTTCCTGGCCCGCGCGGGAGCCGACACGATCAGCAGGTGACGCTCAGCCACAACAGCTGTGGCTGAGCGTCACATGCCGTGGGCGATCGGGGACGGGAGCGCGGCGACCGTGCCGCGACGCTCGGCGAGGCCGTCCGACACGAGGGACGCGAACGCGTCGGGGTCGAGCTCCGACACGGGGACCGGACCTTCGCGAAGGCGGGCCATGACGTTGCCGCGGCGCTGACGGAAGCTGCCCTCGAACCGGCCCTGCCCGCGGCGCAGGGCCTCGTGGGGCAGCACGTCACGCGTCGCGCACCGACGCGTGAGCGGGCACTCGCGGCAGCGCGGGTCGCGCGGACGGCAGAGCATCGCGCCGACGTCCATGAGTGCCAGCAGCCGGTCGCGGCCGCGCAGGGGTCGCCCGACGCGTACGCGACGCGTCCTCGGCCTCCCGGGGCGACAGCCGCCGGCCCACCACGCGCTCGACCACGCGCTGCACGTTCACCTCGACGGCCGCGACGTCGGCGTCGTCTGCCTGCGCGGCGATCGCGCGCGCCGTGTACCGGCCCACACCCGGGAGCTCGGTGAGGTCCTCGGGCCAGCCGCGCTCGGTGATCAGCACCGACGCTTCCCACAGCCGGCGCGCGCGTCGCGGGTAGCCGAGCCGTCCCCACGCGGTGATCACCGCCGCCGGTCCCGCCGCGGCCATCGTCGACGGGTCAGGGAACCGTCCGATGAAGTCGTCCCACACCGCCGCGACGCGCGGCACCTGGGTCTGGTGCAGCATCACCTCGGAGACGAGGATCGCCCAGCGGTCACGCGTCAGTCGCCAGGCGAGATCGTGGCGGCCGTCGGCCGCGTACCAGCGCGCGAGTGGGGCGGAGCGCTGCTCCGTGCGTGCACGCACGCGCGGCTCAGCAGGCGATGCTGATCTGCGTGCCCGGCGGCGCCTCGCCGGCACCGGGGCTCTGCGTCTTGACCGGCGCGGCCGCGGACGCGCACGTGATCACCACGTTGAAGCCGGCGGCCTGGAGCGTCTGACCAGCGGTGCCGGCCGGTTGGCCGATGACGTTCGGGATCGCGACCGCCCGCGGTGCCGTGGCGACCTGCATGTTGATGGTCGAGCCCTTGGCCGCCATCGCGCCGCCCGCCGGATCCGTCGCGACGACGGTGCCCTGCGGCTGCGCGTTCGTCTCGACCGGGCTGACCGCGACCTGGAAGCCGGCGGCCTGGAGCACCGCCTGCGCTGCCGTCTGCTCCTGCCCGCGGACGTCGGGCACGGCGATCGGCGGCTCGACGGCGACCGTCACCTGGATCGGCGTGCCGCGGTCGGCCTTCGTGTCGGCGGCGGGGCTCGTCGCCAGCACGGTGTTGGCCGGCTGGTCGGCCGTCATCTGGTCGACGCGTTGTGGGATGAGCTGGAGGCGCGTCAGCTCCGCGCTCGCCTCGTCGAACGTCTTGCCGACCACGTTCGGGACCGTGACCTGCTTGGCGCTCACCAGCAGGATGACCGTGCGGCCCTCCTCGAGCAGGCGCCCGGCCTCGGGGCGCTGATCGAAGACCGTGTCGATCTGCGCGTCGTTGAACTCGTCGCGCCGCGTGACCTTGAACCCGAGGTCGTCGAGCTGCTGCGCGGCAGCGTCGTACGTCTGGCCGACGACGTTGGGGACCTCGAGCGTCTCGCCCGAGCCGGCCCCGTCGTCGTTCTGGAGGAAGAACAGCGCGTAGACGATGACGCCGATGAGGAGTGCGAGACCGAGGAGCACCGCGATGATCGGCCCGATGCGCCGCGGCTCGCGCTCGTCCCACATGTCGTCGTCGCTCGGCCCCTCGGGCGGCACGGCGATCGTCGCGGCCTCGGCCGCGACGGGCACCGCGGCGCGGCGCGCCCTCGAGTGGACGGCCGCGTCCGAAGCGCATGAGATCGGAGCGCACGTCGGCCGCCGACTGGTAGCGCGTGCCGATGTCCTTCGAGAGCGCGGTGAGGATGATCCGCTCGAGGTCGGGCGGCAGGTCGTGCACGAGTCGGCTCGGAGCGATCGGCTCCTCGCGCACGTGCTTCATGGCGACGGCCACGGGGCTCTCGGCCGTGAACGGCGGGCGTCCGGTGACCATCTCGTAGAGGACGACACCGAGCGCGTAGACGTCGGTGCGGCCGTCGACCTGAAAGCCCTGCGCCTGCTCCGGAGAGAAGTACGTCGCGGTGCCGATGACGGCACCCGTCGCGGTGAGCCCGGAGCCTGCGTCGGTGGGGTTCGCGGCGATGCCGAAGTCGGTGACCTTCACCTCGCCCTGGGGCGTGAGCAGGACGTTCCCCGGCTTGATGTCGCGGTGCACGACGCCGTGGCGGTGCGCGAAGTCGAGCCCGGCGGCGATCTCGGAGCCGATCCGCGCCGCATGCATCGGCGCGAGCCCGCCCTCGGCCCGGAGGAGGTCGCGGAGCGACTCGCCCTCGACGTACTCCATGACGATGAAGTACGAGCCGTGGTCCTGGCCGTAGTCGTAGACGCTGACGATGTTGGCGTGGTTGAGCATCGCCGCGTTCTGCGCCTCTCGGCGGAACCGCTCGACGAAGCTCGGATCGCGCGCGAACTCGGGGAACAGCACCTTGATCGCGACGAGTCGATCGAGCTGCTGATCGCGAGCGAGGAAGACATCCGCCATGCCACCGCGCGCGATCGGCCGTTCGATCGTGTATCGGTTCGCGAGGACGTCGGCGACCTGCGTCATCGGCTGCTCACGGTACCGCGCAGGCCCCGAAATTCGTTGGCAGAACAGGGTGGCGGCGCCATCACCCTCAGCGTCACGCCCCGAGCGCCGTCGCCAGCACCTCGGCCGCGATCGGGGCCGCCACGGCGCCGCCCGTCGCCTCGTTCCCGAGGCTTCCGCCCCGCTCGACGATCACCGACACCGCGACCTGCGGGTTCTCGGCCGGCGCGAACGCGATGAACCACGCGTGCGGTGGCCCGCCGTCGGCCTGCGCCGTCCCCGTCTTCCCTGCGACGGTGACGCCGGGGATCTGGCCGCGCGTCCCGGTGCCCTCCTGCACGACCTCGACCATGAACGACGCGACCGCCTGTGCGCTCGTGGCGCTGGTGGCCACGTGCCACTCGCTGTCGTCGACGCGGCGCACGAGGTCGTCGTTGGCGTCGCGGATCTCGGCGCCGACGTGGGGCGTCATGATCGTGCCGCCGTTGGCGATCCCCGCCGCGATGAGCGCCATCTGCAGCGGCGTCGTGGCGACGTCGCCCTGGCCGATGCCCGCGAACGCGAAGAGCGGCTGGTTGTCCTGGAAGCTGCCGGCCGGCGGACCGACGCTCTGGACGGCACCGGGCGCGATGTCGAGCGGCGGCGGGTCGTCGCCGACCCCGAAGCGCGCCATCCCCGGCACGAACGCGTCGCCGAGGTCGAGTCCGATCTGGCCGAACGTCGTGTTGCAGGAGTTGATGAAGCTCTGCTCGAGCGTGCCGCCGCAGGTCTTGCCACCGAAGTTCGAGAGCGTCGAATCGGTCTGGGGCAGGTCGAGCGCCGAAATCGAGGGGTAGACCTTGTCCGGCGCGGTCACGCCGTCGTCGAGCCCGACCGACGTCGTCAGCGCCTTGAACGTCGACCCCGGCGGATAGCGCTCGCGGTACGCGCGCGGCAGGTCGGGCTTCGCCGGGTCGGCGCTCAGGCCCTCGTAGTACGCCTGGACCTGCTTGACGTCGTGGCTGGCGAGCGGCTGCGGGTCGTACGAGGGGTTCGAGTACATGCCGAGCACCTTGCCGCTGTGCACGTCGAGCGCGACGACCGAACCCTGCGCCTGCGCGGCGAACAGCGAGGCCTGCATCGTGCGTTGCACGTCGGCGCGGACCGACAGGATGACGTTGCCGATCGACTCGTCGCCGCCGACGAGGTCGGGGATGTTCTCGATCTGGAGCTCGGTGTCGCGGCCCACGAGCTGGTCGTTGTACGTCTTCTCGACCCCGGTGTTGCCGACGACGAACGACTGGTAGCCGACGATCTGGCTGAACAGCGCGCCTTCGGGGTACTCGCGCTGGAACTTGAACTCGGTGCCGTCGTCGACCGGCACGGAGCGCGCGAGCACCACGCCGTCCGCCGTGCGGATCTCACCGCGCGGGCGGTTCGCGTCGCGCAGCGCCGACCGCACGTTGAGCGGGTCGTTCTCGAGGTTGTCGGCGTCGATGATCTGCAGGTACGTCAGCTGCGCGACCAGCACGAGGATCAGCACCACCACCGCGCCGCCGACGCGGCGGATCGCGCGGTTCACGAGTGGACCGTCACGAGCGGACCCCCGCGGTCGCGACGCGTGCCCGGCCCCGGCCGCGCAGGCTTGCCCGGTAGTTGTCGTCGGAGATCCGCAGCAGGAGCCCGAGGATCACGAAGTTCGCGATCAGCGACGAGCCTCCGTAGGAGATGAACGGGAGCGTGATGCCGGTGAGCGGGATGACGCCGATGCTCCCGCCGATGATCAGGAAGCTCTGCACACCGATGATCGTGACCAGCCCCGACGCGAACAGCTTCGGGAACGGGCGGTCGGCCTGGACAGCGACGCGGAAGCCCGACCCGACGAACAGCAGGATCGCGGCGAGCACGCCGACCGTCCCGATGAGCCCGATCTCCTCGCCGATCGCGGAGAAGACGAAGTCGGTTGCTGCGTTCGGGATCTGCTGCGGATTGCCGAGGCCGAAGCCGGTCCCGGTGAAGCCGCCCGTCCCGAGACCGAAGAACGACTGCGTGATCTGGAAGCCCTTGTCGGCTGCCTCGGGCCACGGGTCGAGCCAGACGCTCACGCGGTCCTGCACGTGGGTGAAGAGGTTGTACGCGATCGCCGCGCCACCCACGAAGAGCACGAGCCCCATCAAGAGGTAGGCGGCGCGCTCGGTCGCGATGTACAGCATCGCGGCGAAGATCGCGAAGAACAGCAGCGAGGACCCGAGGTCCTTCTGCTGCACCATGATCAGGATCGACAGACCCCAGGCGAGCATGAGCGGGCCGAGGTACTTCGGGTCGGGGAGCATCATGCGGCCGAGGCGGCGGCTCCCGCTCGCCAGCAGCTCCCGCTTGTCGACCAGGTACGCCGCGAAGAAGATGACGAGCAGGACCTTCGCCGCCTCACCAGGCTGGAAGTTGAGCGGCCCGAAGCCGACCCACAGGCGCGCGCCGTTGATCGTCTTACCGACGCCCGGGAGCAACGGCAGGAGCAGCGCGACGACACCGAAGAAGAGGAACGTGTAGCGGTAGCGCTCGAGCGTGCGCACCCGGCGCACGATCATGAGTGTGAGGACGAACGCCGCGACGCCCGCGGCCGTCCACCCGGCCTGTGCGCGTGCCAGCTCCGGGTCGAGCCGCGAGATCACGACGAACCCGATGCCGTTCAGCAGCGCGGCGAGCGGCAGCAGCACCGGGTCGGCCTGCGGCGCGAGGTTGCGCACCGCGACGTGGGCGATGACGTAGAGCGCGATCATCGCGACCACGAACGCCCAGAGGTCGGTGGGAAGATCCGACTGGTCGGCGAGCTGGACGAGCACGTACCCGAACACCGTGATCGCGATCGCGACGAGCCCCAACCGCAGCTCGATGTTCCGCCGCCTGCTCCCGCCCGCGATCACTTCTTCTTCCGCCGGAAGAACCCGCGTCGCTCCCGCTCCGGCTCGTCGTCGACCACGACGACCGGGACGGGCTCGGTGATGTCGTCCGAGCCGGTCGGCGTCGCGGTCGTGTCGACCGCGTCCGCGTCTTCGCTGCCGTCGTCCTCGATGTCGACGAGGACCACGGTGATGTTGTCGGACCCGCCGGCCGCGTTCGCCGCGTCGACGAGCCGCTGCGCCGCCGCGTCGGGGTCGGGTTCGTCGCGCAGGATGTCGCCGATCTCGGGCTCTCGAAGCATGTCGGTGAGCCCGTCGCTGCAGAACAGCACACGATCGCCCGCGAGCAGGCCGATCGTCTCCAGGTCGACCGCGACCGCAGGTTCGAGTCCGATGGCGCGGGTGATCATCGAGCGGCGCGGGTCCTGCGCGGCCTCGTCCTGCGTGAGCTCCCCCGCGCTGACGAGCTCCTCGACCAGGCTGTGGTCGGTGGTGATCCGCTGGAACGTGCCGTCGCGCAGCATGTAGGCGCGCGAGTCACCGACGTGGCCGAGCAGCAGCGTGCCGTCGATGCCGAGTGCGCCGGCGGTGAGCGTGGTGCCCATGCCGCGGAGGCTCTGGTCGGCGACCGACTGCTCGTAGACGATGTCGTTCGCCGCGGCGACCGCGGCGTCGATCGTCGAGCCGGCGCCGAACGCGATGCGGAGGGCGTCGAGGGCGGCGGCGCTCGCCACCTCGCCGGCGTTGTGGCCGCCCATGCCGTCGGCGAGGGCGACGAGGCCGAGCGACTCGTCGATGAGGTACCCGTCCTCGTTGTGGTCGCGCACGCGGCCCACGTCGGTGGTGGCGGTCGCACGGAAGTGCAGGGTCATCGCACGATCTCCGTCACGGTCTGGCCGAACTGCACGCGGTCGCCGCGCTTCACCCGGGTCGGCGCGACGACGCGCTCGCCGTTGACGAACGTGCCGTTGCGCGACCCCAGGTCTTCGACGAGGAGCTCCTCGCCGCGACGGAAGACGCGGGCGTGCACCGTCGACACGAACTGGTCGGCGGTGAGCACGATGCCGCAGCCGCCGCCGCGGCCCACCGTGAGCTCGTCACCGAGCGGGTACGTCTCGCCGCGGTGCTCGGGCGGGTCGAGGATGCGCAGCCGCGCGCCCTTGCGGTCGGCCTTCGCGGGCTGTGCCGGACGAGGCGCGCCCGAGCCGGCGACGGCATCACCGGGCGTCGCGACGGCGGCGGGCGCGCGCAGCTCGAGCAGCACGACGCGCACCACGCGCCAGAGGAAGAGGAAGAGGAGCGCGAGGAAGCAGTACTTCGAGCGCGGTGAGCGCCGCCTCGGGGACGGCTTCTGCCAGGGGCACCATCGCCGGCACCAGGCGACCGGGGAGCACCGGCCGGCTTAGGACGCCTCGAACCGCAACACGGTGTTCCCGAGACGGATCTCGTCGCCGTCGGCAAGTGGCTGCTCCCGGATCGCCGCACCGTTGACGAGCGTCCCGTTCATCGAGCCGAGGTCGGTGACCACGAAGCCGCTGCCCGACGGGCGGATCTCCGCGTGGCGGCGCGACGAGCGCGGGTCGGCGACCACGACGTCGCAGTCGGCCATGCGACCCAGCACCACCGTCTGCTCGCCGAGCGGCACCCGACGACCGTCGGGCAGCACGAGCGACCCGACCTGCGCGCCCTCGTGGATCTCTGCCGCGACGTCGCACTCACCGGGACCGAGCTCGTCGTCGGCAACGAGCGTGACCGTCACCGGCCCGACGAAGGCGTAGCCCTCGGCGCGGGCATGCTCACGGGCGACCTCGGCCAGCTCGCGGGCCAGCGCGTCCGCGAACGAGTGGAACTTCTCGAAGTCGTCGGGGGAGAGGTAGACCCCGATGTTGTTGGGTGCGACGGGCACCCCGTCGACCCCCATCGTCCGCTCGGCGTCGAGCGTCCGGGTCAGGCGGCGTCCCACCTCGACGGGCTCGAGCCCGCTGCGGAACGCCTTGTTGAAGGTTCCTTCCATGAGCCGCTCCAAGCGACGTTCGAATCCCTGCATCCCCACGGGGCCTGATTGTACGAGTCGTGTTCAGCGGGGCCGCGGCGGGGCTTACCCGTAGAATCATGGGTCCACTCGGGCGAGTGGCGGAATTGGCAGACGCGCAGGCTTCAGGTGCCTGTGTCCGAAAGGATGTGGGGGTTCAAGTCCCCCCTCGCCCACCACGACCGACGGGCGCTCCGCTGGTATGTTCTCGCCTCGTGGGCGGAAGCACTGTGGCGAGGCGCAAGGCGTGGGCGGTCGCGTCGCTCGGCGGTCTCGGGCGCGATGGTCCTCGGCGCGGTGTTCCCGGGCGCCGTGGCGTCCGGCGCCGGCCCCGAGGGTCGGGCGCGTCAGCCCGTCGACCCCGATGCGGCTCCCGCGGACGACGTCTCGACCGGCGCGTTCCAGTCGTGCAGCGCGTACTACGGCTGGGGCAAGTCGTGGGCGCACGTCGACGTCACGGTCGACGGCGAGGTCGACGACAGCATCCAGTACCCGGCGAACTACGAGCTCGTGCTCACGGGCGAGCTCGATGGCGCGCCGGGAGACGAGAGCTGCGTCCCCGAGCTGCTGACGCAAGCCGACTGGGATACCGACTTCGACCGCCTCGGCGACGCGCCGCCGTACAGCGACGTCGACCGATCTCCCTTCGGGCTCCAACATCGTGATCCCCGGGCAGGCCCTGCTCTTCGAGGTCACCGGTCCGGAGCTGCAGCTGACCTTCGACGGCGACTTCCCCGGGCGCACCATCGAAGTCGACAGCGCGACGCTGCCCAACTTCCAGGACAGCGCGACCTACGAGGCGCAGTACGTGGCGTATCTCGTCGCCACGCTCGGGGAGCCGGACGCCACGACGTTCCAGCAGCCTTGCCCCACGAACCCGTCGTCCGACCAGATTGCCGCCGCCACCGCGGCGCACGCAGCGATGGACCCGGCGTTCCAGGACCACTTCGAGGCCCTCGTCCCCAGTGCGCCGCCGTTCACCGACTGCTTCCAGATCCAGAGCCTCCAGCAGTACTTCCGCGGCTACTGGTTCCCGTACGCGTGGGGCACCGAGAACCCGGTGACGTTCGCGCTCGCCACCGTGCCCGCGGCCGCTCCGATCGTCATCGAGCCGACGTTCACGGGCTGAGCCCGCCGTGCCGGGCCCCGGCGACGCGCCCGCAACGCCCGACACTCGACCGCAGATCTTCCTCCGCGAGGCGCTCGTCGACGGGCGGTGGCAGATGCGCTCGTTCCGGACCGCAGAAGGTCTTGCCGACGGCACGATCCTCGAGCCCGACGACGACACGCCGCTCCCCGAAGACGCGTACGAGACGTGGAACACCCGTATCGTCGACGGTCGGCTGGTGATCTGGGTGAACCCGGAGCGCGCTCCGCGCGCACCCGACCTCTGGTACTGCGCGGTGTTCGACGCGTCGGGAGAGCGACCAGCCGTGAACATCGTCGCGTTCGCGTCAGACGACGTCGCGCCGGGCACGGTGGTCCCCGACACGGAGTTCTTCGCCCTTCCAGTGCGCTCCGACGAGCAGGTCGCAGCAGTGCGCGTGTTCACCGATGACGGCGAGGTCGACCAGATCTACGTGGCCAGCGAGTACCGGCGGTTGCACGTCGCCGCGAAGCTGATCCGGGTCGCGAGCGCGTTCCACATGGCGCACGGCTGGAACGGCCTCCTGCACGACACGGGGCGCCGGACCGACCTCGGCGAGGAGCTCGGCGCGGTGTTCACGCGGGTCGCCGAGCGACGTGAGCGGATGCCGCCGATGGACCCGCCGGAGAACCTGCCCCCGTCGGCCTGACGCCACCGCGCTGCGATGAGTCCGCGAGCTCCTTCGGGTCTGCACTCGATGAGGTGAGCAACATGTCGCAACTCGAACCGAGAGTGCTGCTCGACGGTCTCGCCATCGTCGAGTGCCCCCGCTGGCACGACGGCCGCCTGTGGTTCTGCCACTGGGGCATGGAGGAGATCGTCGCCGTCGACCTCGACGGCAACGCCGAAGTCATGGCGCCCGGGCTGCCGGGGCTCGGCTGGGGGATCTCCTGGCTGCCCGACGGCCGACTGCTCATCGCGGGGGAGCCGGAGCTGCGCCGCCAGGAGCCCGACGGCTCGATCGTCACCCACGCCGACCTCAGCGCGCTCAGCACGACGAGCTGGAGCGAGATCCTCGTCGACGGGCGCGGCAACGTGTACGTCAACAGCATCAACTTCGACTTCCTCGGCGGGGGCGGCGAGCCGACGCAGGGCCTCATCGCCCTCGTCACGCCCGACGGCGCGGTGCGCCAGGTCGCCGGCGACCTCCACTTCCCGAACGGGATGGTGGTCACGCCCGACAACCGCACGCTGATCATCTCGGAGTCGTTCGCCGCGCAGCTCACCGCGTTCGACATCGAGTCCGACGGCTCGCTCACGAACCGGCGCGTGTGGGCCGGCGACGTCGGGCCCGACGGGATCTGCCTCGATGCCGACGGCGCGATCTGGACGAGCGGTGCGGTCATGGGGAGCGGTGCGGTCATGGGGAACACCGTCGTCCGCGTCCGCGAGGGACGCGAGGTGCTCGACGAGATACCGATCGATCTCGACTGCTTCGCGACGATGCTCGGTGGCCCCGACCGGCGCAGTCTGTTCCTGTGCATGGCGAAGTGGCTGGGGCCCGACAAGATCGACGAGGCGGTCGAGCAACGGACCGGTCAGGTGCGCGTGGTCGACGCGCCGGCGCCGGGCGTCGGGTGGCCCTGAGCGGGCAAGCCGCCAGCGATCCAGGGGTTTTTGGGGCAACCTGACCGCCCTGTCGAGCGTCGGTGGGGTGCGATCGTGACTACGAGGTCCGCCGGTGGCTCCGACGCGGGCGCGTCCCGCCCCACGCGTCCTCGCGCGCGGCGAGCGCCCCGCCCGGGTCCGGCCGGAGCCGGCGCGGGCGGAGCAATGGGTCGAGGACTTCATCGACCACGAGTACCAGCAGGTGGTGGCAACGGTGCAGCTCGTCTGCGGCAACCGGACAGAGGCGGAAGAGGCGGTCCAGGAGGCGTTGGCCCGCGCCTGGGAGCAGCGATCGCGTGGCCGCGCGCTCGACCGCCCGGCCGCGTGGGTCACCACGGTCGCGCTCAACGTCGCCAAGAGTCGGCTCCGGCACCTGCGCGTCGAGCGGGACGCGCGGCGCAAGCTCGTCGTCGACCCGAGCGTCGACGACGCGGCCGCGCAGAGCACCGATGCCCAGGTCGTGCGCGACGCGCTCCGTGGGCTGCCGCGCCGTCAGCGCGAGGTGACCGTGCTCCGCTACTACGGCGGGCTCGACGTCGCGGAGATCGCGGCGTGGCTCTCGACGTCGGAAGGCAACGTGAAGGCGATGCTCTTCCGCGCACGGGCGAGCCTGGCGGCCGCGCTCGGGGAAGACGCGCCATGAGCGATGACCACATGACGGACGATCTGGACGGGCGCCTCGATCGTGCGCTGCACGAGCTCGCGTCGGACGCACCGACTGACGGCGTGTTCGAGCGCGTCGCGACCAGGCGGCGACGCCGGCAATCGGTCCGACGTGCACGCGTGGCCGCCGTCAGCCTCGTGTGCGTGCTCGCGGTCGTCGGCGCCGCGCTGTGGGTCGGCCGCGACGACGAGGGGTCGACGGTGGCGACGCGAAGCCCGGCGTCGAGTGTGCGCGTCGTGCGCGGCGTCCCGCCCGAGGGTGCGGCGAAGACCGCCGGCCGGCCCGTGCCGCTGCGCACCGTGCCGGTTCGTCCCGACGAGGGGTACGTCACGAGCCCGTTGCAGGCGACGGGGACGACGATCGCGCTGGCCGCGTACGAGCGCAGCGGCTCGGGCTACACGTTCCCGCCCTCGCACGTGGTGCGCGTCGGGCCCGGCGGTCGCGTCCTCGACCGGGTCGACCTGCAGGGCGAGATCCTCGATCTCGCGGACGGTGAAGGCGCGCGGTGGGCGCTCACGCACGACAAGGAGGTGATCGGGCCCCAGGATCCCGAGTTCCGCATCAAGCGGATCGGGCCCGACGGCACGGTCGCGTCCAACTCGGTGCCGCCTGGTGACGTCCCGGCGGGCGACCTCGTCGCGGCCGGCGGTGGCGTGTGGCTGCCGGTGCGCGACGGGGTGCTGCGCTTCGACCCGGTGACCGGCGTGCTCGCGGCGCGCATCCCGCTCGACGTGTCCGCAGAGCAACGGGGCATCGCGAACCTCGGCAAGTTCGTCGCTGTCACCGACGGGAGCCTCGTTCGTCGACTCGATCCGCTGACGGATGCGGCGAGTGCCATGCCGGTCACCGGTGTGGGCGACGAGAGCCTGATCGGCCTCGCGGGAGACCTGGACACGATGCAGCTGCTCGGGCGACGCTCGGACGGCGGGACGGTCCTGTTCGTGCTCGCGCTCGCCAGCGGTGAAGCCGACCAGCTCCGCCTTCCGGCGGACCTCGAGGAGCCGACGCTCGAGTCGGCAAACGGCGTCACCTGGATCGAGGGACGGCGTGAGGCCGGCGCCGTCGCGATGCGCCTCGGCCAAGAGGGTGCCAGGGTCGAGCGGTCGGTCACCCTCGGACACGGCAAGGACGTCGACTTCACCTTCCTCGACCGCACCCGGGCCGTCATCGCGGCTGACGGCCGCCTCCACCGTGCCCGCGTCGGTTAGCGCGCTGTCAGCGCTTGTCGAGGTCGAGCGACAGCGAGTTGATGCAGTACCGCTGACCGCCCGGGCCGGGCCCGTCGTCGAAGACGTGCCCGAGGTGGCCGCCGCAGCGACGGCACACGACCTCGGTGCGGAGCATGCCGTGCGACAGGTCGCGCTTGGTCTCGACGGCGTCCGCGACGGCGGGCTCCGAGAAGCTCGGCCAGCCCGTGCCCGAGTCGAACTTCGTGTTCGAGTCGAACAGCTCCGCGCCGCACGCGGCACAGCGGTACATGCCGTCGTCGTGGCAGTCCCACAGCGCGCCCGTGAACGCGGGCTCCGTGCCGGCCTTGCGGAGGACGGAGTACTGCTCCGGGGTCAGCTCCTCCCGCCACTCCTCGTCGGTCTTCGTGACCTCGCGGTCGGTCTTGGCCATGTGGAGTCTGCTCCTGCTCTTCTGGAGACCTCGCAAGCTTCGGTCTCCGCCGTCGCCGGCCGGCGAAGCCGGCCGGCTCCTCACTCGTTCGGCGTCACTCGTGTGGACGGTGGGCGAGGACCTCGATCTCGAAGACCGCACCCATCGGGAGCCACGCCACGCCCACGGTGCTGCGGGCGGGACGGTGCGATCCGAGGACCTCGGCGTAGATCGCGTTGACCTCGGTCATCCATTGCGGGCTCTCCAAGGCGACGAACAACGTGGCCTTGGCCACGTGTTCCCATCCGCACCCACATTCCGAGAGGAGCGTGGCGACGTTGGCGAGCGCCTGGCGGACCTGGCCCGCGATGTCGCTGGCGAGCTGCCCGGTGCTGGGGTCGATGCCGATCTGCCCCGAGCAGACGATCCAGTCGCCGGCTCGGACCGCCGGCGAGTACGGACCCGCGGCCGGGGTCTTCGGGGTGGAGATCGGCTCGGGCATGCCCGGAACGCTAGGCCCCGGTGGCGGCGCGCCACCCGGCCGCCCCGACGAGCCCCGGGTCGTCGCCGAGCGCTGCTGCGACGACCTCCGCCCGGGGGCCGACGGGTCCGAAGCGGGCGAGCGCGTCGACGATGGGGTCGAGGGTGAGGTCGGCGTTCAGGCCCACCCCGCCACCGATGATCAGGACCGTCGGCGCGTAGAGGTGGGCGAGCGCGACCGCACCGAGCGCGGCGACGAACATCGCCTCGTCCCAGATCTCGAGAGCGTCGGGATCGCCGTCGCGCACGAGCCGGCCGAACTCGGGCCCTCGCAGGGACATCCCCCGCTCGGCTGTCGCGCGAGCGATCGCGGTGCCCGAACCGAGGAGCTCGACCGTCGCGGGCTCGCCGACGGCCGCGGCGCGGCGGTCGATGACCGTGTGACCGATCTCACCTGCCGAGTAACGCGGCAGGACGAGTCGCCCACCGACGAGCGCACCCGCACCGACACCCGTCGAGATCGTGAGGTACACGATGTCGAGGTGCCCGCGACCCGCGCCGAAGTGGGCCTCGCCGACCGCCGCAGCGTCGGCATCGTTGGCGAGCGTGACGGGCAGGTCGAGCGCGCGCTGCAGCGAGTCGCGGCTGATGAGGGCGAACCATCTCGGCGGCAGGTTCGGTGCATGCAGCAGCGTCCCGGCGAGGTTGTCGACGCGACCCGGCACGGCGACGACACCATGCTCGACGTCGTGCTGCTTGCGCATCGCGAGGAGCAGGTCGACGAAGGGATCGAGCGTCTCCGCGTCCTGCGGAGTCGCAGCATGGTCACGGTCGACGATGGTCCCGGTCTCGTCGACGACGGCGACGCGCATGTTCGTGCCGCCGAGGTCGACGGCGAGCGTCAAGGGCATGTCGGCACCCGCTCGCGGAGGGCGGGACTAGAGAACCGGGTTGTGCCAGCCGTCGGGGTCGCGCACGAGCCCCTCGGCCTGCTTCGGGCCCCACGTGTGCGGCTTGTACGGGTACGCCTTGTGGTGGTGGTACACGACGTGGTCGACGGCCTCCCAGGCCCTCTCCACGCCGTCCTCGCGCGCGAAGAGAAGGTTCTCGCCGTCCATCGCGTCACCGAGGAGTCGTTCGTACGGACCCATCTCGTCGGTCTGGTCGTCGGTGAGCGCGAGCTCGACGTTCTCGCCCATGAAGCCCTCGCCGGCCACCTTGGCGCGCGCACCGAGCGCGATCTGGACGGTCGGGTTCATCCGGAAGCGGGTGTAGTTCGTGTCGCGCGGGAGCTGCTCGTACTCGGCGAACACCTGTGAAGGCGGACGGTGCATCTCGACGCGCACCTCGGTGCACTCGATAGGCAGGTTCTTGCCGGCGCGGATGTTCCAGGGCACGCCGGCCCACCGCCACGAGTCGATCTCGAAGTGGCACGCGACGTACGTCTCGACGTCGGAATCGGAGGCGACACCGTCCTCGTCGCGGTAGCCGTCGTACTGACCCCGCACGACGTCGTCCTCGTGCAGCGGACAGACCGCGCCGAAGACCTTCTCCTTCGCGTCCCGCAGGTCCTCGGCGTGGCTGCCGACGGGTGGCTCCATCGCGAGGAGCGCGAGCGTCTGCAGGAGGTGGTTCTGCACGACATCGCGGAGCGCGCCGACCTCCTCGTAGAACTTGCCGCGACCCTCGACGCCGAAGTCCTCGGCCATCGTGATCTGCACCTGGCGCACGTAGTTGCGGTTCCAGATCGGCTCGAGGAACGAGTTGGCGAACCGGAAGTAGAGGATGTTCTGGATCGCCTCTTTCCCGAGGTAGTGGTCGATCCGGAAGATCGCCGACTCGGGGAACACCGAGTGCAGGACGCGGTTGAGCTCCTGCGCCGACTTGAGGTCGCGACCGAACGGCTTCTCCACGATGACGCGGGCGTCCTTGGCGCAGTCGGACTGACCGAGACCCTCGACCACCGTCGGGAACAGGCTGGGCGGGATCGCGAGGTAGTGCGCAGGGCGCTTCGCGTTGCCGAGGGCCTTGCGCAGCGACTTGAACGTCTGGAGGTCGGCGTAGTCACCGTCGACGTAGCTGAGGAGCTCCGCGAGGCGGCCGAACGCCGCCTCGTCGTCGACCCCGCCGCCGAACTTCTCGATGCCGTCGCGGGCGCGGTCACGCAGCTGGTCGACGGTCCACGACGACGACGCGACTCCGATGATCGGCACGTTGAGGTCGCCGCGCTTCAACATGCTGTAGAGCGACGGGAACACCTTCTTGTGGGCGAGGTCGCCCGACGCGCCGAAGAACACCAGGGCGTCGGAGGGGACGGGCTTGGTCGCCATCGTCGGTTCCTCAGTCCTTCTTCTCGTCGTGGCCGCCGAACTCCTTGCGCATGGCAGAGAGGATGCGGTCGGCGAAGTCGGCCTCGCCACGTGACGAGAAGCGCTCGTACAGCGACGTCGCGAGCACCGGCGCGGGCACGCCCTCGTCGACCGAGGCGAGGATCGTCCATCGGCCTTCGCCGGAGTCGGAGACGCGGCCTTCGAAGTCGGCCAGATCGGGCGACTCGCTGAAGGAGTGGGCGGCGAGGTCGAGGAGCCACGACGCGATCACGCTGCCGCGCCGCCACACCTCGGCGACGTCGGGCAGGTTCAGGTCGTACTCGTAGTACTCCGGGTTGCGCAGCGGCGTCGTCTCGGCATCGACGTCGCGCTTCACCTTGCCGGCGTTCGCGTGCTGCAGGATGTTGAGGCCCTCGGCGTAGGCGGCCATGAGCCCGTACTCGATGCCGTTGTGCACCATCTTCACGAAGTGGCCGGCGCCGTTGGGACCGCAGTGGAGGTAGCCGTTCTCGGCGGGTGACGGGTCGCCGGTCCTGCCCGGGGTCCGCGGCGCGGAGTCGACGCCGGGCGCGATCGTCTTGAAGATCGGGTCGAGGTGCTCCACGACCTTGTCCTCGCCACCGATCATCAGGCAGAAGCCACGGTCGAGCCCGAAGACGCCGCCGCTCGTGCCGACGTCGACGTAGTGGATCTTCTTCTCGGCGAGGCTCTTCGCGCGCCGGATGTCGTCGTGGTAGTAGCTGTTGCCGCCGTCGATGATGATGTCGTCGGCGTCGAACAGCGGCACGAGGTCGTGCAACGTCTCGTCGACCACCGCCGCCGGCACCATGATCCACGCGGCGCGGGGCTTCGTGAGCTTGTCGGCGAACTCCTGCAGCGTCGTGGCGCCGGTGGCGCCCTCGCCCGCGAGCTCCTTCACCGCGTCGGCACTGACGTCGTAGACGACGCACTCGTGGCCGTCCTTCATCAGTCGTCGGACGAGGTTCGCACCCATCCGGCCGAGGCCGATCATCCCGAGCTGCATCGATGCTCCTCTCGCGTCCCGCACGGCGAACGAACACCCATCTTCTCTCCCCGGTGCCTTCGTCGCCATGTGGCGAACGGATGACGTGTGCTCGTGCAGGACGCGAACCCCGGCGACGACCTAGCGTCGGCGCCGACGGGGAAGCGTGGAGGGAGCGAGATGGCGACCAAGCTCGGCATCGACATCGGCGGCACCGGCATCAAGGGTGCACCTGTCGACACCTCGACCGGGGAGCTGGTCGCGCCGCGGTTCCGGATCCCGACGCCGCAACCGGCGACGCCCACGGCGGTGGCCGGCACCGTGGCCGAGATCGCGAAGCACTTCGACTGGACCGGGCCGATGGGCGCCACGTTCCCGGCGGTCGTCAAGGAGGGCGTCACCCAGACCGCCGCGAACGTCGACCCGTCGTGGATCGGCGCCGACGCGTCGAAGATCCTGTCGGACGCGACCGGCACCCAGGTGACGGTGATCAACGACGCCGACGCGGCGGGGCTCGCGGAGATGGAGTTCGGCGCGGCGAAAGGCCGTCAGGACACGGTGATCGTCGTCACGCTCGGCACCGGCATCGGCAGCGCGGTGTTCTCGCGCGGGCACCTGATGCCGAACACCGAGCTCGGCCACCTGCAGATCCGCGGCAAGGACGCCGAGCACCGCGCCGCGGAGAGCGTGCGCGAGGCCGAGCAGCTCACGTGGAAGAAGTGGGCGCGGCGGCTCAACGAGTACTTCGCGCAGCTCGAGGCACTCCTGTGGCCCGACCTGATCGTGGTCGGCGGCGGCGTGAGCAAGAAGAGCGACAAGTTCCTGCCGCACCTGATGACGCGGGCCGAGGTCGTGCCCGCGCAGCTGCTCAACGAGGCCGGAATCGTCGGCGCCGCCGTCGTCACCGAGCACCCCGCCTGGGCGAAGACCGACGGCTAGTCGGGCGGCTCCGTGATCGGGGTGCGGCCGGCGAACCCGTCCTCGGGCCAGTGCCACCAGTCGATCGACTCCTCGCCTTCGAGCCAGCACAGGAGATAGGTGCGGCCCGACGGTGACGTGGCCGGGAAGTCGATGAGCCCGCCGCGGGATCGCGCACGATGATCCCGCGCTGCTCGAGGTCGGTGACGTACGCGCGCAGCTCGCGATCGTCCACCTGAACCTTCGGTCCGTGCCCGTTGCCCGAGACGGGCGCGGCGCCCGTGCCGCCGTGCTCGCGCGCGTGCTCCTGCGCCTCGGTGACGAGCTCGCGGATCCGCCGGACGATCGCCGCGACCTCCGGGAGCGCGGCCGTCGCCTCGTCGAGCGTCCAACGTCGCACAACGGGACCCTACGCGTCCGGTCACGGCACGCACTCGACCGTCCAAACAACGGGGTGTCGCGAGACCGCGCCACTACCATCGTCTGCGTGACCCGCGTCGGCTATCTCGGGCCCCGCGGCACGTTCGCCGAGGAAGCGCTCGAGACCCAACCCGACCTCGCGGCGGGCGAGCCGGTGCCGTTGCGCACGGTCCCGCACGTCATCACCGCTGTCGAGCGCGGCGAGATCGACATCGGGCTCGTGCCGATCGAGAACTCGATCGAGGGCACCGTCACGGTCACGCTCGACACGCTCGCGTTCGACACCGACCTGCTCGTCCAGCGCGAGATCGACCTGCCCGTCTCGCTGCACCTGTGCGCGAAGCCCGGCACGCGCCTCGACGACATCCGAACCGTGATCTCGCATCCGAACCCGCTGGGCCAGTCGCGCGGCTGGTTGTCGACGAAGCTGCCCGACGCCGAGCTCGTGGCCGCGAACTCGACCGCCGACGCGGCCGAGCGCGTCGCCGCGGCGCCGGGCAACGACGTCGCGTCGATCGGCACGCTGCGCGGCGCCGAGCTCGCCGGGCTCGAGGTGCTGGCCTCCGAGACCGAGGACCATCCCAGCGAGACCCGCTTCGTGCTGGTCGGCCACGGCGTCCCGGCCGAGACCGGGCACGACAAGACGTCGATCGTCTGCTTCCAGCGTGAGGACCGGCCCGGCTCCCTGCTCGCGATCCTCCACGAGTTCGCCGCGCGCGCCATCAACCTCACCAAGCTCGAGTCGCGGCCCACCAAGCGAGGTCTCGGCGAGTACTGCTTCTTCATCGACTTCGAAGGTCACGTCGCCGACGAGGTCATCGCCGACTGCCTGCGCAACCTCGCGACCGAGCAGGACGTGAAGTTCCTCGGCTCCTACCCGGTGGCGGGTGAAGAGGGCCCCGAGCGACGCCGCGCCGTGAGCGACGCGTGGAAGGCCGCGAGCGTGTGGATCGACGGGATCCGCTCCCAGGTGCGCGACTCCGACACGTGATCGACCTCAAGGCGCTGCGCGACGACGCGGCGTACCGCGCGGGCATCGAGCGCAAGCGCGTCCCGCCCGGGCTCATCCAGGAGGTGCTGGGGGTCGCGGCCGAGCAGCTCGCGCAGCAGCAAGCCGCCGAAGCGCTGCGCGGGCGCCAGAAGTCGGTGTCCAAGGAGATCGGCAAGGCGCCGCCGGAGGAGCGCGACGCGCGTCGCGCGGAGGCGGGCGAGCTGAAGGCCGAGCTGAAGCGCGCGGAGGACGAGCTCGCGATCCTCGACGGTCGCCTGCGCGACCTCGCGTTGCGCGTGCCGAGCCCGGCCGACGCGTCGGT
Organism: uncultured Acidimicrobiia bacterium; assembly: GCA_963731815.1. Taxonomy (GTDB): domain Bacteria; phylum Actinomycetota; class Acidimicrobiia; order IMCC26256; family PALSA-555; genus DATBSK01. The sequence continues at coordinate 282,188 of CAVSWW010000011.1, read as the reverse complement.
GCCCGACGGTGGCGAAGACGACGCCGAGGTGCTGCGGGTCGTCGGCGACACTCCCGAACCGCCGCCGCTCGACCATGCGGCGTTCGCCGAGGCGATGGGGTTCGTCGAGACCCGGCAGGCGGCGGAGACGAGCGGATCGCGGTTCGCGTCGCTCCAGCGCGAAGCCGTGCTCGTCGAGCTCGCGCTCGTGCAGTGGGTGATGGGCCGGCTCGCGGCCGAGGGCTTCACGCCGGTGATCCCGCCCGTGCTCGTGCGCGAGGAGACGATGGTCGAGGCCGGGTTCTTCCCGACCGACCGCAACCAGGTGTACGAGGTCGACGACGGCGAGCTCTTCCTCGTGGGCACGAGCGAGGTGCCGCTCTCCATGTTGCACCGCGGCGAACGCTTCGACGAGAGCGCCCTCCCGGCGCGGTACGCGGGCTTCTCGTCCTGCTTCCGCCGTGAGGCGGGCACGCACGGCAAGGACACGCGGGGCATCTTCCGCGTCCACCAGTTCGACAAGGTCGAGATGTTCGCCTGGGCGACACCCGACGCGTCCGACGACGAGCACGAGCGTCTCCTCGCGATCGAGGAGGGCATCGTCGGTGCCCTCGGACTCCCGTACCGCGTCGTCAACATCGCCGCCGGCGACCTCGGCGCGGCCGCGACGAAGAAGTACGACCTCGAGGTGTGGCTGCCCTCGGAAGAGCGCTACCGCGAGCTCACGTCGTGCTCGAACTACCGCGACTTCTCCGCGCGACGCCTCGACGCGCGTGTGAAGACTTCGTCCGGTAGCCAGTTCGTCCACACGCTCAACGGCACCGCGTGCGCGGTCGGGCGGACGCTCGTCTTCCTGTGGGAGCTGTACCAGGAGGACGGTGCGTTCGTCGTTCCCGACGTCCTGCGCCCGATCACCGGCTTCGACCGGGTCGAACGCACGTAGCCTCTCCTCTCGGAGGGGTGCCGGAGCGGCCGAACGGGACCGCCTTGAAAGCGGTTGAGGCGCAAGCCTCCGTGGGTTCGAATCCCACTCCCTCCGCGTAACCTGCGCCGCCGTGAGCGATTGGTGGCGCGAGGCGGTCTGCTACCAGATCTACCCACGCTCCTTCGCCGACTCGGACGGTGACGGCATCGGCGACCTGCCCGGCGTCGTCGCGCACCTCGACCACCTCCTGTGGCTCGGCATCGACGGCATCTGGCTCTCGCCCACGTTCCCGTCGCCGAACGCCGACTGGGGCTACGACGTCGCCGACTACTACGGCGTGCATCCCGATCTCGGTACTCCCGACGATCTCGAGCGGCTGATCGCCGAGGCCGGCGCGCGCGGCATCCGCGTGCTGCTCGACCTCGTGCCCAACCACACGAGCATCGAGCATCCGTGGTTCGTGGACGCTCGCTCGTCGCGGGACGCGCAGCATCGCGACTGGTACGTGTGGGCCGATCCGAAGCCGGACGGGTCACCGCCGAACAACTGGGTCAGCGCCTTCCTCGGCCCAGCGTGGGCCGACGACGCGCAGACCGGTCAGTCGTACCTCACCAACTTCCTGCCGGAGCAGGCCGACCTGAACTGGTGGAACGACGAGGTGCGTGACGAGTTCGACCGCATCCTGCGCTACTGGTTCGACCGCGGCGTCGCGGGCTTCCGCATCGACGTCGCCCACATGATCGTCAAGGACCGCGACCTGCGCGACAACCCGCCGGCGTCGGCGTCCGACTCGATCCTGGCGCAGCTGCGCGGCCAGGTCTCGGAGTACAACTCGAACCGCCCAGAGGTGCACGACGTGCACCGGCGATGGCGGCGCATCGCCGACGAGTACGACCCGGGCCGGCTGCTCGTCGGCGAGACCTTCGTCGACCGCCTCGAGCAGGTCATCCCCTTCTACGGCGACGGCGACGAGCTCGGCCTCGCGTTCCACATCCCGTTCATGCAGGCGCCCTTCGACGCCGACGCGCTGCGCGACCTCGTCGCCGAGACCGAGCGGCTCCTGCCCGATGGCTGCACCCCGGTGTGGACGGGCAGCAACCACGACATGTCGCGGCTGCCGACACGGTGGGCGGCGGGCAACCCCGCCGCAGCGCGGTGCGCGCTGCTGACGCTGCTCACGCTGCGCGGCACGACGTTCCTCTACTACGGCGACGAGATCGGGATGCCGGACACCGACATCCCTCTCGACCGGCTCGTCGACCCGGTGAGCAAGGCACTCGCACCGGTGCACAACCGCGACGCCGCGCGCACGCCGATGGCGTGGACGGGTGATTCCGGCGCCGGGTTCACCGATGCGGGCGTCGAGCCGTGGCTCCCGTTCGGTGACATCGGCGCGTGCAACGTCGCGGATCAACGCGCCGACCCGGCGTCGACGCTGCACTTCGTGCGCGACCTCGTCGCGCTTCGCCGCGAGCTCGTCGACCTGCGTCGCGGCGCCTACCGCGCGCTCGACACCGGAGGATCGTTGTGGGCGTGGCGCCGCGGCGACGGCGTGCTGGTGGTGGTCAACCTGGGTGACGCGCCGGTGTCACTGGACGACGTTCGGGGGACCGTCCGCATCGGCACTGATCGCACGCGAGACGGCGAACAGATCGACGGCACGCTGTCACTCGGCGCCTGGGAGGGTCTCCTCCTCAGCATGTGACCGTCAGCCACATCTGTGGCTCAGCGTCACTGCGGTTCAAGCGGCGGAGTGTGACGCGGTCCAGGCGAGAAGCTCGTCGACGGGCCACGTGTTCACGACCCGCTCGACCGGCACCTGCGCCTCCGCGGCGCGGTGGCACCCGTACGGCTGCCAGTCGAGCTGCCACGTCGCGTGCGCGTCGGAGTCGATCGACACCTTGCACCCGGTCTCGACGACGATCTGCAGCAGGTTCATCGGCGGGTCGAGCCGCTCGGGGCGCGAGTTGATCTCGACGGCCTTGTCGAAGTGCTTCGCCGCGGCGAAGACCAGGTCGGGGTCGAACTCCGACTCGGGGCGCCCGCGACCGACGACCATCCGGCCCGTGCAGTGGCCGAGGATGTCGGCGTGCGGGTTCGCCAGCGCGGCGACCATGCGGTCGGTCATCGGCTGGCGCTCCATGCGCAGCTTCGAGTGCAGGCTCGCGACGACCACGTCGAGCCGCTCGAGGAGCTCCGGCTCCTGGTCGAGCGAGCCGTCGTCGAGGATGTCGACCTCGATCCCGGTGAGGATGCGGAACGGCGCGAGCTCGTCGTTGAGGCGGGTCACGACGTCGAGCTGCTCGCGCAGCCGGTCGGGCGACAGGCCCTTCGCGATCTTCAGCTGCGGCGAGTGGTCGGTGAGCGCGAGGTACTCGTGGCCGAGCTCGATCGCGTGGCGGGCCATCGCCTCGATCGTGTGCCCGCCGTCGGACCAGTCGGAGTGGAGGTGGAGGTCGCCCTTGAGCGCGGCGCGCATCGCCTGCGCATGCTCCGTCGGCGGCTCCTCGTCGGCCTTGAGCGTCGCCAGGTACGACGGCGTCTCGCCGCGCAGCGCCTCCTCGATCGCCTTCGCGGTGCTCTTGCCGATGCCCGGGAGGTCGGTGAGCGTGCCGGCGTCGGCGAGGCGCTGCAGCTCGTCGCGGGGGATGTCGCGGATCGAGTCGGCCGCGCGGCGGAAGGCCTGCGACTTCGGCCGTGAGTTGCGCACGCGCTGGAGGACCTCGGCGATGCGCTCGAGTGCTTCGACTGGCTCCATCTCCATCGAACGCCACGGTACCGTCTGGACATGGCACCCGAAGACCGCACGACTGAGCGGTCGATCTCGGTCGAACGGGTCATCGCCGCTGCGCCGCAGCAGATCTTCGACGTGCTCGCGGATCCGTCACGCCATGCCGAGTTCGACGGCTCCGACACCGTCAAGAAGACGCGCAACGCGCCGGCGCGGCTCACCCAGGGCTCCACGTTCGGGATGTCGATGCGCATGGGCATGCCGTACCGCGTCACGAACACCGTCGTGGAGTTCGAAGAGGGTCGGCGCATCGGCTGGTGGCACGCCGGTCACAACCTCTGGCGCTACGAGCTCGAGCCCGTTGCCGAGGGCACGCTCGTGCGCGAGACGTTCGACTGGACGAAGAGCCGCGCGCCGTGGTTCGTGGAGTCGACCGGCTTCCCCGCGCGCAACCGCAAAGGGATGGAGGCCACACTCGAGCGCCTCGCCTATCTCGTCGAGCAGGGCACCCCCTACACTCGTTGGTCATCCCCGGAGGGATGACCGAGTGGCCGAAGGTGCTCGCCTGCTAAGCGAGTAGGGGGTTATTAGCCTCCTCGAGGGTTCAAATCCCTCTCCCTCCGCCAGCCTTCTTCGAATGAACGAGATCAGCGCTCGCACCCTGCGAGACCTCGGCGCGGCGACGCTCGGCGAGTCGGGCGCCAGACCGATGCGCGCACGCATCCGACCCGTGTGGCCGGGCGCGTCGCTCGCGGCGCCCGCGTTCCCCGTCGTCTGCACGCCCGGCGACAACCTCGCGATCCACGCCGGCGTCGCGCGCGCGCCCGAGGGCCACGCGCTCGTCGTGACGGTCGGCGACGTTCGCGAGCTGGGCTACTGGGGCGAGGTGCTCACGACCGCGGCCGAGGCGCGCGGGCTCGCGGGGCTCGTGATCGACGGCTGTGTCCGCGACGTCGCCGCGCTCGCGTCCCACGGCTTCCCCGTGTTCTCGACGGGCGTCGCCCTGCCGGGCGCGACGAAGCAGGAGCCCGGCTCGGTCGGACTGCCCGCGGTCGTCGGCGACGTGGACGTCGCGCTCGGCGACTGGGTCGTCGGCGACGTGGACGGTGTCGCGGTCGTGCCGGGTGACGACCTCGAGGCGGTCCTCGCGGCCGGCCAGGCGCGCACCGAGAAGGAGAGCGGGTTCTTCGAGGCGTTGCGGGGTGGCGCCACCACGATCGAGCTGCTCGACCTCGACGACAGCAAGATCGAAGGGCCGTAGGCTCCGGGCGATGCGGGGTCGCTGTCGCACCGCCGCGGCTCTCCTCGTCGCCGTCTCGGCGTTCGCCACGGTGCCCGCGGTGGGCGCGGCCGGTGCCGCCGGCACGCCGCAGCCGTCCGCCAAGACCTGTCGCGCCTACGACGACTACTTCCAGGTGACGTTCGCCGTCGCGCTCATCACCCAGCTCGGCGAGACGTTCTCCGAGCTGCACCGCACCGGTGGGACCACGACGACCACGAGCGGGTCGGAGACGACGACCTCGTCGACCGGGGACCAGGCCGGCCCCGACGAGATCCGCAACTTCATCCTGCTCGTCCTGTCGCCGAAGCTCGAGCAGTCCACCGCGACGCTCGCTCGACAGGCACCTCGCTCGATCCGACCGATCTTCGCCGAGCAGCGCGACGTGTACCGCAAGGGCGTCGAGCTCCTCCGCGACCTCGGGTTGTCCGAGCACGAGCTCGAGCTCATCCGCGACGCGGACTTCAGCGAGGAGTCGCCGGACGATCTCGCGGGGGACCTCGACATCGACCGTGCCGACCTCGAGGACGCCGCCGCCGAGTTCGGGAGCTCCGCCGACGTCCTCACCGCGTCCGACGCGACCGACGCGCAGGCGCGTGAGTTCCAGCGCCTCGGGGTCCAGTGCGGATCGTTGCCCGACAGCAACGTCGACTGCGACGCGATCGTGGGCGCGGACCTGCGCGACCGGCTGGTCGGTGTCGATGCGACCGTCGAGAACAACGGTGACACCTGCAGCTACACCGGACCGGCGGACGAGGACGGCGACGAGCCTGTCCTCGGCGTCAACGTGTACCGCACTCCCGCGGCGTACGACCGGCTCGTCGAGCAGAACAAGGCGCAGGACGAGATCGACGACGACAACGCGACGATCGACGGGTACACGACGTTCAGCAGCTTCAAGACGTGTGGCCGCACGCTGTTCTCGCGGTCCGACGACGCGACGGTCGTCGTCGCACTGTGCCCGACCGGTGACACCGACGTACCCGACGCCGACCTCACCGACGTTCGCGATGCCGTCGTCGAAGGGCTCGGCTAGCTCTCAGCTCGTCACGAGGTTCGGCGGTCGCTCACCCGCGAGCACGGCGTTCGCGCCTTCACACGCGAGCTGCGCCATGCGGCGGCGCGTCGCCTGCGACGCCGAGCCGATGTGTGGCAGCAGCACCGTGCGCGGCGCCGCCAGGAGTCGAGGGTGCACCTCCGGTTCGCGCTCGAACACGTCGAGCCCGGCGGCGAAGATGCGGCCCTCCTCGAGCGCGATCGCGAGCGCCTCCTCGTCGACGACCGGCCCACGCGCGGTGTTCACGATCACCGTGCTGGGCCGCATCTTCGCGAGGCGAGCGGCGTCGATCAGGTGGCGCGTCGCGTCGGACAGTGGGACGTGGAGCGAGACGATGTCGCTCTCCGCGAGCAGCTCGTCGAGGTCGGCACGCCACCCCGGGCTGCCCGTGTCGTGGCGGGTGTGGTGGAGGACCTGCATGCCGAAGCCGGCCGCGCGGCGCCCGACGGCCTGGCCGATCCGGCCGTAGCCGACGAGCCCGATCGTGGCGCCGTGCACGTCCCGGCCGAGGTACTGCGTGATGCCCCAGCCGGGCCACCGGTCGCCGCGCAGGTCGGCCTCCGCCTCCGAGGCGAGGCGCGACGCGGCGAGGACGAGCAGGAACGCGAGATCGGCGGTGGTCTCGTCGAGGACGCCCGGGGTGTTGCACACGGCGACGCCCGCGCTCGTCGCGGCCGAGAGGTCGACGTTGTCGTACCCGACCGCGACGTTCGCGACGACCTGCAGGCGGGGCGCGCCCGCCGCGAGCACCGCGGCGTCGATGCGGTCGGTGAGCAGGCACACGACGGCGTCGGCGTCGGCGACCGCCGCGCACAGCTCGTCGTGCGTGAACGGGGTGTCCTCGTCGCGGGCGACGATCTCGTGGTTCGCGGCGTGCAGCGGGTCGAGGCCGCCGTCGGGCAGGTGACGGGTGACGAGGACGCGCGCCATGAGTGCCGGGCGCGTCAGTGCTTCGTGTAGTCGACCTCGCCGGCGTCCTTGACGCCGACGGCGAAGCAGAAGCAGTGGATCGGCGCGTGGTCGCTCACCGGCCGGAGGCTGTGCACGAGGTTCGGCGGGATGTGCACGAGGTCGCCCTGGGCGATCTCGCGCTCCTCGCCGTCGATCGTCATCAGGCCGCGCCCCGCGGTCACGTAATAGAACTCGTGCGTCGGGTGCGAGTGCGGGTCGACGAGACCGCCGCCCGCCACCTCGAACTCGCTGACCAGCTCGAGGAAGCCACCGTCGGTGATCTCCTTCATCTCACGCGGTGAGACGAGCCACCACACCGGCACCGTGCCGTTGTGCTCGACGACGGGCGCCACGTCTTCGATCGACCGCACGTCCATGCTGCCTAATCTACGGCGCAATGGCGCAGGTCCGCATGACGACGATCACGGCCGCGCCGCTCGACGCCGCGTCGTGGGCGCCGTTCGGCTGGCTCCCCGTCGCCGACACCGACCCGGCCGACGGCGCGAGCACGCTGCACTACGAGTGGGGCGACCCGCACCTCAACGTGATCGCACACGCGGGCGACGAGGTCGAGCACACCGAGCACGGGCTCGTGTGCGCGGGCCTGTACCGCCACGCGACGCACACGCAGGCGCTCATGCCCATCAACTGCGACGCGGTGCTCGCGGTCGCGGCGCCCGGCACCGACCTCGCGAGCCCGGGCGCCGTGGATGCCGTCCGCGCGTTCCGGGTACACCCGCTGGACGTGTTCGTCCTCGAGCGCTCCACGTGGCACTGGGGGCCGTTCCCGATCGGGGCGGAGCCGGTCCGCCTGCTGAACGTGCAGGGTCGGCGGTACGCCGAGGACAACGAGTACGCAGACCTCGCCGCGCTGAGCGGCGCGGTGCTGGAGGTGGTCAGCCAGTGAGCGACGTGCAGGAGCAGAACCGTGAGGTGCTCGACGCCGTCCGCGTGCGACGCGACGCGCTCTACGACACCGTGATCTCGCTCGAGCGCGCGCTCGCCGCACCCACGAGCGGCCGGCTCGACGACTGGTGCGGGATCCTGCACAACCGGGTGCAGAACGTGCGGAGCGTGCTCCGGACGCACGTGCAGGAGACCGAGTCCGACGGCGGCTTCTTCGACGACGTGCGCGAGCACGCGCCGCAGCTGCTGCACTCGGCCGAGCTGCTCCAGGCCGAGCACGCGCCACTCCTCGCCGCCACCGACGACCTCGAGCGCTCGATCGACGCGGCCGCCGAGCCCGACGACGCGGCCGCGGTGCGGGCCGCCGGCCTCGACCTGATCCACCGCGTCCTCGAGCACCGCCACAAGGGCGCGGAGCTCGTCTACGACGCGTACTCCGTCGACATCTCCGCCGCCGACTGACATTCTCTCGACATGGCCACCGACGCGAAGCCGCAGCGCGTCAAGGGCATCGACGCCGCGTTCCTCCACAACGAGACCCGCAGCACGCCGTGGCACATCGTCGGCGTGCTCGTGCTCGACCCGTCCACCGCGCCGGACGGGTTCGATGCCGACGTCTTCCGGCAGGTGATCTCCGAGCGCATCGACCAGGTCGAGGCGTTCCGCCGGCGCGTCGTCGACGTGCGCGGCGCGCTCTCGGCGCCGCACTGGGTGCTCGACCAGACCGTCGACGTCACCCGGCACGTCCAGCGCGCGTCCGTCCCCGGGCTCACGGGTCTCGCCGCGCTCGCGGAGCTCGCGGCGCGCACGGCGCAGGTCGCTCTGCCGCGCGACCGTCCGCTGTGGCAGATCGAGGTGATCGACGACCTGGGTGACGGCCGCGTCGGCCTCGTGGCCAAGGTGCACCACAGCGTGATGGACGGTGCGGCGGCGGTCGGCGTGCTCGGCGCCCTGTTCGACCTCGAGCCGACCGCGCCGACCGAGGAGGTCAGCCGGCGCGCGACCCCGAAGGCCCGCGACCTGGGCGTCGGTGCGATCGTCCACGCCGCGGTGCGCCTGCCCGTCGCGGCGGCGCGCACGGTCCGTCACGTCCCGAGCGCCGCGGTGGGCTTCGCGCGGGCGTTGCGCGACGCGGGCCGGTCCGTGACGCTCCCCCTCTCCGCGCCCCGCACGTCGCTCAACCGCTCGATCACCGCGGCCCGCGCGGTCTCGCTGACGACCGTGCCGCTCGCCGACGTGCGCGAGGTCACCGAGGCGTTCGGGCTGACCCTGAACGACGTGGCGACGGCGATGTGCGCCGGGGCGCTGCGGTCGTGGCTCGAGGAGGCCGGTGAGCTGCCGGGCAAGGCGCTCGTCGCCGCGGTGCCCGTCGCGGTGCGCGGCGACGACGCGCACATGGCGGGCAACAAGGTGTCGGTGCTGTTCGCGTCGATCCCGACGCACCTCGCCGAGCCGCGGGCTCGTCTCGACGCCTCTCGCGACGAGATGCGCGACGCCAAGGCGACGCACCGCGACGTCGGTCCGCACACGCTCGGTGCGATCGCCGACGCCGCGCCCTGGAACATCGTGGGACTGCTCTTCCGCGCCTACTCGAACCTCGGGCTCGCGAGCCGGCTCCCACCGCCCGTCAACCTCGTGCTCTCCAACGTCCCGGGTCCCGAGATCCCCGTGTACTGCGGCGGCGCGCGGCTCACGGCGCTCTTCCCGCTCGGCCCGATCTTCGACGGCGCCGCGCTCAACATCACGATCGTGAGCTGCGACGACGATGTCGACATCGGCGTCGTCACGTGCCCCGATGTCGCGCCGGCGCCGGTCGACTCGCTGGGGAAGCACTTCGACACCGCGCTCGGCGAGCTCGTCGCGCTCGCCCGATCTCCAGAGCCCGAAGTCAGGGGATCGTCCCCTACACTGAGGCCACTCCAGCGCTCGTAGCTCAATGGATAGAGCATCTGACTACGGATCAGAAGGTTGGGGGTTCGAATCCCTCCGAGCGCGCTCTTCCTCAGATCACTGCGGCGCTCCGGTGCGTGCAGGCTGTCGTCGCGATGAGTTGCTGACCCGAGATCCGTCTGCATCCTCGACGACCCGACGACAGGGAGAGCACCGATGCGAGTCCTCGCCAGCGAGTTCATGAGTCTCGACGGAGTGGTCCAGGCGCCCGGCGGTCCCGAAGAGGACACGAGCGGCGGGTTCAAGCACGGCGGCTGGTCGATGCCGTTCTTCGACCCCGACGTCATGGGGCGGGTCGTCGGCGGCTTCGCCGAGCAGAACGAGGTGCTGCTGCAGGGCCGGCGCACGTACCAGGTGTCGGCCGATGCGTGGCCCGCGAGGGGCGGCGACCCGTTCGCCGACTGGATCAACGGCGCCCAGAAGTACGTCGTGTCCGACACGCTCTCGGAGTCCGACATCAAGTGGCAGCCCACGACGATCGTCCGCAACGGCGACCTCGTCGACAAGGTCGCCGAGCTGCGTGAGCAGCCCGGCGGCAACATCTACATCTACGGCAGCCTGACGGTCGTCCGCGCGCTCCTGAGCGCCGGACTGGTCGACGAGCTCGTCGTCTTCATCGAGCCGATCACGCTCGGCGGCGGCAAGACGCTCTTCCCGGACGACGGCGAGGCGCGCACGTACGAGCTGATCTCGGCCGAGACCGCGGCCACCGGCGTGCAGGTCTGCCGGTACCAGCCCAAGCGCTGACCCGGTGACCCGACCACGGGTCGAGGCGATGTCGCGGGCCGGCAAGGGCACGGTCGCCGCGACCGACGCGGGGAACACGCAGCCGCTGCCGTGGTCCGAGGCGTCGGCGCGCCTCGGCGGCGGCGGTTGGGCGTGGCTCGCGACGGTGCGGCCCGACGGCGGACCGCACCTGGTGCCCGTGCTGTGCACGTGGGCCGACCCCGCCCTCTATGTCGCGGCGAAGCGCACGACGCGCAAGAGCCGCAACCTCGAGTCGGAGGACCGCTGCGTCCTCTCGAAGGACGCCGGCGACGTCCACCTCGTCGTCGAGGGGCGGGCCCGGCGGCTGCAGGACGAGGCCGACCTCGGCCGGGCCTCGGCTGCGTTCGACCGGGTCCACGGCTGGAAGACCTGGATCGTCGGCGACGAGCTCGATGCCGACTTCGGTGCCCCCACCTCGGGCGGACCGCCCTATGCGGTCTACGAGATCACGCCGACGACGGCGTTCGCCTTCCCGACGGACGGTGAGAGCACGACGCCCACCCGCTGGCGGTTCGACGCCTGACCGCCGGTCAGCTTCGGGTCCCGCGGTTCGGAGCGAGTACCCGCGTGGAGAGCGGTTGACGTCTCGCGACGCTCTGCGCGACACTGAACGACGTATAGTAAACGTCGATCGGTTCCCGGGGCAGTGAGTCGCTGGGGCGCCCCGGGGGCCGGACGACGCTTCGTTTTCAGGGCTGGAACGGCGGGGACGGCTGACACGTGCACGGTCAAGGCGACGAACAAGTATGGGACAGGGGCGGGTTCGACACCGTCGAGCCCGGTGAAGCCGCGCTAGGAAGTCGCTGACGACCAGTCGTGTCGCTCGCAGGCCGCGACCGCAGCTCCGGCGGCGGCGCGCGTCGCGGTCTGCGAGTCGCGAGCGAGACGACTCAGCTTCTTGAGCCGCCATGGCTTCGGTCCGACGTAGCGGAGCACGGCCTTCACGTTCGCGCCGCCCTCGGGCGTCGCGAGACCGAGCACCGCGGTGTCGACCGGTGCCTTCTGGTCGTGGTCGCTGAGGGAGCGGAACGCGGTCCACGGGACGCCGCGCCGCTCGCACACGCCTGCGACCGAGCCCGTCTCCATGTCGACCGCGAGCACGCCGTCGGTGATGAAGCCGTCGAGGACCTCGCGCGGGTAGTTGAACTCGTCGGACGTCACGATGACGCCGGCCAGCTCGATCCCACCGATGGGTGTCGCCCGGTGCGTCGTCCCGTTCGGACGATCGACGACGACCTCGGGGAACACGAGGTCGCCGACGTCGAGCTCCGGTCCGAGTCCGCCTGCGATCCCGACCACGATGACGTGGTCGAGCGCGTGGTCGTCGAGCAGCCGCTCGGTCACGTCGGTCGCGGCCTGGGTGCCGATGCCGGTCTGTGTGGCGATGATCTCGACACCGCCGATCGCGCCCCGGTGGTAGGTGTCGTCGATCGGCTCGAGGCCGAGCGGCTTGACCAGCGGCTTGAACTCGGTGCGCATCGGGGCGAGGACGCCGATGCGGGGCGTGCGCTCCGTCATGCGGGAAGCATGCATCCGCCCAGCCGAGCGTGGCGAACGTCCCGTGACAGCTCGGGAGAACCCTGGGGTCGTACGACGCACGCGGCTCAGCCGATCGCGGGCGTGACGGTCGGCCCACGGCAGGGCCGCTTCGAGCTGGCTCGAGACGCGCAGCAGCACGTCCTCACGACCGGGCGCCGCGACCAGCTGGACGCCGATCGGCAGGCCGTCGTCGTTCCAGTGCAGCGGCAGTGAGATCGCGGGCTGGCCGGTCACGTTGAACGGCATCGTGAAGGTGGTGGCGCCCGCCAGGCGACCGATGAGCTCGCCGGGGTCGACTGCCGGACCGAGCCAGCCGAGCTCGTACGGCGGTTGCGTGATCATGGGTGTCACGAGGATGTCGTTGCCCGCGGTCCACCACCCCACGAGCCCACGCGCGTAGGCCTGCAGCTTCTCGATCCCGAGGGCGTAGTCGACGGCACTCGTCGCGGCGCCGACCTCCGCCATCGTCGCGTTCCACGGCTCGAGGTCGGACGGCGACAGCGCGCGCCCCAGCTTCCTGCTCCAGCGCGCCAGATCACCAGCGATGAAGACGCTGAACACGGCACCGATGCCCTCGGAGAACCGTGGGTCGTCGAGCGCGGTGAGCTCGGTCGGTGCGACCTCGTGCCCGAGGTCGGCGAGCACGCGGACCGTCGTCTCGACCGCGGCGACACAGTCGGGGTGCGTCGGCGGTGCTCCGGTCGACGAGTCGGTGCGCCACCCGATCCGCAGGCGTCCCGGGTCGGCGCCGACCTCGTCGAGGAACGGGCGGGAGGGCGGTGGCGCGGTGTACGGGTCGCCGGCCCCCGGACCAGCGATCGCGTCGAGCACCCCAGCGGTGTCGCGCACCGACCGGACGAGCACGTGCTCGTGGGTCGTCATCGCCCAGTACTCGCCGAAGTCGGGACCGAGCGTCGAGCGCGCGCGGCTCGGCTTGAGCCCGACCAGCCCGCACATCGACGACGGGACGCGGATCGAGCCGCCCATGTCGTTGCCGTGGGCGACCGCGACCATGCCCGACGCGACCGCCGCGCCCGCGCCGCCGCTCGACCCCCCGGGTGAGCGAGTCGTGTCCCACGGGTTGCGCGTCGGTCCGTAGGCGAGCGGCTCGGTCGTCACCGACGATGCCATCTCGGGCAGGTTCGTCTTGCCGCAGATCACGAAGCCCGCGGCCCGGAACCGCTCGACGAGCCACGTGTCCTCCGGCTCGGTCCACGCCGCGTCCTTGAGCACCTGCATGCCGCAGTGGTACGGGTCGCCGGCGGAGTGCGCGACGGCGTCCTTGAGCAGGAACGGGACGCCGCGAAACGGCCCGTCCGGGAGCGCGGGATCGGCGGCCGCGGCGCGGGCCTTCTCGGAGAGATCGTGGATGACGGCGTTGAGCGCGGGGTTGCGGTCCGCGATCCGCGCGAGCGCGCCCTCCAGCAGCTCGCTCGGCGTGACATCGCCGTTCCGCACGGCTTCCGCCTGCGCCGTCGCGTCCATCCACTCGAAGTCGTCGCTCACCTGCTCATCGTTCCCTCGGTACCGCGCGCCGCATCGGCGAACTCGTCTTGCAGCGTCAGGATCTGATCCACGTACGCGGCAGTCTGTGCGGTCACGCCATCGTTCGCCACCGACGAGGAGCCCTGCAGGTACGCGGCGATGCCCGTGGGCACGTCACCACCGAACCGCTCGATCAGCGCTCGGAGGTACCGCGCCGTGAGCCGGATGTTGTCCTGCGCGTCGGTCGGGTCGAGGTCGGGTTCGCCCAACAGCTGCGTGGCGACGAACACCGCGGTCTCGGGCAGGAGCTGCCCGATGCCGACCGCGCCCGACGTCGCGTTGACGGCCGACGCGTCCCACTGGGACTCGCGCCATGCGAGCGCCTCGATCAGCGCGACCGGAAGCCCTTCCGTGCGCGCGGCGCGCTCGAACGCGGGCACGAGCTTGCGACGCTGCGCGTCCTGGACGAACGCGGGGAGACCGCCGCGACGATCGGGCTCCGAGGTCGAGTCGTCGCCGTTGCCGATCGTGGCGACCGCCACGACCGTGACGAGCACCAGGAGGGCGACGAGGGCGAGAAGGAGCTGTCGTCTGCGCGTTGCGGGTCGCGTCGACCCGCGGCGCGGAACGCCCGAGCGAGGAGCGGCGTGCTCTCGTCGGCTGCAGGCGCGGCATTTTCGTCCTCGGGGAGCAGGGCACGGTCGCGCCGCTGATGGGCCGCCTTGTCGCCGATCCGCACCAGCCACTCGGCCGGGATCTCGCCGATCGTCACGGTGACCTCACCCGAGCGGAGGTCGCGCAGCTCCCAGTGGACCGGAGGGTTCAGCCGATCGGCGTGCCGGTTGCACAGGTCCCCCGCTGTGTTGGTGCGGGCCTCGGTGATCGCGTTCAGCCAGACGATGCGCCGCAGACCGTCGAAGTTGAACGCCGCGACGGCGGGTTCGTTGCAGGTCGGGCGCGCACAATACCGATCCACGCGATCGACCGTACCGTCGCGAAACGGCGAACTCGCGGACCCCCGTTCCAGCCCCGCGAATCGACGGGTCGGTCGCTCGTCAGCCGTCGGCGCGCAGCGCGGCATGCGCTGCGTTGGCGCCGCACGCACCGTGCACGCCACCACCGGGGTGCGCGCCGGCCGACGCGAGGTACAGACCGCGGATCGGCGTGCGCTCGCCGCCCGACCAGTCGGGCAGGGGGCGGAAGAACAGCTGCTGCGTCAGTGCGGACGTGCCGCCGCCGACCGCGCCGCCGACGAGGTTGGCGTCAAGGTCCTCGAGGGTCAGCGGCGTGAGGACATGGCGGGCGCGGATGCGATCGCGGAAGCCCGGTGCCCGTCGCTCGATCTCGCCCTCGATCCGGTCGGCGAAGTGGTCGCCGTCGCCGTGCGCCCACCGTCCCGCGATCCCGTCGGGTCCGGCGTCACCACGAACGTGCTGCGGGACGTGCGCGTACGCCCAGGCTGCCTCCGTGCCGGCGGGCGACCGCGACGGATCAGCGGTCGTCGCCTGACCGACGATGACGAACGGACGGGCCGGGACGCGGCGATCCTCCAGCTGCGCGCCTGCAGTGCGCAGGTCGTCGATCGAGTCGACGAGGTGGATCGTGCACGCACGGCGCGGCGGCTCCGCCTCCCAGGGGATCGGCTCGTCGAGCGCCCAGTCGACCTTGACCGTCGCGTAGTCCCATCGGAACCGCGACATCGCCCGTCGAAAGCGCCCCGGGACGTGCTCGGGCGCGATCAGGTGGAGGTAGAGCGCGGGTGCCGACGTGTCGGCGAGCACCGAGCGCTTCGCGCGCACCTCGCCGATGCCGAAGGCGTCGACCCCGCGGACGCGTTTGCCGTCGACGAGGACGCGCTTCACGCGTGCGTCGCAGCGGACGGCGCCCCCGCGCGCTTCGAGTCGGCGGACGAGCGCGTCGGTCAGGTTGCCGGCGCCGCCCTCGACGACCGGGAAGCCGACGTCCTGCGCGAGGCAGGCGAGCAGCCAGCCGTAGAGCCCACCGGTCGTCGCCGACACCGACAGGTCGGTGTGGGCCATGTTGCCGCCGAGCAGCAGCGGGCCGCCCGCGCCGTCGAAGCGCCGCGAGATGCCCAGCAGCGACCCGAACGCGAGACGGAGGAAGCCGGGGAGGTCGCGTGGCCCGAGCGCGCCCGCGACGCGGAGCGCCGCCCGGACGGGTGGGAACGGCGACAGCAGCGAGGCGATGACCTCGTCGCCGGCCTTCTCCCACTTGCGGTACAGGCGCTCCCACGTCTTCCCGTCGCCCGGCGCGAACGCGTCGATGGAGCGGGTCGTCGCGTCCGGGTCGCTCGGGTCGACGGCGACGCAGCCGTCGGGCGCCGGGTGCGCGAGCGCGAGCGGTGCATGCGACCACCGCAGACCGTGCTGCTCGAGCTCGAGCGACTGGATGACCGGCGATGCGACGCCGAGCGGGTAGCAGGAGCTGGCGACGTCGGCGACGAACCCCGGTGCGGCGAGCTCGGCGCTGCGGACGGCCCCGCCGGGAGTCGGCTGCGCCTCGAGCACGAGGACCGTCCACCCCGCGTCGGCGAGCACGTTCGCCGCGACGAGCCCGTTCGGCCCCGCGCCGATGACGATCGCATCCGGATCACCGTTGCTCGTGGATGCGTAGCTCACCTTCGCACCGAGGGTTCAGCAACGCAGGTTGCACCTGCGTTGCTGAACCCTGGTGGCGAAGGCTCGCTACGCATCCAGGTCAGCTGGTCAGGACGTGCGAGGGAAGCCGAGGTCGGGGCCACGGGTGGCGGGGTCGGCCCAGCGCGTCGTGACGACCTTGGCGCGGGTGTAGAAGCGCACGCCCTCCGGACCGTGGACGTGCGTGTCGCCGAACAGGCTCTGCTTCCACCCGCCGAACGAGAAGTACGCCATCGGCACCGGGATCGGGACGTTGACGCCCACCATCCCCGCGTCGACCTCGCGCTCGAACCGCCGCGCCGCGCCGCCGTCGCGCGTGAAGATCGCCACGCCGTTCGCGTACGGGTTGTCGGACAGCAGCCGTGCCGCGTCCTCGTACGTCTCGACCCGGACGACCGAGAGCACCGGGCCGAAGATCTCGTCGGTGTAGATCGACATGTCGGGCGTCACGCGGTCGAACAGGCACGGCCCGACGAAGAACGCGTCCTCGCGCCCGTCGACCACGAGCTCACGCCCGTCCACGACGAGCGTCGCCCCGCTCTCGACGCCCGCGTCGACGTACCCACGCACGCGATCGCGATGCACCGACGTCACGAGCGGGCCCATCTCCGACGCCGCGTCGTCGCCCGGGCCGACGACGACCGCCTCGGTGCGCGTGCGGATCGCGTCGACGAGCTCGTCGCCGATCGCGCCGACCGCGACGACGACCGAGATCGCCATGCACCGCTCGCCGGCGGACCCGTATCCCGCGCTCACCGCGGCGTCGGCCGCGGCCTCGAGGTCGGCATCGGGGAGCACGACCATGTGGTTCTTCGCGCCGCCGAGCGCCTGCACGCGCTTGCCGTGCTTCGCCGCGGTCTCGTACACGTACCGCGCGATCGGCGTGGAGCCGACGAAGCTGACAGCGCGCACGTCGGGGTGCTCGAGCAGCGCGTCGACTGCGACCTTGTCGCCGTGCACCACGTTGAACACGCCCTCGGGCAGCCCCGCATCGGCGAGCCACTCGGCCACGAGGAGCGACGCCGACGGGTCGCGCTCCGACGGCTTCAGCACGAACGTGTTGCCGCACGCGATCGCGACCGGCCACATCCACATCGGGACCATGGCGGGGAAGTTGAACGGGGTGATGCCGGCGCACACGCCGAGCGGCTGGCGCAGCGAGTGGACGTCGGTGTCGGTCGACACCTCCGACGAGTGCTCGCCCTTGAGCAGGTGGGGGATCCCGCAGACGAAGTCGACGACCTCGAGCCCGCGGGCGACCTCGCCCAGCGCGTCGGCCACGACCTTGCCGTGCTCGGCGCTGACGATCCGAGCGAGCTCGTCCTTGTGCCGCTCGGCGATCTCGCGGAACGCGAACATCACCCGGGCCCGGCGCCCGAGCGCCGTGTCGCGCCACTCCGGGAACGCCTGGGCCGCGGCCGTCGACCGCGGTGCCGACGTCGGCCGGATCGGCGAGCGGCACCCTCGCCTGCACGGCGCCGGTCGAGGGGTCGAACACGTCGCCGGATCGCTGCCCCGTGCCCTGCCACTCCTTGCCGCCGACCCAGTGGCGCACGTCGCGCATGACGTTCAGGTTACGGGCCGCACGCTGCTCCTTGCGCTGTCGAGGACACACGGCTACATTGCGCCTCGGTTCACCAAACGGACGGGGAGTGTTCACGTGCGACGACGGGGATTGCGCCTGCTCATGGCAGGCGTCGTGGCGATCGGGCTCGGTGCCGCGTTCGTGGCGCCGGCGGGAGCCGGCAGCGACAAGGGCGACCCTGCGGGTGGCGACGAGCCTTCCCGCGCCGGGCTTCTGGAACGGCGACACGCCGGCGAGCCTCGACGGTGGCTTCGAGTACGAGCTCGCCCAGCAGATCGGTGAGGACCTGGGCTACAGCGACGTGAAGATCTCGAACGTCTCGTTCGATGCGCTCGTCGCCGGCAAGGCGAAGGGCTTCGACTTCGCGCTGTCGCAGGTCAGCATCACGCCGGAGCGGGCGGAGGTCGTGCTCTTCTCGACGCCGTACTACCGGTCCGACAACGGGATCATGGTCAACACCGGGACGCAGGTGCCCGACGCGGACGCGGCACGCGAGCTCCGCTGGGGCGTGCAGACCGGCACGACGCAGGTCGACTTCCTGAAGAACAAGCTGAAGGTCGACGAGGCGCCGCGCGCGTACCAGGAGACCACGCAGATGTTCCAGGCCCTCAAGGCCAAGCAGGTCGACGCGGTGATGACCGACACGTCGATCCTGCTCGCGCAGGCCGGGCAGGCGAACTCGGGCTTGTCGGTCGTCGGCCAGTTCAAGACCAACACCGGCCGCTACGGCGCCGTGATGCCGAAGGGCTCGAAGATCAAGGCCGACCTCAACGCGGAGATCAAGAAGCTCGCCGACGACGGCACGCTCGCCGCGCTCGAGGAGCAGTGGCTCGTGCCCGAGTTCAAGGGCAACCCGTCGACGGTGCCGTACCTCGAGATCTGAGCTCCACGGCCTGAGTCGAACGGAGCTCCGGTTTGACTGGGGGTGAGGGGCCCGGCGCACCTGCCGGGACCCTCACTGTCCCGGGCAGCGATCCCGGGGAACGCACCGCGCGAGACCGGCGCCGCACGGTCCGCGCCCTGATCCTCGCGATCGCGACGATCGCGCTCGTCCTCGCCTCGGCGCGCGCGCTCGCCGCGATCAAGTCCGGGGGCGGCGACAACGGCGTGCTCGGCTGGTTCTGCGTCGCGCTGCCGCTCGCGATCTTCGTCGCTGATCTACGGCCGGCACGCCGAGGCGCAGGTCGTCGACATCGACGGCCCCGAGACGGACGAGCAGCGAGCCCGGCTCGCGCGTCGGCTCTCGGTCGTCGCGATCGGGCTGTCGCTCATGCTCGTCCTCGGCCTCGCCATCTGGAGCGCGTGGCCCGGCATCATCGACGTCGCCAACACCTTCTTCTCGGCGGAGCACATCAGCGACAGCTTCCCGGAGGTGTTCGAGGGCTTCATGCTCAACGTCACCATCTTCATCGTCGCCGAGTTCTTCGTCCTGATCTGGGCGCTGATCGTCGTGATCATGCGCCAGCTGCCGGGCAGGGCGGCCGCGCCGCTGCGCTGGTTCTCGATCGCGTACGTCGACGTCTTCCGTGGCCTGCCCGCGATCATCACGATCTACCTGGTGGTGTTCGGGCTGCCGCTCACGCAGCTGCCGATCATCGAGGACACCGCCGACATCAACTTCGAGCTGTTCAGCTTCACCATCCCGGGCACCGACATCGGGGCGACGGTCATCATCGACCAGCTCGTCATCCTCGGCATCTTCGCCCTCGTCCTCATCTACGGCGCCTACGTCGCCGAGGTGTACCGGGCCGGCATCGAGAGCGTGCACTGGAGCCAGCGCGCCGCGGCGCGCGGCCTCGGCCTCTCGCAGGGCCAGTCGCTGCGCCACGTCGTGCTCCCGCAGGCCGTGCGGCGCGTGATCCCGCCGCTCATGAACGACTTCATCGGCTTGCAGAAGGACACCGCGCTGCTCAACATCGTGGGTGTGCTCGAGGGCTTCAACATCGCCCGGCTCTACTCCGGCAACAACTTCAACCTGTCGTCGGTCACCGGCCTCGGGATCTGCTTCCTCGTGATCACGATCCCGATGACGCGCTTCACCGACTACCTCGTGAAGCGTGACCAGCAGCGCATGGCCGGAGGTGGCGGCTGATGGCGACTCGTCGAGATCCGCGGGGTCGTGAAGCGGTTCGGCACCAACACGGTGCTCGACCAGATCGACATGACGGTCGAGGAGCACGAGGTCGTCTGCCTCATCGGCGCGTCCGGCTCGGGCAAGTCGACGCTGCTCCGCTGCGTGAACGGGCTCGAGGCGGTGCAGGCCGGCGAGATCTGGACCAACGGCCGCAAGGTGATCCAGGACGACATCAAGCTCAACCGGCTCCGCCGCGACGTCGGGATCGTGTTCCAGTCGTACAACCTGTTCCCGCACATGACGGTGCGTCGAGAACATCACGCTTGGCGCCCCGCAAGGTGCTCGACCTCAGCAAGGCGGACGCCGACGCGCGCGCCCACACCCTGCTCGACCGCATCGGTCTCGCCGACAAGGCCGAGGAGTACCCCGACCGGCTCTCGGGCGGTCAGCAGCAGCGCGTCGCGATCGTCCGCGCGCTCGCGATGCAGCCCACGCTCATGCTCTTCGACGAGATCACGAGCGCCCTCGACCCCGAGCTCGTCAACGAGGTGCTCGGGATGATGAAGGAGCTCGCCGACCAGGGCATGACGATGATCGTCGCGACCCACGAGATGGGGTTCGCCGCGCGACGTCGCGAGCAAGGTCTGCTACCTGCACCAGGGCCAGATCATCGAGGAGGGCCCACCCGAGAAGATCTTCACGAAACCCGACAACGTGCGGACGTCGGAGTTCCTGAAGCGCACCCTCGACGCAGGCCGGATGTGAGCACCCGCAGCGCAGCGCTCCCGCTCTCGCGCGGATGTCCAGGCCGCGCTCGCCCCGATCGAGCAGGCCCGCATGCTGCCGGCCGCCGCGTACACCGACCCGGACGTGCTCGCCTGGGAGCGGGAGCACGTCTTCGACGGCGGTTGGGTCGCTGCCTGCCACGCAGGTGCCCTGGCCGAGCCGGGCAGCCAGGTCGCGACCAGCCTCGGCCGCGGAGCGCGCTCGTCGTCCGCGACGGTGACGCGATCCGTGCGTTCGCCAACGTCTGTCGCCACCGCGGCCACGAGCTCGCTGCAGGTCGACGAGTCTGCGTGCCGCGCCGCGATCGTCTGCCCGTACCACTCGTGGACCTACGACCTCGACGGGCGCCTCAAGCACGCGACCGGTGGCGCCACGTTCGACCCCGACGACCTCGCGCTCGTGCCGCTGCGTGTCGACCAGCACCTCGGCTGGGTGTTCGTGAACGCGAGCGGCGATGCGCCGCCGCTCGCCGACGCGCTCGCCGGGCTCGACGAGATCCTCGGCCCGCACGACGCCGGCTCGCTCGCCTCCGTCGAGCGCCGCGACTACGAGGTGGCGGCCAACTGGAAGGTCGTGCACGAGAACTACCAGGAGTGCCTGCACTGCCCCCGGATCCACCCCGAGCTCTGCCGGGTGAGCCCGCCCGACAGCGGCGACAACCTCGCCCCGGGCCCGGCGTGGGTCGGCGGCTGGATGGACCTCGCCGACGACGCAGCCACGATGTCGATGGACGGCTCCGCGGCCGGGGCGCCCCTGCCCGGCCTCGACGACCGCATGCGGCGCCGGGTCGCGTACGTCGCGCTGCTCCCCACGCTGCTCGTGAGCGCCCACCCCGACTACGTCCTCACCCACCGCCTCGAACCGCTCGACGCCGGCCGCACCCGCATCGTCTGCGAGTGGCTGGCGCCGGCCGACGCCGCGCTCGACGAGGCGATCGCGCTCTGGGACGTCACGAACCGCCAGGACTGGGCGGCCTGCGAGTCGGTGCAGCGGGGCCTCGCGTCGGGCCGGTCGGTGCCCGGCCCGCTCGTGCCCCGGGAGGATGCCGTCCACGGCGCCGTCGGCTGGTTCGCCCGGCAGTATCTCGGCGCGCACGACGGCGGTGCGTCGTGAGCACGTACGAGGTCATGGGCCGCCTCGGCCTGCCCGCGCCGATCAGCGAGCTGGCCGGCCGCGACTGGGACGTGGTGGTCGTCGGCGGCGGGCACAACGGGCTCACCGCGGCCGCGTACCTCGCCCGGGCCGGGCAGTCGGTGCTCGTGCTCGAGCGCCGCGACCAGCTCGGCGGGGCCTGCACGCTCGAGCGGCCGTTCTCCGACGAGCGGTTCGTGATGAGCCCGTGCGCGTACCTCGTCGGGCTGCTCCACCCGCTCGTCATCGAGGAGCTCGACCTCGCCCGCCACGGGTACCGGACCATCCGGGTCGACCCGACCCAGTGGACGCCGTTCGAGGACGGCTCGTCGCTGTTCCAGTGGCACGACGACGTGCGCACCGCGGCGGAGGTCGAGGCGCTCTCGCCGTCGGACGTCGAGGGGTTCCTCGCCTACGAGGCCCTCTACGACCGCATCCGCGAGACGCTCCGGCGCGGCCCGGCCGGCGACACGTGGATCGGCGACGCGCCCGACCGGGCCGCGCTCGAGGGGCTGTTCGCCGACGACGCCGAAGGGCTCGAGGTCGTGCTCGAGGCGTCGATCGCCGACGTCGTCGAGCGCCACGTCAAGGACGAGCGGCTCCGCACCGCGCTGCACGGGCAGGGCGTCATCGGCACGTTCGCCGGGCCCCGCGACCCGGGCACCGCCTGGATCCACGCGCACCACAGCCTCGGGCTCATCGGGGGGTGGTCGTTCGTCGAGGGCGGGATGGGCCGGGTCTCGTTCTGCCTCGCCGACGCGGCGACCGACGCCGGCGCGGTCGTGGCCGCGGGCGTGCCGGTCGCGGCGATCGTCCCCGGCGAGGGCGTCCGGCTCGAGGGCGGCGAGACGATCCGCGCGCCGGTGGTCGTCAGCAACGCCGATCCGGTGCGCACGGTCGGGCTGCTCGAGGACGTGCCCGCGGCCCTGCAGGAGCGGGTCGACGGCTGGCGCATCACGAGCCCGGTGATCAAGCTCAACCTGGCGCTGTCGCGGCTCCCGACGTTCAAGGCCTCCGACGACGACCCGACGATCTTCCGGGCCCAGGTCGAGATCGGCCGCAGCATCGACGACACCCAGGCCGCCTACGAGACGGCCCGCCGCGGCATGCCGTCCCCCGAGTGGTGCGAGCTGTACTTCCAGACGCCGTACGACCCGTCGGTGGCCCCGGAGGGGACGCACACGATGAGCGTGTTCGCCCAGTTCGTGCCGTACGAGCTGGCCGAGGGCACCTGGGCCGAGCGCCGGGACGAGATCGCCGACGCCACCCTCGCCGCGATCGCCCGCTTCGCCCCGGACGTCGCCGACTGCGTGGTCGAGCGCCAGGTGCTCGGGCCCCCGGACGTCGAGGAGCGGATGGGCCTGACGGGCGGCCACATCTTCCAGGGGGAATGCCTCCCCGATCAGATGTGGGACCGCCGGTTCGCCCCCCGGATCGGGGTCGACGGCGTCTACCTCTGCGGCGCCGGGACCCATCCCGGGGGCAGCGTGATGGCGATCAACGGCCGGAACGCGGCCATGGCCGTCCTCGAGGACCGCGACGCCCCTTCCGGTGCGACTTGACAGTCAGAGCCTGACGGCACAAGGGATCGCGGCGATCCGACCCATCCGGTGCCCAGGGTGACGTTGTTCACCTACGCGACATCTGGTGGTCCGAGTAGGCCATCGGGCCACGCGACCTGACTAGCGTGGTCGATGAAGACCACGGATGTAACTCGACTGATTCGCGGTTTTCCTCCCTTTCTTCCGCCTTCTCTCGTCGCGCGCGCCGCCCCCGGGTGTCCGACGGGAGCAGACCGGGTAGGGAGCGTCGTCCCCCCGGACACCCCAAGACACCCAAACCCCCCAGAAGGAGCACCAACATGCACCGAGTGAACGCTGCCGGTCGAGGTCCCAACGCCGAGACCGGTGCGCCCCCACATGCGGAGCGGCCTGCCGCCGCATCTCCTGCCACGAACACCCGCCCCCGCCGCCGGCGTCGCACGCTCGCCCTCGCCCTGAGCGCCCTCGCGATCGCCGTGACCGCCGCGGGCTGCGGCTTCGGCTCCGGACCTGCTCCGGCGCCATCCCACGAGGAGCTCGTCATCCACGAGGTCTTCGGTCCCCTCGGCGTCGCCGACAAGGCGCTCAGCATCGCCTGGTGCGAGTCGGGCATGAACGCCCTGGCGGGCTACCCCAACGCCACCTACAAGGGCCTGTTCCAGCTCGGACCCCACCTCCAGGGGACCGTGGACGCCTACGGCGGCCAATGGTTCGACGCCCGGACGAACGCCCTCGCTGCTCGGGACCTGTACCTGAGCCGGGGCAACTGGTCGGCCTGGACCTGCGCCTGACCTGACCGGTCACTTCGTCCCACGACCCCACACCTCCGAACCCCAGGAGAGCTCCATGCGCAATCGCTTCGTCGCGGCCGGCGCCGCCCTCGTCGGCGCCGCGTTCGTGACCACCATGCCCGTCGCCGCCGGACTCGGCGTCGACCCGGATCTCGCCGCGCCCCCGCATCCCGAGCGGCCGCTGACGGCCGTCAGCATCAGCGAGGAACGCCTCGTCGAGGAAGCGCACTGGATGCAGGTCGGCGCGTGGGTGCAGGCCGTCCAGCTCGGCCAGTTCTACGAGGGCATCGCCCAGGCCGAGGCGGCCGCCGCGGCCCATCCCGGCTCCGGCGACTGCCTCGGGTCGATCCGTGAGCGGGAGAGCCGCGGCGACTACGGCGCCGTGAGCTCGAGCGGGACCTATCGGGGCGCCTACCAGTACGACCAGCAGACGTGGGACTCGAACGCGGCCGCGTCGGGCCGCACCGACCTCGTCGGTGCCGACCCGGCTGCGGTCGACCCCGCGTCGCAGGACCAGATCGCGGCCGACACCTACGCCCGTGATGGGAATCAGCCGTGGGGTGGTCGCTGTTAGCACCGCCAGAGCGACAACCCGGTGACCGACCACCACGGTCCCCCTGAACGTGCCCCTGGGACCCCCCTTCCAGGGGCACGTTTGCGTTGCGGACCGCCGCTCGGAGCGCCGGGCGCGGGCCCGACCAAGATGAACGGGTGACTTCGCCCGACGTCGCCGAGTACGCCTTCACGGACGAGGGTCCCTGGCGCGTCGAGCCCGACGAGCTCGTCTGGTGCCGGCGGCTCGACCGGGTGCGGGCCCGCACCCGTGCCGAGGTGCCGCGCCTCCTCGCCCGCCGTCGCATCCCGCCGCTCGGCCGGATCGTCCGCGTCGCCGTCACCATCGGCGTCGCCCTCGTCGGCTGGCGCCGGCACGAGCGTGGGACGCCCGAGTCGCGGGCGGGCCTGGCGAAGCGGCTGCGCCGCGCGTTCGAGCAGCTCGGGTCGACGTACGTGAAGCTCGGCCAGATCGTCTCGGCGTTCGAGGGCCTGTTCCCCGAGGAGCTCGTCGACGAGTTCAAGCGGCTGCGCGACCAGGTGCCGCCCGAGCGGTTCGCCGACGTGCGCGCGGTCGTCGAGCGCGACCTCGGTCGCCCGCTCGAGGCGGTCTTCGCCGAGTTCGCCGAGGAGCCGCTCGCCGCCGCGTCGATCGCGCAGGTCCACGCCGCTCGCCTCGTCACCGGCGAGGAGGTCGTCGTGAAGGTGCAGCGACCACGCGTCGCCGCGCTCGTCGACCAGGACCTGCGCGCCCTCGCCTGGCTCTCGCCGCTCCTCGTCGGCCGGATCCCCGTCGCCGCGCTGGCCAACCCGCCGGCCCTGGTGGAGCTCTTCGCCGAGCAGATCGTCGAGGAGCTCGACTTCCGCCTCGAGGCCGAGAACATGCTCGACCTCGCCCACGTGCTCGCCGCCACCGACCAGCGCACGATGGTCGTCCCGCGTCCGCACCCGACCCTGGTCACGCGCCGCGTGCTCGTGATGGAGCGGCTGCGCGGCTTCGCCTTTGACGACGTCGAGTCGATGCACGACGCGGGGGTCGACACGAACGCGGTGCTCCGTGCCGGCCTGATCGCCTCGCTCGAGGGCGCGCTCCTGTACGGCGTGTTCCACGGCGACCTCCACGGCGGCAACCTGCTCGTGCAGCCGTCGGGCCGGACCGTGCTGTTCGACTTCGGCATCACCGGGCGGCTCGAGGAACCGCAGCGCATCGCGTTCCTCCGTCTGCTGCTCGCAGGGACGGGCGGTGACGTGCGCGGCCAGCTCGTGGCGCTGCGCGACCTCGGCGCGTTCCCGAGCGACACCGACATCGACGCGGTCATGGTCGACCTCGGACTCGACCAGCCCGTCAACGACCCGATGCAGATGTCGGCGGACGAGCTGGTCGGTGAGCTCGAAGGCCTCGTGAAGAAGCTGCTCGGTTACGGCGCCCGGGCCCCCAAGGACCTCATGCTCTTCGTGAAGAACCTGATGTTCCTCAACGCGGCGACGGCCACCCTGGCGCCCGACCTCGACCTCCTCGCCGAGATCGTCCACGTGCACACCTACTTCACCCAGACCCACGGTGAGCGGCTGGTCCGGGAGCTGGGGGCCTCGGCGATCCCGCAGGCCGTCGACCTCGACGCGGTGAAGGCCGGCTTCATGGTCCCGACCGAGGTGGACCGCCTGACCTTCGCCGACCTCCAGGAGCGCCGGCGGACGATCCTCCGCCGGATGGGGGAGCACCGCCGCTAGCGGGCGCGTCGGTCCGGGACTTGAACGAGCGTTCAAGCAAGCGTTAGGGTGCGGCCCGTGAGCGCGCGCACCGCGACAGCGGGCGCGACGCAGGACCGGATCGTGGCGGCCGCGTTGCGCCTGTTCTCCGAACGAGGGACGGCCGCGGTCAGCGTCCGGGAGCTCGCCGAGGCGGCCGGCGTGACCGTGCCCGGGCTCTACTACCACTTCGCCTCGAAGGCCGACCTCATCCGTGCCGTGTACGCGGCCCGTGGTGGCGGCGGGCCGGACACGCCGCCCGAACCCGCGGTGTCGACCACCGTCGAGGGCCGCATCGTCGAGCAGGCCGCCCGGGAGTTCGCCCGCCTCGTCGACGACGCCGACTTCCTCCGCCTCATGCACCGTGAAGCCGTCCTCGGCGACACGGACGCGCTCGAGGTCGGGGCCGAGCTCGCCGTTGCGTGGCGCGAGCGCTGGCAGGCGCTGCTCGAGGGCGCCGACGACCTGGCGTCCGACGCCGACGTCGTCGGCGCCGCCGATGTCATCGCGACGTTCCTCTGGGGGCTCTTCGTCGAGTACCTCACGCGCAACGACCCGACGGTGGCGCGACGCATCGAGGCGTTCGCGCTCCTGATCACGCCGGCCCTGCGAGCCGACACATGAGCACGCACCGACGTCCAGCAGACCGAGTACGCGTCGCGGCTCTCGCGCAAGCGCGTCATCCTCACGACGGTCGCGGTCATCTCGGCGATGTTCCTCGCGTCGATCGACGGCACGATCGTCTCGACCGCGATGCCGACGATCGTCGGCGATCTGCGCGGCATCGACCAGTACGCGTGGGTCTTCTCCAGCTTCCTGCTCGCCGAGATCGCGACCATCCCGATCTGGGGCCGTCTCGCCGACATGTTCGGTCGCAAGAAGATCTTCCTCATCGGGATGGGTCTCTTCATGCTCGGCACCGTGCTCTGCGGCACCTCGCAGACGATGACGGAGCTCATCATCTTCCGCGCGGTCCAGGGCGTCGGCGCCGGGTGCGTGCTGCCGGTCGCGCAGACGATCAGCGCCGACCTCTACACGATGGAGCAGCGGGCGAAGATCTCAGCGATCTACTCGGTGGTCTTCGCGCTGGCCGCGGTGCTCGGCCCGTTCCTCGGCGGCTTCCTCACCGACGAGCTGTCGTGGCGCTGGGTGTTCTTCGTGACCCTGCCGATCGGGCTCTTTGCGATGACCCTGGTCGCGGTCGTGATGATCGAGCCGATCCAGCATCGACACCGGCACAACTTCGACTGGGGCGGTGTCGTGACACTGCTCGGTTGGAGCGGGCTGCTCGTCTACGGGCTCGAGACCGGCGGCCGCGACAACCCCTGGCTCTCGGGCCCGGTCATCGGGACGTTCGGCGCCAGCGCGCTGCTGCTCCTCGCGTTCATCGTGATCGAGCGGCGGGTGAAGGAGCCGCTGATCCCGCTCGACCTGTTCAAGATCCCGGCGCTGCGGGCCTCGACGATCATCACCGGGTTCCTCGGCATGACGATGTTCGGGGTCCTCTCCTTCATGCCCCTCTACGGCCGCACGGTCCTCGGCGAGTCGGCGACCGGCGCAGGTCAGATCCTCATCCCGCTCATGCTGGCGATGATGGTCGGCTCCGCCGGCGGCGCCCGCCTCGTGCTGCGCCTCGGGTTCCGCGTGATCGTCACCGCGGGCGCATCGTTCGTCGCGCTCGGCACGTACCTCCTCACACGGCTCGGCGGTGGGGGCCAGCCCGAGCTCAGCATCTACCTGATCGTGCTCGGGTTCGGCATGGGCCTGATCTTCATGTCGACGTCGCTCGCCGCGCAGAACTCCGTCCCGCTGCCGCGCATGGGTGTCGCGACCGGCCTCGTGAACTTCACCCGCCAGCTCGGGGGTGCCGTCGGCGTCGCCGTCGCGGCTTCGGTGATGCTCACCGCCTTGACCGACCGGTTGACGGAGCTCTTCGGTGCGCAGGCCGGCATCGACGCCAACGACGTGCTCACCCCGGCGGGGCAGCAACAGGTGCCGCCCGAGGTGCGAGCACAGGTCGGCGACGCGTTCGCCGACGCGCTGCACTCCGTGTTCTGGGTCGCGTTCGTCATCGCGCTGATCGGGCTCGCGTGCACGGTGCTGATGCCGCGCGGTGCCGCCGCGAAGCTGCGTGACGAGGCTCGCCAGGAGTCCAAGGTCGACTCGGTGTCGCCCGAGGGCGAGACCTACGAGATCACCTCGTCCGTGGCCTGAAATCTCTGGAGACCTCCCAAGGTCGGTCTCCGCCGCCCGGCCCGAGGTACCCAGCGGCTCGGGCAGAATCGTGACGTGCCCGAGCTCCCGCAGATGCAGGCGTTGGCCGAGCGCCTCGACGCCGCGCTCGCCGGCCAGCGCCTGGCCGCCGCCGACCCCCTCGGGTTCACCGCGCTGAAGACCGTCATCCCCGCTCCGGAGGCGATCGTCGGTCACGTGCTCGAGCACGTCGGCCGGCGCGGCAAGTACCTCGTCTTCGAGTTCGACGACGGCAACCGCGTGATGCTGCACCTGTCGCAGGCGGGACGCGTCGACATCGAGTCACCGCAGAAGAAGACCCGGCCGAAGGGCGCGGTCGTCCGGCTGCGGTTCGCCACCGCCGACGGTGAGACCGGTCCCGCGGTGCTCGTGCGCGAGCACGGCACGGAGCGCAAGGCCGCGTGGTGGGTGCTCGCTCCCGGCGACGACGGACCGCTCGAGGGACTCGGCCCGGAGCCCGACTCCGACGAGTTCGCCGAGCTCGTGCTGCACGGCGACGACAAGCGGCGCATCCACACGTGGCTGCGCGACCAGCGGACCGTCGCCGGCGTCGGGCGCGGGTACGCCGACGACGCGATCTGGCGGGCGCAGGTGTCGCCCTACGCCAAGCTCTCGCAGCTCGACGACGACGCGCGCCAGCGCCTCCTCGACGCGGTGCGCAGCGTCATGGCCGACGGGCTCGAGAAGGAGCGCGAGCGCACGGGCGGGCTCGCGGAAGGGAAGCTCGGCGGCGGCTTCGAGGTGCACGGCCGGTACGGGACGCCCTGCCCGCGTTGTGGAGACGGGATGCGGCGCGTGTCGTACGAGTCGCACGAGGTCACGTACTGCCCGACCTGTCAGACCGAGGGCAAGGTCCTCGCCGACCGCCGCATGTCCCGCCTCGTGAAGTGAGCGCGTCCGACTCCATGGGTCGGCTCGGGCGCTCGCCTCTACCAGCCGCGTGAGCCGGGGCCGCCCTTGAACGGGCCGACGACGTCGCTCGTGATCCAACCGCCGTAGAACATGCCCGGCTGCGGCACGACGAGCTCGTCGTCCACGAAGCACGCGTCCATCCGCCCCGCGTAGAACGCGACATGGTCACGGAGCGGTGCGAACGCCGGACTCGGGTCCTCGTACCCCCACGCCGCCTCGGTCTCCACGCGGTCGCCGCCGGCCACGGTGAAGTAGTGCGCGCGCCCCTTCCACTCGCAGAACGACGCGCCCTTCGTGCGCTCGACCGCGCCCGGCGCCACGTCGCCGGGTGGGAAGTAGTAGTTCGGCGGGTGGCTCGTCTCGAGGACGCGGAACGCGCCGGTGGTCTCCGCGATCACGGCGCCACCGAGGACGACGCGCAGGCGCTTCGTCGTCGGCTCGAGGCGCGGCGGCCGCGGGTAGTCCCAGACCGACTCCTGCCCGGCCGAGACCGGGTCGGGCGTCGGGCGGCTCGAGAACATGATCAGGGTTCGGCGAGCGCGGTGCGCACGGATGCGAGGCGTTCGAGCGAGCGCAGCACCTCGGTCTGGTCATCCACGAGGTGCCGGACGATGACGTCCGTGTAGCCCATGTCTGCATAACGGCGCAGGAGGTCGGTGACCTCTTCGGCGCCGCCGTACGTGCAGGCGTCGGGGTGAAACCCCCGGTACCCGGCGGCGACGACCGGTCCCGCGATCCGCTCGGCTTCGGCCGCGTCGGCCCCGACGTGCACATCGCGGCGGATGGCGATCACGCCGGGTTCGCGCCCGAGCGTGGCGCACGCGGCGCGGTACTGGTCCGCCTGCTCGCGCGCGTCGTCGGGAAGGACGCCGGCGTCGGCGAGCCAGCCGTCCCCGAGACGAGCGGCGCGCTCGATCGCCTTCGGCGCCGATGCCCCGATCCAGATGTCGACCGGCCGAGCGGGGATCGGCGCGATGCGCGTCTCCTCGACAGGGTACGGACCGTCGGTCACCGTGACCTTCTCGCCGGCCAGCAGGCGCCGGATGACGTCGACCGCCTGCTCGAAGCGGGCGACCCGCTCGCGGATCGAGACACCCATCGCGGCGAACTGGTGCTCTCCGCCGCCGAGCGCGCACTGCAGCACGAACGGACCCTCGGCGAGCGATGCGAGCGTGCCGAGCTGCTCGGCCGCGAGGACCGGATGCCAGAGCGGCAGGAGCATGAGGACGCCAGCCGGCCGGTCGTCCCACTCGGCGAGCAGTCGTCCCATGAGCGGGACGTTCTGGAAGTAGGGGTACGGGCCGGTGGCGTGGTGGTCGCCGACGAACAGCGACTCGAGGCCGGCGTCACGCGCCTCGACCGCACGCTCGACGATCCACGCCGCGCGCTCGCGGACGTCGCCGGGGTCGTACGCCGTGCGGAGCGAGACACCGATGCGCACGCCGACACCGTACCGGCGGAAGAGCGACGGCCGGCCTTGACGACCCGCGCCCGAAGCAAGGCCGAAACGGGCGTGGGGCCGTCCCGCTCGTAGCATCGGCCGATGCTCTGGCCGGCCTCGATCCCCAGCCCCCAGGACGGCACCCTCGACATCGGGCCGCTCTCGCTCCACGTCTACGGGATCCTGCTCGCGGTCGGTGTCGTCGTCGCCGCCGTCATCGGCGGGAGGCGGTGGGTGCGCTGGGGTCGCGACCGCGCCGTCTACGACACACTCGTGATCTGGATCGTGATCGGCGGGCTCATCGGCGCGCGCCTGTACCACGTGGCCACCGACTCCGAGAAGTTCGAGGGCGACTGGGTGCGCGTGCTCGAGGTCTGGAAGGGCGGTCTGTCGATCTGGGGCGTGCTGATCGGCGGCGTGATCGCGATCGTGATCGCGTGCCGCCTCAAGCACGTCGAGGTCCCCCTGGTGCTCGACGCGATCGTCCCCGGCGTCGTCGTCGCGCAGGCGATCGGTCGCTTCGGCAACTGGTTCAACCAGGAGCTGTTCGGCGAGCCGACGACGCTGCCGTGGGCGCTCGAGATCGACCCGGCGCACCGCCCGCCCGGCTTCGAGCAGTTCGCGACGTTCCACCCCACGTTCCTGTACGAGTCGCTGTACTGCCTCCTCATCTTCGGTGTGCTGCTGTGGGTCGAGCGTCGGTGGACGCTGCGCAACGGGCAGACCGCCGCGCTGTACCTCGCGACCTACTGCTTCGGGCGCTTCTGGCTCGAGAACCTCCGGATCGACGAGGCGAAGCTCGTCGGCCCGCTGCGGGTGAACGCCTGGGTGAGCCTGCTCGCGCTGCTCGGCGGCGTCGCGTGGTTCGTGTGGGCCGGTCGCAACGGACGGGTCGATCCCGGGCGCTATCCCGGCGAGCGCCCGGTGGAGCCGAGCGTCGCGACGTAGCTCGCCGGTTGCGTGACGCCGGTCACGGGCAGACCCCGGCACGGCGCGATGAAAAGTCGGTGCGCGGTCAGTCGATAGGGTTGGCGGACCGGCCGTCCTGTGCGCGGGATTCGGCGCGCCGGAAGCCGAGAGCGAGGAGCTGCACGACGTGACCACCACGACCGAGCCCACGACCACCGGCACGGAGATCGCAGCCCGCGCCGTCGCCGCCTCGAAGATCTACGGCGCCGGCGACACCGCAGTGCACGCGCTGGACAGCGTCGACGCCGAGTTCGCGCGCCACAAGTACTCGGCGATCATGGGACCGTCGGGCTCGGGCAAGTCGACGCTGCTCCACTGCATGGCCGGGCTCGACCGGCTCACGTCGGGCCAGATGTTCCTCGGTGACACCGAGATCAGCCGGGCGTCGGAGAAGCAGCTCACGCTCATCCGGCGCGACCAGATCGGCTTCGTGTTCCAGTCGTACAACCTCATCCCGACGTTGACCGCCGAGGAGAACATCACGCTCCCCATGGCGCTCGCGGGCCGCAAGCCCGACCAGGCGCGCTTCGACGAGGTGGTGAACACGGTGCACCTCGCCGACCGCCTCCACCACAAGCCCGCCGAGCTGTCGGGTGGTCAGCAGCAGCGCGTCGCGGTCGCGCGCGTGCTGCTCAACCAGCCCGAGATCGTCTTCGCCGACGAGCCGACCGGCAACCTCGACTCGAAGGCGAGCGCGGAGATCCTCGGCTTCATGCGCCAGGCGGTCGACACGCTCGGCCAGACGATCGTGATGGTCACGCACGACCCGGTCGCGGCGAGCTACTCCGACCGCGTGGTCTTCCTGGCCGACGGGAAGATCGTCGGCGAGCTGCTGTCACCGACGACCGACGCGATCATCGACGAGATGAAGACGCTCGGGGACTAGCACGCCGTGCTGCGCGTCACGCTCAAGAACCTCTTCGCGAAGAAGTTCCGACTCGTCCTCACGTCGCTCGCCGTCGTGCTCGGCGTCGCGTTCATGTCGGGGACGTTCGTCCTCACCGACACGATCGGGCAGGTGTTCGACGAGCTGTTCGCCGACGTGAACCGCGGCGTCGACGTCGCGGTGCGCGCGCGCCCGGCGTTCGACGAGAAGGCCGGCGGCCCGGGCTCCCAGGAGGTGCGGGAGCCGGTGAGCTCGCCCGGCGGCCCCACCTGCACGAGCCAGTCTCCGCCGGATCCCGGGTCGCTGCTCGAGACCGTGTGCGGGGTCGACGGCGTGCGTGAGGCGCAGGGCTCGGTCCAGGGCTTCGCGCTCGTCGCGAAGCTGAAGAAGAACGGTCAGCCCGGCGAACCGGTCCAGCCGTCGGGGCCGCCGACGCTGGGCGTCACGTGGGGCGCCGACCGGGAGCTCAGCCAGGCGTTCGGCGGTGACGGCCGGGCCGAGGTGGGCCATCGGCCGCGCGGACCCGACCAGGTCGCGCTCGACGAGGTCACCGCGGAGGACGCGGGCATCACCAAGGCCGCGGTGCGGCGCTGCGCGGACTCGGGCGACTGCGCGGACGCGCGTGCCCACATCAACTTCCTCCAGCACGAGCCGGTCGACTTCGACGTGGTCGGGATCTTCAAGTTCGGCAGCGCCGGGAACCTCGCCGGCGCGACGCTCGCGGCGTTCGACATCCCGACCGCACAAGAGATGATGAACCGGGTCGGGCAGTTCGACGTGATCCGGATCGCCGGTGACGAGGGTGTGGCGCAGACCCAGCTCCAACGGTCGGTGCGCGAGGCCGTACGCGGGTTCGACGATCCGCGGCTCGAGGTGCTCACGGGTGAGCAGCTCGCGCAGGACACGAGCGATGAGATCCGAGACAACCTGAGCTTCTTCAACACGTTCCTGCTCGTGTTCGCGATCATCGCCCTGTTCGTCGGCGCGTTCATCATCTACAACACGTTCTCGATCATCGTGGCCCAGCGCGCGCGCGAGCTCGGCCTGCTGCGCGCGCTCGGCGCATCGGGCGGACAGGTCACCGGCTCGGTCGCGATCGAGGCGTTCGTCGTCGGCCTGCTGTCGTCGATCCTCGGACTGGGGCTGGGCATCCTGGTGGCGATCGGACTCCAGGCGCTGATGCGGGCGATCGGGTTCGGACTCCCATCGGGCTCGCTGGTGATCGAGCCGCGCACGATCATCATCTCGCTCGTCGTCGGTACGGTCATCACGTTCGTCTCCGCGATCGCGCCCGCCCGGCGGGCCGCACGCGTCGCCCCGATGGCCGCGCTCCGCACCGACATGGGGCTCCCGAGCTCGGGGCGTCGCCGATACGGCATTGGCGCCGCGCTCGGGTTGCTCGGGATCGTCTTCGTCGTCCTCGGCTTCGTCGGTGTCGGCGAGTCGTTCCCCGGCGGTGTCGCGGCTGCCGTCGGCATCGGCGCCGCGATGGTCTTCGTCGGCGTGGCGATGCTGAGCCCCCTCATCGCCGTGCCGACGGCTCGCTTCCTCGGCTGGGTGCCCGCCAAGGTGCGCGGCATGTCGGGCGTGCTCGCCCGCGAGAACGCCGTCCGGAACCCGCGGCGCACCGCGTCCACGGCTGCCGCGCTGATGATCGGCATCGCGATCGTCGCGGTGGTGGCGATCTTCGCGTCATCGATCAAGACGACGTTGAGCGACGTGCTCGAGAGCGACGTGAGGGCGGAGTTCTCCCTGGCATCGACGGGTGGCGGGTTCGTGCCCGTCCCGCCCGAGGCCGCGGAGGCGATCCGCGACGACTCGGCGCTGGCCGGCTCGGCCGTCACCGAGTTCCGCTTCGGGCAGTTCGAGCTCGACGGAGACACGCAGGCGCTGATCGGCGTGAACACGAACCTGAACCGCACGATCAACGTCGACCCGTCCTCGGGTGCGAACGAGAAGTGGACGCAAGGGGGCGGCTTCCTGCTCTTCGAGGACGTCTACGACGACCTCTCCGACGCCGAGAAGCGCGCCGGCGAGCTCCAGGTGCGGTATCCCGACACGCCCAGGGGCGAGACGGTCGCGGTGCCGATCGCCGGGACGTTCGCCGAGAAGGGCGCCATCGGCAACGACTACCTCCTCGCGATGCGCGACTACGCGCCGCACTACGAGTCGACCGATCTCGGTGACGTCTTCGTCTCCGTCAAGCTGCCGGCGGGCATGTCGATCAGCGAGGGTCGGCGCGATCTCGAGCGTGTGCTCGAGCCGTTCCCGAGCATCGAGGTCCAGGACCAGCAGGAGTTCAAGGAGGCACAGGAAGCGCAGATCGACCAGTTCATCAACCTGATCTACGTGCTCCTCGCGCTCGCGATCGGCATCGCGCTGATGGGCATCATCAACACCCTGCTGCTCTCGGTGCTCGAGCGGACGCGTGAGCTCGGCCTCCTGCGCGCGGTCGGGATGAGCCGCAAGCAGATGGGCCGGATGGTCCGCTACGAGTCGCTCATCATCGCGATCTTCGGGTCGTTGCTCGGTCTGGTCCTCGGCGTCGCCTTCGGCGTGGCCATGGTGCTGGCGCTGTCGTCCGAGGGGATCACGCTCGGCCTCCCCATCGGCACGCTCGTCATCTTCGTGGTCCTCGCCGGGATCCTCGGGTGGATCGCCGGCAGCTGGCCGGCGCGCCGCGCCGCGCACCTCGACGTGCTGCGAGCCATCGAGGCGCAGTAGCGGCTCGTGGACGTCGAGCGCGCACGCAGCGAGATCGCCGCGGCGCTCGGAGACCGCTTCGCGCGGCGCACGCGCACCTCGGCG
Organism: uncultured Acidimicrobiia bacterium; assembly: GCA_963731815.1. Classification (GTDB taxonomy): domain Bacteria; phylum Actinomycetota; class Acidimicrobiia; order IMCC26256; family PALSA-555; genus DATBSK01. The sequence continues at coordinate 246,483 of CAVSWW010000011.1, read as the reverse complement.
GCGACGGTCCTCGGCGCGGGCAACGACGATCTCGCACCCGGACTCGCGTGGCTGGCCGCGCTCGCTCCCGGCGGCTGGTCGGTGCCCGGCTGGCCGGCCGAGCACGGCGGGCGGGATGCGACGCCCCAGGACGTGGCCGTCGTCGCTCGCGAGCTCGCGGCGTACGAGCAGCCCGACCTCTATCCCTTCCTCATCGGTCTCCACGTCGTGGGGCCGACGCTCCTCACGCTCGCGTCTGACGAGCAGCAGGCGCGGTGGTTGCGCCCGATCGCCAGCGGCGAGGAGATCTGGTGCCAGCTCTTCTCCGAGCCGGGTGCCGGGTCCGACCTCGCCAACGTCGCGACCCGTGCCGAGCGTGACGGCGACACGTGGCGGCTCACCGGGCAGAAGGTCTGGAGCAGCCGCGCCCACTATGCGCAGTGGGGCTTCTGCCTGGCGCGCACCGATGTCGACGTTCCCAAGCACGCCGGCATCACGGCCTTCGCCGTCGACATGACCGCCGACGGCGTCGACGTCCGTCCCCTGCGTCAGATGAACGGCGACGCGCACTTCAGCGAGGTCTTCCTCGACGACGTGCTCGTCCCCGACGACGATCGCATCGCCGACGTCGGCAGCGGGTGGCCGGTCGCCCGCACCGCGCTGGCGAACGAGCGCGGCGCCGTCGGTGCCGCCGGCGCGGGGCTCGGCAGCCCCACGGAGCGACTTGTCGACCTCGCGCGTTCGGTGCACCCCGACGCGGTCCACGTGGACCGCGTCGTCCGCGCCCATCTCGAGGCCGAGGTCGCGCGCCTGACGATGCGTCGGGCGCGCGACGCCGCCCGCGCGGGCACGCCGGGCCCCGAGGGATCCGGCGCGAAGCTGCGCGGCAGCCGGACGCTGAAGGAGGCGGCCGACGCCGCGCTCGCGCTCCTCGGCGCCGACGCGCTGACCGACGAGGTCGGCGAGTGGGCGACGCTCTTCCTCACGGCGCCGTCGATCTCGATCCGGGGCGGCACCGACGAGATCCAGCGGAACATCGTCGGCGAGCGGGTGCTCGGGCTCCCACCCGAGCCGCGCGTCGACGCCGATCGCCCCTACCGTGACGTCCCGCACTGAGACAGGAGCGACCGTGGCCGAACCCCCTGTGCTGCTCGCGATCGAAGGTGGCGTCGCGCGCGTGACGCTCAACCGGCCCGAGGCGGCGAACGCGATCGACGTCGCGCTCGCCCGCGGCCTCGACGAGGCCGTCCAGCGCATCGCCGAGACCGACGGGATCCGTGCCGTGGTGCTCGCGGGCGCCGGCGACCGGTTCTGCGGCGGCGGCGACGTGCGGTCGTTCGCGGCGTCGTCCGACCTGTCGGGCATGCTCGAGGAGGTGCTCACCTCGTTGCACCCCGCGGTCGCTGGTCTGGGCGAGCTCGACGCGCCCGTCGTGGCGTCGGTGCAGGGCAGCGCGGCAGGCGCAGGTCTCGCCCTCGTCGCCGGTGCCGATCTCGTGCTCGCGGCGTACTCGACGAAGTTCGTGATGGCCTACACCGGCATCGGTCTCGTGCCCGACGGTGGCTCGACGTGGTACCTGCCGCGCGTGGTCGGCACCCGCCGCGCGCTCGAGCTCGCGCTGACGAACTGGGTGCTCACCGCGGAAGAGGCGCACGCCTGGGGCCTCGTCACGCGCGTCCTCCCCGACTCGGAGCTGGCGGAGAAGACGGACGCGTTCGTCGCCCAGATCGCCGCGGGGCCGACCGGGGCGTACGCCGCGGCGAAGCGCCTGATCCGTTCGTCGTCGACGATGTCGCTCGAGAACCAGCTCGCGCTCGAGGCGAGCGAGATGGTCGCGGCCGGTGGCACCGCCGACGGTGTCGAAGGCGTGCGCGCGTTCGCCGAGAAGCGTCAGCCCCGGTTCCGCGGCAGCGAGTAGCTCAGCGTCGCGGCACGGACCCGGGCGCGCGGTGCTCGGTCGGTGGCCCGGCGAACGCCTGCACGATCCCGAGCCACTGCTCGGCGGCGTCACCCGCGACCGCGAGCGTCGTGTCCGCGGGGTTGCGTCGCTGCGTGGCGACGAGGCACCAGTCGAGCGCGTCGCCCCGGATCGTGTCGGTTGCGTCCTCGGGACCCCACGCCCAGCGCTCCCCGCCCGGTGCGACGAGCTCGACGCGCACCTCGCGGTCGGGGAGGTCGAGCCCGCGTGAGCCGTAGGCGAACGGGCGGGCGCGCACGCCGATCTCGGCGACGTGGCGCAGGCGCGCAGTCGGTGCACGCGACCGTCCGAGCGCATCGACGACGTCCTGGCCGTGGGCCCAGGTCTCCATGACGCGTGCCGTCGCGAACGACGCGACCGACATGTCGGGGCCGAACCACGGCGTCCGGTCCGAGGGTGCGCGCTCGCGCAGCGCGTCGCCCGTGGCGCGGCGGTTCTCGCGCCACCAGTCGAGCGTCGTGACACCATCGGGCTTGGCCCGGCCGATCCGCCCGTCGCGGATGCCGGCGGCGCGCCGTTCGGGATCCGCGGCGTACTCGGCGAGCTCGGCGCGGAAGCCGTCGGGATCTTCGAGCGAACGGCGTGCCCACGCCTCGGTTGCCGCCAGGTGCGTGACCTGGTCGTGGACGTCCCAGCCGGCCGCCGGTGTCGGCGTGGCCCACCCTTCGTCGTCGAGGTCGGCGATGACGGCGTCGAGCTCCTCTTGCTCGTCGGTGAGGTCTCGCAGCAGCGCGTCGAACGCGGCCTGGTCCAAGGGACGCTCCGGTCAGACGATGCGGCTGGTCTTGTCGCCCCAGTAGCGGTCTCGGAGGAGCCGCTTGTACAGCTTGCCGGTGGGCTGGCGCGGCAGCTCGGCGTCGAAGTCGACCGCCTTCGGGCACTTGTAGTGCGCGAGGTTGTCGCGGCAGAACGCGAGGAGCTCCCGCTCGAGCTCCGGCCCGGCCCGGCCCATGTCGATCGGCTGCACGACCGCCGTGCACCTCGCTCGCCCATCTCCGGGTCGGGGATGCCGAACACCGCGGCGTCCATCACCTTCGGGTGCGTGACGAGGAGGTTCTCCGCCTCCTGCGGGTAGATGTTCACGCCGCCCGACACGATCATGAAGTCGCGCCGGTCGGTCAGGTACAGGTAGCCGTCGTCGTCGAGGTACCCGATGTCGCCGACCGACGACCAGCCGTGCTCCTCGTGTGTGGTCGCGGTCTTCTCCGGGTCCTTGTGGTACTCGAACTTCATCGTGCGGTCGCCGGGCTCGAACCACACGACGCCCGGCTCACCGACCGGGAGCTCGGTGCCGTCCTCGTCGAGGATGTGGATCTTCGTGAAGAACGGCTTGCCGACCGAGCCGGGGTGGGCGAGCCATTCCTCGCTGTTGATCATCGTGGAGCCCATGCCCTCGGTCGACGAGTAGTACTCGAAGATGATCGGGCCCCACCATTCGATCATGCGCTGCTTGATCTCGACCGGGCACGGCGCTGCCGCGTGGATCGCGATCTGCAGCGACGACACGTCGTACTTCGCGCGCACCGCTTCCGGCAGCTTCAGCATGCGGACGAACATCGTCGGCACGAACTGCGCGTGCGTCACGCCGTACCTCTCGATCGCAGCGAGACAGCCCTCGGGGTCGAAGTTCTCCAGCACGATGTTCGTGCCACCGAAGCGGTTCACCGCGATGCAGAACTGCAACGGCGCCGCGTGGTACAGCGGCGCGGGCGACAGGTAGACCGCGTCCTCGTCGATGCCGTACGTCATGCCGAAGCCCGCGAGCGCCGGGTCGGGGGTGCCGACGGGCTTGCGGTCGAGCTGGTACCGGATGCCCTTCGGTCGGCCGGTCGTGCCCGACGAGTACATCATGGCGTGGCCCTCGAGCTCCTCGGCGAGGGGCTCGGTCGGGTGCGCGCTGATCGCGTCCTCGTAGCGCTCGTAGCCGTCGAGCGCGCCGTCCACGACGAGGCGGGTCTCGACCTCGCGCGGGAGCTTGTCGGTGAGCTCGCTCGCGACCTCCCCCAGCTGCGTCGTCGTGAAGAACGCGCTTCGCGTCGCAGTTGTCGACGATGTACGCGACCTCGTCGGCGTTGAAGTGGAAGTTGATCGGCGTGAAGTAGATCCCCGACCGCTGCGCGGCCCAGACGATCTCGAGGTAGCGCGCGTTGTTGTCGAGGAAGAGCGCCATGTGGTCGCCGAAGCCGAGACCGCGGTCCTGCAGCAGGTGTGCGAGCTGGTTCGACCGGTCGTCGAGCTCCTGGTAGGTGACGACCGTGCCGGAGCCCGCCATGACGTGCGCCGGCTTGTCAGGGTTGGCGGCGGCGTGCGGTCCGGGCCACATCGCCGGGCACCCTAGCGATCCGGGCCCCGGTCAGGAGTCGCCGCGGACCTTCCTGTCCTTCTCCGCCACGGTGGCCGCGAGCTCGTCGGCGAACGTCTGCAGTCGCTCGGCGAGCGCGGCGTCGTCGACGCCGAGGATGCGGGCTGCCAGCAACCCCGCGTTGCGGGCGTTGCCGACGGCGACCGTCGCGACCGGGATGCCCGCGGGCATCTGCACGATCGAGAGCAGCGAGTCGAGCCCGGACAGGTTCTCGAGCGGGACCGGGACGCCGATCACCGGCAACGTCGTCATCGACGCCGTCATGCCGGGCAGGTGTGCCGCGCCGCCCGCACCGGCGATGATCACGCGGATGCCGCGCTCGGCGGCGGTGCGCGCGTACTCGTACATCACGTCGGGGGTGCGGTGCGCGGACACGACGCGCACCTCGTGCGCGACGCCGAGCTCGGAGAGCGCGTCGACCGCGCCTTGCATCACGCGCAGATCGGAATCGCTGCCCATGATGACGCCGACCACCGGCGCGTCCGCCATCGACTCACGTTACTCTCGGCGTCTCATGCGGACGCGACTGACCGACCTGTTGCAGATCGAGCACCCGGTGATGCTCGCCGGCATGGGCGGCGTCTCGTACCACCGCCTCGTCGCCGCGGTGTCCGAGGCCGGTGGCTTCGGGTGCCTCGGTGCCGGTGCGATGTCGAGCGAGCAGATGGTCGACGAGATCCGGAAGACGAAGGAGCTCACCGACAAGCCGTTCGGCGTCGACCTCCTCACCGCCCTGCCGAACGAGATGCTGCGCAACGTCGAGCTGCTCATCGAAGAGGGCGCGCCGGTGTTCGTGGCGGCGCTCGGCGTGCCGCGCGACGTCATCGACCTCTGCCACCGCAACCAGGTCATCGTCGTCAACATGTGCGGGAAGGTGCGTCACGCGGTCGACGCCGTCGAGGCGGGGTGCGATCTCGTCGTCGCCCAGGGCACCGAGGCCGGTGGGCACACCGGGCAGGTGGCCACGATGCCGCTCGTCCCGCAGATCGTCGACGCCGTCGGCGCCCGGGTGCCGGTCGCCGCGGCGGGCGGCATCTTCGACGGGCGCGGGCTCGCGGCCGCGCTCAGCCTCGGTGCCGACGGCGTGTGGGTCGGCACGCGGTTCATCGCGACCCCCGAGGCGCGTTCGGCGCCCGGCTACAAGGACGCGCTGCTGCGCACGGGTGAGGACGGCACGGTGATCAGCCGCGCGTTCAGCGGCAAGCCCATGCGCGTCGTGCGCAACGACACGACGAAGCACTACGAGCAGCACCCCGAGGAGCTGAAGCCGTTCCCGGACCAGCTCGTCGTCGCGTCGTCGGGAGGGTTCCTGCACCTGCCGCAAGGTGACGACGCGGAGGGCGTCGATCCCGATCGTGAGTGCTACCCGGCCGGCCAGGGCGTCGGTGCGATCGAGGACCTCGTGCCCGCGGGCGAGCTGGTGCGGCGCTTCGTGGAAGAGGCCGAGACCGCCCTCGCACGCGCCGAGGCCGCGCGCGTGAGCTAACGGTTCTTGCCCGCCGTCTCCTCGGCGAGGTCGTTCTCGTACATCATCGTGACGAGCTCGTGGAACGTCACGCGCGGCTTCCACCCGAGCTGGCGCCGTGCCTTCGACGGGTCACCCATGAGGAGGTCGACCTCGGCGGGTCGCTCGAAGCGCGGGTCGCGCCGCACGTACCGCTCCCAGTCGTCGAGCCCGGCGCGCTGGAACGCGACCTCGAGGAACTCCCGCACGGTGTGCGTCTCGCCGGTGGCGATCACGTAGTCGTCGGGCTCGTCCTGCTGCACCATGAGCCACATCGCCTCGACGAAGTCGCCCGCGTAGCCCCAGTCGCGTGCGGAGTCGATGTTGCCGAGCGAGATCGAGTCCTGGAGCCCGAGCTTGATGCGCGCGATGCCGTTCGTGATCTTGCGCGTCACGAACTCGAGGCCGCGGCGCGGGCCCTCGTGGTTGAAGCAGATGCCCGACGACGCGTGCAGCCCGTACGACTCGCGGTAGTTGACCGTCATGTGGTGGCCGAACACCTTGGCGACGCCGTACGGCGAGCGCGGGTGGAACGACGTCGTCTCCTGCTGCGGCGTCTCCCGCACCTTGCCGAACATCTCCGACGACGACGCCTGGTAGAAGCGGATCGGGTTGTTCTCGGGGCCGCCGACGATCCGGATCGCCTCGAGCATGCGCAGCACACCGACGCCGGTGATGTCGGCCGTGAGCTCGGGCTGGCGGAACGACAGCGCCACGAAGCTCATCGCGCCGAGGTTGTAGACCTCGTCGGGCTGCACCTGCTCGACCGCCGCGATCAGCGACGAGAGGTCGCGCAGGTCACCCTCGACCAGCTCGAGCGACGGGTTCTCGTCGCTGCACGAGCTTGGTCTTCGGGTTGTTCTGGCCCCTGACCAGGCCGAACACCTGGTAGCCCTTCTCGGTCAGGAACTGCGACATGTGCCGGCCGTCCTGGCCGGTGATCCCGGTGACGAGCGCTCGACGTTGCACGGCGGATCAGACTAGGTGGAAGGGTCGCTGCGCAGCGCCTCGGCTTGCACACGCTCCCAGTCGGGGTCGAGCTGGCGCAGGAAGTCGGCGCAGCGCTGCTCCTCGTCGTGCTCGCCGATGGCGCCCGCGACCCGCCGCAGGCCGGCGAGGGAGCGGAGGAAGCCGCGGTTCTCGGGGTGCGACCAGCGCACGTACCCGGAGCCCCGCCAGCCGTTCTGACGCAGCCGGTCGAGGCCGCGGTGGTACCCGACCCGGAAGGCGGCGTACGCCTCGATGTCGTCGCGTGCGAGCTGGCCGAGGCGGGCCCACCCGTCGAGGAAGCGCGGCCAGCGGGCCACGACGTCGGCGACCGCATCGCGCTGCATCGCCGGCGGTGCGGCAAGCGCGGCGTCGAGCGCCTCGAGCGTGGCCGCGGGCTCGGGATCGAGCACCGTCTCGGGCGGCCCGGACGGCGTCAGCGAGACGGGGGCATCAGACATGGACGGACGAGCCTAGAGGGGCGGCTCTCGCCCGCAGGAAGCCCCCGATCCTGCGCCACGTACGATCGAAGCGATGCCTCGCGCCACGACGAAGCAGGCCGCCAGCCGCTCGCGGGCACGCTCGCGGGCGCGCCGCGACGGCCACGGCGGCAGCGCCACGACGTGCCTCGTCCTCGTGCGCCACGCCGTCACCGCGCAGACCGGGCCGATGCTCTCGGGTCGCGCGCCCGGCGTCGACCTCTCCGAGGAGGGCCGGCGCCAGGCCGCCGCGCTGGGTGAGCGCCTCGCAGGGCTGCCCGTCACCGCCGTCTACGCGAGCCCGATCGAGCGCACGACGCAGACCGCGCAAGCCGTCGCGCAGCACCACGGGCTCCCCGTGCGATCGCTCGACGGTGTGCTCGAGGCCGACTACGGCGAGTGGACGGGCCAGAAGCTCGCCGATCTCGCCAAGACCGACCTCTGGAAGGTCGTGCAGCGCACGCCGTCGCGCGCGAGCTTCCCCGCCGGCGAGTCGCTCGCCGCGATGCAGGCCCGCATGGTGGCCGCGCTCGACGCCGTCGTGGCCGACCATCCGGGCGAGCTCGTCGTGGTCGTGTCACACGCCGACCCGATCAAGGCGGCGATCGCGCAGTACACCGGCGTGCACCTCGACCTGTTCCAGCGGATCGTCGTGTCGCCCGCTTCGGTGACCGCGTTCGCGTTCGGTCCGCATGGCGTGGCGATGCTCAAGTGCAACGACACCGGAGTGCTCGACGAGCTCCGTCCACCCGAGCCGGAGAAGGCGGCGAAGAAGGCCGCGAAGAAGAAGCCGGCGAAGACGAAGTCGGCGAGGACGGCGAAGCGAGCGAAGCGATCGTGATGGACGACGACGAGATCGAGCTGGAGGACGTCCAGCGGCTCAGCACCGGCGCCGTGGGTGAGCCGGGCGCGCGCGCGTTCTACGTCCAGGCGCGCAACGCCGACACCGAGCTGACGGTGCTCGTGGAGAAGGAGCAGGTTGCGCTGCTCGCGACCGAGGCGGTGGCGTTCCTCGACCGGCTCGCCGACGAGTACCCCGAAGACCAGGTGGCGTTGCCGCCCACGTCGGCCGAGCTGCACGAGCCGACGGTGCCGCTCTTCCGGGCCCGGCTGATCGGCCTCGGCTTCGATCCCGAGCGCGAGCTCGTCCTGATCGAGCTGCGCGAGCACGCGTCCGACGACGACGAGGACGAGGACGAACCCGTCGAACCGGTGGTCGACAGCGACGAGACGGGATATGTGGCGCGCATCTACGCCACCCGGTCGCAGGTGCGTGCGATGGCCGCGCACGGCGCGCAGGTCGTCGAGGCCGGTCGCCCGCCATGCCCGCTGTGCGGCATGCCGATGGACCCCGCTGGGCACCGGTGTCCTCGCTGGAACTAACGACCGAGCAGATCACCGAGGTCCTCGCCCGCGGCGAGCTCTCGGTGATCGGTCGGCTCCGGTACTCGTCGAACGGCGCGTTCCTCGTCGAGGCGTCGGCCGACGGCATCGAGATCCCCGCGGTGTACAAGCCGGTGCGGGGGGAGCGGCCGCTGTGGGACTTCCCCGACGGGACGCTCTGCCAGCGCGAGGTCGCGGCGTATGAGCTGTCGCAGGGGCTCGGGTGGGGGCTCGTGCCCGTCACCGTGCTGCGCGACGACGGGCCGCTCGGGGTCGGTGCGATCCAGCGGTTCGTCGACCACGATCCCGAGGAGCACTACTTCACGTTGCTCGAGGGCAACCTCGATCGGTTCCGGCAGTTCGCCACGTTCGACGTGCTCGCCAACAACACCGACCGCAAGGGCGGGCACTGCCTCCGCGACCGGCCCAACGACACGATCTTGAGCATCGACCACGGGCTGACGTTCCACCGCATGTGGAAGCTGCGCACGGTGATCTGGGACTTCGCCGACGAGCCGGTGCCGCCCGCGATCGTCGACGACGTCTGCCGCGTGGTGGCCGAGCTCGACGACGGGCGCGTGGGGCGGCGACTCGGCGCGCTGCTCGCACCCGACGAGCTCGCGGCCGTCGGCGTCCGCGCGGCCGACCTGTTCCGCGACGGCCGCTTCCCCGCGCCCGAGCCCGGCTACCACTCCGTCCCCTGGCCGATGGTGTGATCCGCCTCGCGTGGATGCGTAGCGAGCCTTTGCATCCTGGGTCGAGCAACGCAGGTCGAGACATGCGTAGCTGAACCCTCCTGACGCGGGTCAGCTACGCAACCAGGAGGTCAGTCGCGTTCGTAGATGTCGATGTCGTCGATCGTGCGCGAGTAGTGGTACTGCTGCTCGAGCATCGACTCGAGGCGCGGGAACCGGTCGATCGGGGTCCACTCGGCGCCGCGGATCTCCGCGGGTGACGTGTCGACGATGTAGCGCGGCGGGTGCGCGGCGAGGTCCTCGAAGAACCAGTCCCACTGCTGCGGGTCGGACTCCTCGGGTGCCGCGTCCTCCGGCGGGCGGCCGGGGTGGTTGCCCGCGAGGAACGTGCCGGTCGTGATCAGGCGCTGCGCGGGCCGGCGTCCCGACGCCCAGTAGATCTCGGGCACGCTGCCCCACACGAGCAGGCGATCACCCGGAGCGGTGTGCTCCGCGAGGTAGCGGCTCACGGTCTTGTACTCCGGTTCCCCACCGAACGGCCGCATGAAGTACCCGGCGGCCGAGAACGCGATCGCGAACGCGGCCGCGAACGCGATCGTGGCGATCGCGATGCGCCGGCTCCCGCGCGCGAGCGCGCCACCGGTCAGGATCGCGAGCGGCGGGATCAGCTGCAGGTAGTAGTGGCCGAAGAACCGGAGACCCACCATCACCGAGATCACGGCGGTCGCGAGCCAGATCCACAGGTCGAGGTCGGTGTTGCCGTCTCGAGTGGGCGTGCGGCGCGCGCGCCACGCGACGGGCAGGCGCCAGACCAGCGGGAGGTTGCACCCGATCCAGCCGAGCGACATCAGCACGAACGACGACAGCACGAACGTCGACGCGGTCTCGACGCTCACGTAGGAACCGTTGCCGAGCACGGTCCAGTAGAAGAGCTGCCCGGCGCCGAGCGCGGCGGCGACGAGCATCAACGGCAGCGAGAATCCGCCGACCGATTCGGCGGCGCCGCGGCGGCCGCGCGCCTTCCATGCCAGATAGAGGACGGGGACCAACGTGAGCGCGCCCGTCTGCTTCGCCAAGGTCGCGACCGCGACCGCGGCACCGGCGGAGATGGTCTTGCCGCGGCGCGCGAGGACGATCGACGCGGTCATCGCCGGCAACATGAAGATCTCGAAGTTCGCGGCTTGGCCGTCCTGTGGCGCGAACGCGACGAGCGCGAACACGCAGAGCAGCCCCGCGCCCCACGCGGCCTTGCGGCCGTAGCGACGCCGCGCCTCGGCCGCGACGAGCAGCGCGGTCAGCGCCGCGGCCCCGATCGCGAGGACGCGCACCGACCACAGGTCGTTGGTGTCGAACAGCTCGAACCCGGCCGCGTACACGTAGGGGACGAGCGGCGGCTTCCGGTCGGCCGCCTCCTCGTAGAGGTTGCCGCCTTCCTGGATCACCTGCGCCTGCGTCGCGAGGAACGTCTCGTCGGAGTTGAAGACGTCGACGAAGAACGCCGGGAGCCGCAGCGCGAAGGCGAGCGCCGCCACCACGAGCGCGATGCGAAGGAGATCGCTGCGTCGGAGGGAGGAGACCGCGCCACCGCTGCGGGTACGTGAGCGGGGAGGGGTGGTGCTCGGGGTGGTGATGACCGGCATGGCCGCGAACGTCACTCTCGACGGGGGCGGGGGGCCATTGTGGCACGCCGGCCTGCTCGGGGCGGCTCGGACGGCGTCGGAGCGATGCGCAGCCTCAGGCCAGAGAGAGCCCGTCGGCGTCGTACTGCGTCCGGCACAGCGACCGCTGGAGCTTGCCCGACGACGTCTTGGGCAGGCTCCCGGCCTGCACGAACACGATCTCGAGCGGCGGGATCCCGACCGCGTCGCACACACGGTCGACGACCTGGTCGTGCAGCGGCGTGAGGTCGATCTCGTCGGCCCGGGTCTCGGCGACCACGACGATCCCCTCCTTGCCCCGACGGCCGGGCTTGCCGAACGCGATCACGTTGCCGGCTCGGACGCCCTCGACGTGGGCCGCGGCGCGCTCCACCTCCTCGGGGAAGACGTTGCGCCCTCCGACGATGATCACGTCCTTGATGCGACCGCACACGACCACCTCGTCGTCGACGAGGTACCCGAGGTCACCGGTGCGCAACCAGCCGTCGTGGAACGTCGCCGCGTTGAGCGCGTCGCGGGCGAAGTACCCGGGCGTGACGGACGTGCCCCGCAGCTCGAGCTCGCCCACCTCTCGCGAGCTCCGCTCCTCACCGGTCTCGGGGTCGCACACGCGCAGCTCGAGCCCCCGCAGCGTCCGCCCGAGGAGCGGCAGACGCCGCGCTTCGGCGTTCGCGTTCGCGGGCGCCGCGTACCGCTCGTGCTCGAGCGTGGCGCGGTCGACGGTGTCGACCGTCATCCCGGTGCCCGGCTCGGGGAACGAGATCGCCAGCGTCGCCTCGGCCATGCCGTAGACGCAGAACGCGGCCTTGCTGTCGAGTCCGTGACGCGCGCCGGCTTCGAGGAACGACTCGACCGCGGTCGGATCGATCGGCTCCGCTCCGTTGAGCGCGAGGTGCCACGCCGAGAGGTCGAGCCCGTCGAGACGGCGCATCGCGCGTGCCGCGAGCGCGTACGCGAAGTTCGGTCCACCGGTGACCGTGCGCGCGCATGTCGGAGATCCAGCGCAGCCACTCGCCCGGCGCGGCGAGGAAGTCCTGCGGCGGCGCGAGACCGAGCTCGAAGCCCGTGAGCATCGGCGTCATGAGCAGGCCGATCAGTCCCATGTCGTGGTACAGCGGCAGCCACGACACGCCGACGTCCTCGACGCCGAGCGCGGCGCCCTCGACGATCGCGTCGATGTTCTCGACGAGACAGCGGTGCGGCAGCGTCACACCCTTCGGGTCGTCGGTCGACCCGCTCGTGAACTGGATGATCGCGAGGCGGTCCTCGTCGTCGTCGTGCCGCTCCCATCGCGCCGCGTCGCCGCGCAGCTCGTCGAGGCGGACGACGGGTGCGTCGCCGGGCTCGATCGCGAGGAAGGGCTCGAGCTCGGGATCGACGACGACGAGCGCGGCGCGCGCGTTCTGGATGCGCCGCCGCGTCTGGTGCGCGAACTCCTCGATCGAGCCGAGTCGCATCGGCAACGGCAGGCACACGAGCGTGCCGCCCGCGAGCCAGACGGCCTGGATCGCGGTGACGAGCGGCCGCGACGTCGGACCGAGCAGCGCGACGTGGACACCCGGACCGACGCCGCGCGACTGGAGCGCGGCGGCCATGGCGCGGGCGTCATCGTGCAGTGCTGCCCACGGGACGCGCTCACGGCCGTCCGCCCCCGCCGAGCCGAGGAACGTCAGGCCGGTGGGGGCGTCCGCGGCAGCTTCGATCCGCGCGACGACAGATCTCATCGGCGAGTTCGACCATATCCAGACGGCACGCGTTACCGAGGAGTCAGAGGGAGCCCGCGCAACGAGCGCGCGCCCTACCTACTGGTCGGAAGACCCGTCGTCGGCCGAGCGGTCGATCGCGCCGGCGACGTCGGCGAAGAACCGAGCACGCGTCAGGACGCGGTCGGCGCCAGCGGCTCGAGCGGCCTCGAGCGCGGCGACGTCGTCGTGGCGACCGAAGGCCACGATGAACGCGTCAGGCGCCTGCTCGCGAACCTGCGCGAGCGCACCGGCGTGCCGACCGAGGTCGAGCACGACGACGTCAGCGCCTGCCGCGGCATCAGGGGATCGCGCCGCGACCGCTTCCGACGCGACGGCGGTGATGCGACTCCGGTCCATGAGGTCGTCGACGAGCGTGACGACCCGATCGGAGGGCGGGAGGGTCATTCCCTGATCGTACGGCGCGCCGCGATCGCGACGGTCCCCGCGACCGCGGCGACGAGCGAGGCGACGAGTACGCCGACCTTCGCGTCCTCCAGCAGCGGGCCGGCGAACGAGAGCTCGGCGACGAACAACGAGACCGTGAAGCCGATGCCGGCGACGATCGGCGACCGGCACGACCTGACGCGAGCGTCAGGCCGTCGGGCAGCTGCGCGAGCTCCGAGGCGCAGCGCGAGCACGACGAACAGCGTGATGCCGACCACCTTGCCGACGACGAGCCCGGTCGTGATGCCGAGCGTGACCGGGCTGTCGAGCGCACGCTCGAGCGCGCTCCCGCCCAGCTCGACGCCGGCGTTGGCCGAGCGCGAACAGCGGCACGACCACGAACGCCGTCCACGGGTGCAGCGCGTGCTCGAGTCGTCTCGACCGGACCGTCTGCCGTCGCGCGTCGTCGGCAGCAGCAGCGCGAGCGCCACGCCGGCGATCGTCGCGTGCACGCCGGCCTCGTGGACGCACAGCCACAGCGCCACGCCGGGCACGACGTACACCGCGGGTGCGCCGAGGCCGAGGCGACGCAGCAGCACGACGACGAGTGCGCACACCCCGCCGCGCCGAGCAGCCACAGCGCGTCGACGTCGGACGAGTAGAAGACGGCGATCACGATGATCGCCCCGATGTCGTCGACGATCGCCAGCGCGAGCAGGAACAGCTTCGCCTCGGGTCGGACGCGGGGCCCGAGCAGCGCGAGCACGCCGAGCGCGAACGCGATGTCGGTCGCCATCGGGATGCCCCAACCCCGCGCGCCGTCGCCGCCGACGTTCCACGCCGTGTAGACGAGCGCCGGCACGACCATCCCGCCGAGCGCGGCGATGGCCGGCAGCGCGGCACGACGCGGCGTCGCCGAGCTCGCCCTCGATGAGCTCGCGCTTGATCTCGAGGCCGACGACGAAGAAGAACACCGCCATCAGCACGTCGTTGATCCACTCGCCCGAGGTGAGCGGTCCGAGGTCGGTGCTCCAGCCGGTCGTGTACGACGCCGGGTCGACGTTGATCCACACGAGCGCCGCGAGCGCGGCCGCGACGAGCGCCAACCCGGAGTTGACCTCGATCGAGACGAACTCGCTCCCGAGCGGCGGCAGGAAGCGACCGATCCTGCGGGAGCGGAGATGGCGTCCGCTCATCGGGTCCTGTCGTCGCGACGAAGTCGGTCGCCGACCAGACTTCCCGGCACGCCGGGCTCAAACGGTAGTAGCGCCACCACTCGCGCACCTTCCCCCGATACGGTTTCGGCCGTGGGAGCACCGATGAGTGACCGGAAACGGCAGCAGCGGGCGGCGTTGATCGTGGGCGGCGCCGCGGTGGGGGGCCTGGCGATCATCGGCCTCGCGATCGCGCTGTCGTCGGGCGACGGCGACGACAAGGACAGCATCGACACGAGCCGCACGACGACGAGCAGCTCGTCGACCACCAGCTCGTCGACGTCCACCAGCACGACGACCCTCATCACGCTGCCGCCGACGCTGCCCATCACCACCACACCGCCGACGACGGCCTTCTTCCCGACCACGGCGCCCCCGACGCAGCCCCCGACGCAGCCCCCGACGCAGCCGACGGTCCCGCCGACCACGGCGACGACCCAGCCGCCCGTCACCACCAGCACGACGAAGCCGCTCACCCCGGCGCAGCAGCTCGCGGTCGACCTCGGCACCGCCCTCAACGGCGGCGTCCCGCCGGAGCCCGGTCAGAACCGGGTGACCGTGCAGCCGCTCGGGCCCAGCAAGTCGGTCGTGGTGACGTGGAAGCTCAACACGGCGCTGACGCCGGAAGAGCAGGCGACGACCGCGCGCAACGAGGCGTTCCTGCTGCTCCAGCAGATCCAGGCGGCGAACCCCGAGGGCGACGACGTGCTGAAGCTGCGGGCGAGCATCCCCGACCCCGACGGCACCGGCACCGACCTCGTCGTGCGGCTCACGATCGATCGTCAGGCGTTCGATGCCTTCGACTTCACCGGCGTCGACCCGCTGACGGTGTTCGAGCTGCCCTTCGTCACGCAGGCGAACGTCGACGAGGACGTCGTGCCGCCGATCCCGGGCACGACGACCACCACCGAGGATCCGACGACGACCACGACCACCGATCCGGACGACGAGCTCCCGCCCGACGAAAGCTGAGCTGAGCGCCGCGCCTACGCGGTGATCAAGCGGGGTGCGTCGACCGCGAACTCGGGCCAGCGCTTGCGGCTCTTCGCGGAGAGCTTGTGGAGCAGCTCGATCGCGCCGGGGTCGTCGTCGCCCGGTCGCACCTCGATCCAGCCGTCGCGCTCGAGCCCTTCCATGAGCTCGCGCCCGATGTCGGTGCGCACGAGCGTGAGCGTCCAGTCGTTGAACGCACCGATCCCGCCCGTGGAGATGTCGGCGTGCTCGGCGGCGAAGTCGGGGCACATCTTGCAGCCCTCACGCGTCCACTGGTGACACTCCTTCAGCGGCACCTCGTGGTACTCGCCGTCGTGCATCCAGATCTGGAGCTTGCCCTTGATGTTCATCTTCTTGATGTCGGCGCGCTTCAGGCCGTACTTCGCGTCGAGGAGCTCGTCGAAGATGGCGTCGTCGAACGTCTTCGAGCACAGCAGCCCGATGTTGAGGCTGATGCGCCGCGCGACCTTGCCCACCTTGCGCTGCTTCATGATCGCCGGTGACGACGACTGGCAGCTCATGCCCACGAGCGCGATCCGCTCGGCCCCGCCCTCCACGGCCTCCGCGTACGCCATCGGGTTCGCGGAGTACGTGTAGCGGCTGCCCGCCGAGGCGATGATCTCTTCCTTCGTCGCGCGCGACACCCGGCACGGCCTTCCACGTGGAGCCGTCGCCCTCGAGGTACGAGACGAGGGCGGCGTCGATGACGTCGTTCTCGAGCGCGTAGAGCAGCAGCGCCGAGACGAGCCCGCCGTCCTGCCCGACCTCCTGCAGCACCGGGTCGGTGGCGCGGGCGAGGACGATGTCCTTGGTGACGCCGGAGACCTCGTCGGGCTCGCGCACCCGTCCGAACAGGAACTCGTCGGCCTCGGTCTCCCACGTGCGAAAGCGCGGGCAGGCGCGGGTGCACGTGGTGCAGCCCTTCTGCCCGTGGCTGCAGTCGCCCGGCGAGAAGCCCTCTTCGGTCTGGAAGGGCTTGTAGATGCCCTCGTCGTCCCGGTAGCCGAGGACGTCGTGGGGGCACACGATGACGCAGCCTGCACAACCGGTGCACAGACCGGTCTGCACGACCTCGTCGTACAGGTGCTTCCACTGGAACTTCTCCGGCGGCATCGGGACGAGTCTGGCACGGCTCCCGAGAAGCGACGAAACCTCGACACCTCCCTAGGCTCCCGTGCGTGCAGCAGCCCGGTCCGCGTTGGCGCAGCACCCGGGGTCTCGAGACCGCGCTGACCGTGCTGCTGCTGCTCACCGCGGCAGCCGCACTGGTGCGGGCCGTCGCGCTCGGTGGTCGTCTCGTCGTGCTCGACGATCCGTACGCCGGCGACTACTTCCGCCGGGCGAGCGACGCCGACTCGTTCGTGCGCGTCCTCGACGTCGTCGTCGGGCTTGCGGTGCTGGCGGTGATCCCGTGCTTCATCGTGTGGTGCTTCCGCGCCGCGAAGAACCAGGAGGCGTTGGCCCGACAGCCCGAGCGGTTGGGTGCGGGGTGGGCGGTCGGCGGGTGGTTCATCCCGCTCGGGAACCTCGTCATCCCGGTGCTCGTGCTCCAGGACCTCTGGCGCGGGTCGGACGCCCGGATCGAGCGCGGCGATCCCCGGTGGCGCATCGCCGAGCGCTCATGGCTGATCGGGTGGTGGTGGGGCCTCCTGCTCGCGGCCCTGGTGACGTTCGCGGGGAGCCCCATCGACCGACGGGAGCTCGACCTCGAGGACGTGCGTGGCGCGAACCTGCTCGCGATCGTCGGGATGCTCTGCTTCGCCGCCTCGGCGGTGCTCGCCATCCTCGTGGTCAAGCGGCTCGACGAGCGTCAGGCCGAGACCCGTACCGCGCAGGAGGCGCGGGCAGGCACCTCGGTGTCGACCGCGACGCTCACCTAGACGCGCAGCAGCCGCTCGACCGCCCGCACGGCCTCGTCGACCTTCTCGTCGCCCGCCTCGGAGCTCTCCGCCGCGGCCTCGCGGACGCAGTGCCGCACGTGCTCGTCGAGGAGCCCGAGCCCGATGCCCTGCAGCGCCTTGGTCACCGCCACGACCTGGGTGAGCACGTCGATGCAGTACTCGTCCTCCGCGATCATCCGCTCGATGCCCCGCACCTGTCCCTCGATGCGGCGCAGCCGGGTGCGGTAGGCGTCCTTCGTCAGGGAATAGCCCCTCGTTGTCATGGGTGAAGCATACCCCCAAGGGGTATAGGGTGGTGGACGCCATGACGAGGACGCAGGACCCGGAGCACGGGGCGCAGGAGCACGGGGCGCAGGAGCGCTGCGACCTCCCGATCGAGGGGATGTCGTGCGCGTCGTGCGCGGCGAAGATCGAGAAGGCACTGACCGCCCAGCCGGGCGTCAGCGACGTCGCGGTCAACTTCGCCTCGAAGCGAGCGACGGTCACGTACGACCCCCACGCGACGCACCGGGGCGAGCTGACGCGCACGGTCACCGACCTGGGCTACGGGGTGCTCGACGCCCCACCGGAGGATCCCGAGGCCGACGAGCTGCGCGACCTGCGGCCGCGGCTGTGGGCGTCGATCGTCCTGACGATCCCGGTCCTCCTCATCTCGATGGTGCCCGGGCTCCAGTTCGACGGCTGGCAGTGGGTGGCGTTCGTGCTGTCGACGCCGGTGATCCTGTGGGCGGGCTGGCCGTTCCACCGGTACGCGATCGCCGCGCTCCGGCGCGGGACCACGACGATGGACACGCTCGTCACGATCGGGACGCTCGCCGCGTACCTCTGGTCGACCTTCGCGCTCGTGTTCCTCGGCGCGGCCGAGCACGGCGGCGGCATGTCGTTCGGCGCGATGTTCTCGGGCGACGGCGAGCTGCACGTCTACTACGAGACCGCCACCGTCATCATCACGCTGCTCCTCCTCGGCAAGTACTTCGAGGCCCGCGCGCGCCGCCGCTCCAGCCATGCACTGCGGGCGCTGCTCGAGATGGGCGCCAAGACGGCGCGACTCGAGTCGGGCGAGGAGATCCCGGTCGCGAACCTCGCGGTCGGCGACCGCTTCGTCGTGCGCCCGGGGGAGAAGGTCGCGACCGACGGACGCGTCGTCGACGGCGCGTCCGCGGTCGACATGTCGATGCTCACGGGCGAGCCGGTCCCGGTCGACGTCGAGGCGGGTGACGAGGTGTTCGGCGCGACCGTCAACACGTCGGGCCGGCTCGTCGTCGAGGCCACGAAGGTCGGCAGCGAGACCGCGCTCGCGCAGATCGCCCGGTTGGTGGAGGAGGCACAGGGTTCAAAGGCCCCCGTGCAGAAGCTCGCCGACCGGATCTCCGCGGTGTTCGTGCCCGCGGTCCTGGTGCTCGCACTCGTGACGCTCGTCGCCTGGCTGCTCGTCACCGGGGAGGCCGATCGCGCGTTCACCGCCGCGGTCGCGGTGCTCATCATCGCCTGCCCGTGCGCGCTCGGTCTGGCGACGCCGACCGCGATCATGGTCGGCACCGGCCGCGCCGCCCAGCTCGGCATCGTGATCAAGGGTGCCGACGTGCTCGAGGCGACGCGCGCCGTCGACACGGTCGTGCTCGACAAGACGGGCACGATCACCGAGGGCCGCATGCACCTCGATCGACGTGGTCGCCGCGCCCGGCGTCGACGCCGAGCAGCTGCTGGCGCGCGCCGCCAGCGTCGAGGACGCGTCCGAGCACCCGATCGCCCAGGCGATCGCGGCGGGTGCGCGCGATCGCGGTGCCGCGCTCTCGACGCCGGCCGGGTTCGTCAACGAGCCCGGGCACGGTGCGCGGGGCCGAGTCGACGGCGTCGAGGTGCGGGTCGGTCGGGCGGAGCTCGTCGGCACGGTGTCGAGCGGGCTCGAGCGCGCGGTTCGTGACGCCGACCACGGTGCGGCCACGCTCGTGTACGCCGGCTGGGACGGCGAGGCGCGCGGTGCGCTGCTCGTCGCCGACACGGTGCGCCCGACCTCGCGTGACGCTGTCGCTGCGCTGCACGAGCTCGGGCTCCGCACGTTGATGGTGACCGGCGACCGCGAGGCGACCGCGCGCGTGGTGGCTGACGAGGTCGGGATCGACGAGGTCATCGCGGGGGTCCTGCCGGGGCAGAAGGTGGACGTCGTCCGCCGCCTCCAAGCCGAGGGTGACCGCGTGGCGGTCGTGGGCGACGGCGTCAACGACGCACCCGCACTGGCCCAGGCCGACCTCGGCATCGCGATCGGCACCGGCACCGACGTGGCGATCGAGGCGAGCGACCTCACCCTTGTGTCCGGCTCGCTCGGCGCGGTGGCCGACGCGATCGCGCTGTCGCGACGCACGCTGTCGACGATCAAGACGAACCTGTTCTGGGCGTTCGCCTACAACGTGGCGGCGATCCCCCTGGCGGCGTTCGGGCTGCTCAACCCGGCGATCGCCGCGGCCGCGATGGGCTTCTCGTCGGTGTTCGTCGTGTCGAACTCACTGCGGCTGCGGCGCTTCCGCGGCTACCGATCGGTCACGCGCGGCGCAAGCAGTCGTTGAGCAGGTCGGCCTCTCCCGCCGCGTACTCCTGGAGCCCTTCGACGATCACGCGCTCCACACGACCACCCACGATCGGCACGCGCACCGAGAGCTCGCCGCGCAGCTCACGCCGGCTGCCGTCCCCGTTCGTGGTGACCGTGTCGTCGTACGTCGCGGACAGCCGATCGGGATAGTGGTCGGGGAGGATCTCGTGGCGACCGGTGTGCGTGGCGAAGTCGAACGTCGCCTCGTCGACCCACGTCAGCTTCGCGGGGTCGACGACCGCGGTGACCGCCGAGGACAGCTCGCCGACGAACCGCATGCGGACGCGCAGGTGCGCCGACGTCGCGTCCTGCGTGCGCTCGAGGACCTCGGAGTCGCCGAGCTTCGGAAGCTGTGCCCGCGCGGCGAGGAAGTCGGGATCGAGCAGCATGTCCTGCACGTCGGACGGCGTGGCGTGGAGCGTCTGCTCGATAGTGAACTGCATGCTTCAGAACGCTACGCCTACGCTCGGTTGCCCATGGTGACGATCCTGTGGTGAAGATCGCGGACACGATCGCGGCCGGCGGCCACGTCATCTCGTTCGAGTTCTTCCCCCCGAAGACCGACGAGGCGATGGCGACGTTGGAGCAGACGCTCCTCGACCTCGAGCCGCTGCGCCCTTCGTTCGTGTCGGTCACGTACGGCGCGGGCGGCACGACGCGCGACCGGACGCACGACATCGTCGTCCGCATCAACGGTGACACCCCGATGACGGCCATGGCGCACCTCACGTGCGCGGCGCACACCGTCGCGGAGCTCGAAGCGGTCGTCACCCGCTACCGCGATTCGGGGGTCGAGAACATCCTCGCCCTCGGTGGCGACCCGCCCCGCGACCTCGACCTCCCCGACGGTGAGCTGCGCTACGCGGTCGAGCTGGTCCGTCTGGTGCGTCGGATCGGCGACTTCTCGATCGGGGTCGCGGTGCACCCCGAGCCGCACCCGCGCTCGCCTTCGATCGAGGACGACCGTCGCCACAGCGCCGAGAAGCTCGCCGAGGCCGATTTCGCGATCACGCAGTTCTTCTTCGACGCCGAGCACTACTTCGGGCTCGTCACCGCGCTGCGCGACCACGGAGTCGCGAAGCCGGTGATCCCGGGGATCATGCCGGTGCTCAGCATCGCCGGGACCAAGCGCATGGCCGAGATGCAGGGCTCCGAGTTCCCCGACTGGTACATGGACAAGCTGCGACCGTACGAGGACGATCCCGCCATGGTCCGCAGCATCGGGATCAATGAGGCGACGCGCCTGTGCCAGGAGCTGCTCGACGGCGGCGCGCCCGGCCTGCACTTCTACACGTTGAACCGTTCGACCGCGACGCGTGAGATCCACGCCAACCTGGGTCTGAGCTGAGGGGTGAGGGGACTCAGCTGAGCGCTTGCTCGAGGCGCTCCATGCCGGCGTCGGTGACCGACACGATGTCGTCCGACGCGAACAGCTCGTTGGCGTTGATGAAGCCGAACGCGTCGACCGCGCGGCCGACGCGGGCGATCTCGAGGTTGACGTAGAGCACCTGCGTCTCGCCCTTCGCGGCGATGCCGACCTCGAGCTCGTAGCCGACGGACGCATCGCCGAGGTCGGGCTGGTACCGGTCGATCGTCACCTCGACCTCGGCGTTCGGGTCGTCGAGCTGCTGCACGTACGACTCTTCGAACCCCTGCTCGAAGCATGCCTGTGCCTTCTTGCCCGCGTACGCCGCGAAGGCGGCTTTCGCCGCCTTCGGGCTGTCGAAGACCGAGACCTGGTTGTTGATCAGTGAGCTCTGCCCCTGGCGGAACGCGACCTCGCGGTTGGGCACCCGGTTGAGCGCCGTCGCAGCCTTCGTGAGGAAGCTGCACTCGGGGCTGCGCGACGGCGACTCGTCGGCGCCGGCAGGTCCCTGCACGAAGCCGGTCGGGACGTCCTCCGCGGTGAGCGCGCTGTCGTCGGCGATCTGCTGATCGTCGCTGGTGCTCCCCGCGCTCGCGGTGGACGCGACGAGGAGGACGACGAGGGGGAGGGCGAACGCGGCGGCCACCATTCGGCGAAGCATCCGTCGATCCTCCCACGCAGGTGTCGCGGATCAGTCTTCGGGGCCGACGACCACGCTCCCGCCCCCCGCCTTCGCCCGGTAGAGCGCCCGGTCGGCGCGCTCGAGCACGAGCTCACCGAGATCGTCCGACGAGTGCGCGACACCGATGCTGATGCCGATCTTCGCGATGGTGCCCGCGATGCGGAACGGCTCGTCGACCGCGACCCGGATCCGCTCCGCCAGGTCCACGGCGCGGTCGTGGGTCAGCCCGACGCACAGCACGCCGAACTCGTCACCACCGAGGCGCGCGACGACGTCACCGGAGCGAACGCACGCCGTGATGCGCCCGGCCACCGCACGGAGCAGCTCGTCACCGGCGACGTGCCCGAGGTCGTCGTTGACCGGCTTGAACCGGTCGAGGTCGCAGTAGAGGACGGCGCCCGCGCCCAGGTTCGTGGCGAGCGCGTCGTAGAACGCCTTACGGTTCGCGAGGCCGGTCAACGTGTCGCGCAGCGCGGCGTCCTGCAAGTGGAGACGCTGCCGCGTCCAGCGCATGATCAGCTCGGTGTAGTCCTTCGCGACGCTCATCCCGAGCGAGTGGATCTCGGGGACCGGGCCGCCCGCCCGCATCCAGAGCGTGACGAGCGCGCAGACGTTCGACACGTCGTCGAGCACCGGTTCGATCCAGTACGTGCCGAGGCCGAGCTCGTCGGCCGCCGCGCGCCGGGCGTTGTCGAGAGGCAGCAGATCAACGGACCGCTGTGGTGTCGCGCCGCGCCAGCAGCGGCCCCATGGCGTGTCGCCATCGAAGTCGACGCCCGCAAGCGCCTCGGGCAGGCCCGTGCTCACGAAGTGGAAGCCGTCGTGGTCTCGCCAGCTGATGGCGACCTGCGACCCGTGCAGCCGCCAGTTGAACGTCTCGCAGACCGCGCGCATCGTCTCGTCGATCGACGTGCCCCGCAGGAGGCCGTCGAGCACGCTGGGTGCGGCGCTGTCGTCGGGCCGGCAGTACAGCGCGAGCACGCGCTCGCCCTCGAGCTCGAAGTCAGCCGCCGACACGTCGAAGCGGCGGTACGAGCCGTCGGCGTGCCGGACCCGGTAGCTCGAGTAGCCGGGCTCTGCGCTGCCGGCTGTGTAGACCTGCATGTCGAAGACGGCGCGCTCGACGTCCTCCGGGTGCAGCAGGTCGACGACGGTGTGACCGATGAGCTGGTCCAGCGGCCAGCCCGTGTGGACGAGGGCCGCATCGTTCGCGTAGCGCACCGTCGTCCCGGCATCGATCACGACGACGACGTCGGGCGACCCCTCGACGAGCGCGGCGCGCAGCTCCCCGTCACCACTGGTCCCGGTACCCACGGGCCGCCATCCTTGCAGTCTCAGTCGTGCGCGAGCTCCGCGAGCCGGGTGACCGTGCGCCAGGTGCGCACGGTGGCGTCGAGGCCGATGAGCTGCTCGACGTTCGGCAGCTTCGAGCCCGACCAACCTTTGGGGAGCCGGAGATAGAGCGCTCGCTTGCCCATCTCGACCTCGTCGGGCGCGTACGACGCGGGATCGACCTTCCCGAGCTTCGCCCGTGAGGGCGCGCCCGACAGGAACGCGACGTGCAGCTCCTTCGCCGGCACCCGACGCTTGACGAACGGGTTCGCCGCGATCACGGCATCGAGCTCCTTGCTCGTGCGCACGAGCACCTTGATCCCGAGCCCGCTCTCACGCTTCACGCGTCGGGAGATCGCCTGCTCGATCGTCGAGGCCTTGCCCGTCGCGGTGAACAGCGCGTTGCCGCTCTGCAGGTGCGTGCGGACGTCGTCGTAGCCGAGCGACTCGAGCATCGGACGAAGCTCGCTCATGGGCAGCCGGTTGTGACGGCCGACGTTGATCCCGCGGAGCAGTGCGACCCAGGTCGCCATGGCGGAGGGTGTGGGATTTGAACCCACGGTGCCCATTGCTGGACACAACGGTTTTCGAGACCGCCCCGATCGGCCGCTCCGGCAACCCTCCGTCGACGATTCTACGAGTCGCGCTCGCGGCGGCGCTCAGCGAAGAACTCGCTGAGCATCGCTGCGCACTCGTCGGCGCGCACGCCGGCCACGACCGGGAACTCGTGGTTGAGCCGGGGATCCGCGCCGAGGTTGTACAGCGTGCCGAGTGCGCCGGCCTTCGGATCGACCGCGCCGAACACGACGGCGCCGATCCGCGCCGACACGGCCGCGCCCGCGCACATCGCGCACGGCTCGAGCGTCACCACGAGCAGGCAGTCGTCGAGCCGCCACGAGCCGTGCGCCGCGGCCGCGTCGCGCAAGGCGAGCACCTCCGCGTGCGCGGTCGGGTCGGCGGAGCGCTCGCGCTCGTTGTGACGGGCCGCGAGGACGTCGCCGCCGTCGAGGCGCGCCACGACCGCCCCGATGGGCACGTCGCCGTGCTCGAGCGCGGCCCGGGCCTCGTCGAGCGCGAGCCCCATGAGCTCGGCGGCGCGCTCCGGGCTAGCTGGCGACGCCGTGCTCACTGATCACGCGCGTGGGACGGAGCCGGCCGACGAGCTCGCCCGCGACGCCGTTGCGGCGCCCGTACTCCTCGGCCCGGTCCTCGCCCATGTACCGGCCGCCGATGCGCGTCGCCCACCGCACCAGCTCATCGGGATCCTCCGACAGCTCGACGTCGCCTTCGACGATGACGAACGCGAACGGCGGCGTGTCGTCGTCGACGCACAACGCCGCCCGAGGGTCTCCGGCCAGGGTCTTCCCCTTCACCGAGGTGACTCCGGTGTTGAAGATGACGTCGTCGCCGTCGAGGACGAACCAGATCGGCGTGACGTGCGGACGTCCGTCCCGCCGAGTCGTCGCCAGCTTCCCCGTCCGCGTGCCCGCCGAGAGGAACGACCGGATCTCGTCATCGCTCATCGGTGGCACGGCGACTCCTCGCGGTCGGACGGGCGCCAGCAAGCTTGGCGGAGGGAGTGGGATTCGAACCCACGGTGAGTTGCCCCACACACGCTTTCCAAGCGTGCCGATTCGTCCGCTCTCGCATCCCTCCGGTGGAACAGGCGATGGTACCGGGGCACTCGCGGAGGACGTCCGGCGCCGCGCCTTCTACGATGGCGATGCGGACCGTGCTAGGCGGGGAGCTCGTGGTGCCCTGTACCCCCAATCCACGTTACGGGGGGCTGAACTCCTGCTCGAGGCCCGGGCCGCCGCCCATTCGGCCCCGCGTGCGGTGTCGACGGTCGGGTCCTGCGCAACGGAGCCCCGCGAACCGAGTCAGGTCCGGAAGGAAGCAGCTCTCAGCGGATCGCTCCGTGTGCCGCAGGCACGCCTGACCTGAGTCGCGCCGGGTCACCGGTGGGTGGCGAGCCGGCGGTCGACGGTGGGTGCACGGTCCGCACTTTCCGTTCGGTGCCTTGAGTGGTCACCGATATCCTCGCCGTCGATGGCGTACCAGTCGCTGTACCGGAAGTATCGGCCGCAGCGGTTCTCCGGCGTGGTGGGGCAGGAGCACGTCGTCAACGCGCTGCGGTCGGCGGTGCGGGACGGTCGGGTGGGGCATGCGTACCTGCTGTCGGGGCCGCGGGGCACCGGGAAGACGACGACGGCGCGCCTCCTCGCCAAGGCGCTGAACTGCACGGCGCTCGGCGACGACGGCGAGCCGTGCGGTGAGTGCGACAACTGCGTCTCGATCGCGGCCGGCACGTTCCTCGACCTCTTCGAGCTCGACGCCGCGTCCAACCGTGGCATCGAGAACATCCGCGACGTGGTGGAAGGTGCCACCCGCGGCCTCGCGACCAACTCGCGCACGAAGGTCTACGTGCTCGACGAGGTGCACATGCTCACCGACGCCGCGTCGAACGCGCTGCTCAAGACGCTCGAGGAGTCGCCCGGGCACGTCGTGTTCGTGCTCGCCACCACCAACCCCGAGAAGGTGCTGGCGACGATCCGATCGCGCACGCAGCACTTCGAGTTCTCGCTCCTCTCGGCCGAGCAGATCGCGACTCACCTCGCGCAGGTGTGTGAATGGGAGGGCGTCGACGCCGACCCCGAGGCCCTCGCCGTCATCGCGACCGCCGCGGCCGGGTCGGCCCGCGACGCACTCTCGCTGCTCGATCAGGCGTTGGCGCACGGCGCCGCGCGGCTCGACGGCGACGTCGTCGCGGCGCTGTTCGGCGGCACGGCCTTCGCCGCGCGCCTGCAGATCCTCGATGCGATCGCGGGCGAGGACTCCGCGGGCGCGCTCGTCGGGCTCGGCGAGCTCCTCGAGTCCGGTCACGAGCCGCGACGCGTCGCCGAAGACCTGATGTCGGCCAGCCGCGACGCGTTCCTGCTCACTGCTGCCGACGGGCGGGTGCGGGTCGAGGCGCCCGCCGAGGACCGCGAGCGGCTGGGGCAGCTCGGCGAGACCCTCGGCAACGCGGCGCTCGTCCGGATGATCGAGACGCTCGGGCAGGCGGTCACCGACATGCGGGGCGTCGACGCCGCCGACCCGCGGCTCGTGCTCGAGGTCGCGCTCGTCCGCCTCTCGCGTCGCGAGGCCGGGCCACCGCTGCAGACGGTCATCGAGCGCATCGAGCGTCTCGAGCGCGGCCGTACCGGTGACGCGCCCGCCGCGGCTGCGGCACCGGTCGAACCGCCGCCTGCTGCGAAGAGCGCGGGCGCGGGCCGATCGAAGCCGACGTTGGGAGCGTTGCGCCGCGCCGAAGGCAAGGCCGAACCCGAGCCTCCACCGCCTCCGCCGGTCGAAGCGGAACCCGCGCGCGACCCGGACAACGATGCGGAGCGAGCGGCCGCGGCGGACGTCTCGTCCGCCGCAGCGAGCGACGCCATGGGGTCGACTTCCCAGCCCCTCGACCTCGACGACGTGATCGTCGCGTGGGGCGCGATCGTCCCCGACCTCGCTCCTGCGACGCGCAGCGCCGTCCAGAGCGCGCAGCCGGTCAGCTTCGACGGCGACGTGCTCGTGTTCGGCGTGCCGCCCGAGCTGCTCGGCGCGGCCCGCGAGCGGTTCAAGCGCGAAGCCGACAACGTGCGCGACGCGCTCGCGGGCAAGCTCGGCAAGCGATTCAAGTTCAACCTCGTCGCGGACGACCGCTTCTCACTGTCTGGCGCGTCCGCCGACGCCGAGGGCCCACCCGATGCGGAGCGAGCGTCCGCGGGCGGGGTACCCCCGCCCGCAGCGAGCGACGCCATGGAGGAGGACGTGCGGCCCGACGAGCTCGTCGACGCGCCGGCCGACATCGACGCGGCGCCCGTGAACCGGCTGCGCGCCGAGCTCGGCGCTACCGTCGTCGAAGAGCTCCCTCGCGACGGCTGAGACCAGGATTCAACGATGGCGAAGCAGAAGCCCGCCAAGCAGGGCGGGATGAACCCGAACCAGATGATGCGCCAGATGCAGCGCATGCAGGACGACATGGCCGCGGCGCAGGCTGCGCTCGCCGAGGCGACGGTCGAGGGCTCGGCCGGCGGCGGGATGGTGAAGGCCGTCGTCACCGGCTCGGGTGACGTGCAGCGCGTGACGATCTCTCCCGACGTCGTCGACCCCGAGGACGTGGAGATGCTCGAGGACCTCGTCGTCGCAGCGGTCAACGACGGCATCAAGGCCGCGCAGGCGCTGCAGGCGGAGAAGATGGGTTCCGTCACGGGTGGGATCGACCTCGGGTCACTCGGCGGTCTGCTCGGCTAGTGGCGGTCTACGAAGCCGCGGTCCAGACGCTGATCGACGAGCTCGGCCGGCTGCCCGGCGTGGGCCCCAAGTCGGCGCAGCGCATCGCGTACTACCTGCTGCGCTCGGCGCCCGAGGACGCCAACCGGCTGGCGCTCGCCATCACCGACGCGAAGGCGCGGATCACGTGGTGTCGCCGTTGCTACAACTTCGCCGAAGGCGAGCTCTGCGCGTACTGCCGAGACGAGCGCCGTGATCCGAGCCTGCTCTGCGTCGTCGAGGAGCCACGCGACATCGTCGCGATCGAGCGGACGCACGAGTTCCGCGGCCGGTACCACGTGCTGCAGGGCGCGATCTCGCCGATGGAGGGCATCGGCCCGGAGCAGCTGCGCATCAAAGAGCTCCTGCGTCGCATCGGCGAGGAAGGCGTGAGCGAGGTGATCGTCGCGACCAACCCCAACACCGAGGGCGAGGCGACCGCGCTCTACCTGACGCGTCAGCTCAAGCCGCTCGGCCTGCGCGTCACCCGGCCGGCGAGCGGGCTGCCCGTCGGCGGTGACCTCGAGTACGCCGACGAGATCACGCTCGGCCGTGCGTTCGAAGGGCGACGCGACGTCGACGCGTGAGCGCGCAGAGTGGTCGTTGACAGCGTGCCGCGCGGCACGGTAGGAATCCGCCGCCGTCTCGGCACCCTTCGACTCGGCACCCTCCGAAAGGAACCTCGATGACTCAGACGCCTCCTCCGCCGCCGCCCTCCGCGGCCGCGGGTGGCACCGGTGCGATCGGACAGCTGCGCAAGCCGCTGACCGTCGTGCTGCTGTCGATCGTGACGCTCGGCATCTACCACCTGTGGTGGTACTACCGGGAGTTCGAAGACATGAAGCAGTACAGCGGGGAAGGCATCGGGGG
Organism: uncultured Acidimicrobiia bacterium; assembly: GCA_963731815.1. GTDB lineage: Bacteria > Actinomycetota > Acidimicrobiia > IMCC26256 > PALSA-555 > DATBSK01. The sequence goes on along the minus strand of CAVSWW010000011.1, from coordinate 218,073 downwards.
TGGCATCGGTCTGCTCCTCGGGATCTTCTGCTCGATCGTGAACTGGTTCCTGCTTCCGGCCGAGGTCGGCAACTTGTACGCGCGGGAAGGCAAGGAGCAGCCGTGCAGCGCGGCGACCGGTTTCTGGAACCTCATCCCGTTCGTCGGCACGATCATCTGGATCTACAAGGTGCAGAACCGACTCAACGACTTCTGGGCGACCAAGGGCGGTACCTGGGCGGGGAACCCTCCCGCGTAGCTCCACCCCACGAGTACGAAGCACGAAGGGGCGGCTTCGGCCGCCCCTTCGTCGCGTCAGAGCGGTCGGCCGGTCGCGTACTTGAACAGCTGCCACGACCACATCGCGGCCAGGACGGCGACGATCACCCACACGGGGATCACCACCCGCTTGGTCCTCCACTGCACGAAGAGCAGGACCGCAAGGGCGATCGCCACGTAGGACGCCGGGTTCATCAGCAGCGCGTGCTCGAAGTCGCCGTGGACGACCGACGTGACACCGCGGGTCATCCCGCACAGCGGGCACGGGACGCCCGTGACCGTCTTGAGTGGGCACGGCGGCACGAACTCGAACGGGATGAGCGGCCGGATCGCGGCGACCACGAGCATCGCGAGGGCGACGATCCGCAGCTCGCGGAGCTGGATGCTCGTGCGACCGCCGAACCGGTCGACCAAGCGGTTCGGGCGCATGTGCGGACCTGCGTGGACGTGCACGTGCGTTGCCTCGGCGTGCGAGTCGGCGGTCACGGACACGGCGAGATCGTAGCGACGACCGCGCCGGCGTGGTACGAAGCACGGCGCGGCGCCGGCGGGGCGCTCTCGGAGAGACGGGTGGACGATGTCTGACAACGGTGGGCCGGGCGTTCCTCCTCCGCCACCCCCGCCGCCGCCACCGGGTGCGCCGTATCAGCGGATGCCGGGGGCCAACAACGGCATGGCCATCGCCGCGCTGTGCTGCGGCATCGGCGGCTTCCTGTGCATCATCCCCGCGATCCTCGGGATCGTCTTCGGCGTCATCGCCAAGAACCAGATCCGCGACTCCAACGGCATGCAGCGCGGTGAGGGCATGGCGACCGCCGGCATCGTGCTCGGCATCGTCTGGATCGCGTTGACGGTGATCCTGCTCGCGACCGGTGGTCTCGACGTCGACTTCAGCGACAACTCGTGACGGCGGCCGCCGTCACGGGGTGAGCGGCTTCGACGCCCCCGTCGCTTCGCCGAGCACCGCGCCGTAGGCGAGGTACGGACCCCACATCGCGATGCCGGCCGGCCCCACGGCCTTCTTGATCTCTCCGTGGTCGTCGATGTACCGGGCGAACGACCGCCACTGCGCGCGCTCGCGCCACCCGCGGTTCGTCAGCGTGTAGCCGGTGATGAACGAGATCACGTAGCCGACGATCTGCACGCCGAACACGATGATGAAGTAGATGACCGGCTGCGTGAAGAAGAACAGCGAGATCCCGAGACCGGTCGTGATGAGCGCGCCCGACAACGGAGCGAGGGGGAGCCACTTCGTGACCAGCCCCACGCCGCGGGCGCGCCGGATCGCGTCCTTGCGATAGCCGCGCCACCACCTCGTCGATCCCTTCCACACCGGCGGGCCCTCGACGACGCCCTCGGGCGTCCCCTCGCTGCGGAGCGCGTCGAGCACGTCCTGCTCGTTCTCGTTCGTGCCCGTCGTCGCCGGCGGGACTTTCAGCACGACCTTCTCGCCGTACTCCTGGACGTCGAGCTGCTTGCGGCGGGCCAGGTCGAGGATCGTGCCGGCGACCGCCCGCTTGCCCGGCGTGCCCTCACCGTCGAGCACGGCGACGATCGCCGGGTCGGACGTGGTCGGCGGGTCGCTGAGGTGACGCGGCACATCGCCCACCACCTTGCGGCGCTCCCGGAAGCGGCGCAGCAGCCCGACGACGACGATCGTCCAGAAGATCGCGGGCAGGCCGAACGCGACTGCGGTGATGATCCAGCGGGAGAGGTCTTCCTGCGTGTCGACGTCGTCGAGCGTCGACTCGGTCGTGACGTCCGACTGGTCGCGGGCGGCCTGCTCCGTCTGGAACGTCGCGAGGAACGGGATCGGCGCCGCGGCGACGCCGGGCACCCGGTCCGGTGGGAACGCCACGTCGAGCTCGTGCGAGGGCTGCCAGATCGGTGCCTCCTCGGAGAACGTGACGGTCGAGCCGTCGACGGCGACCTGGCGGTCGATGCCCCCGTGGAGATGCGGCTCGATCGGGCCCGGTGCGCCCTCGGGCAGGGTGAGTGTGCCCGTCAGGTCGACGTTGGGGTCCTGGCGCGATGCGTCCTCGGGCGCGGGCAGCACGTCGATGCGTGCGACGGCGGTGTCGGCGTACCGCTTCACCGCGCCGACGACCTCGTACGTGACAGTCGCGCGCTCCTTGCGGATGCGGAGCTGCGGATCGAACGTGCCGGCATCGGGCGTCGTGGGAGCGCCGTCGACGGCGACGTTGCGCACACCGCCGACGCTGAGCTGCGCCTCGGGCGGGAGCGACGGGTTCACCAACGCCGCGGGCAGCGCGACGGTGCCGCCGTCCTCGGAGTCGAACGTGTAGCGCTGCGAGACGCGCACGACGCCATCGGGCTGCACGGTCGCGTCGGTGCGCACCGCGTCGATCTTCGACTGGCGACCGTCGAAGTCGAACTGCACCTCGGGTCGGCACCCGGCGAGCACGAGCGCGCCGAGCACGAGGATGCCGAAGATGCCCCGTCTGCCCACGGGGGGATGATGCCGCGTCGCGGCGAACGCTGACGGGACCGGCAGCGAGCGAGTGGCTACAGCGCCCGCACGATGGCGGCGTCGCCCTGCCCGCCCCCGCCGCACAGCGCGGCGGCACCCAGCGTTGCGCCCCGACGGCGCAGCTCGTTGATGAGCGTGATGACGACGCGGGCACCCGACATCCCCACGGGGTGACCGAGCGCGATCGCTCCGCCGTTCACGTTGACGATGTCGTCGCTGATGCCGAGGTCGCGCATCGAGGCCACACCGACCGCCGCGAACGCCTCGTTGATCTCGAAGAGGTCGACGTCCTTCGCGGTCTTGTCGAGCGGCTCGAGCGCACGCTTGATGGCGCGCGAGGGCTGGTGCAGCAGCGAGGGGTCGGGGCCGGCGACCATGCCGTAGCTGAGCAGCTCGGCGATGGGCGTGAGCCCGAGCTCGTCGGCCTTCTCGCGGCTCGTCATCACGACCGCGGCGCCACCGTCGGAGATCTGCGACGCGTTGCCCGCGGTGATCGTGCCGTCCTTGCCGAACGCCGGCTTGAGCGCGCCCAGCGACTCGGTGGTGGTGCCGGGGCGGACGCCTTCGTCGGTGTCGACGAGCTCGGGGTCGCCCTTGCGCTGCGGGATCTCGACCGGCGCGATCTCGTCGGCGAGACGACCTTCCTTGATCGCGGCCGCGGCGCGCTCGTGGCTCTTCGCCGCGAGCTCGTCCTGCACGTCGCGCGCGATCTCCTTCTCGTTCGCGTAGCGCTGCGTGCCCGTCCCCATGTGCTCCGCGTCGAACGCGCACCACAGTCCGTCGTGGATCAGCGAGTCGACCATCTCGGCGTTGCCCATGCGGTACCCGGCGCGCGCGCCGCCGAGAACGTACGGCGCCTGCGTCATCGACTCCATGCCACCCGCGACGACGACTTCGGCGTCACCGGCTTGGATCATCTGGTCGGCGAGGTAGATGGCGTTGATGCCCGACAGGCACACCTTGTTCACCGTCATCGCGGGGACGCTCATCGGGATGCCGGCCTTCGCAGCGGCCTGGCGCGCAGTGATCTGTCCCTGGCCGGCCTGGAGCACCTGCCCCATGAGCACGTAGTCGACCTGCTCGGTGCCGACGCCACCCCGCTCGAGCGCGGCCTTGATGGCGACGCCACCGAGATCCATCGCAGTGAGCGACGCGAACGCGCCGGACAGCTTCCCGATCGGTGTACGAGCGGACGAGACGATGACCGATCCCGGCATGGCGGATACCTCCCCTGCACGCCTGCGGCGCCCTCGCGAGTCGGCGTGCAACACAACCTTTGTTGACCGGATGGTAGCGAAGCGGTGACCGTCGGGCTGCAGCCGGGTGGCGCGCCCGCCCTCGGAGCGGGCGGCCGTCCCGCACTACCGTCGCCGTCATGACCACGGAGACCAGCACGGAGATGCAAGCGATCCGGACGGCCGTCCTCGAGGGCGCGTCGGGCGACGACCTCGCAGGGCTGCCGCTCCCGGCGGCGTTCCGGGCGGCGGTCGTGCGTGCCGACGAGCAGGAGATGTTCGAGGGCGTGCCCTCGCCCGACAAGGACCCCCGGAAGTCGATCCACATCGACGACGTCGAGCTGCCGGAGCTGGCGCCCGACGAGGTGTTCATCGCCGTGATGGCGAGCTCGATCAACTTCAACACCGTCTGGACGTCGATCTTCGAGCCGCTCCCGACGTTCGGGTTCCTCAAGCGCCTCGGCAAGGAGAGCGTCTGGGGTGCGCGGCACGACCAGCCGTTCCACGTGATCGGCTCCGACGCGTCGGGCGTCGTGCTGCGAGTCGGCTCGGCGGTGCGCCTGTGGAAGCCCGGGGACGCCGTCACCGTGCACTGCAACTACGTCGACGACCAGGACCCGTCGTCGCACGACGACTCGATGCTGGCGACGAACCAGCGCATCTGGGGCTTCGAGTCGAACTACGGCGGCCTCGCCGAGGTCGCGCTCGTGAAGGCGAACCAGCTGATGCCCAAGCCCGCGCACCTCACGTGGGAGGAGGCGGCGGTCAACGGCCTCACGAACTCCACCAGCTACCGGATGATCGTGAGCCCGAACGGTTCGCAGATGACCCAGGGCCAGACGGTGCTCATCTGGGGTGCGAGCGGTGGGATCGGCGCCTACGCCGTGCAGTACGTGCTCAACGGCGGCGGGAGGCCGGTGGGCGTCGTCTCGTCCCCCGAGCGTGCCGCGCTGCTGCACGAGATGGGGTGCGACGCCGTGATCGACCGGAAGGCCGAGGGCTTCCAGTTCTGGTCCGACGAGCACACCCAGGACCCGGCCGAGTGGCGCCGGTTCGGGAAGAAGGTGCGGGAGGTCGTCGGCACCGACCCCGACATCGTCTTCGAGCATCCAGGCCGCCAGACGATGGGCGCGTCCGTGTTCGTCGCGAAGCGCGGCGGGATGATCATCACGTGCGCCGCGACGAGCGGCTTCATGATCGAGTACGACAACCGCTACCTCTGGATGAACCTGAAGACGCTCAAGGGCTGTCACTTCGCCAACTACCGCGAGGCGTGGGAGGCGAACCGCCTGATCTGCGAGGGCAAGATCCACCCGACGTTGTCGCAGGTGTTCGCGCTCGACGACGTCGGTGAGGCCGCCGGGCAGGTGCACCACAACGTCCACGAGGGAAAGCTCGGCGTGCTCGTGCTCGCGCCGGAGGAAGGTCTCGGCGTCACCGACACCGAGATGCGCGAGCAGCTGCTCCCCGAGATCACCCGCTTCCGACGACACGCCTGAGGCGGCGCCGCCGGGCTACGGGCTCCGCGCGTTCAAACTTCATCTCCCAACGCGTGACCTAACCCCACGCGAGCAGCGCGGCGTCGGCGAGCAGCGCCACGTCGCGGCGAAGGAGGTCCCGGCCGATCGGCGCGGTCGGACCAGCGGTGACGCGGCACCGAGCTGGTGTCCGCGGTGGTGCATGCCGATTCTCGGCCCCCGTGATGGGCGCACAGGAGCCCGGTCGCCGTCACGGACCTGGTCTGCGTGGGTTGCCTTCGTGATCGTGACTCACGCACCCACGGCGCTGCGCGCGCGGTCGCGGTTCGTCGCGAGACTCTCCGCCATACCCGACCCCGAACGTACGTCGCGTCCCTGGCTCTCCTCGTCATCACCCCGATAGGCCTCGAGCTCCGTCTCTGCTCGACGCCCTCCAGGCGCAGACCGTCGCGACCGATCTCGAGCTCGTGCTCGTCGTCCCCGTCTGATGGCACTCTCGACCTCACCTCGTCGCGCTCCGTTCGCCTACGCGCACCAGGTCATACGACGACTTCGACCGATCGCTGCTGGTCGGCCGGTGCCCACCGCGTGCAGCCGCGCCCGTCGTCGCTCTCACTGAGGAGCACTGCCTCCCGGACCCCGAGTGGGCAGAACACCTCTTGCAGGCGTACCGATCGAACCCGCCCGTGGCGCCGTCGGCCGATGTGCGCAATGCGCAAGCCGGCCATCGGGCCAACAGCTGGGCGAACTTCCTACTCGAGTACGGCGAGTGGTGCCTTCCGAACGGCGCACGAGATCGCCGGCACCTGCCGGGCCACAACAGCAGCTATCGCCGCGCATTCCTCGTCCTGAGCGGCCCGAACTCGAACGAGACATCATGGCCGAGACGCTCATGCACTGGGACGCGGCCGACGACGGCTTGCGGTTCGTCTACACGCCGGAGGCTCGCGCCACGCACCTGAACCACGAGAAGACGCTGCCGTCCTTGTCGCTCCGGTTCAAGTCGGGTCGAGTCTTCGCGGGCTTCCGCGCCGCGTCGTGGACCCTCGGGAGGAAGCTGCGTTCGCGCTTGCGACTCCCGCCGTCGTCTGCGTGCGGATGTACCGGCTTGTGCCCATCGTCCAGGCCGTGGAGCCGACCAGCCGCGCCGTTCCTACCTCCCGCTCGCGATGTTCACGCTGGTGTCGAGCCTCGGTGAGGCCGTCGGCACACTCACCGGACCCGGCGAGGTGCGCCGCTGGTTGGCCGACGTCGAGACCGGCCGGGTGCGCTTCCTCCGCACATGACGGGTGGTTCGGCACCGACCTGGTCAGTGGTGATCCCGACCTACGACCGCGCGGAGAAGCTTGCTCGCTGCCTCGACGCGCCGTGTCGGCCCTCTCCCCACCACCGGGCGGCTTCGAGGTGATCGTCGTCGACGACGGGAGCCCGACGTCGCCACGAGAGATCGTTGATGCCTTGGCCAGTGACGCGCGGATCGCGGTGCAGAGGAACGCGGGGCCCCGGCGCCGCGCGCAACCGCGGCATCGAGCTCTCGCGGCCGGTACATCGCGATGACTGACGACGACTGCACTCCGGACTTCGATTGGCTCGTCGCGTTCCACGACGCGATCACATCTGCCCCGCGCCCTGCTCGGGGGCCGCACGGCTTGGGTCACCGGCGCCGATCGGTTCGCCGCGGCCAGCGAGATGATCGTGGTCGCGGCGTCCGACCACGCAGAGTCGCTCGGTCAGGCGCTGCTCTTCCCGAGCAACAACCTCGGAGCGGCCCGCGAGACTGCTCGAGCTCGGCGGGTTCGACGAACGGTTCCAGGCCGGCGGCGAGGACCGTGACCTCTGCGATCGATGGCGCGCCTCCGACCGGCCGCTGGTCCGGTGCCCGGGCGCCGTCGTTCGCCATCACCATGGAATGGACGCCAAGGAGTACTGGCGTGTGCACGCGGCGTACGGATGCAGAGCGCGCGCGCTACCACCGCCATCGCCGCTTCGCGGCACCGGCCGCCTCGACGATGACGTCCGCCAGCACCCCCACTTCGTTCGTGCCGTGGTTCGGCGCTCACAAGGAACGTTCGCTTCACTCAAGCGTATCCGCGCTGCTGGCGCTCGTCGGCGTCGCGCAAGTCGCCACCGTCGTCGGCTACGGCCATGGGACCGCATCGTGACGCTCGCCTCGAGGTCGAGCATGGGCCGACCCGAGCGATCTGCCCGTCATTCGCCGTCGATCGTCCCGCGTCGGCGAGCGTGAACGGCGCGCATCGACCGATGCCTCGCTGCGCTCCGCCCACAGCTCTTCCGCGACGACGAGCTGCTCGTCGTGCTCGACGGCGCCGACGCGACTTCGCCGCGAGCGGAGCGCCGCAAAGCGTGTCGGCGTCCTCGCCACCGGTCGGCCACAGCCGGTCCTGGCGGCGGCGCGCAACCTCGGGGCCTCGCAGGGCCCGCAACGACGTCTTCGTCTTCGTCGATGCCGACGTCGAGCTCGACTCCGTACGCGCTCGGCAGCTCGTGCGGGAGCGCTTCGCCAACGATCGCCCGACCTCGACGCCGTCTTCGGAAGTTACGACGACGACCCGGCCGCGCCCGGCTTCGGTCTCGCAGTACAAGAATCTGCTCCACCACTTCGTGCACGGCACGGTCGGCAGGGACGGCGGTCACGTTCTGGACCGGATGCGGAGCGATCCGCCGTCGCGCGTTCGAAGCGGTCGACGGCTTCGACGAGTGCGTACCGACGGCCGAGCATCGAGGACATCGAGCTCGGCATGCGGCTCAGCGAGCGCGAGCGGCGTGGTGGAGCTCGACCCGACGATCCGCGGGCAAGCACCTCAAGCGGTGGACGCTCGCCGGGCTCGCTCGTCAGCGACATCCGCGATCGAGCCGTCCCGCTGGAGCCAGCTCATCGTCGACCGCTGGTGGTTCCCGACGACGCTCAACCTCGACTCGGCGCAGCCGCGTACCGCAACGCTCGTCACGCTCGGGGTGGCACTCCTCGTGCTCTCGTGCTGGCCGCTGGCCTCCCGCTGCGCGTCCTGCGTCTCGGTGCGCCCTCGTCGGTGCGGCGATGCTCCAGCTCGATTTCTTCCTCTTCCTCACTCGCCACCGCGGTGTAGCGGCACGCTCGTGGCGAGCATGCCGATGCATCTGCTGTATCACCTCTACTCGCTCGCCTCGTTCGCGCTCGTCGTGCTGGCGACGCCGTGGCGACGGCTGCGTGCTCGTGCCGCAACGGCGAAGGTCGCCTGATGCCACGCCTCGCCATCGTCGGGCTCGGCGAACACACCTGCACGAGGACTCCTTCCGGCCTTGGCCCGCGTGGCCGACGCGGACTGTCGTCGTCGGCGTCGACCCCGACCCGGCCGCTCGGGCCGCGCTGCGGCCCGAGCGGTCTCCGACGCTCCGCGACCACCGACAACGGTCGATGCCATGCTCGACCGCTCGGAGCCATCGATGCGGTGATCGTCGCCGTGCCGCCCGCTCGCGGCGCCCGCCGTTGCTGGCGCGGCGCAGATGCCCGGGGGTTGCCCGTGTTCCTCGAAAAGCCAGGCGCAGCCGACCGCGACGAGCCTCGCTGCCCTGGACCCGGCCGGCGCCACGTCTGCCGGCCGGGCTTCTGCTATCGGCTTCGAGCCCGCGCATCCGACGACGCGCGCGCGCTGGTCGCGAGCGGAGCCGTCGGTCGGTCGTCGCGCTCGTTCGCTCCGTTTTCGCTACCTCGTCGGACCGCCCGGTCGGCTGGCGTGCCGACCCGCGTGCCGGCGGCGGCGCGCTGCGAGACCTCGCCGATGCACGAGATCGATCTCGCCAGGTGTCGCTGACAGGCGACGAGCTCCACACCGTCTCCGCCGAGGCTCGCGTCACGCATCACGACGCCCGACGACACGGCCGCGATCACCGGCACGTCCACCCGCGGGGGCATGCTCGTTTCGGTCTTCGCCTCGCACAGGGAGCGGCCGATGCGGCCCGGCTCGAGATCGTCGGGGACGACGGCTCGATCGTCGTCGACCGCTGGTCCGCGCCGTGGGCGACGCTGCGGGGACCGCGTCGCCGTCGGGCCCGATCCGTTGCAACGCTCGAGCCAGGCGCGTCTGCATCCTGCGACCGCCGAACCTCGAGGTCGCCCGGTCGGCCGGTCGGGACGGAGCACCCCAGCAGCTCGCGTCTTCCAGGAGTTCCTCGCATTGGTCCGAGGAGAGCGACACGGATGCCCCGTCGCTCGGCGCTCTCACGCGGCCCTCTGCGGTGGTCGAGGCGGCGGAGCAGGCGGCCATCGAGCGGGACGCCGTGTCGTCCTCGAGTAGACCGGCCGACGCTCGGAGCCTGGCCGGTTCCAGCAGCGACCGTCGTCGTCGCGACGGCGTTGCAGCGTGCTGCGGCCGGCCTCGCCGTCGTGCTGGTCATCCGCACCTACAGCGTCGGCGGTCGCCGGTGTCCTCGGGGCACTGCAGTTCGTCGGACTCGCGGCGTGCTCGGCTCGCGATGCTCGGAAGCGACAGCGGTCTCGTCCGCTTCGTCCCGGCGCTCCGCATGCGCTCGGCGCCGCCCATGAGGAGGCCGCGCGTCGTGCGGTCGGTCGTCGTGCGCACCTCGGTCGCGTCGATCGCCGATGGCGTGCGCGGTCGCTGCCGCCCTGCCGCTCTGGACCGAGCTGTTGCGGCGCCGCTTCCGGGGGAGACGACGCCGCTGGCTCGTGATCGGGACTGCCGTCGCCATCCCCTCGATGGTGCTCGCCGGGATGATCGCCGCGCTGCTGCGGGCGCACGAGCGGTTCACGGCCTTCGCCCTCGTCGATCGAGCAGTCGGCAGCGTTGCGACCCTCGCCGTCATCGGCGTGCTCGCGCTCGCGGACGCTGACGCGCCGTGGCTCGCGGTCGCGGTCGTGGCGGGACCCGTCGTCGCGCTCGGAACCGGCGTGATCGCAGTGCTCGTCCGGCGACCGGTGCGCCCTCCGGGCGCACCGGTCGACGCTGCGCTGCTCTCCGCGTTCTGGCGCTTCTCACTGCCACGAGCCCCCGCCGACCTCTTCATCGTCGCGAACGCCCGTCTCGACACGTTCCTCGTCGCCGTCCTCGCGTCTGCGTCCGCAGCAGGGCAGCTATCAGCTCGCGGCACGAATCGCCGTCCTCGCGCTCGCTCCCCGTGCAGGCCACTGGCGCCACCGCGGCTCCCGCGATGGCACGGGGCTCCGCGTCGCTGGACCGATCCGCCGTCGTGCGTCGATACGGTGACGCCACGCGCCTGGCGACGATCTGGAGCATCCCGATCATCGCAGGGTTGTTCGCCTTCGCCGGCGACATCACCGAGCTGGTGGCTCCGGAGGTGGCCGAAGCCGCGGCCCCGCTGCGGATCATCCTCGTCGCGATGGCCATCGAGGTCGTGACGGGCCGGGTGTCGACGACCCTGCTGATGGCCGGACGGAGCATGCTGACGCTCGTCAACGCCGCGGCCTCCCTCGGCGTCGCCGTGGCCCTCGACCTCGCCGCTGGTTCCCCTGCTCGGGAGCGAGGGGGCCGCAATCGCGTGGATCGCAGCCGCGATTGCCGCGAACGCGCTCGCCGCGTACGAGCTACGGCGTACCGAGCGGCTGCGCAGCTCCAACGAGCGGATGGATCGTTCGTTCGGGCGTCGTGACGACCGGCGTCGTCGCGCTGGCGTGGTCAGTCGCTGCGTCGCCGAGCACGACCACGCTGTCGATCCTCCTCGGAGTCGTCGCCGTCGCCCTCGGTGCGATCGTCGCGGCGCGGTTGCTCGGCGACCGTGAACCGGGAGCCGTCGCGTGAGACGCAACGGAGCGTGTTCCGACCTTCCTGATCGTCGGCGCACAGAAGGCCGGCACCTCGACGCTCGGGCGCGTGTTGTCGCGTCACCCGGACGTCGGGATGCCCGCGAGGAAGGAGCTTCACTACTTCAACGGTGGACGCAGGTACACGCGCGCGGGCTCGTGTGGTACCAGTCCCAGTTCCATCGCTACGCCGCGCGCGGTGCGCTTCGAGGCGACGCCGGGGTACCTCTACGTGCCCGAAGCGTGCACGCGGATTCGCGCTGCGACCTGCCGGTCGAGACGCGCTTCGTCGCGCTCGTGCGAGACCCCGTCGATCGCGCGTACTCCCATTACTGGCACGGCCGCAGGCTGGGTGCGGTCGCGGGCACCTTCGAGGAGGCGCTGCGCCGAGAGCCGGCGGAGCTGGCGTCGGGACGCTGGGTGTGGTCGTCACTCGTCGACCGAGGCCGCTACTTCACCCAGCTCGAGCGGTTCGCCGCCGCGGTCGGGCGAACGGATCCTCGTCGTCCGGTTCGACGACCTCGTGGATACCCCCGCCGATGTCGCGCGGCGTGTCGCTGACTTCGTGGGTGTCGAACCGGCGGGTGCGCCATGGGGAGTCCTTCCCCACTCGAACGCTGCCCGCCGCGTGGTTTTGCCGGCGACCGTCAACGGTCCGTTCATCCGTGCGCTCCCGTACCGAGCGTGGGTCGTGGCCAACCGTCTCACGAGCGTGCCGTTCGACCCGCCACCCATGGCCGACGCGACGCCGTGGAGCTCGCGCTCCGGTTCCGCGACAAACGACGCGCCGCGATCGGCTGGGGCGTCGACGTCAGCTCGTGGACACGGTGACGCTGCCGCCCGGCGGCTCGCGGCTGATCAGCATCCCGCGGTCCCGCTCGTTCACGTGGCGGAGCCGCCCGTGCTCGAAGTCGGAGTACCGGGCCCGGGTGGGGCCGAAGCCGACGAGCGAACCGACCGCTTCGCCGAGCGCGTGCATCGAAGTCCCGAGCACGAGTGCCGGCAGCAGCCGTAGGAGCACGCGAAGCTCACCGCGCGCGGAGGTCGCGAGCCACGCGAGCGATGCGGACGAACGGTACGAGCGGTGACGCGGACCGCGCCGGAGACCGCATTCCCGTCGACCATCCTTGTGCGACGGAACGCGTCGACGCGAGCAGCCGGCCTCCCCAGAACCCTTGAAGCGCGAACGTTCGGGCACGGGAGATGTTGACGTGCGAGACCTCCGCATCCGCGTCGACCATCAGGAGCCGCCGCTTTCGCGGAGTCGATCCTGGATCGGGCCTTCGGCCGTCAACCACCAGCCGAGCTCGGTGCCGTACACGAGGAGTGCGTCGCGCCGGTACGAGGTGTTGTGCCATGCGAGCCCGGGCCGGGGACCCGTGGTCGTGGGTGCGGCGCACGAGCAGAACTGGAGCACCATCGCAGCCCGGCTCAACGCCGATCGTGGGTTCTCGTTGTGCATCTGCGGGCAGACCGCGTCCCCGCCACGGCGATGTGCGGCCACGATCGACTCGGCCCAGCGCGGCGCGGGGTAGCAGTGGTCCTCGGCGAATCCGATGATCGGGGCCGACGCTCGCGCGACACCTGCGGCGCGGGCGTCGGCCAGGACCTCGATCGTGCCGAGGTCGACGACTTGCACAGCCCCGAGCCCGGCGGCGTCCTCGTCGTCGAGTCCCAGCGTTTCGAGTGAGGGGGCGACGAGCACGAGCTCGAGCGCCGACGCGATCGTCTGTTCGCGGAGGTGACGAAGCGTCCGGCGGATCGTGCGAACGTCGTCGGGCGTCACGAGGACGACCGACATCGCGGCGGTCGTCATGCTTCGCACGTCGTCGGCCGCGTCCCGGGGTCGACCTCGTAGGTCGCCGGGGCGAGACGGCGGGCCCATGGCCCGGGCGGGTCCACGTCGTGGGTCAGGACCAGCGCCACCGGTTCGCCGTCGCACGAGGCGAGGTCGCGCGCCCAAGAACCGCGCGCAGCGGGTCGCCGGCGGTGCGCAGCAACGCGTCGGTGGTGCCACGGCGGAAGACCACGGTCCGTGTGGTCCGGCCGAGCGGAGCGATCGGAAGTCGCTGTCGAGGTACCCGGCCGTCGGGACCGCGACGAAGTCGTCACCCGATACGAGCCGGTCGCTCAGGCCCGCCTCGCGCACGGCTTCGGCACGGGCCCGGCTGCTGTCGAACGGCTCCGTCGGCGAAGTGGGCCGTGAGCACGACGGCCACCCCGACCTGGATGATCGCGAGCACGCCGACAACGCCGAACGCGGTGACGTCGAGTCGCGTCTCGCGGGTGGTGGCGCGCTCCGTCGCGGACGTCAGGCGCACGGCGTACCAGCAGCAGCCGATCAGGACGAGGATGACGAACCCGGAGAAGCGCACGTGCCGTTGGGGGTACACGATGACCAAGAACGTGACGAGCCCAACCGACGCCACGCACCACAGCGTCACCGCGGTCCCGTTGTCGCGGAGCGCGACAAGAACCAGACCGAACAGCAACACGCTCACCAGTGCCGCGACCGACGACCGGGACGTGCGTCCAGACCTGGTCGTCCCACCCGAAGCGGTTGGGGATGGGTGCGAGCCCGCCGACGATCACCCCGAGCGCGGTGCCGATGTGCTCGAACGGGTCGCTCGACAGCCGGCTCGGGGTGAGGAAGCCACGTCTGCCGGCATCCGCGGCGGGCGCGACCGTCACGAGCATCACGGCGACGGCGGTCAGCACGGCCCCGGCCGAGACCAGTGCACTCGTCCGCAGGTCCCGCTCGGCACGCCCGGCCGCATGGTGCGCCACACCTCCGTGATCACGAGTGCGATCGCCAGCACGGCGCCGAGCTGGTGCACGAAGACCAGCGTGACGAGCAGCACCGTAGCGACGACCCGACGCGGCTGCCGGCGAGCGAGCGTGTCGACCGCGAGGAAGAAGAGCAGCGCGCACAGGCCGTAGGGCCGGCTGATTACGGCGTACTCGAACACGAAGAAGTAGCCCACGGAGACGAGCACTTGAACCGCCAGGCGGAACGGCGTACGGAAGAGCAGCACCACGAACGTCGCGTCGGCGACGAGACCGTTGACGACCTGCATCCAGACGGGATCGCCCGAGACCCGGGTGATCGCGAACAACGGCAGGTACCACCCGATCGGATGACCGCCGTAGTGCAACATCTGGGTCAGATCACCGAGGGAGTCGCTCGTGCGGGTGAGGTTCCACGCCTGGAGCTCGTCGAACCACATCTCGTGCGTCGCGAGCATCCAGGACGTGACGACGACCAAAGCGAGGAGCACGAGGAGCCGTGGCACGCGGTCGGTGCGTCGCTTCGGTGCGGCGATCCACCTGATGAGCGTCGACGAGGTCTCTCGCGTCGCAGGTGAGCTCCAGAGCGCGCGCCCGAAGCCTCCATCGGCGCAGGATACCGAGGGGCTCGGGCAACGTGCGCGGCGCGGCTCGATAGCGTGGTGCCCATGAGCACGCTCACCGAGATCGACCACATCGCGATCGCGGTCAACGACCTCGAAGCCGCGATCGCGTACTACCGCGACACGTTCGGTTGCGACGTCGACCACCGTGAGGTCGTCGAGTCCGACGGCGTCGAAGAGGCGTTGCTGAAGGTCGCCGACTCGTACGTGCAGCTGCTGACACCGGTCCGCGAAGACTCGCCCGTCGCGAAGTACCTTGAGAAGAAGGGCGAGGGTCTGCACCACGTCGGCTATCGCGTCGACGACTGTGCTGCCGCGCTCGAACGCGTGAAGGCGGAAGGTCACCGCGTGATCGACGAGGCACCGCGACCGGGAAGTCGCGGCACGACCGTCGTGTTCGTGCACCCGAAGACCGCGTTCGGCACGCTCATCGAGCTCGTGCAGGAGTGAGTCGGGCGTAACGAGACAACGTTCGGTTCGCGTCTCGATACCGCGCACTTACCACTCTCTGTGACGCGACCACTCTCAGTGTCGCGGCTGCGTGCCTTGACCCAAGGTTGGATGCTTCTTTGCCGATCCTTGGCGTGCAGAACCGCTGAGAAGCGCGGGGGTCGGGGTAAACAAGCACGGATTCGACACGAGGAGCCGGCCCATGTCTCGAACCATTCCTACTCGTCGCGCGCGGGGACGCCTCGCGTTCATCGGAACGGTGTTCGCGATCGCGCTCGTCGGCGCGGCGTGCCTCTCACCCCCGCCTGCAGGTTGGGTGAATCCGTCCGGATCCATCATCAACCACCACAACTACGCGCGCTCGCAGGCTGGTCTGCCGGGCTTCGTCACCGACGGCAACATGAACGGGCTCGCGGAGTACCACGCAAAGCGTCTCGCGACGGGCGCGGGGAACAGCTGCAGCATCTGGCACAGCGGCGAGCTCGGCTCCTGGTATGCGGGGCACTCGGCGGGTGAGAACGTCGCGTGCTGGCCCGGGTGCCCCGCGGACGGCGGGGGCATCGTGGGCATGTGGCTCAACAGTCCCGGCCACCGCGCCAACATCATGAACGGGGGCTTCCGCTTCATCGGCGTCGGCGCGTACTGCTCGTGGGGTCGGACGTTCGCCGTCGCCCACTACCGAAATTGAGGGCGGGCCGGGGTGACCCGGCCCGCATCCCGCGCATCGCGCACGCGCACTCGGTAGCCTCGCGGGCGTGACCGCGCCGACACCGCCACCGGAACCGGTCCGCCCGGCTCCGCCGCCGCCGACCTCGCGGCCGGTGCGCGGCACGCGGAGCGACGGCCTCAACGTCATCCCGCTCGTGATCGGCGCGTTCGCCGCCATCGCGGTGTTCGTGTCCCCGTTCCTCGCGTGGTTCTCGTTCCAGGGCCCCGACGGCGGGCTGAACGGCACGAGCGTGCCCGTCGAGTTCCTCTGGAACACGTCCATCGGCGGCAGCGGCGCGTCGCTCCTCGTCGCCCTCGGTCCGCTCGCCCTGATCATCCTGATCGGCGCCATCTTCGGCAAGGCACGTGCCCTCGCGGTCGTCGGAGGCTTCGCCGTCATCGTGATCACTGCGCTCTTCGCGTTCCAGACCGAGTGACCTCATGAACGATCTCGGCATCGACGAGTCGACCTTCGATGCGCTCGGCGTCGGACCGTTCGTCGCGTTCTTCGGAGGAGCTGTCGCCATCGTCGTGGGATTGATCCCGAGAACCGACTGACGCACGCCGCGACCGACGCGCACTTCGCGGCCGTCGAGGTGCTCGACGGAGGTCCCCGACCTGCGCTAGCGCGCCGACTCAGCAGGGCGGGTTCCGCGGTGCGGGGAACCCGATCTGGTCCTGGTTGAAGATCGGCGCGGGCGTGAGCGTCGTCGGTGTCGTCGAGGCCTGACCGTCGGATGCCTCCGTGGTCGGCGGCGTCGCGGTCGTCGGCGGGCTCGTGCTCACCGGCGCCGCGGCGGGATCGGTCGTGGGCGCCGTCGACGTCGCAACCGCGGGCACGAGGATCTTGGAGAAGTTGCGTCCGAGCACGACTTCGACGTCGACGCCCTTCACGTCGGCGTCCTCGACGAGGCGCGCCGCCGGCTGGATGTAGCGCAGCACCGCGCGGCCCTTCTCCTTCGCTCCCGGCGCGTACCGGACCTCGGTCTGGTCGACGGACTTCCGCGGGTCGTTGCGCGCGTCGGTCGTCGGGAAGCCGAGCTGCTGGAACGCCTTCGACGCGCTGCCGCGCCTCGCCGTTGCGGCCGGTGCCGTTGAGCACGCGCAGCTTCACCTGCGCGGCCGGCACGGACGGGGCGCCGGACGTGTTGCCGCTGAAGTCCATCAGCGCGGCCGCCTGCGCGGCGGCGTTCGGGCCCGGATAGAGGACGTCCTGGCCCGCCTGGTCGGGACCGTCGACGAAGTCGAGCGTCTGGAAGTCGAGGCTCTGCACGTCCTGGGCGTCCGCGGTCCGGAACGCGTCGATGAGCTCGAACACGTCACCCTTGGTGAGCGACTGGTCCACCTTCAGGTCGTCGAGCACCTCGTCCGCCACCTCGTTCGCGGTGAACGGGTCGTTGAGGCTCCGCTCGATCGCGAGCCCGGTGAGCTTGCGGATGAAGTCCTGCTGGCGCTTGATCCGGTTGATGTCGGGGATCAGGTCGGCCGGGAACCACTGCTGCTTGTCGACGCTCCAGTACTCGAGGCTGCGCGACCGGACGTACTCGAGGGCGCCCGCACCGTCGAGGAGCTTGCACCCGGCGAACTCGTGGTTGAGACCCGTCTCGACGTCACGCGACTGGTACGGGAAGTACACGGGCACGCGCCCGATCGAGTTCACGACGTCCTTGAACGTCTTGAAGTCGACCTTGAGGTAGTGGTTGATCTCGATCGCCGAAGTTCGAGCGCAGCGTGTCGATGACGAGGTCGGGGCCGCCGTCGTTGAACGCGGCGTTGATGCGGGAGCCACCCACACCGGGGATGTCGACCCACAGGTCACGAGGGAACGACACCGCGTAGCTGCGCTGCGCGGCCGGCTCCACATGGATCACCATCATCGTGTCGGACCGCGCGCCCTCGGTCCCCGCCTCGTCACCGAACGCCTCGCGGTCGGCTTCCGTGTCGACGAACCGCCGCGAGTCGGAGCCGATGAGGAGGTAGTTGGCGCCCTCGGGCGGCGCGGGCGCGGTGTCGACCTTGACGCGGGTGATGTTGTCGAGCTTCTGGTCGATGACGAAGTTGACGGCGAAGACCGCGAGCGCCGCGACGATCGGTGGCGACCCCGAACGCGATCCCGTAGCGCCCGGCGAAGGCGCGCAGGGACGAGCGCGTCGAGCCGTCGTCGGACATGGCCTTTCATCGTATGGGGCGGTGTGTCGATCTGCCACCGCGGGAGCACACCGTCGGGCGCGCGCTGCAGACGATGGGATTCGAGCCACGCGGCGGCAACGGCAGGGAGCCCGACGGCCGGCGGGACCGTGCGTAGGATGACGGTTCGTTGAGTTCGGGGGGAAGTGTGAGCACGACGACGACGAGGACCCGTGCGCCGGACGACGGCGCCCAGCAGGGGCTACGAGGAGTCCTGCGGTATGCCTCGATGTTCGACCTGCTCCAGCGGGTCATGGGCTTCCCGTACGGGTTCGCGGCGGATCAGATCAAGGCAGCGGTCCCACCGGAGCGCGACGAGCACGCGTGGTGAGCCGCCGGTGGTCTTGGACGTCGGGTGCGGCACCGCTCGTGTGCTGAAGTACCTCGACGGTGTGCGCTACATCGGACTCGAGCCGAGCGAGCAGTACGTCGCGGCTGCACGCGCGAAGTTCCCGAACACGGAGTTCCGAGCCGGTCGGTTCCAGGATCTCGACCGGAGCGACCTGCGTCGGAAGCGTCGACGTGTTCGTGACGATCGGGGTCCTGCACCACATCACCGACACCGAGGTCGTCGAGCTCGCACGCATCTCCACGGAGGTGCTCAAGCCGAACGGATGCTTCGTGTCGCTCGACCCTGCATTCGTCGAAGACCAGCATGGACTGGCGCGCCTCCTCGCACGGACCGATCGCGGTGAGCACGTTCGCACGCCCGCGCACCTCGGCTCGCTCGTCGGTCAGATCTTCGCGAACGTCGACACCGAGGTACGCGACGACCTTCGGCGGTATCCGTACACGCACGTCGTCGTGCGGGCGAAGGCATAACGCCGATCTCGACGCGCACCTTGAAGGTCTTCTTCAACTCGTGGCGCGACACGGCACATCCACGCGCGGGCGGCTCCGAGGTCACGGTCGACCGGCTTGCTCGTGAGCTGGTCACGTTCGGCCACGATGTCACGGTCGCCGTTCCGCGGCCCGCCGAGGCGCACTCGTATCGGGTAGTGACCACGGGCATCGTTTCTCGGCCAGTACCTCCGCAGCCCGCTACACGTCGTGGCGCGACGCGCGGGACGCCGATGTCATCGTCGACGTCGCCAACGGCATCGCGCACGCGACCCCGATGTGGCAGACGGAAGTGCGCCGGTGGTCTGCTGGGTGCACCACATCGCCGACGAGCAGTGGGCCGAGTCCTTCAGTGCGCCGGTCGCCCAGGTGGGCAAGCTTGCTCGAGCGCCGGTCATGCCGTCCGTGTACCGACGTGCCGCGTATGTCGCCGTCTCCGAATCGACCGCGGCGACGGCTCGTCGTCGCTCGGCGTCGCGCGTTCGTCCGATCACGATCATCCACAACGGCATCGACCTCCCGATGCCGCGCCGGAGCCCCTCGGTCTGCGACGCCGCTCTACGTCAGCGTCGCCAGGCTGATGCCGCACAAGCGGATCGACCTCCTGCTCGACATGTGGCGGCAGGGTAGCAGA
Source organism: uncultured Acidimicrobiia bacterium (assembly GCA_963731815.1). Taxonomy (GTDB): domain Bacteria; phylum Actinomycetota; class Acidimicrobiia; order IMCC26256; family PALSA-555; genus DATBSK01. The sequence goes on along the minus strand of CAVSWW010000011.1, from coordinate 198,606 downwards.
CGAGATCGACGGGCGCCTCGTGGTCATCGGTGATGGACCCGCGCGGCCGACGCTCGAGACTGGAACTCCCGCCGAGGTGCGAGCTGCTCGGTCGGGTTTCGGACGAGGAGCGGGACCACTGGCTCCGCCGAGCATGGCTGTTCCTGCAGTCGTCGTCTCGCGAGGGCTGGGGGATCTCGGTGATCGAGGCCGCGGCCCACGGGACTCCGACGCTCGCGCTCGACGTGCCCGGTATCCGCGGACGCCGTCGTCGATGGTGAGACGGGACGCCTGGTGGCCGACCGCGAGGCGTTCGAACAGGCATGGATCGAGCTCGCTCGGGATCGCTCGACGCGAGAGCAGATGGGCGCCTCTGCCCGGCAGCGCGGACTGTCGTTCTCCTGGGCGGCGTCCGCGCGGGCAACTCGAAGCACTGCTCTCACGCCTCGTCGAAGAGCACTCGGCTCGCTGAGCGTCAGGCTGCTTCGTTCGGGAAGAACGTGAAGTTGTTGACGTAGCGTCGCGAGTTGAACAACGTGTTCCGGAGCAGCCCGCTGCGCTGGACGTGCGCCTGCGCGTCGATCTGGTGCACGTCGACGTCGAAAGACTCGATCGGTTGCCATCGGTTCCTCAGCAAGAACCGACCGTGTACCCGAGGTCTTCGACCTGGCGAAAGACGTCCTCGATCGAGGCCCCGGCGTGGAACTGGTGCTCGATCTCGAGCAGGACGATCGGGCGATCGTGCACCAGCGTGCCTGCGGCGCCGGCGAGGACCTCGGGCTCGTGGCCTTCGACGTCGATCTTCACGAAGCCGACGCTTCCGAGATCCTGCGAGTCGAGCGTGACCGTGGGGACCGTGAGCGAAGGACCACCGAGCGGGCGCAGCGATGCTCGACCCTCGAGACCGAGCGGTCCCTCGAGACCGAGGACCCGGCATCCGAAGCGCTGGTGTGTGCCCCGGTCGCCCGGCGGTATCGACAGCGTCGCCTGGCCCAACCGGTCGGAGACCGCCTCGACGTGGATCACGACGTTCCTCGGGAGTGACGCGCGAGCGCCGCCGCCAGATCGGCGTTCGGTTCGAACGCGTGCACGACCGGCGCGGACCGGGCGAGCCACCAGCTCCACGTTCCGAGCGACAACCCGATGTCGACGGCCGACCGATCGGCACGGCACGAGCTCACGAAGGTGCCGCAGCTCGGACTCGAAATATCGGTACTGCCAGGAGAAGAACCAGATCATCGAGCGCTGAACCAGCGACGACGCGTCGGGTCGGGATGCAGAGTCTCGTGCTCGGTGCTCACTCAACCTCCGCCGGCAGCCGCGGCCGAGCGTACCGGCGCGTCAGCGCCCCGATCCGACTGTCGATCGGATCCAACGTCGACCAGCGTCGTGGCGAGCGCGGCGACCGCGATGGCGACGAGCGCAGCCACGAGGTCGCCCTCCGGGCCCCAGAACCCGGTTGATCCCGGCGTCGAGGCGGCGATGATCGCCGCCGCCGTCAATGACATGCCGCACACCATGGGCAGAAGGACTCGCACGTGGCGTCGCGCAGGATCGCGAACGGCGCGATCAGCACGGCTCCGATGCCGGTGATCAACACCGTGATCGCGATCGGCGATCACCCAGGCCCATGGCCGCGAGACGAACGCTCATTCGCCGCCGCGCCGGACGAGCGCGCTCGTGCGCAGAGCACCGACCAGGACCAGGAGCACCAGCGCACCCCCGAGCACGAGCGCGAGCCGGTAGGCGGTGTTCGGATCAAACTGCAGCTCGACCGTCCCCGTGCGCGCGGCTGGGACGACGAAGCCTTGCTGCCAACCGTCGAGCACGACGGGCAGCAACTCCTCCTCATCGATGCTGGCGGACCAGCCTTCGTTGTAGTTCTCCGTGATGATCAAATAACCGGGGCCACGTCCGGACAGGTCGAGGGATCGGTCGGTCGTGCCCCAGTCGTCGACGTCCACCGTACGGCGTGACGCGGGCGGCGGCGCGAGAGCGGCTTCCTCGGCCAGGCGCACGGAGTCGATCGTGAACGGCGAAGCATTCGTGGACGTGTCGAGCACGACGGGACCGGAGTCGAGGGCGACGGGTCGATCCTCGCAGGAGATCGCCGGGACTGGCTGGAGGTTCGAGATCTCCCCGAGCGTCCCACGTACCGCGAAGCGCCGAACCTGTCCGCCCACGCTCACGCTCGGTCCGTCGTCGCACGAGACCTCCACGACCTGATCGAACGGCACCGGACCCGGCATGAGATCTTGGATTGCGGGGATCTCGATCTCCGTCAAGGCCAGCGGGTTCGTGAACGTGGCGATCGGTGTCGATCCGACGATTCGTCCCGACGTCGCGATCAGGTCGACGGCGAGGTGGTCCGCGACGAGCGGATCGAAGGTCGCGTGCCCGCCTGCGTCGACTTCTGCCGTTCGGCTCTCGGTGCCGTTCGACACCCTGACACGGTCAGGAAAGCGGTGACCGTTCACACCGGTGAGCTTCAGCTCGCCGATCGTCCGTGGATCGCTCCAGTCGAGGGTGATGGTCTCCTGCGAGCGCCCGTTCCGGTCGGGATACGCGGCGACCCAGTACGACTCGGGCTGACCGTCGATCGCGTTCCGAGGCGCATACCTCGGTAGGTCACCTGCGGTCGACGATGCGCTGACGGAGAGGGACGGGGTCGTCCCGAGCTGTTTGAGGACCGCGGGCGACGGGTGTGCGACCACCTGGGCATCCACCGAGAGCTCTCCCGACTTCGGCATGACGAAGGAGCGTCGGATGTCTCGCTCGGAATCGTGAGGCTGGGTCGCAGTCGTGCTCGTCGGCTCGCGGGCGAACACGAAGATGGGCAGCGCTGCTCCTTCACGGGAGAATCGCCGCCGCAGCTCATGCGGGACCACGAGCCCCGAACGGGAAACGGCGCCGTCAAGCTCGATCTCCGCGAACCCGAGCCCGGGACGTGGCCCGGTCAGCGACTCGATGGTGAGTCGGACGCGGTCCGTCGTTCCCGGCACGATGTCGAGCTGCTGTGGTCCGGTTTCACCGCGCGACAGCTTCGTGGTGCGTGCCCCACGATCCGTCGATGCGCGGATCGCAACATCGCCAGTGGCATCCGGAATCTGGTCCCGCAGCGTGACCCGGACATCGTTCACGCGTCGTGCCTTCGCCAGGTCGAGCTGGATCCACTCGCCTGCGGCCGATCGCTCGCCCGCAGGCATCCAGCTCGTGTTCGGCTCGCCATCGACCGCGTTCGGCGGTGCCGCGGTCGGCGTTGGTACCCAGATCGATCCATACGACGACGCGCTGACGGATCGCAGGTCTCCGTACGTACGCACGGTCTGGTTGCGCCGCTCGTCGCCCGGATAGAACCGGGCGTCGGCCTGGGTGGAACTGTTCGGGTCGCGATCGTGCGCGCCGAGCACGTAGCCGGTGTTGTCGCGGGTGAGTCCGAACGATGTGGTGCGGCGGCGGTTGCTGTCCGTGATGATCCATGTGGGTGGCACAGGCTGTTCGTCCGTCAGGTCGCTCGTAAACACCAGCGCTCGATCGGTCAGGCCCCACCGCTGCAGTGGCGCGAGCGACGAGGAGTCACCGCTGACGACCGCCGCGCTCGACGCGGGAGCGAAGCGACGCGCGACTTCGGTGGACGCGTCGGGAAGCGAGTAGATCGAGATGGGATGGACCCCGGACGCGCCGCCGGTCTGCTCCGCGCCGAGGAGGGGCCCGTACGATGCCGAGAGCTCGAGCCCACTGTTGCGCAACGCTTCCTCGACCTCGCGTGGCGATGGCACATGCAGCTGCTGCCACCGCGAATCGTTCCTCACCACGACCTGGGTGATGCCGGCTCTCTCGAGGAGCGTCGGGAGCGCAGGATCTCCGCCGTGTGCGATCGCTGCCTCGACCACGTCGAGATAGCGCGTCGAGTCATACGTGCCGAACGGCACCTGGACCCTCGCCACCCACGGCTGGTCGGTGAGCCACGCGAGCTGGTCCTCGTCCGTCAGGCCCCACGTCGACGACGCCTTCGAGAGGCCGGGGACCAGCAAGGCGCGTCCATCGCTCCGGTCGAGCTTCCGACCGGCCTCGACCCACCAGGACGGGACGCGGTGAGAAAGCATGCGCGCGATCACCGACGAACTCTTGGGTCAGCAGCGGCTCGGCACCGATCACAACGAGCACGGCGAGCAGTCCGACGGCGCCGACGGAGAGCACACGTGGCGGGACGGCGCGGACGCCGGAGGCGCACCCGGGTCGCGACATGCGCGATGCCGAGTGCCACGGGGAGCAGGACGACGGGCTGGAACTTGTAGACGGTCCGGAACGCTGTCAGCGGCCCGTCGGACAGTAGATCGAGCACTCGGTCGGAGAATGGGTTGCCGAGCACGCCGCCGTCGTGCGCGCTCGACATGATCGCGAGGCCGACGAGCAACGAGATGCGGAGGAACCGTGCTTGTGGGATCGTTCGTGTGGCGAGACCGACGACGCCGGCTGCTGCGAGCAGGCCCGACGCGACGATCACGAGCTCGCTGTGCGCGACGACCCACGCAGGTACGAGGTGCGGTTCACCGAAGAAGCGAAGGTGCCCGACCCAGTCTGCTGCGCCACGTAGCACCTGGAAGGGCGCGGTGAACTGCGTGGTCGCGTCGGCTTGCTCCGAGATCGGGAAGAAGTCGGTGCCATAGCGCGACTGCAGTGCCAGCGGAATGAACCACCAGGCCATCGCCGCGGCGACCGCGGCAGCCCACCACCCGGCGAGCGATCGCCTGCGCGGCCCGGGGCTTCGTGTCGCGAGCCACACGACGGGGACGACGAGCACCGAGACCGTGACGGCGGCATTGGCTCCCGCCGATGAGGGCGACTGCGACCGCTGAGCGGCATGCGCCCCGACGTGGTCGACCCGCTGCGCGATGACTTGACCAACGGAAGCATCACCCACGGCAGGAGCGCGCCTCCCTGCACGAACGCGGAGATCCCTCCGGCGCGGCCCATGAAGAACGGGGAGAGTGCATAGGCCGCCGCGGCCGACCACGCGAGTCGGCGGCGTCCCGATCTCGAGCTCATCCGCCAGCCGGGCCGTCCCCCACCAAGCCAGCACGAGGAGGAGGCGATCCAGAGCCTCTCCGTGATCCATGGGGCGAGCCCGAAGAGGTCGCCGAGGACCATGAACGGGCCCATCGGGAAGAAGTAGCCGGCGCGCTGGTTCTGCACGCGCCCGAAGTCCTCCCGGCTGAACCAGAAGTCCCAGGCATCCGCGAGGAAGCGGCGTGGCTCGAAGAGCAAGTCGAACCGCGTCGTCGTGGACGAGCAGCCCGCGCTGCTGGAGCACGACGACGGCGACGATGAGTGCCGCTCCGCCGACGAGCCACCAGTGCGGGATCCTGTCGCTCGCCGCAGTGTCGGGCTCCACCGTCGCCTCGGTTGCGCCCGGAGCGGGCAAGCCGGTCAGGATGCGGCTCCTTGCGTCCGGTCACGCTCACGGCCGACGAAGGTGGCGAGGGCCACCAATGCCAGCACAGCGGCGACCTTGCCCGCGTCACCGGCCACCGGGCGCTGCGCGGTGAAGGCGATGTTGACGGCACTCGACTCGAGCAGCGTCGCGAGCGCGGCGACCACGAGCGCGCCGGCAGCAGACGCTGCCACCCAACGCGGTCCGACGGCCTCGCACAGGCCGCAGGCCGATCGCCGCGACGACCAGGCCGAGGAGGCCCGTGAAGAACCATGCGAGTGCCAGCACGGCGATCACGCCGATCACCCGTCCCGCCGAGATCCGGCGGTCGACGTCGCCGGTCGGTCATGCGCGGCCCTCCCGTCGGCGTCGACGATCACGAGCCACACGCACGCACCGACCGCGGCGAGCGACACGACGAGCGCGATGACGTAGGTCGCTGCGCGCCGACGTGCGCGTCGAAGTCGTAGTCACCCGTCCGGTCGACGGTCCAACCCGAGAGCGTGTCGAGCTCGATCGGCGTCGCCGAGGTCGTCGCCGTCCGCGCTGGCCTGCCACGCCGGGTCGAACGACTGCGCCACGATCACCGACGACCGGTCGCCCGACCTTCACGTTCGCTTCGGCGCTCGATCGCGACGTCGTGCTCGAGACCACGGCGCCCGGCGGGCTCGAACGCTCGATCGTCGCCGGCGGCCAGTTGGCCTGCACGATCTTGGCCGGTCGGCGTGGTCGTGAGCGTGTGCCAGCCGGCCGCGAGGTCGACCGGTCCGCAGGCCTCGAACTCGCCGCGCCCCCGGTCGAGCGAATCGGGACGTCGACGCCGTCGATCTGCAGGAACCCGGTGCGGCAACGCCGCCCGCGCAGCTGCGTCTGCGATCCGAGCGTGCCGCCGAGCGTGAAGCTGCGGGCGTCGATCGTGCTGAACCGCGCGCGCCATCGTCGGCTCGACCGGCCGCGCCTCGTCCTGCGGCAGCAGCCGGAACAGGTACGCGAGCGGCGCGCCTGCGACGAGCGCGCCGAGCGCGGGGATCGCGCTCGGCGCGGGTCGAGCACGCCGATCGGCAGCTGGATGTGCTCGCGCAGGTCGAGCCCCGGGATCGCTGATCTCGGAGAGGCCCGGCGACACGAGGCCGAGCGGCGGGTCGACCTCGTCGATGTCGACGCGCACGTACCTCGTCTTCCGCGGCTCGAACCGGCGACGGCCTTGCCCGTTCGACGAGGTCGACCGGGCACGCTGCTGCCGTCGGAGAACGAGATGCGTCGCGTGCGTCGCCCGCGGCTGGCCCGGGAACGTCGGCGCCGACGACGATCCGACACCTCGCGACACCTCGGTCGGTCGCGCAGGTCGACGCGCACCCACTGGCCGGCGCCGTCCTCCTCGAGCGTCGACGCGCGCCATGTCGTCGTCTCGTCGCCGTCGAACGCGAGCGCCGGTCGGAACGACGGTCTGTGCCCGGCCGAGCGGCCGTCCGAAGCCCGACGCGACGATGCGCTTCGCGTCGGGGAACCACGCCACCGACTGCGTGCCGGGCGCGGTCGAAGAGCGTGCGCACCTCCCGTTCGGGCAGCTCCTGGCCCGGACCGAGCGTGTACGTGTACGTCGTCGCGGAGTCGCGACCGCCGATCCGCTCGATGCGCCGCCGGTTGGTGTCGGTGATGGCGAGCGGCGCGCCGGCGTCGAGCGCCTCGGTGAGGGTGTCGACGACGAGGTCGCCGGTGTACCGGATCGGGCCCGGTGCCCTCGAGGAGCCCGGCGACGGAGAGCTCGGGCCACGCGTGCCCGTCGCCGGCGACGAGCAACGGCACCGTCGACGCGGCGCGCACGAGCTGGATCGGCCCCTTCACCTCGAAGATCTCGATCGGGCGCAGCTGCTTCTCGCGGTCGGTCGTCGTCTCGAGCGCGACCTTCTCCTGCCGCGGGTCGAAGACGTTCTCGCCCTCGGTCGCCGAACGACTTGCGCGAGCCGCAGGTCGGGATCGTCGCGCAGCACCTGGTACGCGGCGGGACGCGGTCGGTGGCCCGATCTGCCAGTCGAGGTCGTTGCGCACGAGGATGTACCGGATGCCGAGCCGCCGGGCGATCGGCGCGATCGAGCCCGGCCTCGTAGCTGCCGCTGCCGAGGTAGTCGTCGAGCGCGCCGACGAGGTTGCCCGAGTCGGCCGTCCCCTGGAGTCGCGAGAGCGAGAGCCGCGCGATCGCGTCGCGGCTGACGAGACCCTCGATGATGTCGTCGGCGGAGGCCGACCAGCCGCCCCACCGGAACTTCGGGCTCACCGCGGACGGGACGACGAGCACGCGCCCGGGCTTCGGGCTGGTCGTCGAGCCACGCTCGCGGCCGACTGCCAGTACTCCGGCGGCTCGGCGGTCTTGACGTCCTTGGCGTAGAGCGTCCCGGTCCAGAACGGGTAGCCGGCCGCGATCACGACCGCGGCGACGCCCGACCGCTGCCGACGATCCCCCAGCGGCGGCTGCGGTCGCGTGCGCGGTGCCACAGCGCCGCGAAGCCGAAGCCGACGAGCGCGGCGAGCCCGATCATGAGCATGGGGCCGGCCTTGAAGCTCCCGCGGAAGCTGAGGAGCGACGGGACGTCGTCGAACAGGTCGCGCAGCAGTGCGGCCGTACGGGCGACGGGTCGTCGGCGGGGTTGATGCCGACCATCACCGCCGCGCCGAGCAGCAGCATCCCCGTGAAGAGGAGCCGGACGCGCCGCCGGTCGAGCGCGAGCGTGAGAAGCGCGACGACCGGGAGCGCGAACGTCACGAGCACGAGCGGCGTGCCGAAGTAGTGACCGAGCTGCGGGAGCAGCGGACCGCGTCTCGTCGGAGTAGTAGACGAGCCAGAACCCGAGCCCGCGCAGCGACTCCGACCACGACGAGTTCTGCGCGATGTGCGATGCCGTCTCGGTGAGCGCGAGGTTCTCCGAGAACGCGAGCGACGCGAACCGCGAGACGACGAGCGACGGCCGCGGACACGAGCACCACGAGCAGCCCGGTCCGCAGGACGTAGCCGCCGACGCGCCGCCACGTCGTCGCGCCGTCGACCCACACCAGGTACAGCGCCATCGGGATGATCGGCAGCGCGGCGAAGAACGAGGCTCGGGTAGTTGATGTTGCCGTACGCGAAGACGAGCAGCGCGAAGACGGCTGCCCAGCGCCACGCGTCGCCGTCGCGGGTGCCGCGCACGAACGCGACGAGCAGCCAGGGCGCGAGCGCGTACGCGAGGAAGAGGTTCGAGGGCAGCAGGAACGCGGCGGTGAACGGGCCCGAACGTGTACACGACCGCCGCGATCGCGTGCTCGAGCCCGATCGGCTGCCGGAAGAGCCGGATGACGGCGATCATCCCGACGCCCGCGACGGTCAGCAGCACCGCGTGCCACAGGCTGCCGGCGAGCGCGGCCGACAGACCGATGCCGCGGACGATCGTGAAGAAGACGGTCGGCGCCGGCCAGAAGTCGAGCCGGAAGCGGCCGAGGCCCTGGTTCGACTCCCAGATCGACGTCGAGTCGGAGAGGAGTCGGTCGGGTGCCCAATGGAGCGCGAAGTGGTTGTCGCCGATCAGCTCACCGCGGGCGCTCGCGAGCACGGCGACCAGCGACGCCGCGAAGAGCGCGATCGCCCAGGGCCAGAGACGGGTGCGCGCCGCGGTCATCACGGTCGTCGCGACGCCGGGCGTGTCGAACGGCCGGGTGAGCCGACGGCTCACCACCGAAGGAGGAACCGAAGATGTACGTGAGGCCAACTGACAGGAACCCCCAAGGCGCTGCGGCAGCCTAACGGTCGACCCCGTTTCGGCCATCGCGACGGGGTCGCTCGATAGCCTGACGCTCGTGGCCGTTGACGAGTCGGACATCCAGGCACAAGCCGAAGCCGAGGCGCTGCACGGCGACGAGGGTGCTGGTCACCCCGTCGCTCCCGTGCCGCACCCGATCGAGGAGCGGCTCGAGCAGCTGGCATCGCTCCGGGAGCAGGCGCTGCACGCGGGCAGCGAGACGGCTGTCGCGCGTCAGCACGATCGGGGGAAGCTCACCGCCCGGGAGCGGCTGGAACGCCTTCTCGATCCCGGCTCGTTCGTCGAGCTCGACATGCTGGCTCGCCATCGTGCGCACGCGTTCGGCATCGAGAACACCCGCCCGCTCACCGACGGCGTGGTCACCGGCTGGGGCACGATCGACGGGCGCAAGGTCTTCGTGTTCTCGCAGGACTTCACGGTGTTCGGCGGTGCGCTCGGCGAGGTGTTCGCCGAGAAGATCCACAAGGTGATGGACCTCGCCGAGTCGGTCGGCGCGCCGATGATCGGCCTCAACGACGGCGCCGGTGCGCGCATCCAGGAGGGCGTCGTCAGCCTCGACGCGTACGGCGGGATCTTCTACCGGAACGTCAAGGCGTCGGGCGTCATCCCGCAGATCAGCGTGATCATGGGGCCGTGCGCGGGCGGCGCGGTGTACTCGCCCGCGATGACCGACTTCATCTTCATGGTGAAGGGCACGTCGCACATGTTCATCACCGGTCCCGACGTCGTGAAGACGGTGACCGGCGAGGACGTCACCCAGGAGGAGCTCGGCGGCGCCATGACGCACGCGTCGAAGTCGGGTGTCGCCGGCTTCGTCGCCGACGACGAGGAGAGCTGCATCGAGCAGGTGCGCTACCTCTTCTCGTTCCTCCCGCAGAACAACCTCGAGGACCCGCCCTACTTCGAGCCCGAGGACGACCCCGACCGGCGCTGCGAGGGGATCGTGGGCCTGATCCCCGACGCGCCCAACCAGCCGTACGACATGAAGAAGGTGATCGCCGAGGTCGTCGACAGCGGCGACTTCTTCGAGGTGCACCAGCACTGGGCGATGAACATCGTGTGCGGATTCGCACGCATCGACGGCCATGCGGTGGGTGTCGTCGGCAACCAGCCGGCGAACCTCGCGGGGACGCTCGACATCGAGGCGTCCGAGAAGGCGGCGCGCTTCGTGCGCGTCTGCGACGCGTTCAACGTGCCGCTCGTGACGTTCGTCGACGTGCCCGGCTTCCTGCCCGGCACCGATCAGGAGTACGGCGGGATCATCCGCCACGGCGCCAAGCTGCTGTACGCGTACTGCGAGGCGACCGTGCCGCGTGTGCAGATCATCACGCGCAAGGCGTACGGCGGTGCATACGTCGTCATGAACTCCAAGTCGATCGGCGCCGACCTCGCGTTCGCGTGGCCGTCCGCCGAGGTGGCGGTGATGGGGCCGCAGGGTGCCGTCAACATCATCTTCCGCAAGGAGATCGAGACGGCCGACGACGCCGAGGCCCGGCGTGTCGAGCTGATCGAGGAGTACACCGAGCGCTTCGCGAACCCCTACATCGCGGCGGAGCGGGGCTACGTCGACGACGTGATCGATCCGCGGGAGACCCGGCGCGTGCTGGTGCGCTCGCTCGAGATGCTGCGCAGCAAGCGTGAGCGGATGCCGTCCCGCAAGCACGGCAACGTCCCGCTGTGAGTCCGAGCGCGCCGCCCGTCCTCAAGGCGATCTCGCCCGACGCGACGCCCGAGGAGGTCGCCGCGATCGTGGCGGCGATCGCCGAGCTCACGCGCTCGGCCACGGTCCCGCCGTCGGGCGACGACACCCTGCACGAGTGGGTGCACGCGGCACGGCTCGCCGCGCGTCGTTCGCCGCTCCAACGCGGACCCTGGCGGTTGTCGGGTCGGATCGGTCGGCGCACGCGGGCCTGACGATGCTGCCCCGACCGGTCGAGCCGGAGCTCATCACGGTCGGTGTCGACGAGATGGTCGTCACCGCGGAGAGCGGCGCCGACGTCGACCTCGTCACCCGCGTCGGTGACCACGAGGTCACCACCGGTGGACCGCACCACTTCGCTCGGGTCACCGGCCTCGAACCCGATACCGAGTACACGCTCGACGTCGTCGGCATCGATCCGCACCCGTTCCTGCCGGCCTCGATCCGCACGATGGCGCGCCCGCCCGGGCGCCTGCTCTCGACCGTGGCGACCGCGAACGACGTGCACTTCGGCGAGGTGCGGTGCGGCGTCACCGGCGACCCCGCGCAGGACGCGAAGGGGCCGATCTTCTCGGCCGAGCCGGGCGACCCTCCCTATCCGCAGGTGATGAACCACGCGGTGATCGACGAGATCGCCGCGCTCGCGCCCGACGCCGTCGTCGTCAAGGGCGATCTCACCTCCGTCGGCAGCGAGGACGAGTACGCCGCGTTCCTCGCCGCGTACGGGGCGCTCGGCGACACGATGCACCACGTGCGTGGGAACCACGACGCGATGATCGACCCGGCGATGGCGATCGAGGACGCGCCGTACGCGGTCGAGCTCGACGGTGTCGTGCTCGGCGTGCTCGACACCGTCATCCCCGGCATCGACAGCGGCACGATCTCCGCGGACCAGGTGCAGTGGCTCGAGGACCTCGCGTCGACGAGCCCGAAGCCGATCATGGCGCTCGGTCACCATCCGACCTTCGACGTCGAGCACGGCGTGCGCACGGGGCGTCCCTACTTCGGGATCCAACCCGACGACAGCGAACGTCTCGTCGACGCGTTCGGTCGTCACGAGAACCTGGTCGGCTACTTCGCCGGGCACACGCATCGCAACCGCGTCCGTCGGTTCGAGCGCGGACGGGGCGTGCCGTTCGGTGAGGTCGGCGCGACAAAGGACTTCCCCGGCGCGTGGGCCGAGTACCGCTTCTACGAGGGCGGGTACACGCAGGTCGTCCGGCGGGTCGCCGCGCCGGATGCGTTCGCCTGGGCCGAGAAGACGCGCGCGATGTACGAGGGCGCGTACGGGATCTACGCCCTCGGCGGCCTCACCGACCGCTGCTTCAGCGAGACGTTCTGACGGCATGCAGGCACTGGAGGGGCTGCGGGTCGTCGACATGGCGACCGTCTTGGCCGGTCCCGGCGCGGCGAAGTACCTCGCCGACTTCGGTGCCGACGTCATCAAGGTCGAGTCGCCGAGCGGCGACGGCACGCGTGGCATGGGCTGGCGCGACCCGCAGGACGGGGAGTCGTTCATGTGGAAGGTCGTCGGTCGCAACAAGCGGGCCGTCGTCCTCGACCTCAAGACCGGCGACGGGCTCGACGCGATGCTGCGGCTGCTCGACGGCACGGACGTGCTCGTCGAGAACGCGCGTCCGGGGACGCTCGAGCGGCTCGGGCTCGATCCGGTCGAGGTGCTGCACGCGCGCAACCCTGGGCTCGTCGTGCTGCGCGTCACCGGGTTCGGGCAGACCGGGCCGTACCGGTCACGACCGGGCTTCGCGACGCTCGCGGAGGCGATGGGTGGCTTCGCGGCGATCAACGGTGAACCCGATGGGCCACCGCTGCTCCCGCCGATCGCGCTCACCGACGAGATCACCGCGCTCGTCGGCGCGTTCGCGGTGCTCGCCGCGGTGCGCCATCGCGATCGCACCGGTGAGGGTCAGGTCGTCGATGTCAACCTGCTGGAGTCGATGTTGCAGGTGATGGGGCCGTTGCCGAGCGTGTGGGCGGATCTGGGCGAGCTCCAGACGCGCCTCGGGTCGGGCATCCCCTACTCCGTGCCCCGCGGCACGTACCGGTGCGCGGACGGCGTGTGGGTCGCCGTCTCGACGTCGGCCGAATCGGTCGCGCACCGATTCCTCATGTTGCTCGGCGTCGGTGACCAGGAGCGCTTCGCGACCTTCTCCGGACGCATCGAGCACCGCGAGGAGCTGGACCGGATCGTCGCGGACTGGATCGCGGCGAGACCCTCGGCCCAGGTGCTCGACGAGGTCGCGGCCGCCGAGGCCGCGATCGCTCCCGTGTACACGATGGCCGACATCGCCGAGGACGCCCACGTGCGGGAGCGGCAGGCGATCGTCGAGGTCGACGGCGTCCACATGCAGGCGCCGGTCGCCCGCATGTCACGCACGCCGGGCACCGTCCGTCATGCCGGGCGGCCGTTGGGTGCCGACACCGGCGAGGTGCTCACGTCGCTCGAGGACGGGACCGGACCCTGGTGGGACCGGGACGAGCGCGGAGGCGGGCGCGACGCGTCCCGAGGAGGGTCGGCGTAGAGAAGTCCCCGCTCCGTCGGCGCGCCGGCCACGCGCCGGTGTGACGGCCGGGTGCCCCAACGTCCTCCTCGGGACGCGAACGGGCACATCATTCACCATCTTCCACAGATTTTCCACCCCCGCGACGGGGTTCTCCACCGGCTGTCCACAGGGGGCGGTGGAGAACTCCCCGTTTTCCAGGGCCAGCGGGTCTGTCAGGATGCGGAGCGAACGGCCGCGGGCCGGGTATCCGGCCCGCAGAGAGCGAAGCAGTGCTGGGGGGACCGGATGCTGACAAGCGACGAGATCACGGCGTCGGTGGCCGGGCACACCGTGGCCACCCGTTTTCGGGACACGGTCCGGGCGACGCCCGACCGCGTGGCACTGCGCTGGAAGGACGGCGACGGCTGGGGCGAGCTGACCTGGGCCGACTACGCCGACCGGGCGTGCCGGGTCGCGGGCGCGCTGCGCGAGCTGGGCGTCGTGCCGGGGGAGCGCGTCGTCCTCATGATGCGCAACCGCCCCGAGTTCCACATCGCCGACATCGGCGCCATCCTGCTCGGCGCGACGCCCGTCTCGATCTACAACTCGTCCGCGCCCGAGCAGGTGCAGTACCTGGCGTCGCACTGCGGCGCCGTCGCCGCGATCGTCGAGGACGTCGACTTCCTCGAGCGCATCCTCAAGGTGCGCGACGAGCTCCCGACGTTGGAGCACGTCGCGCTCATCGACGACGACGGGCGCGCGCCCGACGACGTGCTGTCGTGGGAGTCGCTGCTCGCGCACGACCCGGTCGATCTCGACGAGGCAGCGGCGATCGCGAAGGCCGACGACCTCGCCACGGTCATCTACACGTCCGGCACCACGGGTCCGCCGAAGGGGGTGATGCTCGACCACGCGAACATCGTCTGCACGGTCGAGATGCTCCTCGGCTGCTGGCAGCCCGGTGACCCCGACCCGCGGGGCAGCCGCCTGATCTCGTACCTGCCGATGGCGCACATTGCCGAGCGCATGGTGTCGCACTACCAGGGCGTCGTCGCGGGCTTCGAGGTGACGACGTGCCCCGAGGCGTCGCTGATCGGGAGCTACCTGCCCGAGGTGCGACCGGAGATCTTCTTCGCGGTGCCGCGCGTGTGGGAGAAGCTGCATGCCGGTGTGCTCGCGGTCGCGCGCGGCAACCCCGACCAGCAGGCCGCGCTCGACGCGGCGATCCCCGTCGGCCAGCGCGCGGCCGAGTACCGCGCGCGCGGCGAGGAGCTGCCGGCGGATCTCGCGAAGGAGCTCGAGGGCGTGCAGCCCGTCCTCGATCTCGTGCGCGCGTTGCTCGGGCTCGACCAGCTGAAGACGGCGATCAGCGGCGCCGCGCCGTTGCCGCAGGAGGTGCTGCTGTTCTTCCGCGCCACGGGTGTCCCGATGTCGGAGATCTACGGGTTGTCCGAGACGTCGGGCCCGATGACGTGGACGCCGTTCCGTGTGAAGCCGGGCACGGTCGGTCCACCGATCCCCGGTGAAGAGGTCGTGCTCGCCGACGACGGCGAGGTGCTGGCGCGCGGCTGCAACATCTTCCGCGGCTACCTCAACGACCCGGAGCGCACCGCCGAGGCGCTCGACGACGACGGCTGGCTGCACACCGGCGACATCGGTGAGATCGACGACGACGGCTACCTCAAGATCGTCGACCGCAAGAAGGAGCTGATCATCACCGCGGGCGGGAAGAACATCTCGCCCGCCAACCTCGAGACGGCGATGAAGTCGTTCCCGCTGATCGGCCAGGCGTGCGTGATCGGCGACGGCCGTCCGTGCATCACCGCGCTGATCGTGCTCGACCCGGAGGTGGCGCCGCCGTGGGCGGCGAACCACGGGGTGGAGGGCAAGACGCTCGCCGAGCTGGCCGAGGACCCGGTGGTGCTCGAAGAGGTCCAGCGCAACGTCGACGAGGCCAACAGGCGGTTCTCGCGGGTCGAGCAGATCAAGCGGTTCACGCTGCTCGGCGAGGAGTGGCTCCCCGACTCCGAGGAGCTCACGCCGACGATGAAGCTCAAGCGCCGCGGCGTCCACCAGAAGTACGCCGACCAGATCGAGGCGATGTACGCCTGAAGGGCGGTGGATGCGTAGCTGACCCGCGTCACGAGGGTTCAGCTACGCACGCGGTTACCCGGTACGGGCGAGGCGTTGGCGGCGGTCGATCGCGAGGTCGGCGATCTCCGAGACGATCGTCGCCAGTCGGTAGTCCTTCGGTGTGTAGACCCGGGCGACGCCGCCGGCCACGAGCTTCTCCTCGTCCTCGTCGGGGATGATCCCGCCGACGACGACGGGCGCGTCGACGCCCATCTCGCGGAGCAGGCGCACCGTCTCGGGCACGAGCTCGAGGTGCGAGCCCGAGAGGATCGAGAGCCCGACCACGTCGACGTCCTCGTCGCGCGCCGCGGACGCGATCTGCTCCGGCGTCAGGCGGATGCCCTGGTAGATGACCTCCATGCCGGCGTCGCGCGCCGCGACTGCGATCTGCTCGGCGCCGTTGGAGTGGCCGTCGAGCCCGGGCTTGCCGACGAGCAGCCGCAGCTGGCCGCCGAGCGACTCGGTCGCGGCCTGCACGCGCTCACGTACTGCCGCGAGGTCACCGACGGGAGCCGCAACCGCGCCGACGCCCGTCGGCGCGCGGTACTCGCCGAACACCTCGCGCAGCGCGTTCGCCCACTCGCCGACCGTCCCGCCGGCGCGAGCGAGCTCGACCGTCACCGGCACGAGGTTCTCGTCGGTCGCGGCCGCCGTCCGGAGCCGCTCCAGCGCGCCGTCGACCGCGCTCTGGTCACGTGCGGCGCGCCACTCCTCGAGGTGCTCGACCTGCTCGCGCTCGGCCGCGGGGTCGACCACCACGATCGAGTGCTCCGAGTCGAGCGACTGCAGCGGGGACGGTTCGGTCTCGGTGAACGAGTTCACGCCCACGACCTTCTGCTCGCCCGACTCGATCCGGCGTACGCGCTCGGCATTGCTCTGGACGAGCCGGCCCTTCATCGCGTCGATCATCTCGAACACGCCGCCACCGTCGAGCACCCACTGCAGCTCGGCGGACGCGGCGTCGACGAGCTCGTTCGTCTTCGTCTCGACGACCTTGGAGCCGTCGAACAGGTCGCCGTACTCGAGCAGGTCGGTCTCGAACGCGAGCACCTGCTGCATGCGAAGCGACCACTGCTGATCCCACGGCGTCGGCAGGCCGATGGCCTCGTTCCAGCACGGCAGCTGGATCGCCCGCGCCCGCGCGTCCTTCGACAGCGTGACGCCCAGCATCTCGAGCACGATCCGCTGCACGTTGTTCTCGGGCTGCTCCTCGGTGAGCCCGAGCGAGTTCACCTGCATGCCGTAGCGGAAGCGGCGCAGCTTCGCGTCCTCGACGCCGTAGCGCTCACGCGTGATGCGGTCCCACAGATGCGTGAACGCGCGCATCTTGCACATCTCCTCGACGAAGCGGACGCCCGCGTCGACGAAGAACGAGATGCGCCCGACCACCTGGTCGAACTCGTCCTCGGGGATCTGCCCCGACTCGCGCACCGCGTCGAGCACGCCGCAGGCGGTGCCGAGCCCGTACGCGATCTCCTGGACGGGCGTCGCGCCCGCCTCCTGGTAGTGGTACGGGCACACGTTGATCGGGTTCCAATTCGGTACGTGCTGCACCGTGTGGCAGATCAGGTCGACGGTGAGGCGGCGCGACGCCTCGGGCCCGAAGATGTACGTGCCCCGCGACAGGAACTCCTTGACGATGTCGTTCTGCGTCGTGCCGCCGAGCTTGTGCGGGTCGACGCCCTGCTCCTCGGCGAGCGCGGCGTACATGCCGAACAGCCACATCGCCGTCGCGTTGATCGTCATCGACGTGTTCATCTCGTCGAGCGGGATGCCGTCGAACAGCACCCGCATCTCGCCGAGGTGCGGGACGGGCACGCCGACCTTCCCGACCTCGCCGCGGGCGAGGATGTGGTCGGGGTCGTATCCCGTCTGCGTCGGGAGATCGAAGGCGACGGAGAGGCCCGTCTGCCCCTTCGCCAGGTTGGTGCGGTACAGCGCGTTCGACGCCCGGGCCGACGAGTGGCCCGAGTACGTGCGCATGAGCCAGGGGCGGTCGCGCTCGCGTTCCGTCTCCATGGCGTCGCTCACTGCGGCCCGGGATACCCGGTCCGCGGCCGTTCGCTCCGCATACGGGTCAGTCTCCTACTTCTTCGAGTAGTCGTAGAAGCCTTCGCCCGACTTCCGGCCCAGCTTCCCCTCGGCGACGAGCGCGGCGAGCTTCGGTGCCGGCGCGTCGCTCGAGTCGCCGGACGCGGCGTGCAACGCCTCGATGATGGAGAGGCTCGTGTCGAGGCCGACGAGGTCGAGCAGCTCGAGCGGCCCCATCGGGAAGTTGCAGCCGCCCTTCATCGCCGTGTCGATGTCGTCACGCGTGGCCGCGCCGCTGTCGAGCAGGTTCACCGCGGCGTTGAGGTACGGGAACAGCAGCGCGTTCACGATGAAGCCGGCCTGGTCGCGCACGTCGACGACGTCCTTGCCGCACGCCTCGGCGAACTCGCGGGCGGCGGCGATCGTTTCGTCCGACGACGACTCGGCCCGCACGACCTCGACGACGCTCATCACCGGCGCCGGGTTGAAGAAGTGGATGCCGCACACCTTGTCGGGCCGCTTCGTCGCGGCGGCGATCGCCGCAACCGACAGGGTCGACGTGTTGGTGGCGAGGATCGCGTCGTCGCCGCAGATCCCGTCGAGCTCGCCGAACAGCGCGAGCTTCGTCGGGAGATCCTCCACGATCGACTCGAGCACGAGGTCGCATTCGGCGAGCTCGGACAGCTCGGTGACCGCACGCACCCGGCCCAGCACCGCCGTGCGCTCGGCGTCCTCGAGCCGGCCCTTGTCGACCTGCTTGCCGAGCGACTTCTCGAGCCCGGCGACCATCGAGTCGGCCGACGCCTGGGCCCGGCTGCGCAGCACGACCTCGCAGCCCGCCTTGGCGGCGACCTCGGCGACACCCGAGCCCATGATCCCGGAACCCACGATTCCCACACGCTTGATCGTCATGGGGCGTCAGGTTACCGCCGAGTAGGAACCGGCTCCCGAGTCGAGGACCGGGCGCCAGAAGAAGAGGATGGCGCCGCGCGGAGCATGGCGAGGCGCCACCACCCGGCGCCGGCGAGGAGCGCACCGCAGATCACGAGCTTCGCCACCACGATCCAGAGGGTCACGTCGCGCCCCACCGTGTCGGGGCTCGTGTCGAGCGACAGCAGGACGGGGCTCATCGCGGCGCCGAGGAGGAGGCACACGATCCCGCCGATCACCGCGGCCCGGGCGCGGCCGGGGGTGGCCAGGAACTGCGCGCCACGCGACCGCGTCGGCTCGGCCGGTGCCGGGGTCCGCTGCCTGCGCTGCTCGTCGTAGCGCGCCCGCCGCTCGGGCTTCGTCAGCGTGGCGTACGCCTCGGAGAGCTCCTTGAACCGCTCGGCCGTGGCCGGGTCGTCGGGTGCGCGGTCGGGGTGGAGTTCCTTGGCCCGCTCCCGGAACGCGGCCGCGATCTCGTCGGTCGTGGCGCTGGGCGCGACGCCGAGGAGCGCGTAGAGGTCTCGGTCTCCCGCTCGACGGAGCGTGTTCGCGTCCGTAGCCACGGCTCCATTGTGCCCCCGGGACCCCGTCGGGGCGCTGTCGAGGTTCTACGCTCCGCCGCATGGCTTCGAGCTCTGCGGTCGGCACGCTCGCGCTCCTCGGCGGGGGCGAGTGGCGCGACGGCTGTCGCGACCTCGACGGGGAGCTGCTCGCCGCGGCCGACGCGAAGGAAGTGGTCGTCCTACCGACCGCGGCCGCCTACGAGCACGCCGACAAGGTCGCCGACCGTGCCGTCTCCTACTTCGAGTCGCTCGGGGCGAAGGTGCGGCCCTTGATGATCCTCCACCGGTCGGAGGCCGACGACGCGAAGGTCATCGAGACCGCACGCAAGGCGAGCGTCGTGTACATCGCCGACGGCTCGCCGCTGCACCTCCGCTCGGTGCTGAAGGGCTCCGAGCTGTGGGACGCGATCCTCTCCTCGTACCACTCGGGCGGGGTGCTCGCCGCGTCCGGTGCCGGCGCCACCCTCGTGTGCGACCCGATGGTCGACCCGCGCGGCGGCGCGTACACGGTGGGGCTCGGTGTCGTCGCCGATCTCGCGGTGTTCCCGTACCACGGGACCGCGGCAGCGCACATGCGGGACCGCTCGATCGACCTGCTGCCGTCGACCGCGAAGCTGGTCGGCATCGACGAGGAGACGGCGCTCGTCCGCAACCAGAAGGGGAAGTGGCGCGTCGCCGGTGTCGGGACGGTGACCGTCTACGAGGGCCACGACTCCACCGACCACCGGGCCGGCGATTCGATCGACGGGTTGCCGTGACGCGCGATCGCTAGGACGCCCTTAGGACACGGGGACCGGCGGCGTCTCCGCGACCGTGATCTTGTCGATGATCACCGGCGCGCGCGGTGCCTGCGAGCCGGGGTCCTGCGCACTCGAGCCGAGCTTGTCGATCCGATCGACGGTGTCGATGCCGTCGGTCACCTGACCGAGGGCCGAGTAGAGGTACGGCGGACCGCCGAGGTTGGCCGCGCCCTGGTCGCTCGTCACGACGAAGAACTGCGAGCCGCTCGTGTTCGGGCCGGAGTTGGCCATCGCGACCGACCCCTTCTGGTAGCCGTTCGGCGGTGGTTCGTCCGGCAGCGTGTACCCGGGGCCACCGCTGCCGTCGCCCTTGGGGTCACCACCCTGGATCACGAAGTCCTTCGCGACGCGGTGGAAGTCGAGCCCGTCGTAGAAGCCCTGGTTGACCAGGTAGATGAACGAGTTGACGGTCTGCGGCGCGGCCGCGGCGTCGAGCGCGATCGTGAACGAGCCGCACGACGTGTCGACGGTCGCCGTGTACGACTTGGTCGTGTCGATCGCGAGCGGCGGCGCCGACGGGAACGTGTCGTCCTTCGGCTTCGCGGCCTTCGCTTCGCGGCACCCGGCCTTGACCGCCGGGCTCGCGCTGCTCGAGTCGTCGTCGCCCCCGCTGCTCACCGCGACGAAGACACCGATCGCGACGATCGGGATCAGGACGATGGCGACGATGCGGGCGATGCGCCACATCCGTTGCCGCCGCTGCATCTGCAGCTCGTAGGCACGCCGCGCCTCGCGGTTCTCGCGCTGACGGTCGCGCTTCGACTGCTTTGCCACGGCGGGGCAGCCTAACGGCCCGTCACGAACCCCAACTATCGAACCAGGGATCGCAGGGGTGCGCCGGTACGATCGAGTGCTCGTGAGCCTCGTCGTGCAGAAGTACGGGGGGACGTCCGTCGCGGACCCCGCCCGGATCAAGGCCGTCGCCGAGCACATCGTTGCCACGCGCCGGTCGGGCCACGACGTCGTCGTGGTCGTCTCGGCGATGGGCAAGACCACCGACGACCTGGAGCGGCTCGCGCACGACGTCAGCGCCGCCCCGTCGATGCGCGAGCTCGACATGCTGCTCACGGCCGGCGAGCGGATCTCGATCGCCCTGCTCTGCATGGCGATCATCGACCACGGTGAGCCGGCCGTCTCCTTCACCGGATCGCAGGCCGGCATCCTCACCGACACCACGCACGGCAAGGCGAAGATCGTCGAGGTGCGTGCCGACCGGCTGCGCGACGCGGTGCGCGACGGGTCGGTCGCGGTCGTCGCCGGCTTCCAGGGCGTGTCGACCGAGTCCGACATCACGACGCTCGGGCGCGGCGGCTCCGACACGACCGCGGTCGCGCTCGCGGCGTCGCTCGATGCCGAGGTGTGCGAGATCTACACCGATGTCGCTGGGCGTCTTCACCGCCGACCCGCGCATCGTGCCGAGCGCGCGCATGCTCGGTCGCATCACGTACGAAGAGATGCTCGACATGGCGGCGACGGGCGGGCGCGTGCTCGCGTTGCGCTCGGTCGAGTTCGCGCGCAACCACGGAGTGCCGGTGCACGTCCGTTCGAGCTTCACGTGGGATCCGGGCACGTGGGTGCAGTCGACGCCGGAGCTGGAGGACGCTGCGATGGAACAAGCGACGATCTCAGGTGTCACGCACGACATCTCCGAGGCGAAGGTCACGATCGAGCACGTCCCCGACCGCCCTGGCATCGCGGCGTCGGTCTTCCGCGCGCTCGCCGACGAGTCGGTGAACGTCGACATGATCGTGCAGAACGTCTCGACCGCCGGGCACACCGACATCTCCTTCACGATGCCGCGCGAAGACCTGTCGCGCGCCAAGAAGGTGATGGAGCACCTCGTGGAGGACGTCGAGGCCAGCGGCTTCACGTCCGACGACGGTGTCGGCCGTGTCTCGCTCGTCGGCGCCGGCATGAAGACGCACCCGGGTGTCGCCGCGACGATGTTCGAGTCGCTGGCCGCCGCGGGCGTCAACATCGAGATGATCTCCACCTCGTCGATCCGCATCTCGTGTGTGGTCGCCGAGGAAGACGTCGAGCGCGCGGTCCGCGTGCTGCACGACGCGTTCGAGCTCGGCGAGGCATCGTCGTGACTCCCGGACCGATGCGCGTCGCCGTCGTCGGCGCGACGGGCATCGTCGGCGCCGAGATGCTGCGCGTGCTCGACGAGCGTTCGTTCCCGGTCGCGGAGCTCCGTGCGTTCGCGTCTCCTCGGTCGGAAGGTCGCAAGCTCGAGTTCGCGGGCGGTGAGGTCACGTGCGAGGTGCTGCGCGACGGCTGCTTCGACGGCACCGAGCTCGTCTTCATCGACGTCGAGGACGACCTCGCGCGCGAGTGGGCGCCCCGTGCGGCCGCCGCGGGTGCCGTCGTCATCGACAACTCGGCTGCGTTCCGCGAAGACCCCGACGTGCCGCTCGTCGTCGCCGAGGTGAACCCCGGTGACCTGTCCGAGGTGCCGAAGGGGATCGTCTCGTGCCCGAACTGCACGACGATGGTCCTCGTCACCGCGCTCGCACCGCTGCACCGCGCCGCGGGCATCCAGCGCCTCGTCGTGTCCACCTATCAGTCGGTGTCGGGCGCGGGCCAGGCCGGCGTTCGCGAGCTCGCCGAGCAGTGGACGAAGGGCGCCGGGCAGGAGGACGCGCTGAGTCGCGCCGCCGTCACGCCGGGCGTGATCGAGCCCGGCGAGCAGTGGGACCGGCCGATCGCCGGCAACGTGATCCCGCTTGCGGGGTCGCTCGACGAGGCGGGCGACACGTCGGAGGAGCGCAAGCTCGTCCACGAGAGCCGCAAGATCCTGCACGCACCCGAGCTGCGGGTCATCGGCACGTGCGTGCGCGTGCCCGTCTACGTCGGGCACTCGATGTCCGCCAACATCGAGCTCTCGCAGCCGCTCACCCGAGACGAGGCGGCCGCGCTGCTCGCCGACGCCCCGGGCGTCTCGATCGCCGACGGCGTCGACGGGTCGCCGACCCCGCTCGAGGGTGCCGGCATCGACCCGGTGCTGGTCGGGCGGGTCCGCGAGGACCCGACGCAGCCCAACTCGCTGAACCTCTGGGTCACCGGCGACAACCTGCGCAAGGGCGCCGCGCTCAACGCCGTCCAGCTCGCGGAGCTCCTCCCGGCCCGCTGAGGGCTGACGGCCCCGTCCCGGCCCGCGACGACGAGCCCGGTTACAGTCCACCGATCCAGCAGGGCTGCGGAGGCCCTGCGCAGCACAGTGGTGGGCGAGCCAGCACCGATCGTGCTCGCCCCGACCTTCACCGGCTGAGAGACAAGGAACCTCGATGCGCAAGCTCCTCGCACTGCTCCCGATCGTCGGGGTCGTGATCTGCGGCAACGCGGTCGTCGCGTCCGCGGGGTTCGAGGCGACGCCCGCACCGTCGACGACCGCCTACACGATCATGCTCACGGCGCTGGGGCCCGGCGAGCAGCCCTCGGTTGAGGATGCGACCTCCACGACGGCGACGGAGCCGGACGGCGGTGTGCCGGCGGCGCCGGACATCACCGGCCTCGACGTCGGTCCGCTGCAGGGGGATTGCGAGGCACAGCTCGCGACGGTCGACCTCACGACGGGCGAGACCATCGCACTCCCGGCGCCCCCGTCGCCCGAAGCATGCGCGGGTGACCTCACGTTCGCGCCGGATGGCACGCTGTATGGGATCCTCCGTGGCGACCTCGATCCCGATTTCGTCAGCGAACTCGTGCGGTTCGACACGACGACGGGCGCTGCGACCGTGGTCGGGCAGATCTCGCCCTTCGCCTCGTTCTCCGGCCTCAGTGAGATCCCGATCGGCGGACTCGCATTCGACGCGCACGGTCAGCTGTTCGCCGAGCTGCTCCAGGACGAGGAAAGCGCGTTCGATCCCGCATGCCTCGGAGCCGACGCGGTCGCGATGTGCCTGTACCTGGTGAACCCGGCAAACCCGGAGGAGGCGACGTTCGTGGGCCGGAGTGCCGTCGGCGTCAGTGAGGAGATCCTCTTCAGCGGGTCGACGCTCAATGCGAGCTGTACCACCATGTACTCCAGCGTCGTCACCGTGGAGGAAGAAGACCCGACGGACACCATCGTGACGGTGGATCCGGCAACCGGTGCGTTCTCCGCGCTCGGTGACCTCCGGCCGCAACACTTCCTGGCGGGTCAGGCGACGGATCGAGCGGGGACGCTCTGGGCGGTCGAGCTCGAGAGCATCGCGGAGGCCGAGATCGCCTACTCGTTGGCGACGCTCGACCCGGCGGGCGGGACCCCGATGGACACCGAGGTGAACACGATCACGTTCCCCGGGGTCGAGCTCGCGATCCTCAACGGCCTGGCGATCGAGCCGCTCGACTGCGCGCAGCCCGAGCCCGTCGTGCTCGAGCCGACGTTCACCGGCTGACGGTCTGCAGCAGAACGCCGAGACGCCCGGCCTTCGCGGCCGGGCGTCTTCGCGTTGGTCGGGCTGCCGGGACTTGAACCCGGGACCTCTTCGTCCCGAACGAAGCGCGCTACCAAACTGCGCCACAGCCCGTCGGGGCATCCAGACTAACCCTCGGTCCCAAGACGGCTCGGGCCGGAAACGTCCCTAGGCTGGGCTCGTGGACGGCTCGCTCGACATCGGCTCGTTGCGCGACGGCGACGTCGCGGCACCCACGAGCCGGGTGCTGAAGACCGCGCCTCCGCCACCCGCACCGACGGCGCCCGCACCGGCGGCGCCCGCGCCGGCGGAGCCCGCGCCCGCAGAGAGCGCGCCGGCCGCGACCGCCGAGTTCGCATCCGCTCCGGCACCGGCATCGGGCTCGGTCATCGACGTCATGCTCACCCGCCGGAGCATCTCCAAGCTCGAAGAGCCCGGCCCCACCGACGAGCAGCTCGACACGCTCCTGCACGCGGCGACGACCGTCCCCGATCACGGTGGCTTGCGACCCTGGCGGTTCGCGGTGGTGCGTGGCGCGGGGCGTGACCGCTTCGGCGACGCGCTCGCGGCCGCCGCGAACGACCCCGGCGTTCGCGACAAGGCGTTCGCCGCGCCGGCGCTGATCGCGGTGATCTCCGCGCCGAAGGTCGACTCGAGCATCCCCGAGTGGGAGCAGACGACGTCCGCGTCGTCGAGCGGCTACGCGATCACCCTCGCCGCCCATGGGCTCGGGCTCGGCGCGTCGTGGCGCAGCACCGAGCACATGGACGGTCCTGCGTTGCGTGCGCTGTTCGGCATGGCACCGACCGACCGTCTGCTCGGCTGGGTGAACCTCGGCACGCCCGTCGAGGACGCCCCACCCGAACGGCGGGAGGCGCCCGACCTCACCTCGCTCGTGACGCGAGTCGAGTAGTCCGGATCAGGCCGGAGCGCGCTCGCCGAGCAGGCCCGCGACCGTGCGCCGCAGCGTGCCCGGGTCGACCGGCTTCACCAGCTCGGCGTCGGTGAACGCGCGCTTGGCCAGGAAGCGGTCGTGCTCGCGGTCGAGGAGCAGGAGCACCGGCACGTCGGGGAGACGGCCGGCGGACGACTCGAGGTGCAGGTCGATCGCGACGGCGACGCCACCCATGTTGCCGATCTGCATGTCGAGGATGACGAGGTCGGGGTGCTTCTCGTTCACCGCGAGGCGCACGTCTTCGCCCCGGGTGACCTCCGCCACGTCGAGGTCGCGTCCGACCAGCGCGTGGCGGACCTGATCGCGGACCCACGAACCGTCCGCGGCGACGAGGATCGTGGAGCTCATGCGCTGCGCACGCTAGCCGAGCGGTTCGGTGCGACCGGGGCCCAACAGATGAGCGGCCACCGTGTCGAGCGCTTGGAAGTCGACGACGTCGTGCGTGAGCGACGGCACGAACGCGACGGCGGCCGCGCCGAACCGCGTCCCCGCGTCGTCGAGCTGCACGCGCTCCCGCTTCGACAGCGACGCATACTCGGCCAGGTTGGCGTACCGGGCCGCCATCCGGCCGATCGCGTCGCGCGTCTCCGGCGGAGCCGTTGCGGCGCGCGCCGCCAGATCCGCGGCGCGCGCGCTCAGCGGGTCGGCGTCGCGACCCTCGCCGAAGTCGGGATGGACGCGGTTGACGACCAGCGCCGACACCTCGAGTCCCGACTCGCCGAGGCGCGAGGCGAAGAACTCGGCTTCCTGGACGGCGTCGCGCCGTGGCGACGTGACGAGCACGAACCCGGTCGTCGGTGCCGCGAGCAGCTCCGTCATGGTCGCCGCGCGCTCGCGGAACCCCTGCTCCATGCCCTCGAAGGCGCGGAAGAACGCGACCACGTCGTCGATCACCTCGGCGCCGACGACCTTCGCGACCGTGCGGAAGAAGGCCTGGAGCGCCGCACCGGCGACGCGGAGGCCCGTGCGCGTCGGCGCCATCAGGATGCGGAAGATGCGGTTGTCGAGCAGCCGCGTGAGGCGCTCCGGCGCATCGAGGAAGTCGAGGGCATGCCGCGTCGGCGGGGTGTCGACGACGATCAGGTCGTAGTCGCCTTCCTCGTGCAGCTCGTGCAGCTTCTCCATCGCCATGTACTCCTGCGTGCCCGACATGGCGCCCGCGATGTTGCGGTAGAAGCGGTTGTCGAGGATGCGCTCGGTCTGCTCCGGGCTGTGCGCGTAGCGGCGCACGAGCTCGTCGAACGTCGACGGCGTGTCGAGCATCAAGGCGAACATCCGACCGTCGGGCGCACCGGTGCCGTCGGCGTCCCAGCGCGAGCGTGGGATCTCGTGGGCGACGTTGCCCAGTGCCTCGAGCCCGAGCGTGTCCGCGAGTCGCTTCGCCGGGTCGATCGTCACGACGATCGCGCGGCGTCCGAGGCGGGCCGCGCTGAGCGCGAGGACCGCCGACGTCGTCGTCTTGCCCACGCCGCCCGTCCCGCAGCAGATCAGGACGTGCCGTGTCTCGAGATCGTTCGCGAGCCCGCTCACGAGGCCTGTTCCGGCAGCCCGCGCACCTCGGCGGTCAGCGCGTCCGCGAGCGTGTCGACCTCCGCGGGCCCGACCTCGCTGAACAGGTACGGGAGCCGGATCTGCGGCAGCGGGAGTCGTGCCGCGAGGCGGTCGGCCTGCTCGCGTGCGAGCTCGTGGCGCTCGTGCCGGAACTCCGCCGCCGCGGCGAGCGCGCGCAGCTCGGGTGCGGGGATGTCGAGCCCGGCGGTCGTCACGTCGGTGTCGAGGCGGTGCGCCGTCACCGCCAGATCGCCGGGCACGCCGTTGACGACCACGGGCGCGAGCGACACGCCGACCCGCTCCTCGAGCGCGTACGCGGTCTCGACGAGCTCGTTGACCGGGGTCTCCTCCGGCAACGTGACGAGCATCACGCGACAGCGGGCCGGGTCGGAGAGCAGGTCGAGCACGTCCTGCGCTTGCGAGCGCACCGGTCCGACGCGCACGGCGTCGAGCATTCCCCGCGCCGAGGTGAGGAACGTGATCGCGTGGCCCGCCGCGGGCGCGTCGATGATGATGAGGTCGGCCGCGTTCCCACGCTCGAGCTGCTTGACCTTCCCGAGCACCAGGATGTCCTTCATCCCGGGGACGGCCGTCGCCACGACGTCGAGCGCACCCGAGCGCACGAGTCGCTTCGAGATGCGCTTGAGACCCCGGTCCTCGAGGTACTCGAGCAACGCCTGGTCAGGAGTGAGCGTGCGGGCCCGCACTCCGGGCCGCACCTCCGCCTCCTCGTACTCGAGGGCCGGCACGCCGAAGCTCGTGGCGAGACCCGATTTGCCTTCGACCTCGACGATCAGCACGCTCGTGCCGGTGCGCGCGGCGGCGGTGGCAAGGGCAGCGGTGACCGTCGTCTTCCCGACCCCACCCTTGCCCGCGACGATCAGCACCCGTGAGGCAGCACACAGCTCCTCAACCAGCACGTGACGCATCGTAGGAGCACCCTGTTGCCACATCGCGATCGACGCCTCCGCACGGTGTGTGCGGTCGCGCTCGTGGCGTGGGGCGCGGCCAGCCTGCTCTTCGGCGCGAGCGCAGGCGCGCAGGAGCAGTCGGGCAGGCGAGGGATCCTCGTGGTGCAGGTCGAGGGCTCGCTCGACCCGCCGAACGCCGAGCTCGTCGCCGACGCGATCGAGCGTGCCAACGACGAGCGCCTCACCGCGATCGTGCTCCAGCTCGACTCCAAGGGAGCCGTCGACACGTCGGTGCCCGACCTCGTGCGCGACATCCGGCGCTCGCGGGTCCCGGTCGTCATCTGGGTGGGGCCGACGGGCGCGGAGGCCGGAGGTGGCGCGGCGTTGATGCTCGAGGCCGCGCATGTCGCCTTCGCGGCTCCCGACGCCGAGATCGGCCCGGCGGATCCGTTGCGGCTCGACGAGCCCGACGACTCCGACCCCGCCGCGGTGCGCGCGCAGCTCGGGCGGCTCGCCGAGGCGAACGGTCGCAGTGGCGAGGGAGCACGACAGCTCGCGACGAGCACGCTCTCGGCTCGTGAGGCGGCGCGCATCGACGCGACCGACGGCGTGCGCCCGACGCTCGGCGAGACGATCGTCACGCTCGACGGCAAGACGGTCGAGACCGCGGCAGGCGAGATCGAGCTCTCGACCGCGAAGGTGATCGGCGAGGGTCGCGACCGCCGCCGTCAGCCGAACCAGGACGTCGTCTTCGACAGCCTCGGGATCGGCGGCCAGGTCCGGCACGCGCTCCTCGGCCCGTCCACCGCGTACTTCCTGTTCGTCGCCGGGCTCGCGCTGATCGTGTTCGAGTTCTTCGCGGCGAGCGTCGGGTTCGCCGCGGTCGTCGGCGGCATCTGCGTCATCTGCGGGTCGTACGGCTTCGCCGGGCTCCCGGTCCGATGGTGGGCGATCGGCCTGCTGCTGCTCGCCGCGTTCGGCTACGCGATCGAAGCGCAAGCCGGCGGTCTCGGCGCGTGGACGTTCATCGCGTCGGCGTCCCTCGTCGCGGGCTCGATCTTCCTCTACAGCGTGTCCGACCTTCGCCCGGCGTGGTGGTTGATCCTCGTCGTGGTGCTCGCCACCGGCGCGTTCTACGTCTTCGCCATCCCGCCGTTCATCCGGGCGCGCTTCTCGACGCCGACGCTCGGACGCGAGGGGATGATCGGCGAGATGGGCACCGCGGTCGTCGGCGTCGATCCCGACGGCGTCGTCGAGATCCGCGGCGCGCGGTGGCAGGCCCGGACGAACCGCGCCACGCCCGTCGCCGCCGGCGACCCGGTCCGGGTCGTCAGCGTGGAAGGGGTCGTGCTCGAGGTGGAGCCGGAGAGCGGCGGGGCGAAGGACTACCGCGACCGGGCCCGGAAGCGTCGCAGCGCCGACGACTGAACGCCCGACGCTCCTCTTGTTGCGCCGGTGACTCGGCAGTAGGTTCCGCGGCCAGGCCGCACCGGCACCGGGGGGAAGCCGTGGCGATTCGACCGCTCGAGGACACCTGGCAGCGCAAGGCCGCGTGCCGCGGCCCGGAATCGGTGCTGTTCTTCCCACCGGCGGTGCCCGAGTCCCGCACCGAGCGAGACGCACGGGAAGCGCGGGCGAAGCGGATCTGCGACGCGTGCGACGTCCGCGGCGAATGTCTCGACTACTCGCTGCGGATCCGTGAGCCGCACGGGATCTGGGGCGGCCTCAACGAGTCCGAGCGTCGGCTGATGCTCGAACCCGACATCGAAGCCTGACGGACGGTCACGTCGACGAAGGCTCCGTTCCCGGCGCCTTCGTAGACTGGTGATGGTGGAGCCCCGCGACGCGGCGACCGTGCTGCTCGTCCGCGACGTGGCAGCGCACGGTGTCCCGACCGCAGGCGTCCCGAAGCCGAGCATCGAGATCTTCATGCTCCGCCGGAGCCCTCGCGCGTCCTTCGTCGCGGGTGCCTACGTCTTTCCCGGCGGCGGCGTCGACCTCGCCGACCGCGCGCCGGAGACGCTCGGCCTGGTCGACGGCATCGATGACGCGACCGCCAGTGCGCGTCTCGGGCGTCGCAGCGGTGCGCTCGCGTTCTGGGTCGCGGCGATTCGGGAGGCATTCGAGGAGGCAGGGGTGCTGGTCGCGCGCGAGCGCGCGACCAGAGAGGTCGTACGGCCCGACGTCGCCATGGGACTCCAGGAGGCACGCGTGCCCGTCGCGTCCGGCGAGCTGTCTTTTGCGCGCCTCGTCGCCGACCGCGGGCTCGTGCTCGACGGTGGCAGCTTGCGCGTCCTCTCACACTGGATCACACCTCCCGGTCCACCGCGTCGGTACGACACGTGGTTCTTCGTGGCGCCCGCACCGACGGACCACACGTACCTCCATGACGACGACGAGACCGTCGCATCGGACTGGCTCACTGCCGATGACGCGCTCGAGAGAAGTCGGCGTGGTGACATCGACCTCATCTACCCGACGTACCGCACGCTCCAGGCGATCAGACGGTTCACGACGTGCGCAGCCCTGTTCGAGGCGCTCGACGACGTGTGGCAGGGAGCGCCTGATGTGCTGCGGCCGGTCGGCGTGGCGAACGGTTGGCAGGTGCGGCTCCCGGACGACGAGGTCATGGAGGGCGCCGACGAGGCCGATGCGCGCACATACTCGGTCGGAGGCCTCCCACGCAGAGGTGTCGGCTGATGCCCGACATGACCCCGGGCGTCCCGAGCGCCCTCTCGCCCCTGGTTCGCCGGATCGTGGCGCCGAACCCGGGCCCGTTCACCGGTCCCGGCACGAACACGTACCTCGTCGGGATCGACGAGGTCGCCGTCATCGACCCGGGTCCCGACGACAAGGGCCACATCGCCGCGATCGTCGGCGCGTCGATGAAGGAGCGGGTTCGCTGGGTCGTCCTCACCCACACGCACCCCGACCACTCACCCGGGACGGCCCGGCTCGTCAAGGCCACGGGTGCGGAGGTCGTGGCATACGGCAAGCACCTCGACAAGGACGCCGGCGTCGTCCCCGATCGCGTCGTCGGCGACGGCGACTCGATCGACGGCACCGAGTTCGGACTCGATGTCCTGCACACGCCGGGACACGCGCCGAACCACATCTGCCTGGTCCTCGAGGAGGAGCGGATGCTCTTCACCGGCGACACGGTGCTCGAGGGGACCTGGTCGGTCGTGAGCCCGCGCCGCGGGGGCGACATGACGAAGTACCTCGACTCGCTGGCGCGTCTGCGCAAGCTCCGGATCAGTCGGATCGCGCCCGGTCACGGCGACGTCATCGAGGAGCCGAAGGTGCGCATCGACGAGTACGTCGCGCACCGCAAGCAGCGGGAGCAGCAGATCCTTCGCTTCGTGAAGAAGCATGGGTCAGCGAAGGTCCGCGACATCGTGCCGGCGCTCTACGGCGACGAGGACCTGCCGCCCGAGCTCGTCGAGGCCGCGGGTTCGCAGGTGCACGCGCACCTGGTCCGGCTCAAGGCCGAGGGCAAGGTGACCGGGTCGTCGGCGAAGGGTGCCTGGGCCGCGGCCTGATCGGCCTCCCTAGTCGGCGTTGCTCGCCTGCGCGGCCATCTCGAGGATCCTCGCGGTGCACCCGGCCATCTCGATCGGTGGCAGCAAGTCGTCGACGACGCGCTGCGCCAGCGCGTGGAACGCGTGGCCCGCGGGGCTGTCGGGGTCGCGCAACGCCACCGGCTCCCCGGCGTCGCCGCCGGTCGCGACCGCCGGCTCGAGCGGGACCTGCGCGACGAGTGGCGCGCCGACCTCGGCGGCCAGCGCGGCACCGCCGCCGGAGCCGAAGACCGCGACGTGCTCACCGTTCGGGGTGACGAGCTCGCTCATGTTCTCGACGACGCCGACCACCTTCATGTGCGAGCGGCGGGCCATGTCGGCGACGCGGGTCGCGACCTTCTGCGCGGCCACGGCGGGTGTCGTGACGACGAGCATCTCGGCCTGGGGGAGCAGCCGGGCGAGCCCCATCTGGATGTCGCCCGTGCCCGGGGGCATGTCGAGGAGCAGGTAGTCGAGGTCGCCCCAGCGCACGTCGGTGAGGAACTGCTCGAGCGCCTTGGTGAGGATGAGCCCACGCCACATCAGCGCGGTGCTCTCGTCGTCGACGAGGAAGCCCATCGACACCACGTGGAGCGAGCCGGGTGCGGCCGACGGATCGAGGTTGGGCACCGGCACGACGTGCGGGTGGATCTTGCCCTCGGCGCCACCGAGGCGACCCTCGACCCCGAGCATGCGCGGGACGCTGAAGCCCCAGATGTCGGCGTCGAGCACCCCGACGCGGAACCCGCGTGCCGCGAGCGCGGCGGCGAGGTTGACGGTGACCGACGACTTGCCGACGCCGCCCTTGCCGCTCGCGACGGCGAGCACGCGGGTCGTGGCCGAGATCTCGGTCGGCGCGGCGTCCTCACGAGCCTGGAAGCGGGCGCGGTCCATGGCCGCGGCCTTCTGCTCCTTGGTCATCTCGGCGTAGTCGACCTTCACGTCGGCGACGCCGCGCAGCCCGCGGACCTTCGACTCGACCTCTTGGGCGATCTGGTGCCGGAGGGGGCAGCCCGCGGTGGTGAGCGCGACGCGGACGACGACCCTGCCGTCGGGGTGGACCGTCACGTCGTCGACCATCCCCAGATCCGTGATGCTGGCGTGGAGCTCGGGATCGATGACGCCACCGAGGATCCCCCGCACGGCTTCGGGCGTGGGCGGAGGGCCGCTCTCGGGGGCGTGGACCGGGGCGCCCGGGTCGTTGGGATCGGGGGACTTCACAGCTGAATAAACGATACCAACCTTGAAAATATGTCGCCCACGCCGGTATCCTGGACATTCGTGCAGCTCGCAGTGCTGAAGGCGCTCGCCGACGAGACCCGGTATGCCGTCTACCGCGAGCTCTCGACCTCGACGAAGCCGCTCTCCGCGCAGGATCTCGCCGATCGCCTCGGTGTGCACGCCAACACCGTCCGCCTCCACCTGGAGCGTCTCCGCGACGTCGGCATCGTCGACGTGGAGGCCGTCCGCCGGGGCACGGTCGGCCGACCGCAGCACCTCTACTTCCTCGCCGACGGTGCGCCCGGGGTCGGGTTCGACCCGCCCGCGCACGCCCTGCTCGCCGGACTGCTCGCCTCGCTGGCCGAGCGCCTGGGTGCCGATCCCGATGACGCCGCCGACGCCGGCCACGCCTGGGGTGTCGAGGCCGGCGCCCGCACCCGGACGACGAGCTGCCTGCGCGCCCTCGAGAGCGAGCTGCAGCGACTGGGCTTCGAGCCCGCGGTCGGCGCAGGCGACGGCACCTCGGAAGGCGGCACTCGCGTCGACTTCCTGCACTGCCCCTTCCGCGAGCTCGCCGAGGCGTACCCCGAGCTGGTCTGCAACCTGCACCGGGGCCTCTGCGAGGGAGTCGTCGACAAGGTCGGCGGGGGAAGCGTTGCCGAGTTCTCGACGTTGTACGATCCAGAGCCGTGCCACGTGACGGTCGCGGTCAGTACGGCCGATTGATCTGAACCGCACGAACTGAGCCAGGAGAGCGCCACCATGTCGATGTTCACGGTCACCGACGCCAGCCAGGTCTTCAGCCTCACCGACGCTGCCGCGAAGAAGGTCGGCGAGCTGATCGCCGCCGAAGACACCACCGACGAGCTCGTCCTGCGCGTCGCCGTCCGGCCGGGCGGCTGCTCCGGGTTCAGCTACGAGATGTTCTTCGACACCGACGTCGCCGCCGACGACGCGCAGACCGAGCACGAGGGCGTCAAGGTCGTCGTCGACCCCGCGAGCCAGCAGATGCTCAAGGGCGCGACGCTCGACTACAAGGACGGCCTGCAGGGCGCCGGCTTCGCGATCAACAACCCGAACTCCGAGCGCAGCTGCGGTTGCGGCCAGTCGTTCTCGTGACCACCGCGCGTCACTGACTGCGCGCGCACACTGCGACATCCTCTGTCAATCCCCGACGGATCGGGTTAGCCTTTTCCCTGTGCGCTGACGCGCACTCGTCCAGCCTCGGGACTCCTCGCGGGCCGGACGCGAGAGATCCCCAACACAACGACGTGACAGCGCGCCGCGCTGGTTGAAGGGAGCAGCTCCATGTCATCGACCTGGCCGCCCAACCCACCCGGTGGTGGTCCGACGCCGCCGGTGAGC
This sequence comes from uncultured Acidimicrobiia bacterium, assembly GCA_963731815.1. Lineage (GTDB taxonomy): Bacteria > Actinomycetota > Acidimicrobiia > IMCC26256 > PALSA-555 > DATBSK01. The sequence continues at coordinate 164,785 of CAVSWW010000011.1, read as the reverse complement.
CCACCGCCCGCGCCGCCGTCACCTCCGTCGTGGCAGCCGTCGCCGCCGGCGAGCCCGCCGCCCGTCGCGCCCACTCCGGCGCCCGCACCGGCACCGGCGCCTGCAGCCGCGAAGCCTGCGGCGTCGAAGCCGGCGAAGAAGCGCAAGGCCGCGAAGCGGTCGACGAAGAAGGCCGCGAAGAAGCGTCCGGCCAAGAAGGCCGCACGCAAGACGACGAAGAAGCGTCCCGCCAAGAAGGCGGCGCGCAAGACGGCGAAGCGTCGCGTGACGAAGAAGCGCGCCGCGACGAAGAAGCGTGCGACCACCAAGCGCAAGGCGACGAAGCGTCGCCCTGCCACGAAGCGCAAGGCGACGAAGAAGCGTGCGACCAAGAAGCGTGCGACGAAGCGCCGCCCCGCCACGAAGCGCAAGGCGACGAAGAAGCGCGCGGCGACGAAGAAGCGTGCGACCAAGAAGCGCACCACCGCCAAGCGCAAGGCGACGAAGAAGCGCGCCACCAAGCGCCGTCGGTAGCGCTCAAGCAAGAAGGTTCAGGACAGGCCCGTCGGTCGCGCCGGCGGGCCTGTTCGCGCCACCGTTCGCGCGTCGTCTCAGACGGCGGTCAGCGCCTCGAGGCTCGCCTGCATCTCGTCGCCGCCGAAGGCTCCGTCGAGTCGGCTCTTGATGGTGCCGGTGCCATCGACGGTGAAGAACCACGGCTCGCTCGGGAGCGCCCACGCCTCGACGGTGGGTGAGAGGTCGGCACCCTTGTTCGACTTGTAGATCTCGACGTGCACGAACGTCACTGCGTCGGCGAACGGTGCACGGATGTCGAGCAGCTCGTCGAGCACGGGCCCGCAGTACATCGACTGGCAGAGCGCCGGCGTCGCGAACATGACGGCCACCGGCTTTCCCGTACCGATGACGTCGTCGAGCGAGACCTCGTGCAGCGGGCACTGCGGGCGTCGCGTGCAGATCGGCTTCACGCCCAGGGTGTCGGCCTTGGTCGGTGACGCGGCGCGTGGCGTGACGCTGCCGACCGTCGGCGCCTCGGGCTGTGCCTTCACGTCGAGGGCGAACGGCACGCGCTTGCCCCTGGTGATCGCCAGCGCGTTCCACACCCCCGCTGTGCCGAGGGCCACGTCGGCGACGTACACGCCTCGGCCCTTCGGGAGGCCGGCGCGGTGCAGCGTCGTGTCGTAGACCTGCCCTTCGTCGGTGCCCGGAGGGGCGAGCGCGACCTGCGCCGGAGCGCCGGACGCGAAGGACGCGCCCCGAGCGATGGCGAACGCGAGTCGCTGCGGATCGGGCGTGGCGTACAGGTCGCTCGACAGGACGAGCGGCGACAGGGCCTTGTTCTTCTGCTGACCGACCGACGCGAGCAGCGAGGCGCCGGCGTTGCCGGCGAACGCCGCGGCACCGACCGCCCCGCCTGCCGCGGCGAGGAAGGCGCGCCTGCTCATGCCGCTGGGACTCATGGGTTGGGGGGACACGCTCCTATCCTGCCTTGTCACGATGGCGGATTCGGATCGGGTGGCGTTCACCTGCGACGGCGTACCCGTGGACGTCGCCCCCGTGCCCGGCGCCTCGCTCCTCGACGTGCTGCGCGAGGACCTCGAGGTCCACAGCGTGAAGGACGGCTGCGCGCCCCAAGGGCAGTGCGGTTGTTGCACCGTGCTCGTCGACGGTGAGCCGCGGGTCGCCTGTGTGACACCGGTCGCACGGGTCGCCGGGCGCTCGGTCACGACGCTCGACGGCCTCGACCCGGGCGAGCGTGCGCGCCTCGCGGACGCCTTCGCCGCGACGGGCGGCTCACAGTGCGGCTTCTGCACGCCGGGGATCATCGTGCGGGCCGCGGCGGCGACGGCTCGCGGCCGAGACGTCACCGCGACCGCCGACCGCGTGCTCGCCGCACACCTCTGCCGCTGCACCGGCTGGGTGACGATCCGAGAGGCCTTCGACGCTTCGTCTGGCGACGCCCCCCAGGTGCCGCGCGACCTCGATGCGGCGTCGCAGCGCGCCGCGCTCGAAGGCGGCGGGCCGCAGCGCGTCGCCCGCGACGTCCCACTCGGGGAAGGCGGGTTCGCCGACGACACCGCACCGCACGGCGCGCTCGTCGCCGTCCCGCTGCCGCCCCACTCGGAGGCGCCCGCGCACGAAGCGGCCGGGCTGCGCTGGGTCGTCGGCGAGTCGCTCGTCGAGGCCCGCAGCTCGGCGGGGAAGGTCCAGGGCCGCCGCACCACGGTCTCGCCCGCGCCGCCGCTCGACGCGCCCGCCGCGCCCGACGGTGGTGTCGCGGTCGCGACCGGGTGGGTCGAGCCCGCGTACCTCGAGCCGGACGCCTCGTGGTGCGAACCCGGGGGCGACCCCGCGTCGCCGCTCGCGAACGGCGGAGCCTTCGGCGGGAAGCTCGACTCGCTCGCGCCGTCAGCGGCGCGTGAGCTCGCCGACCGACTCGGCCGGGCTGTGCGGGTCGTCTACTCGCGCGAAGACGTGGTGCGACTCGGTCCGAAGCGCCCGCCGATCGCGGCGACCGCGGTCTTGCGCGACCGGCCGAGTCGCGATCGACGGGGTGGTCGTCGGCGCAGTCGCGCCGCCCGGCGACGCAACGTGCGTCTACGACCTCGGCATCGACGAGTCGTGGTCGACGACCACGGTCCCGGGACCGCCGACGTCGCCGCGCCTGCGGGCCTGGCCGCTCGCCGAACGCACGCTGCTCGTCGAGGGCGCGCTCGACGCGGCCGCCGCCGACCGCGGGGTCTCCTGCGCGACGACCGCGCCGCCGCGGTCCTCCTCGACGCGTGCGCGGTGGAGCCGGCGAGCGGTGCCCTCGCGGGTGCGCGGGTCGACGTCGACGCTGCGTCCGGTGAGGCCACCGCGGTGCAGGTTCGAGTCGCCGCAGGCGACCCGCTCGACGAGGTGACGTTGCGCTCGTACTGCGTCGGCGCTGCGCACATGGCGCTCGGGTGGGTGCTGAGCGAAGGCCTCACCGTGGATCCGGAGACGGGCGACGTGCTCGACCTCACGATCCGCTCGTTCGGCATCCTGCGCGCGCAGGACATGCCGTCGGTCGACGTCACGATCGTCGACGACCCCGGTGCCTCGCGCGCCGCCGCGTCCGACGCGGTCTTCGCCGCAGTCGCCGCCGCGACCTGGAACGCCGTCGCCGCGGCGACGGGCGTGTGGCCCACGAGGTTCCCCGTCGGCTAGTCGTCGAGTTGCCTCCGGAGGAACTTGACGAGTCGTTCGTTCGCCTGCTTCGAAACGTCGTTGGCCGCACCGGGGATGGTCACCACGTGCTCGGCGCCTTCGAAGATCTTCGCGTCGGTCGGCACGCCGTTCTCGCGCAGCGTTGCGATGAAGTCCTCGGCGACGTCCCGCGGGATGATGTCGTCAGAGCTGCCATACAGCAGCAACACGGGTGCGGCCGCGTCGGTGACGAACTCGCCGGTCGGTCCGTTGCCGATCCCGGAGTCGACCGCGAGCGCGGCACCGACGGTCCCCACGGGTAGTTGAAGGTCGGTCCGGCGCCCGAGGAGAGCCCGAGCACTCCGATGTGCCGCTTGCGCACACCGGGCAGCTCGCTCGTGAACTCGTCCAGTGCCTCGAGCGCGTTCGGCACGAAGGGCGTCGTCGCACACCAGGGCGGGCCAGACCACCCTTGATCCGGGCCATAGCAGCCGAGCACCACGACGAAGCCGGACTTCGCGAGGCTCGCGGCGTGCTCGACCATGGCCGGGCCGAGCCCCGATCCTCCGTGCAGCTCGATGACCGCCGGGAACGGGCCCTTCCCCTTCCCCTTCGGCGGGCGCGCCACCGCGACGAGCTGCGACGTGCCGTCGGGGTGCTGGATGGTGTGCCACTCCACGTCGACGTCGGGCGCGCCGACTGGCGGTTCCGTCTCCGTCGAGGTGGGTTCGGTCTGCGCCACCGCCGGTGCGGCGATCGCGAACAGCATCGCGATCGTCACCATGCACGGCACGACCGCGAGCGAACGTCGCTGCCTCATGCAGGCCCCCTTCGAACGTCGGCACGCTAGCGCGGGAGCCGTCGGTTAGCGTCAGGACGTGCCCGGCGCCCTCATCTTCGTGATCGCGATGGTGCTCGTCGTCCCCGTCGCCGTGATGTTCGGCGGCGCGATCTGGAGCGCGGCTCTTCGGCTGGCTGTCCGTCGAGGACGCCGAACGACGCGCCGAAGGCACGCCCTTCGCGGTGGAGCCCGACGCCGACTGAACGTGCGTCAGGCAGGGATGCCGCGCGGCTGCCCGAACCGGTAGCCGACCGAGCGCACCGTCTGGATCAGGCTCGCGTGCTCCTCACCGAGCTTGGCGCGCAAGCGACGCACGTGGACATCGACCGTCCGTGCCCCGCCGTAGTACTCGTAGCCCCACACCCGTGACAGCAGCTGCTCGCGGGTGAACACCTTGCCCGGGTGCGTCGCGAAGAACTTCAGCAGCTCGTACTCCATGTACGTGAGGTCGAGCTGCCGGTCCTCGAACGCAGCCTGGTACGTCTCGAGGTTGAGCACGAGGCCGGCGTAGTCGACGATCTCGGGGCGCGTGCCCCGGCCCGTCCGCCACACCAGGTGGCGCAGGCGCGCCTCGAGCTCCTTGGGGTGGAACGGCGAGAGGCAGAAGTCGTCGAACAGGTCCTCGCGCAGCTCGAGCTCGACGAGCTGCGCGCCGGTGATGAGCAGCAGCACCGGCTCGGCCGCGCCGTTGCGCTTGCGCATCGCGCGGCACATCCCGAACGCGCCCTCGGGGTCCTCGTCGGCGCAGATCACCGCACCACCCCAACCGTCGGACGGCTCGCTCGCGGTCGCCGTCGAGACGTTGGCGCACGCCTTCCACGCGTGGCCGCCGAGGTCGAGCGTCTGTGCGAGCAGGGGCGGCGCAGGATCCGGGAAGACCAGCAGTGGCCGTGTGCTCATGGCGATCGCCTCAGCCTCAGAGCGTGCCAAGGTACTTGTCGAGCTCGAAGGGGGTCACCTGTGCGCGGTAGTCCGCCCACTCGGACCGCTTGTTGCGGATGAAGTAGTCGAAGACGTGCTCGCCGAGCGCGTCGGCGACGAGCTCGGACCCCTCCATCACGTCGATCGCCTCGCCGAGCGACGTCGGCAGCGCCGAGATGCCCTCGGCGGCGCGCTCCTCCGGCGTCATCTCGAAGATGTTGTTCGTCGCCTCGGGCGGGAGGTCGTAGCCCTCCTCGATGCCGCGCAGGCCCGCGGCGAGCATCACCGAGAACGCCAGGTACGGGTTGCACGCGGGGTCGGGCGAGCGGAACTCGATGCGTCGTGAGCTCTCCTTCCCCTTCTTCGTGGGGGGCACGCGCACCAACGCGGACCGGTTGTTGCGCGCCCAGCACACGTAGACCGGCGCCTCGTAGCGCTCGCTGAGCCGCTTGTAGGAGTTCACCCACTGGTTGGTGACCGCGGTGATCTCACGTGCGTGGCGCAGGAGGCCGGCGATGAACGCCTTCCCGACCTTCGACAGACCGTGCTGGTCGCCCGGATCGTGGAACGCGTTGACGTCACCCTCGAAGAGCGAGAGGTGCGTGTGCATGCCCGACCCGAAGTCGCCACCGATCGGCTTCGGCATGAACGTCGCGTACACGCCGAGCTCTTGCGCGACCTCCTTCACGACCAACCGGAACGTCATGACGTTGTCGGCCATCGTGAGCGCGTCCGTGTAGCGGAGGTCGATCTCGTGCTGGCTCGGGCCGAGCTCGTGGAAGCTGTACTCCACGGGCACGCCCATCGCCTCGAGCGTCATGATCGTCTGCTTGCGGAGGTTCGAGACCATGTCGTGCTGGGTGAGGTCGAAGAACCCCGCATGGTCGAGCGGCACCGGTGGCGTCTCCGACGACTCGAAGTAGAAGAACTCCATCTCCGGCCCCGCGTAGAACGTGAAGCCCTTCTCGCGGGCACGCTCGAGGTTGCGCTTCAGCACGTGCCGCGGGTCGCCCTCGAACGGCTCGCCGGAGAGGCGCTGCACGTCGCAGAAGATGCGGGCGACGGGGGCGTCGCTGCCGCGCCACGGCACGATCTCGAACGTGTTCGCGTCGGGCACGGCGAGCATGTCCGACTCCTGCACGCGGCTGTAGCCCTCGATCGCGGAGCCGTCGAACGACATGCCCTCTTCGAGCGCGGTCTCGAGCTCGGCCGGCGTGATCGCGAAGCTCTTGAGGAAGCCGAGCACGTCCGTGAACCAGAGTCGGACGAAGCGCACGCCGCGCTCCTCGACGGTGCGCAGCACGTAGTCGGTCTGTGCCTGCATGAGCACAAGTCTTGCAGCCGCGTCGCGCGTTGTTCCCTGCCGAATCGCCTTCTGCCGCCTCGTTCACACGCCGTTCACATTCGAGCAACGACAACGAAATCCCCCGCCGCCTAGCCTGCGACGTCCCATAGATGGGGGAAGAAGGAGTTCCAGTGGAAAGCCGCTCACCCGCAGACGTCCTCAAGCTCGCGAAGGACGAAGGTGCCGAGTTCGTCGACCTTCGCTTCTGCGACCTGCCGGGCGTCATGCAGCACTTCTCGATGCCGATCCACGAGCTGACCGAGGACGGCTTCGACGACGGCTACGGCTTCGACGGCTCGTCGATCCGCGGCTTCCAGGAGATCCAGGAGTCCGACATGCTCCTGATCCCCGACCCGGACACCGCGGTCATGGACCCGTTCCGTGAGCACAAGACGATCAACGTCAACTGCTTCGTGCGCGACCCCGTCACGGGCGAGTCGTACACGCGCGACCCGCGCTTCGTGCTCAAGAAGGCGCAGGAGTACCTCAAGGGCAGCGGGATCGCCGACACCGCGTACTTCGGGCCCGAGGCCGAGTTCTACATCTTCGACAACGTGCGCTTCGACCAGACGCAGTACTCGGGGTACTACTTCCTCGACTCGTCCGAGGGCGTGTGGAACTCCGGCAAGGAGAGCAACCCTGACGGTTCGCCGAACCTCGGCTACAAGCCGCGGTACAAGGAGGGCTACTTCCCCGTCCCACCGATGGACTCCTACCAGGACCTCCGGTCGGAGATGGTGAAGCAGCTCGAGGCGATGGGCATCGAGATCGAGGTGCAGCACCACGAGGTCGGCACGTCCGGCCAGGCCGAGATCGACATGCGCTTCGACGAGATGACCGCCATGGCCGACAAGCTCATGCTCTACAAGTACATCGTCAAGAACGTCGCGTGGCAGCGTGGCAAGTCGGTCAGCTTCATGCCGAAGCCGATCTTCCAGGACAACGGCTCGGGCATGCACGTGCACATGTCGCTGTGGAAGGGCGGCGAGCCGCTGTTCTTCGACGAGAAGGGCTACGGCGGCTTCTCCGACATGGGGCGCTGGTACATCGGCGGTGTGCTGAAGCACGCGCCGGCCGTCATCGCGTTCTCGAACCCGACGACGAACTCGTACAAGCGACTCGTTCCGGGCTACGAGGCGCCGGTGAACCTCGTGTACTCCGCGCGCAACCGATCGGCATCGGTGCGCATCCCGCTCTTCTCGAAGAGCCCGAAGGCGAAGCGGATGGAGTTCCGCTGTCCCGACCCGTCCTGCAACCCGTACCTCGCGTTCGGGGCGATGCTCATGGCCGGGCTCGACGGCATCCAGAACAAGATCGAGCCGCCCGACCCGGTCGACCGCGACCTCTACGACCTCCCGCCCGAGGAGCTGGCGAAGGTGCCGCAGGTGCCGGGCTCGCTCGACGAGGCGCTCGAGGCGCTCGAGGCCGACCACGACTTCCTGCTCGCAGGGGGCGTGTTCACCCAGGACGTCATCGACACGTGGATCGAGTACAAGCGAGAGAACGAGATCGACGCGATCCGTCTGCGACCGCACCCGTACGAGTTCTACATGTACTACGACATCTAGGAGAACGAACCGGGCGTCAGCCCGGAGCGATGCGCACGGACCGGCCCACCGTGGCCGGTCCGTCTCGCGCTCCTACGGTGACGGCGCGCTCGTCGTGGTCGTCGGTGTGGAGGTCGACGTCGTGGTCGACGACGACGTGGTTGTGGACGGCTCGGTGCTCGGCGGCAGCTCCGGGACCTCTGCCGCCGCGCTCGCGACGTATGCGGCCGGCAGCGTGACGGCGACGAAGCGGAACCCGTAGTTGTTCATCGTCAGCGTCACGCCCTCTTCGACGTTGACGCTGTGGATCAGCATCGGTGGCGGCGCGCCCTGGAGCCCGAACGGCGTCTGCGCGCCGTAGCTGCGCAGGCCGTCCGGCGTCGTCGCGATGTCGGGGGCGACGTACGTCCACGGGCCTTGTGGAGTGGGTGCGATGAACGCGACGACCCGGGGGAGGAACCCGTCGACGAGCATCGCGGTGCCGAGGAATCCGTCGCCGTATGGCTCGACGCGCAGCGGTGCGATCGGCGCACCGAAGTTGAGCGTCGTCAGGTTCTCCTCGACAGTGATCGAGAATGGCATGTCGGCAGCTGCCGCGTGATCGCCGGGCGTCGACCACGTGTCGTCGTCATCAGACTCGGGGTCGACACCGCCACTCACCCAGTACGACCAGGTCGACTGCGACTCGACCGACGCGAGCGGCGCCGCGCGCGACCTTGATGTGCCCGTCGTTCGAGGAGTACATGTACGCGAACCCGTCGTGCTGTGAACGCCGTGCTGCCGTAGGGCGTGGTCGTCGACGTGCCGGCCAGGTCGGCCGACGAGATGCCGAGCAGCTGCAGCGTCGACAGCTTGAAGCGAGCGATGCGGGTCCCGATGACCGTCGTAACGAAGCCCTGCGGCGTCGCCGTTCGGACGAAGTGGAGCAGGAACACGTACAGACGGTTCGCGCCCGGGTCGGTGACCGCAGACGCGGGCCAGTACCCCTGCTGCGCGGCCGGGTCGGCGATCCAGGCGCTGCGGTTCAGCGGCGAGCCACCGAGCACCGGTGCGAAGCACGAGCCGGTCTGGAGCACGGCGCTGTTGGAGACGAGCGGGGCACTGGTCGGGATGGCACCCGAGGCCGTGACCTTGCCGATGAACGTGTCGCCGAACATCCAGAGCGTCTTCGAGGCTGACAGCCGGACCGGCACGGCACCGTCGGCTGTCGCCCACTCCGTGTACGTCCGGCGCAGCGTGTCGAACGCGCTCTGGTAGCTCGGCGCATCGGTCGGCGTGGTGGGCGCGCAGTACTGGCTCACCGGCTGCGGCGCCGCGGGCGGCGGCGGCGGAGGCGGCGGTGGCGTCGGGCGTGACCGGGACGCAGGCCGCGAGCAGGCACGCGACGACGACGACCAGCGGAAGCAGGAGGCGGCGGCTCATCAAGGCAGAGCGTCCGCCGGGGTGTGGCGGAAGTGGCCAATGGTACGTGAGCCGTCCGCCGGCGCAAAGGGTGGTCGTCAGCTCCCTGACGACCGCTCGGTGCCGTAGAAGACGCGCTCGACGACCTTGCGGGCGCGGCGCGTCAGTCGTCGGTAGTCATCGCGCAGCTCGGCCTCGGGACGGTGCATGTAGCCGAGCAGCAGCGCGACCCTCCGCCCGTCGTCACCTGCCGGGAGCGCGTCCGTCGAGCGCCCCGTGACCAGGTACGCGGCGTTGCGCGCGCGCTCGCAGAAGACGTAGGCGTCGGTGAGCACGTCGGCGTCCTCGGTGTCGAGCAGCGCCATCTTCGCGAGTCGCGCGAGCGCCTCGGTCGTGCTGGGCGCGCGCACCTCGGGGTGCACGGCGCCGTGCTGGAGCTGGAGCAGTTGGACGGTGAACTCGACGTCGGCCAGTCCACCCTTCCCGAGCTTCAGATGGAACTCACGATCCTCTCCGGCTGGGATCCGTTCGCGCTCGACGCGTGCCTTGATGCGCCGGACCTCGCGGGCCTCGTCCTCCGGGAACGGGTCGCGGTACACGTACGGCTCGATGAGCTCGAGGAACCGCGTGCCGAGCTGCTCGTCGCCGGCGAGCGTGCGGGCGCGCAGGAGCGACTGCAGCTCCCAGGTCTGCACCCAGCGCTCGTAGTACTGCCAGTAGCCGTCGAGTGACCGCGCGAGCGGGCCCTGGTTGCCCTCGGGTCGCAGGCGGGCGTCGATGTCGAACGTCTGCCCTTCGGCCGTGGTCGCACCGATCTCGCGGAGCAACGACGTGGCCGTGCTCTCGGCCGACTCGAAGTCGGACGGTGTGTCACCCGAGTACACGAACAGCACGTCGACGTCGGACGCGTACGACAGCTCGCGGCCACCGAGCCGCCCCATGCCGATGACCGCGAACGGCACCGACGGCTCGAGCATCTGGAGCGCGGCCTCGATGGAGGCGTCGGCGAGGTCGGACAGCTCGCGAGCGGTCAGATCGAGCGGCGCGAGGCCGAGCACGTCGCGCGCGCCGATCCGGAGCAGCTCACGACGCTTGAACCTGCGGAGACCGGCGCGGCGACCCTCGGCGTCCTCGCGCCACCGCAGCGTCTCGAGCGCGGCCTCCCGCAGCTCACCCGGCGAGCGCTCACGGACGAGCCATTCGTCGTCGCCGAGGAGCTCGACGACCTCGGGCTGGCGGAGCAGCGCGTCACCGACGAGCCGGCTCGATCCCAGCACCTTGCAGACGCGCTCGGCCGCGCCCGGCATGTCACGGAACGTCGCACCGAGCGCGGCGGCGCGTGTCGGTCCCTCGACGAGCTTCCGGAGCTGGAGCAGCCCGAGGTCGGGGTCGGGTGTCGCGGAGAGCCAGTCGAGCACCACCGGCAGCAGCTGCTGCATGATCCGCGAGCTGCGCGTGAAGCCCTGCGTCAGCTCGCGCAGTGCCGTGCGGGTGTGGTCGGCGTCGGCGAAGCCGAACGCGGCGAGCCGCTCCTCCACGACTTCGGGCGGCAGTGCGCCCGCGCCCGCGAGCGTCTCGAGGATCGGCGCGAAGAAGAGTCGCTCGTGGATCGATCGCACCTCGCTCTGGTGGCGGCGCTGCACGTCCTCGAACGCCTCGAGCGCGGTCGCGCGCGGCGTGTCGCGAAAGCCCCATGACGCGCGCGAGCCGGACGCGCACCGCCTCGTCGGACGGGACGGTGTGGGTCTGCTGCTCGTCCCAGAGCTGGATCCGGTGCTCGAGGGTTCGCAGGAACGTGTATGCCTCGGCGAGACGCTCGGCGTCGGCGCGCTCGACGTACCCGGCGTCGACGAGCTCGACGAGCGCGTCGAGCGTCGTGGGGGACCGGACCGACTCGTCGTGTCGACCGTGGACGAGCTGCAGGAGCTGCACCGCGAACTCCACGTCGCGGATGCCGCCCCGGCCGCGCTTGAGCTCGCGATCGGTGAGCCCCTTCTTGCGCATCTCCTCCTCGGAGCGCGCCTTCATCGCGCGTGCTTCGCGGACCGCGTCGGGGTCGAGGCGGTCGGGCCACACGTACTGCCGGATCATCTCGAAGTAGCGGGCGCCCAGGTCGGCGTCGCCCACGACGGGCCGCGCCTTCAGCAGCGCCTGGAACTCCCAGCTGCGCGCCCACTGCTCGTACCAGGACGCGTACGAGTCGATCGTCCGGGAGAGCGCGCCGGCGCGGCCCTCCGGCCGCAGGTCGGCGTCGGTGCGGAACACGATGCCGTCCGCGGTGGGCGTCGTCATCGTCTTGAGCAGCGCCTTCGCGATCCGGTCGGCCTCGTCACCCGGACCCTCGTGCACGAAGAGCACGTCGACGTCGCTCGCGTAGTTGAGCTCGGCGCCGCCCAGCTTGCCCATGCCGATCACGGCGAAGGGGATCTGCGGATCCACGATGTCGAGTGCCGCGCCCAGACAGACCTCGGCCAGCGCTGCGAGCTCGCGCCCGACGGCAGGCAGATCGGCGATGCCCAGAAGGTCGCGGGCGGCGATGCGCAGCATCTCGCGGCGCTTCCAGCGGCGCAGCGCGGCGCTCCGGTCCGTCGCACCATCGAGCGCAGCGACGAGCTCGAGCCGGTCCGAGGCGACCGTGCGCTCGGCACCGAGACCCGCACCGTCGGCGAGCACCTCGAGCAGCGTCGGGTCGTTGACGATCGCGTTCGTCAAGGACCGCGATGCGCACGCCACGGCGACGAGCCCGCCTCGTACGTGTTCGTCCTCGACGAGCAACGTGGCGGCATCAGGCCGAGCTTCGACGATGCGCTCGATCGCGCCACGAGCCAGCGTCGGGTCGGCCGACGCCTCGACAGCCTCGACGACCGATGACGCGCCGAGCACGTCCACGTCCATGCCCAGGAGTGTCGCGGATTGCTCCAGCGGGCGTCGCCAGCCTGTGGCCGGCTGACGGCAACAACCGGCCACCGGCGCGTCGTACCTCCGTATCCTGGATGGCATGCCGCGCCTCCGGCTGGCCGCCGCGCAGCTGAACCTCGTCGTCGGTGACCTCGACGGCAACGCGGCGCGGATCCTCGAGACGTACGAGCAGGCCGAAGACGCGGGCGCCGACCTCGTCGCCTTCCCGGAGCTCGCGATCACCGGGTACCCGCCCGAAGACCTGCTGCTCCGGCCCGCGTTCGTGGCGCAGGCCGGCGAGGCCCTCGAGAAGGTCGCCGCCCGCACCGGGCGGGCCGCCGCCGTGGTGGGCTTCCCCCAGGCCGACACCGACCTCTACAACGCGGCGGCCGTGTGCGCGAACGGGAAGGTGCTCGGCGTCTACCGCAAGCACCTCCTGCCGAACTACGCGGTGTTCGACGAGGAGCGCTACTTCGAGCCGTGGCCGGGCGACGGCCCCCTGTTCCTCATCGGCGGCGTGCGGGTCGGGATCTCGATCTGCGAGGACGCGTGGAGCCCGTCGGGGCCGATCCTCACCCAGGCCGCGGCCGGCGCCGAGCTGGTCGTCAACATCAACGCGTCGCCGTTCTACGCGGGGCGACTGCGCGAGCGCGAGACGATGCTCGCGACGCGTGCCGCCGACGCGGGCGTGCCACTGCTGTACCTCAACAACGTCGGCGGCCAGGACGAGCTCGTCTTCGACGGCGCGTCGATGCTGTTCGACGGCGACGGGCACCTCGTTGCCCGGGTGCCGCAGTTCACCGAAGAGCTGATGGTCGTCGACGTCGACGTGCCGCCGTCGTTCCGACGCCGTGCGCTCGACCCGCGCGGCCGCATCCGCACCGCGTCGCTGCCCGAGGTGGCGGTGAACGAGCCGCAGCTGAGCGAGGCGCTGCCGGAGCCCGTGATCGCGCCGGCGCTCGATCCGGTGCACGAGGTGCACGAGGCGCTCGTGGTCGGCACCCGCGACTACGTGCGCAAGAACGGCTTCTCCGACGTCGTGATCGGTCTCTCGGGTGGCATCGACTCCTCGCTCGTCGCCTCGATCGCGGTCGACGCGCTCGGCGCGGAGCACGTGATCGGCGTGATGATGCCGTCCCGCTACTCGAGCGACGGCAGCGTCAGCGATGCCGAGCAGCTCGCGCAGAACCTCGGGATCCGCACGTACACGATCCCGATCGAGCCGGCCCACGACGCGTTCCTGTCGATGCTCGAGGAGCCGTTCGCCGGGACGGAGCCGGGCCTCGCCGAGGAGAACATCCAGGCCCGCATCCGCGGCGTCATCCTGATGGGGCTCTCCAACAAGTTCGGCTGGCTCGTGCTGACCACCGGCAACAAGAGCGAGATGGCGGTCGGGTACGCCACGCTCTACGGCGACATGGCCGGCGGGTTCGCGGTCATCAAGGACGTCCCCAAGACGCTCGTGTACGCCCTGTGCCGCGACCGCAACGAGCGCGCCGGCCGCCCGCTGATCCCGGTCGAGGTGCTCGAGAAGCCGCCGAGCGCGGAGCTGCGCCCCGACCAGCGCGACAGCGACTCGCTCCCGCCCTACGACGAGCTCGACCCGATCGTCGAGGGCTACGTCGAGGACGACAAGTCGGTGGCCGAGCTCGAGGCCGAGGGCCACGACGGCGACACGGTCCGGCGCATCGCGCGGCTGATCGACACCAACGAGTACAAGCGCCGCCAGGCGCCGCCCGGCGTGCGCGTGTCGCCGAAGGCGTTCGGGAAGGACCGGCGACTGCCGATCACCAACCGCTGGCCGGGCTGACCGGCCCGTCGGCGTGAAGGGCTTCACCTCGCGGTTCGCCGCGGAAGGCGCGCTCCTCCTCGCGGCGGCGCTGTTCGGCGTCACGTTCCCCCTCGTCGCCGACGCGGTCGACGACGTCACGCCGTTCGCGTACCTGCTGCTGCGGTTCGTCGTCGCAGTGCTCGCGCTCGGCCCCTTCGCCATCGCGATCGTGCGCTCGAAGGGCGAGGACCGCCGTCTGCTCCTGCGCGTCGGTTCGATCGCCGGTGTCCTGCTGTTCGGCGGCTATGCGACGCAGACGATCGGGCTGCAGGACGCGTCGCCCTCGACCTCGGCCTTCATCACCGGCCTGTACGTGTGCTTCACGCCGTTCGTCGAGGCGATCGTGACGCGACGGTTCCCGTCGCCGTGGGTCGTCGGCGGGATCGCCATCGCAACCGTCGGTCTCTTCCTCATGACGGGCGCGGACCTCTCCTTCGGCACCGGTGAGCTCTGGACGCTCGCGTGCGCGGTGCTCTTCGCGGTCTGGATCGTGTACCAGGGCGCGTACGCGAACCGCCTCCACACGATCCCGTTCACGACCGCGCAGATGCTCGTCGTCGCGCTCCTCTGCATCCCGCCGACCGCGGTGCAGGGCACCGGCGAGTTCACCAGCGTCGCGATCTTCGCCGCGGTGTTCACCGGCATCGCGTGCTCGTCGATCGCGCTGTCGCTCCAGCTGTACGGCCAGCGGCGGATCGCGCCGAGCCGCGCCGCGCTCATCCTCCTGTCCGAGCCGGTGTTCGCTGCGATCGCTGACTTCATCGACGGCGAGCGCCTCGGTGCCGTCGAGCTGATCGGCGCGGTCGTGATCCTCGGCGGCATCGCGCTCGACCGAGCTCGGACCGGGCCGTCGCGACGCCGACGCCGACGACGCGGAGGCCGAGGCGCAGCTCGAGGCGCATCTCCACTGAGTCGTCGTCGACCTCCCGTTAGCCTGCGCCGATGCCGGGGATGGACATCCACGAGGCGGCCCACCGGGTCGGCGCCGTCGCGTGGACGGAGCAGCGGCTGTTCGAGATCGTCGGCGGCTGGGTGTCCTCGACACCGGAGCCCGAGGCCAAGCTGCTGTTCGCGCGCCTGAGCCGTCACCACGGCGACCACGCACTTGCCCTCGCCGCGGTGCTGCCCGACACCCGCGACCACGATCCGTCGCAGCTCGTCACCCCGGGTAGCGGCGACGGGACGGAGCGCCTGGAGGCCGCCGAGACGACCCCGGCGCGCCTCGTGGCCCTGGTCGAGATCGCGACCCAGCAGGTCGCCGCGCTCGACCTCCTGCTCGCCGATGCGGCGCCCGTCCGCGACGGGCCGGTCCTGCGGGTGGCCCGGCTCGTCCGCGACGACGATGCCGCCGACGTGGAGGCCGCCACCGCGCTCGGGTGAGGAATCGGTGACCGGGCGGCGCGTCACGCCCGGTAAAATCGTTGGTCCACCCGGTACCGAGACGGGCTCCGCAGCCCGTCCAGAGGCCGTCCCTGTGGAGAGCACGACTTGACTGATCCTTTATGGTACGGGGGGCGGAAGCCCGAAAAGTGCCTCTGACCAGGAACAATGCGGCCCCGAGGCCCGTTCTCCACAGAGGGCGGGCACGAACCGAACACCCCGGCCGCACCAGTACCACCGCCTAACCACCGCGAAAGGCCCTCCATTGGCGAAGGAGCGTGTCGAGCGGGACGAGGAAGATCTCGTCCGGCTCTACCTCACAGACATCGGGCAGTACCCGCTGCTCACCAAGGACGACGAGGTCCGCCTCGCCCAGGAGATCGAGGGCGGCAACGCCGCGCGTGAGGACATCGAGAAGCTGCCGGCGAAGAAGCTGACCCCGGCGAAGAAGCGTGAGCTGCGCCGCACGGTCCGCATGGGTGACCAGGCCCAGCGCACGTTCGTGCAGTCGAACCTCCGCCTCGTCGTGTCGATCGCCAAGAAGTACCAGGCCTCCGGCCTCCCGCTCCTCGACCTGATCCAGGAGGGGAACCTCGGCCTGATGCACGCCGTCGAGAAGTTCGACTGGCGCAAGGGCTTCAAGTTCTCGACCTACGCCACCTGGTGGATCCGCCAGGCCATCACCCGCGGCATCGCCAACACGGGTCGCACGATCCGCCTCCCGGTGCACGCCGGCGACACGCTGGCCCGCCTCCAGAAGGCCCGCTCGCGCCTGGAGCTCAAGCTCGGCCGTCCGGCGACGCTCGCCGAGCTCGCCGCCGAGGTCGAGATGCCCGAGGACAAGGTCACCGAGGCGCTGCGGTTCGCCGCCGAGCCCCTCTCGCTGTCGGAGCCGCTCCGTGAGGACGGCGACGCCGAGCTCGGCGACATCGTCGAGGACCGCTCGGCCGAGTCGCCCTTCGAGGTCGCCGCGACCGCGCTGCTCCCCGACGAGATCGAGAAGCTGCTCGCGCCGCTCGACGAGCGCGAGCGTCAGATCCTGGCACTGCGGTTCGGTCTCGACCGCGGCGAGCCGCGGACGCTCGAAGAGGTGGGCGAGTACTTCAACCTCACCCGCGAGCGCATCCGCCAGATCGAGGCCCGCGCGATGAGCAAGCTCCGTCACCCGTCCGCCGACACCGGCGCCCGCGACCTGCTGGCGGTCTGACCACCACCGCAGGCACGGGAAGGCCGAAGGAGCCCGGCACCGCAGCAGCGGGGGCCGGGCTTCGTCGCGTCCGGGCTCGGATCACGCCGGGGCGGGCTCCGGCGCCGTCGGCGCAGGGAGGGCGCGGCGCGGCGCGCTTCGTCCTTGCGCCGCCACCACAGGCCGACGAGGACGCCGAACGCGAACCCACCGACGTGCGCGGCCCACGCGACCGCGGAGTCGCCGCCGACGAGCAGGAACTGCGTCGCGAGGAAGTAGAGCAGCAGCCAGATCGCCTCGACCTTCCGCAGCAGCACGAAGCCGAAGAAGATGATCGTCTTGATGCGCGCCTTCGGCCAGCTCACGAGATACGCGCCCATGACGGCGGCGATCGCGCCGGACGCACCGATCACCGGCACCGTCGACTGCGGGTCGACGGCGACGTGTGCGGCGGTCGCGGCGAGCCCTCCGAACGAGGTAGAGCAGCAGGTAGCGAAGCCGCCCCCGCCGGTCCTCGATGTTGTTGCCGAAGACCCACAGGAACAGCATGTTGCCGAACAGGTGGGCGATGCTCCCGTGCAGGAACATCGTGACGAGCACGCCGAGCAGCACGACCTTGCCTTCGCTGTGCGCAGGGCCGTCCTCGCCGCACGCGCTGCCGTTGTTCTCGTCGAACGTCTCGCGGTACTCCTCTTCGCTGAGCGGACGGAGCTCGATGAGCTCGCAGGGGATCGCCGCGTTGTCGACGACGAAGCGCAGGTCGTCGTCGTCGACGCGTTCGACGAGGCCCGTCCACCGGAACTCGGGCGCGCCCGTCGGCTGCACCGCGAAGTACACGGTCACGCACGACGACGATCAGCAGGAGCGTGACGATCGGCAACGCGCTTGATCGGGTTCTCGTCGGAGATGGGGATCACGACGCGCCGTCCCGGGGCTGGCCGCGCGTCGGGAGCAGGTGCGTCCAGCCGGTCCACTGCGCGCCGTCCCACCAGCGCAGCGCGCCGACCGGGTCCCACGGGTCGGGGTGCCAGCCGGGCGGCGCGACCGCGGCCGCGAACGGCGCCGCGCCGGCCGCCGCGATCCTCGCCTTGGCGTCCGGCACGGCGCGCTCGAGCACGGCGACCAGCTCGTCGCGCCGGTTCGTGCCGACCGAGACCCAGTACGGCTTGTCGTCCCAGCCGCGGACGCCGACGGAGTCGGACGTCCAGATGGGGTTGCCGCCGAGCCAGCTCCGGGTGAACGGCCGCCACGGCCAGGGGTTCTGGGCCCGCCCGAGCGTCGTGAGGTCGAGCGCGGCGAGGCGCACGGCTCGCTTGCCGACCCACAGGTAGTCGGTGTCGACCCGCACGACCGTCGCGCCAGTAGCGGAAGACGTTGACGAACCAGGCGCCCAGGGCGACCGGCACGAAGATCGGGGCGATCGCGAGGAACGTGACGGCGAGGACGACCGGCAGCCAGAGCCACTTGCGGCCGACGGGTCGGAGACGCTCCTCGAACGCGAGCGAGCCGGTCGGCGGAACGGTCCCGACGAGCGTCACGGAGGCGTACGGTACGCTGTCGGCGTCCATCCGATGCCGTGCTCGGGCGACACCGTCAGGCGGATCCCGAGCGTCCATCCCGAGAGGTAGGGGGCTCAGCTCGTGAAGAAGCTGCTGGTGCTGCTCATCCTCGTCGTGATCGGTGTCGCCGTCGCGAAGAAGCTCCGCGAGG
This sequence comes from uncultured Acidimicrobiia bacterium, assembly GCA_963731815.1. Taxonomy (GTDB): domain Bacteria; phylum Actinomycetota; class Acidimicrobiia; order IMCC26256; family PALSA-555; genus DATBSK01. The sequence continues at coordinate 146,557 of CAVSWW010000011.1, read as the reverse complement.
CGACCTGACGACGACGACCGTCGTTCGACCGATCGAGCCCGCGCAAGCGGGCTCGATTCGCGTCCGGGGCGTCAGGCGTCGGCGGTAGCGGAGTCTCGAAGCAGTCGGCGTAGCGGCGCGAGAACAGCGCCGGTGCGCCGCCCGTGTGCCAGAACAGCGCGGTCTCGTCGGCGGCGATGCGACCCTCCCGCACCGCGCTGATCAGCGCGGCCATCGCCTTCCCCGTGTAGACGGGATCGAGCACGATGCCCTCGCAGCGCGCCGCGAGCGTGATCGCCTCGAGCGCGCCGTCGGTGACCGCGCCGTAGCCCGACCCGAAGTGGTCGTGGTCGATCGACGCGTGGACGGGCGGTGCGGCGCGTCCCGCGCGCTCCGCCGCCGTCGCTCGCGAGCCGGGGCACCGTCTCGTCGAGGTCGGGACGCGTGCCGACGTCGACGCCGAGCACCTGCACGCTGCCGGCAGTCCGGCGAGCAGCCCCGCGTGCGTGCCGCCGGACCCGTCAGCGAGGACGACGTGGTCGACGTGCTCGCCATCGAGCTGCGCGACGAGCTCGTCGGCCGCGTCGACGTAGGCGACTGCGCCCGTCACCGACGCGCCACCGATCGGGATCACGTACGGCCGACGGCCATCGCGCGCCAGCGCGGCGCCGAGCTCCTCGATGCCGGCCTCGAGCTCGTAGTACGCCGCGTCGACCAGCGGGTGCGCGTGCACACCGAGGATGCTGTCGAGCAGCACGTTCCCCGAGTCGGACGTGCCCGAGCGCTCGCTCACCGCGAGCGCGACGTGGCAGTCGAGCCCGAGTCGGTTCGCCGCGGCGGCGGTCATCCGCACGTGGTTGCTCTGCGTGCCGCCACCGGTGACGAGGACGTCGCAGCCCTGGGCGATCGCCTCGGCACACAGGCGCTCGAGCTTTCGGGCCTTGTTGCCACCGAGCGCGAGTCCCGTGCAGTCGTCGCGCTTCACGAGGAGTCGAGGCCCGCCACCAGCAGGCGCGATCGCGTCGGCGAGCCGGTCCATCGGCTCCAGGGGTGTCGGGAGGTGGGCGAGCCGCAGCGGCGCGGCCGTCATTCGTCGCGTTCGCGGCGGTGGAGCAGCCACCACACGAGCACGCCGGCCGCGGCCGCGGCGAGCGCGCCGGTCACCGCGACGGCGGGGCGCGACGGCACGGGCAGCCGGCTGCGGAGGCGCACGGGGCGCTCGAACCGCATGATCGGCCAGCCCTCGTCCTTGGCGACGCGGGCGAGCTCCCGGTCGGGGTTGACCACGACGGGGTGGCCGACCGCTCGCAGCATCGGCTCGTCGGTGATGGAGTCGCTGTACGCGTACGACGCCGCGAGGTCGAACCCCTCCCGGCTGGCGAGCGCCCGGATCGCATCGGCCTTGTTGGGCCCGTAGCCGTAGAAGGCGAGCTCGCCCGTGTAGTCACCCGTCGCGTCGACGTCGCAGCGGGTCGCGATCACGTCGTCGACGCCGAGGAACTCGCCCAGCGGCTGCACGACCTCTTCGGGCGCGGACGACACGATCACGGCGGACAGACCCTGCCGCCTGGTGCTGCTCGATCAGGTCGAGCGCCTCGCTGAAGATGATCGGGGTCACGACCTCGTCGAGCGTCTCGCGCACGATCTGCGCGACCTCGTGCTGGTTCCAGCCGCGGACCATGTCGAGCATCGCCTTGCGCAGCTTCTCCATCTTCGCCTCGTCGGCCCCGACCATCATGAAGACGACCTGGGCGTACGCGCTGCGGACGATCGCGCGCCGGGACAGGAGGCCCTCGCGGTAGAAGGGTCGTCCGAAGGCGAGCACCGAGCTCTTGGCGATGATCGTCTTGTCGAGATCGAAGAACGCCGCGGCGCGTGGCGTGGTCACACGCGTCGAGGTTACGCGTCGATGCCCTTGCCTCCGCTCCTTCCCCCGATGCTCGCTCGAAGGGGGAACTCATGCTCCTCGCGCTGTGGTCGCCGAAGGGCGGCGCGGGCACGTCGGTGCTCGCCGCTGCGTGCGCGCTCGTCCTCGCCCGCCGGGCCGACGGCGCCCGCCTGGCCGATCTGGCTGGTGATCAGCCGTCGATCTTCGCGTTGGCGAGCGAGCCGGCGACCGGTCTCGGCGACTGGCTGGCGGCCGGGCCGGAGGCGCCGCCGGACGCGCTCGAGCGGCTCTCGGTCATCGCCGCTCCCGGCATCGCGCTGCTACCGCGTGGAGCGATCGACCGCTCGCTCGCGCCGCAGCCCGCGGCCGAGGCCGGTGCCGCGCTCGCCGTCGCGCTGCGCGACGGGCCCGTCCCCACGATCGTGGATGCAGGCACGGCCACTGCGCCGGCGGCCCGGGCGGTCGTCGAGGTCGCCGACGCGTCGGTGGTCGTCCTGCGCGGCTGCTACCTCGCGCTGCGGCGCGCCGTGCACAGCCCGCTGCTCGCGCGCGCCGCCGGCACCGTCCTCGTCGACGAGCAGGGCCGTTCGCTCGGGGCGGCCGAGCTCACCGACGTGCTCGATCGGCCGGTGCTCGCCCGGGTGCCCGCGTGCGCGCTCGATCGCGCGGGCGGTCGACGCCGGTGTGCTCGCGGCCCGCCTGCCCGATGCGCTGGCGCGTCCGACCGCCCGACTCCTGACGCGCCTCCAGCTGCTGGCCGACCGGCGCGGCGAAGCCGCGTGACCCACGATCTCAAGCAGCGCGTCCACGCGCGCCTGTTGGGCTCGCCAGCGCTCGGCGACCTCACCGGTCCCGGTGGCGAACACGCTGTGCGCACGACCCTCGCCGAGCTCCTGCGCGACGAGGAGCCGCTGCTGCCGGCCGCGCGCTTCGATGTCCTGCTCGCCGAGCTCACCGACGAGATCGCCGGCCTGGGGCCGCTCGAACCGCTCCTCGCCGATCCTGCAGTCACCGAGGTGATGGTCAACGGGCCGAACCGCGCGTTCGTCGAGCGCGCCGGCCGGCTCGAGCCGGTGCCCCTCGCGCTCGACGCGGCCGGGATCGTCCGGTTGGTGGAGCGCGTGGTCGCGCCGCTCGGGCTCAGGCTCGACCGCGCATCGCCGATGGTCGACGCGCGTCTCCCCGACGGGTCGCGGGTGCATGCGGTCATCCCGCCGCTGGCCATCGACGGCCCGTGCGTCACGATCCGACGGTTCGGCACGCGCGCCGTGCCGCTCGGCGCGTTCGGTCTCGACTCCCGCGCCACGGCCTTCCTGGTCTGGTGCGTCCGCGCCGGGTGGAACGTGCTCGTCGCGGGCGCGACGAGCGCGGGCAAGACGACGCTGCTCAACGCACTGTCGTCCGCGATCCCTGACGACGAGCGCATCGTGACGATCGAGGAGACCGCCGAGCTCCGCCTCGCGCAGTCTCACGTCGTCCGACTCGAAGCGCGGCCGCCCAACGCCGAAGGAGCAGGCGCGGTCACGGTGCGCGATCTCGTGCGCACGGCGCTGCGCATGCGACCCGACCGCATCGTCGTCGGCGAGGTCCGTGGTGGCGAGGCGCTCGACATGCTCCAGGCGCTCAACACCGGGCACGACGGTTCGCTCTCGACCGTGCACGCCAACGGTGCACTCGAGGCGATCGCGCGGCTCGAGACGCTGGTGCTCCTCGCCGACGTCGGGCTGCCCCTCGCCGCCGTGCGGAGCCAGCTGGCGTCCGCGCTCGACGCGATCGTGTTCGTCGCCCGCCGCCGCGGCGGCGTGCGGCGGGTCGAGACCATCGGTGAGGTCGACGCCGAGGGCGACGGGCTCCGTCTCCGCACGCTGTTCACGCGATCCGGTGGAGCGCTCGTGATGGCGTCCGAGCCGTCGCGGCCAGCCCGTCGTCCGGATGCTCCCGGGTACGACGAGGCGGCGCGGCTCGTCGCGAGCCGTTGACCACGCTCGTCGTCGCGGCGCTCGGTGGCCTGCTCACGAGCGCACTCGCGCGTGCCGCGAGGCGCGCCGGTGGTGGCGCCCGGGCGCGGGAGCTCCGTCGGCCACGCCGGTGGCGCGTCCCGTCGTCGATGCGCGTCCGTCTCCAACGTGCGCTGACCGATGCCGCGCTCGACGCCGAACCCGAAGCGGCCGTCGAGGCCGCGGCCTTCGGCGTCGCGACCGCCACGATGCTCGCGTTCGCCGTCGCCCCGGGGCTCGCTCCTGTCGTCCTGGGCGCCGCGCTGGCAGCTGGGCCTGTCGGTCTGCGGCTCGCGGCGGACGTGCCGAGCGTCGGTTCGTCGCCGCGCTCCCGGGCGGCCTCGAGCAGGTGGCCGCCGCGCTGCGCGGCGGTGCCGGTGTGCACGAGGCGCTCGCGGTGCTCGGCACGGATCGCGCGCTCACCGGGGACGTCACGCGCGTCCTCTCGCGTTCCGAGCTCGGGCTCTCGCTGGCGGACGCCCTCGCGGTCTGGCCGCGGGAGCGACCACTTCCCGAGGTCCGCGCCGTCGCGGGCGCGCTCGCCGTCGCCGTGACGCTCGGTGGACGTGCCGCCGACGCGCTCGACGGCCTCGCCGCGTCGTTGCGTGAGCGGCTCGGCGCGCTCGCAGAGGCGCGTGCGCTGTCGGCCCAGGCTCGGCTCTCCGCGATCGTCGTCGGAGGTGCACCGATCGCGTACGTCGCGTTCAGCGCAGTGGTCGACCCTGCGTCCATCGACCTGCTCGTCGGCACTGACGTCGGTCGCGTGTGCCTGCTCTGCGGGATCGGATGCGAGGTGTTGGCAGCGCTGTGGATGCGGAGCATCCTGCGACGGGGGACCGTCGCGTGATCGCCGTCGCGCTCGGGCTGGCGTGGGGCTCCCTCGTCGCTCTGCCGATCGTCCGGCGCGCGCACCGGACGGCACCCCGGGCGCGCACGGCCGCGCTGACGTCAGCCGACCATGCGGCGCCCGCGCTTGCGACGCCGGCACGTTGGATCCGTGGCCTGCTGGCGCGCGTGCCGCGACCGGTGCGCGCCGTGCTCAGGCGGATCGACGAGCAGCGCCGGGCCCAAGCAGTCGAGCACACGGTCGCCGTCGAGCTCCCGGTCACGGTCGACCTCCTCGCCGTCGCCGTCGGCGCGGGGTGCACGCCGTACCTCGCCGTCGACACTGCGGCTCGGTGGGCGCCGGCCCGGCTCGCGGCGTGGCTCGACGACGTGCGGCGCGCCTGCGCCCTCGGCCGTGGGTTCGCCGATGCCCTCGACGATCTCGCGGCCCGGGTGCCGCCGCTGCAACCGCTCGTCGACGCGCTCCTCGCGTCCGATCGGTTCGGTGCACCGGTCGGTGACGCGCTCCTGCGCCTCGCGGCCGAGCGGCGCACGGCGCTGCGTCGACGCGCCGAGGCCCGCGCCCGCACCGTGCCGGTCCGACTCCTCTTCCCCCTGATCTTCCTCGTCCTCCCGGCCTTCGGCCTGCTCACCGTCGTCCCGGCGGTGCTCGTCGGCATCGGCGGCCTGTGACCCGAACTGCATGACCGGACGAAAGGACGCTCCATGGCACGACCCGACCTCCGACCGCACCTCCGAACCGGGCGCCGCGACGAGACCGGACAGACGACCGCCGAGTACGCGCTCGTGATCCTCGGCGCGGCAGCGATCGCGACGCTCCTCATCGCGTGGGCGAAGGGCAGCGGCGCGATCGGCGACCTCTTCGACGAGGTGGTGAGCAAGATCCTGTGAGACGGGTGTCGCGGCGAACGAGGCCAGGCCACCGTCGAGTTCGCGCTCGTGCTGCCGGTGCTCGTCTTCGCCGCCGTCGCGATCCTGCAGGTCGCGCTCGTCGTGCGTGACTACGTCTCGGTCGTGCACGCGGCACGAGAGGCAGCTCGCGCCGCGAGCGTCGACGCCGATGCGAGCAGCGCCGCTCACCGCGTGCTGCCGGGCGCGCGGGTCGCGATCGGCCCGCGCCCCGACGTCGGCGAACCCATCTCGGTCGACATCGAGTTCACGTCCGTCACCGACCTGCCGCTCGTCGGCGCGCTCTTCCCCGACCCGGTGCTGCACCACCGGGCCACGATGCGAGTCGAGAAGTGAGACACGGGTGCGAGCGCGGCACCGCGACCATCGTGATGGTCGCGGTGCTGGCGCTCGGTCTGCTCGTCGCGTTGGCCGCGGCGCGAGCCGGCGCGGCTGCGGTCGCCGGGGCACGAGCCGACAGCGCGGCCGATGCCGCCGCACTCGCCGGGGCCGACATGCTCGCCCTCTGCGCGGATCGGGCGCCGCGCTCTCGGCGGCACGGGAGACGGCCACCGCGAACGGCGCGGAGCTGCTCGGCTGCACCTGCGAGGGTCGCTTCGTGAGCGTCCGCGTCTCGGTCCAGGTCCCGGTGCTGGGCGCCACCGCCAGGGCTACGGCCCGGGCCGAGGTGCGATCCGAGTGCATCCTGGGCTGCTGAACGGGGATCTGAGCCCCGATTGCCGGGCCCGGGATTGTGGGTAATGAAGTTCGGTACAGCGGTCGACGTTTCCTCTCGGAGCGATGACCACCACCCTCACCCCCACTGAACTCGCCACGCCCTCGGGCTCGCTGTCGATTCCGCCCATCCGTTGGCGCGCGTCGGATTCCGTCGCGCCCGAGGCGCCGGCGCACCTCGAGTACGTCCCGGCGCTCGACGGGCTGCGGGCTGCAGCGGTGGTCGCGGTCCTGCTGTACCACGGCGGCGTCACCTGGATGCAGGGCGGCTACCTCGGCGTCGACGCGTTCTTCGTCCTCTCGGGCTTCCTCATCACCGCGCTGCTGCTCGGTGAGTGGCGCTCGTCCGGGGGCATCGCGTTCGGCAAGTTCTGGGTCCGGCGTGCACGCCGCCTCCTGCCCGCGCTCGGCCTCGTCGCGCTCGGTGTCGTCGCCTACGGCGCGTTCCTCGCGCCGCCGCACCAGCTCGAAGCGCTGCGGGCCGACGTGTTCTCGACGCTCGGCTACGTCACCAACTGGCGGCTGATCTTCTCGGGGCAGGGCTACTTCGAGCAGTTCGCTGCGCCGTCACCGCTGAAGCACGCGTGGTCGCTCGCGATCGAAGAGCAGTTCTACCTGGTGTGGCCCCTCGTCGTGTACGGCCTCTGCCGGTGGCTGCGCCTCTCGTGGCGCGCGATGGCAGCGCTGTTCGGTGGGCTCGCGATCGTGTCGTGCGTCTGGATGAGCGTGATGTACGCGCGCGAAGGCGTCGCGCGCGTGTACTACGGCACCGACACGCGGGCGCAGGCGCTCCTGATCGGCGCCGCGCTGGCAGTGGTGTACGTGTCGGTCGGACCGGTGCGGCGCGAGGTCGCACGGCGCGCGCTGGCAGTGGTCGCGCTCGTCGCCGTCGGCGTGACGGGCTGGCTGTGGGTCACCGCGGGCGACGACTCGACCTGGCTGTACCAAGGTGGCTACTTCCTCGCCGCGATCGCGATCGCAACCGTGGTCGCGCGCGTCGCGCAGCCCAAGAGCGGTGTGCTCGGTGCCGTGCTGTCGTGGTCGCCGATCCGCTGGATCGGGCGCATCTCCTACGGCCTGTACCTGTGGCACTGGCCGATCTACGTCGTCGTCACGACCGAGCGCACCGGTCTCGACGGCACACCGTTGCTGCTCGTCCGCCTGGCGATCACGTTCGCTGCCGCGACCGCCTCGTACTACGTCGTCGAGCTGCCAGTGCGGAACGGCGCGTTGCGCGGTTGGCGATCCTGGGTCGTGGTCCCCACCGCGGCCGGCGCGCTCGTCGCAGGCGCGCTCCTCGTGACCGCCGACTCGCGCCCCGTCGTCGCCTCCGACTCGGTCGCCCGAGCGGCGTCGTCCGAGGTGCGACAGGCGAACCGCGAGGCGACGAGCAAGCTCGCGCAGGCCGAGGCCGTCGGCGCGGCACGCCCCGCCGGGGTCCTCGTGGTCGGCGACTCGGTCGCCCTCACGCTCGGCCTCGGGCTGCAGGAAGCCGGCCTCGACGACAAGGTCTTCACCGTCAACCGGTCACAGACCGGCTGCGGCCTCACCCACCAGGGCGAGGTCCTCGTCGAGGGTCGCGTGCAGACGATCAACGACTACTGCGACCAGGTCCCGAAGTGGGCAGCCGACGTGCAGGAGCTCCGACCCGACCTGTCGCTGATGCTCATCGGTGCCTGGGACGCGTACGACCGGCGCATCGACGGCCAGTGGATCGGGTTCGGCGCACCGGAGTGGGACGCCCTGATGGTCCAGGACCTGCAGGCTGCGGTCGACGCGCTGTCGAGCGCGGGCGGCAAGGTCGTGTTCGCGACGGTGCCGCACTTCGAGAACCGCTACGTCGTGAACCAGCCGTCGGAGTTCAAGTCGGCGTTCGATCCCTGGCGCGTCGACCACCTCAACGCACTGCTGCGCCAGGTGGCACAGGCGAACGCGGATCGGGTGCGCGTCATCGACCTGGGCGGCTACCTGGACCCGCCCGAACGCCGCGGCCTGCTCGAGGACGGCGTGCACTTCGGCCCCGAGAGCCGCAAGGTCGTCGCCGACTGGCTCGCGCCGCAGCTCCACCAGCTCGCCCGCTGAACACCGAGCGTGTCCGGCGGGTCGTGAACGAGCAGGCGGAATCGAGGTCGGCGTTCGACCGCTCGCGCGTCGACTGCTCGCCGCGGTCCGACTACGTCTGTACGACGGCGTCGTCGGCGAAGTCGGCGAACAGCGCCTGTGCCTGCGGCGCGACTGCGAGGTTCGTGCCGCTGCCGCCACCGGTCGGGATGGTGATGTTCTTGATCGTCGCCGGGTCGAGGTTCATCGCGTAGCGGCCCAGGCGGAACAGCTCGGGGATGCCCACGTTCTCCGTCCGCACGTGCAGCGCCAGGATCGACACCAGCCGAATCGTCTCCGACGGGCTGTTGTACTGCGACTTGATCTTGCCCAGCGCGCTCAGGATGATCGTGCCCTGGTTGAAGCTCCGGTCGATGTCGCCGCCTGTGAAGTCGTGGCGGTCGCGAGCGAACGCGAGGGCGCCTTCACCGGCGACGAGCTGCGGCCCGGGCACGGGGAAGTCGGCGCCCGAACCGTCCGGGTCGCTGAGTGGCATCGGGATGTTGACGTCGATGCCGCCGAGCTGGTTGACCATCTCCACGAAGCCGGGGAAGTTCGTGGTGATCGCGTACGAGATCTGGATTCCCATCATCTGGTTGAGCTCGCGGACGATGCCGGGCAGTCCTTCGAGCGAGTGGTACGCGTTGATCTTGTCGCCGCTCGGCGCCGTCGTGTCACGCGGCACGTTGAGCATCGACGCCTGGTTCAACGCCGGGTTGACGCCGATCACGTGGATCGCGTCGCCGAGCCCCTTCTCGGCGTCGGTACGCGCGTCGTTGCCGAGTGCGAGGAAGTAGAAGGGTTCGGTCGGCGTGCCGCTGTAGTTGGACTCGAACTTCGTGACCTGGAACCAGTCGGTCGCCGACGCCTTCGGCGCGCCGAGGGCGAGCCACGCGGCGGCGCAGAGCCCGGCGATGAGGACGCCAGTCATGACGATGGACGCGCCGAGGAGCCCGAAGCTGCGGATGGTGCGGGTCGAGGAGGTCACTGCGTTCCTGCCGTGGTCGTCGGACCGGCTGCGACGGTGGTCGGCGTGCCGGGTGCGGTCGGTGGGGGTGCGGTCGTCGGTGTCTGCAGCGCGACCGGGAGACCCGAGCCGCTGCGTTCGATGTCGAGGTCCCAGCCGGTGATCTTCCAGACGCCGGTCGCGTCGGGCGTGAACTCGAGCTGACCCGTGCGCTTGATCGTGTACGGGCCCTTGGGGCCCGTCGCGCGGATGGCGAAGCCGACGGTCGCCGTCGCGACCTGCGACGTGGCCTGCGCGTCGCTGAGCACGGAGATGTTCGTCGGGTTCGACTCGATCCTGAGGGCGCCTTCGGCCTTCGGGAGCCCCTCGTCGAGCACCACGGGCCGGTCGTCGGTCTGGAGCCGGGCGAGCGCGGCCTCGTCGAACGCGCTCGAGAGGTCGGCGTCCTTCACCTTCCCGCTGCGGAGACCGGCGACGATGCCGTTGTCGACGTACTCGCCGATGGCGGTCATGACCTGGTCGGGCAGGTCGGCGGGGTTCGTGGGCTGGGGGCCGAGGCCCGGCCAGTACACGATCACCTCGCCCTGCTTCAGGTCGACGTTCGTCGTGGCCTCGGGTGCGGCTTCCTCACCACCACCGCCGTCGTCACCGCTCGAGAAGGCACCGAGCGCGAACGCGGCGCCGGCGCCGACGATCAGCACGGCGGCGATGACGCCTGCGACCACGAGCCCGCGGCGTCGCCCGCCCGAGGAACCGTCGTCGCCGTTCGACGCGGCTTGCCGTTCGGAGCGGGTCGGGCCCGATGGCGGGCTCACCGGTGCCGTCGGTTCCGCTGCCATGGCCGCAGCCGGCGCGACCGGAGCGGTCGCGCCGAGATCAGGGTCTCGGCGGCGGGGCGGCGGAGGTGGCGCATCTGCGCCGACAGACGCGTCCGCGGGGGGCGGGGCGCCTGCGTCCGGGCGCGCGCGCCGAGGAGGAGGCGGCGGGGGAGACGACATCGCATCGCGAGGATAGGGGACGTGATGCCCGAATCGGTGTCGCGGCGAAATGCGCCGCCACGAGAGCGCAGGGTCGGGGAATGGGTACCGTGGATGTGTGGCACGCGACAAGAAGTCGGGGCTGAAGGGCGCCGTCCGGCGCTTCACCGCACCGATCGAAGATCTCGACCGCGAGCAGCTCGCCGACTTCTGCTCGACGCTCGGCCTCACGCCGACCACCGACATCGAGCCACGTCAGCGCGTGCGCCTCGGCGGTGAGGTCCGTTCCGTGCGTGTCGTGCCGCGCGCCGGCGCGCCCGCGCTCGAGGTGACGATCAGCGACGGGCAGGGCACGGCGACCGCGGTCTTCCTGGGTCGCAGCTCCATCGCGGGTGTGACGCCCGGCCGCAAGCTGACGCTCGAAGGTGTCGTCGGTCGCGACGGCAATCGCAACCTCGTCTACAACCCTCAGTACACGCTGCTGCCCTGACTCCGGACGAGCTCCGTCAGATGCCGGTCAGCAGCTGGCGCACCTCGCCCTCGGCCTCGTCGGTGACCATGGCGAGCACTTCGTCGCCGGCTTCGAAGACCGTGTCACCGCGCGGCATGACGACGTGGTCCTCGCGGACGACCGCGACGATCGTCGCGTCGCGTGGGATGTCGAGCTCGGCGATGGCCTTGTCGACGACGGGAGAGTCCTCGGCGAGCGTCGCCTCGACGAGGCGTGCGTTGCCACCTTCGAACTGGAGCAGGCGCACGAGCCGTCCGACCTGGACCGCTTCCTCGACGAGCGCGGTGAGGAGGTGCGGTGTCGACACGGAGAGGTCGACGCCCCAGTTCTCGTTGAAGAGCCACTCGTTCTTCGGGTTGTTGACCCGCGCGATCACGCGCGGCACCGCGAACTCGGTCTTCGCGAGGAGCGAGACGACGAGGTTGTCCTCGTCGTCACCGGTCGCCGCGACCATGACGTCGCAGCGTTCGACTCCCGCGTCCTTCAGCGTCGAGACCTCGCAGGCGTCGCCGACGTACCACTCGATGCCTTCGGCGGTGTCGGCCCGCTCGAGCACTCCCGGCTGCTGCTCGATGATGAGCACCTCGTGACCCGTCGCGCGGAGGTCGTCGGCGATGTAGAGCCCCACGGCGCCTGCGCCAGCGATCCCGACCCGCATCAGTGATCCGGTCCCTGCTCGAGGCGCTGACGCAGAGCGTCGAGCGCGTTGACGTCGGCGACGAAGTAGAGCACGTCGCCTTCCTGGCCGATTGCGCCGCTGTCGACGACCTGCGCCTCGCCGAACCGGGTGACGGCGGTGACCCAGAACGTGCCCGGCTCGTTGAGCTCGCCGAGCTTCTTGCCGCACCACGACTTGGGGATCGTGTACTCGACGAGGCACACCTTCGCGCTCGGGTCGATCCAGTCGTGGGCCTGCTGCTCGGCCGGCACGAGGCGACGCAGCACCTGATCGGTCGTCCAGCTCACGGTCGCGACCGTCGGGATGCCGAGCCGCTGGTAGATCAGCGCCCGGCGCGGGTCGTAGATGCGGGCGACGACCCGGTCGATGCCGAAGTTCTCGCGGGCGATCCGGGCCGTGAGGATGTTCGAGTTGTCGCCGCTCGTCACCGCGGCGACGGCGTCGGCGTGGTCGATGCCGGCAGCCTTCAGGTCCTCACGGTCGAACCCGAATCCGACGATCCGCTTGCCGGCGAAGCTCGCCGGGAGGCGCCGGAACGCCCCCGCGTTCTTGTCGATGATCGCGACGGTGTTCCCCGCCTTCTCGAGCGCACCGGCGAGCTCGCTCCCGACCCGGCCGCACCCCACCACGATGACGTGCACGGCTCCTCCTCCGTTCGCGGCGATGCTATCGGCGCGCCCTCGCGACGACTCAGCCGTGGTCGGCCGCCCGGGTTGACGGCAGGCGCACCGGACGAGGGAGGATCGCACCGATGGCGCTGATGAAGAGGGTCCTGCTGGGCCGCCCGCTGTCGAGCGCGGAGCAGGAGCACCAGCGCATCGCGAAGCTGATCGGCCTCGCGGTCTTCTCGTCGGACGCCATCTCGTCGACCGCGTACGCGACGGAGGAGATCCTCTTCGTCACCGCCGTCGGCGCGTCGAGCCTCGCGCTCGGCCTCGACGTCCTCGTCCCGATCGCGATCGCGGTCGCGCTGCTGCTGGCCATCGTCGTGACCTCGTACCGGCGCACGATCCACGCGTACCCGAGCGGTGGTGGGTCGTACGTGGTGAGTCGCGAGAACCTCGGGCGCAACGCGTCGCTCGTCGCGGGTGCGTCGATCCTCGTCGACTACATCCTCACCGTGGCCGTGTCGGTGTCGGCTGGTGTCGCCGCGATCATCTCGATCCCGGCGTTCGAGGGTGTGGCGGACCAGCGCGTGCTGCTGTGCCTCGCGTTCATCGTCGTGATCACGCTGCTCAACCTGCGCGGCATCAAGGAGTCGGGTCGCGTGTTCGCACTCCCGACGTACTTCTACATCCTCATGCTCACGCTCTTGATCGTCATCGGGCTGATCGAGAGCATCCTCGGCGACATCTCGAAGGTGCCGTTCGACCAGGCGGCGTTCGACGGCCGCCTCGAAGCCGGCGGCACGCTGGGTCTCTTCCTCATCCTGAAGGGCTTCTCGTCGGGCGCGGTCGCGCTCACCGGCGTCGAGGCGATCGCCGACGGTGTCCCTGCGTTCCGCAAGCCGTCCGCGAAGAACGCGGCGATCACGCTGTCGTGGATGGCGATCATCCTCGGCACGCTCTTCCTCGGCACCGCGCTGCTCGCCAAGGAGCTGCACCCGTACCCGAGCCACGACCAGACCGTCATCGCGCAGATGGGTCAGCAGGTGTTCGGCAACGGTCCCGTCTTCTTCCTGCTGCAGATCGCGACCGCGACGATCCTCGCCCTCGCCGCGAACACGGCGTACGCCGACTTCCCGCGCCTGTCATCGATCATCGCGAGCGACGGCTTCCTGCCACGCCAGTTCGCGAACCGCGGCGACCGGCTCGTGTTCTCGAACGGCATCCTCTTCCTCGCGGGCGCGGCCGCCCTGCTCATCGTGGCGTTCGGCGGCAAGACCAACGCGCTGATCCCGCTCTACGCGGTCGGCGTGTTCACGTCGTTCACGCTCAGCCAGCTCGGCATGGTCCGGTATCAGCGCCGCAAGAAAGAGGGGAAGCGCTGGCGAGTCGGTGCGACGATCAGCGCCGCCGGTGCCGCCGCGACGTTCATCGTGCTCAGCATCGTGCTGATCACGAAGTTCACGAGCGGGGCCTGGCTGCCCGTCATCGTGATCCCGGCGATCGTCCTGTTGTTCAAGAGCATCCGGAAGCACTACGACGCGGTGGCCGAGGAGCTGCGCGTCGACCCGGGCTGGCGCCCACCCCGGATGAACCACACGGTCGTCGTCCTCGTGGGCCGCGTGCACCGCGGCGTCCTGCAGGCGCTCGCCTACGCGAAGTCGCTGAACCCGAACCGCCTCATCGCGGTGACGATGGTCAGCGAGCCCGAGGAGCAGGAGCGCATCGGGAAGCAGTGGGCCGAGTACAACATCTCGATCCCGCTCGAGATCATCCACTCTCCCTATCGCGACCTGTCGGGACCGGTCATGCGGTTCGTCGACGAGCTCGACGCCCAGTACCAGAACGACGTGGTGACGATCGTCATCCCGGAGTTCGTCGTGCAGCACTGGTGGGAGCACCTGCTGCACAACCAGAGCGCCCTCATCCTCAAGGGACGGCTGCTGTTCCGGAAGGATGTGGTGGTCGTGTCGGTGCCCTACCACCTGCGGCGTGACCAGCATGAGCCCGCCTGATCGCGGGGAATCTTGACGCGTTCTGACGCGTCAGGTTGGCCGCTCGCGGCGACCGGAGGCCAGGCTGGGGGCGACGACGGGGGCTCGTCCAGGAGGATCCCGGAATTGGCGCTCGTGAAGCGGATCCTCGTCGGCCGACCGCTGTCGACCGCCGAGCAGGAGCACCAGCGGATCCCCAAGGTCATCGCGCTCGCGGTCTTCTCCTCCGACGCGATCTCGTCGACCGCGTACGCGACCGAAGAGATCCTCTTCGTCACCGCGGTCGGCGCGTCGAGCCTGATGCTCGGCCTCGAGACGCTGATCCCGATCGGCATCGCGGTCGCGCTGCTGCTCGCGATCGTCGCCTTCTCCTACCGCCAGACGATCTTCGCCTACCCGAGCGGCGGCGGCTCCTACGTCGTCAGCCGCGAGAACCTCGGCGAGAACCGGTCGTTGATCGCGGGCGCGTCGTTGCTCGTCGACTACATCCTCACGGTGGCGGTGTCGATCTCCGCCGGTGTCGCGGCGATCGTCTCGATCCCGGAGCTCGAGGACCTCGCCGATCACCGGGTGCTGATCGGGCTCGTCGCTCATCGTCGCTCATCACGTTGGCGAACCTGCGCGGCGTCAAGGAGTCGGGCCGCCTCTTCGCCGCGCCGACGTACCTGTACATCGTCGTGCTGTCGGCACTGATCGTCTACGGCCTCGCCCGAGTGCTCGCCGGCGACATCGGCACCGTGCCGTTCAACGCGGAGGCGTTCGACGGCACGCGCTTCGACGGCGGCACGCTCGGGATCTTCCTGATCCTGAAGGGCTTCTCGTCGGGTGCGGTCGCGCTCACCGGCGTCGAGGCGATCTCGAACGGTGTGCCGGCGTTCAAACGACCCGAGTCGAGGAACGCGGCCGCGACGCTCACGTGGATGGCGATCATCCTCGGCACGCTGTTCCTCGGCGTGTCGGTCCTCGCCCACCAGCTCGAGCCGTACCCGAGCCACGACCAGACCGTGCTCGCGCAGATGGGCCTGCTCGTGTTCGGCAACGGCGGGATCTTCTTCGTGCTGCAGGTCGCGACCGCGATGATCTTGACGCTCGCCGCGAACACCGCGTACGCCGACTTCCCGCGGCTGTCGTCGATCATCGCCCGCGACGGCTACCTGCCGCGGCAGATGGCGAACCGCGGTGACCGGCTCGTGTTCTCGAACGGGATCGTCCTGCTCGCGGGTGCCGCGGCCATCCTGCTGATCGCGTTCGGCGGGCTCACGAACGCGCTGATCCCGCTGTACGCGGTCGGCGTGTTCACGTCGTTCACCCTCTCGCAGTGGGGGATGGTCAAGCACCATCAGAAGGTGCAGGACCAGGGCTGGAAGCGACACGCGGTGATCAACGGCATCGGCGCGGTCGCGACGCTGGTCGTGCTGATCATCGTCGCCGGGACGAAGTTCACCAGCGGCGCGTGGGTGCCGATCGTGGTGATCCCGGCGATCATCATGCTCTTCAAGGGGATCCACCGGCACTACGCACGCGTCGACCGCGCGCTGCAGGCAAGGCCCGGTGAGCGCGTCAAGCCCTGGAACAACACGGTCGTCGTCCTCGTCGGACGCGTGCACCGGGGCGTGCTGCAGGCGATCCAGTACGCGCGATCGCTCAACGTGAAGCATCTCGTCGCGGTCAGCGTCGTCAGCGACGAGGAGGAGGACGCCACGATCCGCGAGGCCTGGAGCGAGTACGACATCGGCGTCCCGCTCGAGACCGTCTACAGCCCCTACCGCGACCTCCAGAAGCCGCTGCTCCGATTCATCGACGAGCTGCGGGCGGCCAACCAGAGCGACGTCATCACCGTGATCATCCCGGAGTTCGTCGTGCACCACTGGTGGGAGCACCTGCTCCACAACCAGAGCGCGCTGTTCCTCAAGGCTCGCCTGCTCTTCAGCAAGAACACCGTCGTGACGTCGGTGCCGTACCACGTCGACGAGGACGAAGGCGGGGACGACCCCGGCGCGTCGGCGCCGGGCTCGTCGGCCCCGGACTCGGCCCAGCCGCCGGCCAGCGGCTAGTTTTTCCCCGTTTGCGACCCGGCGAGAGCCGTCCGCCACCCCCGCGGACCGGCCTGGGTCGGGGGGAGAACAAGGGAGCGACCTGAACGATGGGCAGCATCATCCTCGCGGCCGAAGGCGGCTACCAGGAGTTCGTGCTCGGCGACACCGAGTGGGCGTGGCTGGTCTTCTCGGTCGCGACGGCACTCCTCGCGATCGTCGTGGGCTTCTTCCTGGGCCGGGGCGTGCTCGCGGCCGATCAGGGGACGCCGAAGATGATCTCGATCGCCACGGCGATCCAAGAAGGCGCGATGGCCTACCTGCGGCGCCAGTTCCGGACGATCGCCCTGATCATCGTCCCGGTCGCCGCGCTCGTGTTCCTCACTTCCACGGAGGTGGTCGAGCCCGCGATCGCCGACTTCACCGGCGGCTCCGGCGGGCTGACGTTCTTCCAGTCCGGGCTCTTCCGCACCCTGGCATTCGTCGCCGGCGCGTTCCTGTCGGCGCTGACCGGCTTCATCGGGATGAGCCTCGCGGTGCGCGGCAACGTCCGCACCGCGGCCGCGGCGCGCTCCGGCTCGCTCAAGGCGGCCCTCAAGGTCGCGTTCCGGACCGGTGGCGTCGCCGGCATGTACACGGTCGGCCTCGGGCTGCTCGGGGCGACCGTCATCATCATGCTGTTCCAGAACACCGCGTCGGCGATCCTCATCGGCTTCGGCTTCGGTGGCTCGCTGATCGCGCTGTTCATGCGCGTCGGCGGTGGCATCTTCACCAAGGCGGCTGACGTCGGCGCCGACCTCGTCGGCAAGGTCGAGCAGGGCATCCCGGAGGACGACCCGCGCAATCCCGCGACGATCGCCGACAACGTCGGCGACAACGTCGGCGACTGCGCCGGCATGGCCGCCGACCTCTTCGAGAGCTACGAGGTCACGCTCGTCGCGTCGATCATCCTCGGCGTCGCAGCGTTCTCGTCCGTCGGCGCGAACCCTGCCTACGGGCTCATCTTCCCGGTCGTCGCACGCGCGGTCGGCGTGCTCGCGTCGATCGTCGGCGTCTACATGGTCCGCGCGACCGACAACGACAAGTCGGCCATGGCGCCGATCAACCGAGGCTTCGCGGCGGCGTCGATCCTCACGGTCATCGGGACCGGTCTCGTCGCGTTCCTCTACGTCGGTCAGGACAACGACGTCGGCTGGGGCGACTTCGGCCCGGGGTTCCGCGTGTTCCTCGCCGTCGTCATCGGCCTCGTGCTCGCCCAGGTCGTGAGTCGTCTCACCGAGTACTTCACGTCGACCGAGACGCAGCCGGTGCAGGAGATCGCGGAGTCGACGCGCACCGGTCCGGCCACGACGATCCTCTCGGGCGTCTCCAGCGGTCTCGAGTCGACGGTGTGGTCGATCATCGCGATCGCCGTCTCGATCGGTGTCGGGATCGTGCTCGGCGACGGCAACCTGCAGTTCACCTTCTACATCGTCGCCCTCACCGGCATGGGCATGCTCGCGACGACCGGTGTCGTCGTCTCCGAGGACACGTTCGGTCCCGTCGCCGACAACGCGGCCGGCATCGCCGAGATGTCCGGCGAGTTCGAGGGCGAGCCCGAGCGCATCATGGTGAGCCTCGACGCGGTCGGGAACACCACCAAGGCCGTCACGAAGGGCTTCGCGATCGGCTCCGCCGTCATCGCCGCGGTCGCGCTGTTCGCCTCGTACATCGAGGTCATCGGCGACGAGCTGATCCCGAACGTGCTCGGTGACGCGATCTTCAACCACCCCTTGACGCAGATCAACGTCGCGAACCCCGAGGTCTTCATCGGGCTCCTCGTCGGCGGGTCGATCGCGTTCATGTTCAGCGCGCTCGCGATCCGTGCCGTCGGCCGTACCGCCGGCACGGTGGTCGAGGAGGTCCGGCGCCAGTTCCGTGAGCGCAAGATCATGGAGGGCATCGACGAGCCCGAGACCGGCAAGGTGATCGACATCTGCACGACCGCCGCGCTGCGCGAGCTCACGACGCCTGCTCTCCTCGCGGTCCTCACGCCGCTCATCATCGGCTTCGGGATCGGCTACCTCGCGCTCGGCGCGTTCCTCGCCGCGGTGATCCTCACCGGCCAGCTCATGGCCGTGTTCCTGAGCAACTCCGGCGGCGCGTGGGACAACGCGAAGAAGTACATCGAGGACGGGCACTACGGCGGCAAGGGCTCCGAGTCGCACAAGGCCGCGGTCATCGGTGACACCGTCGGCGACCCGTTCAAGGACACCGCCGGCCCCGCGCTCAACCCGTTGATCAAGGTCATGAACCTGGTGTCGCTGCTGATCCTCCCGGCGGTGATCGAGCTGCGGGACGACAACGCCGCTCGGCTGGCGATCGCCGGCGTCTGCCTGATCGTCGTGCTCGTCTCGATCGCGTTCTCCAAGCGCAAGGGCGGCGGCTTCGGCGAGGAGTCCGACGTCGTCGAAGAGGCGCTCGAGGCAGAGGGTGCACCGGCGGGGGCCAGCGCCGGCGAGTAGCGCGCTAGGAACCCGCTAGGGGTCTTCCACGGGGTGGCGTCCGGGCGTACAACGCCGGTATGGAACCGGCGCGTGATCACAGCCAGGAGAAGGTCGCCGGCTACGTCGTCGCCTGTCTGGCGCCGATCGTCGTCGCGGCGCTCCTGGTCCCGTTGCGGGACGAGCTCGTCAGCACGAACCTCGCGCTGATCCTCGTGCTGACCGTCGTGGTCGCGGCGGTCATCGGGGGTCGAGGACCGGGTGCCGTCGCCGCGATCGTCGCGACGATCTCCTACGACTTCTTCCTGACACGTCCGTACCTGTCGTTCCGCATCGACAGCGCGGACGACATCGAGACGACGATCATCCTCCTCTTCATCGGGCTGATCGTCGGCCAGGTGGCGCTGGTCGCTCGACGCCGCCAGTCGGCGGCGATCAAGGGGTCCGAAGAGCTGGGGCGGCTCCAGCGCGTCGCCAACAGCGTGGCCGACGGCACGCCGGTCGACGCGATCGTCGAGCAGGTGTCGACCGAGCTGACCCGGATGCTGGGGCTGCGCGAGTGCCGCTTCGAAGAGCCCCCGTACCCGGAGCTCCCGTTCGAGTTCGAGTATCCGCGCGTCGAGCGCAACGGCGCGATCCGCGGGGTCATGACACACCGGTTCGTCGGTGGCGGCTTCGCGATCCCCGACGAAGGGGCCGAGCTGCTGGTGCAAGCGCGGGCGCCAGGTCGGACGCTTCGTGCTCGAGCCAGGTGACCCGCACGGTGCGTCGGTCGAGGAGCTCGTCGTGGCGGTCGCGCTCGCCGACCAGCTCGGCGCCGCGATCGCCGCGGGCGTGCCTGACCAACAGCCGTAGCGCGCACGTCGTCAGCCGCTCGTCAATCGCGACGGCTGCTGCATCAAGGAAGCGTCAGGCCTCTCCTGTTCCACCGCCCCGGGGCGTACCTGTGTCCATGAGGACACAGGAGGCGTCACATGGCAGATCTCGTCGTCGTGATCGGGGTGTTCGGGTTCGTCGCGGTGTGCGTGGCCTACGTCGTCGGATGCGATCGCATCATCGGCCCGGACGTCGTCCGAGCCCGCGACCGGTGACGTGGATCGAGGGTCCGTGCCGTCCGTCCCGGGGACGGCGTGATGACCGCCGACAACATCGCGGGCCTCGTGATCGCGGTGCTCGTCACCGCATACCTCGTCGCCGCGCTCTCGCGCCCGAGAAGTTCTGAACGCGCCGTGACCGCAGCGAGCTGGGGCCAGCTGCTCGCACTTGTCGTCGTCATCGCTGTCACGGCACCACTGCTGGGTCGATACATCGCGAGCGTCCTGGAGGGCGCGCCGTCGCGACTCGACCGGGCGTTCGGCCCCCTGGAGCGCGGCATCTACCGCCTGTGTCGCGTCGATCCGCAGCGTGAGCAGCGCTGGAACATCTACGCGGTCTCGGTCCTCGCGTTCAGCGTCGTCTCGTTCCTCGCGCTGTACCTGATCCAGCGGCTCCAGGGCGACCTGCCGTTCAACCCGACCGACGTCGTCAACGTGCACCCGGCACTCGCGATGAACACGGCGGTGAGCTTCGTCACCAACACGAACTGGCAGACCTACTACCCGGAGACGACCGTGAGTCATCTCACGCAGGCGGTCGGTCTCACGGTCCAGAACTTCGTGTCGGCCGCCGTCGGCATCGCGGTGATGGCGGCGCTGATCCGCGGTCTCGCACGCGTGGGTGCCAAGACGCTCGGCAACTTCTGGGTCGATCTGGTCCGCATCACCCTGCGCATCCTGGTGCCGCTCGCGCTGCTGTTCGCGGTGCTGCTCGTGATCGGTGGTGTCATCCAGAACCTCAGCGGCTTCGACGAGGTCCACACGATCACGGGGACGAAGCAGGCGATCCCCGGCGGGCCGGTCGCGAGCCAGGTCGCGATCAAGCAGCTCGGCTCCAACGGTGGCGGCTTCTTCAACACGAACTCCGCGACCCCGTTCGAGAACGCGACGAGCTTCTCGGGCTTCGTCGAGCTCGTCGGGATCCTGCTGATCCCCTTCGCCCTCGCCTTCACGTTCGGCCGGATGGTGAAGGACAAGCGCCAGGGTCGGGCGGTCTTCGCCGTGATGCTCGTGGTCTGGCTCTTCATGACGTTCGCCGCGATCTTCTTCGAGGTCGACGGCAACCCGCGGCTCACCGCGGTCGGTGCCGACCAGACGGTCACCGCGACGTCGCCCGGCGGCAACCTGGAGGGCAAGGAGCTCCGCAACGGGCCGGTCGGATCCGCGATCTGGGCCGCGGCGACCACGAACACGTCGAACGGCTCGGTCAACGCGATGCACGACAGCTTCACGCCCATGGGCGGGGGGATCGCGCTGATGAGCATGAAGCTCGGTGAGGTCAGCCCCGGTGGGGTCGGCGTCGGCCTGAACGGGCTCCTCGTCTTCGCACTGTTGGCGGTGTTCATCGCAGGCCTGATGGTGGGACGGACACCGGAGTACCTGGGAAAGAAGATCCAGGCGCCCGAGGTGAAGCTGGTCGCGCTCTACATCCTCGCCATGCCGCTCGTGCTGCTCGGCTTCCTCGGCGGTGCGATGCTCGTCGATTCGGTGCTGCACGTCACGATCTTCAATCCCGGGCAGCACGGGTTCAGCGAGATGCTCTACGCGTACACGTCCGCGGCCAACAACAACGGCTCCGCGTTCGCCGGCATCACCGCCGACACGCAGTGGATGAACACCACGCTCGCGATCGCGATGGGCGTCGGTCGCTTCTTCCTGATCATCCCGACGCTCGCGATCGCGGGCTCCCTGGCGCGCAAGCAACGCGTCCCCGAGGGGCCGGGCACGTTCCCGACGCACACGCCGCTGTTCGTCGCGCTGGTCATCGGCGTCATCGTCATCGTCGGTGCACTCACGTTCCTGCCGGCACTGGCCCTCGGCCCCGTCGTCGAGCAGCTCGGGATCTAGGAGGAAGGGAACGTGGCCAAGCAGTCCAAGAGCCTGTTCGAGTGGGGGATCGTGAAACGAGCGCTCCTCGAGAGCTTCGTGAAGCTGAACCCGCGCACGCTCATGCGCAACCCGGTCATGTTCGTGGTCGAGATCGGGAGCGTGTTCACGACGGTTGTGTTCTTCCGCGACCTCGGGAGCTCGTCGTCGGAGGAGAACGTCTTCGCCGGCCTCGTGGCGGCGTTCCTCTGGTTCACGGTGCTGTTCGCGAACTTCGCCGAAGCGATCGCCGAGGGCAGGGGCAAGGCGCAGGCCGACACGCTGCGGCGGACGCGCCAGGAGACGGTCGCGCACCGTCGACGCGCGGACGGGACCGTGGAGGACGTGCCGGGGGAAGCGTTGCAACTCGACGATCTCGTCGTCGTGAGTGCGGGCGAGGTGATCCCGAGTGACGGCGACGTCGTCGAGGGCATCGCGTCGGTCGACGAGTCGGCCATCACGGGCGAGTCGGCACCCGTCATCCGCGAGGCCGGTGGCGACCGATCCGCGGTGACGGGCGGGCACGCGCGTCCTGTCCGACCAGATCGTCGTCCGAATCACTGCGCGCCCCGGAGAGACGTTCATCGACCGGATGATCTCGCTGGTCGAGGGCACCATCGCGACAGAAGACACCGAACGAGATCGCGCTCAACATCCTGCTGGCCGGGCTGACGATCATCTTCATGATCGCCACCGTCACCCTGCAGCCGTTCGCGATCTTCGCGGATGCCGAGCAGCCCGTGATCGTCCTCGTCGCGCTGCTGGTGTGCCTCATCCCGACGACGATCGGCGCACTGCTCTCCGCCATCGGCATCGCCGGGATGGACCGGATGGTGCAGCGCAACGTGCTGGCGATGAGTGGTCGCGCCGTCGAGGCGGCGGGCGACTGCGCGACGCTGCTGCTCGACAAGACCGGCACGATCACGTTCGGCGCACCGGCAGGCCGACGCGTTCCTCCCTGCCGACGGTGTCGACGGACGCCGACGCTCGCCGACGCGGCGCAGCTCTCGAGCCTCGCCGACGAGACGCCCGAGGGGCGCTCGATCGTCGTGCTCGCCAAGGAGCGCTACGGCATCCGCGAGCGCGAGCTCCAGGGCGCGACGCTCGTCGCGTTCACCGCCGAGACGCGGATGAGCGGCGTCGACCTCCAGGACGGCCGCGCATCCGCAAGGGCGCAGCCGACTCGGTGCGACGCTGGGTCGAGGAGCAGGGCGGCACCGTGCCGCCCGAGATCGGCGAGACCGTCGACTCGATCGCGGGCCAGGGCGGGACGCCGCTCGTCGTCGCCGAGGCGGCGCCGAGCGCGCGGAACGCCCCCTGCCCGCGCGCTCGGCGTCATCTACCTCAAGGACATCGTCAAGCCCGGCATCGCCGACCGCTTCGCCGACCTGCGCACATGGGCATCCGCACCGTGATGATCACCGGCGACAACCCGCGCACCGCCGGCAGTCGATCGCGAAGGAGGCCGGCGTCGACGACTTCCTCGCCGAAGCGACGCCCGAAGACAAGATGCGCCTGATCCGCAGCGAGCAGGCGGGCGGGCGCCTCGTCGCCATGACCGGCGACGGCACGAACGACGCGCCGGCGCTCGCGCAGGCCGACGTCGCCGTCGCCATGAACACCGGGACGCAGGCGGCGAAGGAGGCCGGGAACATGGTCGACCTCGACTCCGACCCGACGAAGCTCATCGACATCGTCGAGATCGGCAAGCAGCTGCTGATCACACGCGGGTCGCTCACGACGTTCTCGATCGCGAACGACGTCGCGAAGTACTTCGCGATCATCCCCGCGATGTTCGCCGGGTTCGGCGCGGTCGCCGTGCTCGACGACCTCAACATCATGGCCCTCGAGTCGCCGCGCTCGGCGATCCTCTCGGCCGTCATCTTCAACGCGCTGATCATCGTGGCGCTCATCCCGCTCGCGTTGCGCGGCGTGAAGTTCCGGCCGTCGACCGCGACCGCGCTGCTCCGACGGAACCTGCTCATCTACGGCGCCGGCGGCATCGTGGCGCCCTTCATCGGCATCAAGCTCATCGACCTGATCGTCGGTGGCCTGGGGGTGGTGTGAACATGCGTCGCCAGCTGCATCCCGCCGTCGTCATGATCCTCGCCATGACGCTGCTCACCGGCCTCGTCTACACGTTCGCGTTCACCGGCTTCGCCCAGCTCGTGTTCCCGGCCCAGGCCGACGGGTCCCGCGTCGAGGTGAACGGGCGCGACGTCGGCTCCGAGCACATCGGGCAGGCGTTCGTCGACGGGCAGGGCGATCCGCTCCCGGAGTACTTCCAGCCGCGTCCTCTTACGCCACGACGAGCTCGGAGGCCGGCTACGACCCGACCTCAGCCTCGGGTCGAACCTCGGGCCCGGCGCAACCCGGAGCTCCGGAAGGCCGTCGCGCGGCGCGTGCAGGCCTACCGCGAGCTGAACGGGCTCGGCGCCGACGCGCCGGTTCCCGTGGACGCCGTCACCGCGTCCGGATCGGGGCTCGACCCCCACATCTCGGTCGCCAACGCCCGGCTGCAGGCTCGGCGCGTCGCCGAGGAGCGCGGGCTCTCCGTGCGGCAGGTGCGCGACCTGATCGACGACCACGTCGACGGTCGCTTCCTCGGAATCATCGGCGAACAGGGAGTGAACGTGCTCATGCTCAACGTCGCGCTCGACCAGACCGGTCCGAAGACCTAGTCCGTAGGCTGTTCGCGTGGCACGCGGGACGCTCCGCATCTACCTCGGTGCGGCGCCGGGCGTCGGGAAGACGTTCGCGATGCTCAACGAAGGGCGGCGGGCACGCGACCGCGGCACCGACGTCGTCGTGGGGCTGTACGAGACGCACGGACGCGCCGCCACCGAGGAGCAGGTCGGCGACCTCGAGGTCATCCCGCGCAAGAAGGTCCGAGTACCGCGACCGCAGCGTTCGAGGAGATGGACGTCGACGCGATCCTCGCCCGGAAGCCCGAGCGCGTCCTTGTCGACGAGCTCGCGCACACGAACGTGCCCGGTTCGCGCAACGAGAAGCGGTGGCAGGACGTCGAGGAGCTCCTCGACGCCGGCATCGACGTCATCTCGACGCTCAACATCCAGCACCTCGAGTCGGTGAACGACGTCGTCGAGCGGATCACTGGCGTCAAGCAGCAGGAGACGATCCCCGACGAGATCGTGCGGCAGGCCGAGCAGGTCGAGCTCGTCGACATGACGCCGGAAGCGCTCCGGCGGCGGATGGCGCACGGCAACATCTATCCCGCCGAACGAAGTCGACGCGTCGCTCGCCAACTACTTCCGGCCGGGCAACCTCGCGGCGCTCCGCGAGCTCGCCCTGCTCTGGGTCGCCGACCGCGTCGAGGAGAACCTCCAGCAGTACATGGAGGACCACGGCATCGTGAGCGCCTGGGAGACGCGCGAGCGTGTGGTCGTCGCCCTCACCGGCGCGCCGGGGGCGACGTGCTCATCCGCCGCGCCGCCCGCATGGCGCGCCGACGCGACGGCGACCTCATCGGGGTGCACGTGCGGCCGACCGACGGGCTCGCCGAGCGGCCCCCGGAGCTCCTCGATGCGCACCGTGAGCTGCTCACCGACCTCGGCGGCTCGTACCAGGAGGTCGCGGCGAGCGACGTCGGCGAGGCGCTGGTCGACGTCGCCAAGGCCGAGCGCGCGACGCAGATCGTCCTCGGGGCGAGCCGGCAGCGCTGGTGGGTCCACATGCTCCGCGGCTCGGTCGTCACGAAGGTGCTCCGCGCGGCGGACGAGATCGACGTGCACGTGATCGCGACCGACGCGAGCGAGGAGCGGCTCGACCCGGTCGGCGATCGTGCGGCGGCGCCTGACCGCCGGCCGATCTCGCGTCGACGCCAGATGCTCGCGCTCGCCGGCGGTGTGGTCGCACTGGCGCTCGTGACCGTGCTGCTCGACGCGCTGCGCGAGGAGCTGAGCCTCCCGAGCCTCCTGCTCGTCTACCTGCTCGTCGTCGTCGGCGTCGCGGCCGTTCGGCGGCTTCGTGCCCGGCCATGGTCGCGGCGGTCGGCGGCTTCCTGCTCGCGAACTACTTCTTCACCGAACCGCTCTACACGTTCACGGTCGACGAGCGCGACAACCTGATCGCGCTGATCGTGTTCGTCATCGTCGGCGGCGTCGTCGGCGGTCTCGTCAGCTACGCGGCGCGTCGGCGAGCCGAGGCCGCGCAGGCACAGGCGGAGGCCGAGACGCTCGCACGCCTGAGCGGCACGTTGCTGAGCGAGCAGGATCCGGTGCCCGCGCTGATGGCCGGCCTGCGCGACGCGTTCGCCTGCGCGGCGGTCGCGGTGCTGCGACGCGACGGCGACGGTTGGCGAGTCGAGAGCAGTGCGGGCGAGCCGGTGCCGACGCGGCCGGAGGATGCGCAGGTCAGCGTGCCGCTCGACGCCGACACGACGCTCGCGGTGTCGGGCGCGGCGCTCGCCGACATCGGCATCCACACGCTGCCCGCGTTCTCCGGACAGCTCGCACTCGCCGTCGAACGTCGCCGCTTGCGCGCCGAGGCCGCGGCGGCCGAGGGTCTCGCGGAGGCCAACGAGCTGCGCACCGCGCTGCTGGCCGCCGTCTCGCACGACCTCCGCTCGCCGCTCGCGTCGATCAAGGCGTCGGCGACGACGCTGCTCCAACCCGACGTCGCGCTCGGCACGTCGGAGCGCCAGGAGCTGCTCGAGGCCATCGACGAGGAGACCGACCGGCTCGACAAGCTCGTCGGCAACCTCCTCGACATGAGCCGCCTGCAGACGGGAGTGCTCGAGCTCGTGTGGCGTGACGTCGGCCTCGACGAGGTCGTGCCTGCGGCACTGCAGAGCCTCGGCGACACGAGTGGCCGCGTGACGGTCGACGTGCCCGAGACGCTCCCGCGCGTCCGCGCCGACGCGGCGCTGCTCGAGCGCGCGATCGCCAACGTCATCGGCAACGCGCTGCACGCCTCGCCGGTGGAGCGCCCGATCCGCGTGTACGCCGGCTCGCTCCGCGGACCGCATGCAGCTGACGGTCGCCGACGAAGGCCCCGGCATCCCGCGTGACCAACGCGAGCAGGTCTTCCGACCGTTCCAACGGCTCGGCGACAACCCCAACGGGGACGGCGTCGGGCTCGGCCTCGCCGTCGCACGCGGCTTCGTCGAGGCGATGGACGGCGAGCTGACGATCGAGGACACACCGGGCGGCGGCGCGACCGTCGTGCTCACGCTGCCGATCGCCCGAAGCGAGCGCAGGTCCGATGTCTGACAGCGCGGAGCCGGTGCGCATCCTCGTCGTCGACGACGAGCCGCAGATCCGTCGCGCGCTGGCGATCAACCTGCGCGCACGCGGCTACGAGGTCGACCTCGCCGAGACCGGCGAGGCGGCACTCGAGCTCGCGGCGCGACGGCATCCCGACGTCGTGGTCCTCGACCTCGGACTGCCCGGGATCGACGGGGTCGCAGGTGATCGAAGGGCTGCGCGGCTGGAGTCGCGTGCCGATCATCGTGCTGTCGGTGCGCGAGTCCGAGGCGGCCAAGGTCGCCGCGCTCGAGACGGGCGCCGACGACTACGTGACGAAGCCGTTCGGCATGGACGAGCTCGTCGCACGCCTGCGCGCGGCGATCCGTCGGGCCGCACCCGCCGAGGAGACGGCGGTCGTCGAGACACCCGACTTCACGATCGACCTCGCGGCGAAGCGCGTCTCACGAGACGGCGACGAGGTGCGCCTGACTCCGACCGAGTGGCACCTGGTCGAGGTGCTCGTGCGCAACGCCGGGAAGCTCGTCGCGCAGCGCCAGCTGCTCCAGGAGGTCTGGGGGCCCGAGTACCACGACGAGACCAACTACCTCCGGGTCTTCATGGCCCAGGTCCGCCGCAAGCTCGAGCCGGAGCCGAGCAACCCCCGCTACTTCATCACCGAGCCGGGGATGGGCTACCGCTTCGAGTCGGCCTGATCCCCGGACGAGTCGTCGGGGTTCAGGATCTCCTCGAGCCCCTCGGCCTCGGCGACCGCCTGGGTCGCCGTCGCGCCGGCCTGCTTCACCTTGCGGGCCTTGCGCCACTCGAGGAACGGCGGGATCAACGAGACCACGATGATCACGGCGACCACGGGCAGGAGGTACTTGTCGATGTCGTCGCCGATGACGTCGCCCAGCGCGTACCCGAGCAGCGTGATCCCGACGGCCCAGATGAACGCGCCGACGACGTTGTACTTGAAGAACGTCGAGCGCGACATCTCGCCGACGCCGGCGAGCGTCGGCGCGAACGTCCGGACGATCGGCACGAAGCGGGCGATGATGATCGTGCGCGGCCCGTGCTTCTCGAAGAACGCCTTGGTGCGTTCCACGTACTCCTGCTGGAAGATCTTCGAGTCGGGCTTGCTGAACAGGCGCGGGCCGAGGCGCTTGCCGATCGTGTAGCCGACCTGGTCGCCGATGACCGCGAACACGAACGCGCCGACGACGACCATCGCGACGTCGAGCTTTCCCTGTCCGGCGAGGATGCCCGCAGTGAAGAGGAGCGAGTCGCCCGGGAGGAAGAAGCCGATGAGCAGCCCGGTCTCGGCGAAGATGATCGCCCACAGCACGAGCTCGCCGTACGGGCTGAGCGAGTTGAGCCACTCCTCGACGTCGATGCCGAGGATCGCGAGGTGGAGGCGCACGCGGGAACTGTAACCGTTGTGCTCATTGACTCTCGGAGCCACGGCTTGACTCACCCGTCTACGACGTGCGAATCCTGGTGATCCCCCGTATGCCGCGTGTCTGTCGTATCGACGCGCCAGACTTTCGCCTCGATGACGCCACGCGTCGTGTCGATGAAGCAGGAACTGTGCCGAAGCCACTCGTGATCGTCGAGTCGCCCGCGAAGGCGAAGACCATCGAAGGCTTCCTCGGTCGCGACAAGGTGCGGGTCGTCGCGAGCTACGGGCACGTGCGCGACCTGCCGAGCAGCGCGAAGGAAGTGCCGAAGAGCGTCAAGAACAAGGACGTGCGCCGTCTCGGGATCGACGTCGACGACCACTTCGAGCCCGTGTGGGTGGTCCCCGACAAGAAGAAGGACTACGTCCGCGCCCTCAAGGAGGCGCTGGGCGACGCCAGCGAGCTCTATCTCGCCACGGATGAGGACCGCGAGGGCGAGGCGATCTCGTGGCACGTCCTCCAGCTGCTGAAGCCGCCCAAGGACATGCCGGTCAAGCGGATGGTCTTCCACGAGATCACCCGGACGGCGATCGAGGAGGCCATCGAGAACGGGCGCGACCTCGACATGAAGCTCGTCGAGGCGTACCAGGGCCGCCGGGTCCTCGACCGCCTCTTCGGCTACGAGATGTCGCTCGTGGCCCGGCGCCGGGCCGGCGGCGCCAGCTCGGCCGGGCGCGTGCAGAGCGTCGCCTCCCGGCTGGTGGTCGAGCGGGAGCGGCAGCGGATGGCGTTCCGGGCCGCCTCCTACTGGGACGTGCAGGGCACGTTCTCGGCCCACGACGCCGAGTTCGCCGCCACCCTCGTCACGGTCGACGGCAAGCGCCTCGCCACCGGCCGCGACTTCGTGCCGACCACGGGCCAGCTCGCCGAGGGTGCCGACGTCGCACTCGTCGACGAGGAGGACGCCGTCGCACTGGCTGCCCGCTTCGGCGACGCCGAGTTCACGGTCGAGTCCGTCGAGACGAAGTCGCAGACGGAACGGCCGCGTGCGCCGTTCACGACCTCGACGCTGCAGCAGGAGGCGGGTCGCAAGCTCGGCTTCAGCGCGGCACGCAGCGATGTCCATCGCGCAGCGCCTCTACGAGAACGGGCACATCACCTACATGCGCACCGACGCGACGACGCTGTCGGACCAGGCGGTCAACGGCGCCCGCGCACAGATCAGGTCGCTCTACGGCGACGAGTACCTCCCCGCCGGAGCCGCGCACGTACCGCGGCAAGGTCAAGAACGCGCAGGAGGCACACGAGGCGATCCGACCCGCGGGCGACAACATGCGCGTGCCCGACGAGCTCGCGGCCGAGCTCGCGACGAGTGACGAGCGTCGCCTGTACGAGCTCATCTGGAAGCGCACGATCGCGTGCCAGATGGCCGACGCGCGCGGTGCGCCGCGTCACCGCTCGCCTCGGTGCGACCCGCCCAACCGAGGCGGTGCCGATCAGCACGTGCAGTTCCAGGCCACCGGGCGCACGATCGAGTTCCCGGGCTACCTGCGCGCCTACGTCGAGGGCGCCGACGATCCCGACGCCGAGCTCGAGGACCGCGAGGCGATCCTCCCGCCGCTCGAGGAGCGCGACACCGTCGCGTCGCGCGACCTGACGGCGTCGGGCCACACCACGCAGCCGCCCGCGCGCTACACCGAGGCCAGCCTCGTGAAGGACCTCGAGGAGCGCGGCATCGGTCGCCCGTCCACGTACGCCGGCGTGATCGAGACGCTGCTGCGCCGCGACTACGTCTGGAAGAAGGGGAGCGCGCTCGTCCCGTCGTGGACCGCCTTCGCCAAGCTCCAGCTGCTCGAGCGCCACTTCCCCCACCTCATCGACTACGAGTTCACCGCGACGATGGAGGAGGCGCTCGACACGATCGCTCGCGGTGAGGGCGAGGCAGAGAAGTGGTTGCACGCCTTCTGGTTCGGTGACGGCGTCGACGCCGCGCCGGGGCTGCGCGACCTGGTCGACGAGGAGCACCTGGCCACGATCGACCCGGCCGACGTCAACGCGGTGCGCCTCGGTGAGGACGCGGCCGGGAACGAGATCCTCGTGCGCGTGTGGAGCAACGGCGCGAGCGTCGTGCGCGGCGAGGAGCGGGCACCGGTGCCCGTCGACCTCGCGCCCGACGAGATGACGATCGAGAAGGCCGAGGAGCTCATCAAGGAGGGCTCCGGCGGGCCGCGCATCCTCGGCGAGGACCCGGAGACGGGCATGCCGGTGCTCTCGCTCACCGGCCGGTACGGGCCGTTCGTGCAGCTGGGCGAGATGGAGGACGGCGCGAAGGAGAAGCCCAAGCGCGCCTCGATCTTCGCCTCGATGAAGGCCGACACCGTGACGCTCGACGAGGCGCTCCAGCTCCTGGCGCTGCCGCGCGTGGTGGGGGTCGACCCCGAGGGCCGCACGATCAACGCGCAGAACGGCCGGTACGGCCCGTACCTCACCAAGGAGATGGGCGAGGCGAAGCCCGACAGCCGCAGCCTCGAGTCCGAGGAGCAGCTGTTCACCGTCACCCTCGAGGAGGCCGAGGCGCTGTTCGCGCAGCCGAAGCGCCGGCGTGGCGCGCAGCCGAAGCCCCCGATCGCGGAGCTCGGCCCGCACCCCGAGACCGGTGCGCGCGTGCGCGTGCTCGACGGCCGGTTCGGGCCCTACGTCACCGACGGCACCGTGAACGCCACCGTGCCCCGCGGCATCGACCCGGCCGAGATCGATCTCGAGCAGGGCGTCGAGCTGCTGCGCGAGCGCGAGGCCCGCGGCCTGCCCGAGAAGAAGCCCCGCAAGACGGCGAAGAAGACGGCCAAGAAGACGAGCAAGAGCACGAGCAAGCGGAAGTCGCCGCCGCGCACCACGACCCGGGTCGTGAAGAAGGGGACGTCCAAGCGCGCCAAGGCGGCCACCAAGAAGGCGATTGCCGAGATCCCCGTGCCGACCAAGCCCGAAGCCGCTGAGCCGTCGACCCCGGATGACCCTCTAGCCTGACGTCGTCGTGAGCGACGAGCAGCCTGCTCCGTTCATCCCACCCAGCGCCGACGAGGCTCCGCTCCCGCCTGCGCCGTGGCGCGTGTTCGGCACGCGCTCGTACTTCCGGCTCTGGCTCGCCCAGGTCACGTCGAGCACGGGCGACTGGATCGGCCTGATCGCGATCCTCGCGATCGCGGCGCGCGTCTCCGACAACTCCGGCGCCGCGGTGAGCCTCGTGATGCTGGCGCGCGTCGTGCCGGGGTTCTTCCTCGGCACCATCGGCGGCGTCCTCATCGACCGGTTCGATCGTCGCCGCGTGATGATGACGTGCGACCTCGCGCGCGCGTCGCTCCTGCTGCTGCTCCCGTTCGTCGAGTCGCTCGGCGCGCTCGTCCTCATCTCGTTCGGGCTCGAGATCCTCACGCTCCTGTGGGGGCCGGCCAAGGACGCGTCGGTGCCGCACCTCGTGAAGAAGGAGCAGCTCACCTCGGCGAACAGCCTCTCGCTGGTCGCGTCGTACGCGACCTTCCCGATCGCCTCCATCGTGTTCTCGCTCCTGGCCGCGCTCGCGGCCTGGCTCGGCTCGTTCGACGCGTTGTCGAGCCTCGAGCTCGATCAGGAGCTCCTCGCGCTCGTCGTCGACGCGTGCACGTTCGTCGTGTCGGCGTTGATCGTCTGGCGCCTGCCGATCCCGCACGACCGCGAGCGGCACGAGGGCCGCATCGACCTCACCCAGACGTTCCGCGACATCCGGGACGGTCTGCGCTTCATCGCCACGCACCCGCGTGTACGTGGCGTCATCGTCGCCCTCGGTGTCGGGTTGATCGGTGCCGGCGCGATGATCCCGCTCGGCGCCGCGTTCGCGAAGCAGGGCCTGGGTGGCGACAGCGCGACGTTCGGCGTCCTCATGACCGCGCTCGGCTGCGGTGCCGCGCTCGGTGTCGTGCTGCTCCTGGTCCTGCAGAAGCGGCTGCCGCGCGAGACGGTGTTCGAGTTCGCCGTGATGGGGACGGGCGCCGCGCTCTTCGTCGGCGCCTGCTTCACGTCCGTCTTCCCGTGTGCGCTCTTCGTCGGGATCACCGGCGCGTGCGCCGGCACTTCCTATGTCACCGGCTTCACCGTGCTGCAGGAGACGGTGCACGACGAGCTGCGTGGCCGCACGTTCGCGACCCTCTACACCGTCATCCGGCTCTCGCTGCTGCTCTCGCTCGTGCTCTCGCCGCTGTGGGCCGAGGCGCTCGACTGGTTCGTCGGCCTCTTCGGCTCCGGCAACGTCTCCTTCGGGGGCGCCGACTACTCCTTCCCCGGGGTGCGCCTGGCGCTGTGGAGCGGGGGGATCGTCACGTTCGCCGCCGGCTTCTGGGCCCGGCGCTCCGTGCTGCGGGCCGCACGGGCCGACGGGACGCATGATGCGACCGTGCACGAGTTTCCCGAGTCCGGCGCCGCATGACCGCCCGGTTCGTCGTCCTCGAGGGCGGCGAGGTGACCGGCAAGAGCACGCAGACCGCGCGCCTCGCGGCGCGCTGCGCGCCGCCGGCCACGACGTCGTCGAGACGTTCGAGCCGGGCGCGACACCGCTCGGCAAGCGCTTGCGCGAGCTGCTGCTCGAAGGGGACGCGCCGGTCGACCCGGTCGCCGAAGCGCTGCTCATGGCGGCCGACCGTGCCGAGCACGTCGCCGAGGTCGTGCGCCCCGCGCTCCAGCGCGGCGCGTGGGTCGTCAGCGACCGGTTCGTGCCGTCATCGCTCGCGTACCAGGGCGTCGGTCGGGGCCTCGGCGTCGCCGAGATCGAACAGCTCAACGAGCTCTCGACCGCGGGCCTCGTGCCCGACCTCGTCGTGGTGCTCGACCTCGCCGCCGACGTCGCGCGCCGGCGTCTCCTGGAGGTGCGCGGCGCCGATGGCGAGCCCGACGGGCGCGATCGCCTCGAGCGCGAGGACGACGCGTTCGCGCTCGCCGTCCACGAGGCGTACCGTGACCTCGCGCGCAGCCGCGGGTGGTCGTTGGTCGACGCCGGCGGTGCGATCGACGACGTGGAGGATGCCGTGTGGCAGGTCGTGCGGGAGCGGCTGGACCCGTGACCGCGCTCCGATGGGACCGCGTCGTCGGTCAGGACCAGGCCGTCGCGCTCGCTGCAGAGCGCCGCGACGCGACCCGTCCACTCCTACCTCCTCGTCGGGCCCCGCGGCTCGGGCGTGGAGGAGGCCGCGCGCTGCTTCGCGGCCACGCTCGTGGCGGGTGACGACGAGCGCTCGTGGGAGCTCGTCCTCCGCGGCGAGCACCCCGACGTCGTCGAGATCGATCCGTCCACCACGCAGATCGTGAAGGACGACGCCGACCGCTTCGTGCGGGAGTGCCACGCCAGCCCGATCGAAGGCGACCGCAAGGTCGTGATGCTCCTCGGCGCCGAGCGCCTGAACGACATCGCGGCGAACCGCTTGCTGAAGACGATCGAGGAGCCTCCCGTCCGCGCGCATCTCGTCCTCGTCGCCGAACGCGCCGAGGCGCTGCTGGCGACGATCCGATCGCGGTGCCAGCGTGTCGACTTCGCCTACCTCCCCGAGTCGACCGTCCGCGACGCGGTGACCGGGGTCGACGACGACCGGCGGGCGCTGGTCGCCCGGCTCGCCGGCGGAAGGGTGGACCGGGCCCGCGACCTCGCCGGCCCGATCGGCGGCGTGCGCGACGCGACCCTCGCGGCCGCGGCGGCGCTCGACGGCACCGGCGCTGCGGCAGCCCGAGGTGCCGCCGCGATCGACCTCTCGGTCAAGCGCGCGCTCGAAGAGGTGGAGCGGGCCCAGGCCGCCGACCTCGAGCAGCTCGAGGCCGACCTCACCGCCGCCGGGTACCCGGCTCGCGTCGCGCAGGCACGCCGCCGGGTGATGACGGATCGCCACAAGCGCGAGCAGCGGCGAGCGCGCACCGACGCCTGGATCGAAGCGATCACCGCACTGGAGGCCTGGCTGCGCGACGCGCTCGCCGGGCCCGACGCGCCGCGCCTCAACCTCGATCACGAGCCGGCGACCGTCGCCGCGCGTCCCGCCGTCGTGGCCCTCGACGCGTGTCGCAAGGCGCGCAACGACCTCATCGAGTTCAACGCCAACGAGTCGCTCACCATGGAGCGCCTGCTGCTGCACGTCCCGACCGACAGCTCCGGGGGCTCCTGAGAAGGCGATCGGTAGACTTTCCGCTTTCGCCGGGGTAGCTCAGCTGGTAGAGCAGCTCACTCGTAATGAGCAGGTCAGGGGTTCGAGTCCCCTCCCCGGCTCCACTCCTCCTCTTCTTCTCGGGTCTTCTCGGGCGGCCGCGTCGCCGGCGGGCTCGATGCCGCCGGTCCCGGCGGAGCGATCGCGGCCGAGTTCACCGTCGCCCCAGGTCCACGCTCGACGTCTGGGTCGGCCAGCAGGGGTCCTCGACGACGGCTCGACGCGCCTCCGGGTGCCGGTGCTCGGGCCCGACGGTGCGCTCTACGTCGCCACCGACACGCCGGGCCCGGGTGGCCAGATCTGGCGGGTCACCAAGAACTGATCTCGAAGCGAGACGTCCCGAGCCGAGGGGTACAGTCGCCGACATGGCCGATCAAGCGCAGTTCGCGGACCTCGCGATGCCATACATGGACGCGCTGTACTCGGCCGCGCTGCGCATGACGCGCAACCCCTCCGACGCGGAAGACCTCGTCCAGGAGACGTACCTGCGCGCGTACCGCGGGTTCGGTGGGTTCAAGG
Organism: uncultured Acidimicrobiia bacterium; assembly: GCA_963731815.1. GTDB lineage: Bacteria > Actinomycetota > Acidimicrobiia > IMCC26256 > PALSA-555 > DATBSK01. Next base: position 111,580 of record CAVSWW010000011.1, on the reverse strand, counting down.
AGGGCACGAACCTCAAGGCGTGGCTCTACAAGATCCTCACGAACACGTTCATCAACACCTACCGCGCCAAGAAGCGTCGCCCCGACGAGACCGAGCTCGACGACTCGGAGGAGTACGCGCTGTACCGCCGCATCGGCGGGCTCGAGGCGGCGGCCGCCGGGCGCACGCCCGAAGCCGAGGTCCTCGACGCGATGCCCGACGCCGCCGTCAAGGAGGCGCTCGAGGCGCTTCCCGAGCAGTTCCGGATGGCCGTGCTGCTCGCCGACGTCGAAGGCTTCTCCTACAAGGAGATCGCCGAGATCATGGACGTCCCCGTCGGGACCGTCATGAGTCGTCTCCATCGGGGAAGAAGGCAGCTGCAGAAGCGGTTGTTGGATTACGCCACCGAGCGAGGGCTCGTGCCCGAGCCAGCCCAGGCCGCGAGCTGAGACGCGAGGGAGCACGCACAAGTCATGGACTGCGGCAAGGCCGACCGGCGCATGTACCGGTATCTCGACGGGGAGATCACCGTCTGGCGCAGGTGGCGGATCACGCGCCACCTCAACCGGTGCCCGCCGTGCGCGCACGGCTACGACTTCGAGGTGGAGCTCCGTCAGGTGATCTCGACCCGCTGTCGCGACGAGGTCCCCGACGAGCTGAAGGCGCGGATCAAGGCCGAGCTCGACCAGGCGTGCGCCGAGCAGGACGCTGCCGGTCGGACCGAGAGCAGCGCCGAGCGCGGCGTAGAGTGACCCCGTGACCGTGCTCGCCGACTCCCAGTACCAGTGGTTCTACTGGATCGCGCCGATCCTGTTCGTGAGCTTCCTCGGGCTCCTCGCGCTCCTCTCCATGGGGTACGTGAAGAAGGTCCTGCTACCGAAGTACCGGGGCAAGCGAGTCGAGTGACCGTCGCGGCGCCCGTCGACGCGCCCGGCGCGACGCCCGAACCGGTCGACTGGGCGTTGGCCACCCGTGTGGCGCGTCGCGTCGCCGGCAACGACACCCTCGCGTCGTCGTACCTCGCGACGTCGCTGAACGACGACTTCGCCGCCGTCACGACCGAGGCCGAAGCGCTCGTCGCCGACCACACCGGACTGCGCGCACCCGGGCAGGCACGCGCCGAGGTCCTCGACCGCCAGGGTTGGGTCGAGGCCAACGTCTCGTCGATGCGCCAGCTGCTCGGCCCGCTCACGAACCGGATCGGCGAGCGCATGGCGCGCAGCCCGTTCGCACCCGTCGGGCGTGCCGTCAGCGCCACCGAGCTCGGGCTGCTGCTCGGCTGGTTCTCCCAGCGCGTGCTCGGCCAGTACGACGTCCTCGTCCCCGACGACGAGGACGGGTTCGACGGTGACGCCGTCTACTACGTGGGTGCCAACGTCCTCGCGCTCGAGAAGCGCTTCGCGTTCCGCCCGCGCGACTTCCGGCGGTGGATCGCGATCCACGAGGTCACGCACCGGGCGCAGTTCCTCGGGGTGCCCTGGATGCACGACTACTTCCTCGGGCTCGTCCACGGCGTCCTCGGCAGCGTCGACGCCGACCCGCGGAAGATCGTCGCCGCCCTCGTCCGCGCGGCCGACGAGATGCGCCGCGGCCGCAACCCACTCGACGACGGCGGTCTCGTCGCGTTGCTCGCGACACCCGAGCACCGCGAGGCGCTCGGCAAGGTCCAAGCGCTGATGTCGGTGCTCGAGGGGCACGGCAACCGCGTGATGAACGAGCTCGGCAAGGCCCATGTCGACGGCCAGGAGCGGATGGCGCGCGTGCTGCAGGCGCGCCGCCAGAGCCAGGGCGTCGCGGGGCTCGTGTCGAAGCTGCTCGGCATCGAATCGAAGATGCGCCAGTACGAGGTGGGAGAGGCGTTCGTCGCCGCGGTCGAGCGTGAAGCCGGGCCCCGCGCCCTCGATCCCGCCTGGCGAGCACCCGAGCTCCTGCCCACGCTCGACGAGCTCGACGCCCCGACCCGGTGGCTCGAGCGCGTCGGTGCCTGACGCCGAGGTCGCGATGCCGGTGCGCGTCGACGCGCTCGCCGCGATCGCCGATCGACTGGTCGGTCTCGACGACGTCGATGGTCCGGTCGTCGTCGCCTGCTCCGGCGGTCCCGACTCGTTGACCCTGCTCGCGGTCGCGGTCGACCGCGGGCTCGACCCGATCGCGGTGCACGTCGATCACGGACTGCGGGACGGGAGCGCGGCCGAGCCGGCCGTGGTCGCCGATGCCGCCGAGCGGCTCGGTGCCGAGTTCGACGCCCGCCAGGTCGACGTGGCCCCCGGTCCCAACCTCGAGGCGAGGGCGCGCACGGCGCGCTACGCGGCACTCGGGCAGGCGGCCGACACGCACGACGCGACCGCGATCCTCGTCGGCCACACCGCGGACGATCAGGCCGAGACCGTCCTGCTCGCGGTGCTGCGCGGCAGCGCGGGGCCGGGGCTCGCCGGCATGCCGGTACGTCGCGACCGCGTGGTGCGGCCGCTGCTGCGCCTCCGCCGGGCCGACACGGAGGCGTGCGCCCGCGCGCTCGGCTTCGACCCCGTGCGCGACCCGACCAACGACGACACGACGTACCGGCGAGCGTGGATCCGCCACGAGGTGCTCCCGCTCCTCTCGGCCGGTGCGCAGCGCGATCTCGTCCCGCTCCTGGCGCGGCAGGCCGACGTGCTGCGCGACGAGTCCGAGTACCTCGACGCGCTGGCCCGGGCGGCCTGGCCGCCCGGCGCCGGCGATGCGCCGGCCGCCACGCTCGCGCGTCTGCCGCGACCGCTCGCTCGCCGCGCCGTCCGCTGCTGGCTCGGAGCGCCACCGCCGTCGTTCGACGAGGTCGAGCGGGTCCTCGCGGTCGCGGCGGGCAGCGCCCGCGCCACCGAGCTCGCCGGCGGCCGGCGCGTCCACCGCACCGGGGGGCAGCTCGTTGCGACGGTCGCAGGCACGGGACACGAGGGGCGCCCCAACTAGCGTGCCCGCCGTGCAGGACGATCCGCTGCTGGGGTCCGTCGTCGTCTCCGCGGACGACGTCGCGAAGCGCGTCGCGGAGCTCGGCGCCGAGATCACCGCCGACTACGCGGATCGCCCGCCGCTGCTCGTCGGCGTCCTCAAGGGCGCGGCCATGTTCATGAGCGACCTCTCGCGGGCGATCACCTTGCCCGTCGAGTTCGACTTCATGGCGGTGTCGTCCTACGGGTCGGCGACGCGCACGAGCGGTGTCGTGCGGATCCTCAAGGACCTCGATCTCGACCTCACCGACCGCGACGTGATCGTGGTCGAAGACATCGTCGACTCCGGGCTCACGCTGCAGTACCTGCGCAAGAACCTCAGAGCGCGCGGGCCGCGCTCGCTCGAGGTGTGCGCGCTGCTCGTGAAGGAAGGTCTCCAGAAGAGCGACCTCGACCTGCGCTACGTCGGCTTCACGATCCCGCCGGCGTTCGTCGTGGGATACGGCCTCGACGTCGCCGAGCGGTACCGCAACCTCTCTGCGGTGCACGAGTACCTGGGCGCGGAGCCGGCGTGAGCGTCGATCGAGCCGGCGCATCGAGCGCGCCGTGCGCGAGATCCTCGAGGCGATCGGTGAGGATGCCGACCGCGACGGCCTCCAGCGGACGCCCGAGCGCGTCGCCGGCATGTACGAGGAGATCTTCTCCGGCCTCGCCGACGATCCGTCCCGACATCTCACGATCACGTTCGAGGCCGAGCACGACGAGATGGTCATGGTGCGCGACATCCCGCTGTTCAGCGTGTGCGAGCACCACCTGGTCCCGTTCGCCGGTCGCGCGCACGTCGCCTACATCCCGGGGGAGGACGGCCGGATCACCGGTCTCTCGAAGATCGCGCGCCTGGTCGAGGGCTTCGCCCGACGACCGCAGGTGCAGGAGCGCCTGACCACCCAGATCGCCGACGCGCTCGTCAAGGTGCTCGCGCCGACGGGTGTCCTCGTGATGATCGAGGCCGAGCACCTCTGCATGTCGATGCGCGGCGTGAAGAAGCCGGGTGCGCTCACCGTGACCTCGGCGGTGCGAGGACTGTTCAAGACCAACGCCGCGACCCGGGCCGAGGCCCTCGCGCTCATCACGCACCCGGGCAACCGCCTCTGATCGTCCGCCCGTCCGGTGATGGCGGGCCGAACGGTCGAGTCGAGGGTCGAGGTTCACCGATAAGGTGCCGCCGTGTTCCGGTGGTCCGAGGTCTGTGGCGCGCGCCCTGCGGTCATGGGGATCCTCAACGTGACCCCCGACTCCTTCTCCGACGGCGGCCGCTTCGACGATCCCGGGGCTGCCGTCGACCGTGCCCATGCCCTCGTCGCGGCCGGGGCCGACCTGGTCGACGTCGGCGGTGAGTCGACGCGGCCGGGCGCCGAGCCGGTCACAGAGCGCGAGGAGCTGCGCCGCGTCGTCCCCGTCGTGACGAGGCTCGCGGGGGAGCTCGGAGCCGCGATCAGCGTCGACACGACGAAGTCGGGAGTCGCCGCCGCCGCGCTCGACGCCGGCGCGTCGGTCGTCAACGACGTGTCGGCGGGCCGCTTCGACCCAGCGCTCCTCGGCGCCGTCGCCGACCGCGACGCAGGCGTCGTGCTGATGCACATGCTCGGCGAGCCGCGGACGATGCAGGACGCACCGACCTATGCCGACGTCGTCACCGACGTCGGCGACTTCCTGCGTCGAGCGCCTCGACGGTCGCCACGGACGCGGGCGTCGCCGACGGCGCGCTCTGCGTCGATCCCGGGATCGGCTTCGGCAAGACCGTCGAGCACAACCTGCAGCTGCTCGCCGGCCTGCGAGATCTCGTCGAGCGCGTCCCCGTGCCGGTGCTGTTCGGTGCGTCGCGCAAGCGGTTCCTCGGTGTGCTGCTGCGCGACGTCGCCGGTGACGCCGGTGAACCAACGGCCGAACGCCGTGACGACGCCACGTTGGCGACGAGCGTGCTCGCGCTCGACGCCGGTGCGCGGTGCTGCGCGTCCACGAACCGCGCTCGGCGGCGCACGCGGTCGCCCTGCTCGACGCGATGCGCGTCGCCGCGTGATCGTGCCTCGGCGATGACGGCACCGTTGCGCGGACGCTGGGCCCAGGGCCTCGAGCCGCGCGGCTTCTGCTGGATCGTGACCGAACGCCTCGCGGCGTCCGAACGACCGGGCGGCTTCGCGCGCAGCCACCGCAAGGTGCGCCGCCAGGAGGAGCTGATCTGGCTCGTCGGCCACGGCTTCACCAAGATCCTCTCGTTGCTCGAGTCACCCCACAACCTGCACGCGTACGAAGAGGCGAGCATCGGGTACGAGCACATCCCGCTCGGGCGACACGACGAGTGGCCCGAGAGCCTGCGTGCCATCTACGCGACGCTCGCAAGCTGGTTGGCCACCCCCAACGAGCGCGTCCTGATCCACCACGAGGAGTTCGGCGAACGCCTCGTGGGCGTGCTCGCCGGCTACCTCATCTACACGGGCGTACTGCTCGAGGGGCCGCACGCGATCGTCGCCATGGAGAAGATGACGGGTCGCGAGCTCGGTTCCGTGGGTCGGGAGATCGTCGCCACCGTCGTCGACGAGCAGCTGCGGGGCATCAGCCATCCTGAGGCCCCGCGTAGCATCGCGACGTGGACCGCATCATCGTCGCGGGCATCCGCGAGCTCGGGACGCACGGTGTGCTCCCCGAGGAGCAGACGCGCCCACAGCCGTTCGAGGTCGACGTCGAGCTCGGCGTCGACCTGCAGAAGGCCGGTGAGAGCGACGCGCTCGACGACACCGTCGACTACGCCGCGGTGAGCGAGGCCGTCAGTCGCATCGTGCGCACCGAGCGCTACCAGCTGCTCGAGCGCCTCGCGACGCGCATCGCCGAGGTGTGCTGCGCGGACGACCGCGTCCAGAACGTGTCGGTGACGGTCCGCAAGCTGCACGCGCCGGTCGGCGTGATGGTCGAGCACGTCGCGGTGCGCATCGAGCGGTGAGCGTCCGTCAGGCGGCGCCGGGGCGCCTACCTCGGGCTCGGGTCCAACCTCGACGACCGGCTCGCGCTGCTCCAGGCCGCGGTCGACGGCCTGGCGAGAGCCGACGGCGTCACCGTCGTCGCGGTGTCGCCCGTGTACGAGACCGACCCGATCGGACCCGATCAGCCCGACTACCTCAACGCCGTCGTGGCCGTCGACACCGAGCTGACTGCACGCGAGCTGCTCGTGCTCGCGCAGTCGTTGGAGCGCGCCGCGGACAGGGTCCGGAAGGAGCGCTGGGGCCCGCGCACCCTCGACGTCGACGTGCTCCTCGTCGGTGACGAGCGGGTGCACGAGCCCGATCTCGAGGTTCCGCACCCGAGGCTGCACGAGCGTGCGTTCGTGCGAGTGCCCTTGGCCGACATCGCACCCGACGTCGAAGCCGCGCTCCCCGGACGAATCGACCCAGAAGGCGTTCGCCCGACCGACCTACGCTTGGTGGTCCCGTAGCCGCGCAACCGGCACCCATGCTGGGCCGGATTGAGGTTGCCATGACCGAGCCGTCTCCTCCCGCGACGCGCACGTGCGCGCTCGTCGGACCCGGACGCGCCGGAGGTGCGGTCGGTGCCGCGCTCGTCGCCGCCGGCTGGCGTGTCGGTCGTGTCGCCGGGCGCTCGCCCGAGGCCGACTCGGTCCGCGCTGCCGCCGCGCGCTTCGGTGCCGAGGCCGCCAGCGTCGAGTCGGCCGGTCGTGGCGCGACGCTCGTGCTCCTCGCGACGCCGGATGGCTCGATCAGGGAGGTCGCCGGCGTCGTCGCACCGTCACTCGAGCCCGGCGCGCTGGTGGTGCATCTGTCCGGAGCATTCGGTGTCGACGTGCTCGACGCGATCGCCGCCGGCCGTGACGACGTCGAGCTCGGTGCGCTGCACCCGCTCCAGACGCTGCCTTCCGTCGAGCTCGGTGCGGCGCGGCTCCCGGGCTCGTGGGCGGCCGTGGCCGGCCCGCCCCGCGTGCACGACCTCGCGACCGAGCTCGGCCTCGTCCCCTTCACGGTCGACGAGCGCCACCGCGCGGCGTACCACGCCGCGGCCAGCGTGGCGTCGAACCACGTGGTCGCCCTCCTCGGGCAGGTCGAGCGGATCGCGACGGCGGCGGGGGCACCGTTCGCGGCGTTCGAGCCCCTCGTGCGCGCGACGGTCGACAACGCGTTCGCCCTCGGTCCGCAGGCCGCGCTGACGGGCCCGGTCGCGCGGGGTGATGTCGAGACGGTCGCGCGGCACCTCGCCGCCGTCGACGAGGAGGAGCGCCGGGCGTACAAGGCGCTGGCCGGCGCCGCCGCGCGCCTGGCCGGGCGCGACGATGACGCTGCGCTCCGCGAAGCCCTCGCATGAGCACGCCGCGGGTGCTGCGCACGATCGACGAGGTGCGCGCCGCGTGTGACGCGACGCGCCGCGCCGGCGGATCCGTGGGCTTCGTGCCCACGATGGGCTACTTCCACGCCGGCCATCGGTCGTTGATGCGGGCCGCGCGCGCGGCCGACGACCTCGTCGTGGTCTCGCTGTTCGTGAACCCCACGCAGTTCGGGCCGAACGAGGACCTCGCCTCGTACCCGCGCGACGTCGAGGGCGACACGAAGGTCGCGGGCGTTGAAGGCGTCGACGTGCTGTTCACGCCGTCGGTCGACGAGATGTACCCCGAGCCGGGCGTCACGACCGTCCACGTCGGCGAGCTCACGGCAGGACTGTGCGGCGCGCGCCGTCCGGGGCACTTCGACGGCGTCACGACGGTGGTCACGAAGCTGTTCTCGATCATCGGTCCGTGCCGCGCCTACTTCGGCCGCAAGGACGCGCAGCAGCTCGCAGTCGTCACGCGGATGGCCCGCGATCTCGACCTGCCCGTCGAGGTCGTGGGGTGCCCGCTCGTGCGCGAGCCCGACGGCGTCGCGATGTCGAGCCGGAACGCGTACCTCACGGCGGAGGAGCGGGCCGCGGCGACGGTCCTCTTGCGGTCGTTGCGTGCCGCGGCCGACGAGATCGTGGCCGGCGAGCGCAATGCGCCGGCCGTCGTGCAGCGGCTGCGCGAGCGCATCTCCGAGGAGCCGCTCGTCGAGCTCGACTACGCGGAACTCGTCGACGCCGCGACGCTCCAGCCGGTCGAGTGGATCGAGCGCGACGCGCTGCTCGCGCTCGCGGCGTTCGTCGGCAAGGCTCGCCTGCTCGACAACTGTGCGATCACGGTCGCCGGCGACGATGTCGCGATCGATCTCGGCGTCGTTGCCGAGGACTCCTGATGCCGCTGCTCCTAGCCTGGATCCGATGAGCGAGACCTTCGACGTCCTCGTGCTCGGCGGCGGTGTCGCCGGCCTCTCGGCCGCGATCCGATCCGCACGTGCCGGCGCGCGCGTCGCGGTCGTCACGAAGGCAGCGCTCGGGGCGTCGGCGACGCAGTACGCGCAAGGTGGTGTCGCCGCGGTCCTGCCCCATTCGACCTGGGAGGACGGCGACGAGCCCGACTCCCCGGCGCTGCACGTCGCCGACACGCTCGTCGCCGGCGCCGGGCTCTGCGACACCGACGCGGTGCGCGTGATGGTCGAGGAGGGCCCTGCTCGCGTCAACGAGCTCATCGCGATGGGCGCGACCTTCGACGAGGCCGACGACGGCCTCGCGTTCACGCGCGAGGGCGGCCACACCGTCGCCCGCATCATCCACGCCGGCGGCGACGCCACGGGCGCCGAGATCGAGCGTGCCCTCGTCGAGGCGGTGCAGGCGACCGCAGCCGAGATCCGCGAGCGGTGGTTCGCCGTCGACGTGGTCGTCGAGGACGGTCGCGCCTGCGGGATCCGCGCGCTCGATCCCGATGCCGTCGAGCACGAGCTCCGCGCCCGGCACACGATCATCGCCACCGGCGGCGCCGGGCAGTGCTTCGCCGTCACCACCAACCCGACGCTCTCCACCGGCGACGGGACCGCGATGGCGCTGCGCGCCGGGGTCGCTGTCGGTGACGTCGAGTTCATGCAGTTCCACCCGACGGCGCTGCACCACTCCACGATGCCGCGACCCTTGCTGTCGGAGGCCCTGCGCGGCGAGGGCGCGATCCTCCGCGACGAGAACGGTGTCGCGTTCATGGTGTCCGAGCATCCACTCGGCGACCTCGCGCCTCGCGACGTCGTCGCACGCGCGATCGCCCGCCGCATCGTCGACCGCGGGCTCTCCCACGTGTGGCTCGACGCGCGACCGATCGAAGGCTTCGAGGAGCGGTTCCCCACCATCTGGGCTGCGTGCCGGGCCATCGGTCTCGACCCGAGGCAGGACCTGCTCCCGGTCGCGCCCGCGGCGCACTACCTGTCGGGTGGCGTGTGCACCGACCTCGATGGCGCGACGACGCTGGCCGGGCTGTGGGCGTGCGGCGAGTCCGCCGACTCGGGCGTCCACGGCGCCAACCGGCTCGCGTCGAACTCGCTGCTCGACGGTCTGGTGTTCGGGGCGCGGTGCGTCGACGCCATCGCCACCGGACGTGACGGACCCGAGCAGACGGGCCTCATGCGGGGCATCGCACCGTGGAGCGGGCCGCCGGACCGGGCGGACGGTTCACCCACGCACCACCGCGCCGCGTCGCGCGAGGATTTGCAGCAGCTCATGACGCGCGAGGCGGGAGTCCTGCGCGACGCCGCGTCGCTGTCCCGCGCCTTGGTCGCGCTCGATGCCATGGAGCCGCGCACGCCCGTCGTCCGCAACCTGTGGTCGGTCAGCCGCGCGCTCGTGCTCGCGGCGATCGCCCGCGAGGAGTCCCGCGGAACGCACACCCGGCTCGACTACCCGGAGACCGACGACGCGTTCCTCGGCCGTTTCGTGTTCGGCGCCGACGGCCTGCCGTCGTTCGTGCCGCTCCCCGCCGAGGTCGCGGTGTCGTGAACGACGCGTCTGCGCCGATCGACCCGCCCGGTGACGTCGTCCGCGACGTCGTCGCGCGGGCGATCGCCGAAGACCTCGGACCCGACGGTGACATCACCGCCGCGCTCCTGCCGGCGGACGCCCGGGCGGTCGGCGACATCGTCGTCCGAGCCGTTGGCGTCCTCGCCGGCACGGCATGCGCGACCGAGGTGTTCGCACAGGTCGACACGGACGTCACGGTCGAGTGGCGAGAGCACGATGGCGCGCACGTGCCGGCCGGCACCGTCGTCGGCGTCGTCGACGGCCCGTTCCGCTCGGTCCTGACGGCCGAGCGCACGGCGCTCAACTTCCTGTGTCACCTCTCGGGCGTCGCGACGGCGACCAGCCGGTTCGTCACCGAGCTCGCGGGACGGGCACGCGTGCTCGACACGCGCAAGACCCTGCCCGGCCTGCGGGCGCTCGAGAAGGCCGCGGTGCGGGCGGGCGGGGGAGCGAACCACCGCGCGTCGCTCTCCGACATGGTTCTCGTGAAGGACAACCACCTCCTCGGCTCGAGCATCGGCGCCGCGGTCGCTCGGGCGCACGAGCTGTGGCCGGGCCGCTCCGTCGAGGTCGAGTGCGAACGACCCGAGCAGGTCGTGGAGGCCGTCGACGCCGGGGCCGACATCGTGATGCTCGACAACATGAGTCCCGACGAGGCCGCCAAGTGCGCGGCGCTCGTGCGCGACTCCGATCGACCCGACGTGATGGTGGAGGTCTCCGGCGGGATCACGGTCGAGAACGTCGGGTCGTACGGGGACACGGGCATCGACTTCGTCTCCACGAGCGCGATCACCCAGTCGGCGCCTGCGTTGGACATCGCACTCGACGTGCGAGTTCCACGCGCTTCGAGCGGCCCGTAGGGCGGCGGCAGGTACCCTGCCGCCGAGCGAGGTTTGGAGATCTAGGACGTTCTCATGCTGTTGTGCATCGACACCGGCAACACCCAGACCGTCATCGGTCTCTTCGACGACGCGCGGCTCGCCGACCACTGGCGGATCGCGACGATCGCTGAGCGCACCGCCGACGAGATGGCCCTGATGATCCAGCAGTTCCTCGGCTTCCACGGCTTCTCGTTCGAGGACCAGATCGACGGCGTCGCGATCTCCTCGGGTGTGCCGCGGGTGACGGTCGAGCTCCGTGAGATGACGCAGCGGTACTTCGGCTTCGAGGCGCTCGTGCTCGAACCCGGTGTTCGCACCGGCATGCCGATCCTCTACGACAACCCCAAGGAGGTCGGCGCCGACCGCATCGCCAACGCGGTCGCGGCGTACGACCAGTACGGCGGGCCGTCGATCGTCGTCGACTTCGGCACCGCGAACACGATCGAGGCGATCAGCGAGCAGGGGGAGTACCTCGGCGGCGCCATCTTCCCCGGCATCGAGATCTCGATGGATGCGCTGTTCGCGGCGTGCGGCCGCGCTCCGTCGCGTCGAGCTCATCGCACCGCGCAACGTGATCGGCAAGTCGACCGTCGAGTCGATCCAGTCGGGCACGGTCTACGGGTTCAGCGGCCAGATCGACGCGCTCGTCGAACGGTTCCAGAAGGAGCTCGGCCAGTGCACGGTGATCGCCACCGGCGGACTCGCCGAGCCGATCATCAAGCACTCGCAGACGATCCAGCACTACGAGCCCTGGCTGACGCTCCAGGGGCTGCGCATCATCTTCGAGCGGAACCGATGACCGACGACGAGCGCTCGCGACGCCTGGCGAAGGTCGACGCGCTCCGTTCGCAGGGCCAGGAGCCGTATCCCGTCCGCTTCGACCGCACGCACACGACGACCGAGGTCCACGAGCACTGGGACCGCCTCGAGGCCGGCGACGAGACGAGCGACGAGGTGCGCGTCGCGGGGCGCATCCTCCTGCTGCGCCGGCAGGGGAAGCTCACGTTCGCGACGATCCGCGACGGTCACGGCTCGATCCAGCTGTTCGTGTCGCGTGGCGAGCTCGGCGACGAGCGCCACGAGGCGTTCGACGACCTCGACCTCGGCGACTGGATCGGCGCGACCGGCACCGTGATGAAGACGCGCAAGGGCGAGCTCTCGGTGAAGGTGACCGCGTTCGAGCTGCTCGCGAAGGCGTTGCGACCGCTGCCGGAGAAGTGGCACGGGCTCGCCGACGTCGACACGCGCTTCCGCCAGCGCTACGTCGACCTCATCGCCAACGACGACGCGCGTCGCGTCTTCGAGATCAGGTTCGCGGTCATCGCCAACCTGCGGCGCGTGCTCGAGGAGCGGGGCTTCGTCGAGGTCGAGACACCCGTGCTGCACGCGCAGGCTGGAGGTGCGGCGGCGAAGCCGTTCGACACGTACCACAACGCGCTCGAGATGCCGCTCTCGCTGCGGATCGCGCTCGAGCTGCACCTGAAGCGCCTGCTCGTCGGCGGCTTCGAGCGCGTCTTCGAGATCGGGCGCGTGTTCCGCAACGAGGGGCTCGGCACCCGGTACAACCCCGAGTTCACGATGCTCGAGTGCTACCAGGCGTTCGCCGACTACACGGACATCATGACGCTCACCGAGGAGCTCGTCGCGAGCTCCGCGCAGGCCGCCACCGGCTCGACGGTCGTCGCCGTCGGCGAGCGGAGGGCACGATCGACCTCGCACCGCCGTGGCCCCGCCGCCCGATGATCGACCTGATCGAGGAGCACGCCGGCGTCCGCGTGCACCCGACGATGCCGGTCGCCGAGCTCCAGGCGATCTGCGACCGGCTCGAGATCCCGTACGAGCCCGGGTGGGGGCCCGGCAAGCTCGTGCTCGAGCTGTACGAGAAGACGGTCGAGCCGAACATCGTGGGCCCGGTGATCGTGACCGACTACCCCCGCGAGGTGTCGCCGCTCGCGCGCACGCACCGCGACGACGACTCGCTCGTCGAGCGGTTCGAGGTCGTCGCGCTCGGCCGCGAGCTCGGGAACGCCTTCAGCGAGCTCAACGACCCGCTCGACCAGCTGGAGCGCTTCGAGGCGCAGGCCAAGCTCGCCGCCGAAGGCGACGACGAGGCGCACGGGGTCGACGCCGACTACGTGCGGGCCCTCGAGTACGGGCTGCCGCCGTGTGGTGGCCTCGGTATCGGCATCGACCGCCTCGTCATGCTCATCGCCGGTGTGCCCTCGATCCGTGAAGTGATCCTGTTCCCCCACTTGCGCCCCGAGACCGGCGAGAGTGGTAGCAAGGCCGAGGCCGCCGACGGGAGCTCCGGGGGGGAGTAGCAGGATGCGTGTGCTCGTCACCGGCATGGGTGGGGAGATCGGCACGCGCGTCGCGCAGCTGCTCGAGGAGCACGACGAGGTCACCGAGATCGCGGGCTGCGACTACGCGCCCCCGCGCCGCCGTCTCCGCCGCAGCGAGTTCAAGCGCATCGACGCGCGCGACCGCGATCGGGTCGTGGCGTTCGTCGAAGACTTCGCGCCCCACGCGATCGCGCACTTCGGGATCTACGAGCCCGATTCGCGCCTGTCGCCGCGTGAAGCCGTGCGCGCGACCGAAGCGTGCACCGTGAGCGCGCTCGGTGCCGCCGCGCGGCGGGTTCGCTCGATCGCATCGTCGTCCGCAGCGGCCTCGGCGTCTACGGCCGCGGTCGCGGTCGCGCCCTGATGCCCGACGAGGACGCACCGCTCGCGCCGAGCACCGACTGGGGCCGCTTGCTCCTCGAGGTGGAGTCGCTCGCCGTCGGCATCGCCCGGCGCAACGACGTGCCCGTCGCCGCGCTGCGCTACGCCACGATCGCCGGCTCGCACGTCCCGAGCCCGCTCGGACGGGTGCTGCGCCTCCCGACCGTGCCCGTGCCGGCGCTCGCCGACCCGCCGTTCTCGCTGCTCGACCGCGACGACGCGGCGCGTGCGATGGTCGAGGCGCTGCTGCGTTCGTACGACGGTCCCCTCAACATCGTCGGCCCGGGTGCGACGAGCCCGTGGCAGGCGGTGCGCTTCGGCGGCCGGCTCCCGTTGCCCGTCGACGGGTTCGGCTGGCGGTGGGCGCGGCGGATGACCGAGTTCCTCGGCGCGCCGATGCCCGACCACGTCATGGACGTCCTGCGCAAGGGGCTCACCGGCGACGGCAGCCGTGCCTTCGAGGAGCTCGGCCTCGGGTTCGTGCGTGCCGACCCAGGAGGTCCTCGCCGACCTGTATGCGTGGGCAACCGTCACACCGATCACCGAGGCAACGCAGGCGGGTCGCGTGACCCCGGCCTCCACCGCCGTCGCCCCGAACTACGGGATCGACGCCGACCGCGTCCTCGCGATCGACAACCCCATCTCGTGGGTTCGCCGACGGCTCGACGGTCGCTTCGCCGTCGACGAGTTCGGCGGTGATCCGCACCTCATGGACCTGCTCGCGCCGCTCCCCGCGGCCGCGATCCGCGTCGAGGTCGAGCACGCCGACCGGCTGCCGCGCAGTGGTGCGGCGCTGCTGGTGTCGAACCGCGGCGTCGGGATGGCGGAGCCGTTCGTGCTCGAGTCTCGCGGTGCGCCGCGCCGCGTCACGACGGCTGCGCGTGGTGGGGCTGCCCGAGGTGCCCGTCCTCGGCCCGCTCGTGCAGAAGCTGGGCGGCATCGGCTACTCGCCCGGTGACGTCGCGGCGATGCTGCGCGCGGGCCACCTCCTCGCCGCGCCGCTCGGCATGACCTGGCTGCGCGCCGGCGCAGGTGAGCCGCCCCGTCCGTTGCTCGCCGCGACCCACGGCTTCCCCGTCCTCCCGGTCGCGGTCCGCGCCGGCGGCCCGTTCGGCATGTCCGCCGGGATCTGGCCGGGCGCGCCGTGGCGCGTCGTGGTCGGCGAGCCGATGCTCGCCCCGCCGGGGACCGATGTGCACGACCAGCTCGCCGCCGCCGAGCTGGCCGAGCAGGTTCGCGACGCGGTCAGCGCGCTCCTCGAGGAGGCGGCTTGAGCGTCAAGCGCGCGATCGCCGACGACGGGTTCCCGATCGCGTACGAGACGTTCGGCAAGCGCGACGGTGAGCCGCTGCTGCTCATCCAGGGCCTCGGCGCCGACGCCCGCGGGTGGGCGCTGCAGCGCATGGCGTTCGGGCGGCGGTACCGGTGCTTCGCCGTCGACAACCGCGGCGTGGGCGGCACGTCGGGCGCACCGCACCCGCTGTCGCTGGAGCAGATGGCGCACGACGCGGTTTCGGTGCTCGACGCCGAGGATGTCGATGCCGCGCACGTGCAGGGGGCATCGATGGGTGGCGCGATCGCGCAGATCGTCGCCGTGGAGCACCCCGAGCGCGTCCGCTCCCTCGTCCTCGCGTGCACCGCGTGCCGCAACCCGGAATGGCGTCGTGAGCTGCTGAACGAGTGGGCCGAGGCCGTCGAGCGCGACGGCATGGCCGCGCTGACCGGCGAGGGCCTGCGCTGGCTCGTCGGCCCCCGCCTGCAGCGCCGCTTCGGCACGTGGCTCAACCTGATGGCGCGCATCCTCTTGCAGGCGACCCCGGAGAACTTCGTCGCGCAGGTGCGGGCGATCCTCGACGTGAGCGACGACGTCCGCTTCCAGCTCGAGACGGTCACCGCGCCGACGCTCGTGATCACCGGCACGCAGGATCTCCTCACCCCGCTCGGTGACGCCGAGGAGCTCGACGAGCTCATCCCCAGCTCGCGGCTGTTCGAGCTGCGCGGCGCGGGGCACAGCCTCATGGTCGAGGCACCCAACTCGTACAACCGCGCGGTCGTCGACTTCCTCCGTTCGTTGGAGGCCGACGTGACCGCACCCGCCACCGCGTCGGCGTGATCGGCCCGCGCCTGGTCGCGGGCCTCGCGCTCGTGGTCGGGCTCTCGGCGTCGGCCTGCTCGTCCAGCGATTCGTCGGGCTCCCAGGCCGGTGCGCAACCGCGACCGTCCGCGCCGTCATCGGTTGCCACGACGATCACGACCGTCGCGCCGCTCCTTTCCGGGGAACTGCCGATCGTGGCGGTGCTCGGTGACTCGAACATCTACTTCGCGATCCCGGCGCTCGAGGCGAGCTTCGCCGACGCCGGCATGCGCTCGACCATCCGCGGGATCGCGGGTTCAGGGGTCAAGGACATCCCGCTCGACTGGGCGCCCGCGGCCGCGCAGATCCGGGCGACGCCGCCCGTGGTCGTGGTCGTCGCGCTCGGCACGAACGATGCAGCCGAACCGGAGAACGTGGCCGCCTTCGGTCAAAGGCTCGAGGTGCTGCTCGCGGAGCTCGGTGACGTACCGGTCGTCTGGGTGACGCACACCGAAGGCGGTGGGCAGCACTCGCCCGAGGCGGAGCGCGCCATCAACGACGAGATCCGCGCCGCACCCGGCCGGCACCCCAACGTGACCGTGCTCGACCTCCAGCCGAAGATCGATGCCGACGACGCGCTCCTCGACGACGACGGTCTCCACTTCTCGCCCGCCGGGGAGGAGTGGTACGCCGACCGGATCGCCGAGGCCGCCGCCCGGGCGCGGGCCGCGGCGTGAGCGGGTGACTCGGTTCGTCGAGCGCGCGATTCGGGTACGTGCGCTGGTGCTCACACGCCGCCTGCTCACAGGCCTCCTGCTCCTCGCCGTCCTCGTCGCGCCCGCGTGCTCGTCGGGCGACGACGCGGTCGACCTCACCGCGCCGACCGCGACACGCCCGACCGCCGACGCGCCCGTCACGACGCTCCTCGGTGGTGCGCCGCTCGCCGTGGTCCTCGGTGACTCGAACACGTTCGCGGCTGCGCCCGAGCTCGAGTCGGCACTCGCCGACGCCGGGCTCACGCCTGACGTCCGGGGCATCTCGGGTTCGGGGCTGAAGGACGTCGCCACCGATTGGCTCCCGGCTGCGGCGGCGGTGACGGCCGGGCGGCCGGCGGTCACCGTGATCGCGCTCGGCACCAACGACGCGGTCAACGGCGCGGACATCGACGCGTTCCCGGGTCGGGTCGAGCAGCTCCTCGCCGCGCTCGGTCAGCTCCCGATCATCTGGGTGACGCACACCGAGTCGGGCGGAGGACGGACTCCCGCCGACGCGAAGCGCGTCAACGACGTCATCCGCTCGCTGCCGGCGACGCACCCGAACGTCACGGTGCTCGACCTGGCGCCCGAGATCGCGGCCGACCCCGCCGTGCTGAGCTCCGACGGCATCCACTACGAGGGCGACGGCCGTGGGTGGTTCGCCGACAAGGTCGCGGAGGCGGCGTCGGCGCGTGTGCAGCCCGCGGGCTGACCTGCAACGCTGCCTCGGTGGCGGGGGAGATCGAGTACGGGTGGGCGCGCACCATCGACGACCTCAGCATCGCGTACGAGGTCCACGGCGACGCCGAGGCCGCGCTGGTGCAGTCAGCTCTCCCGGCTGACGAGGCCGTCGACCAGTCGGCGCAGGCCCCCGGTCACGTCCGCGTCGAGCGCGTCCGCACCGGCCAGCGCCTCGCCGGCCTTCGTGGCGTGGTCGCGGGCGACCGCGAGCGCCGTGTCGACCGCGCCGTTCGCAGTGGCGAGCTTGCGCGCCTGGTCGCGACGGTCACCGTCGAGCGGGCCGCCGAGCAGCTCGGCGAGCTCGCTGCCGCGCTCCTGGAGCGCGTAGATCACGGGGAGCGTGTAGATGCCCTCGACGAGGTCCTGCCCGGCGGGCTTGCCGAGGGCCTCGTCGTTCGCGGTGAGGTCGAGGCAGTCGTCGACGATCTGGAAGCACAGCCCGACGTGCTGGCCGTACCGGGTGAGCGCGTCGAGCGTCGGCTCGTCGACGCCGCTGACCATGCCGCCGATCCGGCACGACGTCGCGAACAGCGACGCGGTCTTGCCTTCGATCGCGGAGGCGTAGTCCTCTTCGGAGCGGGTCACGTCCCAGAGGTGCTGCAGCTCGAGCACCTGTCCGCGGCAGAGCTCACCGATCGTGTCGGCGAGGAGCGCGGCGACGTCGGCGCCGAGGGATGCCGCGAGGCTCGACGCCCGCGCGAGGAGGAAGTCGCCCGAGAGGATCGCGACGATGTTGCTCCAGCGCGCGTTCACGCTGGGCACGCCGCGCCGGGTCTCGGCCTCGTCGATCACGTCGTCGTGGTGCAGCGACCCGAGGTGGACGAGCTCGCAGGCGACGCCGCCGGTGATGACCTCGTCGCTCGCGGGGCTCTCGCCGCCACGGGCCGAGTAGCCCGCGCACAAGGTGAGCGTCGGCCGGATCCGCTTGCCCCCGGCGCCGATCAGGTGCGATCCCACCTCGGCGAGGAAGGGGTCGTCGTGGTCGACCGAGGCACGGAGGCGCTGCTCGAGCCGGTCGAGATCGCCCGCGAGCGGCGCGATCGCCAGCGCCTCCACCGGATTCATGCGGCAACGCTACGGCCGCGGGCCATCGCACTCCAACCCGCCCCGTGAAGTTCTGGGGCCACGAAGTTCTGGTGGACGGGAACAATCCGGGTCCCCGAGGCGCTGACTAGGGGTCCAGGGGCAACCCCCGCACCCTCCGGCGGGCCCTCCGGTGAGGCTCATCCGGACCGTGTTTCTGGCCGATGAACCCTCCGACAGCGCAGAGGGCGCTCGGGGTTGACCTTCTAGAATGAGCGACATCGATCCGCCCCTCCGGCCGGGTGCGAACCAAGGTCGAGCGCATCCGGGTGGCGGGCGAAGGTAGAGGAGCCTGCGTGTTCGAACGGTTCACCGACCGAGCCCGACGAGTGGTCGTGCTGGCGCAGGAAGAGGCGCGCCTGCTCAACCACAACTACATCGGGACGGAGCACATCCTGCTGGGCCTCATCCACGAGGGTGAGGGAGTCGCCGCGAAGGCGCTCGAGTCGCTCGGCATCTCGCTCGAGGCCGTGCGCGCCCAGGTCGAGGAGATCATCGGCCACGGCGGGCAGGCCCCCTCGGGTCACATCCCGTTCACGCCGCGCGCCAAGAAGGTCCTCGAGCTCTCGCTGCGCGAAGCGCTGCAGCTCGGACACAACTACATCGGCACCGAGCACATCCTCCTCGGGTTGATCAGAGAAGGCGAAGGCGTCGCCGCGCAGGTCCTCGTGAAGCTCGGCGCGGATCTGTCGCGCGTGCGTCAGCAGGTCATCCAGCTCCTCTCCGGCTACGCCGGCGCGAAGGAAGGTGCCGCGCAGGGCGCGGGCCCGAGCGAGGGTGGACAGCCGTCCGGCTCGCTCGTGCTCGACCAGTTCGGTCGCAACCTCACGCAGCTCGCGCGCGACAAGAAGCTCGACCCGGTCATCGGGCGCGAGAAGGAGATCGAGCGGGTCATGCAGGTGCTGTCCCGCCGCACCAAGAACAACCCGGTGCTGATCGGCGAGCCCGGCGTCGGCAAGACCGCGATCGTCGAGGGCCTCGCGTCCGACATCGTCGGCGGCGACGTCCCCGAGACGCTCGACGGCAAGCAGCTCTACACGCTCGACCTCGGCGCGCTGGTCGCGGGCTCCCGCTACCGCGGTGACTTCGAAGAGCGCCTCAAGAAGGTGCTGAAGGAGATCCGCACGCGCGGCGACATCATCCTGTTCATCGACGAGCTGCACACGCTCGTCGGTGCCGGCGCGGCCGAAGGCGCGATCGACGCGGCGAGCATCCTCAAGCCGATGCTCGCCCGCGGCGAGCTGCAGACCATCGGCGCGACCACGCTCGACGAGTACCGCAAGCACCTCGAGAAGGACGCCGCGCTCGAGCGGCGCTTCCAGCCGATCAAGGTCGAGGAGCCGACGGTCCCGCACACGATCGAGATCCTCAAGGGCCTGCGCGACCGCTACGAGGCGCACCACCGCGTCACGATCAGCGACCAGGCGGTCGTCGCGGCCGCGAACCTCGCCGACCGCTACATCTCCGACCGCCACCTCCCCGACAAGGCGATCGACCTCATCGACGAGGCGGGCTCGCGCCTGCGCATCCGTCGCATGCAGGCACCGCCCGACTACCGCGAGCTCGAGGACGAGATCTCGAAGGTCCGGCGTGAGAAGGAAGAGGCGATCGAGGGGCAGCAGTTCGAGCGGGCCGCGTCAGCTGCGCGACCGTGAGAAGGAGCTGCTCGAGCAGCGCCAGGCCAAGGAGGCCGCGGCGCAGGCCGAGGGCGTCGACCTCTTCAACGAGGTCACCGAGGAGTCGATCGCCGAGGTGCTCGCGCTGTGGACGGGCATCCCCGTCTACAAGCTCACCGAGGAAGAGACCGCCAAGCTGCTCCGGATGGAAGAGGAGCTGCACAAGCGCGTCGTCGGTCAGGACGACGCGATCCGTGCGGTGTCCCAGGCCATCCGCCGCACGCCGCGGGTCTGAAGGACCCGAAGCGGCCGGCCGGCTCGTTCATCTTCCTCGGCCCGTCCGGCGTCGGGAAGACCGAGACCGCCAAGACGCTCGCCGAGTTCCTCTTCGGCGAGGAGAGCGCGCTGATCCAGCTCGACATGTCCGAGTACATGGAGAAGCACACGGTGTCGCGGCTCGTGGGCTCGCCCCCGGGCTACGTCGGCTACGACGAGGGCGGCCAGCTCACCGAGGCCGTGCGGCGCAAGCCGTTCTCGGTGGTGCTCTTCGACGAGATCGAGAAGGCCCACCCCGACGTCTTCAACACGCTCCTGCAGATCCTCGAGGACGGGCGCCTCACCGACGCGCAGGGTCGCACGGTCGACTTCAAGAACACCGTGATCATCATGACGTCGAACCTCGGGACCGCCGACCTGCGCAAGGCGAACATCGGCTTCGGCAAGGCCGACGAGGCGGTCAGCTACGAGAAGATGAAGGACAAGGTGATGGACGAGCTCAAGAAGAGCTTCCGTCCCGAGTTCCTGAACCGGATCGACGAGGTGATCGTCTTCGCCGAGCTCACCCAGGAGCAGGTCACCTCGATCGTCGACCTGATGATCAAGCGCGTGACCGGCCAGCTGGAGAGCCAGGGCATCATCCTCGAGCTCACGCACGAGGCGAAGATGCTCCTCGCCAAGCGCGGCTACGACCCGCAGCTCGGTGCCCGTCCGCTGCGGCGCGCGATCCAGCGCCTCGTCGAGGACCCGCTCTCCGAGAAGATCCTGTGGAAGGAGTTCCACGCCGGCGAGACGATCGTCGTCGACGCGGACGCCGACGGCGACGACGTCGTCTTCCGCTCGATCGAGGGTGTCGAGCCGCCTCCGGTGGAGCTCGCAGGGTCCGGTCCCTCCGAGTGAGCCCGCTCCGGGGCTGAGCCCCCGGAGCCATCTCGGTCTCGGCCGGTCGACTCGCTAGCGTGCGCGTCTTGTCTCGCTGGGTCCTGCTGCTCGTCGCGCTCGTCGTGCTGCTCGCCGGGTGCAAGGTCGACACGACGGTCGACGTGACGGTTCGTGAGGACGGATCGGGCGTCGTGCGCGTCGTCGTCGAGGCGGACGCCGAGGCGGTGAAGGCTGCGGAGTCGGGCGGGGTGCCGATCGAGCAGGCGGTCCGGCTCGGCGACCTGGCCGAGGCCGGGTTCCGCGTCGGGGCGTGGCAGAAGGCCGAGGACGGGTCGGCGACGATCGTCATCTCCCGGCCCTTCGACTCGGTCGACGAGGTGCAGGGCATCGTCCGCGCGCTCGGTGGCGCGGGCGGACCGCTGCCCGAGCTGCGCGCCACCCTCGACAAGGGGATCGTCGGCACCGACTACGGCGTCCAGGGGCGCATCGATCTCGACAACGTCACGAGCGGCGTCAGCGACGATGAAGAGCTCGTCGCGAAGCTGCAGGCGCTCGGCGTCGACGTGAACGTGATCGACCAGCAGCTGCTCGCGCAGGTGCAGTCGTCGTTCGGGCTGAAGGTCGTCGTGCGCCTGCCCGACCAGAAGCCGGTGACGTTCACGCCGAAGGAGGGCGCGACGACCGCGGCGATCGACTCGTCGGCCCAGATCCTCAACCTCGAGCGGATCATCTTCGCCGGCGCGGCGCTCGGGTTCGTGCTGCTGGCGATCATCGTGTGGCGCCGAGGCGGTCGACGGCGCCGGTCCCGGCGTCGCGGCTCGCGCGGCGCGAACGACGATGCCCCGTCGCCGCAGCGGTCGCGTCGCTCACCTGCCGCGACCGGGCCCGCCCCCGCACAACCGGCGCGTCGTCCTCCGCCCCGGGGCCCCGAATCCCGCAGCGGGCCATCTCGCGATGCGCCGCCGCGGCGGCCGCCGGGGGGCAACGGGCCGCCCCGCCCGCCGGGGGCCCGACCGCCGGGCCCGCGTCCGCCCCGTCGTCCCCCGCCCAGGCCCGGCAACGGGCCCTGAGGCGTCGGGCGGCGACGCCGATCCGACGCCGGCGGAGTCCGACCTCGGAAGGACTCCCGAAGAGTCAGGTTCGCAGGGAACTCGCAGGTTCGCTTCAGGGCAGTTTCAGGCGCGATCTGCATGCTCCACCTCTCGCAGGCGATCGTCGTCTGCGGAAAGGAGCAGCAGCCATGGGCACCTCCACCCTCCGAAGGAGCCTGCACGCGGGGCTCGCGGGCCTCGTCCTGACCGTCGGCGGTCTCGCCCTCGTCGCCCCCGCGGCGGGAGCACTGGCCGAACCCGGCAGCGATGCGCAGTCCGACGCACCACCGCAACGACCGCAGCTGACCGACGAGCAGCGGGCCTGTCTCGAGCAGGCCGGCGTGACGAAGCCGGCCGAGGGCCAGCCGCCGACCGACGAGCAGCGGGAGGCGTTCAAGGCCGCGGCCGAGTCGTGCGGCATCGAGCTGCCCGCCGGTGGTCCCGGCGGCCCCGGGCACCGTGGGCCGCAGCTGACCGACGAGCAGCGTGAGTGCCTCGACGGTCAGGGCATCGAGAAGCCCGCGGAGGGTGAGCGTCCGACCGACGAGCAGCGTGCTGCCTTCGAGGCCGCGGCCGAGCAGTGCGGCATCGACCTGCCGGAGCGTCCGCAGGGCGGCGAGGCCGGTCAGCAGGCACCGCAGGACGACTCGAGCGACTCGGGCAACGCCGCTCCGAGAACACGTCCGTCTAGCAGCATGTGACGCTGGGCCACGACAGCTGTGGCTCAGCGTCACATGCCGGTTCAGGAGCGGATCGGGATCCCGTCGGTGCCCTGCTCGAACCGGTACGAGCGACCGTCGCGCGTCGTGGTGCGCACGTCGCCGTCGTTCGCCCCTGCGTCGTCGGACGGACGCGTGTCGAACAGCGCGTCGCCGTGCTCGCTCGTGAACGTGGCGAGCCACTCGAGCCGGCGCAGCTGCTCGTCGGGGATGGTCGCGTCCTCGCCGCGCGGCCCCACGTTGAGGAGCAGGTTGCCGCCCTTGGCGACGATGTCCACGAACGACCACAGCAGGTCGGGGCGGGTGATGAAGTCGTCTTCGGTCGACATGCGGTTGAAGCCGAAGCTGTGATCCATCCCGCGCACGCACTCCCACGGGGTGCGCTGCACCGTGTCGAACACGGTGTACTCGGGTGTGCGCACGTCGTAGTACCGGGGCTTCGGCGGGATGACGCCCCGTCCCTGCTTCGCGCGCTTGGCGACCGCGGTGTCGATCATCCGCTTCGCGGCGGAGCTCTTCGCGAGGTTCCACGACGCCGACCACGTCATGAAGCGGTCGTTGATGACGCCCTCCGGCACCGCGGCGTAGTAGTCGCCGAGCAGCGTCGCGAGACGGCGCGACGGCTCGGGCCACGAGATGTCGTTCCACAGCACGCTCGGGCGGTAGCGCGCGATGAGCTCGCGCACGTGTGCCGCCGCGTAGTCGGGATACGCGCCGCGCGGCTGCGCGGGGATGAGGTCGGAGAACGCTCCGATCGGGTGGTCGTTCCAGGTCGAGTCGAGACCGCCGGAGTAGTACACGCCGAAGCGCATGTCGTGGGCTCGCACCGCCTCGGCGAGCTCACCGACGACGTCGCGCCGGCAGTGCCAGCCGGCGAGCTGTGGGTTCGTGACGCCCGACGGCCACAGGCAGTACCCGTCCATGTGCTTCGTCACGAGCACGACGTAGCCGGCGCCAGTCGCGGCGAATCGAGCCGCCCAGGCGTCGGGGTCCCAGTCGGCGAGCGCGTCCTCCCAGTCGGGCCCGAAGGACCGGTACGAGCGGTCTCCGTAGGTCTCGGCGTGGAACCGGGAGGCCGGGCTGTCGGGGAAGCGGAGCGAGTTCTCGTACCACTCCGTGTACGGCGAGTGGGCGAGGGCGGTCGGGTCGCGGGTCTCGAGCAGCTCGCCGATCTCCGCCGTCGTGGGCGCGAAGCCCGGAACGGACGCCGGGATCCAATGCACGAAGATCCCGAGCTTGGCGTCGCGCCACCAGTCGGGCGCCCGGTGGTCCCGCACTTCCTTGGCCGTCGGCATCCCCCATCTTGTCCGCAGGGCCGGCTGTCACACCCGGATGCGAACGTCGTCCTCGTGAAGGCCCGGATGGTCCATCGGTGTGGCGAGTGCGGCGCGGAGTCCCCACGCTGGCTCGGGCGTTGTCCCGAGTGCGGCGCATGGGGCGCACTCGTCGAGACGGTGGTCACCCGCGCCCGGGGTGCTGCACCCCTCGCCGCCCCGGGCGCGGGTCCGGCGCCTTCCACGCCCGTCTCGATCGACGCCGTCACCGCTGCGGCCGCGGCCTGCCGGCCCACGGGCGTCCACGAGCTCGACCGCGTCCTCGGCGGCGGTCTGGTCGCCGGCTCCGTCACCCTCATCGGTGGCGAGCCGGGGATGGGCAAGAGCACGCTGCTCCTCCAGGCGCTCGGCCGGCTCGCTGCCGCCGGCGCCCGGTGTCTGCTCGTCGGCGCCGAGGAGTCGGCGCAGCAGGTGCGCATGCGTGCCGAGCGGGTCGACGCGCTCGACCCGCGGCTGATGCTCGTCGGCACCAACGCGCTCGACGAGATCGTCGCCGCAGTCGACGCAGCCGAGCCCGACGTCCTCGCCGTCGACTCGATCCAGGCGATCGCCGACCCCTCGGTGTCGAGCGTGCCCGGCTCCGTCGTGCAGGTGCGCGAGTGCGCGGCGGCCCTCGTCGCGATCGCGAAGGCCCGCGCGCTGCCGACGATCCTCATCGGCCACGTCACGAAGGACGGTTCGCTCGCCGGGCCGCGAACGCTGGAGCACGTCGTCGACACGGTCCTGGCGTTCGACGGCGATCGGCACCACGGGCTGCGGTTCCTGCACACGGTCAAGCACCGCTTCGGCGCGACCACCGAGCTCGGCGTCCTCGAGATGCGCGGCAACGGGCTCGCCGAGGTGCCCGACGCATCCGCCCTGTTCCTCGCCGACCGCACGCCCGACGTCCCGGGATCCGTCGTGGTGCCGGTGCTCGAGGGCACGCGCCCGTTGCTGGTCGAGGTGCAGGCCCTCGTCGCGTCGGCCGAGTCGCCGGTGCCCCGGCGCTCGGCGGCGGGCATCGACGGCGCGCGCCTCGCGCTCCTGCTCGCGGTGCTCGAAGAGCGCGCGGGCGTCAAGGTCGGGCGCCACGACGTGTACGCGAGCGTCGCCGGGGGCGTCCGCGTCGTCGAGCCCGGTGCCGACCTCGGGGTCGCACTCGCCGTCGCCGGGACCCATCGGCACCGCGCGCTGCCGGCGAACGTGGTCGCCGTCGGGGAGATCGGGCTCGGTGGCGAGATCCGTCAGGTCCCGCAAGCCGAACGCCGCCTCGTCGAAGCGGCTCGGCTCGGCTTCGACGTCGTGATCGGGCCGCCCTCGCTGCCCGCGGTGCGCGGCGTCACCGTGCTCGCCGCGCCGACGCTCGCGCACGCGCTCGAGGTCGCCGACGCGGCACAGGAGGTGCGGGCCGCCTGAGCATCGTGCTGGGTCAGGCGGAGCGAACTGCGCAACCAGGCGGTATCGTGAGGTTTCCGGGCACGCGCTCGCGTGTCCCGTGCGACGAATCGACCAACGAGAGCATGCCGCCCCCGCCCCGATCCGACGCACTGCTGGAGGCCCTGCGTCTCGTGGCGCCGGGCACGCCCCTGCGCGACGGCCTCGAGCGCATCATCCAGGCCCGCATGGGCGCACTGATCGCCGTCGGCGCCGGACCCGACGTGCTCTCGGTGTGCTCGGGCGGCTTCCTCCTCGACGCCGAGTTCACGCCCCAGCGGCTCTCGGAGCTGGCGAAGATGGACGGCGCCATCATCCTCACGTCCGACTGCTCGCGGATCGTGCGCGCCAACGTGCACCTCGTGCCCGATCCCAACATCCCCACGTCGGAGACCGGCACCCGGCACCGCACCGCCGAGCGGGTCGCGCGCCAGATCGCCGTCCCCGTCATCACGATCTCCGAGGACCGGTCCGAGGTCGCGAT
Source organism: uncultured Acidimicrobiia bacterium (assembly GCA_963731815.1). Lineage (GTDB taxonomy): Bacteria > Actinomycetota > Acidimicrobiia > IMCC26256 > PALSA-555 > DATBSK01. Next base: position 85,693 of record CAVSWW010000011.1, on the reverse strand, counting down.
CCACGTGCGCGGGCTGAAGCGCGCGATCGAGCCGACGCCGCGCGTGCTCGCCCGTGCCGACCAGGCGCTCCAGATCCTCGAGCGCTACAAGAACCGCCTCGACGCGGTGAGCGCGGCGCTCTCCGCACTGGAGGTGGAAGACCTCGTCACCGTGCGCGACGTGGCGACGGTCTTGCAGCGCGCGGAGATGGTGCGGCGGATCTCGTTCGAGATCGAGGGCTACGTGATCGAGCTCGGCGCCGACGGCCGGCTCGTGCTCCTCCAGCTCGAGGAGCTCGTCGGCGGCGTCGAGGAAGATCGCCGGCTGGTCGCGAAGGACTACTCCGTGCACGACCGCGGCCGGCAGCTCGCCGAGGTGCTGACCGACCTCACCCAGCTCGACGACGAGACGCTCCTCGACCTCAGCGAGGTCGCGGCCGTGCTGCACCTGCCGCCGGGCATCACGCTCGACTCCGCGGTGCAGCCGCGCGGCTTCCGGCTGCTGCACAAGATCCCGCGGTTGCCGGAGGCGGTGGCCGACCACGTCGTCGACCGCTTCGACAACCTGCAGAAGATCCTGCGTGCGAGCGAGTCCGACCTCGTGCAGGTCGAGGGCGTCGGCGACGCCCGCGCCCGAGCGATCAAGGACGGCCTCGTCCGCCTCGCCGAGTCGAGCATCCTCGAGCGCTATACGTGACGGTTGCTTGGATGCGTAGCGAGCCTTTGCATGCTTGGTTCCGCTACGCAGGTCGAGCAGTGAACGATGGCTGAGCTCGAGGAAGGTCCGAACACGGCGACCGTCGAACGCGTGACGGTCACGAGCGTGGACGGCACGGAAGTGCCGGCGATCCACGCCGTGCCTGAAGACGGCGCGTCGACCGGCGTCGTGCTGCACCCCGACATCATGGGGATCCGCCCGCTGTTCGACGACCTGTGCCGCCGCCTCGCCATGCACGGGCACGCCGTCATCGCACCCGAGCCGTTCGTGCGCGCGCCCGACGACGTCCGTGCCTCCGAGGAGCCGCAGGCGCGGATGGGCTACGTCTCGCAGCTCGACGACGCCCTGCAAGTCGCCGATCTCGTCGCTTCCGCCGATTGGCTTGCCGAGCGCGATGGCGTCGACCGGGTGCACGTCATGGGCTTCTGCATGGGTGGCATGCAGACGCTGAAGGCCGCGGCCACGGGCCGGTTCGCCCGTGCCGTCGCGTTCTACGGCATGGTGCGCCTGCCCACCGGCTGGCCGGGTCCGAAGATGCGCCCGCCGCTCGACACGGTCGCTGACGTGTGTCCCGACGCTCGCGATCTTCGGTGGCGAAGACGCCATGACTCCCGAAGCCGACATCAACGCCCTCCGCGAGGCGTGGCGCGACCGCGACGACTGCGAGATCGTCGTGTACCCCGAGGCCGAGCACGGCTTCGTGCACGCACCCGAGCGACCCGCGCACCGCGCCGACGACGCGGCCGACGCCTGGCGCCGGACGCTTGCTTGGCTCTCGAGCAAACCGGCGCGTCGACGATGCCCGTCGGCTCGCCGTGCGCGTCGGTGTCAGCGCCGGCGACGTCATGTGGGAGGACAGCGACTGCCACGGCACCCCGGTTGTGACCGCAGCACGCCTGTGCGACCAGGCTGTCGGTGGGCAGATCCTCGTCGACGACCTCGTGCGCGGGCTCGCACGCGGTCGCGCCGAGCACACGTTCCGCCTCGTCGGCGAGCTCGAGCTGAAGGGTCTCGGTGAGCCGGTCACGGCGTACGAGGTGCCGTGGGAGCCCATGGCCAGTGACCGCGCGCCGCTGCCCGCGCCGCTCCTGCCGGTCGCGAACGAGCTCCCGTTCGCCGGTCGTGACGCTGAGCGCGAGGCGCTGCGAGAGCAGTGGAAGTCGGCAGGTGCAGACGGCCGCTCTGTCGCGCTCATCAGCGGCGAGCCCGGTGTCGGCAAGACGCGTCTCACGGCCGAGCTCGCACGGGCTGCGCACGGCGATGGCACGTGGGTGCTCGTCGGCCGGTGCGACGAGAACATCACCGCGCCGTTCGCACCATGGATCGAGATCCTGCGTCACGTCGTCGCTCACACGCCGGCCGAGCTCCTCGCAGCGCACGTCGAGCGTCAAGGCGGCGAGCTCACGCGGCTCGTCCCAGAGCTGCATCGACGAGTGCCGGACGTGCCCGACCCGCGCGTCCTCGATGCCGAGACCGAGCAGCTCGCGCTCTTCGACGCGGTGGTCGATCTCGTCGACGCGGTGGCCGCCGACGCCGCCGCGCTCGTGGTGATCGACGACGCGCACTGGGCCGACGGGTCGAGCCTCGGGCTCCTCCGTCACGTGGTCAGGCGCCTGCCACCGACGTCGGCGGTGCTCGTCATCGTGACGTACCGCGACACCGACGTCGACCCGCGCACCCGCTGTCTGCCATGATCGGCGACTTCCGGCACGAGCCGCGCGTCCAGCACTACGGCTTCCGCGGCATCGACGAGGCCGGGATTCGCGCGCTCCTGACCGCCGCCGGCGGTGCTAGACGCTCGCTCGGTCCGCGAGCGACTCGCGGTCGAGGATCCGATAGTTGTTGCGCCCGTCGAGGGCGAGCCACTCGAGGCGAACGAACAGCGAGATCGCCTTGTTGACCCGCTCGCGTGACGCCCCGACCATCGACGCGAGCTCCTCCTGCGTGACCGGCAGCGTGAAGCGGTCTTCGTCGCCTGCGAGCTCGAGCAGGCGCTTGGCCGTGCGCGCCGGAACGTCGAGGAACACCGCGTCGGCAAGCGCCTCGTCGGTGGCGCGCAGGCGCTCGACGAGCAGTCGCACGATGATCCACAGCAGCTCCGGGCGCGCACGCAGGAGCGTGCGGACCGGCTCGTACGCGAGCTCGACGACAGTCGTCTCGATCAGTGCGCGCGCGTCGGCGACGCGCGGCGCGTCGTCGAAGAGCGGCAGCTCGCCGAACAGCCCGCCGTTCTCGAGCACGGCGATGACCGTCTCGCGTCCGTCTCCGGCCTGGGAGGCGATCGCGATGCGGCCTTCCTGGATCACGAAGAGCGACGACGACGGATCGCCCTGACGGAACAGGAGCTCGTTGCGCTCGAGGTCGCGCACCACGGCCTGCTCACCGAGCTCGGTGAGCGCGTCGTCGGGGAGCTCGGCGAACAGCTCGGTGGCGTCGAGCAGGCGGCGTCCGGGCACGAGCACAGAGCGTACGACGTGAGCCGGAGAGGGCGTCTGGTACAATGGTGAACCTTCCTCCCTTCCGGGCTTCCCCTTCGCGGGACGTTTCGTCCACTCTCTTCTCCACGAGGTCAGCCATGCCGTTCGCCGTCGGTGACAAGGTCGTCTATCCGCACCATGGTGCGGCGATCATCGAGGGCAAGGAGAAGCGACCCTTCGACGGCAAGAAGACCGACTACTTCGTCCTGCGGATCACGTACGGCGACCTCAAGGTCTCCATCCCGGTCGACAAGGCCGAGGAGATCGGGCTGCGCGACGTCATCAACGACGAAGAGGTCGAGGAGGTGTTCGCCGTCCTCCGCAAGAAGGAGGCGCGGATGCCGACCAACTGGTCGCGGCGCTTCAAGAACCACGTCGAGAAGCTGAAGAGCGGCGACATCTACCAGGTGGCCGAGGTGGTGCGGAACCTCTCGCTCCGCGAGGCCGACAAGGGCCTCTCGGCCGGTGAGAAGCGGATGCTCGCCCGCGCCCGCCAGATCCTCGTGTCCGAGCTGACGTTCGCGCTCAACGTCGAGGAGGAGACCGCCGAGCTCCGGCTCGACGACGTGCTCCAGGGCCGCGACGAGCCGGCGCCGAAGAAGGCCGCCAAGAAGTCGCCCGCCAAGAAGAAGGCCGCCACGGCCAAGAAGTCGCCCGCCAAGAAGGCGCCGGCGAAGAAGGCGTAGCCCCCGGTCGGGGTCGCGTCCGCGCATGCCCGCCTTCTCGCCTCGCACCGCCGCCATCGTCGTCGCCGCCGGGCGCGGCGAGCGGTTCGGCGCTCCCAAGCAGTTCCTCGAGGCCGGTGGCGCGCGCCTGGTCGACCACGCCGTCGCCGCCGCCGGCGCGGCCTGCGACGAGGTCGTGGTCGTCCTCCCGCCCGATCGCGAGTGGGACGGCAAGCCGGTCGCGAAGGCCGTGCCGGGTGGCGCCACGCGCTCCGACTCCGTGCGCGCCGGACTCGCCGCCGTCGATCCCGCGGCCGAGGTCGTCGTCGTCCACGACGCGGCTCGCGCACTCGCGACACCGGGCATGTTCGAGCTGGTGATCGACACCGTGCGCGCGGGTGCCGACGGCGCCGTGCCGGCGGTGCCGATCTCCGACACCGTGAAGCGCGTCGACGGCGAGCGCGTCGTCGAGACCGTCGACCGTGGCGGGCTGGTCATCGTGCAGACACCGCAGGCGTTCCGCGCCGACCGGTTGCGCGCCGCGCACGAGTCGGGCGGCGACGCGACCGACGACGCCGCGCTCGTCGAAGCAGTCGGCGGGACCGTGGTCGTCGTCGCGGGTGACCCGCGCAACGTGAAGGTCACGACGGTCGCCGACCTCACGGTCGTCGAGGCGCTGCTCGCCGAGTCGGAGGCGCTGTGAGCATGCGTGTCGGGCTCGGCTTCGACGTGCACGCGTTCGCCGGCTCCGACGAAGGTGATCGACCACTCGTGCTCGGCGGGGTGACGATCGCCGGCGCGCCCGGCCTGGTCGGGCACTCCGATGCCGACGTCGTCGCGCACGCGGTCGCCGACGCACTGCTCGGCCCGGCCGGCCTGCCCGACCTCGGCTCGCTGTTCCCGGCGTCCAACGACCGGTACCGCGGTGCGTCCTCGATCGACCTGCTGTGCGACGTGGTGGACAAGGTGCGCGCTGCCGGGTGGACGGCCGTCAACGTCGACGTGGTGGTCGCCGCCGAGCAGCCGAAGCTGGCGCCGCACATCGAGAGCATGCAGGCCAACCTCGTCGGCGTCGTCGGCGCGCCGGTCTCGGTGAAGCCGAAGCACGCCGAGGGCGTCGGCGCGGTCGGGCGCGGCGAAGGCATCGCCGCGTGGGCCGTGTCGCTCCTCGAATCGACCGGCTGATCACGCGGGGCCCCGCGTAGCCTTCGACGATGCCGGTTCGGGTGCACGACACGCTGCAGGGGACGTCGGTCGAGCTGACGCCTCGCGACCCCGGCCGGATCAGCCTGTACGTCTGCGGGCCGACCGTCTACGACGTCCCGCACGTCGGCCACGGGCGCACCGCCGTCGTCTACGACGTCGTGCGCCGCTACCTGGAGTGGCGAGGCTTCGACGTGACGTTCGTCAGCAACGTCACCGACGTCGAGGACAAGATCATCGCCCGGGCCGCGGAGCGCGGCTCCACCGAGCCCGAGATCGCCCAGGAGTTCGAGACCGCGTACTGGCACGAGATGGATCGGCTCGGCGTGCGCCGGCCCGACGCGATGCCGCGTGCCACCGAGTACATCGAGCCGATGCTGGAGCTCGTGCGGGAGCTGGTCGACCAGGGCCACGCGTACGTCGTCGACGGCCAGGGCGTCTACTTCGACGTCGTCTCGTTCCCGGGCTACGGCGAGCTGCCGCACCGCTCGCTCGAGCAGCTGCTCGAGTCGGCCGGCGCGCGCGTCGAGGTCGACGAGGCGAAGCGCAACCCCGTCGACTTCGCGCTGTGGAAGGCGGCGAAGCCCGGTGAGCCCGCATGGGACTCTCCGTGGGGTCCTGGACGCCCCGGGTGGCACGTCGAGTGCTCGGCGATGTCGCTGCGCGAGCTCGGCGAGGGCTTCGACCTGCACGGTGCCGGCAACGACCTCGTCTTCCCGCACAACGAGAACGAGCGTGCCCAGGCCGAGGCCGCGGGTCATCCGTTCGCCCGCCACTGGATCCACTCGGGGATGGTCGAGATCGGCGGCGAGAAGATGTCGAAGTCGCTCCACAACTTCGTGACCCTCGCCGACGCGCTCGACGCGCACGACCCGCGTGCGTTCCGCATGGCGGTGCTGCAGGTGCACTACCGCAAGGCGATGGACCTCGGCGATGACGAGCTGCGCGCCGCCGCGAGCGGCGTGGCGCGACTCGACTCGCTCGTCCGCCGTGCGGACGCGGCCGGAATCGACTGGCGGTCGGCGGCCCCCGACGACGAGATCGTCGACCGGTTCCGCGACGCGATGGACGACGACTTCGGCACCCCCGCTGCTGTCGCAGTCGGCATCTTCGACGCGGCGGCGTCGGCCAACCAGGCGATCGACGCGGGCGACGAGCAGCGCGCGGCGACCCTGACCGCGACGGTGGTCGCGCTCGCCGGGGCCCTCGGCCTCGAGGTCGGCGTCGCGACCGGCGGCGACGACAGCGCCGAGATCGACGAGCTGGTGGGCCAGCGCGACGCGGCCCGTGCCGCGAAGGACTTCGCCACCGCCGACCGCGTGCGCGACGAGCTCACCGCCCGCGGCATCACCCTCGAGGACACCCCCACGGGGACCGTGTGGCACCGCACCTGATCCGGTCCACTCGGGCCGGCTGACCATGGCGAAGACGCTGGGCGGTGACGTCGTCCCCGGTGTGCGGGCGGTGCGGGAGCTGCTCGTCTCGCAGTCGCGACCGGTGCGGCGGGTGCTGTTCGACCAGGCACACGCCGACGAGTCGCTCCTCGACCTCGCGCACGACGTCGGCGCGCGGGTCGAGATCGTCGACACGACCCGGATCGCACGCGAAGCGCGCATCGAGACGCACCAAGGAGTGGTCGCGATCGCGGGCAACGTGCGGGACGTGCCACTCGAAGCACTGTGCGAGGGCAAGGACGCGTTCCTCGTCGCGCTCGACGGCGTCACCGACCCGCGCAACCTGGGCGCGGTGCTGCGGACGGCGGAGGTCGCAGGCGCGACCGGTGCCGTGCTCGCCCGGCATCGCGGAGCGCTGCTGAGCCCCGCCGCGGTGAAGGCGTCGGCCGGGGCGATCGAGCACCTGCCGATCGCCCTGGTGAGCGGCGTCCCCAGTGCGATCGAGCAGGCGGGGCGCGCGGGTGTGTGGGGCGTCGGTCTCGATGCTGCCGGCACGACGCCGATCCGCGAGCTGCCGGTCGCGGACGCGTCGGTGCTGCTCGTGCTCGGCGCCGAGGGACGCGGCCTGTCGCGACTCGCGCGTGAACGGTGCGACGTCCTCGCGTCGATCCCGATGTTCGGGCACATCGAGTCGCTCAACGTCGCGGCTGCCGCCGCGGTCGCGTGCTTCGAGATCGCGTCGCGCCGCGCCACTCGGTAGCCTTGGACGCGCAGGCCGGGTTAGCTCAGATGGTTAGAGCACCGCTCTTGTAAAGCGGATGTCGTCGGTTCGAATCCGACACCCGGCTCCGGGGGGCGGCGGGGATGCGGCATGATCCCGTTGGAGATCCTCAACGCCCCAAATCCACGGTTTTGCACCGCGCGGCGGCCATACTCGCAGGCCGATGGAGTTCTCGGCGCGTGATCGCGCCATCCTCGACTTCGAGCGCTCCTGGTGGCGCCTCCCCGGGCCCAAGGAAGCCCAGATCCGCGCGCGGCTCGACATGTCGAGCACTAGGTACTATCGACGCCTCGGCGATCTCATCGATTCGCCAGACGCCTTTGCATACGACCCTCTGACTGTGAAGCGCTTGCGCCGCTACCGCGACGACCGCCGCCGGGCCCGATACGAGGGTCAGCGCGCCGACCCGGGGTCCCGGTGACCGCGCTCGTCCTCGTGCCCCGCCGCCGCTCGACAGCTGACCTTGCCCTGCGCACCGCCGCGCGCGGCGCCATCCTCATCGGCGTCGCCGTCGTGATCGGCATCGTCTTGCTGCAGGTCGTCGACAACGGTGGCGGTGGCGGCGGCACCGTTGCGCCACCGGTCACGAACGACACCAACGAGTCGACCACGAGCACCACCGGCGACGACGGGAAGCCGCCGTCCGAGGTGCGCGTCCTCGTGCTGAACGCATCCGGGGTCGCAAATGCCGCGGGCACCAAGGCCAACGACCTGCGCGGGCTCGGCTACGCGATCGCCGGGACGGGCAACGCCGAGCAGCGCACCGGGTCGGCCGTCGCGTGCGTCTCGGGGTTCGAGAAGGAAGGCGACGCCCTCGCGCGCACGCTCGGTGCCGGGTACGCCGTGGAGCCGTACCCCGACCCGCCCCCCGAGGGCGCGGCGAACGCCGACTGCATCGTGACGTTGGGCTCATAGCTCCACCCGACGCATTCGCTCCGCTCGCCGGCGACCCGCGCCGCGCAGCGTTGGTCGTCGACTTCGACGGCACCCTTGCTCCGATCGTCGACCACCCCGACGACGCCATCGCGCTGCCCGGCGCCCTCGACGCGCTCCGCGACCTGACGGCACGGCTCGGGATCGTCGGCATCGTGAGCGGACGGCCGGTCGACTTCCTGCAGGAGCATGTCGGCATCGACGGTCTCGTCCTCGTCGGGCAGTACGGGCTCGAGCACCTCGTGGACGGCCGGCTCACGTTCGATTCCCGTGCCGAGCCCTACGTGCAGCGGGTCGCCGAGGTCGCGACGGAAGCGGGCGAGCGGTGGCCGCGGCTCGTGATCGAGCGCAAGGGTGCGATCGCGGTCGCGCTGCACTGGCGCACCGATCCCGGTGCGGTGCCTCCGATCGACGAGGTGAGTGAGCTGGCGAGCCGCCACGGGCTCACGCTGCTCCCCGGACGGATGGTCGTCGAGCTGCGCCCGCCGCTCCCGGTCGACAAGGGAACGGCCGTCGAATCGCTGCTCTCCGGATCCGGCGTCGCCCGGGGCGCGTTCGCGGGCGACGACGTCGGAGACCTCGCCGCGTTCGACGCGCTCGACCGGATGGTCGCGAGCGGCGCGCTCGAGGAGGCGGTACGGGTCGCGGTCCGCTCGGAGGAGTCGCCGCCGGAGCTCCTCGACCGGGCCGACGCCGTCGTCGACGGGCCCGAGGGACTCGTCGACGGAGCTGCGAGCGCTCTAGCCCGCGGCCTCGAGCTGGTCGTCCAGCCAGTCCTTCGGCGTGCGCGCGCTCGCGAGCTCGCGCAGCCGCGGCGCCCGGCGGGCGCGCTCGGCCGTCGGCATCGTCAGCGCTTCGTGGAGCGCGCTCGCGGCGTGGTCGAGGTCGTAGGGATGGACGCCGACGGCGGCCTCGCCGAGCTCGTCCCAGGCGCCGGCGTCGGGGGAGAGGCACAGCACGCCGTCGCAGCCGTTGAGGATCGGGCCCTCCTTCGCCACGAGGTTCAGGCCGTCCTTGATCGGGTTGACGAGCAGCACGTCGTAGCGCATCAGCGCGGCGACCGTCCGTGAGAAGTCGTCGCTCGTGTCGAGGACGACGGGCTGCCAGTCGGACGTGCTCCATCGCTCGTTGACCCGGGTGACGGCCTGCTCGACCTCGTTGCGGTACCCGATGTACTCCGACAGCGACTCGCGAGAAGGGTTGGCGCGGGCCACGAACACCACGCGCTCACGGAGCTCCGGGTGCTGCTCGAGCATGAGGTCGTAGGCGCCGAAGCCGCGCACGATGTTCTTCGAGGGCTCGACGCGGTCGACGCGCAGCAGCATCAGGCGATCGCCGACCACGTCCTCGAGCTCGTCGGCTGCCGCCTTCGTCTCCGGGCGGGCGGCGACCTCGGCGAGCGCGTCGGCGTCCGGCGCGAGCGGCGCGACGAAGGTCGGCGCGATGTCGCAGCCGTCGCCGAGGATCTCACGTACCGACGCCTCGTACGCGTGCGCCCAACGAGCGGCATGGAACCCGCACGGCACCGACGCCATCGACGAGCACAGCGCGGTCGCCACCGAGGTCGGCAGCACCCGGATCGAGTTCGGACCGCAGAACGCGGTGTGCGTGAAGTGCACGACTCTGAGGTCGGGACGCGCGTTCGCGAGCATCCCGGGGACGAGCGCGAGCTGGTAGTCCTGCACGAGCACGACGTCGCCCTCGGCGGCGGCGTCCGCGGCCGCGTCGGCGAACGCCTGGCTGACGGACACGTACGAGTCCCACGCCTCCCGGAAGTGGTCGTCGAAGCGCGGCCGCCGCGGCAGGTCGAACAGGCCGTGGTGCAGGAACCACAGCGTCCCGTTCGACACGACGTCGTAGTAGCGCCGGAACTCGCCCGGCTCGATGTCGAGCATCGTCAGCGCGATGTCGGTCTCGGGCACCGCGTCGGCGCGCACGGCGGCGCGGTCGTCGTCGGCGATGGCCGCCGCGATCCACGCGCCTCCCGGCCCGCACGCGCCCGAAGTGAGGAGGGGACCGAGGGCCGACGCGACGCCGCCCGCGCCGGGCCGGGCGTCGAAGCCGCCGTCGGGACGAGCGACGAACCGATAGGGGCCCCGGTTCGAGACGACGACCGTCACGGGACGGTCCCGGTCCTCCCGTCGGAGAGCCGACCGAACAGCACGAGCCAGTCCTCGAGCTCACGTGTCGAGAGGAAGTTCTCCCGCACGTGCTCGCGGCCCTGGACGCCCATCGCCGACGCGCCGACGGGGTCGGCGAGCAGGTCGATCGTGCGGGCCGCGCACTCTTCCACGGTGTCGACGAGGTAGCCGTCGAACCTGTCGCGCACCTGGAGCGCGATGCCACCGGCACGTCCACCGACGACCGGGCGACCCTTCCAGAGCGCCTCGCTGACCGTGAGCCCGAAGCCCTCGCGCAGCGACTTCTGCACCATCACGTGCGAGACGCGCTGGAACGCGTTGATCTGGACCGCACCAACCTGGTGCAGGTTGGAGAGGAGGTGGATCTCCTTGTCCCCGCCGCGCGCCTGCTCGACCTCTTCCCAGACGCGGAAGGCCTCGGGGTCGTCGGTGGCCATCGATCCCGCGAGGATGAGCTGCGCGTCGGGCAGCTGCTTGCGCACGATGCGGTACGCCTCCAGCACGCCGAGCGGGTCCTTCCACGGGTCGAACCGGCTGATCTGACACATGATCGGCCGCCGCGGGTCGATGCTGTACTGCTTGGCGATCTCGTTGCAGAACGGCTCGGCGAGCTCGAGGTTCTTGACCGACAAGGGATCGATGCACGGTGGTGCGTGCACGACGTTGTCCATCTTCAGCGACGACGGGACGAACTCGGGCATGGTGAACACCGCGGCGTCGTACTGCTCGACGAACGGGCGGAAGAACTCCCAGACCTTGTCGTTCGCCGCAGTGAGGTCGATGTGGCAGCGCCAGACCCACGATGTCGCGGTGCTCACCAGCGACGTCTCGCGCAGGAAGCTGAGCAGCGCGGCAGGCTGCGGGTCGTGCACGACGACGTAGTCCCAGGGACCCTCGATCGCGAGGGCGTTGTCGAGCACGCGCTCGAGGTAGGTGCGCTGCATCGACGGCGTCCACTCGATCTCGGCACCCTGGAGCGCGTTGTGGACCTGCTTGGTGATGGCGAAGAACTCGTCGCTGCCCGCCATCACCTGCCACTCGGCCTCGATCCCGAGGCTCCGCTGGAGGGGCACGTGCGTCGCCAGGAGCTCGGCGACACCGCCGCCGTACGCCGTCGCGTTGAGGTGCAGGACGCGCGCGCCGACGAACGGTTCGGCGAGCTTCCGGATCCGCTCGATCGTGTCGTCACCGACGACCGCGGCGTAGTCGGCGATGTCCTTCTCGAGGAGGGGGACGCGCTCGAGCATTGCGCGCCAATCTATCGACCGTGCCTTCCGAAGCCGTGACTCGTGCGCTCGCGTGTCCCGACAAGTTCCGCGGCACGCTGACGGCGAGCGAAGCCGCGGCCGCCATCGCCGCCGGCCTCCGCCGGGCGGGCATCGACGAGGTCGCCGAGCTGCCGCTCGCGGACGGTGGGGAGGGCACCCTCAACGCCCTGCTCGCCGCGCGGGCGGCTCGCGACGTCAGGCGCGGGTCACAGACCCCCTCGGTGACATGGTCGATGCCGACTACGGCGTGCTCGCCGACGGCACCGCGGTCGTCGAGATGGCACGCGCGAGCGGCCTGGGGCTCGTCGCCCGCAACGATCCGCTGCGCGCGTCGACGCGTGGCACCGGCGAGCTCATCGCCGCCGCCCGGCGCAACGGCGCGACGCGGATCGTCGTCGGCGTGGGTGGGTCGGCGACGACCGACGGTGGGCTCGCGGCGGTCGAGGCCCTCGGCTGGTCGCTCGCGGGCATCGAGGTCGCGGTCGCCTGCGACGTCGACACCCCGTTCCTCGACGCGGCGCGTGTGTACGGGCCGCAGAAGGGAGCGACCGACGCGCAGGTCGAGCTGCTGACGCGCCGCCTCGAGAGCATCGCCGCGATCTACCGCGATCGGACCGGCGTGGACGTCACCGAGCTCGAGGGCGCGGGCGCGGCCGGTGGCCTCGCCGGTGGGCTCGCCGCACTCGGTGCGCACCTCGAACCGGGGTTCGAGGTCGTCGCCCAGGCCGCGGGCTTCGAGGAGGCGGTCGAGGGCGTCGACCTCGTCGTCACCGGGGAGGGGCGCCTCGACGTGACGAGCTTCGAGGGCAAGGTCGTGGGCGGCGTGCTCGAGTGGGCGGCCGAGCTCGGCATCGAGCAGCGCGTCGTCATCGCCGGGCAGATGGCGGACGACGCACGGGACGAGCTGTCGGTGATCGGCGCGAAGTCCTACGCGCTCGTCGACCGCGTCTGGCACGCCGCGGAGGCGTTCGAGCGCGCGGCGGTGCTCGTGGAGGAGGCGGCGCTCGAAGCGGGGCGTGCCGCGCTCAAGCGCTGAGCTCGCGCCCGAACTTCGCCAGGTACGCGGGGACGCTCAGCATCGGGGGACGCTCGCGCACCTCGACCGGCACGAGCAGCGACTCGTGGTCCTCGTCGTAGCGGACGAGGCTGCTGCCGAGGTGGTCGTTCGAGACGCCGGCGCGGCGCAGGCAGGTGACGAGGACGGCCATCGCCTGGGGTGAGAGCTCGTCGAGCGGGCGGTTGCGGTGCTCCCGCACGCCGAGGTCGCACTGTGCGATCGCGTCGATGCCGTGCTCGGCGGCCAGGTCGATGAGCAGCCCGATCTCCACGCCCCATCCCTCGACGAACGGGAGCGACTCCAGCACGGCGCGCCGCCCGGCGTACTCACCGCTCAGCGGCTGCACGATCCGGGTCAGGTGCGGGAACAGCGTGGAGAGCAGGGGACGAGCCACGAGCTCGGTGACGCGCCCGCCGCCCGTGCGGGCACCGTGCAGCGGCCGGCGGTAGTACGCCTTGGCGAGCGCGACGTCCGGCCGGGTCAGCAGCGGCTCCAGCAACCGGGTCACGAAGTGCGGCCGGAAGTTGCGGACGTCGGCGTCGATCCACACGACGATGTCGCCCTCGGTCACGAAGAGCGACAGCCAGAGCGCGTTGCCCTTGCCGCTGCCCCGGGGCATCGACGGCAGCACGTCCTCCACCCGGAAGACCGTCGCGCCCTCTTCCACGGCGGCCTCGGCCGTGTTGTCGGTGGACCCGTCGTCCATCACGACGATCTCGTCGACGAGGTGCGACCGGTCGACGAGCCGGCGGCGCACGCTGCCGACGATCTGGCCGACCGTCCCCTCCTCGTCCCGGGCGGGCAGGCACACGGAGACGGACGTCCCGAGTCGAACCTTGTGCTCGGCCAGCACCCGTGGATCGGGGCTGGAAAGGGGTGGCGTGCGTGGGGCCATGGTGCGGAAAGACTAGGAGTGGCCGGGCGCCGCGTGCACCGCCGAGAACCGTTGGGTCCCGGGCGTGCCGAGGGATTAACCTCTGCGTTAGCACGCGCTCATCGAGAGCGGCTGAGGGACAGGCCCGAAGACGCCGCGGCAACCAGCGAACCGTTCTCCCGAAAGGGAGCTCGGGGAGTCAGGTGCCAATGCCTGAACGATGAGCAGCTGAGAGCGGTCCTCCGCTCGAGGCGCTCCGAGCGCGTCGGCCAGGTACGACGACGACGAGGAGACGCCGAGATGGCTCATGTGGAAGGGCTTCGCTGCCGGGAGTGCGGCCGCACCTACGAGGTCGCCCCCCTCTACACCTGCGAGTGGTGCTTCGGACCGCTCGAGGTGGCGTACGACACCGACGCGATCGCCGCGTCCGTCTCACGGGAGTCGATCGCCGCGGGACCCGACTCGATCTGGCGGTACGCCCCGCTGCTGCCCGTCGACCCGCCGAGCGACCTCACGCACCGCGTCGGCTTCACGCCCCTGGTGCGAGCCGACCGGCTCGCCGCCGAGCTCGGCCTCGGTGAGCTCTGGGTGAAGGACGACACCCGCAACCCCACGAACTCGTTCAAGGACCGCGTCGTCGCCGTCGCGCTCGCCAAAGCGATCGAGTTCGGCATGAAGACGATCGCGTGCGCGTCGACCGGCAACCTCGCCAACGCAGTGGCCGCCGCCGCCACCCGCGCCGGTCTGCCGAGCTACGTGTTCATCCCGTCCGACCTCGAGTCGGGGAAGATCCTCACGACCGCGATCTACGGCGGCAACCTCGTCGCGATCGACGGCACCTACGACGACGTCAACCGGCTGTGCGCGGAGCTCGCGGCCGACCGGCCGTGGGCGTTCGTGAACGTCAACATGCGACCCTTCTACGCGGAGGGCTCGCGCACGCTCGCGTTCGAGACCGCGGAGCAGCTCGGCTGGGAGACGCCCGACCACGTGGTCGTGCCGATCGCGAGCGGTTCGCTGCTCACGAAGATCCGCAAGGGCTTCGACGAGCTGCACCAGTACGGCCTGATCGACGGTCCGCCGAACGTGCGTGTGTCCGGCGCGCAGGCCGCGGGCTGCTCGCCGGTCGCGACCGCGTTCGCGGAGCAGACCGACGTCGTGCGGCCGGTCAAGCCCGACACGATCGCCAAGTCGCTCGCGATCGGGAACCCGGCCGACGGCCCGTTCGCGATCGAGGCCGTGCGCGAGACCGGCGGCGAGATCGCCGCGGTCACCGACGACGAGGTGCTCGAGGGCATGCGACTGCTGGCTCGCACCGAGGGCATCTTCGGTGAGACCGCGGCCGGCGTGACGATCGCCACGCTCAAGCGACTCGCCGAGTCCGGCGTCGTCCGGGCCGACGAGCGCGTCGTCGTGTACGTCACCGGTCACGGGCTGAAGACGCTCGACGCCGTCGCCGACCACGTCGGGCCGACCGCCACGATCGCGCCGACGCTCGACGCGTTCGAGGCGACGTTCCCGAACGCGCAGGAGGTCTGACCGTGGCCGTCACGATCCGCATCCCCACCCAGCTGCGACAGCTCTCGGGTGGCGCATCGGAGGTCTCGGTCGAAGGTGCGTCGGTGTCCGAGGCGCTGAAGGCGCTCGACGCCGCGCACCCGGGCTTCAGCGAGCGGCTCTACGACGAGAGCGGCGGGCTGCGCCGCTTCGTCAACGTGTTCGTCGCCGACGAGGACATCCGGTTCCTCGACGGGGTCGACACCGCGCTCACCGACGGCCAGACCGTCAGCATCGTCCCGGCGGTCGCCGGCGGCTGAGCCGAGCGGCCGCGACGCCGGTACCCGGCGTCGCAGCGAGTCGACCCATGTGGTTGAACCGGGCGCAACGTCAGGCAGCGCTGACGTACATCTGCTCGGCGATGTCGTCGGGGACGGTCGTGTCGCCCACTGACGTGCGCACCTGCACCCCGTCCGGGCCGCGGCCGACGACCTCGGCGCTCGCCCCGGGGATCAGGCGGGCCTTCGCGATCATCTGGAGGCCGGAGTCGGACAGCTCGAGCTTCTCGCTGATGCGCGCCACCGTCACCGTTCCGGGCTCGGCGTCGGCGAGCGCGATGGAGACGGTCGTGGGCGCGGTGCGCTTCGAGCCGGGGATCGGGTTGCCGTGCGGGCACGTCATCGGGTCGCCGAGCAGCTCCACGAGCTTCTCCTCGACGTCGGACGAGATCGCGTGCTCCCACCGGTCGGCCTCGCGGTGGACCTTCTCCCACTCGAGCCCGATCACGTCGAGCAGCAGCCGCTCGGCGAGACGGTGCCGCCGCACGACCGTGGTCGCCAGGCTGCGCCCCTTGGGCGTGAGCCGGAGGCTGCGGTCCTCGCGCAGCTCGACGAACCCGTTGCCCTCGAGGCGCCCGATCGTCTCCGACACCGCGGCGGCCGACAGGTTGAGCCGCTCGACGAGGCGGGCCCGCATCGGGCGCGTCCCCTCTTCCTCGAGCTCCAGGATCTGCTCGAGGTACTCCTCGGTGGTGTCGTGCATCTCGGCCATCGCGGCCGACGTTATCAGCAGGTCAGGCTCCCCTGAGTAAGACGTGGCGCGGTTCGGTTACCCTGACTCGGTGGCTGAAGCGGTCGTCGCCGTACGTGGCCTCACGAAGCGGTTCGGTGCCATCGCCGCCGTCGACGAGGTCGACCTCGACGTGCACGCGGCCGAGGTGCTCGCCCTGCTCGGGCCGAGCGGCTGCGGGAAGACGACGACGTTGCGGCTGATCGCCGGGTTCGAGCGACCCGATGCGGGGTCGGTCGTGCTCAACGGCGAAGAGGTCGCGGGCGGCAGCCGCTTCGTGCCCGCGGAACGTCGGCGAGTCGGCGTCGTCTTCCAGGACTACGCCCTCTTCCCTCACCTCAGCGTGGCGCGCAACGTCGGCTACGGCGTCGAGCGGGTCCGGCGCACGGAGCGGGTCGCCGCCATGCTCGAGCTCGTCGGTCTCGCCGACGCCGGCGACCGGCTGCCCCACGAGCTCTCGGGCGGTCAGCAGCAGCGGGTGGCGCTCGCGCGGGCGCTCGCGCCCGAGCCCGCGCTGGTGCTGCTCGACGAGCCGTTCTCCAACCTGGATGCCGCGCTGCGTGCCGACGTGCGCGCCGAGGTGCGCTCGATCCTCGCCGCCGCCGAGGCCACGACCGTGGTCGTCACGCACGACCAAGAGGAGGCCTTGAGCATCGCCGACCGCATCGCGGTCATGCGCGACGGGCGGATCCTCCAGATCGACACGCCGCTCGACGTGTACGCGCGCCCCGATGAGCGGTTCGTCGCCACGTTCGTGGGCGACGCCGACGTCCTGCCGGGACAGGCCGACGACAGCCGCGTCGTGACGGCGATCGGCGCGCTCTCGCTCGACGCGCCGGTGCGTCGCGGCGCTGTCGACGTCGTCGTACGGCCCGAGCGCGTCCGCCTGCGGCTCGACAGCGCAGGTGAAGGCGTCGTCGCCGAGATCACGTTCTTCGGACACGACCAGCTGATCGCGGTGCGTCTCGCCGACGGGACGCGCGTGCGGTCGCGCATGGGGCCGGTGCGGGTCTTCGAGCCGGGTGACCGGGTGTCGGTCTCGGTGTCGGGCAACGTCATCGCGTACCCGCACGGCGCCGTCCCCTCCGAGTGAGCCGCGAGCGGGTCTGCGTCCTCGGCGCCGGGCCGGCGGGCCTCGGCGCGGCGCTGCTGCTCGCGCGCCGCGGCCACGACGTCACGGTGCTCGAGCGGGCGTCGGCGCCCGGCGGGCTCGCGGCGAGCTTCGAGGTCGCGGGTGTGCGCGTCGATCACGGCAGCCACCGCCTGCATCGCAGCTGCCCGCCCGAGATCCTCGACGAGCTGCGCGCCGAGCTCGGTGACGATCTCCAGCTCCGCCGGCGCAACGGGCGGATCCGCCTCGGCGGACGCTGGGTCGCGTTCCCCCCGAGCATCGGCGACCTCGCCCGGCGGCTCCCGCCGCGACTCACCGCGCGCCTCGCCGCGGACGCCGCGACGAGCCCGCTGCGCCGGGCCCGGGGCGACACGTTCGCGGAGGTCGTCCGCGCCGGCCTCGGCGCCACGATGCTCGACGAGTTCTACGCGCCCTACGTGGAGAAGATCTGGGGGGTCCCCGCCACCGCGCTGAGCGGCGAGCTGGCCCGCCGTCGCGTCGGCGCCCGCACCTCGGGGGCGCTGCTGCGCCGGGTGCTCGAACCGGGCGAGCGTCGGGAGCGGGGATCGTTCTGGTATCCGCGACGCGGCTTCGGCCAGATCCCCGAGGCGCTCGCGGCGGCCGCGAGGCGCGCGGGAGCGGGCATCGTGTGCGACGCCGAGGTCACCGGGCTCTCCCTGCGCGACGACGGGGCAACCGTGTGCACGGAGGGCGGCGGCATCGAGGTCGACCAGGTGTGGTCGACGCTGCCACTGCCGCTCGCCGCGCGGCTCGCGCACGCGCCGGCGGGTGTGCTCGACGCCGCCGAGGGGCTGCGATACCGCGCGATGACGCTCGTGTACCTCGCATTCGACGTTCCGAGCATCAGCGAGTTCGACGCCAGCTACTTCCCGGGGCTCGACGTCTGTGCGAGCCGCGTGTCGGAGCCGAAGCGCTACCGCGACGGCGCGGAGAGCGATCCCCCCGATCGCACGGTGCTCTGTGCGGAGATCCCGTGCGACGTCGGCGACTCGGTCTGGACGGCTGCTCCCGACGCGCTCGCATCGCGGCTCACGGCAGAGCTCGCGGCACAGGACCTCGCGCTGCCGCCGCCGTGCGACGTCGAGGTTCGCCGGGTCGCACACGCGTACCCGACGTACTCGACGGGCTTCGAGGCTGCGCGCGCGGCGGTGGAGGAGTGGGCGCTCGCCCAGCCGCGCTTCCTCTCGCTGGGGCGCCAGGGCCTGTTCGCGCACGACAACACCCACCACGCGCTCGCGACTGCGTGGGCCGCGGCCGAGGCGCTCGACGTGGACGGCCGCGTCGATCCCGACCGGTGGGCGAGTGCACGCGACGGCTTCGCCGGACACGTCGTGGAGGACTGAAGCAGCACCGATCGGGGCTTGCTGCATCGGCTGTCGGACCCGAGCGAGCCCGACGACCGCGAGGACGTCGTGCTCGGCGCCGCCGCGATGCCGCGCAGGCGGGCGCGGCGGTGGTCGTCACGACGCACGACCTCGAGCTGGTCGCCCGCCACGCGCACACCGCGGCCTTGCTGGTCGCCGGCCGACTGATCGCGTGGGCGGACCCGGCGCAAGCGTTCGTGCCCGCAGTCCGTCTGCTCGGCTACTCGGCCAGTCCCGTCGGTTCGATGACCGCCGGCGCGTGACGCATCTCGTCGCGGTTGACCGTGCGCCACACGGCCGGCACGACCGCGCGCAGGTAGCGACCGAGCTTCACGAAGGAGCGACCGTGCTCGCGGAACGCGTACGAGATCGGCACCTCGCGGTAGCGGTAGCCCTTCGCCAGCAGGTCGAGCGTGAGCACCTGCGCGTAGTTGAAGTCGTGGGCGACCTCGGCGTCGCGCGCCGCTCGGGCCGAGAGCGCGCGGTAGCCGCTCTGCCCGTCCGTGATCGGTGCGCGCGCGACGTAGCGCAGCGCGACCGTGAGCACCCGGTTGCCGATGCGGCGGTGCGGGAGCATGCGGTCGATCCATCCACCGAATCGGGTGCCGACGACGTAGTCGGCGTCACCGTCGAGGATCGGCTGCACGAGCCGCTCGAGCTCCTCCGGCGCGTACTCACCGTCGGCATCACAGAACGCCACGACCGCGGCATCGGACGCAGCCCCGGTGCGCAATCCCTCGCGCACCGCGACCCCGAGCCCGCGGTTGTGGTGGTGGCGGGCGACCGACGCCCCGGCGTCCTCTGCGGCGAGAGCCGTGGCGTCGGTCGACCCGTCGTCGATCACCAGGCACCGCACCGGACGGCCCGCGACCGTCGGGGGGACGCGCCGCACGACGTCGGCGACCGTGGCCTCCTCGTCGTGTGCGGGGAGGAACAGGAGGATCGGGCCGTCGCCCGGAGCCGGACGGCCGACGGGCTCGGTGCGGGGCAGGCGCAGGCGCACGGTCAGGTCAGGCTCTCCGTGGGTGAGGGCAGGACGCCCCGAGTTCAGGGCAACCTGACTTTACGCTAGTGTCGCCCGCCATGCGCAGAGCCTTCAGCGTCCGTGCCGGCCTCGGCGCCCTCGTCGTGGCCGCCCTCGCGGCCGGCACCCTCAGCGCCTGCTCGAGCGGCGGCGACGAGCGCCTGACCATCTACTCGGGCCGCACCCAGGAGCTCATCGAGCCCCTCCTCGAGCAGTTCTCCGACGACACCGGCATCGGCATCGACGTCCGCTACGGCGACTCGTCCGATCTCGCGCTCCTGATCGACGAGGAGGGCGACCAGTCGCCGGCCGACGTCTTCCTCTCGCAGAGCCCCGGCTCGACCGGCTACCTCGACTCGAAGGGTCGGCTCCAGCCGGTGAAGCAGTCGGTGCTCGATCTGGTGCCGGACCGCTTCCGGGCCGACGACGGCCGCTGGGTCGGCGTGTCCGGGCGCGTGCGCGTGCTCGTCTCCAACCCGGAGGCGGTCCCGGAGAACGACCTTCCCGAGTCGGTGTTCGACGTCACCGACCCGAAGTACCGCGGCCGGGTCGGCGTCGCGCCGCCGAACGCGTCGTTCCAGGACTTCGTCACGGCGATGCGTGAGATCGAGGGCGAGGACCGCACGAAGGAGTGGCTCGACGGGCTCGTCGCAAACGACGTGAAGACGTACCCGAACAACATCGCGATCGTCGAGGCAGTCGCCCGCGGCGAGATCGACATGGGTCTGGTGAACGACTACTACCTCTACGAGCTCGAGGCGCAGGATCCCGACCTCTCGGCGGAGAACAACTACTTCCCCGATGGCGACCTCGGCTCGCTGATCCTGACGACGACGGTCGGCGTGCTCGACACGGCCAACGACAAGGGCAAGGCCGAGCAGTTCATCGAGTACCTGCTGTCGAAGCGGGCGCAGAAGTTCTACGCCGAGAAGTCGTTCGAGTACCCGCTCGCCAACGGCGTGCCGCCCGCGTCCGACAAGCCGCCGCTCGACTCGATCCAGTCACCGCGACTCGACCTGTCGAAGCTCGGCGACGGGCTCATCAAGACGCGCGAGCTCATCGCGGACGCCGGGTTGCAGTAGGGCCCACGTGTCGACGACAGGGGCGGCGAGGGTCGAGGCGGCGATGCTGCCGGCGCCGCGCGCCTCGGCCGTCGCCCGTCGCGCGCCGTGGCCGCTCGTGGTCGTCGGCATCGTGGTGGGCGTCCTCTTCGTCGGGCCGCTCGTGTACCTGCTGGTGCGGACGCTGGGCTTCGGCGACGAGGCGCTCGACGTCCTGACGTCCGACGACGCGATCGGCCCGCTGTTGCGCACCCTGCTGCTCGCGGTGACGGTCTCGATCACGTGCGCGGTGCTGGGCACTGCGTTGGCGTGGCTTGCGGCGCGCACCGACCTGCCCGGGCGGAAGGTGCTGCGGGTCGTGTTCGTGCTCCCGCTCGTCATCCCGTCCTTCGTCGGTGCGTTCGCCCTCAAGGCCGCGGTCGCGCCGCAGGGATTGTTCGACGAGCTCTTCGGGCTCGGCACCGGCGTGACGATCGAGGGCTTCTGGGGCGCGTTCCTCGCGATCACGCTCCTCAGCTACCCGTACGTGTACCTGCCTGTGCTGGCACGACTGTCGGCGCTGCCGCCCGAGATCGAGGAGTCGGCCCGTGCGCTCGGCCGGCGACCGGCCGAGGTGTTCCGCAGCATCGTGCTCCCGCAGACGACGGGTGCGATCGCGGCCGGCACGTTGCTGACGTTCCTGTACTGCGTGAGCGAGTTCGGCGCCGTCTCGCTGATGCGGTACGACACGCTGACGGTGCGCATCGACTCGACGCGACTGCTCGACCGCACGACGTCGATCACGCTCAGCCTCCTGCTCGCCGTCGTCGCGATCGCGGTCGTCGCGTCCGAACGCACGCTCGCGCGACGGCGGACGCCCCTCGAGGTGCACGCCGGCGGCAAGCGCGCGCTGCTCGTGCCGCTGGGGAGGTGGCGGGTGCCCGCGCTCGCCGGCGCGCTCGCGGTCGTGCTGGTCGCGCTCGTCGCGCCGATCGCCGTGCTCGTCGAATGGGCGATCCGTGGGCTGCAGGGGGGTCGCTTCGCAGGACCCGACGGCAAGGTCGGCGACCTCGTCACGCCGGCCCTCAACACTGCCGGGATCTCGGTGGTCGCGGCCGTCGTCGCGGTCGCGGTCCTGCTGCCGGTCGCGTACCTCACCGTGCGCAACCGAAGCGCGATGTCCGGCACCATCAACACGGTCATCGTGAGTGGCTTCGCGCTGCCCGGCCTCGTGATCGCGCTCGCGTTGGTGTTCTGGGTGCTCGGCACCCCAGCCGTTCGCGGCCTGTACCAGACGTACGCGCTGCTCGTCTTCGCGTACGTCGTGCACTTCGGCGCGCAGTCGCTGCGCACGTCGCAGGTCGCGGTGAGCGGCTTGCCGCGCGCCGTCGACGACGCCGCGCGCTCGCTCGGCGCCGGATGGGTGCGCCGCTTCCGTACCGTCGACCTTCCCCTGGTGCTGCCGGGCGTCGCCGCGGGCGCGGGGCTGGTGCTCCTCTCGGTGATGAAGGAGCTGCCCGCCACGCTCCTGCTCGCGCCGATCGGGTTCGAGACCCTGGCCACCAAGGTGTGGAGCTCGGCGGAGAGCGGCCTGCTCGGTCAGGCCGGGGTGGCGTCGATCGCACTCGTCGCGCTCTCGGCCGTCCTCGTCTGGCTGGTGACGATCCGCCGCATGGACCGGCTCGCGACGTGACCGAAGCGCGCGTGACCCGCAAGCGGCTGCTGACCGCGATGCTGCTCGTCGGCTTCGCCGTGACGCTCTGGTGCGTCCCCGGTGCGTGGTCACGAGCGACGAACAACGCCCGCACCACCGCCGACGAGCCGCAATACCTGCTCAGCGCCATCTCCATCGGCGAGGACCTCGACCTCGACATCAGCGACGAGCGGCTCGACGGGCGCTACGCCGACTTCCACGAGGTGCTCCTGCCGATCCAGGAGGAGCGGGCCGACGACGGCTCGCGCGTCAGCCCCCACGACCCGCTGCTCCCGGCGGTGCTCGCCCTGCCCGTCCTCGTCGGTGGCTGGCTGGCGGCCAAGCTGTTCCTCGCGCTGCTCGGCGGGCTGCTCGCCGCCGCGATCCTCTGGGTCGCGGTCCGCCGCTTCGACGTTCCGCTGCGCGTCGCGGTGCTGACGGTGCTCGCGTTCGGTCTCGCCGCACCGTTCGCCGTCTACTCGACCCAGGTGTACCCGGAGCTGCCCGCGGCGCTCGTGTTCACCGTGGCGATCGGTGCGCTCACCGGCGCGCTCCGGCGATGGGGGCTCGTGTTGCTCGCGGGGACGCTCGTCGCGCTCCCGTGGCTCTCGGTGAAGTACGCGCCGGTCGTCGTGACGCTCGCGGCGATCGCGCTGTGGCGCCTGTGGCGGCGCGGTGACGCCCGCGTCGCCGTCGGCTTCGTGGTGGGGCTCGCCTGCGCCGCGGTCGCGTTCCTCGCGCTGCACCAGCTCTGGTACGGCGGGTTCACGCCGTACGCCGCGGGAAGCCACTTCGGCGGTGGCGAGCTCACCGTCACCGGCAACGACCCCGACTACCTGAGCCGCGGCGTCCGTCTCCTCGGCCTGCTCGTCGACCGCGGGTTCGGCCTCGCGGTGTGGCAGCCCGCGTTCCTCCTCGTGGTGCCGGCGGTCGCTGCCCTCGCCGTCCGGAGACCGCGCCACTGGGTCGCGATCGCGCTGCCGCTCGCCGTCGGCTGGCTCAACGCGACGTTCGTCGCGCTCACCATGCACGGCTGGTGGTGGCCCGGTCGCCAGGTCGTGATCGTGCTGCCGTGCGCGGTGCTGGCGATCGCGTGGTGGGCCGCGCGGTACCGACCCGCGCAGATTCTCGTCGCCATCGGGCTCGCGATCGGAGCGTTCACGTTCGCCTTCCTCACGGTCGAGGTGCTCACCGGCAACCTCACGCTCATCGTCGACTTCGAGCGCACCGCGAACCCGATCGTGCGCGCGTTCCGAGAGCTGCTGCCCGACGGCCGGCTCGTGCCCGCCGGCACCGATGCGCTTCGCGTCGCGTGGGCGCTCGCGCTCGTCGCGCTCGCCGCCTGGGGAGTGCGCAGCGTGCGCCGCCCCCGGGCGGAGCGATCGCGCGTCGCGCCCACCCGCTCATCACAGCATCCAGTCCACCGATCGTCAGTCCCACCCAGCAGGAGAAGACTCTCGTATGAAGCGGATCCTCACGATGATCGTCGGCCTCGCCCTGGCCGGCGCACTCGTCGCTGCGTGCAGCGGCGACGACGACGGTTCGGGCGTGCGCACCGTCGGATGTGGGGGCTCGTCCTCCGGGTCCGCCTCTGCCTCGGCCTCCGGCAGCGAATCGGGCTCGGCCTCCGGCAGCGCGTCCGGCTCGGCGTCCGGTTCGGGCAGCGGCTCCGGTTCGGGCGCGGACTGCCCGTCATCGGCGAGTGGCGGCTCGGGCAGCGGCTTGTCGGCGAGCGATCTCGGCGACGCGGCCGACAGCGAGGAGCTGCAGACGGCGGTCGACGGCTACCGCACGTACGTCGAGGCCCAGGTTGCCGACACCGTGACGAAGACCAAGGCGTTCAACGACGCCGTGCGTGCGGGTGACCTCGAAGGCGCCAAGGCGCAGTTCGCGGCGTCCCGCGTCGGCTGGGAGAGCATCGAGCCGATCGCCGCCCTCGTCGAGGAGATCGACGGCAAGGTGGACGCGCGCGTCGACGACTTCGAGAACGAGGAAGACCCGACGTGGACCGGCTGGCACCGCATCGAGCACCTGCTCTTCGAGAAGGGCACGACGGACGGCGCCGCGGAGTTCGCCGACCAGCTCGACGCCGACCTCGCCACCCTGCAGGAGCAAGTGCCCAACCTCGAGATCACACCGCTCGCGATGGCACGCGGTGCGTCCGAGCTCGTCGAAGAGGTCTCGGAGGGCAAGATCACCGGTGAGGAGGACCGGTACTCGCACACCGACCTCTCCGACTTCGACGCCAACATCGCGGGCGCGAAGAAGGTCATCGAGCTCCTGACGCCGGCGCTGGAGACGGCTGATCCCGAGCTGCTCTCCGACATCCAGGCATCGTTCGCGGAGGTCGAGGCCGGCC
This sequence comes from uncultured Acidimicrobiia bacterium, assembly GCA_963731815.1. Taxonomy (GTDB): domain Bacteria; phylum Actinomycetota; class Acidimicrobiia; order IMCC26256; family PALSA-555; genus DATBSK01. The sequence continues at coordinate 61,026 of CAVSWW010000011.1, read as the reverse complement.
TCGCTCCGTACCGCAACGCCGACGGCTCGTTCCAGTCGTTCGAAACGCTCACCGACGAGGACTCCACGTCGCTGAAGGCATCGCTCGCGCAGCTCTCCGAGGAGCTGGCCGAGGTGCCGGGCGCATTGGGCCTCAAGCAGAGCTGATCACGTTGCGTCTCTCCCGTCGCCGGTTCCTCGCGTCGTCCCTCGGCGCAGGTGCAGCGGTCGCGCTCTCAGACGGCATCGCCGGGAGCGCGACCGCAGCCGGCGCGGCGGAGGCGCACGCGTTCGAGCCGCAGTACGTCGCGTTCGAAGGCGCGCACCAGAACGGCATCATCACACCGCCCCCGGCGTCTGGCCTCATGGCCGCCTTCGACGTCACCGCAGCCGATCGCGCCGAGCTGCAGGAGGCGCTGCGAGACCTCACGACCGAGGCGCGCGGCCTGATGACGGGCGAACCGTTCGAGACGCGTGACGCCGCGTACCCACCGCTGCACGCGGGCACGTTGGGGGAGCGGCCCCCGAAGGCCGACCTGAGCGTCGTCACCGCGGTCGGCGCGTCGCTGTTCGACGAGCGCTTCGGCCTCGCGGACCGGATCCCGCGCGAGCTCGTGAAGATGCCGTTCTTCGCGAACGACCGTCTCGATCCGAAGCGGTCGCACGGCGATCTGCTGCTGTCGCTGTCGGCGGACACGCCCGACGTGAACATCTTCGCCCTCCGCCAGCTCATGCGCCGGACCCGCGGCAAGCTCTCCCTGCGCTGGATGGTCGACGGCTTCAACCGGCGCTCGAAGCCCCAGCCGGGGAAGGCGCCGGTGCGGAACCTCATGGGCTTCCGCGACGGCACGGCCAACCTCGACGCCGCCGACGAGGCGCAGATGCGCCGGCACGTCTTCGTCGGACCCGACGACGACGAGCCGGCGTGGGCGGTCGGCGGCAGCTACGTGGCCGTCCGCGCCATCCGCATGTTCGTCGAGTTCTGGGACCGGACGCCGCTCGCCGAGCAGGAAGCGATCATCGGTCGGCACAAGGAGTCGGGCGCGCCGCTCGGTGGCAAGCGCGAGACGGAGATCCCCGACTTCGCCGACGATGCCGACGGTGTCATCACCCCGCTCGACGCGCACATCCGCCTCGCGAACCCGCGCACGAAGGCGACCGACGACAACCTGATCCTGCGACGGGGTTTCAGCTTCTCGCGCGGCTTCGACGACGCCGGCCGACTCGACCAGGGACTTGCGTTCGTGTCGTTCCAGCGCAGCCTCGAACGCGGGTTCATCGCGGTGCAGCAACGCCTCGATGGTGAGCCGCTCGAGGAGTACATCCAGCCCCAGGGAGGCGGCTTCTTCTTCGCGCTCCCCGGCGTGCGTGACCGCGACGACCACCTCGGCCGGGGCCTGCTGCGATGAGCACGCGACCGCTCGCGGGCGCCCGCGCCGTCGTCACGGGGAGCGCCGGCTTCATCGGCGCGCACCTCGTGGAGGCGCTCGCCGCCCGCGGCGCGTCCGTGACCGGCATCGACCGGCGCACGATGCCGCCGCGCGCACCGGGGCGGCACCTATGCCTCGACCTGGTCGACCCGGGCACCGACACGCTCCTGCGCGATGTGCTCGGAGACACCGATCTCGTGTTCCACCTCGCGGCGCGTCCGGGCGTGCGCGGCAGCGGTCCCGACATCGAGCTGGTGCGGCGCCGCGACAACGTCGACGCGACGCGGACCGTCCTCGCGTACACACCACGCGATGTGCCCGTCGTCGTCACGTCCTCGTCCTCCGTCTACGGCGGTGCCCGCACGGTCGACGGCATCCTCCGCCCGTCGCACGAGTCCGACCCGTTGCGTCCCCTCGGGGGGTATGCGTGCTCGAAGGTCGTGGTCGAACAGCTCTGCGCCGGCCGCGCCGATGCCGGCGGCGTCGTCACCGTCGTCCGCCCCTTCAGCGTCGTCGGGGAGTGCCAGCGCTCCGACATGGCGATCACGCGCTGGCTGCGAGCCGCGGTCGCCGGCGCACCCGTGCAGATCCTGGGCTCACCGGACCGCAGCCGTGACTTCACCGATGTCGCCGACGTCGTGCAGGCGCTGGTCGTGCTCGGGATGCGAGGCGAGACGACGACGGTCAACGTGGGCACGGGGCTGAGCCATTCGCTCTCCGAGGTCGTGCGCGCGATCGGCGACGCGGTCGGCCGCGACCTGGCGATCGAGGTCGTCCCGGCCGGCGCCGAAGAACCTCATGCCACACGCGCGCATACCGGCCGTTGCGAGCGGGTATGTGGCTTCGTGCCCGAGACGGATCTCGTAGACGTGGTGCACCGTCAGCTCGATCAGGCGCTCACCCGAGCAGTCTGATCGCCGCGACGAGTCCGCGGTCGTTACCGCGGATCGCCTCACCGAAGTCGAGTGCGCGCGCACCTGTGCGTCGCTCGTAGGCTGCACTCCGAGCACCGATCGAAGCCACAGGAGCATCTGCAATGCCGACCAGTGAGGGGCTGCACGAGGACGAGTCCCGGCTCGATCCCGCGGCGATCGACCGGCACCGCGCGCTCGCGTCGATCGGCGAGGAGCTCGAGGCCGTCGACTGGTACGACCAGCGGGCCGAGGCCACGAACAACTCCTCGCTCGCCGAGGTGCTGGCGCACAACCGTGACGAGGAGAAGGAGCACGCGGCGATGACGCTCGAGTGGCTCCGCCGGAACGATCCCGTCCTCGACAAGCACCTGCGCACCTATCTCTTCACCGACAAGTCGATCGTCGCCGAGGAGTCGGAGGCAGAGCACTCCGGCGCCGCCGACGACGCGGCGCCGAGCGCGTCGGGTGACGGATCGCTCAGCATCGGGAGCCTCAAGGAGGGCAGCTCGTGAACCACCTCTTCCGCGAACTCGCACCGGTCTCGGACGCCGCATGGGGCGAGATCGAGATCGAGGCGAAGCGCGCCCTCGAGAACTTCCTCGCGGCCCGTCGCCTCGTCGACTTCACCGGTCCGCACGGGTGGACGTACTCGGCGTCGACGCTCGGCAGCGTCGAGGCGGTCAAGAAGGCGCCGGCCGACGGCGTCGCGGCGTCGCTGCGCAACGTGCAGCCGGTCGTGGAGCTCAAGGCACCGTTCGCGCTCAAGCGCGCCGAGCTCGACGCGATCGACCGGGGCCACAAGTCGCCCGAGCTCGGTCCGGTCGTCGACGCGGCGCGCTCGATCGCCGAGGCCGAGGACCGCGCGGTGTTCCAGGGCTACGACCCCGCGCAGATCAAGGGGGTCGCAGAGGCGTCTCCGCACTCGCCGGTCTCGCTCGGTGACAGCTTCGGTCAGTACCCCACGTGGGTGGCCATGGCCGTCGCCGTGCTGCGCGACGCGGGGGTCGAGGGCCCGTACGGCATCGCACTCGGGCCGCGCTGCTACTCCGGCATCCTCGAGACGACCGAGGACGGCGGCTACCCGATCCTCGAGCGCGTGCGCCTCATCCTCGGTGGCCCGGTCGTCTACGCACCGGCGGTCGACGGCGCGGTCGTGCTGTCGCTGCGCGGCGACGACTTCGAGCTGTCGTCGGGCCAGGACGTCTCGATCGGCTTCGACAGCGCGGACGAGACCGAGGTGCACCTGTACCTCGAGGAGAGCTTCGCCTTCCACGCCCACAGCCCCGAGGCCGCCGTCGCCCTCAAGTACCCGGCCTGATCGGCTGCCGCGACGAAACTTCCGCGGCGGTTCGGGGTAATACCTGGATGTGACCGTCCTCTCGGGGCGTTACGAGCTGGGTTCTCGGCTCGGCACCGGCGGGATGGGCGAGGTGTTCGAGGCCCACGACCGAAAGCTCGGTCGCCGGGTCGCGGTGAAGCTCCTCCTGCCCACCGTTGCCGATCCGAACGCGCGCGCCCGCTTCGTGCGGGAGGTGCAGGTCGCGGCGGCGCTGACGCACCCGAACCTCGTCACGGTCTACGACGTGGGCACGGAAGGCACGCGGCCGTACTTCGTCATGGAGGTCGTCGACGGGCGGACGCTGGCGGCCGCGCTGCGCGACGGACCGTTGCCGGTCGACGAGGCGATGCGCATCGCCGACGGCATGCTCGCCGGGCTCGGTGCTGCGCACGAGCGGGGCCTCGTGCACCGCGACGTGAAGCCGGGGAACGTGCTGCTCGGCACCAACGGTTCGGTGAAGCTCACCGACTTCGGGATCGCCAAGGCCGCGCACGATGCGACGACCGCACTGACGGCCACCGGTCAGATGGTCGGGACGCCGAGCTACCTCTCACCTGAGCAGGTCGGCGGTGAGGCCGTCGGACCCGCGACCGACGTCTACGCGTCGGGCGTGGTCCTGTACGAGATGCTCGCCGGCGCGCCACCGTTCCGCGGCGACTCGGCGATCGCCACCGCGCTCCAGCACCGCCAGGCTCCGGTGCCGCCGCTGGTCGAGCGCCGGCCCGATGTGCCGCCCGCGGTCGCGCAGGTCGTGGGACGGGCGCTCGAGAAGGACCCCGCTGCACGCTTCGCCGACGCCGACACGATGCGCGGCGCCCTTGCCGCGTCGACGCGCGCCGCGCCGGCCGCGAGCGCGGCCGACACGACGATCGCGCACCAGACGAGCGTCCTCCCCGTCGCCGCAGTGCCGCCCGGGCGCGGTCGCAACGGCCGGCGCCGCGGGCGTTGGGTCCCGGCTGCCGTCATCGGTGCGGTGGCGGGCCTCGCGCTCGTCGCCGGGGCCCTCGTCCTCACCGGCGGGGACGACTCGGGGCAGGGTGGCGATCCCGCGTCGGCTGCGGAGCCCTCGACCAGCACGTCGACCAGCACGAGCACGACGACCACGACGGTGCCGACCCCTCGCGACCTCGCGCAGCTGGCGGCCATCCTCGCCGGGAACCCCGGGGCGTACGGTCCGCGTGGCCCCGAGCTCCTCGACGGGATCCTCGAGATCCTCGACGGCGAGGACGAGGACGGGAAGACCGCCCGGCATCTGTTCGACGAGGTGCCGAAGTGGACGTCGAGGGGTGAGCTCGACGCCGAGGTGGGTGGGCTCGCCCAGCAGTTCCTCGTGCCCTACCTGGAAGGGACCGGCGACGAGGACGAGGGCCCGGGCAACGGCCGGGGCAAGGACAAGGAGTTCGGCGACTGAGCCGAGCCCTTCGTCGGGCCGGAAACCCGCCATTTGCACTCTCCAGGCGAGAGTGCCAACATGGCACCTAGCACTCACACCTCTTGAGTGCCAAGTCGTCAACTTCCCACAGCACGGACCATCTCAGAACCCGATCCTCGGATCAGCAGACGTCGAAGGAGCTCCTGAAGATGCCCAAGCAGATCGCCTATGCCGAGAACGCCCGCCGTTCTCTCGAGGCAGGCATGAACAAGCTGGCGGACGCCGTCCGCGTGACCCTCGGGCCGCGCGGTCGCAACGTCGTGCTCGAGAAGAAGTGGGGCGCCCCCACGATCACCAACGACGGCGTCTCGATCGCCAAGGAAATCGACCTCGAGGACCCGTACGAGAAGATCGGTGCGGAGCTCGTCAAGGAGGTCGCCAAGAAGACCGACGACGTCGCCGGCGACGGCACCACCACTGCGACGGTGCTCGCGTGGGCACTCGTGCGTGAGGGCCTCCGCAACGTCGCGGCGGGCGCGAACCCGATGGTCCTGAAGAAGGGCATCGAGGCCGCGGTCGTCACGGCGGTCGACTCGATCAAGTCGAGCTCCCAGAAGGTGGAGACCGACAAGGCGCAGATCGCCAACGTGGCGGCCATCTCCGCGGCCGACCCCGAGATCGGCGGCATGATCGCCGAGGCGCTCGAGAAGGTCGGTACCGACGGCGTCATCACCGTCGAGGAGAGCCAGACGTTCGGCATGGAGCTCGACCTCGTCGAGGGCATGCGCTTCGACAAGGGCTACATCTCCCCGTACTTCGTGACCGACCCCGAGCGCATGGAGGCCGTCCTCGACGACGCCTACGTGCTCCTCGTGTCCTCGAAGATCTCGGCAGTGAAGGACCTGCTGCCGGTGCTCGAGAAGGTCATGCAGGGTGGCAAGCCGCTGGCGATCATCGCCGAGGACGTCGAGGGCGAGGCGCTCGCGACGCTCGTCGTCAACAAGATCCGCGGCACGTTCAAGTCGGTCGCCATCAAGGCTCCCGGCTTCGGCGAGCGGCGCAAGGCGATGCTCCAGGACATCGCGGTGCTCACGGGCGGTCAGGTGGTCTCCGAGGAGGTCGGCCTGAAGCTCGAGAACATCGGTGTCGACCTGCTGGGCCAGGCCCGCAAGGTCGTCGTCACCAAGGACGAGACGACGATCGTCGAGGGTGCCGGCTCGAAGGCCGAGGTGCAGGGACGCATCGCGCAGATCAAGCAGGAGATCGACAACACCGACTCCGACTACGACCGCGAGAAGCTCCAGGAGCGCCTCGCGAAGCTGTCGGGTGGTGTCGCGATCATCAAGGTCGGCGCGGCCACCGAGGTCGAGCTGAAGGAGAAGAAGCACCGCATCGAGGACGCGGTCCAGACGACCAAGGCTGCGGTCGAGGAGGGTGTCGTCGCCGGTGGCGGCGTCGCGCTGCTCCGGGCGCAGGCCAAGGTCGAGACCTCCGCGAAGTCGCTCGATGGTGACGAGGCGACGGGCGCCAAGATGGTCGCCCGTGCGCTCGAGGAGCCGCTCAAGCAGATCGCGCTCAACGCCGGTCTCGAGGGTGGCGTCATCGTCGAGAAGGTGCGCGGCCTCAAGGGCAACGAGGGTCTCAACGCCTCCACGGGCGAGTACGAGGACCTCGTGAAGGCCGGCGTCATCGACGCCGCGAAGGTGACCCGCTCGGCGCTGCAGAACGCGGCCTCGATCGCGGCCCTCTTCCTCACGACCGAGGCGGTCGTGGCCGACAAGCCCGAGCCTCCCTCCCCGATGCCGGGCGGCATGCCCGGTGGCGACATGGGCGGCATGGGGGGCATGGACTTCTAAGGTCCAGCTCCAACAGGCGAGCACGACAGGAGGGCGCCCCGGAAGGGGCGCCCTTCTCGCGCCCGGGCACCGGCGGGAACCGGGCCGGTCGCGCCGGACGTCACAGGTACCGTGCTGACGATGCGACGCGCCCTCGCTGTCCTCACGATCGCCACGACCGCGCTCGGCCTGGTCGGCGCCGTGATCGCGGCGCCCGCATTCGCCGGCGTGCCGGCGCAGGCGGCAGCAACACCCGCAGAGCGAGTCCGTCACAGCGCCGACGCGACCGCGGCTGCTGGGTCCGCGCGCTTCGAAGGCGACGTCGAGGTCGACGGCGAGGAAGCGGCGCTCACGTTCTCGGGTGCGATCGCACTCGACGAGCACGACGGCGAGGTCGCACTCGCGTTCGGCACCGGCGCACCCATCGACAGGATGGAGGCGCGGGTCGTCGGCGGCGTGTACTTCGTCGAGCTCGCGCCCCTGGCCGACGTCGTCCTCGGGGGCCTCCTCGACGACCTCCCGGCGAGCGTGCGCTCCAAGGATTGGGTGCGCGTCGAGCCGGCGCAGCTCACCGAGGTCGGCATCGGCGCGTCCGGATCCGACCCAGCGGCGCAGCTCTCGCTGCTGCGCGTGGTCGAGGACGTCGAAGAGGTCGGCGCCGAGGACATCGCCGGCGAGCCGACGACGCACTTCCGTGGCACCGCCGACCTCGATCGCGCCGTCCGCCGCGCGCCCGGGACGAGCGCACTCGCCTGCGCGCCGCGTTCGAAGGCTTCGACGAGGACCGGGTACCGGTCGACGTGTGGCTCGACGCCTCCGATCGGCTGCGCCGCATCGACATCACGGTGGGCGTCGACCTCCAGGGAGAGGGAGCGGAGGAAGGGCTCGTCTCTGCGGTCTACTCCGACTTCGGCACGCCGGTCACGACCGAAGCGCCGGCACGCCGCACGGTCGTGGGCTTCGACGCGTTCCTCGACGCGGTGCGGGAGGCCGCCGCTTCCGGCGGCCCGTGATTGCCGCACCGACCGGCCGCCCGTCGGGCAGAATCCCGGGATCGAGGAACCGCGGATCTGCACACTCGTCCAGCACAAGTGGGCCGAGTACCGGCCCGTCCTCCCGCACGCGACGCTCCGCTTCCTCGACCGCGAGCACTACCTCGACGCCGCCCGCGCCGACCAGCGGGTGCGCGACGAGATGGTCCTCGGCTGGTTCGACGACTTCGAGCACGAGTTCCGGGAGCCGGTGCTCGCCGACGTGACGAGCGAGCTGGTGACGGTCTGCCCGCCGATCATGCGCGAGTGGATCGAGTCCGAGCCGCCGCGCATCCAGCGTGCCTACGTCGAGGGCGCGTTCCTGCGGCGCATGTTCCGGCTGCTCGTCGACGACCACGGGTGGGGCATCGACGCCCAGGTCCGCGACGTCATGGCCCGCCACTACTCCTTCCACCTCGCCGCGGTCGAAGCCGTGGAGTCCAGCGCCTGACTGGTTGCGTCCGTCCCCGTCGTGGGGACGGTCGAGGGACGCATCCAGAGGCCCGGTAGCCTTTTCCGCGTGACCGAGCGCGAGCGCGTCGAGGCGAGCACCGGGTGGGGCGTGCTCCACCTCTTCTACAAGGTCGACGCCGGTGCAGCCGACGAGGAGCCGGGCGGTGCGAAGCGGGTCCTCGACGCGATCGACGAGTTCACCGCCGAGGACCCGCACCAGGTCGTGACGTTCACCGGCCTCGGTCACAAGGGCGATCTCGGCGTCATGGCGGTCGGCCCCGACCTCGCCCGCCTGCAGACGCTCCAGCACGAGCTCTCGCGCACGCCGCTGCGCCTGCTCTGGTCGTACTTCTCGCTCACCGAAGCGTCCGAGTACGCGATGACGGAGGACGACGAGCGCCGGCGCCTCGCCGACGAGGAGCAGATCACCGACGCGGCCGAGGTCGAAGACCGCCTGGCGACGTGGCGGGAGCGCATCACGCACTACCGCGAGCAGCGCGTCCACCCGCGCCTGCCGCAGAAGCAGTCGATCTGCTTCTACCCGATGTCGAAGCGCCGCACGGGCGACGACAACTGGTACGCCCTCGACTTCGACGCGCGCAAGGAGCTCATGGCCGGCCACGCCCGCGTCGGTCGCACGTACGCCGGACGGGTGGTGCAGCTCATCACCGGCTCGACCGGACTCGACGACTGGGAGTGGGGCGTCACGCTCTTCGCCGACGACCCCGGCGCGCTCAAGGACATCGTGTACGAGATGCGCTTCGACGAGGTGTCCGCCCGTTACGCGGACTTCGGGACGTTCATCACCGGTCTCGTGCTCGAGCCGGCCGAAGCGCTGCGGCGCGTCGGCCTCGACAGCTGACCGACACCGCCGCCGACGGGGCGAGCGCGGCGCTCGCCGACGCGTCGGACGCGATCGTCGAGGGCGTCGAGCGCACCCTCCCCGCGTGGGTCGAGGCGAGCGTCGCACGGATCCTCGACGCGTGGGGCAAGGCCGACGACGCGACCCGCACGAGGCAGCGGAGGACGCCGTCGCGGCGGGCCGCGCCGCGGCGGCACGCGTGACCGGCGACCTCCGGGCGCTCTTCGCGCTCGACGCCGCGGAGCAGCGCATGACGCCGCTGGAGATCGTGCGCACCGCGGTGCGTGAACCGAGCGAGGTGCTCGAGCGCGCCGGCGTCCCGCCCGTCGTCCGCGACGCCTTCGACGAGCAGTCCTGGCCCGACGACCGCTACGGACTCGTGCCGCGCACGCTCGGCGATCTGGGCGAGGCCGACCTCGGACCGCTCCAGCTCGCGTGGGGCCTGGCGAAGACGAAGGTGCTGCGGGCCCGCGCCGACGACTGACGCCGGTCGCTACAGCGCGCTCGCCGCGGCGACGTACTCCTCGCCCAGGCGCAACACCATCTCGCGGATCCCGTCCGGGTCGCCCGCGAAGGCGGTGAGCACGACCTGGTCGACGCCCGCGTCCCGGTAGGCCGAGAGCATCCCGGGGTCGACGGGCTGCAGGTACCCGCACACCGTCACGTCGATCTCGTCGCGCGACCGGCCGGCGTCCGCCAGCGCGCGCTCCAATCGCCCGACGCACTCGGCCGCGCTGTCGGGGAGGTGGTTGAACCCGTGCCAGCCGTCGCCGAGCCGGGCGACGCGCCGCAGCGCGACGTCCGTCTCGCCGCCGACGTAGACGGGCGGGTTCGGCGTCTGCACCGGCTTCGGGTACATGCGGCACGACGGCAGCGTGTAGTGCGTCCCGTCGTGCTGTGAGACTTCGTCACGCCACAGCCGGCGCATGACCTCGATGTACTCGTCGGTGCGTGCGCCGCGCTGCTCGAACGGCTCGTCGAGCACCTCGAACTCCTCGCGCAGCCAGCCGACGCCGATGCCGAAGTCGACGCGACCTCCCGACAGCCAGTCGAGCGAGCTGACCGACTTCGCGGTGTACACCGGGTTGCGCTGCGGCACGAGGCACACGGCCGTGCCCAGCCGCACCTCGTTCGTGCACGCGGCGAGGTACGTCAGCGTCTCGAAGAGCCCGAGCATCCCGCTGTCGGGCGGCAGGCCGAGCCTTCCGTCCTCGGCGTACGGGTAGCTCGACGAGTACTCGTCGACGAACACGACGTGCTCGCCGACCCAGATCGACGAGAACCCGGCGTCCTCGGCCGCCTCGCCGCTCGCCTCGAGGAACGCCGGCGTCGCCAGGGGCGAGACGCTCGGCAGGAAGAGCCCCATCCGCACTGCGTCGACCTCCCCTCCGAACGCCCCTTTACGGCGCCCTCCGCGAGGTGCAACCTGTCAGGAGCCCGGGCTGCGACGCAACCAGGCGTGGCGCCGGCCGCGACGGCAGCGACCACCCAGGGTGACAGCCTCCACACTCGCTGTAGTGTGGGGGTTCTCAGCGGCGCACCAGGGGACACCACCACCAATCGTCGAGACCAGGCGACAGGGGCGAGCAGGGCCACATGACGAGCAACCTCGCACCCGAAGCCGCCATCGACGGCGGCATCCATGCCGCTCGACGATCGGCGATCGCCACGTTCGGCGACTCCGAGATCCTCTCGCTCGCCGACGCGGCGCCCGTCGGTCTCTTCACGTCGGTCCAGGGCGTCGGCATCGTCCTCGCCAACCGCCGCATGTGCGAGATCGCCGGGGTGCCCCTCGAGGAGCTCCTCGGGTACGGCTTCCGCAACCTCGTCCATCCCGAGGACTACGCCCGCGTCGTGGCCGCCAGCGAGCGTGCCGGCACCGCCGCGAACGAGCTGGCGATCGAGTACCGCATCGTGCGCGCCGACGGCGAGGTGCGCTGGGTCGAGACGCACGCGGTCGCCGTCCGGCAGGGACCGCCGCTCACGATCGTCGGCTCGCTCACCGACGTCACCGACTTCAAGCGTGTCGAGTCGGCGCTTCGCGACAGCGAGTCGCGGTTCCGCGCCATCGTCGAGCAGGGCTTCGACGTCGTCACGATCCTCGATCGCGAGTTCCGCGTCATCTACGCGTCTCCGGCGGCGCGCCGGCTCGGCGGGTTCGAGTCGCCGCAGCTCGGTCGGGAGGCGTTCACGTTCATCCATGAGGACGACGTCGAGAGGGTCAAGAAGTACTACACGTCCGTCGCGCGCGGTGAGCGCGGCTCGCACACGATCACCGCGCGCCTCGTGACCGCGGCCGGCGACGTCGAGCACCTCGAGGTCATCGCGCACAACCTGCACGAAGACCCCGACGTCGAAGGTCTCGTCGTCGTCTCGCGCGTCGTCACTGACCGGATCGAAGCCGAGGTTGCGCTGCGCGCGTCAGAGGCGCGCCTGCGCGATCAGGCGTCGATCCTCGAGATGATCGCGACGAGCACGCCACGCGCTGACACGCTCGCCGAGATCTGCCGGATGGTCGAGTCGCAGCTCAACGACGCGCGCTGCACGATCCTGCTCGTCGACGAGGTGCGCAACGAGCTCGTGCACGGCGCGGCACCGTCGTTCCCCGCGTCGTTCCTGCAGGCGCTCGACGGCACGAAGATCCGCGACGGCGACGGTGTCTGCGCGACGTCGGCCGCGATCGGCGAGACCGTGATGGTCGCTGACGTCCTCGAAGACCCGAGCACGTCGAAGTACCACGAGCTGGCGCGCGAGCACGGCATCCGTGGTTGCTGGTCGACCCCGGTGCTCGCGGCATCCGACGACCGCGTCATCGGCGCGTTCGCGACCTATCTGCGCGAGCCGCGCACGCCCACCGCAGTCGAGGAGGCCGCCGTCGACTCGGTCGTGCAGCTCGCAGCGATCGCGATCGAGCGCACGCAGTTCGAGGACGCGCTCGCGCACCAGGCGCACCACGACCCCCTCACCAACCTCCCGAACCGCACGCTCTTCGGTGAGCTCCTCGAGCACGCCCTGCGCCGGGCGCAGCGCACCGGCACGGCGGTCGCCGTCCTCTTCCTCGACCTCGACCGGTTCAAGGTCGTCAACGACAGCCTCGGCCACGACTCGGGCGACGAGCTGCTCGCCGCGCTCGGCCAGCGCCTCGCCAACGTGCTGCGCCCCGGCGACGTCGTGGCCCGGTTCGGCGGCGACGAGTTCACCGTCCTCTGCGAAGACCTCGAGCCCGGCGTCGCCGACCGCCAGTCGATCGGTGTGGCCGAGCGCCTGATCGACGCGCTCCGGGCGCCGTTCATGATCGCCGGCGAGGACCAGTTCGTCTCCGCCAGCGTCGGCATCGCGATCTCGATGACGGGTCGCGAGCGTCCCGAAGCGCTGCTGCGCGACGCCGACGCCGCGATGTATCGCGCGAAGGAGCGTGGCAAGGGCCGCTGCGAGGTCTTCGACGAGAAGATGCGCGACCGCGTACGGGCCCGCCACGAGACGGAGAACGCACTCCACCGCGCTGTCGCACGCGACGAGTTCCGGGTCTTCTTCCAGCCGATGATCTCGCTGCGCGACGGTGCGTGCGTCGGGGTCGAGGCGCTCGCCCGCTGGCAGCACCCCGAGCGCGGCCTGCTCAACCCACAGGACTTCCTGCCGACCGCCGAGGAGACGGGCCTCGTCGTGCCGATCGGCGCGTGGGTGCTCGAGGAGGCGTGCAACCGCGCGGTGGAGTGGTGGCGTGCGCTGCCGGCCGTCGATCGCTTCCGGCTCGCGGTGAACCTCTCGAGTCGCCAGCTCGTGCAGGCCGACCTCGCCGACCTCGTCGCCGGCGTGCTCGCACGCACCGGCCTGCGTCCCGACGCGCTGTGCGTCGAGATCACCGAGACCACGCTGATGGAGGACATCGACGCCGGCGTCGGCGCCGTCAAGGCGCTGAAGGCACTCGGTGTACGCGTCAGCATCGACGACTTCGGCACCGGCTACTCCGCGCTCGGCTACCTACGGCAGTTCCCGGTCGACGACGTCAAGATCGACCGCACGTTCGTGGAGCGGCTCGGCACCGACCCCGAGGACGCGGCGATCGTCGCCGCGGTCGTCAGCCTCGGGCACGCGCTCGGCGTGACCGTCACCGGCGAGGGAGTCGAGACGAAGGCGCAGCTCCAGATGCTGCGCGACCTCGGCGTCGACGCGGCGCAGGGCTACCTGTTCGCGCCGCCGCAGCCCGCGGCCGACCTCACGCCGCAGCTCCTCCGCCCGCACACCTGGATCTAGCGCCGGAACAGGCGGGTGAGACCCGCCAGCGCCGAGCCCGATCCGTCGCTGCCCGACCAGATCGATTCGCGCGCGGCGCGCTGGCGGGCCTCGTCGAGCTTGCGGCCCTCGGTGTCGGTCACCTCGAAGCGGTCGATGGCGATCCCGCCCTTGGTCTCGACGCGCGCCGAGTGGACCGTGACGTCGGCGTTCATGAACCCGACCGTGATGGTGTGGAGCAGGCCATGACGGTCCTCCCCGCGCACCTCGCAGATCGAGTACCAGGGCGACGACGCGTCGTCGAACTCGATGTCGAGGTCGGCGGCCGGCTCGGTCGCCGGCGGCCGCTTCACCGCCTCGGCCACTGCTTCCTCGAGGTCACCGATCGCGGCGAGCGCCTCCGCGGCCGGCTCCTGCGAGCGGACGCGGAACGACTCGACGGCCGCACCGTCGGGCCAGGTCGCCGCGCTCGCGTCGAGCACGTCGAGCCCGCGTGACGCGAGCACGCCCGACACGCCAGCGAGGAGCCCCGGGCGGTCACGGGCTGCCACCTCCACGCGCGCCTCGTCGTCGGAGAGGGGCACGGCAACCGCGCGCACCGATCCGCGTCGCGGCAGGGGATCGAGCAGCGCGGCATGCCGTGCGATCTCCTCGGCCGAGTGTGCGAGCAGGTATGCGCGCGGCGCGCGGCGCACCCGCCCGACTGCGCCGGGCGCGTCGCCGACGAGCCGGAGCGCCTCCGAGCGTCGCTGCTCGACGACGGAGCCGGCCCGGGCGCCTGTGAGCTCGGGACGCGAGAGCACGCCGAGGACGCGCTTGAGCAGCTCGTCGAGGCGGTCACGTTCGTAGACCTCGAGGTCCCCCAGCGCGAGCGAGAGCAGGTAGAGCGCGCGGGCTCGTTCGGGTGTGGCGACGTGGCTCGCGAGCTGGAGCACAGGCTCCTCGTCGAGACCCTCGAGTCGTTGCGCAGCAGCGCGCAGCAGCGCGTGGTCGACGACGAGGTCGGTCAGCTCCTCCTCGGCGACGGCCCCGAGCCGGAGTCGATCGGCGAGCCGGCGCGCCAGCGCACTCGCGTCGCTGCCTTCACCCGCGGCGGAGAGCACGAGCGCGGCGAGCGTCGGCTGCTCCGGGTGGCGCAGCCGCTCGAACGCAGCAGCCGCTCGCGGGTCGTCGGTGACCAGCTCGCGCAGCCGCTCGACGAGCTCGAAGCGCAGCACGTGCGAAGGGTCGAGGAGGAACGGATCGGCACGGCGTTCGCGGACGGCCTCCGCGAGCTCGGGCAGCGACCGCTCGAGCACCTCGGATGCCTCGAGGAACCGCCACGAGCGGATGCTGCCCTCGCGGAGCAGCGCGAGGAACCGCGATGTCGCGCGCGCATCCCAGGTCGCAGCCGCGAGGTCGGCCTGACCGAGCCAGTCGAGGAGCGTGGCCGCTGGTGGCGCCTGCGCGACGAGCCGCGCCGCGTCGAGGCCCACGACGAGGGCGTCCTCGTCGGGCGGCTCATCGGCGAGCCCGATCTCGCCGTTCGTCGTCAACCAGCCACCGGGTGGCATCGGTGTCGGCGCTCGCTTGGGCCGGCGCTGCTGGAGCGTGCCCAGCCGGAAGCGCAGCAAGGACGGCGCGAGCAGCGTCGTCCCCAGGACCACCGCAACGAGGGCGGCGTAGAGGTCGCTGTCGAGCACGCCCTCGGCGAGCCCGATGCTGGCGAAGATCAGGCCGACCTCGCCGCGGGGGAGCATGCCGAGCCCGACGAGAAGGCGGTCGCCGACGCCGCCGAGCATCCCGAGCCCGGCGGCGACCTTGCCGATGCTCGCCACGACGATGAGCGCGCCGATGAGCAGCAAGAGGCTGGGGTCGCCGAGCGCGTCGAGGTCGGCGTTGACACCGATCTGCAGGAAGAACACCGGGATGAACAGGTGCCCGACCGGCGCGAGGTCGCGCCGCATGCGCTCGGCCGGTGCGGTGCCGCTGAGCGCGACACCGGCGGCAAACGCACCCACGATCGGGGCCAGCTGTGCGACGTCCGCGAGCAACGAGAAGACCAGCGTGAACGCCAGCGCGATGGCGACGAACGTGCCGGCCGACCGCGAGTAGCGGTCGACGAGGCCGAAGAAGCGGGGGCCGAAGCGCGTGCCGATGGCCACCGCGAGCACCAGGAACCCGATCGCCACGACGATGATCTCCGCGATGTCGAACAGCGACACCGTCCCTGCGGTCGTCACGCGCACGACGATCGTGAGCAGGATCAGCCCCATGACGTCGTCGGCGACCGCCGCGCCGAGCACCGTGCGCGCCTCGACCCGAGTCAGTGCACCGAGGTCGCTGAACACGCGTGCGGTGATGCCGACGCTCGTCGCGGCCAGCGCGGCACCGATGAACAGCGCGGTGTCGCTCGATTCGCCGAACCCGAGCGCGACGCCGAAGCCCATCGCGACGGGCAGGATCACGCCGATCGTCGCGACCGTCATCGACGAGCGACCGACGGACCGGAGGTCGCCGAGGCTCAGCTCGAGGCCGACCTCGAGCAGCAGCAGGATGACCCCGAGCTCGGCGAGCACCTCGAGCGTGATGTCGTGGCCGACGAGTGACAGGACGGACGGGCCGATGAGGATGCCGGCGAGGATCTCGCCGACGACCGCGGGGATGCGCGCGCGCTCGGCCAGCTCCGCCGCGAGCTTCGCGGCCAGCAGGACGACGAGGATGTCGACGAGGACGTCGGTGACGCTCACGCGGTGCTGCCCACTTCTCCGATCCGGAGGAGGTAGCCGCGGCGGTGGACCGTGTGGATCTGGAGGCCGGTCGGTGCGATCAGCCGGCGAAGGCGCGCCACGTGCACGTCGAGCACGTTGCGGTCCTTCGGCTTCTCGTCGGGCCAGCCGCGACGCAGGAGCGTGTCGCGGCTGACGACGGCGTTCTGACGTTCGAGCAGCGCGCTGGCAAGCCGCGCCTGGATCGGCGGAAGCACGACGACGTGGGCGCCAGAGCGCAGCACGCCCTCGTCGAGCGTCAGCTCACCCGGTTGCTGTCGGGCACGGGCCCGGAGTGTCTCGAGGCGGATCCGGATCTCCTCCTCGTCGACCGGTGTGCGCAGCCAGTCCTCGAGCCAGTCCTCGGTGGTAGGCGGCGGACCCTCTTCGACGACCACCAGTCGGGGCTCGCGGCGCTCTCGCAGCCGTTCGAGCCGATCCGCCTCCGCCGGCCAGTGCACGAGCGCCACGTCCATGGCGCGCAACGTAAGGGCGCGGTGTTTCGAGTCCGTTTCGTCGAGGTGAACGGTCCGCGGCGGCGCGGACAGGTGTCGGTCAGGTCTTCGACGCCGCCGGTTCACAGACAGGACGCAACCGAGAAACCACGGTCGCCTCTGATGTCACACGTCGTTCACCCCTATCGGAGAGGAAGGATGATGCTACGGAGCAAGCGGAGGTTGGTGGCCCTCGGGTCACTGACGCTCCTCATCGTCGCGTTGATGACGGGGACCGCCTTTGCGCAGGGCGGCGATCCCGCAGTCAGCGAGGCTGGCAAAGCCAGCTCGACGACGACCGATGTGGGGGTGAGCCTCAACCTCCTCTGGATCATCATCGGCGCCGTCCTGGTCGTGTTCATGCAAGCCGGCTTCGCGCTCGTGGAGACCGGCTTCTGTCGCGCGAAGCACGCGGCGCACGTGTTCAGCACGAACTTCGCCATCTTCGGGCTGGGCTTCGTCGCGTTCTTCCTCGTCGGGTTCCCGATCATGTTCTCGGGCTTCAGCTACCCGGGCTACTTCGGGCTCGACACGCCACTGAGCCCCGATCGCCTGATCGGGTTCGGTGACTGGACGTTCCTGTGGGGCAGGAGCGGCTTCGCGCTGTCCGGCGCGGCGTACAGCGTGCCGATCGCGGCCTTCTTCCTGTACATGGTCGCCTTCATGGACACCACGGCCACGATCCCGACGGGGTCGATGGCCGAGCGGTGGAAGTGGAAGGCGTTCGTGGGCTGGGGCCTGTTCTGCGGCGCGCTCTACTACCCGATCTTCGGTGGTTGGACGTGGGGCGGCGGTTGGCTGAGCCAGCTCGGCAACAACCTCGAGCTCGGGTTCGGCTACGTCGACTTCGCCGGCTCCGGCGTCGTCCACGCCATGGGTGGCATCGCCGCCTTGGCCGGTGCCATCGTGCTCGGGCCGAGAATCGGCAAGTTCGGTGCCGATGGGAAGCCGCGCTCGCTGTCGGGGCACAGCATCCCGATGGCCGGGCTCGGCGTGTTCATCCTGCTGTTCGGGTGGTTCGGCTTCAACGCCGCGTCGACCTTCTCGGCGACCGACGTCCGGTTCACGGTCGTCGCGGTGAACACCGCGATCGCCGCCGCCTTCGGTGCGGTCATCGCGATGTTCTGGGCGATGAAGCGGATGGGGAAGCCCGACCCCGGCATGATGATGAACGGGATGCTCGCCGGCCTGGTGGCGATCACGGCGCCGTGTGCGTTCGTGCCACCGTGGATGGCTGCGGTCATCGGTGTGATCGCCGCCGTGCTCGTCTGCGAGGCGATCCTGTTCATCGAGAGGCGCGGGATCGACGACCCGGTCGGTGCCATCTCGGTGCACGGCATCGGCGGCCTGTTCGGTGTGCTCTGCATCGGGCTCTTCGCCGACGGCCGCTACGGCGGGCTCTGGAACGCCACGGAGACCTCGGCGACGGCCGGCAAGGGCGTCACCGGGATCTTCTTCGGCGACGGCGGGAAGTTCCTGGGGAGCGGGAGCTTCAGCGAGCTCGGCTTCGGCCAGCTCGCGTCGCAGGCGATCGCGGCACTCGTGATCGTCTTCGTCATGGGCGCCTTCGTCTACGGCTTCTTCAAGTTCCAGGCCTTGTTCTTCAAGGACAAGACCATCCGTTCGACCGAAGCCGACGAGATCGCCGGCCTCGACCGTCCGGAGATGGGCGTCCTCGCCTACGACAACCTGCAGATCCGGGAGATCGACGTGGTCGGCATCGACCCGAGCCAGGACAAGGTCCTGGCGACGGGCGGCGACTCACCCGATCCCTCGACCGGGAGGTAGTCACCGGCGGGATCCACGGACCCCCAAAAGCGTCGTTGGACCGGCGGGCACAGCGCGGTGCCCGCCGGTCCCGGCGCGTCAGCTCGTAACACAACCGAAACACTCTCGCGACCATCGAGAAACCTGCTCCTACGACTCTGTCCCGGATCTGAACGAGAGCCGACCCGCTTGTGGCCGGCGCGACGGGGGAGACCACGTGGAGATCAACACCGGCGATACCGCTTGGGTGCTGGCATCGGCGGCCCTGGTCATGTTCATGACGCCGGGGCTCGCGCTGTTCTACGGCGGCATGGTGCGCACGAAGAACGTGCTCGCCATGCTCATGCAGAACTTCGTGTGCCTCGGGATCGTGAGCGTGCTGTGGGGCGTCGCCCTGTACTCGCTGGCGTTCTCCGGCGACGGGGACCTGATCGGCAACTTCGACCTCGCGTGGTTGCAGCACACCGCGGATCAACCGACCGGGTTCGCACTGACCGTGCCACCGATCGCGTTCTTGGCGTTCCAGATGATGTTCGCGATCATCACGCCGGCGCTGATCAGCGGCGCGGTCGCCGACCGGATGCGCTTCTCGGCGTGGATGTGGTTCGTCCCGCTGTGGGTGATCCTCGTCTACACACCGGTCGCGCACTGGGTGTTCTCGCCGTCGGGTTGGCTGTTCCAGCGCGGCGCACTCGACTTCGCGGGCGGGACGGTCGTCCACATCAACGCCGGCATCGCGGCGCTCGCCGCGGTCCTGCTCCTGGGCAAGCGCCAGGGTTGGCCGAAGCACCCGATGGTGCCGCACAACCTGCCGCTCACCCTGATCGGCGCGGGCATCCTGTGGTTCGGCTGGTTCGGGTTCAACGCGGGCTCCGCGCTCGCCGGCAACGACCTCGCGGCCACCGCGCTCGTCAACACGCACATGGCCGCCGCGGCTGCGATGGTCAGCTGGCTGCTGGTGGAGCGTCTGCGCACCGGCCACGCGACCACGCTGGGCGCGGCGTCGGGGCTGGTCGCGGGTCTCGTGGCGATCACGCCGTGCGCCGGGTTCGTGGGCGGCATGTCGCCGATCTACATCGGCCTCATCGCCGGTGCGGTGTGCGCGTTCGCCGTCAGCCTGAAGTTCAAGCTCGGCTACGACGACTCGCTCGACGTCGTCGGCGTGCACCTCGTCGGCGGCCTGATCGGCTCGCTGCTCGTGGGTGTCTTCGCCGACGCGGCGTACAACTCGGCGGTGGCAGCCGCACCTGGTGGTGGCGGCCTCATCGAGACGGGCAATCTCGACCTGCTCGGCGAGCAGCTGATCGCCGTCGGGGCGACCATCGCCTGGTCGTTCGTGCTGACGGCGGTCATCCTGCTCGTGCTCAAGGTCGTGCTGCCGAAGGGCATCCGGTCCACCGAGGAGGAAGAGCAGACCGGCCTCGACCAGAGCTACCACAGCGAGACCGGATACGCCTTGGAACGGGTCTGATCACAACTTCGAGAGGAACGAGACTGACATGAAGCTCATCGTCGGCATCATCAAGCCGTTCAAGCTCGATGATGTGAAGGACGCCCTGAAGGACCTCGGCGTCAACGGGCTCACGGTGTCGGACGTGCAGGGGTTCGGACGCCAGCGCGGCCACACCGAGGTGTACCGGGGCGCGGAGTACGAGATCGACTTCGTGCCGAAGGTCCGTGTGGAGATCCTCGTGGACGACGCCGATGTCGAGCGGGTCACGACGAAGCTCGTCGAGACGGCCCGGACCGACAAGATCGGCGACGGCAAGGTGTGGGTCGTCCCCGTCGAGAACATCGTCCGCATCCGGACGGGTGAGGCGGGGCCTGACGCCATCTGACCTCGAGCGCCGCGGTTGCACTGACGAGCGACCAGCTCCGCCCACGTAGTGTGCGTCCGTGCCCGAGCCCGACCACCACGTCTCCGCCTCCGACCTCCTGCGCTGGGCCGAGACGCTCTCCGGCATCGCGCGCACCGGCCTCGGCTTCACCCAGAGCCTCTACGAGAAGGAGCGGTTCGAGGAGGTGCTGAAGGTCGCGGCCGACATCCGGGCCGGCGCGCTCGAGGAGGCGGAGGCCGACGCGCTGTACGAGGAGTGGCTCGCGACCGTCGGGGAAGGCGTCGCCGGTTACGTCACGCCGAAGGTCGCGGTCGCCGCGGTCGTCGGCAACGACCGCAACGAGATCCTGCTCACCCAGCGCGCCGACTCCGGTGTCTGGCTCTACCCGGTGGGGTGGGCCGATGTCGGCTACTCGCCGTCGGAGGTCGCGATCAAAGAGGTCTACGAGGAGACCGGCATCGAGATCGAGATCAAGTCGCTGATCGCCGTGTTCGACGGCCTGCGCCTCGGCTTCGCGCGGCTGCCGCTCTACTCGCTCGTGTTCCACGCGCAGATGATCGGCGGCGAGCTGCAGGGCCACCCGCTCGAGACCCGCGACGTCGGCTTCTTCGCGAGGGACGCGCTGCCGTGGCCGCTCGCCGGTGGCGCGCGCTGGGTCGACACCGCGTTCGCGGCGATCCACGGCGAGCAGCGACCCGTCGACTTCGACCTGCCCCGCACGCCACCCTGGCGCGGCGAGGAGTAGACCGCATCAGAAGGTGGGCGACAGCCCCGTCATCGTGAACAGGGGACGGAGCTCGACGCCGATCTCAGCCAGGGCCTCGGTTCCGCCGGACTCGCGATCGATGACACAGAGCGCGTGGGCCACGACGGCGCCGCGGTCGCGCAGATCGCCGCAGCTGAGCACCACCTGACCGCCGGACGTGACGACGTCTTCGACGACGGTGACCTGCTTGCCGTCGATCTCCCCGCCCTCGGCGAGCTGGCACGTCCCGTACGTCTTCGCCTCCTTCCTCACGAACAACGTGGGGAGGCCCGTGACCTGTGACAACGCCACCGCGAGCGGCACGCCGCCGAGCTCGAGGCCGGCCAGCATCTCCGTGCCTTCGGGCACGAGTGGCGCGAGCGCCTCGCTGATCTCGCGGAGCAGCACCGGGTCGCTCTCGAAGCGGTACTTGTCGAAGTACTCGTCGCTCACCGCGCCCGACCGCAGCGTGAACGTACCGGTCAGGTGGGCGACGTCGTAGATCTGGCGCGCGAGCGACGCGCGCTCCGGCTCGCCGAGGTCTTCGCTCATGCCGCCCCCGCGTGCAGCTCGTCCAGCAGCAGCTCGATCAACGAGACCTTCCCCTTCGCGTCCTCCCACGCACCGCCGATCCGTTCGTGGTCGACGAGCCCGGCAGCGTCCGGCGCGATGCCGACGACCTCGGTCGCGGCGCGCGCCAACGTCGCGGGTTCGATCTCGTCACCGTACGCCGGGAAGCACTCCAACCCGTCCCACAGCGACGACAGCGCGCGCTGGTCGCCGCCCAACGTCATCGCGTCCGCCGACTCGCCCGACGCGAGCGCACCGACGACCGCATCCCAGAGGTCGTACGGCCCGCAGTCGGCCGGCGCCTCGAACGACGCGATCGGGTGCAGCCGCCACTCGAGCGCCGCGCCGCCGGGCCCGTCGTTGAGCCACGTCTGCGTGCCGTTGACGTAGCCGTCGACGGGGGGGCCGAGGTGCTCGTCGAGTGAGGTGACGAGCGCCGGCGAGACGCGCCACACCGCCGTGGGCGTGAGCGCGCTCATGCGGCTGCGGGCTCGATCGCTCCGTAGCGCACGATCGAATCGAAGTGGTCGATGACCGTGCGGTCGTCGTCGAGGATGCCGCGGGCTCGCGGCGGTGCGAGGCGCTTGCGGGCGAGCTGGGTGGCGACGACCGCCTTGCGTGCGTCGCCGTCGCGGGCGAGCTGCCACGTCGCCTCGTCGAGGAGCAGCGCGCCCTCGACGACGTCGGCGAGCAGGTGGGCGAACCGCCGCGCGTGCAGCAGCTGCATCTCGCTCGACGAGCCCTCGAGGTGCTTCACCGCATCGCGCGTCTCGTCGAGTGCCGATGCGACGGCGTCGACGGCGAACGCGAGCGCCGGTGATGCGTCGGACGCCTCGAGCGCGCGCTCGACGCGCGCGAGCAGCGTGTGGTGGGCGCCCTCGTTGAGCATCGCCCGGCGCACGTCGAGGGCCAGGATGTTCTCGGTGCCCTCCCAGATCGTGTGGCACTGCGCGTCGCGCAGCTGCCGCGCCATCGGCCAGTCCTCCATGTACCCGTTGCCGCCGAACAGCTCGAGCGCCTGGCTCGACGCGCCGATCGCCTCACGCGTCGCCCGCATCTTGGCGAGGGGCACGAGGATCCGCCGGAGCATGCGCCCTTCGTCCTCGTCGGAGGCGGTGCGGGTCGCGGCAGCGCACTCGTACGTGAGCGCCATGCCTGCTTCGAGCTCCACGAGCAGGTCGACGAGGGTCTCGCGCACGAGCGGGTACTGGTCGATGCGCTGGCCCCACTGCTCGCGATGGGCGGCGTAGATCGCGCCCTCGAGGAACGAACGGCGATGGATGCCGAGGCCCATGAGCGCGACGCCGAAGCGCGACCCGTTGACCATCTCCATCATCTTGTTGATCCCTCTGGCATCACTGCGTCGCTCGCTGCGAGCCGGGATACCCGTCTCGCGGTCGCTCGCTCCGCCTTGGCTTTGGCCGCCGGCCATCCAGGCCCGCGCACCTTCGAGCGTGACCTCA
Organism: uncultured Acidimicrobiia bacterium; assembly: GCA_963731815.1. GTDB lineage: Bacteria > Actinomycetota > Acidimicrobiia > IMCC26256 > PALSA-555 > DATBSK01. The sequence continues at coordinate 37,955 of CAVSWW010000011.1, read as the reverse complement.
CCGGTGGGCACGGCCTTCGTGCCGAGCTTCGGCTTGAGCCGCTTGATGCGGAAGCCGTTCGGCGTGCCCTCGGGCGTGCAGCCGGGGGACGATGAACGTCGCGAGGCCGCGCGCGCCCTCGGGCGCGCCGTCGGGTCGCGCCAGCACGATGAACACCTCGGCGTCGATGTTGGAGCAGAAGAACTTCTCGCCGTGCAGCCGCCACTCGTCGCCGTCGGGGACCGCGCGCGTCGTGTTCGCACCGACGTCGCTGCCGCCCTGGCGCTCGGTGAGGAACATCCCGCCTTCCCACGCGTCCGCGGGGTCGTCGCTCGTGAGGCGACGGTGAAGGTCGTCGCGCACGGCGTCGGGCGCGTAGCGCTCGACGATGTCGGCCGCGCCCGACGTCATCCCGAGGCCGCAGTAGATCGCGGTCTCCGCCTGGCACACCAAGTAGCAGAGCGACGCTGTGAGCACCGCGGGCACCGGCCGCCCCGTGTGCTGGGCCATGCCGGTGAAGCCGGCGCGCACCAGGTCGGCCTTGCTCTCCGTCCACGTCGGATGGTGGACGATCTGATCGACCTCGACGCCCCAGCGGTCGTAGCGCTCGAGGACGGGTCCGTGCTTGTCGGTGACCTCGGCGCGCGCCGCGATGGGGCCGCCGCACAGCTCGCCGTAGATCGCGACGTGCTCCTCGGCGAACGAGCGGTCGGCGGCGTCGGGGAGCAGCCGGTCGAGCAGCAGCCGCAGGTTCGGGTCGGTGTCGTACCAGTCGAGCCCGATCGCCGACTCGTACGTCGCGTAGTCGGGAAGCACGGTTCCGAGGGTAGCGTCACCTCCGATGACGGGGAGCCACGCGGCCGCACGGCTGCTCGCGGCCGGTCTCGTCGCGTTCTGCGCGCTCGGCGCGTCGTTCGCGGGCGGAGACGACGGCGAACGCCTGACCAAGGCCGAGTTCGTCGCGCGCGCCACCAAGCACTGCGACAAGCTCCTCGACGCGAGCAACGACCTGCGCAAGGCCGAGGCGCCGGGCGCGACGGGTCCGCGCGTCTCGAAGTTCCTGCACAAGGCGGCGGACGGCCTCGGCAACCTCGTCGAGGGGTTCGACGCGCTGCTCCCACCGAAGAAGCTCGAGGCCGACACCGAAGAGCTCGTCGACGTGCTCGACGGCTACGCCGAGGGCCTCGACACGCTCGCCGACCGCGTGAAGCGTGGCCAGACGTTCCGCGTCGCGCTCGAGAAGAACCAGGATCTCGTGTCCCGGCTCAACGGGGTCGCCGAGCGCGCCACCGGGCTCGTGACCCGGCTCGGACTGACTGGCTGCCTCCTGCCGACCTGACGTGCGTGCACTCGTGGGAGCTCTGGCCGCGCTCGTCGCGCTCGGGTTCGCCGGATGCGGGGGCGGCGGGCGATCGACCCATGAGGTCTTCGCGGACGACGCGACGACGATCTGCCGCAAGGCGAACACCGCGTTCGCCGACGTCGAGATCGTCGACCCGACCGCGGCGCACGCGGCGGCGGCGCTCGAGCGGGTGTCGGCGGTCGGGGTGGCGGCGCTCGCCGAGCTGCGCGACCTCAAGCCGCCCGAGAGCGACCAGGCGGATGTCGGGTCGTGGCTCGGCACGCTCGAGCAGGCGCTCGACGAGGTCGGCTACATCCGCGAGCTGCTGCTCGACGACCGGGTCGGCGAGGCGCTCGAGGCCGCGGTGCGTGCCGATCTGCTGACGCGCCGCGCGCAGACGCTGGCGCGCGACGTGGGGCTCGACCGCGCCTGCCGCGTCCCGCGCCTCATCCCCCGGACCGATGCGGAGGGCGACCCGGCGGACTGACCGCGTCACCCCGGTGCGCAGGTCGTGTCATGACCGGGCACCGAAGCACGAGGCGCCATGGAGCGCGTCGTGCCGTCCGCAGGAGGTCGTCGTGCTCCCACGCTTCTTCGCGCGCGCCGCGCTGCCCGTGCTCGGGCTCGCAGCCGTGAGCTTCCCCGTCATCGCCGCCGGGCAGGAGGTGCCCAGCGAGGCGACCGTCTGCCACGACGGCGCGCTCGCCCGTCAGCGCACCGAGGTCGACGCCGACATCTCGGTGCCCGGCTTCGATCCCGCGCTCGGCACGCTGCTCGAGGTGCAGGTGCCGACGCAGTCGATGCACCTCGACACGGATTCCAGGTTCGAGAACACGGCGCAGACCGCGGTGACGTTCGCCGAGACCATGACGTACCAGGTCGCGTTCACGAGCCCGGGCGGCCTCGCCGTCGCCCGCGCCGATCACCGGGTCGATCCAACGGGTCCCGTCGCAGACGCTGGCCGCGTTCGACGGCACGCTCGACTACCTCGGGGCCAGCTCCGTCACCCAGCCGTCGACGTCGCGCGACGAGTCGGCCGGGGCGGTTTCCAGCACGGATCCCGGCGTGCTCGCCGCGTTCAGCGGCGGCCCGGTCGCGTTCCACGTCGCCACGGACATCGGCGAGACGTTCAGCGGCGGTGGCGGGAACGTCGAGGCGCAGATCAACACGTTCGCGTCCGCGGCGGTGCGGGTCTGCTACCGGTACGCACCGCCGGCCCCGCCGCCCACCACGCCCACGACCGTCGGCGGCCGCACCGCCACGGCACCGCCCCCGCCGGCGGCGCCACCTCCGCCTGTTCCCGAGCCGCCGAGGTTCACGGGCTGATCACCAGGGGGGATTGGGGGAGTGTTTCGGATCGTGAAGAGTGGGCACGCTCTCACCAGCGGGCTTGCTTCTCGACGCCTGACGTTGCACGATCGATTCACGCAGGCGGCCGGGGGCAGGTCGCCGAGTCGTCCGGCCAGACGCTCTGCACTGCGGTCACTGCCCAGCCCCACCGCGTGTGGAGCCGGCCGGGTGAGGGGCGCCCCGTGAGACGGACAGTGCCCAGCTGTCTCCGGGGCGCCCCACCCTTCTTTCCGTCGCGCTCAGCGCGTCAGACCATCGTCGCCCGGCCGGGGCGCTTGAGCCCGATTCCGGCGGCAGTCGCGATCCGCTGCTCCAAAGACGGCCGTTCCCATCCGCCGATCCCCCGCGTAGCCTTGGCGCCTCATGCCGTACGACCGGCTCACCTCGCTCGACGCCAGCTTCTTGCACCTCGAGCGGCTCGAGACGCCCATGCACGTCGGCGCCCTCACCGTCCTGGAGGGCGACCCCTTCTTCGCACCCGACGGGCGGTTCCGCCTCCGCGACGTGCGCGACCTCGTCTCGTCGCGGCTGCACCTCATCCCGCGGTTCCGGAAGCGGATCATGCGCGTCCCGCTCGACGCCGGCGACCCGATCTGGGTCGACGACGAGCGCTTCGACATCGGGTACCACGTGCGCCTCACCGCGCTGCCGTCGCCGGGCACCCGCGACCAGCTGCTCGCCCTCTTCGAGCGCGTGCAGTCGCAGGTGCTCGACCGCACCCGTCCGCTGTGGGAGCTCTGGTTCGTCGAAGGGCTCGAGGGCGGGCACGTCGCGCTGTTCCAGAAGACGCACCACGCGCTCGTCGACGGCGTGTCGGGCGTCGACGTCGCGACCGTGCTGTTCGACTTCGAGCCCGAGCCGACGTTCCTCGACCCGCCGGAATGGGAGCCGCAGCCCGCGCCGCCGCCGGCGCGGCTCCTCATCGACTCGGTCAAGGAGATGGTCGCGGGTCCGCAGGCGCTCGTCGAGGCGACACGCAAGGTGGCCGAGGTGCCACGCCGTGCGCTCGACAAGGCCGGTGAGCTCGCCCGCTCGCTGTCGACCCTCGCCGAAGGCGGGCTCGTCGCGCCGAAGACGTCCCTCAACAACCCGGTCGAGGGACGCAGCCGGCGCTTCGGCCTCGTGCAGGTGTCCCTCGACGACGTGAAGGTCGTGCGCGAGGCGTTCGGCGGCACGATCAACGACGTCGTCCTCGCCGGCGATCGGCGGTGGGCTCGCCCGGCTGCTCGAGTCGCGTGAGGAGCTGCACCCGGAGCTGGTGCTGAAGATCTTCTGTCCGGTCTCGGTGCGCGACGAGAGCCAGAAGATGCAGCTCGGCAACCGCATCTCCGCGATGTTCATCCCGCTCTCGGTCGGTGAGCCCGACGCCGTCAACCGGCTGCGCGGCGTCCAGCAGACGACGCGCGGCCTGAAGGAACGAGAGCAGGCCGCTCGGCGCGGCGACGTTGCTCGAGCTCACGCAGTACGCGGCGCCCACGATCATGGGGCTCGCCGCGCGGCTCGTGCACCACCAGCCGCTGACGAACCTCGTGTGCACGAACGTGCCCGGCCCGCAGACGCCGCTGTACTGCCTCGGCGGCCGGATGCTCGAGGCGTACCCGATGGTGCCGCTGGCGCGGAACCTCAACCTCGGCATCGCGATCCTCTCCTACTGCGGGAAGCTGCACCTCGGTCTCCTCGCCGATCGTGACCAGTGGCACGACCTCGACGTCCTCGAAGCGGGGATCGACGAGTCGTTCGCCGAGCTCACGAAGCTGGCCCGTGAGCGCGGCGCGGCCCATGAGTGAGGTATGGGAGCGCGACGCGCACGAGATCGCCGATGCCGTGCGCGCCGGCAACCTGTCGTGCTCGTGAGGTGGTCGACACGCACCTCGACGCGGATCGAGAAGCTCGATCCCGACCTGAACTCGGTCTGCTACCTCGACGCCGCCGCGCGCGCGCGAGCGCGCCGACGCCATCGACGCCGAGGTGCGCGACGGCGGCGACCCCGGGCCGCTGGCGGGCGTGCCCATCGGCGTGAAGGAGCTCGCGTCGGTCGGGGGCTGGCCGGAGACGCACGCGTCGGTCGTGCTCGCCGATCGGGTCGCGGTGACCGACGACAACGAGGTGTCGCGCCTCCGCGGCGCCGGCGCGGTGATCACCGGCCTCACGACCGCGTCGGAGCACGGCACCGTGAGCTTCACGAACACGCCGCTGCACGGCGTCACCCGCAACCCGTGGAACCTCGAGCGCACGCCCGGCGGCTCGTCGGGCGGCTCGGCCGCCGCGGTCGCGGCGGGCCTGTTCCCGGCCTGCACCGGCGGCGACGGAGGCGGCTCGATCCGCATCCCGTCCTCGTACTCCGGGCTGTTCGGCATGAAGGGCACGTTCGGCCGCATCGGGCGCGGTCCCGGTCCGTTCAGCTCGTCGCTGAACCCGGTGCGCGGGCCGATGGTGCGCTCCGTGCGCGACGCCGCCCGCTACCTCGACGTCACGTCGGGCCCCACGCTCACCGACCCGACGTCGCTGCCGGCACCGGTCGTGCCGTTCGAGGAGGAGCTGCGCTCCGGTGCCGCGGTCGAGCGGCTGCGCGGCAAGCGCGTCGCGTTCACGTCCACCGTCGGGCTTCGCCGGCGCCGATCCCGTCGTCGCCGAGCACGCCGAGGATCTGGCGCACACGCTGATCGACGTCGCCGGGCTCGAGCTCGTGCCCGACGTCGACGTGAACCTGCCGAAGCCCGGCATGTCCTGGGCCGTCCTCTCGACGATCGACGACATGAGCTGGTTCGTCGACGACGTCGAAGGCCGCCTCGACGAGGTGACGCCGGTGCACAAGCTCCAGCACCTGTCGTTCACGAAGATGACGCCCGCAGGTGCTCGCCAAGGCGATCCGCCGCCGCCACGAGCTGCTCACCGTGGTCGCCGCGCTGTTCGCGCAGGTCGACCTGCTGCTGACGCCGACGACGCCGACGCCCGCGTTCGCGGCGGAGGGCGTGTTCGCGGCCGAGGTCAACGGCGAGGAGGTCGGGCTGTTCGAGCTCTCGGCGCCGTTCTGCGCACCGTTCAACATGACCGGCCAGCCGGCCGCGAGCATCCCGTCCGGCCTCGTCGACGGGCTGCCGGTCGCGCTCCAGGTCGTCGCACCCCGGCATCTCGACATCGACTGCCTCGCCGCCGGCGCGCTCCTCGAGGACAGCGCGTCCGTGGCCCAAGCTCGCCCCCTTCGCGTACGAGCGCTGAGCGTCGCCGGAACCCCGGTAGGGTGAGCGGTGATGACCGCCACCACGCGGCAGCCGGGTGACCCGACCGAGGCACCCAGGCCCAAGCCAAAGAAGCAGGAGCAGGAGCCCGCGTCGCGAAGACGTGGTCGAGGTCGCGCCCGGTGTCATCCGGATGCAGCTGCCGATCTGGATGCCCGGGCTCGGTCACGTGAACATGTACGGCCTGCTCGACGACCGCGGCCTCGCCGTCGTCGACCCCGGCCTGCCCGGGCCGAAGTCGTGGAAGTCGCTGAAGGGTCGCCTGAAGACCGCGGGCTTCCGCGTGAAGGACATCCACACGGTGATCGTCACGCACTCGCATCCCGACCACTTCGGTGGCGCGGGGCGCATCAAGAGCGAGGCGAAGGCGAACCTCGTGACGCACCGCGCGTTCACGACGTGGTCGCTCGAGGAGTCGAGCCGGCGCAACAAGCTGCCGACCGAAGAGGAGCAGGCCGAGGCCGAGCGCATCGCGGCCGCGGCAGCGGAGGCGCTCGACATCGGCGGCGAGGAGATCCCGACGATCGCCGACCACACCGACGACTACGAGGGCGACCCGCTGCGCGACAACCCGACGAGCCAGATGCAGGCCGACTCGGTGCCGTGGGGTGGCGAGACGCCGTGGGGCGGCAGCAAGCACCCGATGCCGCCGTGGCGTCGCCGGATGATGATCCGCGCGATGCGCTTCCTGTTCAAGCCGCCCGACCCGAGCCAGCGCGTCGTGCACGGGGAGCGGCTCCAGCTCGCGGGCCGGGAGTGGGTGTCGGTCCACACGCCGGGCCACACCATCGACCACCTCTGCCTCTACGACCCCGAGCACGGCGTGCTCCTCTCGGGTGACCACGTGCTCCCGTCGATCACGCCGCACGTGTCGGGCGTGGGGCAGGGCGCCGATGCGCTGAAGTCGTACCTGCAGACGCTCGACCTCGTGGCCGCACTCGACGGCGTGAAGCTCGGGCTGCCCGCGCACGGCCACCCGTTCGACGACGTGCCCGGGCGCGTCGCGGCGATCAAGGAGCACCACCAGGAGCGGATGGAGCTGATCGCCGAGGCGTCCCAAGCCCTCGGGCCCGCGACGGTGCAGGACCTGTCGCACGAGATCTTCCCGAAGAAGCACTGGGGCGTGATGGCCGAGAGCGAGACGTTCGCCCACCTCGAGCACATGGTGCTGGCCGGCGAGGCCGAGCGCTGGGACGACTCCGACGGCCGCCTGGTCTACCGCGCCGGTCGCGGTGCGTGCTCACCGTCGTAGAGAGGGTCCAGCGACGCACGTCGGGAGCGGTACCCTGCATGCAGCGCACGGAGCGACCGGCCGCGGGCCGGGTATCCCGGCCGCAGCGAGCGACCATGCGTGAGGATCGACCCGACGAAGACGTGGCGCAAGGTCGAGGAACGGCTCGAGCGGGAGACCGATCCGCGGCGGCGCGCACTGCTCGAGAACGTGCTGACGCACATGAAGGCCGAGTCGGCCGGTGACCTCGACGGCCTGATGTCGACGCTCGCGCCCGACCCGCAGTACCACCAGTGGGGCGCGTCGCCCGCCGACAACGGGCCGAAGGGGCGCGCCGCGGTCGAGCAGTTCTACAAGGACTTCGTCGCGTCGGGTGCGACGAACCTCGAGTACGACGTCGAGCACCTCGTCGTCGACGAGGACTGCATCGTCACCGAGGGGATCATGCGCATCGCGTACCCGGGCCGCACGTCGCGGCGATGGGCAAGCAGGTCGACGACCCCGACGCGTACTACCTCTACGAGTCGCGCATGTGCGTGCTGTGGCCGTACGACGCCGACGGCATGCTGCTCGCCGAGGACGCGTACACCGCGACCGACGGCTTCGCGAACCTGCGCAAGCTCGAGCCCGAGGAGCTCCCGCCCGCGCTGGTGCCGAGCGGCTGACGCCACGGCTAGCACGGGTACGGTTCGCCGCATGGCTGTCGACCTGCAGGACGAGTCCACCGATCTCCTCCAGCAGCTGATCCGCAACGCCTGCGTCAACGACGGCCGGGTCGAGTCGGGCGAGGAGATCCGCAGCGTCGACCTCCTGCAGCAGTACCTCGGCGAGCGCGGGGCTCGACGTCGAGCGCTACGAGCCGCAGCCGGGCCGCGGCGTCGCTGGTCGCCCGCATCGAGGGCAGCGATCCCGACGCCCCGAGCCTCCTCCTCATGGGCCACACCGACGTCGTGCCCGTCAACGCGGACGGGTGGAGCCGCGACCCCTTCTCCGGCGACATCGACGACGACGGCTTCGTGTGGGGCCGCGGCGCGGTCGACATGCTCAACATCACGGCATCGCAGGCGGTGTCGTTCCGCAACCTGGCCAAGTCCGGCTTCAAGCCCAAGGGCACGCTCATCTACCTCGCGGTCGCCGACGAGGAGGCCCTCGGCACGTGGGGTGCGAAGTACCTCGTCGAGCACGAGCGCGACGCCGTGTACGCCGACTACGTCCTCACCGAGTCGGGCGGGTACCAGATGCCCACGCCCGAGGGCGTGCGCCTCCCCGTCCTCACCGCCGAGAAGGGCACGTTCTGGTCGAAGCTCCGCGTCCGGGGCACGCCCGGCCACGGCTCGCAGCCGCACCGCAGCCGACAACGCGGTCGTCACCGCGTCCGAGGTGGTGCGGCGCCTGGCGGAGCACCAGCCGAAGTCGCAGATCCAGGACGTCTGGCGGAAGTTCGTCGAGGGCATGCACTACCCGCCCGAGCTGACGAACGCGTTCCTCGACCCCGATGAGCTGCGCGAGCGCGCTCGCCGAGCTGCCGCTCGGCATGTCGCGGCTCGTGCACGCGTGCACGCACACGACGATCTCGCCGAACGTCATGCACGGCGGCACCAAGACGAACGTCATCCCCGACGTCGTCGAGCTCGAGGTCGACATCCGCACCCTGCCCGGCCAGACGGGCGACGAGGTCCGGGCGATGCTCGACGACGCGCTCGGCGACCTCGCCGACAGCGTCGAGATCGAGTCGAACGACGACCCGTCCACCGAGTCGCCGATGGACACGCCGCTGTGGGACTGCCTCGAGCGCGTGAGCGGTCGGCTCATCGAGGGATCGGCGCTCGTGCCGTTCCTCATGGTCGGCGGCACCGACAACCGGTTCTTCCGTCGTGCCGGGATCGGTCGGGCTACGGCTACGCGCTGTTCAGCCGCCGCCTCAGCTTCGAGGACTACGCCACGATGTTCCACGGCAACGACGAGCGCGTCGACGTCGACTCGCTCGGACTCTCGGCGCAGCTGTGGGACGCCGTCGCCCGCGACCTGCTCGACGGCTGATCAGCAGCCGTCGTCGAGGGCCGCCTTCGCGGCCGCGAGGCTCGTGCGCAGCGCGCGGCGCAGCGGGCCCCGCAACGGCAGGCTCACGACCGCGCTGACGTACTTCACCGGCACCGACCACTCCACCGTCGCGACGACCCGCGTCCCGCCGACCGTGTTGACCACGAACTCCCGCGTGGACGTCGTCTCGATGCCCGACTGCTTCGAGCGCGTGACCGTGCGATGCGGCGGATCGTAGTCGAGATGATCGCTCGTCGCGTCGACGAGGTCGCCGTGGCGGTTCCGGGTCGTGTACTCGACGTGCCGGCCACCGTTGGCGAGCGACTCGACGTTGACGATCTCCACGAGGGCCGGCACGAGCAGCGGTGCGTTCGCGAGGTCGTCGAAGAACTCGAAGACGCGCTCGACCGGCGCGTCGACGTCGATCTCCTCACGCACGCGGCTCACGGCTGAGTGCGGGTCAGCCTTCGCCGCGCTGCTCGCGCAGGAAGCGCTCGACCTCCGTCGCGAGCTCGTCGCCGGTCGGGAGGTTGGCGCCCCACGAGTCGTCCGAGCCCTGCTCCGGCGTCGTAGCGCTCCTCGAGGGTCTCCACGTAGCCGCGGACGTCCTCGTCGGCCGCCGTGACCTCGTCGACCTTCTCGCGCCACGCGTCGGCGGTCCGCTCGAGGCGGCGCAGGTCGAGCTCCGAGCCCGCACAGGTCCGCGACGCGCTGCGAGCAGCGCCAGGGTCGCCGGCGGGTTCGGCGGCGCGGCGAGGTAGTGGGGCACCGGTGCCCACAGCGACACCGAGGGCACCGACTCCGCCCGGCACGCGTCGTGCAGCACCCCGACGATGCCGGTCGGTCCCTCGTAGCGTGACGACGCGAGGCCGAGCCGCTGCACGAGGTCCTCGTCGGTGGACGTGCCGGTGACCCGTGCCGTGCGGGTGTGGGGAACGTCGGCGAGCAGCGCACCGAGCGTCACGACGAGCTCGCAGTTGGTCGAGCGCGCCACGTCGAGGACGGCCTGGCTGAAGGACCGCCAACGGTACGAAGGCTCGACGCCGCGCAGCACGACGAGGTCGCGCTCCTCGCGTCGAACGGTGAAGAACGCGTTCTCCGGCCACGTGAGCTCGCGGGTCACGCCGCCGACGAGCTGGATGTTCGGGCGCCGCGCCTGGAAGTCGAAGTGCTCCTCGGGATCGATCGTCGCGACGCGCGTCGCCGACGCCTCGTTCTGGGTGAGCCACGTGGCGGCAGTCGACGACGCGTCGGCCGCGTCGTTCCATCCCTCGAAGCCGGCGACGAGCACCGGTCGGCGCAGGGACTCGGGCTGCTCGTCCCACACGAGCCCGTCCGTCATGGGGACAGGCTAGAGGTCGACGACGTCAGGCGATCGCGCCGGCCGTGCGCAGGGCCTCGATCTCCGCTGCGGAGCAGCCGACCTCGGCCAGCACCTCGTCGGTGTGCTCGCTGAGCGCCGGCGCCCCTCGCTTCACCTCGGTGATCTCGTCGTCGAACTGCATCGGCGCCGCGGCAAGGCGCGCCCGTGCCTCGGTGGGGTGCTGCACGAGGTAGCCGTTCGCGACGACCTGCGGATCGTCGATCACCTCGAGCGGTGACGCCATCGTCGAGAAGAGCGTGTCCTCCGCGGCGAGCGCGGCAACGGTCTCGGCTCGCGTCCGTGCGCTGATCGCGTCGGTGAAGAGCGTGTGCAGCTCCTCGGCGTTGGCGCGCCGGCTGTCGCTGTCGGCGAAGCGCGGGTCGTCGATCAGCGACTCGAGACCGAGTGCGCGGCACAGCGGCGGCCAGTGGCGCACGTCGTCGAGCATGTTGAGCATCAGCCACTTGTCGTCCGCGGCGCGGAACGGGCCGACCATCGGGTTGGCGAGCGTCTTCCCCGCCGAGAGCCGCTTCGGGTCCTCGCGCAGCACCGCCGTCGCGGTGAGGTCGGTGCTGAGCTGCCACACCGCGGTCGCCAGGAGCGCGACGTCGACCACGACGCCCTTCCCGGTGCGCTCGCGCGCGAAGAGCGCGGCCGCCACGCCGCCCGCGAGCATCGCCCCGCTCGGCGCGTCGCCGAACGCACCGCGGGGCATCACGAGCGGCGCGCCCGGGGCCGTCAGGATGTCGCCGACGCCACCCCGCGACCAGAAGCTGATCGCGTCGAACCCGCCGAGGTCGGCGTCGGGACCGCGCTGGCCCTGGCCGTGGCCCTTCGCGTACACGAGGCGCGGGTTCACCTTCCACACGTCCTCGGGCATCACGCCGAGCTTCTCGCGTGCCGACGGCAGGAAGTTCGTGATGAGGACGTCGGCGTGCTCGATCAGCTTGTCGAACGCGGCGCGGCCCTCGGGGAGGCGCAGGTCGAGCGTGATCCCGCGCTTGTTGCGGTTGTACAGCTCGAACAGGAAGTTGAAGTCGCCGGTGTCGGCGACGAACCCCTGGCCCATCACGGCGCGCAGCGGGTCGCCGGTCGGGCGCTCGATCTTGACGACGTCGGCGCCCCAGTCGGCGAGGATCGCACCGCACGACGGCACGAACCCGTGCTCCGCGAGCTCCACGACCTTCACCCCGTCGAGCACACCCATGTGCCCAGTCTGGCGCGTGAGTGGACGGGTGGCTTCGCCGCCCGTCCACGGCGGAGACCGAAGCTCGCGAGGTCTCCAGACGAGACGGAGAAACCCCCGACCCGGGCGCGGCGCGCGTGCGACACTGACCGCATGTCCACGCCCGGCGCGGGTCCTTCGCGCCCCGATTCTCGAAGCTCGCGGCCTCGTCAAGCAGTACAAGCGGGTGCGCGCCGTCGACGGCGTCGACCTGACGGTCGGCAGCGGCGAGCGCGTCGCGCTCCTGGGCCCGAACGGCGCGGGCAAGACGACGACGCTGATGATGCTGCTCGGCGTGATCACGCCCGATGAGGGCGACGGTCGAGATCGAGGGCCGGACGCTGCCGCGCGAGCGCAGCGCGGCGATGGAGCACGTCGGGTTCGCGGCGGGCTACCTCCCCCTGCCCGAGCGGGTGCGCGTCGTGGAGTTCCTCGAGCTGTTCGGTCGCCTCTACGGCATCCGCCATCCGTCCGAGGCCGTCGCCGCCGGGCTCGAGCGCTTCAACATCACCCATCTCGCCAAGGCCATGGGCAACGAGCTCTCGTCGGGGCAACGGACGCTCGTCGGCATCGTGAAGGCGACGCTGCACCAGCCGCGCCTGCTCGTGCTCGACGAGCCGACCGCCTCGCTCGACCCCGACGTCGCGCTGCGCGTCCGGACGGGCCTCGAGCGCGCTGTGCGCCGACGAGGGCACCGCCCTGCTCGTCACCAGCCACAACATGGTGGAGGTCGAGCGGCTCTGCGAGCGCATCGTCTTCATCTCCGGCGGCAAGGTCGTCGCCGACGGCACGGCCGAGGAGGTCGCGACCCGCTTCGGGCGCGACGACCTGGAGGGCGTGTTCCTGCACCTCGCCGAGACGTCGAACGCGTTCCCGGGGGCCGACATCGAGGAGGCGTCGTGACGAGCTTCAACAGCGACCGGGTCCTCGCGATCGCACGCCGCCAGGCGTTCGTGCTCGCAGCGCGCGCCGCAGCGCTGGTTCGACGTGATCGTGTGGCCGGTGGTCGACGCGATCCTCTTCGGCGCGATCGGCGTCTACTTCGGCGAGCAGGCGGCCGACGGCGGCGCGGGCGGCGCGGCGGCAGGCGCGGCGTTCCTGCTCGCCGGGATCATCCTCTTCCACGTCGTGTTCCAGGCCGAGGTCAGCGTCGCCACGGGCTTCCTCGAGGAGACGTGGTCGCGCAACCTGCTCAACCTGATGGTGACGCCGATGACCGAGCTCGAGTACGGCGCGGGCGTCGCGCTGTTCGGGCTCGTGAAGCTGGCGATCGGCGTGACCGCGGTGTCGCTCGTCGCGCTCGCCGCGTTCGCGTTCCAGATCACGAGCCTGGGCTTCGCGCTGATCCCGCTGGTCGCGATCCTGATCGTCGTCGGCTGGGCCGTCGCGCTCGATCGTGATCGGGCTGATCCTGCGCTTCGGCCAGGGCGCGGAGATCCTCACGTGGGGCTTCATCGCGCTGCTGCTGCCGCTGTCGGGGATCTTCTACCCGGTCGACGCGCTGCCGGAGGCGCTGCAGCCCGATCGCCGAGGTGCTGCCGACGACCCATGTCTTCGCGGCCGCGCAGGAGGTGGTCGCCGGCAACCCGTTGCCGTGGGACGAGGTCGGCATCGCCGCCGCCAGCACCGTCGTGCTCGCGGCGCTCTCCGGTGTGGTTCCTCACCTACATGCTCGCCAAGTTCCGCAGCCGCGGCTACATCAACCGCCACGTCTGACGGCGAGCCGATCAGCCGTGGGTCGGCTCAGCAGCGGATGGGAGCGGCTCAGTCGTCGAGCGGTCGGGCGGCGGCGCTGCTGCTTCTGCTGGCTCGCGCCGGCGACGCTTCTGCTCGACCCGCTTGCGCCTCGCCGCCCGCGTCGGCTTCGTCGGGCGGCGCGGGGCGTCCACCTCGAGCCCGGCCGCGAGCCGGGCCCGCAGCCGCTCGAGCGCCAGCTCGCGGTTGCGCGCCTGTGAGCGGGAGTCGGCGGCGGTCGCCCGCACGACCGGGCCGAGCCGTTCGAGCAGCCGGGCCCGCTGACGAGGGCCGAGCGAGGGCGACGTCGCCACGTCGAGGCGCACCTCGACGCGGGTGTCGGACGTGTTGGCGTGCTGCCCGCCGGGGCCGCCCGAGCGGCTGACCCGCCAGTGGAGCTCGTCGCGGTCGATCCGACACGACGGCGTGACGCGCAGCCACCGGTCGTCGTCCACCACTCCATGATCGCCCGTCAGCATCCGCTTCAGGGGCAAGGACTGACGCTCAGGCGTGGAGCTTCGAGTCGGGGGCCGCGTCGGCGACGGCGAGGCCGCTCTTCGCGAGCTGCGACGACCAGCTCGCCCATCTCGCCGAAGCCCTCGCCGAGCGTCTTGCCCATCAGGAACCGCGCGTTGATGCCCTCGAGGATCACCGCGAGCTTGTAGGTCGCGAACACGACGTAGAAGTCGAGGTGCTCGACCGAGCGACCCGACTGCTGCGGCGTAGCGCTGCGACGATCTCGTCGCTGGTAGATGAAGCCCTCGGCCGCCATCGATCCCGGCGCTCGACCCGACCGCCGGGCCCGTGTCGCCGCCCCAGTAGACGAGGAAGCAGCGCCGAGGTCGGTGAGCGGGTCGCCGAGCGTCGACATCTCCCAGTCGAGCACGGCGACGATCTTCGCCGGGTCGTCGTGCGCCAGCATCGTGTTGTCGAGCCGGTAGTCGCCGTGCACGATCGCCGGCGGGCCCGACTCGGGCAGCGCGCGTTCCAGCGCGGCGCGCGAGGTCGTCGATCTCCGGCACGTCACGCGTCTTGTTGGCCTGCCACTGCTTGCCCCACCGGGCGACGTTGCGGGCGAGGAAGCCGTCGGGCCGTCCGAACTCGCCGAGCCCGACGGCGTCGTAGTCGACGCCAGTGGAGCCGGGCGAGCACGTCGATCAGCTCGTTGCTCACCCGGCGCGCGTCCTCGGGCGTGAGGACGGCCATCTCCTCGGGCGTGCGGAGGATGCGCCCCTCGACGCGCTCCATCACGTAGAACGGCGCGCCGTTGACGTCGGGGTCGTCGCAGAAGGCGTCGACGCGCGGCACGGGCACGCCCGTGTCGGCGAGCCCGGCGATGACGCGGTACTCGCGCCCCATGTCGTGCGCGGTCTCGACGACGTGACCGAGCGGCGGTCGGCGCAGCACCCACGTGCGCGACCCGTCGGAGACCGCGTACGTGAGGTTGGACCGGCCGCCGGCGATGAGCTCGGCGGTCAGCGGTGCGCCGGTCGCGCCGGGCACGTGCTCGGCGAACCAGGGTGCGAGGCGCTCGAGGTCGACGCCTTCAGGTGTCTCGCCCACAGCGGGCGAGCCTAGAAGGTGGGTGCGTACGGAGAGGCAGGCGACGTGCCGGCTCTGCCGGGGCGTCGCCGGCGGAGACCGAAGCTTGCGAGGTCTCCCGGAGAGCTAGGCGACGCGGGTCTCGGCCGACTCGCGGGACTCGCGGGGCTTGACCGGACGGCCGTTGCCCTTCGGGTAGCGGGCGACGCGGCCGACGGGCATGTCGACGCGGAACCCGGCTGCGGCGCGCTCCTCTTCGGACTCGCCGCCCCAGAAGCCGTACTCGCGGTGCTCGCGGGCCCAGTCGCGGCACGGCTCGACGACCGGGCAGGCCCGGCAGATCGACCGGGCGCGCGACTCGCGGACGACGCGGGTCTCGGGGCGCTCGCCGGCCGGCGCGAAGAACGCGTCCGATCTGCCCGACGCATGCCGCGTCGGACGGTCCAGGCCAGGGGTCCGGTGAAGATCAGGTTGGAGACCAGGCTCGGCGGCCACCGTCACACTCCGCAGGGTCGGGTGGTGCAGTCGTCTGCTTGTCAGTTGCAGTGTCCGGGGAGCCAGCAGGGGGGAGGCCGGCTCCCCGAATCGCACTGCCCTCTCATGGTGCTCCAGACACTCCGGATCTGTCCAACAGGTACAATTGATCGTTACCATCGCGTAGAGCGATGGATCTTGAGAACCAATGCACAAGCGGTTCCGAGGGGCAACGAGGAGCGAACGATGGAACTGCGACATCTCGACGCACTGCTCGCGATCGCCGAGGAGGGGTCGTTCACCGCGGCGGCCGACACCCTCGCGACCGTCCAGTCGAACGTCTCGGAGCAGGTCCGCCAGCTCGAGGACGAGCTCGGGGCGCAGCTGCTCGTCCGCAGCCGCCGCGGCGCGCTGCCGACCGAGTGCGGCGAGGTCGTGCTCGACCGGGCTCGGCGGATCCGGCGGGAGGTCGAGGCCATGCGTGCCGACCTCTCGATGCTGCAGGGCCTCGAGATGGGTGACGCGAGCCTCGGCATCGTCGGCACCGCGAGCCGGTGGGTGGTGCCGCAGCTCGTCGCCGAGCTCCACCGGCGCGCGCCGGGCATCCGCCTGCGCGTCGTCGAGGCCGCGTCCGAGCGGCTCATGGCCGACGTCGCGAGCGGCGAGCTCGCGCATGGCGATCGTCACGGAGCCGGTCACCAACACCGCGCCTCATCGCCGAGACGCTCCTCGAGGAGGCGCTCGTCGGCGTCGTGCCCGCGGGCATGCCGCTCCCCGAGCCCGCCCGTCCCGCTCGGCGCGCTGGTCGAGCTCGGCCTCGTGCTCCCGCCGCCGCGAGAACCCGCTCCGGCACGAGGTCGAGCAGGTCGCCGAGGCGCAGGGCGTCGAGCTGCCGGTCACCGTCGAGGTCGAGGGCATCCGGCTCGTCGCCGACCTCGTGGCCGCCGGCGCGGGGGCGTCCGTGCTGCCCGAGACCGCTGTGCCCCACGAGCCTCGCGACGTCGACGTGGTCGCCGATCGCCGACATGCCGCCGCGCCGACTCGCGCTCGTGATCGGCGCGCGACACCAACCTCTCGCTCGCCGACCTCGCGGTGCGGGCCGACCTGCTCGGCGTGGTCGCGCGTGGTGGGCATCCGAGAGACGGTCGGGGCCGCACCGGTAGCATCGAGGCGCGTCCGAGCGGCGCTTCGAACACCGGGGGACGACATGGCCGACGCGAACGAAGGCGAGATCCGGCGGGCCGATCAGATCGGCAAGGGCGAGGGGCTCAAGCCGCGCCAGATCGTGGCGCTGGTGCTCCTCGGGCTGCTGATCCTGCTGGCGATCCTGAACCTCGACGACGCGAGCGTCGACCTGCTCGTTCGGCAGCGTCTCGATGCCCCTGTTCGTGCTGATCGCCGTCACCGGCGCGGTCGGGTTCCTGATCGGGTGGCTGGTGCCGCGGTCGCCGCGACAAGCGCGAGCAGGACCGCGGCAACGACGAGTGACTCAGCGCGGCGTCTGCACCACCAGCGGGGTCCCGTAGATCGCGAGGTCGTCGCGCGGCGTCGCCGCGTCGAGCTCGAGCCGGTCGATGCCGTTCGCGCCGTCGGGTGACGCCTCGAGCAGGAGACGGGCGCCGCTGTCCCACTCCAGCTCCACCGCAGCGTCGGCGTCGCCGACCGGGCGGCCCTGGAGCAGCCCGCCGAAGAGGTCGCGCGCCGAGTCGAGGTCGGCGGTGCGCAGGACCACCCGTCGCAGCGTCGCCCGGTCGGCTGCCGGCGCCGGCGGCTCCGGCCACCACTGCGGCGCGCCGACGGAGCCGTTGATGCGCGCCTGGTCGTACTCGTCGAGCGGCTTGCCGGTCGCGAGCGTGCTGTCGGCCAGCTGCACGACGGTGCCGTGCGCTTCGCGTGGCAGCAGGAACGCCTCGCGCCACTCCGGGTAGCTGAGATCGACCGAGACCGGGGTGAGCCCGTGGGCGGTGACCTCGCCGAGGTACGCCTCGAGGTCGTCGACCTTGAACGTGAGGTGGTGGACGCGGTTGCCGTGTCGCGTCAGGAACCGGTCGAGGAAGTCGTTCTGCTCGACGGCCCACGGCTCGAGCAGCTCTGCCTTCATGCCGCCGTGGTCGCCGCCGAGGAAGACCTGCATCGAGCGGAACCCGATCCAGTCGCCCCCGTTGAGCACCGTGCCGCCGAGCTCACCGACGAGCATCCGCAGGGGCTCGGCGGCGTCGCGCGTCGCGAAGGCGACGTGGTCGAGGTACACGGAACCTGTCGGGTCAGACGGGGACGGGCTCGGGTGGCGCTGCCGGTGGCGGTGGCTCGGGTTCGGCCTCCGCGTCCGCGTCGGCCCTCGGCGCGCGCCGGCCGGCCCGCGTGAACAGGCGGGCGATGACGTAGCCGGCACCCAGCACGATGAAGCCGCCGACCGCGTCGAGGAGGTAGTGGTTCGCGGTGAGGGTGATCGAGGTGACGGTGCCGACCGGATAGAGGATCGCGAGCACCTTCGCCCACGTGTGCTTCACCCGCGGCACGAGCGCGCACGTGCACCACAGCGCCCACGCGCAGTGGACGCTCGGCATCGCGGCGAACTGGTTGGAGATCTTGTTGACCGCTCCCTGGTTGAACGACCAGAAGGTCGGATACTTGTCGAGCGTGTCGACGAAGCCGTACGAGTGCGGCAGCAGTCGTGGCGGCATCAGCGGCCAGAACGCGAACCCGATCAGTGCCAGGCCCGTCGCGATCGCGATCGTGTTCCGGAAGAGCGGGTAGTCGTCGCTGAACTTCCGGTAGAGGAAGATCAGCACGCCGGTCGTCACGACGAAGTGCAGCGAGCCGTAGAAGTAGTTGCTCGCGATGATGATCGGGTCGAAGTCGAGCGCCCACCGGTGGACCGCGTGCTCGATGTTGATGCCGAGCGTCTTCTGCCACTCCATGAGCTCGACGGCGTTTCGGCGCGCGACGCCCGGGCTGCCCTCGTTGGAGTTCCGGATCGCGGAGTAGACGAAGTAGAAGGCGAGGACGAACGCGATCTCGGCCCACCAGTAGAGGACGCGAGCCGTCGCTGAGCACGGCGGGCGCCGGGGAGCCGGCGATGGAACGGCCGGGCCTCGTTCGGTGCTGGCGACCGTCATCGGCGGTCGACCGCGGCGGCCGCGGGCTGACCTTGCTCCGTGGTGACCGATCGCGAACGCCGGCGCGCCGACGACGCTCGCCACGACCGTCATCGCGTACCAGAGCAGGCCGAGCGCGACCGCCTGACCCGTGGGCACGCCGAGCGGCTGCAGGAGCAACGCGAGCATCCCCTCACGCACGCCGAGACCGCCGACCGAGATGGGGAGCACCTGCACCATCGCGACGGCGGGGATGTAGGCGAACACCGCGCCGTTCGGGATCGTGAGCCCGATGGTGTGGACCGCGCAGTAGACCGCCGCGAGCACCGTCATCTGATAGGCGACCGCGGCGACGAGTGCACCGAGCGCGTCGCGCTTGTCGTGCCGCAGACGGTCGACGCCGACGTGGACGATGCCGATGAAGCGCGTCCAGTTGGCGCGGTGCACGAAGCGGCCGGCGAGTCGCTGATCGGCCGCGAGCACGAGGATCACGGCGAGGACGAGCAGCGTGCCGACCGCGATCACGATCGCGATCCACGAGCGCGACATCGCCGAAGAGGTCGGGACGCATGAGGAAGCCGAGGAACGTGAGCAGCGGGAGCGCGACGAAGCCGGTGAGGCGCTCGAGCACCACCGACGCGAACGCGACCTCGGTGGAGCCGGTGTCCTTCGAGACACGGCTGATGCGGAGCACGTCACCGCCGACGGTCGACGGCAGCGCGTTCCCGACGAACTGTCCGGCGAAGTAGTGCTTCAGCAGGATGCGCATCGGGATGTGCTGGTCGTAGACGGCGAGCACGCGCTGCCAGCGCCATGCGGCGACGACGAAGCTCAGCCCCATGAGGAGGATCCCGGAGAAGAGGAACGCGAGCGTGCCGGGCAGGCTGCGGTTCGGCGGGACGAAGTCGTCCGGGTCGATCTTGAAGATCAGGATCGCCAGCAGGGCGGCACTGACTGCGTAGCGGCCCCACCGGATCCAGGCGCTGTGACGGCGCGCCGGGACCGTCGGAGATGCCGCCATCCCCGTAGATTACGGGCCGGAGAACCCAGGCGTCCCGTCGACGGAACTCTCGGGAAAGGCTCGAGCCGATGACCACCACGATCCGCACCGACGACGGCGTGGGGCTGGCGGTCGAGCGGATCGGGGAGGGCCCGCCGTTCCTCATGGTCCACGGGTTCACGGGGGCCAAGGAGGACTTCGCCGACCACGCCCCGCGGTTCGCCGAGCACAGCCAGGTCGTGCGCTTCGACCACCGTGGGCACGGCGCCAGCGAGAAGCCCCCCGACGTGGCGGCGTACTCCCTCGACCGGCTCGCCGCCGACACGATCGAGGTCGCCGACGCCCTCGGGCTCGAGCGGTTCACGCTGCTCGGCCACTCGATGGGCGGGATGGTCGCCCGACGCCTCGTGCTCGCGCATCCCGAGCGGGTCGACGCCCTCGTCCTCATGGACACGTCGCCGGGCACGCCGCCGGGGATCGATCCCGACCAGGCCGAGCTCGCGGCGGCAGGTCGCGCTCGACCGAGGGCATGGACGTGCTGCGCCAGCTCCTCGACGAGGCGAACGTGCTCGGGTCGGAAGCCGATCAACGCGTGCAGGCGCGAACGACTGGGCTACGTCGAGTTCGCGGCGCGCAAGTGGGGGACATGGCGCCGGAGGCGTACGCCGCGCTCTCACGGGAGCTGACGCGCCAGCCCGACCAGCTCGACGCGATGCGAGCGATCGCGTGCCCGACGCTCGTCGTCGTGGGCGAGGAGGACGAGGTCTTCCTGCCGAGCGCGGACGCGATGGCCGAGACGATCGCGGGCGCGCGCCTCGTCGTCGTCCCGCACGCGGGGCACTCACCCCAGTTCGAGAACCCCGACGCGTACTTCGCCGCGGTCGACGGGTTCCTCCGCAAGTCGGCGGGCATCTCCGCGTGAGGCCATAGTGTCGGACGCCGGTTTCGCCGCGGCGGAGACGCTGCGCGCTCACGACGTCGACACGCTCTTCACCCTGTCGGGCGGGCACCTCTTCCCGCTCTACGACGGGTGCGTGAAGACCGACATCCGGCTCGTCGACACGCGGCACGAGCAGACCGCCGCGTTCGCGGCCGAAGGATGGGCGAAGGTCACGCGGCGCGTCGGCGTCGCCGCGCTCACGGCGGGGCCCGGCGTCACGAACGGCATCAGCGCGATGACGAGCGCCTACCTCAACGGGTCACCGGTGTGCGTCATCGGCGGACGGGCGCCCCACGCCCGCTGGGGCGTCGGCTCGCTCCAGGAGCTCGACCACGTGCCGATCGTCGCGTCGATCACGAAGCACGCCGCGACGCTCGAGACCGCCCGACGCGGTCGCGCCCGGACTCGACGCCGCGCTCTTCGAGGCGGCGTCACCGCACCGCGGCCCGACGTTCGTCGACGTCCCGCTCGACGCGTGGGGTGCGACGTCGTCCACGACCGTCGCCGCGCGAGCGCGCGGTCGCCGGTCTGCCCGATGTCGGCGCGGTCGCGCTCCTCGTCAACGGCGGCGCGGCGCCCAGTGCTCATGGTCGGTGGCGACGTGTACTGGGCGGGCGCCGAGGCCGAGGTCCTGGCGTTCGCCGAGGCCGCCCGCATCCCCGTGTTCGCGAACGACATGGGGCGCGGCGTCGTCCCGGCCGACCACGAGCTCGCGTTCTCGCGTGCGCGGTCGGTCGCGTTCAAGGAAGCCGACCTGATGATCGTGGCCGGCACGCCGCTCGACTTCCGGCTCGGCTTCGGGTCGTTCGACGCGCCGGTCGTCCACCTCGTCGACAGCGCGGACGGGATCGCGTCGCACGTGGGGCTCGAGGCCTCGGTGGCGGGCGACCTCACCGCGATGTTCGCCGCAGCTCGCCGAGCAGTCGGGCCGCACCGACGACGGATGGGTCGCCAAGCTCCGCGACGAGGAGCAGGCGAAGCGGGCCAGCCGAGCAGGAACGGCTCACGTCCGACGCGGCGCCGATCGATCCGGCGCGCGTCTACGGCGAGCTGCGCGACCGGCTCGACCGCGACGCGGTCGTGATCGGCGACGGCGGCGACTTCGTGTCGTACATGGGGAAGTACGTCGACACGTACACGCCCGGCTGCTTCCTCGGGCCGGGTCCGTACGGCTGCCTCGGCAGCGGGACGGGCTACGCGCTGGCCGCCGCGCTCGCGCACCCCGACCGTCAGGTGGTCGTCTGCTACGGCGACGGCGCGATCGGCTTCACCCTCGGCGACCTCGACACGCTCGTGCGTCACGAGGTGAACGTCACCGCGGTCATCGGCAACAACGGCATCTGGGGGCTCGAGAAGCACCCGATGCAGATGATCTTCGGCTACGACGTCGTCGCCGAGCTGCGACCCGGGACGCGCTACGACCGGGTCGCCGAGGCGCTCGGCGGTCACGGCGAGCTGGTGGAGGAGCCCGGCGCCATCGGCCCGGCGCTCGACCGCGCCTTCGCGCACGACGGCCTCTCGGTCGTGAACGTGCTGACCGACCCGGCCGACGCCTATCCGCGCTCGAGCAACCTGGGCTGACGAGCGGGCTGAGCTCAGCGGGCCGCGCCGCTGGGGCACGGCTTCCAGTCGCCGTCTTCCTCGATGACGACGAGCTGGTGCGTCTCCTCGTCGTCGTCGCTGCCCGTCGAGTCGTCGCTGCTCACCGTGTAGTCGACCCACGCGATGTCGCCGTCACGGTCGACGGTGAGCGGGTTGACGACGCACGTTGTCGCGGCCGGCGAAGTGGCGCGTCACCGTCGAGATCGCGGCGTCGGGGTCGTCCTGGTCGGCCGCGCAGAGCTGATCGGCCGCCGCCTGGAACTTGTTGTCGGCGAGATCGTCGACGAAGTCGCTCGCCGCGTTGTACGGCGGCAGCGTCCGGGTCGCGAACAGCACACCGCCGGCGACCACGATCAGGACGATGAGCCCCATGATGACGAGGAACACGACGAGCCACCGCCGGCTGCGTCGCGGGGGCGGCGCAACCGCGCCGGTGGACGGGGGTGGGGGCGGCGGTGCGGCCACCGCTCGCTCGTCGGGACCACCGCCTCTGGGGCCGGTGCGTCGCCGCCGGTCGGCTCCGGCGCCGACTCGGGCGGGGTCGGAGCGGTCGGCTGGTCCTCGTCAGCCACGGTCGCCGCTCACGCCGGGCTTCGCTTCGACGTCGGCCCCGTGCTCGGCGCCCGCGGCCTTCTCGAGGAACCGCTCGCGCTCGACGACGACACGCGTGATCCGTCCCGCGGCGACCAGGCCGCGCCCGTCGCTCACCGAGACCCGGAACGTCAGCCGACGGCTCTCGACGTTCTCGAGCGTCGCCTCCGCGTCCACGCGACCACCGACGGCGGTCGGCGCGAGGTGATCGAGCTGCACCCGGTAGCCCACGGTCGTCTCCGACTCGCCGAGCTCGCCCGCGACCGCCTGGACCGTGGCCTCTTCGGCGAGACGCACGACGCGCGGGGTCGCGAGCACCGGGACGTCGCCGCTGCGGAGCGCGAGCGCGGTGTCGTCGTCGGTGACGGTCATCGACGCCGTGGCGGACAGGCCGGGCCGCAGTGGCATTGACCTACCCTAGCGAGCCGGTGATCGAGCAGGACGTCCTCGAGCGAACCCTCACCAGAGCCCTGCGCGCGGGCGGCGACTTCGCCGAGGTCTTCGGCGAGGACCGCAGCACGTCGAGCGCTCGCTTCGACGACGGCCGGGTCGAAGAGCTCGTGAACGGGCGAGCACGCGGCGCGGGCGTGCGAGTCGTACGTGGCGACACCACCGGCTACGCGCACACGGCCGACCTCTCCGAGGGCGGGCTCGCCGACGCGGCCGACGCGGCGGCCGCCGCAGCACGCGAAGGTTCGGGCACGACGCGCGTCGTCGCGCTCACCCGCGAGCCCACGACGCCGTACGTGCCGACGATCCCGTCCGACTCCGTGCCGAAGGCGCGCAAGGTCGACCTGCTGCGAGCGGCCGACGACGCCGCACGAACCGAGGGCGACTCGATCAGCCAGGTGAGCGCGTCCTACGCCGACGCGCGGCGGCGGATCCTCGTCGCCAACTCCGACGGTCTGCTCGCCGAGGACGAGCAGGTGCGCACGCGGTTCGCCGTGCAGTGCGTCGCCGTCGGCGACACCGGGCGACAGACGGGCAGTGAGGGCCCCGGCCGCACCCTCGGCTTCGAGCTGTTCGACGAGATCGACGCGACCGACGTCGCCCGCATCGCCGCGCAGCGCGCGCTCACGATGCTGCGGGCCCGCCCCGCTCCCTCGGGGAGGCTGCCCGTCGTCCTGCGCAAGGGCGCCGGCGGCGTCCTCTTCCACGAGGCGTGCGGCCACGGGCTCGAGGCCGACCTCGTCGGCCGTGACGCGTCCGTGTTCAAGGGCCGTGTCGGCGAGCGCGTCGCCGCGCCCGGCGTGACGCTGGTCGACGACGGGACGTACCGGCGCGAGTGGGGAACCAGCGTCATCGACGACGAGGGCGCACCGACGGCGCGCAACGTGCTGATCGAGGACGGCATGCTCACCGACTACATGTGGGACCTCACGCGCGCCCGCAAGGAGGGGCGCGTCAGCTCCGGGAACGGGCGGCGCGAGACGTATCGCGACCTGCCGATGGTGCGGATGACCAACACCTACCTGCTCGAGGGTGACGAGGACCCCGACGGCGATCATCGCCCGCACCGAGCACGGCCTCTATTGCGCGGCGCTCGGCGGCGGCCAGGTCAACACCGCGACCGGCGACTTCGTGTTCGGCGTCACCGAGGCGTACCTGATCGAGCACGGCGAGATCACCGAGCCGGTGCGCGCCGCGCAGCTGATCGGCAACGGCCCCGAGACGCTGCGTCTCGTCGACGCGATCGGCAACGACTTCGACACCTGGACCGGCACGTGCGGCAAGGACGGTCAGGGCGTCCCGGTGTCGTCGGGCCAGCCGACGCTGCGCGTCGCCGAGCTCACCGTCGGCGGCACCGCCGGCTCTTGAGCGACCTCCTCGACGTCGCGCGCACGGTCGCGGGCACCGCCCGCGAGGGTGAGCAGCTGGAGGCGTACGTCTCGCGGGTGCGCGAGACGCGAGGTGAAGGTGCACGACGCGAACGTCGAGTCGCTCGTCGTGGCCGAGCGCGCGGGGGTGGGCGTGCGCGTCGTGGTCGATGGCCGGCAGGGCTTCGCCTGGGCCGGCTCGCTCGACGACGACGTGGTCGACGAGGCCCTCGCAGCAGCACGCGACAACGCGGAGTTCGCGACGCCCGACCAGTGCCTCGGGCTCGCGACCGTGGAGGACGCGACCGGGTCGGTCGCCGAGCTCGACCTCTGGCGCGACGACGTCGTGACGACCGACACCGGCGACAAGGTCGCGCTCGCGCTGGCCGCCGAGGCGGCGACGCGCGCGGCCGACGACAAGGTGCGCGCCGTCGAGTCCGCGTCCTACGGGGACGGGGCGCTGGAAGCTGCGATCGCCACGTCGACGGGCATCGAGGCCTCCGCGCGGCGGACGTCGTGTTCCGTCGCGTCGTTCGCGCTCGCGGGCGAGGGCACCGAGACCCGCACCGGCTACGGCTTCTCCGCGGGCCGAGCCTTCGCCGATCTCGACGTCGACGAGGCCGCGCGTGACGCCGCTGAGCGGGCGGTGCGCCTGCTCGGCGCGACGCAGCCGCGGAGCAGCAAGCTGCCCGTGGTGCTCGACCCGCTGGTGACGCGATCGCTCGTCGCGATCATCGGCGCGGCGCTCGGGGGCGAGGCGATCGTGAAGGGTCGCTCGATGTTCGTCGGCCGCGCCGGAGAAGACGTCGCCGCACGCGGCATCACGCTCACCGACGACCCGACGAACGCCGACTCGTTCGGCGCGTCACCGCACGACTCCGAGGGCGTGCCGACGCGACGGGTCGACCTGATCGTCGACGGCGTGCTGCGCGGCTTCCTGCACAACGTGTACACGGGCCGGCGTGCCGGCAGCGGCACGACCGGCTCGGCTGTGCGCGGCGGGTACGCGACGACGCCCAGCGCGGGGCGCGGGCACTGTCGTTGGCGCCCGGGACGAAGTCACCGGAGCAGCTGTACGCCGCCGCGGGCGATGCGCTCTACGTCCAGTCGGTCAGCGGGCTCCACTCGGGCACGAACCCGGTGAGTGGCGACTTCTCCGTCGGCGCCGAGGGGCTGATGGTGCGCGACGGCGCGCTGGCCGAGCCGGTGCGCGAGGTGACGATCGCGTCCACGCTGCCCCGCATGCTCCAGGACGTCGTCGAGGTGGGCGCCGACCTGACGTGGCTGCCCGGCGGCGCCGCCGGGATGACGCTGCTCGTCGACGGGATGACGATCAGCGGGTCGTGAGCTAGAGGCGCTTCACGCCGCGGCGCTCGAGGATCGCTCGCAGCTCGGTGATCGTGCGGCGCGGGTCGCGGTCGACGTGCACGGTCTCGATCCCGAGCGCCCGAGACGCAGCCACGTTGTCGCGGTTGTCGTCGAGGAACACGGAGACGTCGGGACCGAAGCCGCACAGCTCGCACGTGTGCAGGTAGATGCGGGGGTCCGGCTTGCGCATGCCGACCTCGCTCGAGTCGACGACGACGTCGAACAGCTCCTCGACCGGGAACGACGAGCGCCAGGAGTCGCCGAACTCCTTGACGTTGTTCGTCAGGAGCGCGAGCGGCACGCCCTCGGCGCGCAGGCGGCGCAGCTCGTGCACGACGGGCCACTGCACGCGGACGCCGGTCGCGACCGCGAACTTCATGAACGCGTCGGGCTCGAGGTCGCGCCCGAGGATCTCGGGCGCGCGCCCCACCAGGCCCTCGAGGTAGATGTCGAACGTGATCTCGCCGGTCTCCAGCAGATGGAAGTCGTGGACCGGGCCGGGGGTGCCGTCGTCGGCGCCGTCGACCGGGTCACCGTCGTATCCCTCGGGCACCTCGCCGTAGAGCAGGAGGTCGATCGAGTACGGCGGGTAGCCCATGTGCTCCTCGAACAGCCGGACCTGCTCGAGCATGGGCTCGGAGATCACGCCGCCGTAGTCGAAGATGACCAGCTCGACCGGCCGCCCCGGATCTTCAACATCTGGGCTCATCGGATGCCCGTGGCGAAGATGATGATCACCGCGCTGCCGACGACCCACCGGTACACGACGAACGGGAAGAACGAGTTCGTCTGGAGGAACCGCAGCAGCCACGCGATCGCCACGAAGCCGCTGATCGCGGCGGCGACGAACCCCCAGAAGAAGGGCGCGACCATCCCGGACGGGATGCCGTCGGACGCGACCTGCGCGCCCTTGTACAGCCCGGCGCCGGCGGTGATCGGGATCGCCATGAGGAACGAGAGCCGGGCCGCGGACGCGCGATCGAAGCGCAGCCAGCGACCGGCCGTCATGGTGACGCCCGAGCGCGAGACGCCCGGCTGGAGGGCGACGGCCTGGGCGACGCCCATGATCACCGCGTCGCGAGTGCGGAAGTCGTCGGTGTGCCTCGCCTGCGGGAGCCGGTCGATGAGCAGCAACACCGTGCCGAAGACGATCAGCATCACGCCGATCAGGATCGGGTCCCCGAGCTCGTTCTCGATCTCGCTCGCGAAGACTGCACCGGTGATCGCACCCGGCACCGCGGTGAGCGCGAGGAGCCATGCGATCCGCCCGTCGGTCTCGGCGAGCGAGCGTCGGCGAAGTGCGCGCCATGCGGCGGCGATGTAGCGGACGAGGTCGTGGCGGAAGTACCAGACGACCGCGAGGAGCGTGCCCATGTGCAGCGCGACGTCGAAGGTCTTGTTGAGCTGGGTGTCGGACGTGATGTCGCGCCAGCCGAACAGCTCGGGGACGAGGATCAGGTGGCCGCTGGACGAGATCGGCAGAAACTCGGTGAGACCCTGCACGATCCCGAGGATGATGGCGTGCAGGACCGACACAGTGCACCGAGACTATTCAGCCTGCGCCTCTTCCGGCGGTACGAGTGCGAGCGAGATGCGACCGTGCGTCGATGCGAACGCGAGCGCTCGCGACTCACGGGGCGAGACGAGCAAGGTGACGCCGAGTGCGTCGCCTTCGGCGGAGTGCACCGGCTCGACACCCAGCACGGTGACGCCCGACGCGACGACGGTCGCGGCAGCACCCCCGTCGTCGGACGGGAGGCCGTCGGCACCGATCGACTCGAAGCTCGCGAGCGCGTCGACCGCCGCGCCCGGGCGCGGTCGCACCGCGTCGCGCACGACGACGCGCATCGCGCGCGTGCCGACGGGCAGCGCCCCGTCGAGCCCGGTACGGCGGCGCGCGGCGAGGTTGGCGTCGGCGACGAACCCGCCGCGCACCACGGGGACGGTGACGACGCGGTCGACCGCGGTGTCGGGCTCGCGGAGGACACCGGGCGGGAGCTGGGACGTGTGGACGTGGCGCACCCGAAGGTCGTCGCGGCCGACGACGGTGCCGAGCGGCAACGGACGGGTGGCCACGAGCGCGGCGCGCTCGGCGCCGAGCGAGCCGGCGCGCCGGTGGAGCGCAGCGAGATCGGAGGCGACGACCACGGCAGTGACCGCTGCGACCGCGAGCGCGGCGATCCAGAGGGCGATGGTGCGAGGCGACCGTCCGAGCATCTGCGGGTGGGGACACCCGCAGCGCGCGGTCGCGACGAGCTACCGCGCCAAGGTCAGGAGGACTTGCTCGGGCTGCTCGGCTTCGAGCCGGATCCCGACGAGCTCGAGCCGCTGTCCTTCGAGCCGCTGTCCTTCGAGCCGTTGTCCTTCGAGCCGCTGTCCTTCGATCCGATCCGGACGATCCGGACGAGTCGCTCTTCGAGGAGTCGGACGACGACGAGCCGTTGTCCTTCGAGCCGTCTGGAGTCCTTCGAGCCGTCGCCGTTGTTCGACGTCGACCGGCTGCTGCTGCGGTTGTCGGTCTTGTAGAAGCCCGAGCCCTTGAGGACGATGCCGGCGGGAGACAAGACCTTCACGAGGCGCCCGCCGCAGCCTTCGTGCGTCGTGAGGGAGTCGTCGGTGATCGACTGCCACACCTCGAACTCCTTGCCGTCGTCCTCGCAGCGATAGCGGTAGGTCGGCATCCTCAGTCCTTCAGAAACGTCGTCGGCGAGCACTCCCTGGCACTCTCCGTCGCCGACTGCTAACGCTAGCCGAGGCCTCACGCTTCCCGCGGCACGGCACCAGAATGGGGCCGCGTGATCGAAGTCCTCATCCTCGTCCCGCTGGCCTACGCGCTCGGGATGTTCCCGACCGCGGCCCTGGTGACCCGCCGAGCGGGCAAGGACGTCACGCAGGAGGGATCGGGCAACCCGGGCGCCTCGAACGTGGCGCGCCTCATGGGCTGGAAGGCCGGGCTCCTCGTGCTCCTGCTCGACATGGGCAAGGGCGCGCTCGCGGCCGGCGTCGGACTGGCGCTCGACGGGCACCGAGGCGCGTTCCTGCTCGGTGTGGCGGCGGTGCTCGGCCACGTGTTCCCCATCACGCGCCGGTTCAAGGGTGGGCGCGGGGTCGCGACCGCGGCCGGCGTGCTCGTCGTCGTCTTCCCGCTCGTGATCGCGATCCTCGCGGTCGTCTGGCTCGTGATCGCGCGCGGCTTCAAGAAGGCGTCGATCGCCTCGGTGGTGTGTGCCGTGCTCTTCCCGGTGATCGTCGCGCTCCGCGGGAACAGCGTCCTCGACATCGCGGTGACGAGCGCGCTCGCCGCGATCATCGTCGTGCGGCACTTCGCGAACCTCCGCCGGCTCGTGCGCGGTGAGGAGCTCGGGCTCGAGCGGACGGCCGAAACCGACGCGAGCGACGACGCGACGGAGACGGCGTGAGCGATCGAAGGTTGCAGGTACGGTCGATCGGATGACGCAACCAGTCACCAAGGCGGTCATCCCCGCGGCCGGGCTCGGGACCCGCTTCCTGCCGGTCACGAAGAGCCAGCCCAAGGAGATGCTGCCGGTCGTCGACAAGCCGGCGATCCAGTACGTCGTGGAAGAAGCGCTCCTCGCCGGGCTCCACGACGTCCTCGTGATCACCGGGCGCGGCAAGCGCGCCATCGAGGACCACTTCGACCGCAACATCGAGCTGGAGCAGCTGCTCGAGAAGCAGGGCAAGGGCGATCTCCTCGCCGAGCTGCGTGCCGACACCGAGATCGGTCACATCCACTACATCCGGCAGAACGAGACCCTCGGCCTCGGCCACGCCGTGTCGATGGCCCGCCACCACGTCGGCGAGCACCCGTTCGCGGTCATGCTCGGCGACGACATCATGGTCGACCACGCCGCGCTGCTCCGCCGGATGCTCGACGTGCACGCGCGCGAGGGCGGCACCGTGCTCGCGCTCCTCGAGGTGCCACGCGACCAGATCCCGTTCTACGGGTCGGTCGTGTGCGAGACCGTCGAGGACGGGGTCGTGCACGTGCTCGACGTCGTCGAGAAGCCCGCGCCCGACGTCGCGCCGTCGAACCTCGCGGTCATGGGTCGCTACGTGCTGCCGCCCGCGATCTTCGACGCGATCGACGCGACGCCGCCGGGCCACGGCGGCGAGATCCAGATCACGGACGCGATCCGCAAGCTCGTCGCCGAGCAGCCGGCGCACGGACCGGTGCACGGCGTCGTGTTCTCCGAGGGTCGCTACGACATCGGGCAGAAGCTCGACTTCCTGCGCGCCAACCTCGAGCTCGCGCTCGAGCGCGACGACCTCGGCCCGGGGCTGCGCAAGATCATCGCCGACCTCGCGCGGCGCGAGCTGCGACATGAGCGGGCTCGTCCCGCTCGCCGACGTCCAGTCGGAGATCCTCGACGCGGTCAAGACGCTCGACCCGGTCGATGTCGCGCTCGCCGAGGCGCACGGGGCTCGTGCTCGCGGCGCCGGTGTCCACGGCCGAGCCGGTGCCACCCTTCGCGAACACCGCGATGGACGGGTACGCGCTGCGGGCCGCGGACACCGCCGGCGCGAGCGACGACGAGCCCGTCCACCTGAGCGTCGTCGACGAGCTCGCGGCCGGTCGGGCGCCGGAGATCCCGGTCGGCGCCGGCGAGGCGATCCGCATCATGACGGGCGCGCCGATGCCCGAGGGCGCCGATGCCGTGGTGATGGTCGAGCAGACGCGGGCGGCGACGCCCGAAGGCGTCGACATCTGTGCGGCGGCCCAGCCCGGCCAGCACGTGCGGGCGGCCGGTGGCGACCTCGAGGCGGGACAGATCGTCTTCGACGCCGGGAACGATGCTCACCGCGGCGGCCGTCGGGGTGCTGTCGAGCGTGGGTGCTGCGACCGTGCGTGCGCATCCCCGCCCGCGGGTGGGCGTGCTCTCGACGGGTGACGAGCTCGTCGAGTCGGGCCCGCTCGCTCCCGGCAAGATCCGCGACTCGAACCGCCCGATGCTGCTCGGCCTCGTCGAGGAGGCCGGCCTCGAGCCCGTCGACCTCGGGATCGCGGTCGACGACGAGGACCGCATCGTCGCGATCCTCGAGGACGCGTTCGCGCGCTGCGATGCGGTGCTGACGAGCGGCGGCGTGTCGGTCGGCGACTACGACTACGTGAAGGCCGCGCTCGACCGCTTCGGCGCGCTCGAGTGGCGCCAGATCGCGATCAAGCCCGCGAAGCCCCTCGCGTTCGGAGTCGTCAAGGGCGTGCCCGTGTTCGGGCTCCCCGGCAACCCTGTGTCGGCACTCGTCAGCTTCGAGTGCTTCGCGCGACCCGCGCTGCTCCAGATGGCGGGGCGTCGCGGCGCGCTTCCGTCCGGAGGTGCGCGCCACCGCGGGGTCCGACCTGAGCCGGCGGACCGACGGGAAGCTGCACCTCGACCGCGTGCGCGTTCGCTGGGCCGATGACGGCTACGTCGCGAACCGCTCCGGTGACCAGGCGAGCAACGTGCTGTCGGCGACCGCCGCCGCCAACGGGCTCGCGCTGTTGCCCGACGGCGAGGGTGTGCGGGCGGGTGAGCCCGTCACCGTCTGGCTGCTCGACGCGTCCCCCGACCATTGATCGACGCGCAGACGGCCGGGGCTCTCGCCCCGGCCGTGCGCTTCCGTTGCCCCTTCGTGCCCACGTGCGATTGGTGCTCCACTCACGGTCGCGCCTCCTCTGGGCAGAGGCGCTGATGTCGGCTCCGGCCCGCCCCAAGGGAGCCGGAGCCGATGCGTGGATCGATCGAATCCGTTCTCAGGCGAGTCGGCAGCCGGGCGGGATCGGAGATCCAGCCGGCAGTCGCACCGCGAAGCTCGACGACGTCTCGATGCCGTCCTTGGTCACGGTCTCGGACTCGCAGACGACGATGATCTCGTCCGCGGTCTGCACACCGTTCGCGGTGCCGCTCGGGCCGTCGGAGACCGACGGCGTGCAGCCTGCGAACGCTGCTGCGAGGACCACCCCTGCCGACACGGCGCCCAGACGGCGCCGAGACGTGTTGAACCACCGAGTCACTGCTGGACCTCTTCTCGTCTGTGCCCTGATATGCAAACGACCGGCACCCGACACCACGGAACGTGGCGTAGGGGCCGGTTTCGCCTGGCTCCCCGTCGACCATTAGCGACCAGTTGGCGGTCGACGGATCAGTGCCTCCCCGAGAGAGGTGGCTCGGTTGTCAGACTCCTTATCGGAGCGTGAGCAGATAACCACGGAGAGTGGTCACTTGTCAAGAGGGCAGTCACGTTCCGTGCCATGTCCCGGACCGGGGCGTTGGCCGGGCAACGGTCTCCGGATCGGGCGGTCGTCCGTGGGACGTACCCTGGGACCCGTGGCGCAGCCCCTGATCGATCCGCACGACCGCCAGGTCGAAGACCTCCGGATCTCGATCACCGACCGCTGCAACTTCCGCTGCACGTACTGCATGCCGGCCGAGGGCATGGACTGGATGGACCGGTCCGAGCTCCTCACCTACGAGGAGCAGGCGCGGATCGCTCGGGTCTGCGTCGACCGCTACGGGTTCCGCTCGATCCGCGTGACGGGCGGCGAGCCGACGCTGCGGGCCCACCTCGCCCGGTTCTTCACGATGCTCGCACCCCTCGGCACCGACCTCGCGATGACCACGAACGGTGTGCGACTCCCGGAGCTCGCGCACGACCTCGCGGCCGCGGGGCTGCGCCGGGTCAACATCTCGCTCGACACCCTCCGCCCCGACACGTTCCGCGCGCTCACGCGCCGCGACGAGCTCGAGCGTGTGCTCGCCGGGGTCGACGCGGCGCTCGACGCGGGCCTCGACCCGGTGAAGATCAACTGCGTCGTCATGCGCGGCGTGAACGACGACGAGATCGTCGACCTCGCGGCCTACGGGCGCGCCCGTGGCGTCGGCGTCCGCTTCATCGAGTTCATGCCGCTCGATGCGCAGGGGGAGTGGTCGATGGATCGCGTCGTCCCCGCTCGCGAGATCCTCGACGCCATCGACGCGGTCTTCCCGCTGAAGCGCGAGTCGGTCGCCGGCTCCGGCCACATCGAACCGGCCGAGAGGTTCGAGTACACCGACGGCGAGGGCGACGTCGGGGTGATCGCGAGCGTCACCGAGCCGTTCTGCGGCAGCTGCGATCGCATCCGCATCACCGCCGACGGGAAGCTCCGGAACTGCCTCTTCGCCCTCGACGAGACCGACCTGCGCGCCATCCTCCGCGACGGCGGCAGCGACGACGAGCTGGCGGCCGCCATCGCGGGCAACGTCGGCACGAAGTGGGCCGGGCACCGGATCGGGCAGGTCAACTTCATCCGACCGCCCCGGTCCATGAGCCAGATCGGCGGGTAGGCGGGGCCGAGCCCTACACTTCCTGCCGTGACGGCCTCCGAGTTCACGCACCTCGACCCGCTCGGGCGGGCCCGGATGGTGGACGTGACCGCCAAGGACGCCACGCACCGTCGGGCGGTCGCCCGGTGCCGGGTGAACATGGTGCCGGCCACGGCGTCGAAGATCGCGACCGGCGCGATCACCAAGGGCGACGTGCTGGCCGTGGCCCGGGTCGCCGGCATCCAGGCGGCCAAGCAGACGCCCAGCCTGCTGCCGTTGTGCCACCCCCTCCTCGTCGGCTCCGTCTTCGTGAACTTCCGGATCGAGGAGGACCACGTCGAGGTCGAGGCCCAGGTCGACACCGTCGATCGGACCGGCGTCGAGATGGAAGCCCTCACGGCCTGCGCGATCGCCGCGCTCACGATCTACGACATGTGCAAGTCGGTCGATCGGGGGATGGTGATCGGCGAGCTCACCCTCTGGGAGAAGACCGGCGGGCGCTCCGGCCACTATCGGCGTTCGAACGCCCACAATTCGGGCATCTGACGTCAAGAATCTTCGAATTCTTCGCCAGGGGTTGACCGAACGCGGGTGGGTTTGGTTACCATGACGTCAATCCTTGCGGCACCCCTTTTGGGGTGCCGCGTGCTGTAGGGACCCGAGAGGGTCGGCGGAAGCGAAAGGGCGGAGCGGACACTTGGCGATCCTCGTGATCCTCGTGCTGGTCATCCTCTGGGGTGCCGTGCTCCTGCCTCCCATCCTGCGCTCCCGTGCCGACTCCGGTGCTCCGAGCGGCATCTCGGGCTTCGTCGGCAAGCTGCGGCTCGGGCTCGGCCACAGCCACGGCCACGATGCCGGCCTGCCTCCGCTGCAGCCGATCATGGGTCCGGTCGGCGGCCCCGAGCCGGCGCCGGGCGTCCCGATGCGCGCGCCGGGCGGCATGTCGCCGGTGCAGAAGCGTCGCCGTGACGTCCTGATCGGCCTCCTGGCCGCGGTCGGCATCACGCTCGTGCTCGCGTTCATGGCGGGCAGCATGATCTTCTGGGGCCTCTGGATCGTCTCGGGCCTCGCGCTCGGTGGCTACGTCTTCATGCTCCTCCAGCTGAAGGCGAAGTCGCAGCAGCGTCGCTACGCGGCTCGCCAGCCCGCGCTGCCTTCGGCGGCGCGCGCCGCGCTGCCGGCACCGGCGCTGATGCCGAGCAACGTGCACCACCTCGACACGAACCGCCACCGCGATCCGGTGTCGCACGTCGGGGTCCCGCGCGAAGCCACCGTGCTCGCGCTGCGCCGCAACTACGGCTGAGTTCCCTCGCGAGACCCCCTGGTAACCTGATCCGTCCCGCGGGGGTGTAGCTCAGCCTGGTAGAGCGCTACGTTCGCAACGTAGAAGTCGTGGGTTCAAGTCCCATCACCTCCACCATCGCGATCCTTGTCCCGCGTACGTTGTCGTGGACGAGGTTGCAACCGTCGACTGCATGTGGTTACCTACAACCATATGGTTGTAGGTAAGTTGCAGGACGCCCAGGCCGACCGGGTGTTCCACGCCCTGGCCGACAGCACGCGCCGCGACATCCTCGTGCGCGCGCTCGACGGGCAGCACAGCGTCTCGGCCCTCGCCCGCAACTACTCGATGTCGGTCACCGCGGTGCAGAAGCACGTCGCCGTGCTCGAACGCGCGGGGCTCGTCAGTAAGCACCGCCACGGCCGGGAACAACTCGTGCGGGGCAACGCCGACACGATGCGCCGCGCCGTCGAGCTCCTCGAGAAGTTGGAAGCCGCCTGGCGCGGCCGCATCGATCGCATCGGCGACCTGCTCGCCACCGACCGCAACGGAGGACGGAAACCATGATCGCAACGCACGTCGTCAAGGACCCCGAGCACCTCACGATGACGATCACCGCGGAGCTGGACGCGACTGTCGATCGCGCGTGGCAGCTCTGGGCCGACCCGCGCCAGCTCGAACAGTGGTGGGGTCCGCCGGGCTACCCGGCGACATTCACGACGCACGACCTGACGGCGGGTGCGCACGTCTCGTACTTCATGACGGGACCCGACGGCGAGCAGCATCACGGCTGGTGGAAGGTTCAGGCCGTCGACCCGCCGACGCGCCTCGAGCTGCAAGACGGTTTCGGCGACTCCGACGGCAGGCCCAACCCCGAGATGCCGACCGGCCTCATGGTCGTCACCCTCACCGAGAACGAGGGCGGCACGCTCATGGCTATCGAGTCGAGCTTCGAGTCACTCGAGACCATGGAGAAGTTGCTCGAGATGGGCCAGGAGGAAGGCATGCTCGAAGCGATCGGTCAGATCGAAGGCATCCTCGCCGCCCGCGCCCCCGCCTCCTGAAGCGCCGCATCGAACTGGTCCCTCGGTCTGCGGTCTGGTTCGAACCACGACGGTGTTGAGTAGGTGCGATCGGGGCGCCGATGAGAAATGGCGCCGACAATCGTCTGCGTACGGTCCGGTGAACGCGCGGCGCGCATCAAGGGAGAGCACCGAGATGAGACCACTTCGATACTCGATCAACGTCACGCTCGACGGCTGCTGCCATCACGAGGCAGGGCTCCCCCCGGACGAGGAGTCGATGCGCTACTGGACCGCTGAGATGGAACGAGCCGATGCCCTGCTATTCGGCCGGGTGACCTACGAGATGATGGAGTCGGCGTGGCGGCAGCCGGCCACGGGCACGTGGCCTGACTGGATGGATGAGTGGGAGATCCCGTTCGCCGAGACCATCGACCGGGCGAAGAAGTACGTCGTGTCGAGCACGCTGAGCGGGGTCGATTGGAATGCCGAGCTGGTGCGAGGCGACTTGGGGCAAGCGGTTCAGCGGCTCAAGCAGGAGCCAGGCGAGGGCCTGTTCGTGGGTGGCGTGACGCTCCCCCTGGCGTTGGCAGATCTGGGACTGATCGACGAGTACGAGTTCCTTGTGCAGCCGGTCCTTGCCGGACAGGGGCCGACGTTGCTCGCCGGTCTGCGCGAGCGCATCCAGCTCGAGCTCGTGGATCGCCATGAGTTCCGGTCGGGGGCGGTCGCCCTGCGATACCGGCCCACGCGAGTTACGGCTTGACGTGATTTGTCCTGGCACGTTGGCCGCTGCCTCGCGACGGAACGACGGCTCTGGGCAAGCCCGGAAGGCCGCAGGGTGTCCCCGAATCCGCGTGCATATCGACGCGGGGCATGCGCCCTGAAGTGCCGTTGGAGGGCAGTGCGCTATCGGGCGATGGCTCCGGGGCTGGACGCGGCCGGCGACGAAGTCAGGGAGTCGGAGTCTGACGTCGCCGTGCCACAAACGTGCCAGTAGCAGTGGTCACGCACGGTCACTCAAGGTCGTTCATGAGGTGCACTCGAGTACCGTCTGACCTGGGCGTTCGCGCGTTGGTGCTGGTCAGCGTGTTGAGCTGATTACGTTCGCAACGTAGAAGTCGTGGAGCGCGCCCGACGTCACGACGCGTCCACCTGACGGCGGCGACGACGTTCGCAACGCAACCGCGTTCGAGGTTCGCCAAGATCACCCTGCGTACATCAGCGATCCCGGAGTGGTGAGCAGCTCGCCGGTCTCGAGCCACGTCTTGAGACCGGAGAGGATCATCGGCCAGCCGCCGTAGAGCTCGGGGTTCGCGTCGTCGCGGAGCTCGCTGTGGACGATCGTGAGCCGACACGAGTCCTCGATCTGCTCGATCTCCCACGCGACCTGCGAGTAGCCCTCCGACTTCACGTCGTCGCTCCACAGTGCCCGCATCGTGTGCACGAGCCGGCGTGGCGGGTCGACGTCCAGAACCTCGCCGTCACCGAGTGGCACGGCCCCGCCGCCGGCGCTCATCTCGTACTTGGCACCCTGCGTCCACTCGTTGGTGGGGGAGGCGCCGAAGTTGTACTTCGCCCGCTGCTCGGGATCCGTGATCGCGTCCCACAGCCGCTCGGGCGTGGTCTTGATGAAGATCTCGTACACCTTCTCCATGGCTATCCCTCCAAGTCGGCCTTGAGGTCGCTCAGTCCGGAGACCCAAGGCTGCGCGTACTTGCTCACCCATCGGTCGTGGATGAGCCGGATGGGGACCGGGTTCAAGAAGTGGAGCTTCTCCCGACCTCGACGCCTCGTGACCACGAGTCCGGCTTCCTCCAGCTGCTTGAGGTGCTTCATGACCCCGTACCGAGTCATGGGAAACCGCTCCTCGAGGGCACTCAGCGTCTGGCCGTCGTCGCGAAACAGCTCGTCGAGCAGCGCTGGGCGAGTCGGGTCGGCGAGGGCCTTGAACACCGTGTCCACAGACAGAAATTAGGTGACCATTTGGTCACATGTCAAGCGGTGGGCGAATCGCCGCCTTCGGGTGGCACGGACTCCCAGGTCTGGTCGATGAACGCGATCCCGGCGGGGTCGAGGACGTACAGCTCGACGTAGCCGCACGATGTGCAGCCGAACGACCACAGTGCCGTGGCTTGGGGCACGACCATCCCCTTGAACCCCGGGCCGATGTTCGGCCGAAGATGTGTTCGGAGCTCTGGCCCATCTGGATGCCGTGGTTGGCAGCCTTCACGGTCGCCGCACCGCACTTCACACAGATCCCTCGTCGCATGACACATGCCTAACGCAGCCAGCGACGGGCCTCAATCGGAACGTGATGCGGAAAGCCTCGGCGCAGCCGAGGACTTGTGGCACGACGGTTGACGAGCTTCCGGCATGCATCGAGGTGTCGCCTTCGCATCGTAGAAGTCGTAG
>CAVSWW010000010.1:0-433831 GCA_963731815.1 uncultured Acidimicrobiia bacterium | reverse complement strand
TTGGGCTGGCCGTTCTACAGTGGTTGTCGATCAGGCACACAAGTGGTGGATGCTTCTCGTCTACCGGATCGAGGAGCGGGGCCGCGTCGCCGTGACGCCGTTTCTCGACCTGGTGTACGTCAAGAACCTGGGCGTCAGCTACGGCATGTTCCTGCAGGAAAGCCGAGAGGGACAGTGGCTGCTGGCGGGGTTTGCTGTGCTGGCTGCTCTGGCCATGGCCGTCTGGCTTGCCCGGGGCGTCGCCGACAAGCTGGTTGCTGCCAGCCTCGGGTTCATCATGGGCGGCGCCATCAGCAACGCCATCGACCGCCTTGTCCTCGGAGGGGTGGCAGATTTCTTTTCCCTCCATGCCCTCGGCTTTTATTGGTATGTGTTCAATATTGCCGATGCAGCCATTGTTGCCGGGGTGTGCGGGCTGCTGTATGACTTCCTGAGCCCGAGTCGCAATCGTGCCTCAAAGTCGCCGTAAGCCTTTGGCGACACATCGAACTCCGGGGTTGCTGGAGATGCTGTTGCGCCGCTACCTGACGCAGATTTCCGCCGCCGCGGCTTTCGCATCGACGCTGGCGTTGAGCGGGTGCGGCGGCATCGAGGGTGTCGACTTCAACGGCAAGCTCTTCGACTTGATGGGTTTGAGCGCGGCGTCTCAGGAGAAAGCCGAGCCCAAGATGGCGGACAGAGCGCCGCTGGTGGTGCCGCCCAGCGTCACCCGCCTGCCCGACCCGGGTTCCGGCAGGGCCTCCGATGAGCAGGTCGCGGCGCTCAACGATCCGGAGCTGCGCAAGCAGGCTGCGGCCAAGGAGCGCGAGCGCCTGCACCAGGCCTACTGCCGCGGCGAGATCCAATGGAAGGACAAGGCCTACAACCCGCAGAATAGCGGCGCCAACCGCAGTCCCTATGGCACGTGCGGAATGCTCGGCAACATCACGAATAACGTTAACAAGTAGGCTGCGGCACTCTTGCAAGCCGGCCCCTTCCCGCCTCGTTCACCGCTTTACAAGCCCGTATGCTGCCCGGCCCGGGCTCAGCACATAGCACATTAAGCGGTTGTCATTTGACTATGGCCTCCGGAAGACCAGATACAACGGCGGTCGAACCCGCTGCCCATCGTCTGCTGTCATCGTACGGGCTGCAAAGTTGCGAGGCAGCGGCCTCGCGGTCAGGATCGCTCGACCCATGTGGACTCCCCGCCAAGGCCTCTGCTTCCTCCTCTTAGGGCTCATGCTGATCTCGCAAAGCTTCGCAACGGCTCAGGCCAACCCCGCCAATCGCGTGAGCGAGTTCAAGCTGGCGAACGGCCTGGTCCTCGTGGTCGTTCCGGACACGCGTGCGCCTGTGATTACGCACATGGTGTACTTCCGCGTGGGGTCTGCCGACGAGCCGCCCGGCGTCTCGGGTATCGCTCACTTCCTCGAGCATCTGATGTTCAAGTCGACAGACAAGCTCGCCAACGGCGAATTCTCCGCCACGGTCTCGCGCCTCGGCGGGCAGCATAACGCGTTCACCAGCTACGACTACACGGCCTACTTCGAGCGCGTGGCGAAGGAACGGCTGAAGGACGTCATGAGCATGGAAGCCGACCGCATGGTGAACCTGCGGCTTGGCGAGGCCGAGGTGGCGACCGAGCGCCAGGTGATCATCGAGGAGCGCAGGGTGCGCACCGAAAATGTGCCATCGAGCCTCCTGACCGAGCAGATGTCGGCGGCGCTCTATCAGAACCATCCCTACCGCATTCCCATCATCGGCTGGATGCACGAGATGGCCAGGCTTTCGCGCGAAGACGCGCTCGCCTTCTACAAGCGCTTCTATGCCCCCAACAACGCCATCGTGGTCGTGACCGGCGATGTCAATCCGGCCGAGGTCAAGGTGCTTGCCGAGGCGACCTACGGTGTTCTGCCCGCCAACTCGGACATCGGCCCGCGTGTGCGGCCGCAGGAGCCCGAGCAGCGCGCGGCACGGCGCGTCGAGCTGAAAGACCCGCGGGCCGGCAACGCGTCGGTCCGGCGCTACTATCTCGCGCCGGCCCTGACCACGGCCCAGCCGGGCGAGGCGGAGGCGCTTTATCTGCTCATGAAGATCGCCGGAGTGGGCGGCACCAGCCGCATCTATCAGAAACTGGTCGCCGAGGAGAAGATCGCCTCGAGCGCCGGCGGTTGGTATTCCGGCCTCTCCCTCGACAGCG
Source organism: uncultured Acidimicrobiia bacterium (assembly GCA_963731815.1). Classification (GTDB taxonomy): domain Bacteria; phylum Actinomycetota; class Acidimicrobiia; order IMCC26256; family PALSA-555; genus DATBSK01. The sequence continues at coordinate 431,649 of CAVSWW010000010.1, read as the reverse complement.
GCTCCATCGGTCTCTCCGCCGTCGCCACGGAAGGCATGCCGCTCGACAAGGTGGAGCAGGGCATCGACAGGGTCGTGCACGAATTGCGCGAGAAGGGTGTCACCGAGGCCGAGCTCGAACGGGCCAGAAAACAGTTCATTGCCGAATTCGTGTACGAGTCCGACAGCCAGGAACAGCTGGCGCGACGCTACGGCAGCGGCCTCGCGCTCGGCATGACCATCGACAAGATCAACAGCTGGCCGGCCGCAATTGCCAAGGTTACGGTCGCGCAGGTCAAAGAGGTTGCGGCGAAGTACCTCGACATCCGGCGGTCTGTCACCGGAACGCTGGTGCCTACGGCGTCGGGTCCCGAAAATCTGCCTGCGCCTCCCGCGTCGGCGAAGAAAAGCTGAGGGAGGGCGCAGTGGTGTTTCTCCCGTTCTTCAGGCCGCATGCCGGCTGGCCATCAGGTCATCCCCATGCTGCTGGTCCTGGCGCTTGCAGCAGCCGTCACGACGCTCATCCCCAGCAGGGCACTGGCAATGAAAATCCAAGAGATCAAGAGCCCGGGAGGCATCACGGCCTGGCTGGTCGAGGAACGGAGCGTTCCGCTCATCGCCATGCGCTTTGCGTTCGAGGGCGGCAGTTCGCAGGACCCGGCCGGCAAGGACGGTGTGGCCAATTTTCTTGCCGGGATGCTGGATGAAGGCGCCGGCGATCTGCCTGCCAAGCAGTTCCAGGAGAGCATGGAAGAGTTGGCCATGCGCATGAGCTTCGATGATGGGCGCGACGCCTTCTATGGCAGCTTCGAGACGCTCACCGAGAACCGCGACCGGGCGGTGGCGCTGTTGGCGCTGGCACTCAACAAGCCGCGGTTCGATGCGGAAGCGATCGAGCGCATGCGCGCGCAGTATCTCGCCAATCTCGCCTATGCCCAGCGCGATCCCACGCGTGTCGCCGCCGATCAGTGGATGGCGCTGGCGTTTGCCGGACATCCCTACGGGCGGCCTGCCAACGGCACACCCGAGTCTGTGGCCGAGATCTCGCGGGCCGATCTTGTCGCTTTCCGGGCGAACACCTTCGCGCGAGACAAGCTGCGCGTCGCGGTCGTCGGCGACATCGACGCCAAGGCGCTCGGCGGCATCCTGGACGCCATCTTCGGCGGGCTGCCTGCCACCGCGAAGCTCACACCGGTGACCCGGACCGAGCCCAAGGCCGCGCAGAAGCTGAAAGTGGTCGAGATGAACGTGCCGCAGTCCGCGGCGCGCTTCGGCCTGCCGGCGATGGCGCGCCAGGACAAGGACTTCATGGCGGCCTTCGTGCTCAACAATATCGTGGGCGGCGGCTTCGCCTCCCGGCTGTATCTCGAGGTGCGCGAGAAGCGCGGCCTTGCCTACGGGGTCGACACCACCATCGTGCCGCTGAAGAACGCCTCCGTTTTCATCGGCAACGTCGCGACCAAGAACGAGGAGATCGGGCAGTCGCTGGAGCTGATCCGGAACGAGTTCAAGCGCGTTGCCGCGGACGGTGTCACCGAGGCCGAGTTGTCGGATGCGAAGTCCTTCCTCACCGGTTCCTTCGCGCTGCGGTTCGACACGAGCGCCAACATCGCCAACCAGCTGTTGTGGACCATGGTCGAGGGCCTCGGGCCCGACTACATCGAGAACCGCAACGGCATGATCAATGCCGTAACGCTGGACGACGTGAAGCGCGTCGCCAAGCGGTTGTTCGAGGGCAAGGACCCGATCGTGACGGTCGTCGGCAAGCCCAAGGGCCTGATGCCGGGAGGCTGAGACCAGCGCGTCCTTGTCATCCCGGAATTTCGCGCCAAGCGAAATATCCGGGACCCAGGGGCCGCGGTGTGGGACGTGGCGCTTGCGGCCCTGGGCCCCGGCTCTCCGTGCTGGCGCACTACGGCCGGGATGACAGTCGGGAAAAATCGCGCTAGGCCTCGCCCCATGGCACACGATACCAGCGCGCGCACCGGCGAACCTTTCTATCAGCAATCCATAGCCGGCTGTCTTAAAGACGCCATCGGGCCTCACGGCCTGTCTCAGGCCGAATTGAAGTCCTGGCTGGATCGCCTGGCACCGGCGCTCTCGCGCCTGCAGGACGACCACAAGACGCGGCACCTGCCGCACCTGCGCATCCCCGAGGAGAGCGCGGACATCGAGGCCGCCGAGGCGGCGTTCGGCAAGCTGTGCCAGGGCGCGCGGGCCGTGATCTTCTTCGGCACCGGCGGCTCGAGCCTCGGAGGCCAGGCGCTGGCCCAGCTCGGCGGCTGGCACATCCCGGGCACCGCAGATGAATCGCAGAAGAAGCGTCCGCGCACGCGCTTCTACGACAATCTCGACGGCGAGACCCTGCAGTCGGCGCTCGGCTCGTTCGACGATCTGGGTTCCGCGCGCTTCGTCGTGATCTCCAAGTCCGGCGGCACGCCCGAGACCCTGGTCCAGGCCCTGGCAGCCCTCGACGCCGTCAAGGCCGCTGGGCTCGAGAAGCGCATTCCGGAGCTGTTTCTGGGCGTCACCGAGGCCAAGGTCGAGGGCAAGGCGAACGGCCTGCGCACGCTGTTCGAGGCGCATGGCATTCCCCTGCTCGATCATCATCCGGGCATCGGCGGGCGGTTCTCGGTGCTGACCAATGTCGGGCTGCTGGCGGCCATCGCCCGCGGGCTCGATGCGCGCGCGGTGCGTGCCGGCGCCAGGAGCGTGGTCGACGCCTTGCTGGCGGCCAAAGCCCCGGGCGATTTCGCTCCCGCGCAAGGGGCTGCGGTGGCGATCGGGCTGGCGCGCGAGCGGGGCATCCGGGCTCAGGTCATGATGCCCTATTCGGATCGGCTCGGGCGCTTCTCGGCCTGGTTCGCGCAGCTGTGGGCGGAGAGCCTCGGCAAGAACGGGCAGGGCACAACGCCCATTGCCTGCCTGGGGCCGGTCGACCAGCACAGCCAGCTGCAGCTTTTCATGGACGGGCCGCGCGAGCACCTGATCACGGTGGTGCGCACCCCGACCGCAGGCACGGGCCCGCGGATCAGCGAGGAATTGGCCAGGGGCGCGGGGCTCGACTATCTGGCCGGCCGGACGGCGGGCGATCTGGTGGCGGCGCAGGCGCAAGCGGTTCCACAGGCTTTGGCAAAAGCCGGACGGCCGGTGCGCACCTTCGATCTTGCCCGTCTTGACGAGCGGGCACTGGGTGCGCTGATGATGCACATGATGCTGGAAACGATTCTGGCAGCCCATCTGCTGGGCGTCGACCCGTTCGATCAGCCGGCCGTCGAGCTGGCGAAAAACATCACGCGCGAGCGTGTGGCAGCGCTGCCTAAGGCGTAAGCACGGCCCATTGGGGAGACAGGCATCCCTTGGCGATTCGCCAGCTGAGATCGGAGACCGTCAACCGCATCGCCGCCGGCGAGGTGATCGAGCGGCCGGCCAGCGTGGTGAAGGAGCTGGTCGAGAATGCGCTCGACGCGGGCGCGACCGACATCGAGGTCGTGACGGCGGCAGGCGGCCTGTCGCTGATCCGCGTCACCGACAACGGCGGCGGCATGAGCGCGCCGAGATCTGGCGCTCGCGGTCGAGCGTCACGCGACCTCCAAGCTCGCCGACGACGACCTGTTCAACATCGCCACGCTCGGATTTCGCGGCGAAGCGCTGCCCTCGATCGGCTCCGTGGCGCATCTGGGTGTCGCCTCGCGCCCGCGCGAGGCCGCCGCGGCGCATGAGATCATCGTCGATCGCGGCGCCAAGCAGGCGGTGCGGCCGGCGGCGCTCAATCCCGGCACGCGCGTGGAGGTGCGCGAGCTGTTCTCGGCTACGCCCGCGCGGCTCAAGTTCCTGAAAAGCGAGCGCGCAGAGAACATGGCCATCTCCGAAGTGCGTCAAGCGGCTCGCCATGGCCAACCCGACGGTGGCTTTCACGCTCACCACCGGCGAGCGCACCGGACTGAAGCTGCCGGCGCAGCCTCTGGGCGCCGACGGCCACCTGGTGCGCCTCGGCCGCATCATGGGACGCGAGTTCCTCGACGACGCGCTGGCGATCGACATCGCGCGCGAGGGCGTGTGCGTGACCGGCTTTGCCGGACTGCCGACCCTGCACCGGCCCGACCCGGGCCAGCAGTTCCTGTTCGTCAACGGCCGCCCGGTGAAGGACCGGCTGCTGATCGGCGCCGTGCGCGCGGCCTACGGCGATCTGGTGCCCAAGGGGCGCTATCCGCTGCTCGCGCTGTTCGTGGCGCTCCCCCCGCGCGAGGTGGACGTGAACGTGCATCCGAGCAAGGCGGAGGTACGCTTTCGCGATGCCGGCGCCGTGCGCAGCCTGGTGGCGGGCGCGCTCAGGGCGGCGCTGGAGGCGGCCGGACACAGGGCCTCCACGGCCGGCGGCCTGCAGGCCATCAGCGCCCTAGCCCGTTCGGCCGGCCCGGCGTTCACGCCGTCTGCTGCGGGCGGTTGGACAACCATCGCGCTTCCTATCCCAGCCGTGCCACTCCCTATCCCCAGCGGAACGGCGCGACGCCGGGATTTGCCGAGGATTGGCAGGCGCCGATCGAGGGCTTGGATGCGCTGAGTGCCGATAGCGCTGCGGGCGCAGAGCCGGTTGCGACAGAATTGCTCGACCGCCCGCTGGGGGCTGCCCGCGCGCAGTTGCACGAGACCTACATCGTGGCGCAAACCCGTACGTCGGTCGTCATCGTCGACCAGCACGCCGCCCACGAGCGCCTGGTCTACGAACGCATCAAGGGCGCGATGGCCAACGGCGGCGTCGCGCGGCAGGTGCTGCTGATCCCCGAAATCGTGGAACTCGATGCCGACGAGGCGGCCGCCCTGGCGGAGACCGCCGGCGCCCTGGAGAAGCTCGGCTTGGTCTTGGAGGCGTTCGGGGCCGGCGCCGTGATGGTGCGCGAGGTGCCGGCTCTACTGGGCGACACCGACGTCAAGGGGCTGGTGCGCGATCTGGCGCGCGAGGCGATGAACGAAAGCGATGTCGGGCGCCGCCGGCGCGGTCAGCGAGCGCATCCAGATCGCGACTGCCGCGACCAACCACAACACGCGGCATCCGATGGTCACCGCGTCGTACGCCACGACCATGCATCGACTCACCGGCGGTCGCTTCACGCTCGGCCTCGGGCGGGGGATCGAGATGATGCAGGACGCGTTCGGGATCCCACGGGTCACGACGGCGCAGCTCGAGGACTTCGCCGGACTGATGCGGCGGCTGTGGCACGGCGACACGATCATCGGCCACGACGGCCCAGCAGGCCGCTGGCCGGTGCTCCGGCTCGACCCCTCGTTCGACGAGGACATCCCGCTGCTGCTCGTCGCCTTCGGGCCGAACTCGCTCGCGTCGGGGGTCGATGCTTCGACGAGGTCGTGCTGCACACGTTCTTCACGGACGAGACCACCCAGCGGTGCGTCGAGACGGTTCGGCGTGGCGCCGAGGATGCCGGCCGCGATCCGAGCGCGGTGAAGGTGTGGTCGTGCTTCGCGACCGTCGGTGACCACCTCGACGAGGCGCTGCGCCTCAAGAAGACCGTCGGCAGGCTCGCGACGTATCTCCAGGGCTACGGCGATCTCCTGGTCCGGACGAACGGGTGGGATCCCGCGGTGCTCGAGCGCTTCCGTGCTGACGAGATGGTGGCGTCGTTCGCCGGCGGCTTCGACATGACCGCCACGACGGCTGAGCTCGAGCACGTCGCGACGCTCATCCCGACGGAGTGGCTCGAGCCGATGGCGAGTGGCACGCCGGCGGAGTGCGTCGACGCGATCCGGCACCAGCTCGACCTGGGCTGCGACGGCGTCATCATGCACGGCGCCACGCCGGCGGAGCTCGCACCTGTGTTCGAGGAGTACCGCGAGCGGGCCGCCCGCTGACGCGCGCGCTCAGGCGAGCAGGTCGAGCGCGTCGCGGTCGCGGACCATGGCTGCCGAGCGCTCCGCCATCGCGACGAACATGCGGTCGCCACGTTCGGTCCGGCCGACCGCGATCGCGCCGAGCATCGTGATGAACGGTCCCTGGAACGTGCCGTGCCGCTCGTCGGCCTCGAGGGTCTCGAGGTCGATGCCGGTCACGCCCAGCTCATGTCAGGCGCGCGAGGTACGCGGCCCGGACGTCGCCTTCGACCTCGCGTCGCAGTGGAGGCTCGATGCTCGTCCCGAGCAGATACGACAGGTCACGTCCGGGGTTGCCGATCATCACCGTCTGCCAGTCGACGGCCGCCACGGGGTCGTGTCCCTCGGCGTCCGGGGGAGCGAACATGAGGTTGTCGAGGCGGTAGTCGCCGTGGACGATCGCGAAGCGTGCAGGTTCCCGCTCGAACCAGCGCTCGATGCCCGACGCGAACGTCTCGAGCACCATCACCGTCGCCGGAGAGAGGTGAGCGGCGTAGCGCTCCACGAACATCGGTGTGATGAGCTGCACGATCGAGGCCGCTTGCTCGCCGAGCGTCGAGCTCACCCAGTGAAGGTCACGGAGCGTCGGGTCACACCAGCGCGGTGCATGCAAGCCGGCCAGGTTCTCCGCGGCGGCGACGAGCTGCCCGGCGTCGCATCCCGCGAGCTGGTCGCCCTGCCGGCGCGGGCTCAGGTCCTCCAGGACAAGGGTGAACGTCGCGAAGTCGTCGCTGATCGCGCCGAAGTAGCACCGGGGCGTCCGGACGGCGAGCGTCTCGGCGAGCTCGCGGTAGAAGCACACCTCGTTGCGGTAGCCCCCGGCGGCACCGGCCGCGCGGCTCTCGGCGCTCGGCGACGGGAACTTGCCCACGACCGACACCGGTGCGGTGTCCGAGTGTGCGCACTCGAGCACGAACCGCGTGCTCTGCGCCATCTGCCCGGTGCCCACGGGCTCGGGCGTGAACCCGATCACCGTCTCGTCGTGCCCCGTGTGGCGCAGCACCGCGGTCAGCCAGTCGACCGTGACGTCACGCGGGTCGATCAGGATCGCGGGCTCGGCCACGCCCGGAGTCTGTCAGGGGAGCAGCGACTCCAAGTCGTCGACTGCGGCGCGCGACGAGCTCGGTCGCGAGCGCCAGCATCGGTGGCACCGTCCCGCCCGCGTCGTGGCAGCAGAGCAGCACCCGCCGCGCGTCGGTCGTCGTCTGCTTCACCGCATGCTGCCCAGCGTCAGGTCGATGCCGCGCGTGCTCTCGCCGACCATCGCGACCATCGCGCGCCGCACCTGGTCGCCGGACGTGCACTCGTCCGGGAAGGCCAGCCTGACCGCGGTCCGGTGTGCGTCGCTGACGGCCACCAGGTCGAAGCCGTAGCGGTCGACCGCCGACATGGTGGCGGATCGGGTGTCCTCGAGCCCGGCGAAGTGCCGGCAGAACAGCACCTGGGCATCGGCGTGGTCGGCGTTCATGTGCTCGATGATCCCGGCGGCAGCGTCGACCAGCGGATCGGGCGTCGCGGTTCGGTAGTCGGTCGCGTCGACCCAGCTCATGCGCCCGTAGCCGCCGACGTATCGCACGTGCTCGACGGACAGCTGCAGGAACGTGAAGTCGCCGAAGTCGATGTAGTACGACGCGGCAGGGTTCGCCTCGAGATAGCGGGCGCGGGCGATGTCGCGCTCGTCGTCGTCGTCGATCTGCCTGAGCAGTCCGAGCAGCGTGACGCGTCCGCTCGCCAGGGGATCAGCACCCTCGGGCACCGGCTCGGTGACGAGGAGGCTCGCCCGTGGGTCGCGCAGCGTGTTCTGGGTGTGCTCGGCCATGAGGCTGACGAACAGGAGCGGGTCGCCGTCGTCGGCGAGCCCGAAGCTCACCACCGACCCGAACGGGTACCCGGCGGGATCTGCCGCCACGGTGGACAGCGTTCCGCGCCGCTCCCCGTGCACCAGCGTGCGGACGCGCTCGGCGTGGGTCGGCTCGCGGGCAGGGGGCGGTGCCGCGGCAGCGTCCGACGCCGTCGCGGCATCGGGGAGCTGATGCTCACGCGGTCGAGGCTCCATCCGCGAGCACGCTACGCGTGCCTCGTGCAGTGACGCACCTAGACGAGGCCCTGCTTCAGCAGGTCGCGTCGTCGCGAACCAGCCCGCGACCGCTGGGAGATAGTTCACGACGAGCTGGTTCGTGAGGATCGCGGCGATGGCGACACCGTCGGGGACACCGAAGGCCGCGAGTGCGCCCGACGAGACCGACCACCGAGACCGCAGTCCCGACCGCCCGGGACGGGGATGAGCGGAGCGATCGTGCCGATGCCGATGTTGACGGCGAGCAGCGACCAGAACGACACGTCGCTGCCGTATGCCTTGACGCACAACAGGAGGCACGCCGCGTAGAGGATCGAGACCAGGACGTTCCCGGCGAGGAGCATCGCGACGCGACGTGGCGAACGCAGCGCCGTGCCGATCGTCGAGAGCGCGGCCGACACCGGCGGGGCGACAACCCGTCGCACGCGGGGAACGCGGAGCACGACCACCGTCGCGAACGCAGCCACGAACACGGTGACGAGCGCGAGGTCGTCGAGGCCATCGGTCGGGATCGGGCTCGAGATCGACGCCCGTCGGTGACAGGAGCAGCGTGTCGCGAAGAGCAGGCACTGGGCGACGATGCTGGCGACCGGAGCGAGCAGTCCTCCGGACGCGACGGCGCCGGCGAGGCCGATCCCTTGCTTCTGGAGGAAGCGGACCTGCACGGCGGTGCCGCCGATCGCCGGGATCGCCAGGTTCGAGAACGACATCGCGACCTGCACCTTCGTGGTCGGCCACAGGGGCAGGCGGATCGGCACAGTGCCCATCAGCGCGATCGCGAACCCGACGTTGGTCACCAACGAGAGCACGAGCGCGCCGAGCAACCAACCGGACTCGGCGTGCCGCACGGTGCTCCGACAGCGTGTCGACGCTCCCGACCCGCGCGACGAGCGCGACGACCGCCGTGATCGTCGCGCCGGCTCATGAGCAGGTTCGTGCTGCGCGCACGAGACATGCGTCGGGGCAGCACAGGGCGCGAGGCCTGGAGCTCTCCGCCCTGCACGAGGGCCACGACGTGACAATGCACGGGCGCGCTTCGAGGTGGTGGACCCGCGCGCCGTGCGCCGCATGTCTTCGTGCCCGACGTGAAGGGTTCACCGCGCCGCTGCTCCGGTCACGTCCTCGTTGACTCGGGTAAGGGCCCGTCGATGGCTGAGAACCATGTGCGCATCGACGCGCCCGCCGATGCGGTCTTCGCGGTCCTGGCGGACGCCGACGCGTACGCGCAGTGGGTCGTCGGCGGCGAAGGAGATCCGGTCGAGCGACCCCGACTGGCCGAACGTCGGCTCGCGCTTCTACCACTCGGTCGGCGCCGGTGCCGCGACCATCGACGATTCGACCGCGGTGCTGGCCTGCGAACCCGAGCGTCGGCTCGAGCTGGAAGTGAGGTTCCGCCCCGCGGGAGTGGCTCGCGTGAGCCTGGAGCTCGAAGCGCAGGGTGCGAGCACGCGGGTGACGATGCGGGAGGTCGCGACGCGCGGTCCGGCCCGCAAGGCGTGGGGAGCCGTCCTGAACGTCGCGACGCATGTCCGGAACGCGTGGGCGCTGCGGCGCCTCCGACGTCTCGTCGACGAACGCACACCAACGACCGGCGGCACCTCGTAGCATCCGCGCCCTGACCCTCGTGGAAGCGACGGGAGGGGTCACATGGGGATGGGGCCGACGGAGACGGACTACCTCGTCGTCGGCGCGGGCGCCGCCGGCATGGCCTTCACCGACGCGCTCATCGATCACGCGGACGTCCACGTCACGCTCGTCGACCGGCGCCACACGGCCAGCGGGCACTGGGTGGACGCGTATCCGTTCGTCCAGCTGCATCAGGCGTCGGTGTTCTACGGCGTCGCGTCGACGGTGCTCGGGAGCGGTGCCGTCCAACAGAGCGGCCCGGAGGTGGGGCTCCAGGAGCGGGCGCATCAACCGGAGATCCAGGCGTACTACGACGACATCCTGCGCCGCCGCTTCATCGGCTCGGGCCGCGTCGCCTTCCTCGGGGCCTGCGAGTTCCACGCTGACGGTTCCTCCCATCTCGTGACCTCCCGCGTGTCGGGCGAGACCGTGGAGATCGACGTGCGGCGCCGCGTCGTCGACGCGACCTACGTGTCGCCGACGATCCCCGCAACGACGCCGCCGCCGTTCGGCGTCGCCGACGACGCCTGGGTCGTCGCGGTCAACGAGCTCGCGAGGTTGACCGAGACGCCGACCGGCTTCGTGATCGTCGGGTCCGGCAAGACCGCGACCGACGGGATCGTGTGGTTGTTGGCGAACGGCGTGGCGTCGGACCGCATCGTCGTGGGTACGTCCGCGTGAACCCTGGATGCTCAACCGCGCCATGGTCCAGCCCGATCCGCTGGTTGCGCTCGGGCTCGCTGCGGACACCATGGCAGCGGCCGCCGCCGCCGAGTCGCTCGACGACCTTTTTCTCCGCCTCGAAGCCGCCGGCGTGATGCTGCGGATCGACACGGACATCCTCCCCACGATGGCCAAGACCCCCACCCTCGGCGAATGGGAGCTCGACCTGCTCCGCACCATCGACCACGTCGTTCGTCTGGGACACATCCAGCACGTGACCGGGCGCGAGATCGTCTTCGACGACGGGTCGCTTCCGCTCGCGCCGGGCACGCTCGTCGTGCACTGCGCCGCGTCCGGACTGCAGTACCCACCGCTGGTTCCCCTCTGGGGGCCGGACGCGATCCGGCTCCAGACGATCCGGGCCGGTTTCCCCTGCTTCAACGCGGCCCTGGCCGGCTACGTGGAGGCGACGCGCGACGACGATCGAGAGCGCAACCGGTTGTGTCCGCCCAACACCCTCCCCGACACCACGGCGAGCTGGGCGCGCATGCAGGTTCGTGGGACGGTCGCGGCGCGCAGCTTCGGTGCGGAGCCCGACATCGCCGCCTGGGCCACCGGCTGCGCCCTGAACCCGGCGCGCATCGAACCGTCGCAGGCCGACGATCCGGCGGTGCAGGCCGCAGCCGCACGCCTGGCCGACGGCGCCGAGCGCGGCCTCGCTCGACTCGCCGAGCTCGCAGACGAGCCCGACATCGAAGCGATGGGCTAGCCCTCAGCCCAGGTCGACCACGCGAACTACGTGGTCGCGGTCAGCAGCGGGACGCAGGTGGTGGACGCGAACTCGGTGATGCGTGTCGACCGCGGCGATCTGCGTGGCGCCGTACTCGACGCTGTTCAGATCTCCGGTGTCCGCGATCGTGCCGTAGTACTTGACGAGCACCTTCAGCGACTTCTTCACGTCCTTCGAAGGCGCCTGCTTGACGAGCTTCTTCAAGGCCTTCTTGGTGTCGGCTGCGTAGGCACCGACGTCCTCCGTGGTGAGGCCGGGCACGGTGCCGACCTGCAGGTCGACGTTGAGCGCGCTCGTGCAGAACTTCTTGGCCCGCTTGTCGTCGTCGCCCGCAGATGCGCTCGCAGCGAACCCGGCGACGAGCACGAGGCTCAAGACGCTGACGATCGCGATGCGTGAGGTCCTGGTCACTCCGTACCCCCTCGGCTGGTGCTGATCTTCTCGTACTTCGGCGCGTCGCCGTTCCAGACTTGAGCGCGCTCGATCGGTCAGTCGCGCTCGACCGTTCGCAGGCCTCGCTCGGGCGTCCATGACTGCACGACCAGCTTCGTGGCCGCGGCGTCGAGCCCGGTGATGACCACCTCGGAGATGTCGGCGACGAACATCTCGCCGTCGGGTGCCTCGCCCGTGTCATCCGTGGCCACCGGACCGGCCGGGATCGCTCGTCCGGCGATCTTGGCCTCGCCCGACCAGTCGCCCTCCTTGCCCTCCTCGGGGTGGAACGTCGGGCCGTGGAGCGCGAAGCGGGGATCTCGCATGAGGTCCGCGAGCTTGCGCGCGCCGGTCATCGAGCCGAACCGCAGGTCGCCGTCCGCGAACTCGGCCTCGATGCCGGAGATGCGCGGTGACCCGTCGGCGCGCAGCGTCGCGATCGTCTTGTGGCGACCGGCGTCGAACAGCTGCTGCACCCGCCGTGCGAACTCCGGTTCCGCCTGCTCGATCGCGCTCCAAGCCGGCACGGCGCGCAGCGTAGCCAGCCGCGAGATCAGCGGCGCTTGGCGAGGTAGCGCTGGTAGCCCTCGGCGAGCTCGCGGAGTGCCGGGTCGGCGTCGAACCTGGGCTGGAACTTCTGCCACGCCGCTTCGCGCTTGGCGGGGATGTACTCGGTCGGCCAGTAGCCCTCGTGGGGCCGGTAGCCCTTCAGGACGTTGCGCGCCACGGTGGCCTTGTGCACCTCGTCGACGCCGTCGGCGATCCCCATCGTCGGTGCCGCCGCGTACATCGCCTGGATCGGCGTGAGGTCGGTGGTCCCGAGCGACCCGAGGATGTGCAGCGCGTTGTACGACACCTCGCGCAGCACCTTGGCCATCGTGTACTTCACGGCCGCGATGTCGGTGCGCGTCTCCTGCGTGCTCGTGTTGTCGATCTTCCACGCCGTCTCGAGGACGAAGAGCCGCAGCATGCGGATCGCGGCGTAGGAGTCGGCGATCTTCTCCTGCACCATCTGGTGGTCGGCGATGATCTTGCCGTGCGACTCGCGGCTCAGCGCGCGCTCGCACATCATGTCGAAGGCGAGCTTGCACTGCGCGATCGTGCGCATGGCGTGGTGGATGCGGCCGCCGCCGAGGCGCCGCTGCGCGAGCACCTTGGCGCCGTCCTCCGGCCCGAGCAGGTGGTCGAGCGGCACCCGGACCTCGTTGTAGATGATGTGGTTGTGCGTGCGGGGCTCGGGTTGGATCTCGACGCCGGGTGTGTCGCGGGGCACCACGAACATGCCGTTGGTGCACATGACGAAGAGGATGTCGGCGACGCGTCCCGCGCTCGTGAACCACTTCTCCCCGTTGATGACCCATTCCTCGCCGTCGCGGGTGGCGTGGGTCTTGAACAGGTTGGGGTCGGAGCCGCCCTGGGGCTCGGTCATCGAGTACGCCGAGAACATCTCCTGGTTCAGGAGCGGTTCGAGCCAGCGCTGCTTCTGCTCGTCGGTGCCGTACGCGGCGAGCATCTCCATGTTCCCGGTGTCGGGCGCGCCGGCACCGAACATCGCCGGCGCGGACCCGTACCGGCCGAGGATCTCGTTCAGCAGCCCGAGCTTGAGCTGCCCGTAGCCGGGGCCGCCGAGGTCCTCGTCGAGGAAGAGCGCCCAGAGCCCCTGCGCCTTGATCTGGTCCTGGAGGTCCTTGACCAGGGCCTTGATCTTCGGGTCCTTCGAACGGACCGCGTACGGGAACACGTAGTCGAGCGGCTCGATCTCCTCGCGGCAGAACTCCTCGACCCAGTCGAGCTTCTTCTGGAACTCGGGCTCGGTCGAGAAGTCCCACGCCATGGCGCCAACCTAGCCACGTCTCGGTGGGGAGGACCCCGAGCGGGTGCAGCAAGATCAGCGGATGGCAACGACGGTCGGACCCGACCCCGAGCTCGACGAGCGGCTCCAGGCGCTCGTCGGCCAGCCGCTCAGCGACAGCGGTCCCGCGCACGGACCGGATCCGGTGAACCAACCCATGATCCGGCACTGGGCGGCTGCGTTCGAGGACGAGAACCCCGTGTACACCGACCCGGCTGCTGCGGCCGCGTCGCGCTTCGGCGAGATCGTCGCGCCTCCGTTCATGCTGCAGACCTGGACGATGGCGACCCCGCGCATCACCGGGATCGCCGAGCGTGGCGGCGCACCGGTCGAGGTGGGCAGCAGCGGGGTGATCGCGCTGCTCGACGACGCCGGCTTCACCGCGACGTTGGCGTCGAACTCGGAGTTCGAGATCATGCGCTACCTGCGCCTCGGTGACGAGATCCGGGGTACGACCGTCCTCGACTCGGTGTCGAACCAGAAGCAGACCCGGCTGGGTCCCGGGTACTTCGTCACGTGGGCGACCACGTACACCGACCAGTCGGACGAGGTGGTCGGCCGTCAGCTGTTCCGCATCTTCAAGTTCCGTCCCGGTGGTGCAGCATGACCGCGCAGCGGTCGTCGCTCGACTGGCACGCGATCAGCGTCGGTGACGAGCTCCCGACGATGGTGATCGACCTGACGCCGACGCGCATCGTCGCGGGCGCGGTCGCGAGCCGTGACTTCATGCCCGTGCACCACGATCGTGACTACGCCGTCGGGCACGGCGCCGCCGACATCTTCATGAACATCCTCTCGGACACGGGGTACTGCAGTCGCTTCCTCACCGACTGGGCGGGACCCGACGCGATGGTGCAGTCGCTCGCGATCCGTCTCGGCGTGCAGGCGACCGCGGGTTGCACGCTGACGTACACGGGCTCGGTCACCGCGACGCGTCGCGAGGGCGACGACGGCATCGTCGAGGTCGAGCTCACCGCGACGAACGAGTTCGGCGAGCACGTGAGCGGGACGGCTCGGCTGAGCCTGCCGCTCGGCGCCGCGACGACCCGGCCTAGCGAGTCGGTCGGCCCAGCTTCGCGAGCTCGTCGGCCACCAGCCGGGTGATCGGCTGTTGCGGTCCTGAGCGCCACTCACGCCAGGGGAGCACGTCGTACCACTTGGCGAGCTCGGCGAAGTCGAGGTCGGCGGTGATGAGCTCCTCGTCCGCGCCGGCCTGGGCCAGGACCGTCGGGAAGCCGGGGAACTCCGGTCCGCCGATGACGCTGCCGCCCGCCCACGTGGGTGGGCCATGGCTCTCGCCGACGCGGTTGGCGGACGCGGCGAACACGAGGTTCTCCTGGGCGCGCACCAGGGTCGCCTGCTCGAGGTTCTCGCGTGCGCGGGGGAGGTCCGATCGTCCCGTCGGGTTCACGAGCAGCCGCGCGCCCTTGAGGGCGAGCACCCGGCACAGCTCGGGGTTGTTGTAGAAGTCGTAACAGATCGAGATGCCGATCGGGCCGAGATCGGTCTCGAAGACGGGCAGCGCGTCGCCCGGGGTGAAGTGATCGGTCTCCAAGGGGATGCCGAGATGCAGCTTCCGGTACGTCCCGACCAGACCGTCGGGCGCGACGACGTTCGCTGAGTTGTAGATCACGGTGGCGTCGGTCGGATCGGCCTCCTCGAAGCCGTAGATCACGTGGATCCCGGTCGCGGCCGCGGCGTCGGCGACGCCGCGGCAGGACGGTCCGTCGGCGAGCTCCGCCTGCGCCACGTGCCAGTCGCACGGGTGGTGCGCTGCCGCGCACTCGTCGCAGCGTCCCCAGGTGTTCAGCGCGAGCTCGGGGAAGATCACCAGGTCGCAACCCTGGCTCGCAGCGGTCGCGATCGTCGCGACGATCTTGTCGAGCGTGGCGGCCTTGTCGCGCGCGACCGCTTCGAAGTTGACACAGCCGACCGTGATGGTGGTGGGACCGAGCTGCGGATCGTCGGGGCGCATCACGGTCGTCGGCCGAGTCGTTGGTCAGCGCTTGGCCTTGGACTCGTTGAGGGCCACGGCCTCCTTGATGAGCGCCTTCAGCGCCTTCTCGTTGATCTTCTCGCCCTCGCGGAAGTCGATGGCACGCCGCGTGTTCCCCTCGAGACTCGAGTTGAAGAGGCCGGACGGATCCTTCAGCGACGCACCCTTGGCGAAGGTCATCTTCACGACCTCCTTGTAGGTCTCGCCCGTGCAGATGATGCCGTCGTGCTCCCACGTCGGGACGCCGCGCCACTTCCACTCCTCGACGACATCGGGATCGGCCTGCTTGACCACCTTGCGGAGCCGGCCGAGCATCTCACCCCGCCAATCGTCGAGCTCCTTGATCCGCGCGTCGATCTCCTGCGACGGAGACTTGCTCTTCTTCTGCGGTCCGCTCTTCTTCATGCCCGTTGCGCTTCCTTCGTTCCGAGGGTCGATAGAGGTCAGCGTGCCGCGGGTTCGATCTCGATCGGCACGCCGGAGTTGAGCGCCATGCCGCCGAGGGGATCGACGTCGTCGGTGCTCGTCAGGTTGTTGACGTTCGCGTCGAGGTGTCCGTGGGGGATCGAGCAGACGCCCCTGCGCATCTCCGCATCGATCCTCGCCGTCGACGACGATCTCGCCGCGGGTGTTGAAGACGCGGACGGGCTCCCCGTCCACGATCCCGCGCTCGGCCGCGGTGTCGGGATGGAGGAGGACGTCGGCGGGCTCGCCCAGGAAGCTGAGCTGGGCATTGAACTTCTTGAACTGACGCCGTGGGCTCAGGCACAACGGTCGCGGCTGCCCCAGTGCGGCCTCGTCGGCGGCGCGGATGTCGGACCACTGCTCGAGCACCTCGGGCGGTGCCAGCCGCCACCCGCCGACTCGCTCGAAGTGCTCCTCGACCCAGGCCGCGGGCAGCTCCAAGGGGAACTCGACGTAGCGCTGCTCCTTCAGCTCGTCGAACGTGCAACGCGCGCGCTTCATCAGGCGCGCCAACATGTGGTCGTCGGCGCCCGGCTCCCGGTCGTCCTCGGGGACGTCATCGGGCACCGGCAGCCCGGCGCGGCGCATGAACTGCGAGATCACCCACCACGCCGATCGCCGCTCACCCATCGGCTCCACCAACGGCGGCGTGTACTGGAGGGACACGTTCCAGTTGAGCGTGTCCCAGCGCGTGAACTCGGCCCGCTCGACCGCGTCCTTCGTCGGGAGCACGTGCGTGCACAGCGGTGTCAGCTCGTTCTCGACGATCTCGGTGTTGACGTGGAGGTCGAGCTTGGGCAGCGCGGCGCCGAAGGCGTTGGTGTCGGGGAACGATCGGAGCAGGCTGCCGCCGAAGTTGAACAGCGCCCGGATGTTGCCGGCCTCGATCTCGAGCGGGAGCACCGCGCAGGGCCAGTCGCCGACGATGCCTCGACGTCGGGACGGACGTTCGATCCGGGTGTGAACGCGCTCGCGAGGGGCTTGGTCGTGATGCGTTCGAACTGCGCGAGGAACCCCGGGTGGAACCACGCACCGCCCGGGCGGTTCATCGAGCCGGTCAGGATCATGATCAGCCAGGCGAACCACTGGGTCAGGTTGCCGCCGACCGACATCGTGATGCCGGTGCCCGTCTCCACCGCCACGCGTCGCTTGCGGCGGATGGCGTCGAGCAGATCCTCGAGGTCTTGCTCCGGGACGTCGGCGATCGATGCGGCGGTCGCCCGGTCGTAGCCGTCGAGTGCGGCCCGCAGCTCGTCGAGCCCGTCGATCCGCTGCTGGGGATCGAACGGTCCGCCGTCGATGATCTCGCGCGTCACCCAGGCGAGGATCGCGTAGTCGCGTCCGGGGTACGCGGCGATGTGCCGGGTGGACAGCCGCGCGGTCTGGGTCGGAGCCGGGTCGATCGTCCAGACCTCACCCCGCTCTGCGACCGACTTGATCCACGACCGCGGGTCGAACATCCCGGTGTTGTGGGCATGGCTGACGACCGGGTTCGTGCCGACGTAGATGAGCAGCTCGACGTTGTCGTAGTCGGTCTTCGGGTTCAGCCCGAAGAACTGGCCCATCGCTGCCGGCCAGCATCGTCTTGGCCGTGCCGTCGTTGGTCAGCGGCGAGAACTTCGGGGTGTGCCCAGGGCGCGGTAGAACGCTTCCTCCATCGAGTAGCCCGCGGAGTCGAGGCCGAGCCCACTGCCGAAGTACATGCCGACGGCGTCGGGACCGTGGGTGTCGATGACGTCGCGGAGCCGCGCCGCGATGTCGTCGAGGGCTTCGTCCCACGTGACGGGAACGAGCTCGCCGTCCTTGCGCATCAGCGGGCGCGTGATCGCACCCTCGAGATGGTGCACCTGGCCGGTCGCGCGACCCTTCGGGCAGGTGTAGCCCTTCGTGAGCGGATGGTCCTTGTCGCCGCGGACCTTGAGGATCTGGTCGCCGGCGACCTCGGCGACGAGGCCGCACTGCACCATGCAGATCCGGCAGTACGTTCGCTTGATCTCGACCGGCTGATCGGGCATCGCAGCCTCCTCCCGACATGTTGGTCGATCTTGGAGGGTCATGAGCAAGGTCGTGCTCTACATGTGGATGTCGGTGGACGGGTTCATCACCGGCCCGGACGACGGCCCGGAACACGGACTCGGCATCGGCGGTGAGCGGTTGCACGACCAGCTCGCGGACGGCGGTGTGGATCCGGAGTCGCACCGGCCCGCCGGACGGCCCGGACGCGATCGTGTTCGACGAGCTGATGGACACGGGAGCGGTGATCGTCGGTCGCCGCACGTTCGAGATCGCCGGGCAGTGGGGCGGCGACCACCACGACGGGGTTCCGATCTTCGTGATGACGCACGCCGCGCCCGACGAGCCCGCGCCCGGGCATGCGCGCTACGTGACCGACGGCGTCGAGTCCTGCGTCGCGCAGGCCAAGGCCGCGGCGGGCGGGCGCGACATCCTGCTGCACGGCGCCGCGCTCGCGCAGGAGTTCCTGCGTGCCGGCCTGCTCGACGAGATGTCGCTGCAGGTGGTGCCCGTGCTGCTCGGGCAGGGCCGTCGCCTGTTCGACAACCTGCCGCCCGACCACATCGAGCTCGAGCTGGTCCGTGAGCTGGTGGGCCGGGCGCGCTGAGCCTGCGCTACCGCGTGCTCTCGAAGACCTGATCGATGGCGGTCACGCGGCGTCGCTCGGGGTCAGCGCGCTTCTTCCCAGTCCATGTCGCCGGTGTGCTCCTCACGGAGCTTGACGCGCTCCGACAAGTTCTCCTTGACCCAATCGGCCGCCAGCTTGATCGCGCGCTGGGCTTCGTCCTCCGTCTCCCAGACGCTGAACGAGACGACGCCGCCGTCGTCCAACGTGCCGACCTCGTAGCGCACGAACCCCGGCTGCGATTCGTAGAGCGGGATCATCTCCTTGCGGGCGATCTCGACCGCTTCTTCGACGGTGCCCGACGTCAGGTCGTAGAGGGCGATTCGCAGGTGGTGGGCCATGACGTCCTCCGCTGCTCGCCGTGCGTCGTGGTCCGGCGCGTGAAGACGGCGCGCATGGACCGTAATGCACTGCGGCCGCGGCCGCTCAGAGGCAGGATCGGACCGCGTCGAGGAGCGCCACGGTGCGCGGGTTCTGCCAGCGGTCGCCGGGCCGGTTGATCAGGTACGCGAACGCGATGCCCGGCGTCGGGATCCGCGAAGCCGAGCGAGCCGCCGAAGCCGTAGTGGCCGAACGCGGCCGCCGTCGTGCCGATCGGCCGTTCGTCGAGGTGCAGACCGAACCCGAGGCCGAAGCGCGTCGGGCGTTCGAGGACGATGTCGTTGCCTTCGGAGTGCGGGGTCGTCGCCTCCGACACGAGCGCCGGACCCAGGATCCGGTCCTGCGCTCCGGGGAGCAGCGCGGCGTAGAACGCGGCGACCGCACGGGCGGTCGCGTGTCCGTTCGTCGACGGGATCGCGCTCTGGCGCCACGCCGCGGTGTTGACGACGCCGACACCGGAGAGCCCACGGGGGTTGAAGTACGCGTGGAGCACCATCTCCTCGCGCTCGCCGCCGGTCAGCGCCGCGGGGGCGCGTCGGGGACCTGGCTCAGTGCGTCGATGTCCGCGACTCTCGACAGGTCCGAGGCGTCGAGCCCGACGTGCAGATCGAGATCGAGCGGGCCGGTCACCCGGGCGCGGAGCGCCTCGCCGAACGACGTGCCGATGCGGCGCCGGACGGGTTCCCCGGCGAGGAACCCGAACGTGTTCACGTGGTAGCCGTGACCCTCGTCGGGCCGCCACCACGGTCGCGACGCCGCCAGCCCTTCGCACATCGTGTCCCAGTGGAGCATCGCGTCGTCGGGCAGCAGGGCGCGCACGCCGGGCAACCCCGCGCGGTGCGAGAGCACGTGGCGCAGCGTGACGTCGGTCTTCCCCGCCTCCGCGAACTCCGGCCAGACCGACACCACGGGATCGTCGAGGGCGAGCTCGCCGGCTTCGACGAGTGTGAGCGCGAGCACCGCGGCGACCGGCTTGAGCACCGAGTACGCGTTCACGAGGGTGTCGCGTGCCCACGGCCGCTGCTGCTCGGGTTCGCACCAGCCGCCCCAGCAGTCCGCGACCACGGCACCGTCGGCGATGACGCACAGCGCGGCGCCGAGGTCGGCCGGTCGGTCCGCCGACGGCTCGAAGTTCGCCGCGGAACACGTCGTCCACGGCGCTGAACGCGGGGTCGACGCGGCCAGCGAACGGCGTCGTCACGGCGCCACCCTACGAGCCGTGCGAGGCTCGTACGCTCCTGCCGGAACCCGAGACGGGTCGAGACCGGGGAGAGGACGGGCAGGGTGGGCAGGATCGTGAAGGTGTGCGGCGCCACGAGCGTGCTCGCGCTCGGGCTGCTCGCCGCGTGCAGCGGCCCCGCGGACGGGTGGGTGTCCGTCGGGACCGGTGACACCTATGGCGAGTGGGAGCTGTTCGCGGAGGCGAAGGACGGCGACTGGACCGGGTGCCTGCGGTTCCCGGACGACGACGCAAAGGAAGCATGCGGCGATCCTGCTGACGAGCTCGTCATCTTCGAAGAGGAGTCGGACGGCGCGCAGTACGGCGCAGTGCGCGACGGCGTCGAGCTCGAGTTCGTCGAGGGTGGTGACGAGGTCAACCTCATCGAGGCCGACGGCATCGACGACCACCAGTTCTTCGTCGTCGCCGACTCGGAGGTCCGCGTCAGCGACTGAACCCGAGATGATCCGGGCCGTTCGTCGCGTGGTTACGCTCCCGCGATGAGCACGGCGCCGATCAGGTTCGACGGACAGGTCGCGGTCGTGACCGGCGCGGGGAATGGCCTCGGCCGCGGCTACGCGCTCGACCTGGCGGCGCGCGGGGCGTCCGTGGTGTGCAACGACCTGGTCGAGAGTGCCGCGGACGACACTGCACGACAGATCGTCGAGCTCGGTGGTGCAGCGGTGGCCGAGACGAGCTCGGTGGCGTCACCGGAGGGCGGCGCCGCGATCGTGCAGACGGCGATCGACACGTTCGGCTCCGTCGAGATCGTGATCAACAACGCCGGGCAGCTCCGCAACGGCGCGTTCGAGGACCTGTCGGTCGACGACTTCCGCGCGGTGCTCGACACCCATCTCTTCGGTGCCTTCTTCGTCACCCAGCCCGCGTACCGGCACATGCAGGCGGCCGGCTACGGGCGCATCGTCTTCACGTCCTCGAGTGCGGGGATGTTCGGCAGTCCGTGGCAGGCGAGCTACGGCGCGGCGAAGGCGGGGATCGTCGGCCTGTGCAACGTGGTCGCGCTCGAAGGCGCGGCGCACGGGATCACGGCCAACGCGATCATGCCGATGGCGCTCACCGGGATCGGCGAGGCCGGGCCGCCGCCGTACTCGCCCGAGCAGCTCCGCGAGACGGTCCGCGCGCTGCAGCCGTTGGCACCGTCGATGACGGTGGAGAACGTCACGCCGCTCGTGCTGTACCTGTCGAGCCGGGGCGTGCGCGGAGACGCGCCGGATCTTCTCGGTCGGGTGCGGGCGCGTCGCGCGCGTGGCGATCGCCGAGAGCCGGGGTTGGTACGCGCCCGGGCTCGCCGACATCACGCCGGAGCAGGTCGTCGAGCACCTCGGTGAGGCGTGCGACCTCGCGGACTTCGGCGTCCCCGAGTCGATCGTCGACGAGGCGAACTTCATCTCGGAGCGCCTCCCGCGCTCGACCTGAAGTCGTCCCATAGGGTCTCGTCGGCATGGCCGCCCTCTCGTCCCTGCTCGATCTGGAGGTGCTCGACCGCGACCTGTTCCGCGGGTCGGTGGAGTCGGGTGACAAGGACCGCCGCTCGTTGTTCGGTGGTCAGGTCGCCGGGCAGGCGCTGCGCGCGGCGGCGATGACGGTGGCGCCCGATCGCGTGCCGCACTCGCTCCACGGCTACTTCCTGCGACCCGGACGCATCGACCGGCCCGTCATCCTGCACGTCGACCGCGACCGTGACGGCGGGTCGTTCTCGGCGCGGCACGTGCGCGCCGTGCAGGAGGGCGAGGTCATCTTCTCGATGCTGGCGTCGTTCCACGCAGCCGAGGCGGGTGTGCCCTACGACGCGGTGCCGACCCGCGGCGGTGACGACCCCGAGACGCTCCGCGGGCGGCCGACGCCGCTGCTCGTCGAGGTCCGCGAGGTGACGCCCACGCGCATCGGCGACGGGCAGATCCGCCACTCGGATCGGCTCTGGGTCCGCGCCGTGGAGCGCCTGCCCGACGACCCGCTCGTGCACGCGTGTGCCGTGGCCTACGTCTCGGACCTGGGCTCGGGGTTCGGGCAGGTGGAGGTCGCGGATCTGCCGGCCGGCGGCCCGAGCATCGACCACAGCGTGTGGTTCCACGCCCCGATCCGCGCCGACGAGTGGATGCTGTTGGAGCTCTGGCCGCTCAAGGCCGACAGCGCCCGCGGCGTGTACCACGGGTCGCTGCGCAGCGAGGCCGGCGTGCTCGGCGCGGTGTTCGCGCAGGAGATGCTCCTGCGCGATCGACTGCTTCCACCCGAGATGCTCGGGCGTATGGCCGAGTACCTCGGCGTCACACCGTCCGAGTGACGGACGCGCTCAGCCGGTGACGACGGGCAGACGTTCCCAACCCCGCACCGTCGCGGTGTGCGCCTGGACCGCGTTGTCCAGGTCGACCTCCCAGTCGGGCCAGCGCGTGCAGCACCTCGTCGAGCGCGACCCGGCCTTCGAGGCGCGCGAGCGCCGCGCCCAGGCAGAAGTGGATGCCGTAGCCGAAGCTCAGGTGGTGGTCGATCGGGCGGTGGATGTCGTACCGGTCGCCGTCGGGGAACTTGCGGTCGTCGCGGTTCGCGGACCCGTTGAGCAGCACCATCACACTGCCCGCCGGCACGGTCTGACCGTGGTGCTCGACGTCCGTCATCACCGTGCGCGCCTGCACCGGCGACGGTGCCTCGTAGCGGAGGGTCTCCTCGATCGCACCTCGGAGCAGCGTGCGATCCGCCGCGAGCTCGCGACGTTGGTCGGGGTGCTCGGACAGCAGCTTGCCGGCCCACCCGATCAGCCGCGTCGTGGTCTCGTTCCCGGCACCCGCGAGGAGCATGACGTACCCGAGGATCTCCTCGCGCGTCAGGTGCCGCGTCGTCCCCGTCTCGTCCTCGAACTCGGCGGTGAGCAGCTCGGTCATGAGGTCGTCGGAGGGATGATCGGCTCGCCACTCGATGTACTCGGAGAACAGCTCGTAGCTGGCAGCGAGGAACTCGTCGGTCATCGGCGTCTCGGAGTCGACGCGCAGGCTCAGGTCGAGCCGGTCGCGAATCGCCACCTGATCCTGTTCGGGCACACCCAACAGCATCCCGATCGTGAGCATCGGCATCACCGCGCCGAGATCCACGATGAAGTCGAACCGTCCCGCACCCACCAGCGGGTCGAGCGTGCGGGCGCAGTACTCGCGGACCTTCGGCTCGATCGCGTTCATCTTCCCCGGCGTGAACACCCGCGACAGCAGGCCCCGGTGCACGTCGTGGACGGGCGGATCCTCGAACAAGATGATGCCGGGTGGGATCTCGACGTTCGCCTTGATGATCTCGAGCGTCGAGCCGCGCCCGGATCGGTACGTGTCCCAGTCGACGAGCGCGCGCTCGACGTCCTCGAAGCGACTCAGCGCGAAGAAGTCGTGCTGCTCGTTGTAGTAGAGCGGCGCCTCTTCACGCAGTCGCCGCCACACCGGGTGCGGGTCCTTGTCGATCTCGATGTCGAACGGGTCGTAGTAGAGGGTGCTGTCGCTCGCCGTGGTCACGGATCCCGTCCTCTCGTCGCACGACGCCATCGCATCGCGCGTCGTTAGGATCCTTGAAATCCACGACGCGCTCAAATCTCGCGCTGCAGACCCGGGACGAACCGTGAGCTCGCATCCGACCCGCACCGACATCGATCTCCTCGACGGAGCCTGGTTCGCGACCGAGCCGCACGAGGCGTGGTCGTGGATGCGCGAGCACGCGCCCGTCTACTACGACGACAAGAACGACGTGTGGGCGATCACCAAGCACGAGGACGTCCTCACGATCGAGAAGAGCCCGGCGCAGTTCTCGAGCTACCGCGCGCCGCGCCCGCACGGCGACCCGCTCCCGATGATGATCTCCATGGACAACCCCGAGCACCAGCGTCGGCGTTCGCTGGTCAACCGAGGGTTCACGCCGCGGCGCGTCGAGGAGCAGGAGTCGACGATCCGCGCGATCTGCACCGAGATCATCGACCGCGTCTGCGAGCGCGGCTCGTGCGACTTCGTCTGGGACATCGCGGCCCCGCTGCCGCTCCTGCTCATCGCCGAGATGCTCGGCTTCGAGCGCGATGCCTACGACGATCTGCTGCGGTGGTCCGACGATCTCATGCGCGGCACCACCGCGACCGACGAGGAGGCCGCGTCGAAGGCGATGGACGCCATGCTCGCCTTTCGCGAGTACCAGCTCGCGGTGATCGCGGATCGCCGCGCCCGTCCGCCGCAGGACGATCTGGTGAGCACGCTCTGCCACGCGACGATCGACGATGAGCAGCTCGACGACGAGTCGATCGTGCAGGAGACGCTGCTGATCCTCATCGGCGGCGACGAGACGACGCGCCACGTGATCACGTGCGGGATGCTCGCCCTCCTGGAGAACCCCGAGCAGCAGCGGATCCTCGCGAGCCGTCCCGACACGATCACGTCAGGGGTCGAGGAGCTGCTCCGGTGGGTCTCGCCGATCAAGAACATGTCGCGCACGGTCGTCGACGACATCGAGATCCGCGGGCAGGAGCTCCACGCGGGCGACCAGCTGATCCTGGTCTACCCGTCGGCGAACCGTGACGACGACGTGTTCGCCGAGCCGTTCCGTCTCGACGTCGAGCGTGACCCCAACCCGCACCTCGCCTTCGGGTTCGGCCCGCACTTCTGCCTCGGGGCATCGCTGGCTCGTCTCGAGCTCAAGGTGATGTTCTCGGAGCTGCTGACGCGCCTCCCCGACATCGAGCTCGCCAACGACGAACCGCTGCCGTACCGGGCGTCCAACTTCATCGTCGGGCCCGAGGCGATGCCGGTCCGGTTCACGCCGACGGCGCGCCCGACTGCCTGAGGCCCGTCCACTCCGGGTACTTCGCCGAGTACGCCGCGAACCGCCTGCGCACCTCGTCGAGGTCGAGCCCGAACTCCGCGGGATCGGGATGGACGTTCTCCTCGCGCCGCTCGGCGTTCGCCGCCCACCACGCGCGCATGCCCGCCTCGAACGCGTCGGTGACGGGCTCGTCGAGCCACGCGTAGAGCCCGCGGACCTGGCCGATCGGATCGCGCTGCACGGCCCGGAAGTCGATGTCGTAGAAGCGATCGTCGCCGTGCTCGGCGCGGAACCGCAGCAGGCGTTCCATGCCCGCCGTCCAGTGGTGGACGTTGAGCTCGCCGAGGTAGCGGAGGTCGACGTCGGTGCTGAACTGCCGGCACACCTCGGCGTAGACGTCGGCGACCGAGACCATCACCTCGGCGGGATCGCGATGCGTCATCACGAAGCGCGCGTCCGGGAACACGTCGTGGAGGTCGTCGAGCCACAGCAGGTGTGACGGGCACTTCAAGCGCCACGGCCGGGCTCGGTGCACCCCACTGCAGGAGCTTGAGCACTCGGCGCTCGTACCGGTAGGTGGACGTCAGGTCCGCGTCGAGCAGCCACTCCGAGTACGAGGGCACGTAGGCGAACGCCTGGAAGTAGTGCGACCGGAAGTCGAGCGCCATCAGGTCCTGGCACTCCTCGGGCCCGGTCGGCGAGCCGGGCACGAGCGACGCCATCCGCGGCGCGAGCTGCTCCTGCATCTCCTGCATGGCCACGGCCTCGGCGATGCGCGGATCGGGTCCGTCGACGGTGGACGGCGGCGGGCACGGCGCGACGGCCTCCCACCGCCGGAGCGATCGCGCACGGTCGTCCTCGGCCAGGAGGATCGAGAGCGCGGTCGAGCCGGTGCGCGGGAGACCCAGACCGATCAGCGGCGCCGCGATCGGCTCGTCGTCGATCTCGGGGTGGCGCCGGTACCAGTCCTCGACCTGGAGTCGGTGCGACAGGTGCTTGAGGATCAGCTCGGGCAGCACCACGTCGCCCATGTCGTTGAGCGTCGCCTCGGTCCGGAGCGATCGCACGAGACGTTCGAGGCCCTCGCGGAACGAGTCGTCGCCGAAGTCGGTGAGCCCGGTCCGCTCCTGCGCGGTCGCGAGCAGCTCGTCGTGCTCGGCCATCCGGAGACCTTCAGTCGATGCTGGCCGGTGGTGACGAGCGCTCGAGCATGCCGTTGGCGCTCTCGCCGTCCCACGTGTAGCGCGCGATCGCCTGCTGCAGCTGCAGTCCGCCCCCGACGTCAGGCGGCATCACCATGAACGTCGACACCGCCGTCTGCGCGCCGATGCCGACCGTCCGCCCGTCCTCGGTCTCGAGCACGCACGAGACGTCCTCACCCTTGGGCGTGAGCGTCTGGAGCCACGGTGCCTGCATCACGCGCGCGGGGATCAGCGCACCGTCACCGTCGAAGACGTAGCCCTCGTTGTACGTGTCCTTGCCGTCGTCGCGTGGCGGGTACGCGATGTAGCCGAAGGCGCGACCGCTCGGGAACAGCGCCGCTTGCCACGCGTGGCCGCGGAGCTTCGCGGTGCGACGGATGCTCTGGCGGCGGATGCGGTTCGCGCCGCCGTCGAGGTCGTAGGTGTCGTCGCCGATCCGCATGCGGCCGCTGGCGCGGCACAGCTGCTCGAAGCGCCAGGGGTGCCCCATGAGGTCACCCTCCTCCTGGGTGTCGAGGACGCGCTTGGCGTCCGCGAGCAGCGCGCCGTTCATGAACGGCGGCACGGCCGGGCGGAGATCGACCTCGACGTCGATCGGCACCGGCTCGCCCTGACCCGGGAACGCACCGTCGATCTGGGCCGCGACGGTCGTCGCCGCGGCCTCGCCGTGGAGGCGCATCCGCAGGAGCCCGTACGGCTCGACGAGCTCGAACGCCAGCGCGCCGGCGCCCAGCACGCCGGGGGTCCCCTCGGCGCCGATCGGATCGTGGATCGGGCCGGGCGTGAACATCGTGAACACGCGCCCGTCGGCGAGGGCGATGTTCGCCTGGACGTCGTGGGTCTCCCACTGGTCGGCGACGGCTTCGATGCCGATGCGGGGCAGCCCGATCTCGACGCCGTCGTCCCAGATCCACGCGTTCACCGACTCGCGCATCTCCGGATCGTCCGGCTGCTCGGTGAAGACGTACTCGAGGTCGTCGCTCAACCCGCCCGTGAGATCGATCGTCACCGCGCGTCCCCCTCGGTCGGCACGGGCTGGCACGATACTCACATGAGCACCGAGCTCGACCAGGTCGACTTCTTCTCCGACGACGCGGTGACCGAGGACCCGTACCCGTACTTCGAGCACCTCCGGGCGCGGTGCCCCGTGACGCCGACGTCGCAGCACGGTGTCGTCGCGGTCACGGGTTGGGACGAGGCCTCCGAGGTCTACCGCGACATCGACACGTTCTCGTCGTGCAACTCCGTCATCGGTCCCTTCGCCGTCTTCCCGGTGCCGCTCGAGGGTGACGACGTCAGCGACATCATCGACGGCAACCGGCACCAGCTCCCGATGCACGAGCACCTCGTGACGATGGACCCGCCGGATCACACGCGCGAGCGCGCGCTGCTGATGCGGCTCATCACACCGAAGCGGCTGAAGCAGAACGAGGCGTTCATGTGGCGCCTCGCCGAGCAGCAGCTCGACCAGTTCGTCGCCGACGGAAGCTGCGAGTTCATCCGCGCGTACTCGCAACCGTTCGCGATGCTCGCGGTCGCCGACCTGCTCGGCGTGCCCGAAGCCGACCACGAGCGGTTCCGGGAGGGCTTCGGCTTCAGCACCGCGCCGGGCATGCTCGCGGACGACGGCGGGCAGGAGCTCAACGCGCTGGCCTGGCTCGACGAGTGGTTCGCCGCCTACGTCGAGGACCGCCGCGCAGAGCCGCGCGCCGACGTCCTCACCGACCTCGCCCTCGCGACGTACCCGGACGGGTCGACACCCGACGTCCTCGTCCGTCGTGCGGATCGCGACGTTCCTGTTCGCCGCGGGCCAGGAGACCACGGCCCGCCTCCTCGCGACCGCGCTGAAGTACCTCGCGGAGGACCCGGAGCTCCAGGACCAGCTGCGCGAGCGAGCGCGACCTCATCCCGAACTTCATCGAGGAGGCGCTGCGCATCGAGAGCCCCGTGAAGGCCGACTTCCGCCTCGCCCGCCGTGCGGCGACCGTGGGGGACGTGCGCGTCGAGCCCGGCACGCCGGTGATGCTGCTCAACGGCGCGGCGAACCGAGATCCTCGGCGCTTCGAGTGCCCGGCCGAGTTCCAGGTCGATCGGGCGAACGCGATGGAGCACCTCGCGTTCGGGCGGGGTGCCCACTCGTGCCCCGGCGCGCCGCTGGCTCGGGCCGAGGGGCGCATCAGCATCGAGCGGATCCTCGATCGCATGCACGACATCCGCCTCTCCGACGAGCACCACGGCCCCGCCGGCGACCGACGGTTCACGTACGAGCCGACGTGGGTGCTGCGCGGGCTGCACGACCTGCACCTCGAGTTCACGCCCGCCGGCTGACGCAGCCCGTGGCGGGCCCTGCTCGACTTGTACCGGTCGGTCAGTCGAATATGATCCCGCCCGTAAACGTCTCGCTCAGGCGGCGAGAATGCCATGATCGGCTCCGGAGAGAGCCGGAGCACAGGGGGGAAGCATGAAGTTCTCGCGGAGGACGTCGCGCACGGTCTCGATGTTCGTGGTGCTCGGCACCGTCATGGTCCTGCTCGCCTCGACGTTCGTCGGGGTCAGCGGAGCCGGCAGTGGTGGCGGTGGCGGTGGCAAGCCCAAGGCCGACGAGATCGGCATCACCGACGACGAGATCCGCATCGCGGTCATCGCCGACGTCGAGAACCAGCTCGTCCCGGGCCTCTTCCAGGGCAGCGTCGACGCCGTGAACGCCTGGGCCAAGGGCGTCAACAAGGACGGCGGTCTCGCCGGCCGCAAGGTCGTCGTCGACTTCATCGACTCGCACCTGTCACCCGACGATGCCCGCACCGCGATCATCAAGGCGTGCGCGGAAGACTTCGCGATGGTCGGCAGCCAGGCGCTGTTCATGAACAACGTCGACGACATGGTCGCCTGCCCCAACAAGGAGGGTGCGCCGGTCGGCCTTCCCGACATGCCCGGCATCGCGCTCGAGCAGGCGCAGCGGTGCTCGGGGCTGACGTACGTCTCCGTGGGCGACCAGCAGTTCTGCGCCACGCAGGACGAGGTGCCGCAGACCTACTACACGAACCAGGGCGACTTCCTCTACTACCTGGAGCAGGAGAAGGATCTCCACGGGATCCTCACCGTCCCGACCGACCTCAAGTCGTCGCGCGATGCCGTCCTGCCGCAGGTCGAGGCAGCCGTCGACGCGGGAATCGAAGGCGACGGGGAGGGCTTCTACGACACGTCCGCACGGTCGCCGCAGAGCGCGATGACACCGATCATCCAGGTCGTCAAGGACAACGACTCGAACTTCGTCTACAACAGCAACGCGAACACCATCATGGTGCTCCTCCGCAAGGAAGCGAAGCTCCAGGGCGTCAGCTCGGTGAAGTACTGGGCATGCAACCAGGGCTGCTACGACAACGCGTTCATCGAGCAGGGTGGCGCCGACGTCGAGGACACGTACGCGGTCACGTACACGTTGCCGTTCTACACCGACTACAAGTCGAACCCGACGCTGAAGGAGCTCGTCAACGCCGTCGGTGGACCGAACGAGATCAATGCCAACAACGTCTCTTCGTTGGTCGCCTCGCTGCTGTTCCAACGGGCGGTCGACGACGCGGTCGCGACCGGCGAGACCCTGAACCGGGAGACGCTCCTGCAGGCGCTGGACAACATCCACGACTTCGACGCCGACGGGATCCTCGGGAAGACCGACATCGGCAACCACGTGCCGTCGCCCTGCTACGCGATGAGTCAGGTGAAGGACGGGAAGTGGAAGCGGGTGTACCCGACGAAGACCGGCACATTCGACTGCAAGAAGAAGAACGCGACGAGCGTCGAGCTCGACCTCAACGAGACCGGCTGATCGCAGGAAGCATCCGACAGTGAGCGACGGCACGCGGGACGAGGGAGTGCTCGACCCGCGTGTCGTCGCGCACTTCGAGGAGAACCCGTTCCACGCGAGCCCGCTCGACCTGGACGAGTCTCCCGCCCGAGATCCTCGTGATGGCTCGCGGCGAGGCGATCGAGCCACCGAGTCGTGAGATCGCCGAGGTCACCGACGACGTCGTCGACGGTGTCCCGATCCGGACCTATCGCAACGAGACCGAGCCGACCGGTCTGGTCGTGTACTTCCACGGTGGCGGGTTCTGCATCGGCAGCATCGGGCTGATGGACAACGTGGCACGTGAGATCGCGCACGCAGCCGGCGCGACGGTGGTGTCGGTCGGGTACCGCCTCGCGCCGGAGGATCCGTTCCCGGCCGGGGTCGACGACTGCGAGGCGATCACCCGGTGGGCGCTCGCGCACGCCGCCGACCTCGGTGTCGCACCCGAGCGAGTCGCCGTGGCGGGGGAGAGCGCGGGCGGCACGATGTCCGCGGCGGTGACGCTGCGGCTCCGCGAGAGCGGTGACGGCGACGCCGTCGCCGGCCAGGTGCTCATCTACCCCGGCACCGACGGTGGCTCGTGGGAGCACCCGTCGCGCCGTGAGTTCGACGGGGTCGTGCTCACCCGGGCGAGCATGGACCAGTCCTGGGAGCGGTACTCGGGTGGGCGCGACCTCAGCCGCGACCAGTTCGCGTGCCCGTTGCAGGCGGAGAGCCTCGCCGATCTCCCACCCGCGCTCGTCATCCTCGGCGGCTGCGACCTCCTGCGCGACGAGGGCCGCGCGTACGCGCGGCGCCTCGCCGAGGCCGGCGTCCCCGTCGACGAGGTCTGCTACCCCGGCCAGCCGCACGGGTTCGTCAACTTCGGCGTCCCCGCGGCCGAAGAGGCGTACGCGCGCACGGGCACCTGGCTCCGGGAGCTCTTCGCGCGCGCCGAGGTGACCGCGTAGCGAGTCTCGGCTGCGTCAGCCGCTCGGGTTCGACATCGCCCTGCGGAAGCCCTCCATCATCCCGCCGTCGATGAGCACGTCGATGCCGGAGACGAACGACGCGTCGTCCGACAGCAGGTAGTCGACGAGCGCGGCCACCTCGTCGGCGTCACCGAGACGAGCGAGCGGCGTGGCGTCGAGCATGAGCTGCATCACCGGATGCACCTCGAACTCCTGCCGTCCCATGCCGGTGTCGATCAGCCCGGGGGACAACGAGTTCACGCGACCACCGCGCCGGCCCCAGGAGACCGCGGCGCGCGCCGCGGCGCGGATGACGCCGCGCTTCGCCCAACCGTATGCGAGGCCGCTGTCGTCGAAGCGCTCGGCGGCCCCGTCGAGGAACCCGTCGGCGCGCGGATCCTCCACGAACGCGTCGAGCTCGGGATCGGGGCCCATCATCGAGACCTGGTACGCCGAGCTGGACGCGAAGCAGACCGCCGCCGATCCCCGTTCGACCAGCGGCTCGAAGGCGTCGAGCAGGAGCTGCGTCCCGACGAGGTCGACCTCGAACACGCGGCGGACGTCACCCATCGTGGGCGAGATGCCGGCAGCGTGGACGAGCCCACGGAACGCTCCACGACCGCGGACGTCGGCGGCCAGACGATCGACCGCGGCCGGCTCCGACACGTCGCACGCAACACCGACCGCGCCCTCGAGGTCCGGCGCGGTGAGGTCGACAGCAACGATCTCGTCGGCACGCCCGCGCAGGCGATCGACGGACGCGCGCCCCATCCCGTTGGCCGCTCCGGTCACGACGATCACGCTCACGCGCCGCCTCCCGTCGGCGTGAACATGCGGGCGCGCTCGCGCGGCGTCGCGGCGGCCGCGAACCTGTCGAGCTTCTCGAGCGCGCCGGGGAGCGCGGTGAAGAGCCGGCCCTGCAGGTCCCTGACCTCGGCCGGATCGTCGTGCTCACCCAGGCCGTGGAGCAGGTTGAGCCGGCAGGCGTCGAGCCACGCCGCGAGGTCGGGCGCCTCCTGCCAGCCCAGCTCCGTCGTGATGCCGGCGAGGATCACGCGCAGGTAGTCGAACGGCGTGTGCGGCATCGTCGTCGGCGGGCAGAGCGCGTTCTTCTCCTGCGTCGTTCGGCCGGTCGACTCGAGGTAGCCCTGGAGCGCGCCCGACAGCGTCAGCCCGAGGCGCGTGACGAGCTGGAGGGTGATCTCGTCGTCGCCGTAGATCGGACGCGGCGGGTTGTCGCTCAGGCCGGGCGCCGCGCAGTGCACGTGCAGGCGATCCGGTGAGGTCGGGATCGAGCCGTGCTCGAGGACGATCTCGTCGGGCTCGATCCGCACGACGTGTCCGAGGCGGACGACGTCGTCGACGCGGCGGAGCTGCTCGAGCTCGCGGATGCTGACGGTCCCGCCCTTGCACATCGTCGGCGTCACGGCGCGATCCACGCGCAACATGACCTCGTCGCGCTCGAGCTGCTCGTACACGGCGTCGACCGTGTCGGACGCGACCATCGCCTCCAGCTGGAGCGCGACGCTGGCGAACGTCTTCGCCCGGCCCGGTTGGAAGAACGCGCGGTTCAGGACCCAGGTGTCCTGCGGGCGGATCCAGGTGATGTCACCCGCCTCGGTGCCCTGATCGAGCAGCCAGCAGATGGCGTCGAGCGCGGTCTTGCCGCCGCCGACGATCACGTACCCACCTGCCGGGCATTCGAGGTGTGCCAGGTCGCCGACGGGGACGCAGCGCGCCCCGTCCGCGACGTCGAAGGGCGGCGGCTCGGTCGCCGGGATGCGTGACGCCATGTAGGTCGCGTCCACGACGCGGCGCCGAACCGTGCACTCCGTGGATCGGCCGGTGACGCGTGACACGAACCTCGCGTCGCCGACGTAGTCGCTCATCGGGAAGAAGCGGACGCGGCCCGACGCGAGGAAGCGGTGCCGCATGATCTCGTCGTAGTACCCGCAGATCTCGGTGCCGGTCGCGCGCTCCCCGAACGTCGGGTCCTCGTCCGCGGGCTCCGTCCGGTCGTGTCCGAGCGGTGTCGAGCTCACGCCGTAGAAGCTCGACGGCTGGTGGAGCTGCACGAACGGGTAGGCGTCGAGCCAGTGGCCGCCCGGTCGGTGGCGGCGCTCGACCATGACCACGTCGGCGTCGCTGTGGTCGATCAGCGCGTCGACGAACGCCATGCCGAGCGCGCCGGCGCCGACGACGAGGTAGTCGGTCTCGAGCTTCGCGTCCCCGCTCACGCGGCGTCAGCGTACCGATCGGCAGCGAGCCGTCACGCCGTGTCGTCGTGCTCGCGACGGAGGCGCAGGAAGAAGAAGCCGTCGTCCTCGAGCAGCGAGACGGGTTGGAGCCCGATCGCCTCGGGCAGCTCCGGGCCGGCGAACAGGCGCGGTCCGTCACCGGCGACGAGGCGGGGCGACAGCGTGAGGCACAGCTCGTCGATCAACCCGGCGGCCGCCAGCTGCGCGTTCAGCCGCGGTCCGCCCTCGCCGAGCACCGACTGGGCCCCGCGCTCGTGGAGCGCATCGAGCGCGACGGCGAGGTCGACGTCGCCCGCTCCGGCCGTCACGACGTCCGCCACCGTCTCCGCCCGATCGCGCGCGGCGTCGTCCGCATCCGTGGTCGTGATGACGATCGGCCGGGCGTTCGCGTCGGTGAAGAAGGGAGAGTTCCAGTCGAGATGGCAGGAGCGGGAGACGACGGCGATGGGCGGCACCGGCATCTGCCCTCGGGCGCGGCGGCGTTCCTCCGCAGCGTCGTCGAGGCGGACCGGCCCGTAGCCCTCGGCGCGGACGGTGCCGGCGCCGACCAGCACCATGTCGGTGAGCGCGCGGAGGACGCCGAACACCTGATGGTCGCCGGGGCCCCCGAGCTGTCCCGACTTGCCGTGCACCGCGATCGCGCCGTCGAGGCTGGAGATCATGTTCACGCGCACGAACGGGCGCGTCGCTGCCGTTGTGGCAGGTGGCGCGTAGGCCGCTTCGAGATCGACGTGGTCCGACGGATCGGGGAGCAGCGCGCGCATGACGTCAGTCGCGGCCGACCACCGTGGCGCACGAGTTGTCGTCGAACTCGCACGTCCAGATCCCGAGATCGCCATCGGCGACGTCGGCGGCGGGGAACTGGATGTTGAACGCGACGTCCTTGATCTCGAGGTAGATCGTCGAGTCGCTCGCCGGTGCCTTCTTGGCCTTGGCCGAGACGTGCATCCGGCAGACCTCGTCGCCGTCGACCGTCACGACCTTGCCCTTCGCGACCTTGCCCTTGGCGAGCTTCTGGAAGTCGCCGGTGCTCTTGACCCGCTCGGAGATCAGCACCTTGGCGCCGGGCTTCATCTCGCCGAACGTCCCCTGACCGCTGCAGCCCTTGCCCGCCTTCGTGCTCGCGAGGCCCTGGAACTCGAAGTCGCCCTCGTAGGTCGGCGCCTTGCCCCCGCCGGCCGCGGCAACGCTCGGCGCGGCGAGCGCGATCACGAGCATCGTGCCCAGCGCGATCGTGAGCCCGAACCGGTGGCCTGTCGCGAGCGGCATCCTGTCTCCTCTGGCATCGCGGATGGACCCGGCACGCTCGCAGGCGCCGCTCGCGGATGCCAATCGCGTCAGCCCGCGCCTCCAGCCGCCATCTCCTGCAACATCTGCTGTAGCGCCGCCTGGTCGGGACCGACGAAGACGTCCGTCGCGGGGACCGCCGCGAGTGACTTCAGCATCGGGTCGGCGAGGTCGCCCGACGCGACCGGGAGGTGGCTGCTGAGGATCACCTCGGGCTGCATCGACCGGATGCCGTCGAGCTCCTTCGCGAGCTTGGCGTCGTCGACCTTGTGGATCCAGGGTGAGTCGACGGCGGCCCAGAACATCTGTCCTTCTCGCAGCTCCTCCGGCGTGAGGTCGGCCGCGGCCTGCGGCACCTCCTGCAGCAGCGCTCCGAAGCAGTCGGAGCTGAACAGGGTGCCGGACGACTCGTCGAGGAACCCTGTCGTGCTCGGGTTGTCGAAGGTCGGCGGCTTGAACGCCGCGAGCGTGCGGTCGCCGACCTGCAGCTTCTCGCCCGGGTTGAGCAGGTACAGCCGGTCCATCGGAAGCGGCGCGAACGTGCTCATGATGCCGGTGCCGAGGAACGTCGTGATCAGACGCAGCTCCGGGTTCTCGTCGAGCAGCCGGGCGAGGCTCCCGATGTGGTCGAAGTCGGTGTGGCTGAGCCAGATCCACCGGAGCTCGGCCGGGTCGATCACCGAGCGCAGCGACGTCATGAAGTCGTCAGCCTCGACGACGGCGTGCGTGTCGACGAGCATCGGCTCGGCGCCCTTGAAGACGAAGGCGTTCACGGGGATCAGTCCGAACCCCGGGATCGGGATCTCCGACGCGATCACGTCGATTTCGGGGGTCGCGGCGTAGGTCTGCATGGTTCCCTTCCTGGGAAAAGTGTGGCGCGCATCGTACGTGGCCCGACTGCCCGAGGTCCGCACCGGAGTGCTGCGACCGGCACGCGCGGGTAGGTTCCCGCGCATGCAGGCGATCCGCTTGGAAGACGGCGAGCTCGGTGTCGGCGACGTGCCCGAGCCCGAGCCGGCACCCGACGAGGCGCTCGTGCGCATCACCACGTCCGGGGTGTGCCACTCCGATCTGCACATGGCGCGAGGCGACTGGCGAGGCATCCCGAGCCTGGGCACGTTGGGGCACGAGGCGATCGGTGTCGTCGCGGCGCTCGGTCCGGGCGCCGACCGCTACGTGCAGGTCGGCGACCGCGTCATCCTCGGCCTCGGCGGCATGGGCGGCGGGTACTGGTGCGGCGCGTGCGAGTACTGCCTCAGCGGGCGACCGCGGCTGTGCGCGCAGTCGAAACCGATCCTCGGCACGTTCGCCGAGATGATCTCGGTGTGGGCACCGTCGCTCGTGAAGCTGCCCGACAGCATCGGCGATCAGGAGGCACCGCTGGCGTGCGGTGGGCTCACGGCGTACGGCGCGGTGAAGAAGCTCTTCGCGCACGACATGGCCCCGCCCCGGACGATCGCGGTGATCGGTGCCGCGGGCGGCCTCGGCCACTACGCGGTCCAGATCCTGCGCACGTTCGGGTTCCACGTCGTCGGGGTCGACGTCGGCGAGGAGCGGCTCGAGTTCGTGCGCTCGCTCGGCGCGGATCGCGTCGTGAGCCCCGACGAGGCCGTGGAGGTCACGCTCGCCGAGTACGGCGGTGTGGACGCCGTGCTCGTGTTCGCCGCCCGCCTCGCGGGCTTCGAGCTCGGCCTCCAGATGCTGAAGCGTGGCGGCCTGTTCGTCGCGGTCGGGATCCCGCCGTCGAGCGACGGCAACTTCGAGCTGCACCCGTTCGAGCTCTTCATGAAGGACCCGACGATCATCTACTCCGCAGTCGGGACCGTGCAGGAGATGCGCGAGCTCGTCGACCTCGCTGCCTCCGGTCGGGTCACGACGCACGTCTCGCGCGTCGGGGGACTCACCGAGGTGCCCGCGATCCTCGACGAGCTCGAAGCGGGCGCCTACCTGGGGCGTGCGGTCATCGAGATCGCGGCGTCGAAGTCGCCCTAGCGCACCGTCCTGCTGCCGCGGGTCGTCGAGGAGGTCGTCATGGCGGCGTACGTGATCTATCAGGGTGAGGTGCTCGATCCCGAGCGCTACGAGGAGTACAAGGTCCACGCCGCGGCGAGCATCGCCGACGCGGGCGGCCGCTACGTCGTGCGGGGCGGCGAGATCGAGCTGCTCGAGGGTGACGCGCCGGCCGGCCGGACCGTCGTGGTCGAGTTCCCGACGCGCGCCGCGGCGATCGAGTGGTACCGCGGACAGCAGTACACCGCCGCCCGCGAGATCCGGGCGGGCGCCGCGCGGGCGCACATGTACGTCGTCGACGGGGTCGACTGAGCCGCGACGCGATGGCGCGTCAGGTGGAGCGGGCGTCCTCGTTCGTCGCAGCGTGCTCGGCCAGGCCGTTCGCGCACTTGCTGAGGAAGCGACGCAGGCTGTGCTCGACGAGCCATCCGGTGCCGGGCGTCTTCGGGAAGAAGTCGGAGTGCCAGTGGATGCTCGTGCCGCCGCCGGCCGCGGGCGTCAGGTCGACCTGGCCCACGTAGTCGCGCACGGGCAGCCCTGACAGCGACGCGTACGCGAGGCGTCGATCGGGGACCACCTCGAGCAGCTGGTCGCGCCCGGTCGTGCGGCCGAGCTTGAAGACCCGGATCGCGCCGACGCCCTCGGGCGGCGGGTTGCCCTGCTGCTCGAGCTCGAACGACTCGATCGGCGACCACGTCGTCCACGTCGAGCCGTCGGCGAGCAGCTGGAACACCGCGACCGGGGGTGCCGGTGTGTCCACGTGGATGCTGATGTGCCGCTGCTTCGTCATGAACCGAGGGTAGCGACGCGCTCGTAGAAGACGTGCACGAGGTCGAGCTCGACGATGCGGTCCGGCATCTCGGGGTCGAACCAGCGATCGACGCCGGCCCAGTGGTACGGGTGCAGCATGTAGTCGCGACGGAGCCCGTCGAGCGTCGCGTACTCCTGCTCCCATGCGTGCGTCCAGCGACTCGGGGTTCGCTCCTGGTCGACGCCGCTCAAGGCCCAGCTGCGGATGCTGCGGATGTGGCGCGGCATGGCCGCGACCTCGGCTTCGAACCGGCTGCACGCGTCCAGGGCGATCCCCGCGCGCACCTGGAGCAGCAGCGTCCGCTTGATCGACGGTGGTGGTGTCGCCACCTCCGTCGCCGGCGATCGAGGTGAGCGATGCGACGTCGACGGCGCGCAGCACCGAACCGTCGAGGTATGCGGTCGGGTCATCGTCCGCGGAGACCTCCCACGTCGCGGCCGCGCCGCCGACGCTCCCCGGGAGATTCCGACCGGCATGCCCCGGCAGCGCGCGCAACGCACCGTCGACCTCGGAGACGGTCGCGCCGGTGTCGAACCCGAGCTGCACCGTCCACCGGCTCACGATCGTTCGTCCGCTTCGTAGACGCGACGCTCTCGATCGAGCGCGATCGCGTCGGTCGCGTCCCACCAGTCGAGGACGGTCGCGTCGGTGAGCACCGCGGCCCGCATGGTCCAGAACGCGGCGACGTCGGGCAGCTCCCAGAGCACGCACACCTCGACCGCGTCCGCGCCGACGTGGCTCGACCACGTCCCGCGCAGTCGCATGCCGCGTCGTTCAGCGCCCGGCTCGTAGACGCGGTGAAGTCGTTCGAGCCACGGGCTGGCTTCGTCGGCCGGGAGCGTCACTCGGTCGAAGATGGCGACGGCCGTCACCGCCTGATCATGGAGTCAGTCGGCGATCCCGTCGAGTGCGGCTGCCCTGAGCCGTGGACGAGGCCGTCGAGGAGGCGCGGGCCATGCCGGGCGTCTGCCATCCTCTGCTCGTGACGATCCGCGCCTGGCGAGTGCATCGGTACGGCGAGCCGAGTGAGGCGCTGGCGCTCGACGACGTCGAGCTGCCCACGGCAGGGGTGGGCCAGCTCGTCGTCCGCACCGCGACGACGCCGCTCAACTACAACGAGGTCGACGGCTGCTTCGGCCGCTACCGGACGATCGACCCTCCGCTGCCCTACACGCTCGGCATGGAGGTCGTCGGCGAGGTGATCGCGGCCGGGGCGGGTGGCGATGCGTGGCTCGGCCGCCGCGTCATGGCGACGGCCGTCGACGCGTTCGGTGCCCACGCACAGCAGGTCGTCGTCGACGCCGACATGACGTTCGACGCGCCGGAGTCGCTCGACGACGTCGAGGCGGGCGCGTTCTTCTTCCCCTTCCACGTCGCGCATCTCGCGCTGTTCGAGCGCGGGCATCTCGAGGCGGGCCAGACCGTGCTCGTGCACGCCGGAGCCGGCGGCGTCGGCTCGGCCGCGGTGCAGCTCGGCACGGCGGCGGGTGCGCGGGTGCTCGCGACCGCGGGGAGCGACGAGAAGCTGGCGCGCTGCCGGGAGCTCGGTGCGGACGTGGCGATCAACTACCGCACGGACGACGTCGCCGCGGCGGTGCTCGATGCCACCGACGGACGTGGCGTCGACGTCGTGTGCGACCTCGTCGGTGGCGAGACGACCGTGCGCACGTTCCCGTGCGTCGCGCACGGTGGGCGCCACGTGCTGGCCGGGTTCTCCGGCGGCATCGAGGCCGAGGACGCCGGCATCGTCCCGCGGCCCCTGCTCTTCGGGAACTTCGATCTCTGCGGCGTCATGCTCTCGTACCGGAGCGACCCGGCGGCCGCCAAGCGTGCGTCGGGCTTCAACCTCTTCTCCCGTGCCGACGGCGAGCGCGTCCAGGCCCACCTCGTCGAGCTGCTCGACGCAGGGCGCATCCGCACGGTCGTCGGCCGCACGGCGCCGTGGAGCGACCTGCCCGCCGAGCTCGAGCGGCTCGCGAGCCGCGCGACGGTGGGGCGGACGGTCCTCGACTGGCGGTAGTCGGCGTCAGGCGACGCTGGTCGGGGCGAGCCCGCCGTTCAGCCGGTGACGCTCGGCTCGATCGGCACCACGATCCTCGGGACCGGGAGGCAGTGGCTCACTTGCCGTCGTTCTGCACCGCGCGCAGCCCGATCGTGAGCCCGGCCGCGAGGACGATCAGTGCGGCCGCGATGCCGGCGAGCACGGTGTCGGCGGGGAGCTCACCGGCGAACAGCGCCCGCTCGGCGTCGACGATGTAGGTGAGCGGGTTGATGTCGGACAGCACGTTCAGCCAGCCCGGGGCGTCCTCGATCGGCAGGAGGATCCCGGACAGCAGCAGCAGGGGGAACAGCACGGTCTGCTGGACCGCCCAGAACATCCACTGGTTCTCGCGGGTGGCGAGGGCGAGCGCGTGCGACATCGAGCCGAGCCCGATGGCGAAGGCCGCGACGATGGCGATGCCGAGCAGCGGCCCCGGGAAGTACAGGTCGAAGCCGAACGGGATCGTGACGAGGACGATCACGATCACCTGCACGAGCACGGGCACGATCTCCTTGGCGGCCCGGCCGAGCAGCAGCGCCGAGCGCCGCAGCGGCGTCACGAGCATGCGCTCGTACGAGCCCGTCATGATCTCGTCCTGCAGGTTGGCGCCGGTCGTCGACGCCCCGAACAGCGCGGACATCACGATGATCCCGGGCACGAACCACTGCAGGGTGTCGTCGCCACCGGCGCCGGGCACCTGGTCGAGCAGCGGACCGAAGAACGCGAGGAAGACGAGCGGCTGGACCATCGTGAAGATCACCGAGAACGGGTCGCGCCGCATCGGGCGGAGCTCGCGCCGCAGCACGAGCGCGGTGTCGGCGAGCAGGGACGTCATGATGCGATCTCCTCCTGGAAGGTGTCGGACTCGGTCGACTCGTCGTCGTGCGTCTCGTCGCCCACCGCGGACTCGCGCAGGCTGCGGCCGGTGAGCTCGAGGAAGACGTCGTCGAGGGTGGCGCGCTGCACCCAGCAGCCGGCGATGGTGGCGCCGGCATCGTCGCAGGCGCGGACGAGCGCGGGAACGTGCTCCGCGACCTCCGGCGAGCGAGCGACCACCACGTCGCCCTCGTCGAGGCGCACGTGCTCCGACCCGACGAGCCGGCCGACGATGTCGGCGATGCGCGTCGCGTCGCCGGGCGACGTCGCGTGCACCTCGAGCCGATCGCCGACCAGCCCCGCCTTCAATCGCTCGGGTGTGTCGTCGGCGATGACCAGCCCGTGGTCGACGATGACGACGCGGTCCGCGAGCGTGTCCGCCTCGTCGAGGTAGTGCGTCGTCAGCATCACCGTCGTGCCGTGATCGGCACGCAGCGACGTGATGAGCTCCGCGAGGTTCGCTCGGTTCTGCGGATCGAGGCCGGTCGAGGGCTCGTCGAGGAACAGCAGCTCCGGTCGGTGCACGAGCCCCATCGCGATGTCGAGGCGTCGCCGTTGCCCGCCCGAGAGCGTCCGCACGACCCGGGTCGCGAGGTCGCTCAGCTCGAGCGCGTCGAGCAGCTCGTTGGCGCGCTCGGTCGCCTTCGCGCGGCCGAGGCCGTAGCAGCAGCCCTGGTCGACGAGCTCGTCGCGCACGAGCTGTGCGTGACCGGCGCCGTTGCCCTGGCCGATCGCGCCGATGCGCTGCCGGACGCCGGCGGGGTCGGCGACGACGTCACGGCCGACGACCTCGGCGGAGCCGCTGGTCGGGCGCAGCAGCGTCGTGAGCATGCGGAACGTCGTCGACTTGCCGGCGCCGTTCGGGCCGAGGAGGGCGACGAGCTCGCCGGCCTCGACCTCGAGGTCGATGCCACGGACGGCGTCGACCGTCCGGTCGCCGACCTTGAACTGCCGGGTGAGCCCAGAGGTCCGGATCATCGGAGGTGCTCCTCGTCGGGTGCGGGGGATCGTCAGGATCATGTGGCCGTTCTACGGATCATTGCGGTCAGGATCTGTCCGCAATGATGAGAGAATCGTTCTGTGGCGAACGATCCGACCGGCCGGGTGCTCCAGCTGCTCTCGCTCCTCCAGACCCACCGCCTGTGGCGCGGCGAGGAGCTCGCGGCGCGGCTCGAGGTGAGCCCGCGCACGGTCCGGCGAGACGTCGACCGGCTGCGCGAGCTCGGCTACCCGGTCGAGGCGGCGCCCGGCAACGACGGCGGCTACCGGCTCGCCGCGGGCGCGCACCTGCCGCCACTCGTCCTCGACGACGAGGAGGCCGTGGCGATCGCGGTCGGGCTGCGCCAGGCGGCCGGTGCCGCGATCGACGGCATCGAGGACACGTCGGTCCGCGCCCTCGCGAAGCTCGAGCAGGTGCTGCCCGACCGGCTTCGTCGTCGCGTGTCCGCGGTGCACACGAACATCTCGACGATCCGCCGGGGACCGACCGACGAGCCCGGCGTCGACCCGGACGCGCTCGCCGTGCTCGCGCAGGCGTGTCGCGATCACGAGGAAGCGCGCTTCGACTACCAGCGTCGCGATGGCGAGGACAGTCAGCGGCTCGTGGAGCCGCACCAGCTCGTGTCCGCCGGACGACGGTGGTACCTCGTCGCGTGGGACCTCCGGCGTGAGGACTGGCGCACGTTCCGCCTCGACCGGCTCGCACGGGCGCGACTCGCGGGTGGCCGCTTCACGCCCCGGGAGATC
The DNA here is from genome assembly GCA_963731815.1 of uncultured Acidimicrobiia bacterium. Lineage (GTDB taxonomy): Bacteria > Actinomycetota > Acidimicrobiia > IMCC26256 > PALSA-555 > DATBSK01. The sequence continues at coordinate 389,821 of CAVSWW010000010.1, read as the reverse complement.
CCCGATGGCGACGCGGCGGCGTACGTCGCGGCATCGCTGGCCAACGCACCACGCGCGTACGAGGCGACGGTGCGCCTCGCCGGCAGCGCCGACGACCTCGCGGAGGTGCTGCGCTGGGTCGAGCACGACCTGGTCGGTGACGAGCCCGATGCGTGCGTGATCCGCGTGCGCTCCGACAAGTTCGACGCGCTCGTCGCGAACATCGCGATGCTCGCTGTGTGGGGGCACATCGACGTCACCGTCGAGGAGCCCACCGAGGTCGCGGCCGCGGTGGCCGAGGTCGGGCAGCGCCTGCACGCCGCGTGACCGGATGTGGCACGCTCGCCCGGTGCCGTCCGAACGCAAGGCCGTGGTGGAGGCGTACTTCGAGGGGTTCCGGCGCAGTGACCACGAGATGATCCTCTCGTTGCTCACCGACGACGTCGCGTGGGACCTGCCGGGGCACCGCCACCTCAGGGGGAAAGCAGCGTTCGACAGCGAGATCGAGAACCCGGACTTCTCGGGCAGCCCGAAGCTCGTCGTCGACCGGCTCGTGGAGGAAGGCGACACCGTCGTCGCACTCGGCGAGGGTGAGGCATCGTTCGCGAACGGGGACCGATTCCGGTTCGTCTACTCCGACGTGTTCACCTTCGTCGGCGACAAGATCGCGCGCGTCGAGTCGTACCTCGCGCCGGCAACGGCTGAGTCCTAGCCCTCCAGCAACGCGACGGCGAGCAGGATCGTCGCCGCGGTCGTCGCGATGGCGCGGAACGTGTTCCACCGCGTCCATTTCGCCTCGTCGAACTCGCGGCGTGTCGCGCCCACGTCGATCCGATCGGGCTCGCCGGCAGCCTTCAGGCGGTCGTTCATGGGGACGTTGACGGCGATCGTCGCGCCCACCACCAGCAGGTAGAGGACGAACGCGCCGACGATCCAGCCCAGCACCGAGCCCGGGTCGTCACCGATCCGGACTGCGCCCGCGAGCGCGGTGAGCGCGAGCGCGCCGAGGAACGAGGCCATGAAGAGGGGGTTGATGATCGCCCGGTCGACCGCCTGGAACGAGCCGACGAACGTGCGGTCGTCCGTCGTGCGGAGCCCCGGCATGATCGTGTTCGAGTACAGGCCGAAGACGCCGGCCATCAGCCCCATCGTCACCGTGGCGGCGACCAGCGAGACGTCCTGCAGAGTGTCCATGCGGGCATCGTCGCACGCCGGCCGCCGCCGCGGATCGGTCAGCGACGAGCGTCGTCCCGGGAGCGCTGCTCCTCGTACTGCGCGGGCTCGGTGAGGTCGATCTCGTCGTCCTGCTCGTCGAGGAGGTCGGAGAACAGGTCCCGGTGCACGAGGAAGACGGCCCGCAGCTCGTCCAGACGCCCGTCGCCGTCGTTCTCGGCGTGCAGCATGTCGTGGGCCCGCCGGTAGTCGCCGACCAGCTCCGGATGGTCGACCGAGACGAGGTCGGCCTGCGTGTCGAAGTCTTCCTCGACGGGATAGCCGCGGTCACGCAGCACCTGCTCGAGCAGCTGTTCGCCGCTCGTGCACGCCTCGTCCGGCGCGTCGACGAACCGCGCCTGGATCACCATCCACTCCTGCGAGTACTTCGCAGCCGCGTCCGGGGTGAGAGGACGCAGCTCGAGCTCGCGATGGCGCTTCAGCCGACCGCGAAGGTCGCCCTCGGCATGCCGTCGACTGTCAGCGTCGACGACCGTCCGGTCGTACTCGCTGCCGAACTGATCGCGCAGCCGCGCGCGGCGCTGCTTCGATGCGATCACCAGGCCTGCGACGATCGCGACGACCGCGACCCCGATGACGACCCAGATCCACCATTCCATGGTCCACCGTCCCAAGTCGGTTGACGTTGTCCCCGACTCGTGCCCGGTCGTCCTCGATTGCAAACGAGGCTCTTGGGTTGGGCCCCTACTTCGTGGGGAACGAGAGGTTCAGCCCCGCGGCATCGAGCGCGGCGGCGATCGGCTGCGCCAGCTCGAGCACGCGCGCGCACCCTTCGGGACCGAGGGTGCCGTAGCCCGGCATGTCGAGCTCGTCGGTGCGCGCCTCGATCGCGGCGCGGCGCTCCTTGCCAACAGGCGTCAGGGCGATCTCGTCGCCTGCGTCGATCCAGCCGTCGGCGCGGAGCCGCTCGAGCGCGGCGGCCCACTCGTCGTCGGTCCACGCGCGGGTCTGGCGCATCATCGGTCCGATCATCGGCAGGACCCCGATCTGGATCGCGAGTGCCTCGATCCCCGTCAGGCCCTCCGCGACGAGCACTGCGATGTGCCCGTCACCGCGGAACTCCCGCAGCAGGTAGTGCGCGTGCCACAGCACGAGGTGCGGCTCGTCCGGCCACGGCAGCGCCGCGTAGCCGGCGAAGAGCGGACGCCCCTGAGGGTGCTCCACCGTCGCCTCGGCCGCGCGTCGGAGCAGCGTCGCGGCTTCCGAGATCACGGCCGGGTCGACGTCGGCGAACGCTCGCGTGAGCGACCGGTCGACCCCGCGCAGCTGCGCGTCGAGGACCTGTTGCGGCGTCGCCTTGTCCCACACGCCGGGGATCGCCTGACCGACGGCGGCCGGGCTGAAGTTGAAGAAGGTCGCGATCACGACCGGCGGCGACGCCGCACCGAGCGGCGCGGACCGTGCCGCGAAGTACCGCTCAGCGGGTTCGAGGCCGAGCGCCTCGAGCTCCTCGGCGCCCTCCGGGGAGAGCAGGGACGAGAACCACACCGGTGCCATCGATCGGCCGACCTGGTTGATGTCGACGCCGTCGATCGTGTTGGCGGTCGCTTGCAGTGCGGTGCGGGTCATCAACAGCTCCTTCGTGCGCGGTCGGGCGTCACTTCGGTGCGAACCGCTGTCCGGCGTCGAGCCTGATCGTCGTGCCGTTCAGCATCGGTGTCTCGACGATCGCGACGGCGAGCCGCCCGTACTCCTCGGGCCGCCCCATCCGCTTCGGGAACGCGGCGTCGCGCACGAGGCCGGTCGCCATCTCGTCGGGGATGCCGTGCGTGAGGCCGGTGTCGAAGAGGCTCGGTGCGATCGTGACGACGCGGATCCCGAGGCTGCCCAGGTCGCGCGCCATCGTGAACGTCATCCCGGCGATGCCGGCCTTCGCCGCGGTGTACGCGACCTGGCCGATCTGGCCTTCGAACGCGGCGATCGACGCCGTGTCGATGATCACGCCGCGCTCGTCGTCCTCGGGCTCGTTCTTCGCCATGGAGAACGCCTGCAAGCGGTTCAGGTTGAACGTGGCGATCAAGTTCAGGTCGATGATCCGCCGGAAGTCCTCGAGCGGGTGCGGCCCTTCCTTGGTCAACGTCCGCTTCGCCGTCCCACCACCCGCGGTGTTGACCGCGATGTGCAGGCCGCCGAGCGCGTCGACCGCTTCCGCCATCACGAGCTCGACGCCGGCGTCGTCCATGACGTCGATCGGGTGGAACGTGCCGCCGAGCTCGCTCGCGACGTCGGCGCCGGCCGACGTCGGCAGGTCGAGGATCGCGACGGTCGCCCCCCGCTCGACCAGCTGCTGGGCGGATGCGCGCGCCATACCCGACGCGCCACCCACCACCACGGCTCGCTTGCCATCGATCTTCACAGCTCTCCTCCATCGGGACGGGCACCTTCGAGATCTCGCGCGTCGAGCAGCTCGGCGAGCACGGGCACCTCGGCGAGCGCACGCAGCGCGTCGTTGAGGTGCGTGCAGCAGTCGACGCCGCGCAACCGGTCGAGGACCTCGGCACGCAGGTCGCGAGCGGCGACGCCGGCCAGCCATGACACGTTCGGCGCCGCGGCCGGGCACTCCGGATACGGCAGGACCCGCGGCTCCGCATGCACCGACTCGACGAGCCCGGAGGCCCCGTCGATCACGACGTCGAGGCCGTACTCGTGGACGGCCACCTCGGTGCCGTCAGGCCGCCAGCAGCTGTCGCGGAACATCGCCTCGACGACGACGTCGCCGTCGGTGCGCCACACGTCGATCCGACGCGCCCGGCGCATCGCGATCGTCGGGTGCGGCGGGACCTCGTGCCAGCCCATCGGGTCACCCGGTGCGACGAGCGGGGGGACCGACGCGACGTTGTGGCGCTTGCTCAGGTCGACGTTGCCGTCCGCGTTCAGCGCGCTCGAACCCGGCCGGAAGCCCGCGCAGACGCCCTGCATGTTGCGCCCGGGCTGTCGTGGCGCGGCGGGCTCCGCCGCGAGCCGCTCCCGGGCTCGCTCCATCCAGCCGTCGTCCGACTGCGACCAGGCGAACGGCGCGATGAGCGTCGCGCCCGCGAGGTCGTCGAGCAGCAGGTACAGCGGCGTGCCGGCGTCGCGGTCCTCCGGGACCGCCTCGGCGATCGCGGCGCGCAGCCGGCCTCCGCCGGACGCGCCGATGAGACGCGCGAGCTCGGGGCGCCGCGGATCGGCGGCGATCTCCTCGATCGTCCGGTCGACGGCCACGCCCGCCGTCAGCGCGTCTTCGCGGACGACGGCCCCGTTGCCGTCGCCGCCGGTCACCAGGTCGCGGGCGCGCCCCTCGAGCTGCAGCTGCGTGCCGAAGCCGTCCGGCCAGTGCATGAGGATCGTGCTCGTCCGCCGGATCGAGTGGCTCCGGCGGGACGGTGTGGGGGCTGGGTTGCGCGGCGGGTCGGTCAGCTCGAGCATCGTCCGCTCACTTGATGAGCGGATCCCTCGGGAGGCCGAGGATGCGCTCGCCGATCTGGTTGCGCTTGATCTCGGAGGTCCCGCCCGCGATCGACATCGCGCGGTGGAACAGCACGAGCATGCCGCTCATCGAGCCGGGACCGTCGAGGAACGCGGCGTCGGGACCGCTCAGTGCCGACATGATCGCGGCCGACTCGTGCCCGAGCTCGGACAGCACGAGCTTCGTGATCGCACCCTCGGGCCCCGGCTCGTTCCCGGCGACCGCGCGGTTGGCCGAGCGGAGGTTGAGCACGCCCATCGCCTGTGACTCCGCGATGTAGCGACCGATCCGTGCCGCGCCGCCGGCCACGCGCTCGGGATGCGCGTCGAACGGTGGGATGAGCGCCTCGCCGGGAAGTCCCATGCCGCCCTGGCCACCGCCGATGCTGACGCTCTCGTTCCCGAGCGTCGCGGCGCGACCGTCCAGCCACCGTCGATCGGCCCGACGACGTCCTCGTCGGAGACGAACACGTCGTTGAAGAACACCTCGTTGAACTCCGCGGCGCCACTCGTCATGCGCAGCGGTCGCACCTCGACGCCCTCGGCGTGCATGTCGATGACGACCGTGGTGATGCCCTCGTGCTTCGGGACGTCGGGGTTGGTGCGCACGGTCGCGAAGCCCATGCCCGCGACCTGCGCCTGGCTCGTCCACACCTTCTGCCCGTTGATCAGCCAGCCACCGTCGACGCGTGTCGCCTTCGTCTTGATCCCGGCGGCATCGGAACCGGCGTCGGGCTCGCTGAACAGCTGGCACCAGATGACCTCTTGCGTCATCGCCGACGGCACCCAGCGCTGCACCTGATCCTCGTCGGCATGCTGGATGAGCGTGAGGATCACCCACCCGGTGATCCCGTAACCCGGCTTCTTCACGCCGGCCGCGTCGAACTCCTGCTCGACGACGAGCTGCTCGATCGCGCCCGCGTCGCGGCCCCACGGCTTGGGCCAGTGCGGCATCGCGTAGCCGTGCTCGATCATCGCGTCGCGCTGCGCCGTGGTGTCGAGGTCCTTGATCTGCTCGACGAAGGCGCGCACCTCTTCGCGGATCGGTTCGGCCTCGGGCGGCAGGTCGATGGCCTTCGCGCGGCGCACCCCGGCTCGAGTGAGATCGGTGACGTCGGTCGCCGCGGCCTCCGGGTCGAGGAGTGACAGGAGCACCGTCGCGCGCCGAAGGAAGACGTGCGCGTCGTGCTCCCACGTGAACCCGATCCCGCCGTGCACCTGCATGTGCAGGTTGGCGCACAGGTCGGCCGCGGGGCCGGCAAGGGTCGCGGCGATCGCCGCGGTGTACGCGCGCTGGTCGCCACCGGTCGACGCCGCGCGCGGCGTCCCAGACCGCCGCGGTCGCGAGCTCGGTGGCGACGGCCATGTTGGCGCAGTGGTGCTTGACCGCCTGGTACATCGCGATCGGGCGACCGAACTGCTCGCGCACCTTGGCGTACTCGGCGGCGGCCTCGGTGCACTCCCGTGCGATGCCGACGGCCTCGGCGGAGAGGAGGAGCCTCGCGAGATCGACGAGCACCGGACGTGCACCTGCGAGGACCGTCGCGGTCGCGCCGTCGAGCGTGACACGGCCGGAACGGCGCGTCGGGTCGAGGTTCGCGGGGACGTCGATCTTCACGCCGCCGCTCGCCACGTCGACGCCAGCCAGATCGACGATCAGGACGTCGTCGCCCGCCGGCACGACGATCAGGTCGGCGAGGCCGGCTCCGAGGACCGTGCCCGCGTCGCCCGACGCGGCGCCGTCACGGACCTCGACGGCGCCACCGAGACCGATCCCGGCGCTGCGCGTCCCGTCGGCGAGGCCGGGGAGGAGAGCACCCTTCGTGTCCTCGTCGCCGGCCGCCTCGAGCAGCGCGCTGGCGATGACCGTCGGCACGAACGCGCCCGGGGCGAGCGCGCGGCCGAGCTCCTCGACCACGACGACGAGCTCCTCCATCCCCGCTCCCGAACCGCCGTGCGCCTCGCTCACGTGGAGGCCGAGCCAGCCGAGGCCGGCGACGTCGTCCCAGAGGTCGGGGCGCGGCTCGTCCGGGGCTTCGAGGAGCGCGCGCGCGGCGCCGCGGGCGTCGCGCTTGCGGAGGAGGTCGGACGCGGTGTCGGCGAGGGTCCGATGGTCGTCAGTGATGGCAATCGACATACGGCGGGCGATCGTACCGGCGTCCCCGAGACGGTGCGGAGGCCGCCCATCGGTGGCGCGTCATCAGGTAAGCAATGCCCATGGGTCAGATCGACGTGACACGCGACGGCCACGTGATGGTCGTGACGATGAACCGCCCGAAGCGCAAGAACGCGATGACGCTGACGATGTTCGCCCTGATGGACGAGGCGTGGCACGAGCTCAGCGACGACGACGACCTGCGGTGCGCGATCCTCACCGGCGCCGAAGGCAACTTCTCGTCGGGCATGGACCTGCGCGCCATGGCCGGTGACGTCGATCCCGAGGGCGCGATCGACGAGCAGGCCAAGCTCGCCGAGGATCCCGGCTTCATCTACCGCGGCCTGCTGAAGACGTACCGGCCCACGAAGCCGATCATCGCCGCGGTCGAGGGCGTCGCGATCGCGGGCGGCACCGAGATCCTGCAGGGCACCGACATCCGCGTCGCGGGCGAGAGCGCGCGGTTCGGCGTGTCGGAGGCGCGGTGGTCGCTCTACCCGATGGGTGGTTCGGCGGTCCGCCTGCAACGCCAGATCCCGTACACCGTCGCGGCCGACATCCTGCTGACGGGCAAGCACGTCCTGGCTCCCGAGGCGAAGGACATCGGGCTCATCGGTCACGTCGTGCCCGACGGCCAGGCGCTCGACACGGCGCTCGAGATCGGATCGACGATCGCGGCCAACGGCCCGCTCGCCGTCGAGGCCATCGTGAAGACGCTCCACGAGACCCAGGCGATGACCGAGGAAGCCGCGTTCGAGCACGAGTCGGCCTACACGAACGGGATCATGGCCTCCGAGGACGCGAAGGAAGGCCCACGCGCGTTCGCCGAGAAGCGGACGCCCAACTTCCAGCGCAGGTAGCGCGCGCTACTCCGCGAAGTCGGGTTGGTTGGTGCGCAGCGAATCGGAGCGCCCCTTCGGCTCCTCCCAGTCCTCCTGGCGGCCGAGCGCGGTGAGGTCGAGGAAGTAGTACGAGCCGCCGGTCGACTCCAACCCGCGCGCGTACACGGAGTACGTGTGGAAGATGCGGTCGTCGACGCGCAGGAAGCAGCTCTGTCCCGGCATGTCGTACGGCTGCTCCGACGTCTTCATGCTCTCCTGGCCCATCGCCGCGTACTCGTCGAGCGTCCGGTAGTTGTAGCTGTCGAAGCCGCGCGACGCGTCGATGGTGACGCCGAAGTCGTAGTTGAAGTCGGTGTCAGCCAGACGAGTACCAGGGGATGTGCTGCCATCCCTGCTTCGCCTTCCAGCGGTCGAGCTTCTCGAGCGGTGCGCGCGAAACCATCGCGTACGTCGTGTCGCGCGTGTGCAGGTGATCGAGGAAGCCCTGCGAGATCTCCTGCGTGCCCGCGGTGCAGCTCGGGCAGCCGTCCTCCCACTCGGGATGGAACATGAAGTGGTAGATGGTCAGCTGCGGTCGTCCCTCGAACATGTCGAGCAGCGTGATCTTCCCGTCGGGTCCGTCGAACACGTAGTCCTGCTCGATCTCGACCATCGGGAGGGTGCGCCGGTCGATGTTCAGCGCATCGCGCTGACGCGTCATCTCCTTCTCTTTCTCCATCAGCTCCTTGCGGGCGTCCAGCCACTCTTCACGGGACGTGATGTTCGGAAGGCTCATCGTCGGCTCCTGGCGTTGCGGTTCCCCAACTACCTACCCAGCTCCGACCGCACCGAAGGCCCGAACTGAGCGGTCCTGACTCACAGTGCTGGCGCATCGAACAGGTGTTCGGTACTCTCGCGCCCGATGGACCGGGCGACCATCCTCCACGCCGACCTCGACGCCTTCTACGCCTCGGTCGAGCAGCTCCTCGACCCGACGCTCCTGGGCAAGCCGATCGCAGTGGGTGGGGGAGTCGTGCTCGCGGCGTCGTACGAGGCCAAGGCCCGGGGCGTCCAGGGCGGGATGCCCGGGTGGCGTGCCCGGAAGCTGTGCCCCGGCCTGCAGTTCGTCGGCGGGCACTTCTCCGAGTACCAGCGCCTCGGCGACGAGGTGATGGAGGTGCTGCACGGCTTCACCCCGCTCGTCGAGCGCGTCTCGATCGACGAGGCGTTCCTCGACGTCGCCGGTGCCATCCACCTGTTCGGCACGCCGGCGGAGATCGCCGAGCAGGTGCGTCGGCGGGTCCGGGAGGAGATCGGGCTCCCGATCTCGGTCGGCGTCGCGACGACGAAGCACCTCGCGAAGGTCGCCTCGCAGGTCGCCAAGCCCGACGGGCTGGTCGTCGTCGAGGCGGGTCGCGAGCGCGAGTTCCTCGACCCGCTGCCGGTCGGGCTGCTCTGGGGCGTCGGGCCGGTGACGCGCGGACGGCTCGCGGCCGAGGGCATCCACACGATCGGCCAGCTCGCCGCGAGCGACCCGTCGGCGCTGCAGGGGCTGCTCGGTCAGGCGACGGGCGCGAAGCTCAGCTCGCTCGCCGCGAACGCCGACCCACGCGACATCGAGACGACGCGGAGCGCGAGCTCGATGGGCGCGCAGTCGGCGTTCGGGCGGCGCCGGGTCAGCGAACAGCTCCTGCGCGACGAGCTCGGCTTCCTCGCCGACCGCGTCGCGTCGCGCCTGCGTGCGAAAGGTCGTGCCGGACGCACCGTCACCGTCCGCGTCCGGTTCCCGGGGCTGCGCTCGGTCACGCGCGCGAAGACCCTTCCCGACGGCATCGCGACGACGCGTGCGCTGGCCGACATCAGCCACGCGCTGGCTCGCAAGGCGCTCGACGAGAACCCGCGCGAGCGCGAGATCAACCTGCTCGCGATCTCGGTGTCGAAGCTCGCCGACGAGGAGATGGTGCTCGAGGACACGCCGCTGCACGCGCTCGACCAGGCCGCCGACGCCGTGCGCGCGAAGTTCGGGCGGCAGGCCGTCGGCCACGCGTCGGTCATGTTCCGTGACGGTGATCGGGTGCCCGACGAGTTCCGGTCGCTCGCTGAAGCCGACGAGCGGTCGCGCTGACGTCGATCAGGGGGAGCGGTCGGCTGGCGGTGGCGTCGCTTCCGCGTGCTCGATGCCGAAGCGCTCCTCGTACGCGGCGTTCACCGAGTCCCACTCCTTCGGCAGCTCGGTGTCGATGTCGGGAGGCGCGGCGGATCCCAGCTCGAGCGCACCCGTGAGCGCGTCGAGGCAGTAGGTCCAACCCGTCGCGTCGCGCGCGGCCTTGAACCGGTCGTCGAACGTGTGCAGCAGCACGAGCCGGCAGCCGTCGTCGTGCGGCGACACCTCCCAGCGCAGCTCGTCGGTGTCCCACGAGTGCGCGAGGACGCGCGGCGGGTCGTACTCCGTGACGATCCCGTCCTGCATCCCGGGAGGCGTGCGGCCGTCGGGCAGCTCGTCCTCCGACAGGTACTGCACCGTGCCGCCGACGCGCGGCTCGAAGTGGAACGGCGTCGGGTGCCACGCGGGCTGCTCGTCGGGAGATGTCGAGCGCGCTCCACACGCGCTCGGGCGGGAACGGGAACGTGCGCTCGAAGCGCAGCACGCTCCGTCCGTCGACGTCCTGGAGCGTTGCGTCAGCAGCGTGGGGCATCGTCAGTCCTCTCCTTGGGGGTCGGTCCTCGGGGGGTCGAGCTCGAGGTGGCGTCCGAGGGCGTCGAGGCTCGTCTGCCAGAGGCGGCGATACGGCGCGAGCCAGCGCTCGACCTCGGCCAGGCCTTCGGGGCGCAGCCGGTACAGCCGCCGCTGCCCGTCGGGCTGCGACTCCACGAGCCCCGCCTCGCGCAGGATCCGCAGGTGCCGCGAGGTGTTGGGCTGGCTGAGGCCGCTCGCCGCCACCAGCTCGCCGACCGGTCGTGCGCCGTCGACCAGCAGGTCGAGCAGGTCGCGCCGGGCCGGCTCGGCCAGCACCTCGAACGTGGTCGTCATGCCAATAGTCAATCCGATAGTTATATGTCTGTCAACCGATACATCAGCCCGACCGCTCTCGAGGGTGCGTCGCCCGGGGCGGGGCCGGACTCGTAGGGTCGAGCGATGGGCCGTGACCGGTCGATGCCGCTCGACTCGATGTCAGGAGCCCTCGTTGCCTGAGACCAGCACGTCCGAGCCGGTCGTCGTACGCGAGCAACGGGGCGCGGTGCTCGTCCTGCGCCTGAACCGTCCTGACGCCCGCAACGCGCTCAACCCCGCGCTGATCGGCGAGCTCGGCGCCGGGCTCGCCGCAGCCGAGGCAGACGCGGAGACGCGTGCCGTCGTGCTCGGCAGCACGGGCGACCGCGCGTTCTGCGCGGGCATGGACCTCCGGGAGTTCTCCGAGGGGACCTCGTCCTCCCTGACGCCGGAGCAGGAGGCGGGCACGCCTACGTTCGGCCGCTTCATGTCCGGTGACTACCCGGTTCCGGTCGTGGGGGCGGCGAACGCGACCGCGGTCGCCGGCGGGTTCGAGCTCCTGCTCTGCTGCGATCTCGTCGTGGCGTCCGAGGACGCGAAGTTCGGGCTCCCGGAGGTGAAGCGCGCCCTGTTCCCGGCCGGTGGCGGGGTCTTCCTCGGCACCCGCATCCCGTTGGCCGTCGCACTCGAGATGACGCTCACCGGCGACAGCATCGATGCGACGCGTGCGGCGGCGCTCGGACTGGTCAATCGGGTCGTGCCGGCGGCCGAGGTGCTCGACGCGGCGGTGGCGCTCGCCGAGCGCATCGCCGCGAACGGCCCGCTCGGGCTCGAGGCGACGAAGGAGCTCGTGCGCCTGGCGGTGACGAACGCCGACGAGGCGCGCGAGCGGCAGAACGAGTGGATGCCGAAGATCTTCGGCAGCGAGGACGCGCGCGAGGGCGCGACCGCCTTCATCGAGAAGCGCGAGCCCCGGTGGCAGGGCAAGTAGCGCCGTTCGAGCTGCGCGCCGCGACCGAGGACGACGCCGACGCGATCGCAGCGATCTGGGCGGCGGGATGGCGCGACGGGCACGTCGGCAACGTGCCCGAGGAGCTGGTCGCCGCGCGGACCGACGAGTCGTTTCGCACCCGAGCTCGCGACCTCGTCCCGGGCACGACGGTCGCGACCGTCGACGATGCGGTCGCGGGCTTCGTGACCGTCGTCGGGGACGAGCTCGACCAGGTGTACGTCGCCGAGGATCACCGCGGGTCGGGCGTCGCCGACGCGCTGCTCTCCGATGCGGAACGTCGGGTCGCCGCCGCCGGGTACCCCGAGGCCTGGCTCGTCGTCGTGCCCGGGAACGACCGCGCGCTCGCCTTCTACGCGCGGAACGGGTGGACCGACGGTGGGCTCTTCGACCATCCGGCGCCGACCGACGGCGAGCCGGTCATGGTCCGCTCGCACCGGTACAGCGAAGCGGCTCTGACTCGTCGTGGTCAGGTGGGGGATCAGGTCCGCCGGGCCGTGATGATCCAGGCAGCGGAGGGTAGACCACGCCGTCGCTCGTCGCGTGCACCTCGATGCTCGCGGGAGGTTCTCGAGGGCCTGCGCCTTCCGCACGTCTTCGAGCTGCCGCATCATGAACTGGGCGAACCCTTGACCCTGCACGAAGTCGAAGGCCGACGCGACGTCGTCACCGAACCACATCGGCTGCTCGACCGACTCGAACCCGATGTCGATGAACCCGGCGTCCGTCAGGATGTCGCGGACGCGCTTGCGGTCGGAGAGCGCGAATGGGCCGGGCGCGGTCGCGGGTGGGATCGGGGGATCGCGGTCGACGGCGAGCGCGATCGAGAAGTCCCGGATCCAATCGTTGCCCTCGAGCCCACGCCACGCGAGCAGCACCAACCGTCCCTCGGGTCGCAGCGCGCGTCCCAGGTTCGAGAAGGCTGTCCTCGGATCGCCGAAGAACATCGCGCCCGTTCGGCTGATCACGACGTCGTAGGCCGCGGCGTCGAAGTCGTGGACCTGCGCGTCGGCCTGCAGGAACGACACGTTCTCGATCCCCGCCTCCGTGGCGCGCCTGCCGCGCCTGCTCGATCATCCGTGACGAGAGGTCGATGCCGAGCGCCGAGCCGGAGGTGGCACACCGGGCTGCGTCCCGCGTCGTCTGCCCGTTGCCGCACCCGACGTCGAGCACCCGGTCGTGCTCGGTGACCGCGATCGCGTCGCTGAAGGCGGGCCCATATGCGGTCAAGCTCCGGTCGAAGAGGTCCGCGTGCTCGGCCCAGTAGTCGCCGTCGCCACCGTCCCAGGCCGCGAACGCATCCGCGTTCGACGGATCAACGGGAAGAGCGCCGGCACTCGCCATGCCGGCGCTCTTCCTACTCGCATCGAGGAGTGCGCGCTCTCGCGACGCCGGGCTATCGCGAGGCGAGGTCCCACGCGAGGTCTTCCATCCGGTTCATCGAGACCTGCATGCCACCTTCCATGCCGGACTCGATGACGGCGTCGCGTTGCTCCTTGGTCTCGTGCTGTGCGAGCACGGTGAGCGTGGTCACGCCGTCGGCCTCGTCGAGGGTCATGATGTTGAGCGCGCCGGCGTCTGGGGCGCCCCTCGTAGATCTCGGTGGTGACGAGGCGGTGGGGCGCGTCGATCTCCCGGTACTCGCCGTGGAAGCCGACCTCCATGTCGCCCTCCATGACGACCCAGCGCCATTCGCCTCCGACACGCAGGTCGACGTCGCACACCATCCACTTGCCTGTCTCGAAGCCCCACCACTGCTTCACGAGGTCGGGCTCGGTCCACGCGCGGAAGATCGAGCGCGGCAGGCGAATCGAACTGGCGCGTGATCAGGATCTCGGTGTCGGACGGCGTCGTGACGACGGCCGAGCCGTGACGGTTGCCGACGGTGCTGTTCTTGGTCATGGCTGTTCCTCCTGGTCCTGGAGCTCGACGAGCAGGTCGTCGAGCCGGTCGAGTCGTTCGTTCCAGGTGCGCTCGAACGTGCGCACCCAGTCGTGGATGGGCTTCAGGGCCGGGCCGTTGACCCGGTACCAGCGATGCCGTCCATCGACCCGCACCTGCACGAGGTCGACCGTGCGCAGCACGCCGAGGTGCTTGGACACCTGCGGCTGGCTGAGGCCGAGCTGCTCCACGAGCTCGCCGACCGTCGCCTCCCGGGTGCCGAGGGCATCGAGGAGGTCACGGCGGCTGCCTTCGGCGACGGCGTTGAACGCGTCGGCGGTCGTGGCGGTGCGGGCCATGCCAGAGATCATATACGTATATCGGAATATGTCAACGCCTGCCTAGGGTGGGCGCGTGACCTGGTCGCCCGACCCCGAGGCCCTGCGGGGGCGGGTCGCGGTCGTCGCCGGCGCGACCCGGGGCGCCGGGCGGGGCATCGCCGCCGCGCTCGGCGAGGCGGGCGCGACGGTCGTGTGCACCGGCCGCAGCACCGGGTCGAAGCGCTACGAGTACGACCGTCCCGAGACGATCGAGGAGACGGCCGAGCTCGTCACGTCGCTCGGCGGCACCGGGATCGCCGCGGTCGTCGACCACCTCGACTCCGCGCAGGTCGCGGGCCTGGCCGAGCAGCTCCGTGCCGACCACGGTCGGATCGACGTGCTCGTGAACGACATCTGGGGCGGCGAGATGCTCAAGGGCGGTCCGCAGCAGTGGGACACGCCGATCTGGGAGCTCGACCTCGCCGACGGTCTGCGGATCCTGCGTCTCGCGATCGACACGCACCTCGTGACGTCGCACCACCTGCTGCCGCTGCTCATCGAGCAGCCTGGCGGGCTGCTCGTCGAGGTCACCGACGGCACCGAGGCCTACAACGCCTCGCACTATCGGATCTCGGTCTTCTACGACCTCGCCAAGGTCTCGGTGAACCGGCTCGCCTACTCCCAGGGCCACGAGCTCGAGCCGCACGGCGGCACCGCGGTGTCGCTCACGCCCGGCTTCCTGCGCTCGGAGATGATGCTCGACGCCTTCGGCGTCACCGAGGAGACGTGGCGGGACGCGGTGGACGGTGAGACGCCGTCGGCGCCGCCCGACTTCGCGCTGTCCGAGTCGCCCCGCTTCGTCGGACGTGCCGTGGTCGCGTTGGCCACGGACCCCGACCGCGCGCGGTGGAACCAGCAGTCAGTCGACTCGGGTGCGCTCGCACGTGAGTACGGGTTCACCGACGTCGACGGCTCGCAGCCCGACGTCTGGCGCTTCATCACCGAGGCCCGCGACGAGGGCGAGGACGTCGACCTCTCCGGCTACCGCTGAGCGACTGGCTCGCTAGCCGGCCGGGTTCGGCACCGGACCCGTCCAGCCGGGAAGCAGACCCCGGTCGTGGCACAGCTGCTGCGCGGGGACGAGCCGACCGGCCCACTCGTTCGCCTGGTCCTCGGTCGCGAGCCAGGCGACGACCGCGCCGATCACGTCCGGCGGCGCGCCGGCCGACGCGTCGAACCCGAAGTCACCCATGTCGGCCGCCATCCTTTCGGTCGCGATGAACCCGGGGTCGATGTTGACGCAGGTGATCCCGCGATCGCCGAGCTCCTGGTGGAGCACGCCAGCGACGCGGTGCAGCGCACCCTTCGACATCGCGTACCCGAGGCCCCATCCGCCCACGCCTGCCGGAGCGGGCGGATCGGCCCACGCGACGAGCGACGAGATGTCGACGATCAGGCCGCCGCCACGTTCGAGCATGCCGGGGAGCACTGCCTGCGCCAGCGCGAGCGGTGCCATGACGTTCGCCTCGAGGTGCGCGTCGAGCAGCTCGAGCGGTGTGTCGAGGAACCGGTCCATGTGGCCGGGGCCGATGTAGCGCCCGTTGTTCACGAGCACGTCGACGCGACCCCAACGCTCGAGGACCGTTGCCGCGGCCGCTTCGATCGACTCCCGGTCGAGGAGGTCGGCCGGTACGACGAGCGCCTCACGTCCCTCGGCGCGGATCAGGTCGGCGGTGCTGGCGAGGCTTCCGGGCAGCGGCTTCGTGTTCGAGCTCGCGACCGTCGACGAGTGCTCGCGCTCCTCGCCCTCCTGCACGCTCCGCGCGGTGATCGCGACGTCGTAGCCAGCGCGCGCCAGCCAGACCGCGCACGCCTTCCCGATCCCCCGGCTCGCACCGGTCACCAACGCGGTTCGCCCGTTCACGCAGCCCTCCTTGTAGTCGCATTCCGTTCGACCGGGCTCCGAGGCTCCGGGTATGTCTCAATCGGTTGATTCAATCGACTGATTGACATACGCTGACCGTCGATGGCTGCCGTCGACGTCGCTGCTGACACCACCGCCGAACGCCTGCTGGAGGCTGCCGAGCGGCTCATCGCCGACCGCGGCCTCGACGCCACGTCGGTGCGGGCGATCTGCGCCGAGGCCGGAGCGAACGTGGCGGCCGTCCACTACCACTACGGCTCGAAGGACGCATTGGTCGACGCGGTGCTCGAGCGCCGGATGGCCGACCTCACCGAGCGCCGCCTCGCGATGCTGGCCCCGGTCGCCGCCGAGCGCCGGCCGTCGCCGCGCGCGGTCGTCGACGCGCTCGTACGCCCGCTCGCCGACTTCGCACGCGACCCCGACGGTCCCGGTCGCGCGTACGTCCGATTCCTGGCGGCCGTGCACGCCACCGACGAGCGCGACCGCATCGCCGTCGCGTTCGCGCCGCAGTACGACGAGCTCGCGCCCGGTGCTCGCCCGCTCGCTGCCCGACGTCGCGCCGGCGCTCGTCGCGTTCCGGCTCGACCTGATGACGACCCCGCTCTTCGACACGCTCGCCGATCCCGACCGTGCGCTCCGGCACTGGCACGGGACGACGCCGCCGTCCTACGACGTACTCGTCGACGTGCTCGTCGACGCCGTCACCGGTGCCCTCACAGGAGGACCAGCATGAGCACGACCCTCGATCTCGACGTTCGCCCGGTGTCCGGCGCGCTCGGCGCGGAGATCCGCGGCCTCGACGTCGAGCACATCACCGACGCGGAGTTCGAAGCACTCCACGACGCGCTCCTCCGGTACCACGTCGTGTTCATGCCCGCGCAGCAGCTCACCCCTGACGGGCACGTCGCGCTGGCCCGCCGCT
Organism: uncultured Acidimicrobiia bacterium; assembly: GCA_963731815.1. Lineage (GTDB taxonomy): Bacteria > Actinomycetota > Acidimicrobiia > IMCC26256 > PALSA-555 > DATBSK01. The sequence goes on along the minus strand of CAVSWW010000010.1, from coordinate 373,138 downwards.
TCGGTGAGATCGAGATCCACCCGTTCATCCCCAAGCTCGACGACGAGCACCCCGAGGTCGTCGTGCTCGACGGCGACCAGGGCGCGCGCGCCGACGTCTGGCACACCGACGTCACGTGGAGCCCGCACCCGCCGATCGCGTCGATCCTGCACATGGTCGTGTGCCCCGACAGCGGCGGCGACACGATGTTCTCGAACCAGCACCTCGTCTACGAGGCGCTGTCGGCGCCGCTCCGCGACCTGCTCGACGGCTGCACCGCCGTCCACACCGCTGAGGTGTTCGGCGCACCCGAGAACCGCGCCGAGCACCCGGTGGTGCGCACGCACCCGGTCACCGGGCGTCGCTCGCTGTACGTCAACCGGCAGTTCACGTCGCACATCCCGCAGCTCAGCCGTGAGGAGAGCGATGCGCTGCTCGCGCACCTCTACTCCTTCTCCGAGCAGCCGCCGTTCCAGTGCCGGTACCGCTGGGAGCCGGGTGGCGTCGGCATCTGGGACAACCGCTCGACGCAGCACTACGCGGTCAACGACTACGACGCGCCCCGGCTGATCCAACGGGTCACCGTGCTCGGTGACGACCCGCAGGGGAACCCGCCGCGATGGGACCACTTCATGCCGCAGCGCATGGGGGCGTCGGCTCGGTCGTACGCCTGAGCGGAGCGGCGCGCGTCAGCGCGCGTCGGGAGCGCGGCGCTCGTCGAGGCGGTCGGCCGGCCACTGGCCCGAGTCCTCGGGCCCGTAGCGCCAGTCGGGCTGCTTCTCTGCCTGCTGCTCGTCGAGGACGGCCCGTCCGTGCTCGAGCCCGACGATGGGCGCGATCGGCTCGGGCTCGGTCGGGATCTCGCGGTGGAGGTGCGCGTCGACGACGTCGGGCGCCAGCGTCAGGACGCTGCCGACGATCGCCTGCTGCTGGTACGCGAGGTTGCACCGGGCACCTTCGGCCACGCTGACGAGCAGGTCGTCGATCCGGTCGCGCTCGCTGGCGTCGGCCTGGGAGCGCGTCAGCTTCTCGAGCAGGTCGGCGAGCTCGAGCCCGTCCTGCTTGCAGTGGCGGCACTGTCCGCACGACTCGACCGCGAGGAAGCGCGCGACGCCAGCGGCGACCGCGGTGAGGTCGCTGGTGTCGTCGTAGACGATGAGGCTCGCGGCGCCGAGGCCGCTGCCGAGCGCGGCGATGTCTTCGTAGGTCGCCGGCGTGTCGAGCAGCTTCGCCGGGACGAGCGCGCTCGACACGCCGAACATCACGGCCGCCAGCTCGCGACCTTCCTCGGGCCCACCGCCGATGAGCTCGATGATCTCGCCGAGCGGCGTGCCGAGCTCGACCTCGGCGACGCCGGCGTGCTGCACGCGCCCGCTCACCGTGCACACGACCGTGCCGGGTGATTGACCGGTGCCCATGCTGCGGAACCACTCCGCGCCGTTGGCGAAGATGGCCGGCACGTTCGCAAGCGTCTCGACGTTCTGCGCGAGCGTCGGCGGCGCGTCGCTCTCGCCGGTCGGCGCGGCCATCTCGATGTGCGCGGGCGACGAGCTGTCGTCCTGCAGGTTCGCGTGCGCGTCGACCTCCTCGTCGACGCCGTGCCGGTACGGCGGCGCGACGCGCGGGAACGGCGGGCGTCCGTCGATCGCCTCGAGCAGCCCGGTCTCCTCGCCGTAGAGGTACTCACCCGGACCGCGGAAGATCGAGACGTCGATCCCCTCCGTCCACCCCGCCTGCTCGATCTCGGTGATCGCGCGGTCGACGCGGTCGATCTCGTTCGTGAACGACGACTTCGTCGCGACGATGACGCGGTCGGCGGCGACCGCGTGCGCGGCGATGAGCGCACCTTCGAGGACCGCGTAGGGGTTGCGACGGAGGATCAGGCGGTCCTTGAAGCAGCCGGGCTCGCCCTCGGCCGCGTTGACGACGACGGTCGTCGGCGTCCCCGGCACCTCGAAGTCGGCGACGGTGCGCCACTTGCGCCACGTCGGGAAGCCCGCACCGCCGCGCCCGCGCAGCCCCGCGTCGCGCAGGACCTCGATCGCGGTGTCGGCCGGCACGCCGCGCGCGGCCTTCAGGCCGGTGCCCGCGCCGTGCTCCTCGGCCGCGGCGAGCGTCTCCAGGGCGTTGTTGGGCAAGACCCGCTCCACCAGACCCATGCGCCCACCTTTCCCCGCGTCGGTGTCACGCAACCGCGTGGGCGGAGTCTTCAGGGTTGATCATCGAACATGTGTTCGATACACTGGCGGTGACGTTCCACTTCCCCCTGATGTCACCGGCCCTGGTGCCGGGCGTTCCGGAGGGAGGTGTGTGATGTCGAAGACCCTCGACGAGCTGCGGACGTGGCCGAACGAGCGGTTGCTGGCGGCGCGTGATCGGGCGTTGCTGACCGAGCGGCAGGCGCGCCTGGAGCGGGTGACGATCGATCGGGTCCTCGACGAGCGTGGCGCGACCAAGGGTCGCGACGCGGCGGAGTGGGTGCAGTCGCGCGACAAGGTGAGCGCGCAGACCGCCCGCGGCGAGGTCGAGGTCGCGCGGGCGTTGGAGTCGCTGCCCGCGATCCAGGTTGCGGCGACCGAGGGGCGCCTCTCGATGGAGCAGCTCGTACCTCTGGTCGAGCTGGCGACCCCGGAGACGGATGCGGAGTGGGCGCGGCGCGCGGAGCAGACCGCGCCCAGCGAGCTGAACCGGCTGGTGCGCAAGCACCGCGTCGTGACGCCGGCGGAGATGGAGGAGCGGCATCGGGCACGGGCGCTTCCGGTGGTGGCGCTCGCGCGACGGCAGCTTCTTGCACGTGCGCGGGCAGATCCCCGACGTCGACGGCGCGCTCGTCGAGGCCGTCCTGGAGCACGAGATCGAGCAGTTCAAGCCGCCCGCCGGTCAGGCGTGGGAGACGCGCGACCGACGCGGCGCGGATGCGTTGGCTGCGATCTGTCGCCGGGCCAGCAACCCAGTTCCGGTGAGCACGACGAAGCGGCGGTCGTGGAGGCCGACGGTGGTGGTGCACGTCGGGTCCGACGCGCAGCCCATCGGTCAACGGCATCCCGATCGACGGTCGAGACGGTCCAGGAGCTCGATCACCGACGGCGCCCGGGTGCGCGAGGTCCACGACGACGACCCGCTCGCTCCGGCCACGGGCGACGCGATCCCCGCTGCGCTGCGCGACTACCTCGTCGGGCGCGACTCGACGTGCCGAGTACCCGAGTGCGGGCGGGCGTTCGGGCTCGACGCGCACCACATCGTCCCCCGGTGTCGCGGTGGGTGCACCGACAAGCACAACGTCGTGCTCGTCTGCAGCACCCACCACCACCGGCTCATCCCCCACGGACCATGGGTCCTCGACGGCGATCCCGAGCAACCCGACGGACTGCACTGGCACCGCCTCGACGACGACACCGACATCGAAGCCCGCGCCGGCCCCGCGGCCTGAACGGGCACGACTTCCCCAACCGACCTTTGACAACTGAAGAGAGGGCCGCGCTCGACACGGCCGGCTGGTCAGGCGGGGGCTTCGACCTTCAGGCGATCGGGGCGTGGCGCATCCGCGCTTTGCCTGTTTCCGGACCTCGCTGCGCGGGCAACAGCAGGGCATGTCGAATGCTCGTGAGCGGATCTTGTGGCGCATCGTTGCCGCGGCCAGCGCAGCCCTCGCGGCCCTCGCCGCGCGGCAGGTCGTCCGGCTCGGATGGCGCGCGGCAGGCCACGACGATGGCGAGGATCCCAACCGGTCGTGGACCGAGGCCGTGGCCTGGGCCGCGGCGGTCGGAGTCGGCGCGGGCGTCGCCCGCGTCCTCGCGGTGCGAGGCGCCGCCCGCGGCTGGGAGCGGGTGAAGGGCGACCGACCCCCGACCTCCGGCGACGACGAGCACCACACAAAGAAGAAGAAGAAGTAGGCGCGTCGGTCCCCTGCTACCGTCCCGACCTGATCGGCCCGGCGGAGTGAGGTGGGGGGAAGATGCCGACGACCGAAGAGCTGCTCGCACAGGTCCCGCTGTTCAAGGACCTGTCGAAGAAGCACCTGCAGCAGGTGTCGAACCTCGCGACGCGCATCGACTTCCCGGCGGGCAAGGTGCTCGCGCAGGAAGGTGAGCCCGGTCACGAGTTCGTCGTGATCCTCGACGGTGAGGTCGAGATCCGGAAAGGCGACGAGGTCATCGCCACGCGCGGCCCGGGCTCGTACGTCGGGGAGATCGCGCTCCTCGAGCACCGTCCGCGGACCGCGACCGTCGTCGCCAAGACGGCGCTCGTCGCCGACGTGATCGGTCAGCGGGAGTTCAACACGCTGCTCAACGACGAGCCCCAGATCGCAGAGGCGCTCAAGGCGAAGTCGGCCGAGCGCCTGCAGGAGCTCGGCGACGACGCCTAGCCCAGGGGCCTCAGGAGCCGGCGTCGACCTCGGTGGGGTACTGACCGAGCGATTGGCGGAAGGCCTCTTCGGCCGAGAGCGGCTCACCGCGCTCGGGCTCGTCGGCGACCGGCTCGATCACCTTGCCCTGGCGCCGGGCACGCTTCTCCGCCTGCTTCTCGCGGCGAGAGATCTCGCGCTGGCGCTTCTCGAAGGTCGACCGCTGCTTGTTCCTACCTGGCATCACGATCCTCCTGTGCGTACCGCCACGACGCCGTCAGCTCGTCCGCCGTGGCCGCAGACGGGATCGATCGGGAGATCGAACACGTGGACGCGTCTCGCAGGGAACGGGTCTCCCCGGGACGGCAATCCTGCTGACCGCACCAGTGTACCAAAGGGTTTCCGGCGGCCGGCGAATCTAGCCGCCGGCAAGCTGTTCCCGCAGAAGGGATGCGGGAAGGGCCGATCGGGAACACCAGACGTTCCTGAACAGGCGGCTTCTGGAGCAACCTGGGGCTTGGAACCAGCAGGCGCCAACAAGGAAGGGAGTGCCCAATGGCGGTCGAGCAGATCTCGTTGGACGGCTGGGACATCGTCAAGGCCGTGGAGGCCGAGTGGATGCCCTGGACGGGCTCGGCCGGTGAGGCACGGGCCAAGGTCCTCGGGAGCGCGGACGGGTACACCGTCACGCTCGTCGAGGCGCAGCCTGGGTACGCGGGCACCGCGCACGAGCACGGCTTCGCCGAGTTCAACTACGTGATCTCGGGGACCCTGCGGAACCAGGGCGTCGAGATGACCGCGGGCGACGGCTACGCGGCCGCCGCGGGATCGACCCACACCGACTTCGAGACCGAGACCGGCGCGACCTACCTGGTGATCTTCAAGCTCTGAGCTGGGATCCGGCGGGGAGGGTCATCTGCTCCGCGCAGCCCAGATCGAAGGGCCAGCGCTCGCCGGCGGTCACGTTGGTGCCCGGCCCGGATCACCGGACGGTCCAGGTCCCGAAGAGCTCGAAGACGAGGCGCTCGCCCTGGGGGGCGAGGCGGAGCGCGACGTCGTCGCAGTTCGGGCAGCGCAGCACGAACCCGGCGCTGCGGTAGCTGCGATGGGCGCCGGCCGCGTTGGCGTCGCCGCACGACTGGCAGCGCCGCTCGAGTGTCGTGAACTCGACGGCGAACACCTGTTGCAGCACGCCGGCGAGCTCGTTGCCGTCGGCGTGGATCGCCGGGTCCTCCGCTGTTTGATCGTCCATGAGAGCCTCCTGGTCAGCTGCCGGTCGGTCCGAACCGCTCGGCCTTCACGGCGTGGGGATCGTGGCCCCGGCGCACGAGCAGGTCCGCGACGTGCTCGACGAAGCCGGTGGGGCCGCACACGAACACGCGGGTCGGTCCGTCCGGGTCGGTGTCGAGCGCGTCGAGCATCGCGGCGTCGACGCGGCCCGTCAGGCCGTCCCATCCGTCGGGCGCCTCGCGAGTGAGCGTGATGCGCACGTCGACGCCGGACGCGCGCAGCCCCACGAGCTCGTCGTGGAACAAGACGTCGTCCTTCGTGCGCGCGGACGCGAGCAGTGACGCCGGCACGTCGCTCGCCGCGCGCGCGCGATGCCGCAGCATCGACGCGAGCGGCACGAGACCGGAGCCGCCGCCGACGAGCAGGAGTGGCCCGCCGTCGTCGACGTGCCACGTGAAGTAGCCGCCGATCGGGCCGCGCAGCTCGAGGGGGTCGCCGGCGCGCACCTCGTCGGCGAGGTACGGCGACACCTCGCCGTCGTCGAGCCGTTCCACGGTGAGCAGCACCTGTGGGTCCTCGGGCGCCGACGCGATCGAGTACGAGCGCTCGGCGTGGTACCCGTCCTCCGCGGTGAGCCGGACGTCGACGTGCTGCCCCGCGACGTGCCCGGGCCAGTCGGGGACGTCGAGCACCAGCGTCGTCGCGTGCTCGCTCTCGCGGTGCACGTCACCCACGGTCGCGACGTGCCACGCCGCGGCGAACCGCGGCGGCGCTAGTCGTTCCAATACCGCTCTTCCTTCCAGGGATCGCCGCGGTTGTGGTAGCCGAGGCCCTCCCAGAACCCGGGCTCGTCGTGGTCGAGGAGCTCCAGGCCGCGGATCCACTTCGCGCTCTTCCAGAGGTACAGGTGCGGCACGAGCAAGCGGGCCGGGCCGCCGTGCTCGGGCTCGAGGGGCTCGCCGCCGTACTCGTACGCGATCCACGCCTGCCCGTCGGTCACGTCGTCGAGGGGGAGGTTCGTCGTGTAGCCGCCGTCGCAGAACGCTCGGACGAACTCGGCCGACGACTCGACGTCTTCGAGGAGCACGTCGACCGAGACGCCGTGCCAGCGCGTGTCGAGCTTCGACCAGCGGGTGACGCAATGGATGTCGGTGGTCACGTCCTCGCTCGGCAGCGCGAGGAGCTCGTCCCACGTCCACGTCACCGGGTCGTCGACGAGCCCGGTGATCGAGAACGACCAGTCGGCGGTGTCGACATGGGGCGTCGGCCCCGCGGAGAGGACCGGGAAGTCGTCGACGAGGTACTGCCCGGGCGGCACGCGCGTCGGGTCGGCCTCCGGTCGGCGCCGACCGTGAAAGCCGCGCGAGATCGGTGAGGTCATCGACGCACCCTCATGAGTGAGACGGGCCGGGCGGGACGTCGAGCTCGAACTCGACGTCGTCGACGTAGCACCAGTACCAGTTCTCCCCGGGCTCGAACGAGCGGACGATCGGGTGGGACGTCGCGCCGTAGTGCTTCGTCGCGTGGCGGTTGGGCGAGTTGTCGCAGCAGCCGACGTGCCCGCACTCCTGGCAGAGCCGCAGGTGGAGCCAGCGGTCACCGATGGCGAGGCACTCGTGGCACCCGTCGTCGCTCGGTTCGACGGGCACGATCGTGCCGAGGTGGTCGCAGATCGCCACGGTCAGTCCGGCTGCTTCTTGGCGCGGCTCGGCGCGACGCGTGGCGGCTCGTCGGGCTGCTTCGGGTAGACGGGCGGCCACGGCGCGTCCATGAGCCCATCGGCGCGGTCGCGCTCGTGCATCGCCAGCATCGGTTCCAGCGACTGCGGCGCGTCGTCCATGCCCTCCCACGGGTCGCCGTGCTCGTCGATGCGCGCGGGCAAGGTCGACAGGATCAGCTCGTCGGGGTGGACGCGGTCGACGTCCTCCCACCGCAGCGGCGTCGACACCTGGCCGCCCGGTCGTGCACGCACCGACCACGCGCCGAACACCGTCTTGTGCGGTGCGTTCTGGTTGTAGTCGAGGAACACGCGCTCGCCGCGCTCCTCCTTCCACCACGAGGCGGTGAGGACGTCCGGGTGGCGCCGCTCGAGCTCGCGGCGAGCGCCACGGCGGCCGACCGAACCTGGTACGAGTCCCAGCGCGGCTCGAGGCGCACGTACACGTGGAGGCCCCGGTTGCCGGTCGTCTTCGGGTAGCCGACGACGCCGAGCTCGTCGAGCAGCTCGTGGAGCTTGCTCGCGGCGACGCGCACGTCGGTGAAGTCGGTGCCGGGTTGCGGGTCGAGGTCGAGCCGCAGCTCGTCGGTGTGCTCGGGGTCGTCGGCCCGGTACGGCCAGGGGTGGAAGCCGAGGCAGCCGATGTTGACCGCCCAGAGGATGTGCGCCAGGTCGGCCGCGACGAGCGCCCGCGAGGTCGTGCCGTTCGGCGTGCTCACGATCGTGGTCTCGAGCCAGTCGGGCGCCGACTTCGGGACTCGCTTCTGGAAGAACGACGAGCCCTCGGCGCCCTCGGGGAACCGCTGCATGAGCGTCGGCCGCCCACCCATCGTGCGCAGCACGGGCTCCCGGAAGCGCAGGTAGTGGTGGACGAGGTCGAGCTTGGTGTCCCCGTGCTCGGAGAAGAACACCTTCTCCGGATGCGAGATGGTCACCTCGCGCCCGTCGACCTCGATGATCTCCTCGTCGCCCTTCGGCACGTGATCACGGTACTGGCGCGGGGCAGGACCGGTGACGGGCCGTACCCTTCCGGGCGTGGAACCGCAGATCGTCGACAACGAGCGGAAGTCGCGGTTCGAGACCACCGTCGACGGTCACGTCGCCGAGCTGACCTACCAGCGGCGCGGCACGCGCCTCGTGCTGATCCACACCGGCGTGCCCGACGAGCTCGAGGGCCGCGGCATCGGGAGCGCCCTCGTGGGCGCCGCGGTCGCCGACGCGCGCGGACGCGGACCTGAAGCTCGTCGTGGAGTGCCCGTTCGCCAGCACGTGGCTGCGCCGCCATCCCGACGCGGTCGACGGTCTCGATGTCGAGTGGGATTCCGACGACGACAGCTCTGGGGATCAGGGCTCAGACGACCGGGCGTGACCGGGCGGTCGCGGACCGCGTCCCGCGCGTCGGTGCCGGGCGGCGCGGCGGTCACGAGGCCTTGGTGCGCGCCGCGCGCCGGCCTTCCCGCGCGGGGAGGGCCCGGACGCGAGCGGCCGTCTTCACGTTGCGCTCGGCGCCGAGCCGGAGGAAGTCGCGGATGAGCGTGAGCTGGTCGGCATCCAGGTCTCGGATCCAAGACCGCCTTCGGTGAGCGGGCCGTAGATGTCGTCCAGCACCGCGCGAGCCGACTCCGTGAGCTCGATGAGGACGCGCCGGCGATCGGTGTCGTCGCGGACCCGGCGCACGAACCCGTCCTCCTCGAGTCGGTCGACGAGCGTCGTGATCGCGCCGGGGCTCAGCCCCGTCGCGGTCGCGAGCTCCCCGGCGGCCATCGGACCCCGCTCCTCGAGGACGTCGAGGCACCGTCCGTCGCTGCGGTTGATGCCGAGGTGATCGATGACCGCTTCGTCCAGGTCGTCCGCGGCCCGCTGGTACGCGCGGTTGGCCGCGAACGCCTCCCTGCGCAGCTCGTTCCGGCGGTTGTTCGACACTCAGGTCCCGTGACGGAGCGTTGAGGTCCCGTGATGGAAGCTTTCGTGTTCGCCCGACGGTAATCCCGCAGCGCCGGCGACCCCGCGGATGCGGCGGTGCCGAGGCTCGGGTCGCCGCCATGAGTCAGGGCAACCTGAGTACAACAGGACCACGCCGGAGCGAGCGGGCAGGATGGAGCACCATGACCGACGTCGCCGCACCTGAAGACCGAGCACCCGAAGATCTGCGCGCCCGAGGATCTCGAGCGGGCGCTCGAGCAGCACCGCACCGAGCTGACGGGCTACTGCTACCGGATGCTCGGCTCGTCGTTCGAGGCCGAGGACGCGGTGCAGGAGACGCTCGTGCGCGCGTGGCGCGCGCTACGACCGGTTCGAGGGCCGGTCGAGCCTGCGCTCGTGGCTCTACAAGATCGCGACCAACGTCTGCCTCGACATGCTCAACGGCAAGCAGCGCCGCGCGCGTCCCATGGACCTCGGTCCCGCGACGACGGCTGACACGGCACTCGGCGCGCCGCTGCCCGAGACGACGTGGATCCTCCCGGTGCCCGACGGTCGTGTCGTGCCGACCGAGGGCGACCCCGCCGAGATCGCCGCCGCGCGCGAGTCGATCCGGCTCGCGTTCGTCGCCGCGCTCCAGCACCTGCCGCCGAACCAGCGTGCGGTGCTGATCCTGCGCGAGGTGCTGCGGTGGAAGGCGACCGAGGTCGCCGAGCTCCTCGAGACGTCCGTCCCGTCGGTGAACAGCGCGCTGCAGCGCGCCCGCGCGACGCTCGCCGACATCGACCTCGACGACACGCCCGCGACGCCGATGGACGACGAGCAGCGCGCGCTGCTCGACCGCTACGTCGACGCGTTCGAGCGCTACGACCTCGATCGGCTCACGTCACTGCTCCACGAGGACGCGAGCTGGTCGATGCCGCCGTACGACCTCTGGCTCCAGACGCACGAGGACATCAAGGCCTGGTGCATCGGGCCCGGCGCAGCGTGCGAGGGATCTCGACTCGTGCCGGTCAACGCGAACGGCCGCCCCGCGTTCGGTCAGTACAAGCCGAGCGGTCCCGGCGGCAGCTTCGAGCCCTGGTCGCTCCAGGTGGTCGAGATCCGTGACGGCCGCATCTCCGACATCTGCTTCTTCCTCGACACCGAGGCGCTGTTCCCGGAGTTCGGGCTCCCCGCGACCCCCGGCTGATCTGGGCGACTGACGCGGTCGAGGACACCGGCGTCAGCGCGCGAGCACGTCCCGAAGGCCGACGAGCCGGAGCAGGTCCGCGAGCTCGGGCGCAACACCGCGGAGGCGGAACGGACGTCCGAGGCGGCGGGCGACCAGCGCGATCCTCGCGAGCACGTCGACCGTGCCCGCCTCGACCTCGGTGACACGATCGACCTCGCACACGAGACCCGCGTCGTGGGAGTGCTCGAGCAGGACGCGCACGCGCTCGCACAGCCATGGGGCGTCGCGGGGCGCGACGGGCCCACCGACGATCAGCACGACCGTGCCGCCGTCGGCTCGCCGCAGCCGCGCCCAGGCCGTGCTCGACCGCGGGTGCGCGTCCAACGGAGGGCTCCTCTCCTTCTCCCCGCGACTTGTCTGCCCCAACGACCGGCCGGACCGTGAAAACTCATCGGCCCGACGGGACGGGGCGGAGAGGCCTCAGCCGCCAGGGGCAGTGTCGGGCGGTGCGCCCGTCGTCGACGTGGAGTCGGGCGGCGGGGGCGGCGAGCTGGTGCTGCTCGAGCTCGTCGGCTCAGGGGAGCTCGAGGTGGTCGTGGCGGCTTCGCCGGCCGTGGTCGTCGTCGTGTCGACCGGGAGCGGGATCTTGAACAGCTCGGTCACGGTGGCGATCACCCCGGCGGCGATCGCCTGCTGGCCGGCCGGCGTCGGGTGGAACGGTGCCTGCGAGTCGAAGGAGCTCGGGGACGTGAAGCTGTAGATGGAGAGGCCGTACGCCCATGGGTCGTTGCTGCACCACCGGTGGTCGTCGTTCGGGGGCTCGTACGCCCGGGAGATGTCGGCGACCGCGACGTTCTTCTTGTCGAGCCCCTTGATGGTCGACTCGATCATCGAGTTCATCTGCCCGAGCAGCTTCGCCAGGTACTGCACCTGGTCGTCGTAGAGCATGCGGGCGTCCGGGCACTCCACGTTGGGCCCGGGGAGCGGGTCCGCGTAGTTGGTGAACACGATGCGCGGCACCGGCACGCCGTTCTTCTCCGCCCGCTTCTCGATCCAGTCGACGAGCGTGCCGTAGTTCTTCTTCACCGACGGCAGCACGTCGAAGAAGTGCTGCTGCACCGACGAACCCGGGTTCCCGTCGATGCACTCGAGCGCGTACTTGTTGTACCAGTAGTGCTTGTATGCGTTCTTGACGCAGTCCTCGACGATGTCCGAGAAGTCGACGTCGTCCGCGCCGAGCGTGATCAGCACGAGGTCGGGCGCGACCGAGTCGTACTGGAGGTTCAGGTCCTGCTGGGTGTCCCAGTTGCCGAACTCCGCGGGACGTCGGGTCACACCGCTGACGGTCGCCGGGCCGGCGATGCCCGCGTCGAACGTCGCGCCGGTGCACGCGAACTGCGTGAACTGGGCACCGAACGCCTGGGCGACGGTCCCGCCGTACGCGTCGGGAGACGTGTGGCAGTCGGGGTACGGGATCGGCCACTGACGGTTGAGGTCGCCACCCGTCCACGACTGCGTGTCCGTGTCGTACGTGTAGCCGTAGAGCGTCCCCTCACCCGAGGCGATCGAGTCGCCGAGCTGCACGATCTTCTGCGGTCCCTGGAGGGGCTGCGGCCCCTTCGCCGCGGAGACGCGCACCCGATCGGGTTGCGACTGCTCACCGGTCGACGAGCACGCCGCCACCGCGACGAGCGCGCACGCGAGCGTGAGACCTGCGATCCGACGGTGCACGGACGCAGCGTACGGCTGCGATCCGTCAGGCTCGGGGATCGCGGCCGACGAACGCCAGGAGTCGGTCCTGGTCGTCGGCGTCGGGAGGCGCCGGCAGCTCGGGGCCGAACGTCTGGGGACCACGGGCCGCGTCACCGAAGGCCTTCGCGGTCTCGAGGACGGCGGGCACCTCGGCCGGGTCGAGCCGGTCGTCGACGCCGAGCGCTCGCGCGAGGTCCCACGTGTGCAGGAGGACGTCGGTGTTGATGAACCGATCGACGGACGCGTCCCAGCGCGACCGGCCGAACATGCCCTCGTGCTCGCGACCCGCGATCGACTCGTCGTCGAGCGCGGCCTGCATCGCGTCGCGCACGTAGGCCCACGCGGCGGCCGGGTCGTCGTCGGCGCTCGGCCCGGGCGCGACCTCGTGGTCGACGAGCCCGAAGAACATCTGGTGCGTGTCGAGCATGTGGCCGACCACGTCGCGGGCCGTCCAGTCGGGGCACGGCGACTGGTTCGACCAGCGGTCGTCGTCGGCGGGAACGGCCTCGACGCGGGCGGTGAAGCCCGTGCTGAGCCGGCGGTAGCGGTCGCTGATGTCGGTCATGCCGTCCATCCTCGTCGTTCGCGCCCGACCGGTCTTGAACGGATCGGACGGCGTCAGGCCGCGTCCCGCAGCGCGGCCGGCGTCGTGTCGGCGATCGCGCGCACCTCTCGGGTCAGGTGTGGCTGGTCGGCGTAGCCCGCGGTCGCCGCGAGCTCCGCCAGGCCGCCGGCGGTCGTCTGGCGCGCGAGCGCGAGGAAGCGTTGGAGGCGGAGGATGCGAGCCAGGACGCTCGGGCCGTAGCCGAACGCGGCGGTGCAGCGGCGGTGCAGCTGGCGCTCCGAGAGCCCGACGACGCCTGCCAGCTCGCGCACCGGCGTCCGCTGCTCGGCGAGCTCCCCGACGACCGCGCGCGCGACCTCGTCGACCGGGGGATCGTCGACCAGCCGCTCGCGTGCGAGGTCGGCGAGCACGTCGACCCGTGCCGCGTCGTCGGGCGCGGCCTCCAGCCGGTCGCGCAGGTGCCGCGCCGCACGATCACCCCAGAGGTCCTCGATGTCGATGCGGGTGTTCAGCAGCTCCGACGCGTCGAGCCCGAGCACCGACGGCGCGACGCCCGGGTGGAAGCGGATCCCCACGGCGGACGTGTCGGGCGGCAGGGAGAAGCTCCACACGCTGGTCTCGGGGCCGCACAGCCGGAGCGCGCCACCCTCGATCCAGAGGAGGTCGAGGCAGCCGTCGGGCACGAGCGTGTGCGGCGGGCCGCCGACGCTGGCCTGCCACGTGCACGCGAGCTGGCCGCGCAGATCACGAGGAGCTCGCTGCTCCCGGTACCAGTCCTGCACGATCAGCTCCGGCTCCACTGCTGGAGTGTTCCCGATTCGCGGCTTGTCCAGCCTGGACAGCGCCCGTTTGGCCGAGATCATCAGAGAATTGGCATTGCTGCCAGATGCGGGGAGGCGCACGATGGGCCCATGAAGCCGGACCGCGTCCTCCCTCATCGAGTGCTGGTCGTCGCCTTCGACGGGCTCCAGCTGCTCGACCTCGCCGGACCGGTCGAGGTGCTGCGGACGGCGACCCGCCTCGGTGCGGCGCCGGCGTACGAGACCGTCATCGCCACCCCGCACGGGCAGACGGTGCGGTCCGAGAGCGGCGTGCGCCTCGGCGCCGACCGCTCGCTCGCCGACGTCGCCCGTGCCGACCCGTCCGGGGCCGGCGAACGCTTCGACACGCTCGTCGTCGTCGGCGGCGACGGCACCCGGGATGCCGTCGGCGACGTCGCGTTCGTGGACGACCTCCGCGCGGTCGCGGCGCGCACGCCCCGGGTGACGTCGGTGTGCAGTGGCGCGTTCCTCCTCGGCGCCGCGGGGCTGCTCGACGGCTACGAGGCGACGACGCACTGGGCGTCCTGCGAGCAGCTCGCGACCCGCCACCCCACGATCACCGTCACCGAGGACCGGATCTTCGTGCGCGACCGCGACCGCTACACGTCCGCGGGCGTGACCGCAGGGATCGACCTGTTCCTGGCGATCGTCGAGGAGGACCACGGCCGCGAGCTCGCGCACGCGGTCGCGGGATGGCTCGTCGTGTTCGTGCAGCGTCCGGGCGGCCAGTCGCAGTTCAGTGCGCAGCTGCGCGCGACGCCGGCCGCGACGCCGTCGATCGCGGAGCTCCAGCGCTGGCTGCCGGATCACCTCACCGACGACACCGGCGTCGAGGCGCTCGCCGAGCGCGTCGGCATGAGCCCGCGCAACTTCGCACGCGTCTTCCGGCGCGAGACCGGGACCACGCCGGCGGCGTACGTCGAGGCGCTCCGGGTCGAGTCGGCGCGGCGACTGCTCGAGGACACGAGCCTCACGATCCCGGCGGTCGCGACCGCCGCCGGGTTCCGGCATGCCGAGACGCTGCACCGCGCGTTCGCGCGCGTCGCGTCGGCACCACCCCCGATCGCTACCGGCAGCACTTCGCACGCCGGGCGTCCTGACCGCTCATCCCGACATCGACGAGACGGAGACCACCATGCAGTACGCGATCGCCCTCTATCCCGGCTTCACCGCACTCGATGCGATCGGGCCGTACCAGGTGCTCACCGCAGGTGCCCGGCACCGAGACCGTGCTCGTCGCCGAGCAGCGCGGCCGCCTCACCGACGAGGCGGGGCTGCTGCACCTCGAGATCGAGCACACCTTCGACGAGGTGCCGCGGCCGGACGTGCTGCTCGTCCCGGGTGGCCTCGTGACGCGGCGCTACGCCGTCGCCGGTGGCCCGATCGTCGAGTGGGTGCGCGCCGCGCACGAGACGACGGAGTACACGACGTCGGTGTGCACCGGTGCGCTCGTGCTCGGCGCGGCCGGGCTCCTGGCGGACCAGCCCGCGACGACGCACTGGTGCGCGTACGACCACCTGCGCGGCTTCGGCGCGGAGCCGATGGAGCAGCGTGTCGTCTTCGCGGGCAAGATCGCGACCGCGGCGGGCGTGTCCGCCGGGATCGACCTGGCGTTGACCCTCGTGGGGCGCCAGCACGGCGACCTCGTCGCGCAGGCGATCCAGCTCGGGATCGAGTACGACCCGCAGCCGCCCTACGACTCGGGCGCGCCGTCGAAGGCCCCCGACGACATCCGGGAGCTCGTGACCGGGATCATGCGCGACGCGGAGGCGGCGCTCCTGGAGGAGCCCGTCACACCTCCGGCGTGAACGTGATCGGCAGGCTCGTCCACCCCGCGACGTTCCCGCTGTGGAAGCGGACCGCGTGCTGGTGGTCGACGACGTAGTCGGGGATCCGGCGGTGGATCTCCTCCAACGCGACCTTGCTCTCGAGGCGGGCGAGCGCCGCGCCGAGGCAGAAGTGGGCGCCGTAGCCGAATGCGAGGTGACGCTCGGGGCGCCGGTCGATGTCGAACCGCTCGGCCGTCGGTCCGAACTCCCGCTCGTCGTGGTTCGCGGCGCCGATGACGAGCAGCACCGAGTCACCGGCGCCCATCGTCTCGCCGTGCAGCTCGACGTCGCGGGTGAGCGTGCGGTGCATGTACTGCGTCGAGTTCCGGTGCCGCAGCACCTCCTCGACCGCGTCGGGGATCAGCTCGGGCTCCTCGACGAGTCGCGCACGCTGGTCGGGGTGCTCGGCCAGGAGCTCGATCGCGTTGGCGAGGAGCTTCGTCGTCGTCTCGTGGCCGGCGATCACGAAGAGGATGCAGAAGCCGAGGAGCTCGAGCTCGTCGAGTGACCGACCGTCGACCTCCAGGTCGAGCAGGTCCGAGATCAATCCGGGCCGACGAGTCGCACGGCGGTCACGGAGGTCGTCGCTGAAGTAGCCGACCAGGCCGAGCATGCCGTCGATCGCCTCTTGCGGCATCTCGATCTTCCCGTCCTCGCGGACCATGAGCTTGTCGGCGAGGCGGCGCAGCTCGGGCCGGTCGGCTTCGGGGATGCCGAGCATCACCGAGATCACGTCCATCGGCACGGGGCCGCTCACGCTCGCGACCAGGTCGGCGGTGCCGAGCGGCGCGATCACGTCGAGGTACCCGTTGACGACGCCGCGCACCTGGTCCTCGAGCTCGGCGACGCGGCGGCCGGTGAACACGCGGCTGACGAGCTTGCGGAACGCGGTGTGCTGCGGCGGGTCCATCTCGATCATCTGACGGAACTGCTGGTTGACCTGGCCGCGGCTCTCGAGCGCGACGCCGTTGGCGGACGAGTACGTCTCGAGGTCGCGGAAGCCCTCGACGACGTCGTCGAACCGGCTCAGCGCCCAGAACCGGAGATCGTCGTTCCAGTACGCGGGCGCCTCGTCACGCAGCTCCCGGTACACGGCGTACGGATCCTCGTGGACCGAGAAGCCGAACGGGTTGTAGTCGACGCCCACGCGCCGCGACCGTAGCGCCCACGGCCGTGACCGATGGCGACGCGACGGGGATAGGTTGCGGCCACATGCGCATCGGCTTCATCGGCCTCGGCAACATCGGCACACCGATGGCGGGCCACGTGGTCGCGGCCGACCACGAGGTCGCCGTGTACGACGCGCGCGCGGAGCGCATGGAGCCGCTCGTGGCCGCCGGTGCGCGTGCCGCGACCGGTCCGGCCGACGCCGCGACCGGCGCCGAGCTCGTCAGCGTCGTCGTCCTCGACGACGCGCAGGTCCTCGACGTCACGACCGGGAGCGGCGGCGTCGTTGCGGCGATGACGCCGGGCGCGGTGCTCGCGATCCACAGCACGGTGACACGCGACTGCCTCCGCGCGGTCGACGAGGCCGCCACGGCGCGCGGGGTGCTCGTGCTCGATGCCGGGATCTCGGGAGGTGTGCCGGGCGCGACCGCGGGCACGCTGCTCGTGATCGCCGGCGGTCCCGAAGCGACGATCGAGGCGGCGCGCCCGGGGCTCGAGCCGTGGTCGCGCGAGATCGTCCGCGTCGGTCCGATCGGTGCCGGGATGGCCGCGAAGATCGCCCGCAACTACATCCAGTACGCGTGCTGGGCCGCGGTGCACGACGGCCAGGCGCTCGCGCAGGCTGCCGGCGTCGATCTCGCGACGTTCGAGCACATCGTGGCGACGACGCACGCCGTTGACTCCACGACCGCGACGCTCCGGCGACGGGACGCGACGACGCGCCCCGTGTCGGAGCTGGGCGACCGCGGACCGGCGCTCGGCCAGCACGCCGCGCTCGGGCTCAAGGACCTCGCCGTCGCGGCCGCCCTCGCCGCGGAGGTGGGGGTCGAGCTGCCCGGGCTCCCGGGCGCCCGGCGGGGCTACGCCGGCTCGCTCGGGGTCCGGCTCGACGAGTCGGATGCCGGGCCGACAGGTCCGACGCCGGCCCTTGACAGATCGGCCTCCGAGTCATATAAGCAAGTAAGAACTTGTTTATATCTGAGGAGGCACCATGGCAGCTCCCATCACCCCGATCCCGGAGCAGCACGTCCGGGAGCACGAGGCCGGTCGCCGTCGTCACGGGCGCCTCGCAGGGTCTCGGTCGTGCGCTCGCCGCCGGCCTGGCCCGCGAGGGCTGGGCCCTCGTCGTCGACGCCCGCCGGGCCGATCGCCTCGCCGACGCGGTCGCCGAGCTCGCCGAGGTCACCGACGTCGTCGGGGTCCCGGGTGACGTCACCGACCCGACGCACCGGGCCGCGCTCGCCGAGGCGGCGGCGGGCCTCGGCACCGGTCGCGCTGGTCGTGAACAACGCCAGCACGCTCGGTGCCAGCCCGTTGCCGACGCTCGACGCGACATCGACCCGGACGTGCTGACCCGCGTGCTTCGACGTGAACGTCGTCGCACCGATCGCGCTGCTCCAGGCGCTCGATGCGGCGGCTCGCCGAGCAGCGCCGTCGTCGTCAACATCACGTCCGACGCCGCGGTCGAGCCGTACGAGGCGTGGGGCGGCTACGGCGCGTCGAAGGCCGCGCTCGAGCACGCCAGCCGCGTGCTCGCCGCGGAACGACCCGACCTCCGCGTGCTCGTCGTCGATCCCGGCGACATGCGCACCGAGATGCACCAGGACGCGTTCCCGGGCGAGGACATCTCCGATCGACCGGATCCCGGCCGAGAGCGTTCCCGGGATCCTGGCGCTCGTCGCGGGCGACCAGCCGAGCGGGCGCTACGAAGCGCGTGCGGTCGCAGTGCCCGTCGGCACGCGGAGCGCGTGATGACCGCGACCGTCACCACGCTCCCGGTCGAGCACACGCTCGACTTCGCGCTCGACGCCACCAACGAGGCCCACGAGCCGCCCGAGGCCCGCGGCCTGCGCCGGGACGACGTCCGCCTGCTCGTGAGCGACGGCGACGCCGATCCGGTCGACGCGCGCTTCGCCGACCTCGGCGCGTTCCTCGACGCGGGCGACGTGCTCGTGGTGAACACGTCGGCGACGATCCCGGCCGCGCTCGACGGCCGGCTGCCCGTCGGCGAGCCGGTCGTCGTCCACCTCTCGGGCGAGCTGCCGGGCGGCGTGCTCGCTCGTCGAGGTGCGTCGAGCCCGCGCGACGGCACCACCGCACCGTGCTTCGTCGACGCGCCGGCCGTCGTCGAGCTGCTCGGCCGGCGGGCACGTCCGGCTGCTCGAGCGGTTCGCAGCACTCGCGGCGGCTGTGGATCGCGTCGCTCGAGCTCGGGTTGGCGACCGTCGACTTCGCGGCGCTCCACGGTCGGCCGATCCGCTACCGGCACGTCGCCGCACGACTGGCCGATCGACGCGTACCAGACGGTCTTCGCCCGCGAGCCGGGCAGCGCCGAGATGCCGAGCGCGAGCCGGCCGTTCAGCCACGAGGTCGTGACCGACCTCGTCGGTCGCGGCGTCGTGATCGCCCCGTTGCTCCTGCACACCGGCGTGTCGTCGCTCGAAGGCGAGCGAGCGCCCGTACCCGGAGCGGTACGCGGTGCCCCGGTCGACGGCCGACGTGATCAACGCGGCGCGTCGCGCGGGTGGCCGGGTGGTCGCCGTGGGCACGACCGTCGTCGCGGCGCTCGCGACCGTCACCGACGACCGCGGCCCGTGCACCCGGGCGCCGGCTGGACCGACGTCGTGGTCACGCCCGACCGCCGGTCGCCTCGGTCGACGGGCTCCTGACCGGGTGGCACGAGCCGGAGTCGACGCACCTCCTGATGCTGGAGTCGTTCGCCGGCCGCGAGACGCTCGCGCGCGCCTACCGGGCTGCGCTCGACAGCGGGCTACCTGTGGCACGAGTTCGGCGACAGCCACCTCCTCCTGCGAGAGGATGCACGGCGGTGAGCACCGTCGACGCGGCCGGCACGACCGACCTCCCCGCGGGTCGGCGAGCGGTGCTCTACGCCGCTGCGTCGCCGCGGCGAGGCGACGGCCGAGCAGGTCGCCGAGCAGCTCGGCATGACGCGTGAGCGGCGCGCGCCAGCACCTGTCCGCGCTGGTCGCACGACGGCCTCGTCGAGACGACCGAGCTCGCGCCGCCGACGCCCGACCCGCGGGCGGCGCACGCTGCTCTACTGCGGTGACCCCGGCCGCCGACTCGCTGTTCCCGAAGGCCTACGGCGAGCTCACCAACGAGCTGCTCGGCTACGTCGCCGACACCGACCCGCGAAGCTCGACGAGCTGTTCGCGATGCGGCGCGAGCACCGGATCCGCAACGCGAACGAGCGGCTCGCGGCCCGCGCGCTCGCTCGGTGAGAAGGTCGCCGAGCTCACCCAGATCCTCGACGAGGACGGCTACCTCGCCACCGTGGAGCCGATCGGTCCCGATGCCTACCGCATCGTCGAGCACAACTGCGCGATCTGGGCGGTCGCGCAACGGTACGGCCAGGCGTGCACGAGCGAGCTCGACTTCATCCGCGCCGTGCTCCCCGGGGCGAGCGTCGAGCGGGTGCAGCACATGGTCGCCGGTGCGCGCCACTGCGCGTACGAGGTCCGCGCCGCCTGATGCAGCTCGCGGAGATCGACCTCACCGATCTCGACAACTTCGCGCACGGGTTCCCGCACGACCTGTTCGTCGTGCACCGGCGCGAGGCGCCGGTGTGGTGGCACGAGCCCACGGAGCACACGCCCGACGGCGAGGGGTTCTGGTCGGTTGCGACCCACGCCGAGACGCTCGCGGTGCTGCGCGACCCGGTGACCTACTCCTCCGAGCGCGGAGGAGGCCGCGAGCACGGCGGCACGCTGCTGCAGGACCTCGAGGTCGCCGGGATCGTCCTCAACATGATGGACGACCCGCGTCACGCGCGGATCCGGCGGCTCGTGAGCATGGGACTCACGCCGCGCACGGTCGCCCGCTTCGAGGACGAGCTGCGGGCGCGCACCGCGCGTCCTCCTCGACCGCATCGGCGACGGCGACGAGGTCGACTTCCTCGTCGAGGTCGCCGCCGAGCTGCCGATGCAGATGATCTGCATCCTGCTCGGCGTCCCCGAGGAGGACCGCCACGAGCTCTGCGAGGCCGTCGAGCCCGGGTTCGACATCCGCACCGGTGACGCCGCGTTCGGCGGCGACACCGCGCCGCGTCCGGCGCAGGCGCGGATGCTCGAGTACGGCAGCGCAGCTCATCGCCGAGAAGCGTGCCCGGCCGACCGACGACATGCTGTCGGTCGTCGTGCACGCCAGCCTCGACGACGTCGACCCGCCGCAGCTCTCCGACGCCGAGCTCTACTCGTTCTTCTCCCTGCTGTTCGCCGCGGGCTCGGAGACGACGCGCAACGCGATCGCCGGCGGCCTGCTCGCGCTCGTCGAGCGCCCCGACCAGCTCGCCGCGCTCCGTGCACGATCTCTCGCTGCTCCCCACCGCGATCGAGGAGATGCTGCGCTGGACGACGCCGTCCCCGTCGAAGCGGCGCACCGCGACGTGCGACGCGACGCTCGGGGGTCACGAGATCGCCGCCGGCGAGAAGGTCCTCTTCTGGGAGGGCTCGGCCAACCGCGACGAGACGGTGTTCGACCGGTCGATGGAGTTCGACGTCGGCCGCGACCCGAACCCGCACCTCGCGCTTCGGGCACGGCATCCACTACTGCCTCGGGGCCAACCTCGCGCGGCTCGAGATCCGCGTGATGTTCGAGGAGCTGCTGCCGCGCTTCGGCACCTTCGAGCTGGTCGCGCCGGTCGAGTGGACGCGCAGCAACCGCCACACGGGCATCCGCCACCTTCGAGTGCGCGTCAGCGGCTGAGCTGCTCCCGCAGCTGGCGCTTGAGCACCTTGCCGTTCGGGTCGCGCGGCAGCTCGTCGACGAGCTCGAAGCGCTGCGGGCACTTGAAGTCGGCGAGATGCGCGCGGCAGTGGTCGGCGAGCGCCTCGGCGGTCACCGCCGTGCGCGCCTCCACGAGCGCGAGGATCGCCTCACCCGAGCGCTCGTCGGGGACGCCGAGGACCGCGCAGTCGACGACCGCGGGGTGTGTGTACAGGCACTGCTCGATCTCTGCCGGGTACACGTTCACACCGCCGCGGAGGATCATGTCGGACACGCGATCGGTGATGTAGAGGTAGCCGTCGTCGTCGACGTGCCCCATGTCGCCGACGGTGAACGCGCCGTCGCGCCAGGCGCGTTCGGTCTTCTCGTCGTCTCGGTGGTACCGAAAGCGGCTCATCTCCGCGGGCGGACGGATGTAGATGACGCCCGTCTCGCCCGGTGGGAGCGAAGCATCGTCCTCACCGACGATCAGCACCTCGGTGCCCGGCCAGGGCTTCCCGACGCTGCCCGGGTGCTCGAGCCACTCCTGGGGTGAGATGCGCGTCGCGCCACCTTCGCTCGCGCCGTAGAACTCCCAGATCTCGGTGGAGTCGGGGAACGCCGCCAGCGCCTTGTGCTTGACCGCCACCGGGCAGGGCGCGGCGGCGTGCAGGAGCAGCCGGAGGCTCGACAGGTCGCGCGCCTCGCGCTCGTCGTCGGGCACCTCGAGGATCCGGATGAGGTGGGCCGGCGTCACGAAGCCGACGGTCACGGCGTGCTGCTCGACGAGGCGCAACCACTCGGCCGCGTCCCATCGGGGTGGGCAGACGACGGTCGAGCCCAGGTAGAGGTGGGTGAACGCGTAGGCGCAGGTCGCGTGGTACAGCGGGCTCGCGACCAGGTACACGTCGTCGCCGGTGAGCCCCCACATCATCGCGACCGGCAACACCGCAGGCGGACGCCCGACGGCAGGTGGGTCGCGCTCGACGCCACGGGGTCGACCGGTGGTGCCGGACGTGTAGAAGAAGTACTCGGGTGCCGCGAAGCCGTCGCGCGCCGGACGCTCGGGCGCAGCAGCCGCGAGCAGCGACTCGTAGTCACGTTCGTCGCCGGAACCGACGAGGACGGCGCGGCAGCCAGGTGCAGCGTCGAGCGCACCGGTCACCACGTCGGCGAACCCGGCGTCGGCGACGAGAACCTTGGCGCCCGAGTCGGCGATGATCCAGGCAACCTCGTCGCGCTTCAGATGGCGGTTGATCGGCACGAGCTCCGCCGCGGCCTTGGCCGCGCCCAGGCCGGCCTCGAGGAACTCGGCGCCGTTGGGGAGCATCACCGCGACCCGATCGAGCGGCTCGACACCCAGCGCGACGAGCGCGTGCGCGAGCCGGTTCGTCCGCTCCTCGAGCTCGCGGTACGTCACGACGCGGTCGCCGACGACCTGGTCCCCGACGGCCCGATCCCCAACCCGTGGTCCGGGACGACGATCGCCGCCTTCTCGGCCTCTTCCGCGCGCCCGAGTGCGCCCATGTCGACGGTCACGCGGGCGATCGTACGATGCAGGCGTGCGCATCGTCTCCCTGCTGCCCTCCGCGACGGAGATCGTGTTCGCGCTCGGACTCGGCGACGACCTCGTCGGGGTGAGCTTCGAGTGCGACCACCCGCCGGAGGCGCGCACGAAGCCGATCGTGTCCGGCACGGCGCTCCCCGACGCGCCGATGACCGCCGCGGAGATCGACACCGCGGTGCGCGAGCACCTGCGCGGCGGCGAGCCGATCTACACGCTCGACCGGATGCGGATCCAGGCCGCGCGTCCCGACGTGATCCTCGCTCAGGACCTGTGCGAGGTGTGCGCCGTGCCGTCGGGCGCGGTCGAGGACGCGCTGGAGGTGCTCGGCTGCCGCGCCGAGGTCGTGTCGCTCGACCCAACTGGTCTCGACGACGTCATCGCGTGCGTCGAACGGGTCGGCGCCACCGTCGGTCGCGTCGACGAGGCCCGCGCGCTCGCCGACGCGCTGCACGCCCGTGTGCACGCCGTTCGCGAACTGGTCGCCGATCGCGGACGTCGGCCCGTGCTCGCGCTCGAGTGGTCCGACCCGCCGTTCAACGCGGGGCATTGGGTGCCCGAGATGATCGACGCCGGCGGCGGCACGCCCGTGCTGGCCCGCGCCGGCGCCCGCTCGCGTGAGCTCACGTGGTCGGAGATCGAGGCGGTCGATGGAGCACCGCTGATCGTCGTGTTCATGCCGTGCGGGTACAGCCTCGAGGCGACCGTGGCCGAGGGCCGCGAGCTCGTGCGTCGACCGGAGCTCGCCCGCGCCGACCAGGTGTGGGCCGTGGCCGGCGACGCCTACTTCTCGCGCCCGGGCCCGCGCGTCGTCGACGGCGTGGAGCTCGTCGCTCGGATCCTGCATCCCGACGTGGCGGGTGAGCCTCGCCCTGACGACGCCCTGCGGCTGCGCTAGCGCCGAACGTTCACGGGCCGAGCAGGGCGAGCGCGGCGTCGACGGCGTCGTCGGCCCACGCCTCGAGCGTGCGCGCGTCGGTGCCGCCGATCGGGTGGGGGAGCACGAGACGACGCGTGTCGGCGAGCCCGAAGTGCTCGCTCATCGTCTCGGCGATCGTCGCGAACTGCGTCGTCGTCACGACGATCGCGGGCTTCCCGACCTTCTCGAGCTCGATGGCGTCGAAGACGCTGTACGCGGTGCAGCTCCCGCAGTCGGCGGTGCCGGTGATCACGACATCGCTCTCGTGGACGACGCGCTCGAAGATGTCGGGCGCGCACGGGATCGCCGCGTTCGCGGAGTGCCCCTGCGGGCCCTTCTTGGTGACGAGCGAGACCGTCGCGTCGACGCGCTTGGCGAGCGTCTCCGCGAGCCGCGTCATGACGAGCGCCGCGTTCGGCTTGCCGTTGTCGAGCACGCCGATGCGGAGACCCCCGAGCGTGGCGGGCGCCGTGGCGAGCGTCGTCGCCGGCTGGCCGATCTCGCCGTCGGGTCGGTAGATGCGCACGCTCATGCTGCGTCTCCCGGTTGGACGACCGGCACCGTCACGCTCGTCGTCATGCCCCACGACGGGATCAGGGACGTGTGCTTCCCGGGTCCGCCGACCACGAAGACGCGGATGTTGTCGGGATGCCCGGTCATCGGCAGCGGGTGGTCATCGGCGACGATCTTCATCCACGTCGCCCACGCGCGTTCCTCGAAGTGCCGTCGGAGGTCCCGAGCCGGGATGCGCGCGTGGTCGAACAGGTACGACGCGATGTCGGAGCGGCCGAGCCCCGCGCTGGCGAGGCTGTGGGCGTGCTCGGGCCCGAGGCCGAGGAAGAACTCGCCTTGGGAGATCGGCGCGTTGTTCATGCCGAGCGACGTCATCGCCGACACGATCTTGTCCAGGATCAGCGCGGGGTCGCCTGCCGACTCCATGTCGTGCACGTTGTGCGGCCCCTCGCCGCAGTGCACCGTCACCGCGCTCGGTGCGGTGACGCCCCGCGAGACGGCGTACGACTCCCACGGGCTCTCGTCGACGTTCTCGGCGACGCAGTACGCGTACTTCGCCGGCTGTCCCTGACTCGAGGCGTCGCCGGAGCCCGGCACCGCGCCGGCGACGTGCAGCAGCACGAGCCGCACGGCGCGCCCGACCGTCGCGTTCGCACGGTTGCCGGGACCGAACGCGCCGGCCCCGGCGTTGAAGCCGGCCTGCTGCGCGATCTCACCGTGCACGATGAGGAGGGGCGCGACGGGATGTGTGGTCGCGTTCACCCCGCGCAGGTTGAGCTCGGGCGCGGCGAGCGCGCGGCACGCGGCGACGACGACCGGGAACGTCTCCGGCGTGCAGCCTGCGAGGACGGCGTTGACCGCCGCGACGCGGGGGGTGATCACGCCGGCGCGCGGGAACAGGAGCCCCAGCTCCTCGTCGGGATCACCGACCGCACGAGCGAGCATCCGCTCGACGCGGTCCTCGGTCGGTGGGACGACCGGCAGCCCATCGCCCCAGCCGTGCTCCTCGAGCACCGCCTGCAGCGTCTCGGGTGACGTGTCGGCGACCTCGAGGAGTCGCTGCTCGACGCGCGTCTCCATCACCACGCGACGTTAGGCGCGGTCCAGCGCGTCGTAGCAGGCCCGCACGAGCCGGTAGCTGCGGGCGTCACCGGTCATCCCGAGCGCGAGGCGGTTCATGACGTAGCCGAAGGCGAGCTCGGCATCCGGGTCGGCCCACCCCATCGAGCCGCCCAGTCCGAAGTGTCCAAAGCCCCCCGGGCCGCCCAACGGGACGAGCGTCGACGGGACGATGAACCCGAGCCCGAACTGGAGGTCGAGGTCGAGCAGCACGACGTCGTTGCCGGTGGTCTGGCGCGTCGCCGCCTCGGTGCGCTGCGCGTCATCGAACACCCGGAAGCCGTCGATCTCGCCGATGCACGCCGCGTAGACGCGCGCGACCGAGCGAGCGTCGCCGATGCCCGCCGCGGCAGGTACCTCCGCCGCGTGCATCGCGCGCGTGTTCCACGCGCTGCCGTCGGAGAAGGCACCGCCGCCCGTCAACGCCTTGACGATCGGCGCGTCCGGGCCGACGAGCTGCTGGAGCGCGCCGACCGCGTCCGCGCGCGGCTCCTCGGTCCCACCACTGCCGCCGGACGAGCCCACGAGGCGCGCGACGCGCGGCTCCTGCTCCTCCGGGAGCCCGATCCAGAAGTCGAGCCCCAGCGGCTCGGCGACCTCCTCCCGGAACCACGTGCCGATCGTGCGACCGGTCACGCGCCGGATGGCCTCACCCACGAGGTAGCCGTACGTGACCGCGTGGTAGCCGTGCGCAGTGCCGGGTTCCCACTGAGGCGATTGCGCCGCGAGCGCATCGGTCATCGGCGTCCACGCGAGGGCCTGCTCGAGCGTGAGGGGCGCGTCGATCCACGCGAGCCCGGCCTCGTGCGTCAGCAGCTGGCGGACCGTGATCGCGCCCTTGCCCGCCTCGGCGAACTCGGGCCAGAACTCCGCGACGGGGGTGGCGACGTCGAGGGTGCCGGCAGCCGCGAGGCGGTTCGCGCACATCGCGGTGATGCCCTTCGTCGTCGAGAAGACGAGGGCGAGGGTGTCGCGCGCCCAGGGCCGGTCCGCGCGAACGTCGGCGACGCCACCCCAGAGGTCGACGACCAGCTCGCCGCGGTGGTACGCCGCGAACGACGCGCCTGTCTCCTGACCCTTGTCGAAGTTGCGCGCGAACGCGTCGCGCACCCCGTCGAACCCGGGTGCCGTGAACCCCCCGGCTTCCATCGCGGCGCACGATACCGGCCGTGTCGCCGCAGCCGGTCTGCTGGATAGCCTTGCCCCGATGGAAGCGCCGCGGTTCCCGTTCCCCATGCCGTTCGGCTGGTTCAAGGTCGCGCTCGCCGACGAGGTGAAGCCGGACGCGATCCTCTCCCGTCGCTACTTCGACACCGAGCTCGTGGTGTGGCGCGACGGTGACGACCGCCCCGTCTGCCAGGAGGCCTACTGCGCCCACCTCGGTGCGCACCTCGGGGTCGGTGGCTCCGTGATCGACGGCTGCATCCGTTGCCCCTTCCACGGATGGGCCTACGACGCGAACGGCACCAACATCGAGATCCCCTACGCGGACCGGCCGAACGGCAAGGCGACGCTGCGCACGTTCCCCGTCGTCGAGAAGGCCGGCATCGTCCTCGCCTGGTACCACCCCCATGGTGTCGCGCCGCTCTGGGACGTCATGGACGTCCCCGAGCACGACGATCCCGACTACGCCGACTACGAGGTCTTCACGTACACGATCAAGTCGTGCATGCAGGAGATCGGTGAGAACGGCTTCGACCACGCGCACTTCGAGTTCGTGCACTCGCACCCCAAGGTCGGCACCACGGAGAAGGTCGAGTTCGACGGCTACGACCGCACCGTGCTCACGTCGCAGCAGTTCCCGTCGTCGAAGGGACCCGTCGATGCCCGGATCGACGTGTTCGGTCGTGGCCCCGGGTTCGCGATCACGCGCTACTGCGGCCTGATCGACGCGAGCCTCATCGGTCTGTCGACGCCGATCGACGACGAGACCACCGAGGTCGCGTTCCTCTTCGCGCTCAAGAACCCCGATGCCGACGAGCACACCGGGCGCATCGCGCGCGCGTTCGTCGACTCCGTGAGCCGCGAGGTCGAGCAGGACATCCCGATCTGGGAGCACAAGCGCTACGTGCCGACTCCCGCGCTCGCTCCGAGCGAGAAGCCGATCATGGAGTACCGGCGTTGGTACGAGCAGTTCTACGCCGTCTGACGATCTGACGGCTGCGATGTTCGACCTCTCCGCGCGGCGGGCGCTCGTGACCGGTGCCGGGCAGGGCGTGGGCGTCGGCATCGCCCGCGCGCTCGCGGGGCAGGGCGCGGCGGTCGCCGTGAACGATCTCGTCGCGTCACGCGCCGCCGACACCGTGCAGGTGCTGGCCGGTCTCGCGGGTCGGGTCGTCGCCGCCCCGTTCGACGTCACCGACGCGGACGCGGCGCGAGCGGGCATCGCCGCCGCGGAGGAGCAGCTCGACGGTCCGATCGACATCCTGGTGAACAACGCCGGCGTGCCGGCCGAGATGGCTCCGCAGCAGTTCCGCGACATGGACCCCGCCCGCTGGGCGCACTACGTCGACCTCAACCTCTACGGCTCGCTGCACTGCATCGCGACGGTCGTCGACGGCATGTGCGAGCGCGAGTGGGGCCGCGTCGTGCAGATCTCGTCCGGTGCCGGGCGCACCGGGCTGCCGATCGGTGTGTCGCTGTACGGAGCGGGCAAGAGCGCGATCGAGGGCTTCGTCCGCCACCTCGCTGCCGAGGTCGCCAGGTACGGCGTCACCGCCAACGCGATCGCGCTCGGGCTGATGCACCGTGACGACATGGACCGCACCGTCACCCAGGGGCTCGAGCGCAGCATCCCCGTCGGGCGGCTGGGTCGGCCTGACGACGTCGGTCCTGCGATCGTCTACGTCGCGTCCGACGAGGCCGGGTGGCTGACGGGTCAGACGATCGATCTCAACGGCGGCTCGACCATGCACTGAAGCCCCGGGCACTGAAGCCCCGGGCACTGAAGCCCGGGGCATCGGGCCCAGGGCGTCGAGTCAGGTCGCGGCCTTGCTGCCTGGCAGCACGTCCGTCTCCGACTGGTGCCACACCGCGCTGTCGCCGGCCGTCTCCACGTTGAAGCCGTAGTCGAACACCATCGTCCCCCCGTACGCCGCGCCCAGCGCCACGAGCATGCCGACGAGGAGCGAGAGCGCGAGCACCACGCCGCTCACCGAGGGGTGGTGCCACTGGTCGAGACGGATCGCGATGTTGACGAGCACGAGCGCGGTCACCGTGAGCATCACGGTCATGTGCACGTTGGCGGTCCGGCGGGCCTGCGTGCCCGGCTCGGTCGAGCGCAACCAGTCCCAGAAGCCCGTCAGCGCCGTGAGCAGCGAGACGACGGCCCCGGCGATGATCACGTGGCTCGCCGAGACGTAGAAGTCGCGGCCGACCGAGTCGTCCGGTCCGGCGACGTACGACACGGTGTCGAACACCGCGGCCAGCACGTACGCGGCGACCGGGAAGTCGGTGAGCGGCGGGTGGAACGGCTTGCCCGAGAACCCCCGCAGTCCCTTGAACTGGCGACCCCGCAGCGTGAGCGTCGGGCGGATCGAGAAGCGTCGAGGCATGGCTGCTCTCCTCTCGTCGGGCGCACCTTGCCCACCCCGTGCAGCCGCCACGCTCGATCACCCGGGTATCGTCCGGCACCCCGTGTCCGAACGACCAGCACAGGCCGCCGTTGCGTCACGCCGTACGTGGTGGTTCGCCCTCGCCGCGATCGCCACCGTCGGTCTCGTCGCGCGGATCCTCTACACCGTCCTGCTCGGGTCCGACCTCGGCCTGGGCCCCGACGCGACCTGGTACGCGCTGCAGGCGACGATCATCCGCAGCGGGCACGGCTACCTCGACCCCGAGACGTTCTTCCAGACGGGACGCGCCGTCCCGACGGCGAGCTTCCCGCCCCTCTGGCCGGGGCTGCTGTCGGCCGTCGACCTGGTCGGGCCGTCGACGCAGACGGCCTTCCAGATCGTCGGTGGCGTCGTCGGCACCGCCACGGTCGTGCTCACGGGGCTGCTCGGACGCGCGATCGCAGGCGCGAAGGCCGGACTCGGTGCCGCGGCGATCGTGGCGCTCTCGCCGGCGCTGATCGCCGCGGACGGATCCCTGATGTCGGACTCCCTCGCGGTCGCGCTGATCGTGGCCGCGGCCGTGCTGGCCGTGCGCGCGGCGGAACGCGGGGACGGGTGGTCGTTCGTCGCACTCGGCGCGGTCTCCGGTGTGGCGGTGCTCGCTCGGAGTGACGCGCTCGTGATCGTCGCGCTCCTGATCGGCGTCGCCACGTGGAGCGCGCGGCGAGTCGCCGGCGTGAGACCGGCGCGCGTCGTGCTGCTGTGCCTCGGGGTGCTGGTGCTCGTCGTCGTGCCGTGGACGATTCGCAGCTCCGTGGAGCTCGAGCAGCCGGTCGTGCTGTCGACGAACGTCGGCAGCCTCGTGGAGGCCGCGAACTGCCCGTCCACCTACCGCGGCTCGCTCCTCGGGATGTGGGATCGCGACTGCCTGCACGAGACCAAGCGCCGCGGCAGCTCCGAGGCCGAGCGATCGGAGGCCGGCGTCCGGCGGGGGTTCACCCAGGTGCGCGACGAGCCCGAACGCGTCCCGCTCGTCGTCGCGGCGCGCGTGCTGCGCGGCTTCGGCCTCTGGAACCCGCTGAGCCAGGCGCCGCTCGAGGCGGATGAGACGCGGGACGAGGACTGGCAGGTCGCCGCGTGGGCCTACGCGCTCGTGACGCTGCTCGTCGCGATCCCGGGCCTGGTGCTGCTCGCACGCCGTGACGTGCGACGGATGCTCCCGCTCGTCGCGATGATCGCCGGCACGATCGTCGTGATCGTGCTGTCGTGGGGCAACCCGCGGTTCCGCCTCCCCGCCGAGCCTGCCTTGGCGGTCGCCGCGGCGTTCGCGATCGTCACGATGGTCGGCCGTCGGTCGCAGCGGGCGCAGGCGGGCACCTGAACGAGGCGTCGCGCGATGCTGCGGTGGTGACGACGACCGACACCAGCACACCGACCGCGGCCGCCCACCCGCTCGATCTGCTCGCGGGCGACGAGGTCACCCGTGCCGTCGAGATCGTGCGGGCCGATGCCGCGGTTCCCCGACGACTCGGTGTTCGCGCACGTCCGCCTGCACGAGCCGGCCAAGGACGTCGTGGCCGCGCACCGGCCGGGCGCACCGGTCGACCGGAAGATCGAGGCGCTCGTGGTGCCCCGAGAGGGCCTCGAGCCGATCGAGGTGGTCGTCTCGGTCACCGAGGGCGCCGTCCGCTCGTGGACGCCCCGTCCCGGCATGCGGCCCGCGCTGCTGTTCGGCGAGTCGTTCATCGCCATCACCCGGCTCCGCGAGCACCCCGAGCTGGCAGGCGGCGCTGCGCAAGCGGGGCATCGAGGACTTCGACGCCGTGCAGATCGACCCGTGGCCTGCCGGATCGTTCGGCGTCGAGCACGAGGACGGTCGGCGCATCAGCCGCTGCATCTCGTACCTGCGACACAGCAAGGAGGACAACGGGTACGCCCACCCGATCGAGGGTGTCGTCGCGTTCTTCGACCAGGGCTCGGGCGAGGTGCTCGAGGTCGTCGACTACGGCGAGGTGCCCATCCCGCAGGAGTGCCACTCGTACCTGCCCGACGACGTCGGGCCGATGCGCACCGACCTCAAGCCGCTCGAGATCGTCCAGCCCGAGGGCCCGAGCTTCACCGTCGAGGGGAACGCGGTGCAGTGGCAGCGCTGGTCGTTCCGCGTCGGCTTCGACCCGTACGAGGGCCTCGTGATCCACGACGTCTCGTACCGCGACGGCGAACGTGTCCGTCCCGTGCTCCATCGCGCGTCGATCACCGAGATGGTCGTGCCCTACGGCGACCCGAACCCGATGCACGGCTGGAAGAATGCCTTCGACGCGGGCGAGTGGGGCCTCGGCCGCATGACGAACTCGCTGAAGCTCGGCTGCGACTGCCTCGGGGTCATCCACTACTTCGACGTCGTCATGGCGACCGAGCAGGGCGACCCGTGGGTCGTCGAGCAGGCGATCTGCATGCACGAAGAGGACTACGGGATCCTCTGGAAGCACCAGGACCTGCACGGTGGCACGACGGAGGTCCGGCGCTCGCGGCGGCTCGTCGTCAGCTTCATCGCGACGGTCGGCAACTACGAGTACGGCTTCTACTGGTACTTCTACCTCGACGGGAACGTGCAGCTGGAGGTGAAGCTCACCGGCGTGATCTCGCCGATGGCCGTCGAGGCCGGCGCGACGCCGGAGTTCGCGGGGCTCGTCGCGCCGGGGCTCGCGGGTCCCAACCACCAGCACCTCTTCTCGGCCCGTCTCGACCTCGACGTCGACGGCCCGACGAACCGCGTCTACGAGGTCGCGGCCGAGCGTGTGCCCACCGGACCGGAGAACCCGTGGGGCAACGCGTTCCGGCAGCGCGCCACGCACCTGGAGCACGAGCTCGAGGCGCAGCGCGACGTCGACGCGGCGACGAGCCGCGCCTGGAAGGTCGTGAACCCCGAGATCACCAACCGGGTCGGCCAGCCGGTCGGCTACAAGCTCGTGCCCACGATGTCGACCCCGACGATGCTCGCGGCGCCCGACTCGAGCGTGGGGAAGCGCGCGGGTTCGCGCGGCACAACCTGTGGGTCACGCCGTACGACCCGGAGGAGCGCCGAGCAGCCGGTGACTACCCCAACCAGCACGCGGGCGGCGACGGTCTGCCGCGCTGGACTGCCGCCGATCGGTCGATCTCCGACACCGACGTCGTCCTCTGGTACACGTTCGGCGTCACCCACTTCGTGCGACCCGAGGACTTCCCGGTGATGCCGGTCGAGTACGCAGGCTTCCTCCTCGCTCCCGTCGGCTTCTTCGACCGGAACCCGGCGCTCGACGTGCCGCCGAGCACCAACGGCAGCTGTCCTTGAACTGCGAGCGGGGGATCCGCGAGCGCCGGACCTTCGAGCTGTGGACCTCGACGAGCTGATCGCGCGCGAGGCGATCCGCGACCTGGTCGCCCGCTACAACGCCAACGCGGACGCCGGCCGGTTCGCACAGGTCGTCGCGCTCTTCACCGAGGACGCCGTCATCGAGCTGCCGGACGATCGCATCGAGGGACGCGACGCGATCGACGCGATGTTCCGCGACGTGCGCTCCCAGGTCGCCGCGTCGACCCCGGCAGGCACGACGCCGCATCTCCGCCACTTCACCGGGACGTTGCAGATCGACGTGGACGGCACCGACCGCGCGACGAGCCGCTGCTACTTCCAGGTGCTCATGGCCGCCGGGCTCGACCACTGGGGCCGCTACGTCGACGAGTTCATCCGCGTCGACGGGGAGTGGCGCATCGCGCACCGGCGGGTCAGCGTCGACGGCCGCCGTCCCGACTCGCCGTTCTCCGAGCCGTCAGTCGAGGGCGAGCCGCGCCGCTAGTGCGCCGGCGGTCGGCGCGACGGTCTCGTCGCCGAGTCGCTCGATCTGCTCCCTGACTGCTTCGGGCGCGACGCCCGGGACGTGCACGCGGAGGTTCAGCGCGTCGACGCCGGCGCGCTCGGCCACCTCGGCGAGCCCGTCCGCGACCGCGGCGCCGTCGGCGCCTCGCACCAGCTCGTCGGAGCCCCACCGCGCCTGCGCCGCGCGCGACGAGTAGGAGCGGTACACGTCGAGCTGCTCGGCCGTCCGGTCGACGGGCGGCTCGCCGATCCAGACCCTCCGCACGGCGATGCACGCGCCGCGTCCGCCCGCGGCGCGGTACGCGTCCGTGAGCTCGCGGCACCGCTCGGGAGTCGACAACGAGTCGAAGAGGAGGCCGACGCCGAGTGCCGCGGCGCGGCGGACGGCGGTGAAGCCCATCGCCGCGCTGACCAGGGGGATCGGCGCCTGCGCGCACGCCGCGATCGCCGGGTCGTCGGCGAGCGGTCCCGGGTCGGAGCCGTCGAGCATGCCGCGGAGCCGGGTGAGCCCGTCGCTGAACCGTGCGGTCAGGTCGTCCATGGTGAGGTCCATGACCGCGAAGTCGCCCGGGAGCGCGCCCGACGCGACACCGAGCCCGACGCGTCCGGGATGTCGCGCCGCGAGCCACGCGACCTCCTCGGCGACGAGCGCGGTCGGGCGGAGGGGCAGCAGCAGGGGACAGGCCGCGGCCCATCCCCGTGCCATCGCACCGAGGCACCATCCCGCGGTCTGCAGCGGGTTCGGCAGGTAGCCGGCGAAGCCGTTGTGGTGCTCGCTCGTCATCACGCCGTCGAAGCCGTGCTCCGCGCCGAGCACCGCCTGGGCGACGAGCTCGTCGATGGTCGCGGACGCGGTGAGCTCGGCGTGGGGGTAGAGCCGCAGCGACACCGAGCCGCGTGCGAGCGGGGGCGGCGTCGGACGCGGGGAACCTGTCGCGGTGCTGATCGGCGGAGCCTACGGGCCGGCGCGGGTCAGGACGCCTTGCGCAGCTCCGGTACCACGAGCTCGGGCACGCTCGACGCGAGCAGCTCGGTGCGGACGGCGCCGAGGACCGTGAGCGCGCTGCCGAAGTACCGATCCGCGCCGGCACGAGGCGGGCGCCCCGTCGGCCGGAGCGTGACCGCCGACTCCCGGTGCGACCACGGCTCGACGGCGAGCTCGACGGGCACCTGCTGCCACGGCAGCGCGCCGCAGCGGAGGCGGCCGACGAAGCCCTGCACCGAGCCGGGCCGGGCGTGCTGCACCGACTCGATGACGAAGCGGCCGTCGGTCGCGGCCTCGATCATGCTGATCGGCACGGACGTGCCCAGCGCCGACGTCGCGGCGTCGTACGTGACGTCCATCCGTTCCATCACGTGCCAGGTCGGGGGCGTGTGGTCGAGCATCGCGGTCTCCGTCTCGTCGTCTTCGTCGTGGGGGGACTGCATCGACGTGCTGCAGCGTCGCAGACGGAGTTCACGACGGTGCGACGACCGTGTTGCGCCCGGGTGAACGATGCCTTGTGTGACACCAGGCACGTTGCGCCGTGCAATCAGCCCTGGCGGCGCTTCACCAGCTCGAAGCGGCGGCCGTCGGCGTCGTCGCGCACGGTGTGCGTGTCGACGACCTGCGACAGGATCGTCTCCGAGAAGTCGTTGTCGTTCGGTGCGCCCGGCTGCCCAGCGTGACCGGCGACCGCGACCGTGCCGTCTGCCGCCGTGAACTCGAGCGTGAGCTCGCCGGTCGTGCCCTCGCCGATCAGCAGGTGGCACAGCTCCGTGACGGCGATGCGCAGGTCGTCGATCTCCTCGTAGTCGAAGCCGGCGCGACTCCCCGCGTCCGCTGACGCGAGACGCGCCAGGCGCAGGTAGTCGGCGGCTGCCGGGACCACGAGCGTGACCATGAGCTCGGGGTCCTCGGCCACGGGCGAAGGATACCCAGGACGGCCGGTTTCGATCCGAGATCCCGCGGGCAAGACCGAAACACGGCGCCGGATCCGGTCGGTGCCCTGTCTCGATCTCTCCGAGCCTTCGCCGGAACCCTTGCTGATGGACGACGCACGCCGAGCGCGCCTCCGCGACGACGCCGTGATGCTGGAGAAGTTCGTCCAGTTCCGCAAGAACGAGGACCGGCGGCTCCGCAACCAGCTCATCGAGCACTACACGCGCCTGGCCGAGTTCCTCGCCCGTCGCTTCGTCAACCGCGGCGAGCCGCTCGACGACCTCCGCCAGGTCGCGCTCGTCGGCCTGCTCAAGGCCGTCGAGCGCTTCGATCCCCATCGGGGCCTGCAGTTCTCCTCGTTCGCGACACCGACGATCACGGGTGAGCTGAAGCGCCACTTCCGTGATCGTGGATGGGCAGTGCGGGTGCCGCGCCGTGTGCAGGAGCTGCACCTCCAGCTCGACAAGACGACTGCGACGTTGAGCCAGGAGCTCGGGCGCCCGCCGACGCCGGTGGAGATCGCGCAGCGTACGGGCGTGTCCGAGGAAGACGTGCTCGAGGGCATGGAAGCCGGCGGCCTGTATCGCCTGGCGTCGATCGACAACCAGCCGGACGAGGACTCACCGAGCCCGTCGGTCCGGCTCGGTGAGCCCGACGAGGAGCTCGACGCGGTCGACGACCGTGTGCTGGTGGAGCACCTGCTCGAGGCGCTGCCGGCGCGCGAGCAGCGCATCGTGTACCTGCGGTTCTACGAAGGCCTGACGCAGTCGGAGATCGCCGAGGAGGTCGGCATCAGCCAGATGCACGTGTCCCGGCTGCTCGTCAAGAGCCTCGGCCTGCTCGCGTCGCGCGCCGAAGCGCTGCACGGGACGTCGCAACGCCCCTGACCCGAGCGCCGTCCCGACGGGCGGTCAGACCCGGCCCTCGCCCTTCTGGTTCGCGCCGCGCTCGTACATCTCCTCGGCGTGCTCCGCGACCTCACGGTCGACCTTGTGCTGCTCGGCGAGCTTCTCTTCTTCGTCGGTCGGCATCCGGTCCGCCCCGGCCTTCACCGCCGCATCCTCTTCCTCGGTCTTGCGGGTCTTCTCGTTCGGACGCTCCGTCATCAGCGGTGCACTCCTGCTGTCTCGGGGTTGGGGTGCGGGACCCGCATCTTCGCGACATCTTCGCGACGGACCCTTTTCGAGAGATACCCCGACATCGGGGCGGCGAATCGGCGTTGTCCGGTGCAGACCGAGCGGACACCGTCTCGAAGCACCACAACGTTTCACGAGCGTGCACGACGGGCACGACGCAATGAAGCGAATCGAAGGGACTCGAGATGAGTGACGCAAAGGGCCGAGCCGAAGAGGCAAAGGGCAAGGTCAAGGAGGCCGCGGGGGCCATCACCGACGACGACGACCTTCGCAACGAAGGGAAGGCCGACAGCGCGTCGGGGAAGGCCAAGCAGAAGATCGAGCAGGTCAAGGACTCTGCCGAAGACGCTGTCGATCGTGTCCACGACAAGGCCAAGGACGCGTTCGATCGCAATTGAAGTCGGTACCCCGGGTGGCTGCAGGCCCCCGCCCACCAGCGCCCGGGGTACCGACCTGTCGCTTGCCGCGCGCCTCGTCTCGTCGCGCCTCGAGATGCCGCGCGTCGTCGTCGCGCTGAGCGCGTCGGCGTTGAGCGAACGCGGATGGCCGTCCCTCGATGACGATCCCGACGCGGCAGCCGCGCGCCGCCCGATCGATCGCCTACCTCGCGTTCGACCACTCGGTGATCGTCACGCACTGCTTGACGGAAGCGACGGTCGAGCGGCTGCAGCGGAGCCTCGAACGTGAGCTGGGGATGCCCGTGTTGAGCATCCTGGAGCCCGATGCCGACGCCATCGAGCGGTTCGCCGACGAGCGCTTCGTCGTGCTGGCCGCCACCGGGTCAGCCGAGTGGTGTCATCCCGCCGTCGCCAGCGCTCTCGCGGTCCGCCTCGATGCGCAGATGCTCCTCGTGCTGACCGACGAGCCCGTGCTGTGGCATGCGGCCGAGGACCGTGACTCGCGCGGCATCAGGACCGCATCGCCCGCGAGCCTCGGCTCCGTCGATGTCGACAGCACGTTCGACGCCGCGATCGACGCGGCGCGCCACTTCGTCGAGGCGACGAATCGGGTGGCAGCGATCGGCGCGATCGATCACGCCGAGGCGATGGTCGCCGGGGAAGGTGGGACGCAGATCCGCGACGACGATTCGCCGATCCGGTTCTACGGCGCGTCGCCGCGCTCGGCCTGAGTCAGGTCGCGCGAGCGGGGCTCGCGCTGCGCAGACGCAGCGTCGTCCCGGTGGAGCCGGTCTGGATGTCGAGCTCGTCGACGACGGCTTCGATGATGCGCAGGCCGCGGCCGCGGTTCGGAGCCGAGGGCGCATCGCGCCAGCGGCCTCCGTCCTGCACCGAGGCGATCACCTCCTGGTCGGGTCCGCGCACCACCTCGACGACGACCTCGCCCGTCGTGTCGCCGTCGTACGCGTGCTCCACGGCGTTGGCGCACGCCTCGTCCACCGCGAGCACGAGATCGCCGGCGCGCTCCGGCGAGAGCCCCGCCTGGAGCAGCCATTCCCGCAGGTCACGGCGCACCTGCGCGAGCTCACCAGGGTCGGCACGGAACCGGCGTCGCATCGCGTCGGCCGGCTCGTCGTCGAGGCGGACGCAGACCACCGCGACGTCGTCCCGCTGCTCCTGGCGCGGCAGCAGCGCCGAGACGAGGTGCTCGCACATCGTGTCGACGTCGAGCCGTCCGAGCTCGGCGCAGGCTCGCGTGAGCCGGCGGAAGCCGACGTCGAGCGACTCACCGCGGCGCTCGACGAGACCGTCGGTGTACAGCACCAGCGTCGCGCCCGGCGGGAACGCGTGCTCGATCTCGTCGCGCGGCGCCTCGGGGAGCGCATCGAGAGGCAGCGACCGGTCGGGCTCGAGGAGCTCGGTCGCGCCACCGGGCATCACGACGACGCCGGGCATGTGGCCGGCGCTCGCGTACTGGAAGACGTGGTTGAGCGGATCGATGCGGGCGATCGCGATCGTCGCCAGCCGGGCGCCGTCGATCTGGGGCGCGTAGCGGTCGAGTGCAGCGAGGATGTCGCGGGGTCGTTCGACGGCGAGCGCAAGCGCACTCATCGCGCTGCGCAGCTGGCCCATCGCGGTCGCCGCGCTCAGGCCGCGACCGACGACGTCACCGACCATCACGACGACCGAGCCGTCGGCCTGCTCGACGGCGTCGTACCAGTCGCCGCCGACCTCGAGCTCGCCGGCGCTCGAGTAGCGCGCGGCGATCGACGCCCGCGTCGCGGTCGGGAGGCGCGCGGGCAAGAGGCTCTGCTGGAGCGTCAGCGCGGTCTGGTGCTCGCTCTCGAAGCGGTTGGCGCGGGCGAGCGCCTGTGCCGCGACCGATGCCAGCGTCGTGAACACCACCCGGTCGACCTCGGTGAACTCCCGCTCCTCGGCGTAGTGCGCGGCGAGGAACCCCATCGGGCGTCCCCACTCGACGAGCGGCAGACACGCGGTCGCGTTGTAGCCGCTCGCCTGCACGAACCGCGTCGTCGCGGGAAAGGCCTGCGTGAGCTCCTCGCCGCTCTGGAACCAGAGCGCGCGGCCTTCGCGGACGGAAGCCGGGCCCGGCATCTCCGCATCGAGCGCGAGACGGGTGAACCGGGGGATCTCCGGGTTGGGGAACCCGAACGTGCGCACGTCGAACTCGTCTTCGCCGTCCTGGATGACGCCCGCGGTGCTCGCCTCGGCGCCGAGCGCGTCGATGCCCAGCGTCGCCGTGATCTCGATCACCTCGTCGCGGGTCGTCGCTCGTGCCAGGCCCTCCAGCACGCGCTGGAGCGCCGCGGCACGGGTGGCCGCGTACTCCAGGTCGCGGCGGGCGGCGAGCTGCGCCTCGAAGAGCCGAGCTCGCTCGAGCGCCATGCCGACACGGCCTGCGATGACCCCGAGGAACATCCCCCAGTCCTCGGGCGGGTCAGCGGTGTACCCGAAGCACACGACGCCGAGCACGTCGCCCTGCACGACCATCGGGAACGCGCCCCACGCCTGCTGTCCACGCTCGTGCATCGCGACGCGAGCCTCGGTGTACTGCGCCGGCGGTGCGTCACCGGGCACGAACAGCTGGGCGGTCGCGGTGCGTGCGGCCGTCGCCGACGGCAAGTCGTCATCGACGCGCACTCGGGCCCACCGGTCGTCGTCGATGTCGGCCGTGGTCCCCCGGCGCACGAGCTCGTCGTCCTCGATGAGGAACACGACACCGCTCGCGGCGCCGACGGCGGGGACGACCTCGTTGACGAAGTACTCCGTCACGTCATCGACGGACGGGGCCGCGAGCAGTCGGGCCGTCGTGCGCTGGAAGATCGCCTGCCGGTCGCGCGCGTCCTCCGCGGCGGCGCGGGCGGCGCGCTCCGAGGCGACGGCCCGCAGCGCCATCTCGGCTCGCTTGCGCTCGCCGACGTCGATGATGCTGCCGCGGATCAGCGTCCGGTCGGGGTGCGGCAGGCGCAGGAGCCGTACCTCGCACTCGATCGGGCGTCCGCTCGTGTGCCGGTGGACCCAGTCGAAGACCGGCGTCTCCCCGCGCATGGCGGCCTCGATGTGCTCGGCCGAGACCATCTCCGACGATCGACCGTCGGGCTGCTCGGGGGGACTGAGGTCGTCGGGGTCGGTGTGCGTCAGCTCATCGGCGGTGAGCCCGAACATCCGCTCGGCCGCGGGATTCACGCGGACGAAGCGGTTGGCGTCGAGGTCGAGCACCGTGATCGCCTCGGCGGCGTGGTCGATGAGTGCCCGCGACTGCTGCTCGCTCACCAGCAGGCCCTCGGTCGCCATGGCCCGCGCACGGTCGACGCGGTCGTACGAGTAGCCGACCGCGAGCACGAGACACGCGGCGAACACGC
The DNA here is from genome assembly GCA_963731815.1 of uncultured Acidimicrobiia bacterium. Taxonomy (GTDB): domain Bacteria; phylum Actinomycetota; class Acidimicrobiia; order IMCC26256; family PALSA-555; genus DATBSK01. The sequence continues at coordinate 333,548 of CAVSWW010000010.1, read as the reverse complement.
CGCTGCCGAGGAAGTACACCGACGCCACGACGTGGGACGAGACGACGTTGAGACCGCTCTGTGCCGTGTAGATCACGATGCCGAACAGGAGCGACGCGCACAGCGCCGCGAGCAGACCGACGCGCGCGAGCCGTCCGCCGCGCGACTTCGAGATCAGGAGGCGCGTGATCCCCGCGTCGGGTCGGAGCGCGAAGACGCCGATCCCGAGGAGCGCGACGCCGAGCGCACCCGGGATCGACATCCCGGGCACGCCACTCATGCCGAAGAACCGCGGGATCTCGAACACGATCGACACGAACGCGGCGTACGACGTGATGAGCGCACCCCCCGCGGCCAGCTGGCTCGCACGTGGCGCGCGGAACGCGCAGACCAGCGCGGCGGCCACGAGGATCAGCGCGAGCGCCGTCTGGGGCGACATCCGCCCCGGGAAGTCGCCACCCAGGGGGTCGCCGGACACGAGCTCGTCGATCCCGAACGAGACGTCGAGCACGTACTCGAGCAGGGCCGCCAGGCCGATGAGGCCGGCGACGATGGCCGCGAGGTCGCCGATGCGGTGAGCCAGCGTGCTCGATCCCGCCAGCAGCCAGAGCCCGAGCCCGGCGAGGATCAGCGCGATCGACGTGTTGGCCTTGATGGGGACGACGTCGGAGGCGAACCGAGTGAGGACGCTCTCCTCCGTCGCGATGCCGACGAGGGTGACGACGGCGACGACGGTGGTCAGCACTGCGCACGTCCGGGCGACGAGGGGCGCAGAGATGATCGAGCGGCGCTGCACGAGGCTTCCAGTGTGGTCGACGGGTCGGGAGGCTGCCAGCATGTTCACGGCTGCGGTTGGTGCCGCGGTTCGTGCACCGGGGTCACGGGTAGCACGACTACATGGCGGCCGAAGCCGACGGTGACCCGGATGCTGTGCTGCACCTGCCGCCCGTGCGGGCGAGCGCAGCCGTGGCGCGTCGCTTCGTCGCGAGCGAGCTGACGGGCGCGTCTCCCGAGCTCGTCGAGGACGCCGTCCTCCTGGTCGACGAGCTCGTCGCGAACGCCCTGCTGCACGCGGGGACGCCCATCGACGTCACGCTGCGGCGCGAGTCGGGCCGTGTGCGCATCGAGGTCGCCGACCGGACGAACGTGCTCCCGACCCCTCGCGTCCCCGATCGCGATGCCACGGGTGGTCGCGGGCTCCAGCTCGTCGATCGGCTCGCCGACGGGGGGTGGGGCGTCGATCCGTGCGGCGCCGGCAAGTCGGTCTGGTTCGCGCTGCGCACGCCGGGCGCCCCGCCGCTCGGGCCGCACGGGAACGGGAACAGCTGAGTCAGCCGGTCGCCTGGTCGGACAGCTCGAAGAACGAGCCGAGCCCGGAGATCTCGAGCACTCGTCTGATCTGGTCGCCGACGCCGTGAAGGACGAGCTTCGAGGACGCGTCCTGCAGGCGCTGCTGCGCGTCGACGAGCACGCTGATGCCGCTCGAGTCGAGGAACGTGACGCCGCCCATGTCGAGTCGGACGGCGTCCGCGCCGGCACCGATCGCCTCGTCGAGCGCAGCGCGCAGCTGCGGGGATGTCGCGAGATCGACGTCACCGGTCACCCGGACGAGCACGGCCCCATCGGCCGGGCTGACCTCGACGTCGAAGCCAGGGTCGACCGCCATGGGGGCGAATCTAGCGCCGTCCCCTCTCCGTGCCCCTCTCCGTGCCCCGAGGCGGTCACTCCAGCTCGAACAGATCCGTGAGGCCGGTGATCTCGAAGACGCGGCGCACGGGCTCCTGCATCCCACGGAGCGCCACGGGGCCAGCACCAGCCTCACGACGACGCTTCAGCACCTCGACCAGCACGCCCAGCCCCGACGAGTCGATGAAGGACATCTCGGTGACGTCGACGACGATCGGCTCGTCGTCCGTCGAGTCGCTCGAGCTGGCGGCGCAGCTCGGGTGAGGTCGCGATGTCGACCTCGCCCTTGACGACGACGGTCCACCCGCGCTGTCCGGCGCTCGTCTTCACGCTGATCTCGGCCGGCGCGAGTGCGCCGGTGGCCTCGGAATCGGGTGCGCTGCCCATGCGCGGCCGCTCCTCGTGTCGGTCGGGGTGCTCGGTCAGGTCTCGGGAGCCGCGACCGCGGTCCCGCCGGCGGACCGCGCGTACTCGCCGAGTGCCTCGATGCTGCGCGAGAGCAGCCGCGAGACGTGCATCTGGCTGACGCCGACCTGCTCGGCGATCTCGCTCTGCGTCAACCCTTCGAAGAACCGGAGGTACATGATCCGCTGCTCGCGCTCCGGCAGCAGCCCGAGCAGCTCCTCGACCGTCAGCCGGTCGTCGGTGTCGGCGAGCTCGCGGTCCTCGACTGCGAGCCACGACGAGGGCTCCCAGTCGTCGTCCGTCGACGCGCCGGCGTCGAGGGACGCCAGCCGGTACAGGCTCCCGGCCTCCATGCTCTCGATCACGTCCTCGAGATCGACGCCGGCGCGCGCCGCGATCTCCGCGGTGGTCGGAGCGCGTCCGAGCTCCTGGCTCAGCGTCGCGGTCGCGTCGCGCACCTCGAGGTTGAGCTCCTGCACACGGCGCGGCACGCGCACCGCCCATCCTCGATCACGGAAGTGGCGCTTCAGCTCACCGAGGATCGTCGGCGTCGCGAAGGACGTGAAGCGGACGCCGTGATCCGGGTCGAACCGTTCGACGGCCTTGAGCAGACCGACGAGCGCGACCTGACGGAGGTCGTCGTGGGACTCGCCGCGGTGCGACATCCGGCGTGCGAGCGCCTCGGCGAGCCCGGCGTGGTCCTCGATGATCTCGTTGCGCAGCGAGCGGTCGCGCGTCTCCCGGTACCGCCGGAACGCCTCGAGTCGGGCTGCTTCGTCGATCTCGTTCATCGGTGTGCGCTCGCACGTCGTCGGGTCACGACGAAGCCGAGGTCGACCCCGTCCGACTCGAACTCGTAGTGGTCGGACAGCGAGGCCACGATCGTCTCCGAGAGCTCGTTCATGCTGCCGGAGAGGCCCTCGCGTCCACGCGCGGCGCCGCGTGCCACGACGTTGCCCGCCTCCGTGTGGAACGAGAGGACGACGACGTGGTCCGTGCCCTGGAACATGGCCTGGCACAGCTCGTCGACCGCGAGTCGGAAGTCTTCGGTCTCCTCGCAATCGAGACCGGCACGGACGGCGGCGTCGGCCGCGACGAGGCGCACGGCACGAAGGTACGCCGCATAGGGCGGGACGACGAGGTGGAGCTCGTCGCCGAACGAGCCGAAGGAGTCGCTCACTGGTGCTCACATGCCCGCGGCGACCAGGCCCGAAACCCGCCACCGGGCGAGCGGGCCGTCAGTGGGCGCCTCCCTCGCGGGAGTGCTGGCGCAGGATCGGGAGGGCCCACCAGACCCCGAGGGCCAGGACCGCGACGATCGCAGCGAGCACCCCGCCGAGGGTGGCGCCGTAGAGGTAGTCGGTGATGAGGAAGACCACCGACACGATCCCGGTGCCCACCAGCGCCGTCGCGATGAGCATCTGGCGGTTGGCACTGCGCAGCAGAGCCTCTTTGTCGTGCTGGCGCCAGCGGAGCCGGTGCTGCACGCCGGGCGCGATGGCGAAGATCGACGCCAGGGTCGTCGCCGCGAACGCGATGAAGTACGCGGTCTCGGTGGTGTCGCCCGCCGACGGGAAGCGGTTGCTGAACGGGACGACCAACAGGAAGGCGAAGAGCACCTGGATGCCCGGCAGGATCACCCGGAGCTCCTGGAGCAGCTCGTCCAGCTCGCGATCGAGGTCGTGCTCCGACGAGGCCCCCGCGCTCGGCATCCCCGGCCCCTACCCGGCCGGCGGCCACGTCGAAACGCCGGAGCGGCCGCGGCGACAGGGTTGACGTCGTGACGGGGCGGGTACCCGTTGCCCCGAGGACGCGGGGGCGAATCGAGAGAAGGGGAGAGCGATGTTGCGGATCATCAAGCGCGCACCGTGGATCGTCGTGGGTGCCCTGGCCGCGTGGCTGTTCGACGGCACCAACGGTGAGGAGCGCCGCCGGCGTCTGAAGGCACGCGCCGACGAGCTCCTCCATGGCGGTCACACGCCTGGATCGCCGATCGACGTGGACGTCCCGGTCGAGCGCGTGGCCTGAAGCGCTCGGCCGCACGTACTCGGGGGAGCACGTCTGATCCGGTTTCGCGTAGCGTGAGCGGCCGTTCGTCCGCTCACCAGAAGGAACCGATCATGTCGATCTACGACATCCCCATCAGTGCGCTCGACGGAAAGCCCGACATGCTCGGCGAGCAGCGTGGCAAGGTCGCGCTCGTCGTCAACGTGGCGTCGAAGTGCGGGCTCACGCCCCAGTACGAGGGTCTCGAGCGGATCCACGAGCGCTACGCCGATCAGTCCTTCACGGTGCTCGGCTTCCCGTGCAACCAGTTCCTCGAGCAGGAGCCGGGCTCGCCCGACGAGATCGCGACCTTCTGCTCGACGACCTACGGCGTGACGTTCCCGCTCTCGGAGAAGATCGAGGTGAACGGGCCGAATCGGCACGACGTCTACGACGAGCTGACGCCCACGACCGACGGCGAGGGCCACAGCGGTGACATCCGGTGGAACTTCGAGAAGTTCCTCGTCGGCGACGACGGTGAGGTGATCGCGCGCTTCGCACCGCAGGTCGAGCCCGAGGCACCTGAGATCGTCGAGGCGATCGAGAAGGCGCTGAAGTAGCTCGCCGGCAGCTCCACCATGAAGGCTGCGCCCCCGTGGTGTGCATCCTCGACACGCACGGTCCCTCCGATGGGTCGAGACCACCGCCGCGACGATCGAGAGCCCGAGGCCGGCGCCGCCGCGCTCTACGCGAACGTGATCGATCAGCGCGGTAGAACCGCTCGAAGATCCGCTGCCGGTCGTCGACCACGATGCCCGGGCCTTCGTCGGCCACCGTGACGCTCGACGTGGCCGCTCGCGCCGCGTTCGACGCTGACGTGCGACCGGCGTGCGCGGCGGTGTGTGCACGTGCGCGTTGGTGAGCAGGTTCGCGACGCACCTGGCGGAGCCGGCTGCTCGTCGCCCCCGAGCACGTACGCCGACGGCGTCCGCGCACAGCGTCATCGGGCGCTCCGGTGTCGACGACGCGGCGCGTCCGTGACGGCATCCTCGGCGAGCCCGCCGACGTCCACGGGCTCGACGCTCCAGCGGCTGCTGCTCGTCGAGGCGCGCGAGCAGCAGCAGGTCCTCGACCAGTCGTGCCCATCCGCGCGCTCTCCTGCTCGATCCGCCGTCATGGCGCGGTCGAGCTGCTCGCCCGCGCCGCCAGTCCGCCGCTCGCGGTACAGCTCCGCGTAGCCACGGATCGCGGTGACCGGCGTCCGCAGCTCGTGTGACGCGTCGGACGACGAACTGCTCGCAGCCGTGCACTGAGCCGCCAGCCGCTCCGTCGAACGAGGCCTCGAGCTGGCCGAGCATCTCGTCGAGCGCGTCGGCGAGCCGCCCGAGCTCGGAGCCGTCGTCGCGCTGGTCGACCCGCTGCGAGAGATCGCCCGCCGGCGATCGCGGTCGCGGTGTCGATCATCCCGTCGACCGGTCGCAGCGCTGCGCCGGATGACGAGCCACGACACGGCGGCACGCACGATGATCACCCTGGCGACGCCCGGCGAGCACGAAGGTGCCGGTCAGCGACGGACACCGCCTCGTCGACCTCGGTCAGCGGCTGCGCGACCACCTTCACGTAGCCGTCGGGCGTCCGGAAGACGAGCACCCGGTAGTCGAGCTCGCCGGACTCGGTCGAGGCGACGGTCGACGACGTGCACCCGTCGAGCGCGGCGAGACGCATCGCCCGTCGGACGGGAGATCGGGCTCGGCTACGGGGTCGTCGGAGAAGCCGGCCGGACGCGCGTCGAGCAGGTCGCCGTCGGCCGAGTAGAGGAACTCGGCGACGTCGTGGTAGCGGTCCGCGCTCGTTCGCGCCCGGACCGCCGGTCGCCGAGGTGGCCCGGGTCGATTTCGCGGTCGATCGATTCGAGACGGTCGTCGATCTGCGGTGATCATCGACGCTGCGCGTCGATCGGATCGTGATGACACCGAGCGACCGTCGGTCAGCACCACGAGCAAGCGTGACGACGGCGAGCGTCAGGCGCGCCTTGATCGTCACGCGGCGCGGTTCGTGCCGGGCTCGCGGATCGTGTAGCCGAAGCCGCGGACCGTGCGGATCAGTCGGGGCTCCCGGTGGTCGACCTTCTTGCGCAGGTAGCTGATGTAGGTCTCGACGACGGAGCCGTCACCGCCGAAGTCGTACTGCCACACGTGATCGAGGATCTGGGCCTTCGACAGCACGCGGCCGCGGTTGAGCAGCAGGTAGCGCAGCAGCCGGAACTCGGTCGGCGAGAGCTCGATCTCACTCGTCGCCGCGCGTCACGCTCGTAGGCGTCGATGTCCATGCGCCCGAGCCTGGGAGCGTCCTGAGAGGACGCCGACGTCAGCTGACAGCGCCCTCGGCGCGCAGGCGCTCGACGTCGTCGGCGAGGCCGAGCTCGGCGAGGATCTCGTCGGTGTGCTCGCCGAGCCCGGGCGCGACCGGCCCCAGCGCCGACGGCCGTCGCCGAGAACTGCGTGGGGTGGCGGGGCCGTCGCACGCGTCCGACGGCGGGGTCGACGCTGTCCTCGAAGAGCCCGATCGCCTTCGCGTGCGGGTCGTCGGGCAGGTCCGCGGGCGCGATGACGACACCGCACGGCACTCGCTCGGCCTCGAGTCGTCGCATCGCCTCCTCGGTGCTGAGCTTCGCGGCGGCCTCGTAGCAGCGCGTCATGATCACCTGCATGAAGTCGCGGTTCTTCGCCCGCTCGACGATCGTCGCGACGCGCGGGTCGTCGTAGCCCTCCACGCCGAAGCCGCGGCACATGCCGGAGAAGTCGGCGTCGGAGGTGGGCGTGACGACGCCGTAGCCGTCGGTGAACGCGGAACGGGCGGAAGTTCGACGAGAAGCTCGACTTCATGCTGCGGTCGGAGTCGAGCAGCACCTCGTTGCCGGCCGCGTCGGCCCACAGGAAGGACACGACGGCATCGAGCATCGACAGCTCGACGTGCTGGCCGCCCGCGCCGCGCTCGCGCGCGAACAGCGCTGCGGTGACGGCCTGTGCGGCGAACATGGCGGTGACCTTGTCGGCCGCGGTCTGGTTGAGGAACCGGGGCTCGCCGGTGTCGGGGTCGGCCTGGTTCGCGCCGAACCCGCCGTACGCCTGGATCACGGTGTCGTACGCGCTCTTCGTCGCGTACGGGCCCTTCGGGCCCGAAGCCGGTGAGCGACGCGTACACGAGCTTCGGGTTCGCGGCGGCCAGCGCGTCGTACCCGAGACCGGCACGGTCGAGGACGCCGGGACGGAAGTTCTCGATGAAGACGTCGGCGCCCTCGGCGAGCTTGACGACGACGTCACGACCTTCCGGCTTCGTGATGTCGATCGCGATGGAGCGCTTCCCTCGGTTGCACATGGTGTACAGCGCGCTCGTCCCGTTCACCGACACGCCGACGTAGCGGGCGATGTCGCCGAATCCGGGGCGCTCGACCTTGACGACGTCGGCGCCCTGGTCGGCGAGCAGCGCGACGGCGTACGGCCCCGTGAGCGCGATCGAGCAGTCGATCACCCGGATGCCGTGCAGGGGCCCGTTCCGTTCCGCCATCGCGCAGCACGCTAGGCCGCGCGTAGCGTGGCGCACATGAGCCCAGAGCAGCAGGCGGCCCCACCGTCCTCGAACCCGCCGCCCGAAGATCCGAAGGTGCCCGGCAAGGAGCCGATCTTCCGTCACTTCGACGACCCCGAGGTCCCGTGGCAGACGGTCAAGGCGCAGCGCAACGCCGACGGCTCCGAGGCCGTCGTCAAGGAGAAGTGGTTCGCGTTCTCGCCCGACCCGCAGTACCTGACCGTCTACGCGAAGTACGACCCCGGGATGATCGTGCGCCGCCACGGTCACTTCAGCCCGCACATCGTGTTCGTGCTCGAGGGCTCGATCACCGTCGGCGGGCACGAGTGCCCGGCCGGCACGCACATCGAGCTGCCGTTCGGGGCCGCGTTCGGGCCGATCGTCGCCGGCGCGGACGGCTGCACGATGTTCGAGGTGATGATGGGCGACCCGCGCAGCTGGGGCGACGACCCCGATGCGTTCCGGGCCGCGCTCGACGACGCCGGAGCCGAGGCGCTGCCCGACCCGCCGCTCGAGTACCCGGAGTGGCTGTCCGACCTCCGGACCCATTGGGGCGGATCGGCCGAGCGTGAGCGACGCGCTCGTCGTCTACGTCCCGTTCCCGATGCTCCGGCAGTTCCTCGACCACGAGCGCCTCGCGCGCATCGCACCGGGCGTCGAGGTGCTCACGACACCGTTCGAGGTCGAGCACGACCTGCGCACGGCGAGGGAGCAGGACCCGTTCTCCGAAGAGCTGCGCGCACGCGAGCCCGGCTTGACCGACGAGCAACGTGACGCGTTCTCGCGTGCCGACGTCGTCTTCACGCTCGACGTGCCGATGGACCTGCCGCCGCTCGCGCCTCGCCTGAAGTGGGTGCAGTGCATGGGGTCGGGTGTCGGGCAGTACGTCAGCGCACGCCTGCCCGAGGGCGACATCGTGCTGACGAACGGTGCCGGGATCGCATCGGCGCCGATCGCGGAATGGGTGCTCGCGCGCGTGCTCCAGATCGTGAAGCGACTGCCGGAGCACGACGCCAACGCGCGCGAGCACCGATGGGAGATGGCGCTCGGCGGGCGGCTCGACGGTCGCACGGTGGCGATCGTCGGGCTCGGCGCGATCGGCCGCGACGCGGCGCGCCGGTTCCGATCCTTCGACGTCGAGCTGCTCGGGATCCGGCGCAGCTGGACGCCCGGCGCGACCGATCCCGACGTCGACGAGCTGTTCGGCCCGGACGCGTTGCACGAGGTGCTGCATCGCGCCGACGTCGTCGTACTCGCCGCGCCCGGCAGTGACGAGAACGCCGAGATGTTCGACGCTGCCGCGTTCGCCGCGATGCAGGACGGCGCGATCTTCGTCAACGTCGCCCGGGGCACGCTCGTGGACGAGGCCGCACTCGTCGAGGCGCTGCGATCCGGGCACCTCGCCGCAGCGGCGATCGACGTCGCGCGCACCGAGCCGCTCCCGCCCGACGACCCGCTGTGGTCCGCACCCAACCTGTACGTCTCGCCGCACAGCTCGGCCAGCGTCGAGCGCTACGGCGAGCGGGCGTTCGATCTCTTCTGCGACAACCTCGAACGGTTCGTCGCCGGGCAGCCGCTGCGCAACGTCGTCGACCTCCGCGACGGCTATTGAGCCTAGTCGGCGAACTCCGCGTTGGTCCGGGGACGGCCGCCCGGCCCGCTGTACGCGAGACCGAACCCGGGTGGCGTCGCGAAGCCGTCGGCGTGCGGCACCACCGATGCCCGCGCCGCGAGCCAGGCGTCGATGAGTGCGTCCTCGGCGGCGTAGTCGAACGGGTCGGTGAGGACCATCTCCTCGGTGCCGCCCGGCTCGTGCGGGTGCTGCGTGAGCCAGCGCGCCGTCTCGCGCGAGCGCAGTCGCGCGCCGGCACCGCGTCGCGGTACCCGAGCACGGTGCGGATGCGCGTGAGGTCGAGCACGCGATGCGTCGGCAGCGGCTGCGCGAGCAACGGTCGAGCCGGCACCGCGAGGTCGTACGGCATCGACACGATCTCGAACGAGTGATCGAGCGCGCTCGCGACGATCTCGATGACCTGCCGCACCGAGAGCACCTCGTCGTCCGCCGCGTTGAACACGTGACCAGCTGCTGCGCCGGGGTCGTCGACGGCGAGCAGGACCGCGTGGGCGAGGTTCTCCGTGTAGCCGTGATGGTGCAGCGTGAGGCCGTCGTCGGCGACGACGATGCGCTCGCGACCGTCGAGGACCCGCCGCACGATCGCCCACTCCCGTGGCGCGAGCTGGTACGGCCCGTACACGTACGGGTACCGGAAGTGCGCGGCGGCGGGATGGTGCTCGAACACCGCCTGCTCCGTCCGCACGATCCGGTAGCCCTTCTCGTCCTCGGCCGGATCCGTGACCTCCGGCGCGCCCTCCGCCACCGGCACCGGCAGGCCCGGCGGGTCGAACAGCCAGGGGTTCATCCAGCCCCTGTAGGCCGGGACGCCGCCCACCGACACGAACGCGCCCGACGCGCCCCGCCGAGAGACGCGCGATCGAACGCAGCCGGCCGTACATCGCGACGAGCACATCGAACGTCTGCCCGTCGAGTGCTCGCTCGAGATCCGCGTCGTCGTACGGATCGTGGTGCAGGTGCTGCACGGATTCCGGTGTCTCGGCGCGCTCGTGCGTGCCGCGGTGGAGGATCGTCACGTCGTGACCGCGCGCGACCAGACCGCGCACGATCGGGATGCCGGTCGGTCCGGTCCCGCCGATCACCAGCACACGCTCGGCCATCGCGCGGAGCGTACCGACGTACGCTGACGCGCTCTGCGCATCGGAACCCACCTCCCGCAGTACGGACGAGCCGCCGGCCCCGACGCGATCCGGCGAGCGGCCCGCCACGCCGAGGACCTCGGCTTCTCCGACGTCTGGGTCAGTGACCATGTGGTCATGCCCGCCGATCAGGGCTACCCGTCGCCGTACCTGTTCGATCCGCTGCTCGCGCTCACGTGGGGCGCCGCGGCGACGTCACGCGTCGGGCTCGGCACGAGCGTGATGGTGCTGCCGCAGCACCACCCGCTCTGGCTGGCGAACGCCGTCGCGAGCCTCGACGCGCTCAGCGGCGGCCGCGTGATCCTCGGTGCGGGTGTCGGGTGGTCAGCCGGTGAGTTCGCCGCGCTCGGTCAGTCGTTCGACGACCGCGGGTCGCGCACGGACGAGATCATCGACGTGCTGCGCGCGTGCTGGACCGACGACCCCGTGTCGTTCCGGGGTGAGCACTTCGAGTTCACCGAGATGCGTCTGCTGCCGAAGCCCGCGCACGCGATCCCGATCTGGATCGGCGGTGGCGGCGAGCGCGCGTACCGGCGTGCGATCGAACGAGGCGACGGCTTCCATGCGATCGGGCTCGACCCGGCGCAGGCCCGCGAGCTGTGCGCGCGCCTGCGTCGCGACCGCTCGGAGAAGTCGTTCACCATCTCGCTGCGCACCGGCTGGGACCCGCAAGGGATGGAGCACGACCGCATCCGTCGGGAGCTCGACGAGTTCGCGGCGGCGGGCATCCAGCACGTCGTGTCGGCACCCTGGCGGGCCGACGTCGACGACTGGCTGCGGTCGATGGAACAGCTCGCGCAGCTCGCGGGTCTGCAAGTCTCCTCCTGACGAGAGGGGGATCGGTGGCGGACACGGCGTTTCCGGCGGCAGCGAGTGGTGGGCTCGACCGGGGGACGAAGGTCGCGCTGGTCGCCATGGGGTTCGGCGTGTTCCTCATCGCCAACGACTTCACGGCGCTCAGCGTCGCGATCCCCAACATCGAGCACGACCTCGACACGTCGCTGACGAGCGCGCAGTGGGTGATCAATGCCTACGCGCTGGTGTTCGGCGTGCTGATCGTCACCGGTGGCCGCTTCGCCGACCTCTTCGGTCGCAAGAAGATCTTCATGATCGGCGCGGCGCTGTTCGCGTTCTTCTCGCTGCTGAGCGGGCTCGCGCCGACCATCGAGCTGCTGATCGTCGGGCGCGGGCTCATGGGTGTCGGTGGCGCGCTCATGTGGCCGGCGATCCTCGGGATGGTCTACTCGATCCTCCCCGACGAGAAGGCGGGACTCGCCGGTGGTCTGATCCTCGGCATCGCCGGCCTCGGGAACGCGGTCGGCCCGATGCTCGGCGGCATCCTCACCGACGAGGCGAGCTGGCGTTGGGTCTTCTTCCTGAACGTGCCCGTCGCGCTCTTCGCCATGTTCGTGACGGCCAAGTACGTCGACGAGTCGCGCGCCGACACCGACGTGCGCAAGATCGACTACTGGGGTGTCGCGCTCGTCTCCACGGCGATCGTCTGCGTCCTGCTCGCACTCGACGAGGGGCCATCGGTCGGCTTCGGTGACCCGGCGATCCTCGGCCTCTTCGCCGTCTCGATCGTGGCCTTCATCGCGTTCTTCGCCGTCGAGCGTCGGCAGGGCGAAGCGGCGCTCGTGCCCAGCGACGTGCTGCGCAACCGCGTGTTCGCAGCATGCGCGCTGACGGTCCTGTTCATGTCGGCGATCTTCTTCGCCGCGCTCCTGTACCTGCCGCAGTTCTTCGAGAAGATCCTCGACTACGACGCGCTCGTCGCCGGCGTGGCCCTGCTGCCGATGATGGGTGTGTTCGCGGTGACGTCGTTCATCGCCGGGCACCTCTACGACCGCTTCGGTGGTCGCATCGTGGTCGCGTCGGGTGCGACGGCGCTGGCCGCGGGCATGTTCCTGCTCGCGCTGCTCGAGGAGGAGTCGACCTACCTCTCGCTCGTGCCGGGCATGGTCGTCCTCGGCATCGGCGTCGGGCTCTTCTACTCGTCGGTCACCACGACCGCCGTCACCGCGCTCGACCCGTCGCGGTCGAGCCTCGCGGGCGGCATCGTCTACATGTGCCAGATCGCGGGTGGTGCGGTCGGGCTCGGGCTCAACACGGCGATCGTCGAGTCCGCGTCGTCGCTCACCGACGGCATCCAGCTCGCGTTCGCGATCGACGGGGTGCTCGCGCTGTGCGGGCTCGGCGTGATCCTCGTCGTCCTCCCGCGCAAGGACGGGTCGACGAGCCACATCCCGACGCGCCACGCGCCGCACCTGCGCCATCGGCACCGCGCCAACGCCTGATTCCGCGCGGCCCCGTTAGCATCGCCGCCATGCCTGATTTCGAGACGCTCCTCTACGACGAGGTCGACGGTGTCGCGTGGGTGACGTTGAACCGCCCCGACGTCCTCAACGCGTTCAACCTCCAGATGCAGCAGGAGCTCAAGTCGCTGTGGCGCGGCCTGCGCACGAACGACGACGTGAACTGCGTCGTGCTCACCGGTGCCGGAGAGAAGGCCTTCTGCGTCGGCATCGACCGCCAGGAGACGATGGGGAGCTGGGACGAGTCGGAAGACGTCGGGAACCGCAGCGCGACGACCGGCGAGGCCGCGGGCAGCATCTGGCACTTCGACGACCCCGGCGAGAACATCGGGCCGAAGACGAACGACCTCTGGAAGCCCGTCATCGCGGCCGTCAACGGCATGGCGTGCGGCGGTGCGTACTACATCCTCGGCGAGGTCGAGTTCATCATCGCCGCCGACAACGCGACGTTCTTCGACCCGCACGTCACGTTCGGGATGACGGCCTGCTTCGAGTCGATGCACATGCTCCAGAAGATGCCGTTCCACGAGATCATGCGCGGCGCGCTGCTCGGCTCGAGCGAGCGGATGTCGGCCGAGCGGGCGTACCAGATCGGGCTCGTGTCGGAGGTCGTGCCGTTCGCCGACCTGCACGACGCCGCGGGCTGGGCCGCAGGCGAGATCGCCGCGTCACCGCCGATCGCGGTGCAGGGCACGGTGCGCTCGCTCTGGGCGGCGCAGGAGCTGTCGCGGGCACAGGCCCTCGACATGGGCAAGGTGATCATCCGGGCCGGCAGCGACCGCGACTCGCTCTACCAGGGTCAGCAGCGCTTCGCGAGCGGTGAGCGCAAGAAGCCGCGCATCCGCTGACGCGCACGCGGATGCGTAGCTGACCCGCGAGACGAGGGTTCAGCTACGCAGGTTTGCGGTCACTGACGCAGCAGCGACAGCAGCCGCAGGATCTCCAGGTACAGCCAGACGAGCGTCACCATCAGCCCGAACGCGCCGTACCACTCCATGAACTGCGGTGACCCGGCGACCGACGCCCGACGGATGAACTCGTAGTCGAGGAACAGGTTGAGCGCGGCGACCGCGCAGATGACGATGCTGATGCCGATCCCGAGCGGCGTCGCCTCGTTCCAGAAGGTGATGTCGGCGCCGAACAGCGTCGCGATCCACGTGATCGCGTACATCAGGAAGATGCCGAAGGTCGCGCCGACGACGACCGCGATGAACTTGTTGCTGACCTTCACGGCACCGGTCACGTAGAGGATCAGCGTCACGAAGAAGACTGCGACCGTCGCGAGGATGGCCTGCAGGACGATGCCGTCCCAGTACGTCTCGAAGACCTTCGAGATGACGCCGAGGAACACACCTTCGAGCAGGGCGTACAGCGGCGCCAGGAACGGGGACGCCTTCGGGCGGAACGCGCAGATGATCGCCACGATGAACGCGCCGATGAGGACGACCCACGACCAGCCCGGGATGTCGATGTTGTTCGGCCCCGACGCCTCGACCTGGCTCCACCCGAACGCCCCGCCCGCGAGGACGAGGAGGAACAGCCCGAACGCCCGGGCGAACGTGCCGTTCGCCGTCATCAGGCGCTCGGTCCGTGCGGCGGTGGGCGGGGCCTGGCCGGCCATCGCCGAGTCCGGCGCGGCCCACCCGGGCGCGCCTTCGTCGATGGCACGCTCGAACGACTTGTCCTTCAGGATCGGGTTGGCCATCGTCGGCTCTCCTCAGACGGTTCTTCTCCTGGCAGGCTAGGCCGGTGACGTCGAAGTCCGTGGGCGCGGGCACCCCCGATGGCGAGCCGGGCATCGAGGAGCAGGCCGGCGAGGACGCAGGCTCGAGACGCCGGCGACGCCGCCGAGTCGGCGACCTCCCGCTTCGCCCGGTACGCACGCACGACGAAGGCGCGTGCCGACGTCTTGCGTGGCGAGGCGACGGAACGGATCGAGCACCTCGAAGCGGAGCGCGACCGACACCCCGTCTACGACGTGCTCTTCGCGATGCGCGACGAGGACCGGCGCATCGCCGGACGGGAGCTCGCCGCGGCGCTTGCCTACCGGCTCTTCTTCCTGACGCTGCCGCTCGTGCTGGTGTTCGTCGGCGGGCTCGGCGTCGCGAACGACGCCGACCACCGCGCCGCGGCCGACGCGGTGCGCGAGTCGGGCGCCTCGGCGGCCGTCGCCCGCAACATCGCCGCGGCGACGGCCGAGCTGTCGTTCCTCCAGCACGTCGGCGTCCTCGTCATCGGCGTCGTCGGCACCTGGCTCGCCGGGCTCGGGCTCGCGAAGACGCTCAGTCGGGTGAGCGCCATGGCGTTCGACCTGCCGCTGACGAAGCCCGCGAACCGCACCAAGGTGGTCGTGATCCTGCTCGGGCTCTTGGCTGTGCTCCTCATGTTGAGCAGCGCCTGGAACTCGATGCGAACCGACCTCGGCACGATCGAGTTCCTCGTCGTGCTCCCCATCGTCGGCGCGGTCTACGCCATCGTCATCACCGTCTTGCACCTGCAGTTCCCGCGTCCCGACGGCGTCGACTGGCGCGGACTGCTCCCCGGTGCCCTGTTGGTGGGCACCGGGGTCGCCGCGATGCAGGCGCTCGTGCTCGGCTACATCGCGCACAAGCTGTCGAGCGCCAACGAGCTGTACGGCGGTATCGGCACCGCGATCGCGCTGCTGCTCTGGTTCTACCTGCTCGGGCGCGCGCTCGTCCTCGGCCCGTTGCTGGATGCGGTGCTGGTGCGCCGGAGCGCCGCCGACTCAGGCGAGGAGCTAGATCAGGCGCGACTTCGCCTGCGCGAACTCCTCGTCGGACAGCTTGCCGGCGTCGTGGAGCGCGGAGAGCTTCTGGAGCTCGTCGCCCACGTTCACGCCCAGCTGCTTGCGCGCCGCGCTCATGTCTTCCTTGGCCCACTTCTCGTGGTCCTCGGCCCAGCTGTGGCCGCGCGTGATCAGGTAGATGAGGATTCCGAGGAAGGGCAGGATGATGATGACCAGCACCCAGCCTGCCTTGGCCCAGCCCGACATCTTCCGGCGGAACAGGTCGGAGAAGACCGTGATCAGCAGCCAGAAGAAGATGACCAGGAGGAAGATGTAGAGGATCGAGACGAGGAGCTCCCCGAAGCTCACGTCTGCCAGCACTGCGTTCACGGTTCCCCGCTCCCTTTGCTCGAGATGTGCGCTGACACTAGGCGCTCACCCGACGACGCGGCGGGGTCGGGCGACGAGCTCGCCGCCGCAGTTCGGGCAGACCCGTGCCATGGCCTCGGCGCACGTCGTGCAGAACGTGCACTCGAAGCTGCAGATCATCGCCCCCGGCTCGCTCGCCGGCGTGGCCGCCCCACATCGCTCGCACACGTCGCGCATCTCCAGCATGGACGCATCATCGCATCCCGACCCGGAGGCTGACGCTGAGGCGCGGCCCGCAGGATGCGACCTTCGGCACGCCGTGCTCCCAGTCGCAGTGCGTGCGACCGCGCATCACGAGCAGGTCGCCCGAGCCCGGACGGATGTCGACCGAGCTGCCGCCGCCGTGTGGGCGCAGCAGGAACGGGCGCACCCCGCCGAGGGTGAGGATCGCGATCAGCGCCGGGCCCTCGTGGCGCAGCTCGCGGTCGCGATGGAACGCGACGCTGTCGTGCCCGTCCCGGTAGTAGTTCAGGAAGACGCTGCCGAAGTGGGTCTCGTAGTGCTGGTCGAGCTCGGCGTGGACGTCGTCGAGCACCGGGTGGGGCAGCTCGCGCGTGCCGTACGCGCACGTGAGGCGGGGCTCGTCGACCATGCGGTCGTACATCCAACGCTGACGGTGCCGCCACGGCACCGTCGCGACGAGGGTCTCGAAGAGCGAGTCGGCGCCGACCAACCAGCCGCGGCAGACGTCGACCCACGAGCGGTCGTCGAGCGCCACGCGCTCGAACGGTCGGGAGGTGTCGAGGCGGGGCTCCCCGTCGCCCAGCAGCGTTCCCTGGAGCGCGACCACGCCTCCAGGCTATCGAACAGGTGTTCGTCCGATCCAG
Organism: uncultured Acidimicrobiia bacterium; assembly: GCA_963731815.1. Taxonomy (GTDB): domain Bacteria; phylum Actinomycetota; class Acidimicrobiia; order IMCC26256; family PALSA-555; genus DATBSK01. Next base: position 316,815 of record CAVSWW010000010.1, on the reverse strand, counting down.
GGGTCCAGGCCTGCCGCGGGGCGCGGCTACTCGTCCGGAGGCTCGTCGTCGTCCGCGGTCGCGTCGCCGATCGGGGCGGCGCGGCGGAACCCGAAGCTCGCGACGAGCGACGCGACGATCGTGACGAGGAACACCTGCCCGATCAGCGCTTCGAGGGTCACGATCACCTTGCCCACCGACGTGTACGGGGTCAGGTCGCCGAACCCGGTGGTGGTCAGCACGATGAAGCTGAAGTAGAGGAAGTCGATCCGTTCGTACGGCCCGGGCTGCGCGAAGAAGTTCTCCGAGCCGACGGTCTGCAGCATCCCGTAGATCGCACCGAACGCGATGCCGATCAGCAGGTACGCACAGATCGCGCCGAGGATCGTCTCGAGGTCGACCGAGGGATGATGGAGGATGCGGGACATGATCACGATCGGCGAGGCGATGAGAAAGCCGATCCAGAGGTAGCTCAGGCCGGTGACACCTTCGTTGTCGACGATCGCCTGCGCGACGTTCGTCGAGACGGTGATCGCGGCGAGCACCATCGTGATGCGCATCCACCGGCCGCGCACGTGGGACGTGTGCAGCGTCAGCAGGAGCACGCCGGCGAACGCCACCGCCAGCACGACCTTCCCCCAGTGGTTCTTCCCGACGAACGCCAGCAGGACGTACGTCAGGATGATCAGGATGAGCAGCAGGCCGTAGGTGTCACCCTCCTGCAGCCGCTCGCGAAAGCTCCGCCGATGCGCGCGTGCGCCCTGTGCGCTCAAGTCTCAGCGATCGCGCGTCAGCCCGACTTCTTCGCGGCCGACGCCTTCATCGGAGCCGCACGCGTCGCGGCCGGCGTACCCGAGTCGCCGGAGCCGCCACCGCTGTCCCCGCCGTCGTCGTCGCCACCGGTGTCCTTCGGCACGTTGCGGGCAAGGAACTCTACGAGCACCAGCAGCACGACGACGATGATTGCGATGACGAGGACCGTCAGCGGCGTGACGGCGTTCGACACGATGAGCGCGACGAGGGCGCCGCCGATGATCACGACGCGCAGCGCAGTGCGGTAGCGGGCCACCCACAGGCCGATCGGCGAGGGCTCGGCGCCGCTCTCGCCGCCTCCGCCCATGCCGGTGACGGCGCCGCGGATGCGGGTCGCCAGCCTCCCGGGCCCGGCGAGCCACGCACCGATCGCGACGACGACCGCGACGACGAACGCGGTGCGCGCCGACGTTCGCAGGAACGAGAGGATCTGGTCGTACGCGGCCGCGGCCGCGTCGCGGTTGGCGCCGGCATCCGTCACCGCGTCGAGGTAGAAGGTCCGGCCCACGTTGAACAGCGCGAGCACGAGCGCCATCCCGACGGCGACCCAGATCGCGGTGCGCAGGACCGTGCGTCGACGGTTCGGCGAGATGGCGATCGCGAGCGCGAGCAGGACGAGCAAGAGGATCGGCAGGACCCAGGCGAGCGAGTCGAGCAGGTCGACGCCGCCCTGGATCTTCGTGAGCTCCTCCGACTTGAAGAGCACGATCTGCCGGGTGACGCGCGTGCCCGAGCTGCCGTCGAAGATGTCGACGCCGAGGCTTCGAGAGCCGGCTCCTTCACCGTCTCGACGATCGGCCCGAGGCGCACGACGACCTCGCCGTTCTTCGTGGAGACCCGGTCGCTGCCCTCGCCGGTGAGGACCGCGACGACCTGCGTGTGCGCGCGGCGGTTGGCGTTGTCCCAGAGGTCCTGGAAGCGCTCCGACTCCGCGAGCCGCAACGTCGCCTCGCGGACGAAGTTCTCGATGCCCGTCGCCACGAACGGCGCGACGAACGCCGCGCGCTCGGGGAGGGCGTCCGCGACCCGCTGCTCGATGTCGACGTTCGCCTCGAGTGCCTCGACGACCCGGTTCGAGATCGCCTCCTGGATCGCGGGCTCCTCGGCCAGCGGGCCGACCGTGTCGACGTACTGGTCGGTGTTGAGCAGCGTGTTGTGGGTCCACACGGCGAGGAGCGACAGCGGCGCGAGGACGCAGACGATCACGACGAGCACGCCGCACAGGATCCGACGCCACCTCGGAGCCTTGGCTTTCGTCGGTGATCTCGGCCGTCATCGTGTCCCCCGCCGTCGGTCATGGCGCGCATCCTGACATACGCCCCGAATGCGCTTACCGCATGCGGCGAACGAGCTTCGTGCCAGACTCCCGCCGCATGGCGGCGCCGACGATCCCGCTCGAGGTCGGCGGACGCGACACCCGAATGGCTGTCCGAGGCGCTCGGTCGTGCCGTCGTCGGCGTCGACGTGCTCGACGCCCACTCCGGGACGACGGGTCGCGCCCGCCTCGGTCTCCGCTACGGCGACGGCGACGACGGTCCGCCTTCGGTGTTCCTGAAGCTCGCGCCGTTCGACGAACGACAGCGCAGCTTCGTCGACATGGTCGGACTCGGCACCGCCGAGGCTCGCTTCTACCGCGACGTGGCGACGGACGTACCGGTACGCGTCCCGACGGTGCATTGCGCCGCGTCTCGACGACTAGGGCCGGTACGTGATGCTGCTCGAGGACCTCGAGGCGACGGGCTGTCGCTTCCCGAGTCCGAGCGACGACGACCTCGTGGACACGATGACGGCGATCGTGGACGGCTTGGCGCGGCTGCACGTGCAGTACTGGGGCGACGCCCGGCTCGAGGACGGCGGTGACCTCGCCTGGGTCCGCGACGGCTACCGGGTCGCGTTCGGGTCCGGTGCGCAGTTCGTCGAGAAGGCGCTCGGGGCGTTCGGCGACCAGATGTCCCGGGACTTCCGCCGGCTCGCCGAGATCACCATCGAACGGCCCGCCGACGTCGCCGAGCTCCTCGCGAGCGGCCCACCGACGCTCGTCCACGGCGACCCCCACCTCGGCAACCTCTTCTTGCGACGGCGACGTCGCAGGCTTCTTCGACTGGGGGATGATCTGGCGCGCGACGGGGATGCGCGACGTCGCCTACGTCCTCGGCAACTCGGTGCCGACCGACGTGCGTCGCGAGCACGAGCGCGACTGGGTCCAGCAGTACGTCGACCTGCTCGGCGCCCACGACATCGCGCTGTCGTTCGACGACGCGTGGCGCCAGTACCGGCTCCTCGTCATCTACTCGTGGAACTCGGCCACGTCGACCGCCGCGATGGGGAGTCGCTGGCAGGCGATCGACGTCGGGCGGGGTGGCATGGCCCGCGCCACCGCCGCGGTCGAGGATCTGGAGAGCGTCGCGCTCCTGGAGGAGATGCTCCGCTAAGCGGAGTGGAACGCGTCGCTGACCGCGCGCCAGCGCTCGAGCGCCGCGGCGTCGAACTGCCAGCTGCCGGTCGCGTCGTACATGACGACCCGGTCGGCGATCCCGTCGTACTTGGCGTGCAGCGCGTCGGCGAGTCCGTCCCACGTCGTCTCGAGGCTGTACACCTCGAGCATCTCGTCGGTGATCGTCGCGGCCATCCCCGCGAGGTCGCCCGCGCGCTGCAGCTCGTGCAGCCGCTCCGACGTCCCTTCCCAACCGTGGAGGTCGAAGACGCCCGAGTACGTGCGCGTCGACCCGTAGAACGCGATGCGCAGCCGTGTGTCGTCGCGTGCCTTGGCTCGCTCTTCCTCGGTGTCGCCGATGATCGCCATCACCGGGCACACCATGGAGATGTCGCCGGGATCGCGGCCCGCCTCCTTCGCGCCCTCCGTGCGCAGCGGGGAGCACGACCTCCTCGAGGTAGCGCATCGAGTGGAACGGGTGCACGTGGATCCCGTCGGCGACCTCGCCGGCCATGCGCGCAGACCACGGCCGGACCGCGGCGACGTAGATCGGCACGTCGGGGTGCTCGATCGGGCCGGGGCTCCACATCCGGGGGAGCAGGTCGAACGACCAGAAGTCGCCGTGGAAGTCGAGCGGCGCGTCGCCCTGGAACGCGGCGAAGATCGCCCGGAGCGCGAGCACGTACTCCCGGAGGCGCGAGCCCGGGTGGTCGAACTTCACCGAGTAGCGCCGCTCGTTGTGCGCCTTCACCTGCGTGCCGAGCCCGAGCACGAACCGCCCGCCGGTCAGGTCGGCGAGCTCCCACGCGATCTGCGCCGTCACCATGGGGCTGCGCGGGAACGCGAGCGCGACGGCCGTGCCGATGTCGAGGTTCGGCGCGGCGAGTGCCGCCGCGGTGCAGCCGGTGTACGCGGACGCGGCCGCTCTCGGTGAACCACAGGCCGTCGAACCCGCAGCCGTCGACCTCGGTCGCGAGCGCGGACACCTCGCGCAGCGGCCGTCCCATCGCGATCGCATCGATCCTGAGCCCTGACTCCGCCATGGCCGTAAGGTAACCAGCCGATGGGGGACGACGCGGCGCACGCACCGCACGTGCTCGACCTCGTGCAGTCGGGCGTACGACCGAGCGAGGCGGCGGAGCAGCTCCGCCAGCACGACGTGGCGCCGGTCGAGGTCGCACCGCGCACCTGGATCGTGCAGCCGTCGCTCGTCAACGTGTACGTGCTCGAGACCGACGACGGCCTCGTGCTGATCGACTGCGGCATGCAGACCGACGCCGACACCGTCTACGGCGCGGTGCGCGGGCGCTTCGACGCACCGCTGCACACGGTCATCTTCACGCACGGTCACCTCGACCACGCGTTCGGTCTGCGCCGCTTCCTCGACGAGGGCGAGCGGCCACGGGTCGTCGCGCACGAGAACGTCGTGCACCGCTTCGAGACGTACCAGCGGACCGCGCGCCTCAACTCGCTCGTCAACAAGCGGCAGTGGCAGCTGCCCGACATGCCGTGGTGGCCGAGCGAGGAGGACGACTTCTGCTGGCCGGACGTCACGTACCGCGACTCGCTCGAGCTCGCGATCGGGGGCGAGCAGCTCGTCCTGCACCACGGCAAGGGTGAGACCGACGACCACACGTGGGTCTGGGTGCCGGGGCGCAAGGCGCTCGCGTCCGGTGACTTCTTCTGCATGACGATGCCGAACTGCGGCAACCCCAACAAGGTGCTGCGCTACCCGGAGGAGTGGGCCGACGCCGACGAGGCCATGGCCGCGCTCGGCGCCGAGGTGCTGCTGCCCGGGCACGGCGACCCGATCCACGGCGCCGAGCAGATCCGGCGCGGGCTGCTCGAGCAGGCCGAGTTCCTGCGCAGCATCGTCGAGCAGACGCTCGCGGGCCTGAACGCAGGCCTGCGCCACGACGAGATCGCGCGCTCGATCCGCGTCCCCGCGCACCTCGAGGGGCTCGACCACCTCCAGCCGACGTACGACCGGCCGGAGTTCATCGCCCGCAACGTCATCCGACGGTACGGGGGTTGGTTCGACGGCTACGCGGCCGACCTGCTCCCGGCCGCCGGCGAGGAGATCGGTGCCGAGGTCGTCGCGCTCGCCGGCGGGGTCGAGCCCGTCGTCGCCCGTGCGCGCGAGCTCGTGGCGACGAACCTGCCGCTCGCGTGCCACCTCGCCGAGTGGGCGTACCTCGCCGCGCCCGACGAGGACGTGGCGCGGCAGTGCGTGATCGACGTGTTCACCGCGCGTGCCGACGCCGACCCGTCGCTGATGTCGAAGGGCGTCTACCTCCGGCTCGTACGCACCGCGCGACGGCACGTACGAGCCGGAGTCCTGACGCTCAGGCGCGTCGGGACCGGCAGCTCCGTCAGCGACACGAAGCCGTTGTTGAACGCGACGATGTCGTTCGGCGGGTCCTCGAGCGTCGACGCGCAGTCCTGCACCTGGATCACTCCGGGCGTGTCCGCCGGTGCGAGCGGCACGTCGGCCACGCCGCGGTTCTTCGTGCCGGACGCGCACGTCGGGATGTTCAGGTTGTCGAGGATCACCTCGACGTCCCCTTCTTCTTGGGCGTGAGGGCCTTGCGGTGCTGCTTCACCCACTTCACGACCTCCTTGACGCCGGAGGCGTAGTCGGGCTCCGCGCCCTCGAGCAGGCCCTGGCTCGCGGCGAGCGCGGGGATGCCCCGTGCCGCGGCTGCCTTGGCGGCGCCGACGGTGCCGGATGCCTCGTCGGCGACGGTCCCGAGGTTCTGGCCCTGGTTGATCCCGGAGACGACGAGGTTCGGCTGCTGCTTCAGGCCGCCCTGCTCGAGCGCGTAGATGACGCGTGTCGGCCGGGAACCCGGCGACCGCGACCGCCGGGTAGCCGCTCGCGAGCTGCGTCTCCGTCGCCGTCAGCGGTGCCGGGCGTCGTGCTCGACCCCGTGCCCGACTTGTTCTCGGCCGGCGCGATGACCGTGACCTTCACGCCCGGGAGCTCGCGCAGCCCCTCGACGACCGCGTCGATGCCGGCGCCCGCGACACCGTCGTCGTTCGTCACGAGGATCCGGAACGGCTTCTGCTTGCCGCCCGCTGCGGCCGGTGACGCGGCGAGGGCGAGCGACGCCGCGAGCAGCGCAGCGAGCGGAACGGCGAGTCGGCGGTGCATCGGTTCTCCCTGGTCGGTCGTGCGGGCGTTCTAGCCGAGCGCGCCCGCTGTCGCGAAGCGCGGCGATCCTGTCGTCGTCGTAGCCCGAGGACGTCGTGCAGCACCGCGTCGGTGTGCTCGCCGACTGTCGGTGCCTTCGTCGGGACCGGCTGCTCGTCGTCCATCACCTTGAGCGGGATCGGCAGCTCGTCGGCGCCGAGTCGCTCCTTCGGGATCCATGGAAGCCGGTCCTGGAACTGCGGGTCCTCGGCGATCGTCTTCGGCGTGTTCACCGGCGCGATCGGCGTGTTCACCTCGTTCGACCACGCGATCCACTCGGCCGACGACTTCGTCTTGAAGATCTCGCGCAGCTCGGCCTGGAGCTCCTTGTTGTTGCGCGCGTGATCGGCGAACTTCTCGCCCGGCCACTTCTCGAAGAGGTCCATGCGGTCGACGCCGCGGCAGAAGTTCTCCCAGAACTCGCGCTCGGACGCCATGAACAGCACGTGGCCGTCGGTGGTCTCGTAGATCTGGTAGCGCACGCCCTCGCGCATCCCTGCGGTGCCGGGTGGGCGGCGCTCGTAGTTGTCGGACGTGTTGCCGGTGACCTCGGACTCCGGACGCTCGTACGCGCGCCACGACTCCGAGCGGTACCAGTCCATGTACGCGGCGGCGTCCGACTGCGCGATCTCCATCCGCGCGCCGACGCCGGTCTCGCGCGCCTTGATGATGCCGGCGAGGATGCCGAGCGCGCCGAGCAGCGGACCCGCGTGGATGCCCATCGACGGGTGCTCGGCCATCACGGTGAAGCCGTGCTCGTCGACCTCGGTGGGGACGAGGCCGGCCCAGGTGTCGTAGGCGATGCCGTGGCTCGGCATGTCCTGGTACGGCCCGGTCATGCCGTAGCCGCTGATCGTGATGAAGACGATCCGCGGGTTGACCTCGCGCAGCCGGTCGTACCCGAGGCCGCGCCGCTCGAGCGCGCCGGGGCGCATCGCCTCGACGACCGCGTCCGCCTGCTTCGCCGAGCTCGAGGAACACCTCGACGGCTTCGGGCTTCTTGAGGTCGAGCGTGAGGCTGCGCTTGCCGCGGTTGATGTGGAGGTGCATCAGCGAGACGCCCTCGACGATCGGCCACGTCATCTGGCGCACGTAGTCGCCCTGGGGCGGCTCGACCTTGATGACGTCCGCGCCGAGGTCGGCGAGGTGCATCGTGATCGCGGCCGGGCCGAGCAGCGAGACCTCGAGCACGCGGACACCCGACAGCAGGCCCTGTCCGTTCTCCGTCATGCCCGCAGCATGGCATCCCGACCTGACGCCGTGTCAGGTCGGCGCGAGTCAGGTCGGACGCGGATCAGGTGGAGGGGGGCGTCGTCGCGGCGGCGTCGGTCTCCGGCGGCGCCTCGACGGCGGTGATCTTCATGGTCCATGCCGGGGTGGATCGTGCAGTGGATCTGGTAGGTGCCCGGCTTCTTGATCGTCCTCGTGAACGTGCCCTCGGACTTGAGCTTCGACTTGAACTTCTGCGGGCCCTTCTCGACGACCACGTTGTGGGCGACGAGGCCGTCCCACTCCCACGTCACCTTCTCGCGGGACGGTGACCTTCACCTTCTTCGGCTTGTAGAAGTTGTCGTCGACCGAGATCGTCGTGTCGGCCCCGGCGGCCGGGGCCAGCAGGACCAGGCCCGCGAGGACCGAGGTCACGGCGGCGGCGACGCGAAGCTGCGTGTGATCGCTTCATCGAGGGACCAAACGTACCCAGCACGGGCCGTGTTCCCCGGAGTCGGGGGTGGTGCGCGATGCTGCCCCCATGTCAGCTGGTCAGACGTCGACCTCGACGGAGATCGACCTGTACGACCCGAAGGGCTACGAGGCGGCGGCGCCGTACGAGACGTTCGCCCGCCTGCGCCGCGAGCGCCCCGTGTTCCGCCAGGCGATGCCCGACGGCAGCTTCTACTGGGCGCTGCTCAAGCACGCCGACATCGTCGGCGTCTCGAAGCGCCCCGAGCTGTTCTCCGCCGAGCGCGGCGGCGTGGTGCTCGAGGACCAGCCGCCCGAGCAGCTCGAGCAGACCAAGAACATGCTGCTGATGATGGACCCGCCGCGGCACTCGGAGCTGCGCAAGAAGGCCTACCCGCACTTCCGGCCCCGCCAGATCGGCGAGCTCGAGGACCGCATCCGCGTCATCTGCGGCGAGCTGCTCGACCGGGGCGCCGAGCAGGGCGAGCTCGAGTTCGTGCACGACCTCGCCGCGCTCGTGCCGTCGCAGGTGTTCGGCGAGCTGATGGGCATCCCGCCCGAGGACCGCGCGCAGATCAACCGCTGGGCCGAGATCATGACGGGCTCGACCGATCCCGACGTGAACCCGGACGCGACCGACAGCTACAGCAGCGGTGCGAACGAGGGCTCCGTCGAGATGGCGATGTACGGCATGCGCTTCGCGCGAGTCGCGGCGCGCGCACGACGGTGAGCCGCGCGACCTCGGCGACCTCCTCCTCGCCACCGAGGTCGAGGGCCAGCCGATGGACGACCTCCAGTTCGCCTACTTCTTCGTGCAGCTGGTCACCGCCGGCAACGACACGACGCGCACGATGATCTCGTCCGGGCTGCTCGAGCTGTTGGAGCACCCCGACCAGCTCGAGAAGCTGCGTGCCGACCCGTCGCTCGCCGGCAGCGCGGTCGAGGAGGTGCTGCGGCATGCACCGCCGCTGCACTACTTCCGGCGCACCCTGACGTCCGACACCGAGATCCGCGGCGTGCCGATGGCCGCCGGCGACAAGCTCGCGATGATGTACTCGTCCGCCAACCGTGACGAGGACGCGTTCGCCGACCCCGACACGTTCGACATCACGCCGCCATCCGAACCCGCACCTCGCGTTCGGGATCGGCGAGCACTTCTGCCTGGGCGTGCACCTCGCCCGCCTCGAGGGACGGGTGTTCCTCGAGGAGCTGCTCGAGCGCTGGCCGAAGGTCGAGCTCGCCGGTGAGCCGCGCCGGCAGCGCTCCAACCTCAACAACGCGCTGAAGTCGCTCCCGATCCGGGTGGGCTAGTCGGCGAACTGCGGCAGCCAGTCCTTCGTGGCTGCGAGCAGCTCGTCGGTCATCGCGACCGTGTCCTCGTACGGGATGCTGCCGGCGTAGGGGTCGGCGAGCATCGCCTCGAGCACCTTCGTGCGGCTGCCGGTCAGCGCGGCCTCGACGGTGAGCTCCTCCGTCGCCGCGATGCGGCGCACCGCCTCGCCCAGGAAGCCCGGGATCGTGACCTCGTCGCGCGCGCGCACGCCGTCGCCGTCGGCCGTGCCGATGCACTCGACGATCACGCCCTCCGGCACGTTCGTGACCTGACCGCGGTTCGGCAGGTTCACCGGCAGGGATCTGGCGGTGCCGCCGACGAGACCGTCGAGCAGGGTCGCGACGAGCTCGCCGGAGGGGATGCGCGGCACGCGGTCGGCCGCCTCGAGCTCGCGCAGCTTCACGTCGTCGAGCGCCTTGTCGTCCATGTGACCGTCGAGCGTGTACTGGCGGACGTTCCAGTCGCGGCCGAAGTCGGAGCGCGGCGTGCAGAAGCCGGGGAGGAACTCCGCGACGTGCGTGTCCGACGAGCCGGGCAGCACGCCGAACTGGCGGAACATCTCCATGCGGATCGGGATGTTCACGATGACGTCGTCCTTCGTCCACTCCGGTCCCGCCGACCGCTTGCGCCAGTGGATCTGCTCCGGTGGTGCCATCCAGATGGGCTTGTCGCGCGCCTCTGCGTCGTCGAGCAGCGCGCGCAGCCGTGCGAGACCGTCGTCGGCGCCGACTCGAAGCTCGGTGATGATCGGCAGGTGATTGACCCCGCCGACGACGGGATCGACCTCGTGCATCCCGCAGTCGAGCAGCAGGCTGAGCACGAACTGTGCGCCGACGAGCTCGTTGCAGAGCCCGATGGTCGTGATCGACGTCTCGCGCGTCACCGACCGGCACAGCGCCGAGAGCGGGTTCGTGACGTTCACGAGCGTCGCGTCGGGCACGCGTCGCTCCATCGCGCGAGCGATGCCGAGCAGCACCGGCACGCTGCGCAGCGCGCGTGACACTCCGCCGGGTCCGACGCTGTCGCCGACCGGCTGGCGGATGCCGTAGCGCGCCGGGATCTCGAGGTCGTGGCGCATCGACGTGAAGCCGCCGACCGAGAACTGCGTCACCACGTAGTCGGCGCCGTCGAGGCCCTCGTCGAGGTCGGTCGTCGCGCGCGTGCGCAGCCCCGCGCCGCTCGCCGACTGCAGGTGCTCCGCGAGCTCGAGCATCGGCGGCAGCGACTCGGCGGCGAGGTCGACGAGCACGACCTCGGCGTCGGCGAGCGATGGCGTGTTCAGGAAGTCGACGAGGAGGCTCGGCGTCCAGTGGGTGCTGCCTCCGCCGACGAGCGTGATCCGCGGCGTCATTGGCGCCGACGCTATGCCTTCCCTGACGTGCGCGTCAGGTCTGCCCGTCGAGCGCAAGTCGGCTCCGCCGTGCTCCCCGGTGGGAGGTTGGGGGTGGGTAGGTCGGGTACCTTGCCTCGGGAATGGTCGCAGGGAGTCCCGCGCCGTCGCACGACGACGCACAGCAGGATCGACCGCCGCGCTGGTCGGTCGGACGCGTCCTGCTCCTCGCCGCCACCGGCGTCTGCCTCTACCTCTTCGCACCGAGCATCGCCGAGGTGTTCGAGGCGTCCGACAAGCTCGGCGAGGTCCATCCACTCGCGATCCCGGCGATCCTCCTGCTCGAGTCGGCGAGCTTCTCGTGCGTGTGGATCCTCCAGCGGATCGCGCTCCGCACGCACGGTTGGTTCCCGATCGTGACCACGCAGCTCGCCGGCAACTTCTTCAATCGCATCACGCCGGGTGGTGGCGCCACCGGCACGGCGCTGCAGGCGCGCATGCTCGTCGACGCCGGGTTCAACGCCGCCAAGGCCGGCACTGCGATCACCGTGCAGTCGCTCCTGATCACGGCGGCCGTGCTCGTGCTGCCGGTGCTCGCGCTCCCCGCGATCATCGCGGGCACCAGCGTGCCCGGCTCGCTCGCCGACGCGGCGTGGATCGGGATCCTCGTGTTCGGTCTCCTGGCCGGCATCATCGCGTTGCTCCTGGCGCGCCGAGCGGCCGCTGCTCGCCGTCGGGCGCGCGATCCAGTGGACGGCGAACAAGATCCGCGTCCGGCGCCCGCCGATCACCGGGCTCCCTGACCGGCTCATCAGCGAGCGCAACGAGATCCGGCACACGCTCGGCGAGCGGTGGGTGCAGGCCGTCGGCGCGGCCGTCGGTCGCTGGCTCTTCGAGTACCTGGTGCTGCTCGTGACGCTCTACGGGATCGGCGCGCGCCCCGACATCTGGCTCGTGCTCATGGCGTTCGTCGCCGCGTCGCTGCTCGGGATGATCCCGTTCACGCCGGGCGGCCTCGGGTTCGTCGAGGCCGGGCTCGCCGGCACGCTCGCGCTGTCGGGGATCACGACGGCCGAGGCGCTGCTCGCGACGCTCGTCTTCCGTCTCGTGTCGTTCTGGCTGCCGATGCCGGTCGGCGTCGTGAGCTGGTTCGCGTTCCGGCGCCGCTACCCGCGGGCGCGCGGCATCGAATCGGACGTGGCCGTCGAGGACGCCGACGAGGTCAATCCCGGTTGAGCGCGCCGCGCACGACCTGGTCGGGGTCGAACGGCGCGTCGCCGGTGACGTCGATGACGACCTTGTGCAGCGTGCCCGTGAACGGGAACGGCCCGCGGTACCGGCGCGAGACGGCGGCCGAGCCCGCGTCCTCGCCGCAGGTGAGGCCCGCATCCGTCGCCGAGAACCGCATCGGCGTGTAGCGCTCGATCTCACCCGTCGCGACGACCTCGCCGTCGACCTCGAGCCGCGCACGCCCGCCGCGGAAGATGCCGTCGCCGTCGAAGACGAACCGCAGCTCGTGCGCGCCGGGCGTGAGCGGCTCCGGCGCGACCAGGTGGTCCTCCCGCTTGCCCGACGTAGTTGTGGACGTACTGCAGCTTCCCGTCCTGGACGAAGAGCGTGTAGCCCCCGAACACCGACCCGTGCGCGAGCAGCACGCCGTCCGCGCCACCGTCGGGGATCTCGACGTGTGCCGTCACCTCGTGCGAGCGACCCTGCACCTCGGCCGCCTGCTCCTCGGGGATGCGCCCGCTGCCCCGGCGGTACTCGTACCGCGTGCGGTGCGGGATCCCGGAGGGCGCCGGGTCGATGATCGCGAGGAACGGCTTGTTGTCGAGTGGCAGCACGTCGAACCGCTCGGCCTCGCGCCACCACAGGTCGACCAGCTCCTGGAGCTTCTCGGGCTCGGCGTCCGCGAGGTCGTTGCACTCCGAGAAGTCCTCCGCGACGTGGAAGAGCTCCCAGACGTCGTCGTCGAAGGGCGCGTCCGGGTCGTCGTCCGGCGAGTACAGCGGGCCGAGCGGCTTGAACGTCACCGCCTTCCAGCCGTCGTGGTAGATCGCGCGCGAGCCGAGCATCTCGAAGTACTGCGTGTCGCGTGTCGCGGCGTCCGTCGTCGGTGAAGGTGGGAGCGAAGCTCTGGCCCGCGACCGGCGACTGCGTCACGCCGTCGATGACGGTCGGCGAGGTGACGCCGACGATGTCGAGGATCGTCGGCGCGACGTCGATGGCGTGGACGAACTGGCGCCGCAGCTCGCCGGGCGTCCGGATGCCGGCGGGGTAGTGGACGATGCACGGGTCGGCCACGCCGCCCTCGTGCACCTCGCGCTTCCAGCGGCGCAACGGCGTGCAGCCGGCCATGGTCCAGCCCCACGGGTAGTTGTTGTGCAGCGTGGGGCCGCCGAGCTCGTCGATGCGGGCGACCATCTCGGTGTTGCCGGCCGGGTCCATGTTCCACATGCGCACGTCGTTGATCGAGCCCGGCTGCCCGCCCTCCGAGCTCGCGCCGTTGTCGCTCACGAGGATCAGGATCGTGTTCTCGAGCTCGCCGAGCTCCTCGAGGTGCGCGACGACGCGACCGATCTGCGCGTCGGCGTGCGACAGGTACGCCGCGAAGCACTCCATGAAGCGTGCGTTGAGCCGCTTGACGTCGTCGCCGAGCGAGTCCCAGGCCGGCACCCAGTCGGGGCGAGGTGAGAGCACCGTGCCCTCCGGGACGATGCCCAGCTCGAGCTGACGGGCGAACGTCTCCTCGCGCCACTGGTCCCAGCCCTGGTCGAAGTGGCCCTGGTACTTCTCGATCCACGCCGGTGGTGCGTGGTGCGGCGAGTGGCACGCGCCGGTCGCGAAGTAGAGGAAGAACGGCTTGGTGGGATCGACGCCGCGCAGGTCGTTGAGCCACTCGATCGCATGGTCGGCGAGATCCTCGGTGAGGTGGTAGCCCTCCTCGTAGCCGCCCGGTGCCTCGGTGAAGTGGTTGTCGTGCACGAGCGCCGGCGAGAACTGGTGCGTCTCGCCGCCGAAGTAGCCGTAGAAGCGCTCGAAGCCGCGCCCGAGCGGCCAGCGCTTGCGCGACGCGCCGAGGTGCCAGTCCTCGTGCGGCGTCATGTGCCACTTGCCGATCGCCATCGTGGCGAACCCCTGCGTCGCGCAGGATCTCCGACACGAAGCCCGACGACCGTCGGGATGCGCGCGTCGTACCCGGGGAAGCCGCGGGAGAGGTCGGTGACGCGGCCCATGCCGTCGGTGTGGTGGTTGCGACCCGTCATCAGGCACGACCGTGTCGGCGAGCACAGCGCGGTCGTGTGGAAGCCCGTGTAGCGGAGGCCGCCGGCGGCGAGACGGTCGATGGTGGGCGTGTCGATGTCGGAGCCGTAGCAGCCGAGCTGCGCGAACCCGACGTCGTCGAGCACGACGAGCACGACGTTCGGTGAGCCTTCGGGCGCACGCAGCGGCTCGGGCCACCACGGCTCCGAGTCGGTGTAGTCGCGGCCGATCTTCCCGTGGAACTGGCCGTCGTCGGTCGGCACGAGGCGACACTGTAAGCGGCTGGCGGCTGCCACACGCTACGTCCGGAGCTGACGCCGCGTGGTCAGGGCACTCCAGGTGACGCGTGCGATCCAGGAGACCGTGACGGGAATCCTCAGCGCAGCCGCGTACGTGCCCTACTGGCGTCTCGACCGTTCGGAGATCGCGTCGACGTTCGGGTCGGGGGGTGGCAAGGGTCAGCGGGCGGTCGCCAGCTACGACGAGGACACCACGACGATGGGTGTCGAGGCGGCGCGGCTCGCGCTGCGGTCGGCCGGGGGCGTCCGGCCGATCGGCCTCGCGTTCGCGACCGCGAACCCGCCGTACCTCGACAAGACGAACGCCAACACCATCCACGCCGCGCTCCGGCTCGACACCGGGGTCGGCGCGTACGACTTCGGTGGCGCGATCCGCTCCGGCGTCGGTGCCTGCGTGCCCGCGCTGACCACCGACGCACCGATCCTCGTCGTGAGCGCCGACACGCGTGACGGCCTCCCGACGAGCGCCGACGAGGCCGGCGGCGGCGACGGTGCCGCGGCGATCCTCTTCGGGTCCGACGAGCACGGTCCGGTCATCGCCGAGCACATCGGCTTCTCGACCGCGACCGAGGAGTTCATCGACCGCTGGCGGCTCCCGGGCGAGACGCGCTCGAAGCAGTGGGAGGAGCGATTCGGCGAGATCAAGTACGTGCCGCTCGGCCAGGAGGCCTTCGACGGCGCGCTGAAGAGCGCAGGCCTCTCCGCCGACCAGGTCGACAAGCTCATCGTGACCGGCGCGCAGCCCCGAGCGGTCCGCGCGCTGATCCCGCGTCTCGGCGTCGACAAGGCGAAGGTCGTCGACGACCTGAGCAGCACGGTCGGGTGGACGGGCACGGCGCACCCGCTCGTGCTCCTGGTGAGCGCACTCGAGACCGCGCAGCCCGGTGAGGTCATCGCGCTGCTGTCGCTGACCGACGGAGCCGACTGCCTCGTGTTCCGCACGACCGACGCGATCAAGGACTGGAACCCGGCGCGCACGGTCGAGGCGCAGCTCGCCGCCGCGGGCAACGTCTCGTACGGCAAGTTCCTCTCGTGGCGGGGCACGGTGAAGCTCGACCCGCCGCGCCGTCCGGAGCCGAGCCGCATCTCGGCGTCGATCGCCGGTCGGCGTGAAGACTGGAAGTACGGCTTCGTCGGCTCGAAGGACCGGTCGTCGGGTGCGGTGCACCTCCCGCCGGCGCACGTGTCGATGAAGGGTGGCGCGGTCGACGACATGGACCCGGCACCGACGGCCGACGAGCTCGGCACGATCTCGACGTTCACGATCGATCGGATCGCCTACTCGCCGAGCCCGCCGATCGTGTTCGCCGTCGTCGACTTCGACGGTGGTGGCCGCGTGCCCGTGGAGCTGTGCGACCTCGACGCCGACTCGCTCCAGATGGGTGACCGGGTCGAGATGACGTTCCGCCGCCTGTACACCGCCGACGGCATCCACAACTACTTCTGGAAGGCACGCCCCCTCCGCGGGGCATGAGAAGATCTTGATGCGTAGCCAGCCTTCGTAGAGAGGGTCGGGCTACGCATCCAACGAGCAGCAGGAGATCGAGACATGGGCTCGCACGGGATCAAGGACCAGGTCGCCATCGTCGGGATGGGCTGCACCAAGTTCGGTGAGCACTGGGACAAGGGCGTCGACGAGCTGCTGCTCTGGTCGACGGGCGAGGCGCTCGACGTCGTCGGCGTCACGAAGGACGACATCGACGCGTTCTGGCTCGGCACCGCGATGGGCACCGGCGGCGGCCAGGCGCTCGCCCGCCCGCTCGGCATGAAGAAGCCCGTCACCCGGGTCGAGAACTTCTGCGCCACGGGCTCCGAGGCGCTGCGCAACGCGTCGTACGCGGTCGCGAGCGGCGCGTACGACCTCGCGATGGCCGTCGGCGTCGAGAAGGTCAAGGACAGCGGCTACCAGGGTCTGCTCAGCGGCGGCGGGCCGCCGCACGACGGCACGAACCGCACGCTCACCGCGGCGGCGATGTTCGCGATGTGCGCGCCGGCCTACGGCAAGAAGTACGGCGTGAGCGACGAGCAGATCCGCGAGGTGCTCGCCCGCATCTCGTGGAAGAACCACCAGAACGGCGCGCGCAACGAGCGCGCGCAGTTCCGCAAGGAAGTGTCGATGGACACGATCTGCAGCGCGCCGCTCATGGCCGGCACGCTGCGGCGTGTTCGACTGCTCGGGCGTCGCCGACGGGAGCGCGGCGGCGATCATCGTGCCGGGCCGAGGACGCGCACAAGTACACCGACACGCCGATCTACATCAAGGGCCTGTCAGTTCATCGCGGGCGACGCGACCGGCAACGCCGACCCCGACTACGACTACACGTAGTTCCCCGAGATCGAGCATGGCGGCGAAGGACGCGTACGCGCAGGCCGGCATCACCGACCCGCGCAGCGAGCTCGCGATGGCCGAGGTGCACGACTGCTTCACCCCGGCCGAGCTGCTGATCTACGAGGACCTCGGCTTCGCCGACCGCGGCACCGCCTGGAAGGAGGTGCTGAACGGCACCTTCGACCTCGACGGGCGACTGCCGGTCAACCCCGACGGCGGCCTCAAGTCGTTCGGCCACCCGGTCGGCGCGTGCGGCCTGCGCATGTTCTTCGAGAACTGGCTCCAGCTGACGGGCCAGCGCGCCCGAGGAGCGGCGCATCACCACGGCCGACCGCGGCCTCGGTCTGGTGCACAACCTCGGCGGCTACCCGGGCGAGATGGTCAGCTTCGTCGGGATCGTCGGCAACGAGCTCGGCTAGCCGCGGTCGTCCTCCTCGAGCACGAGGAGTACCTCGAGGCGCCCGGGTGGCCATGATTCCGGTCCTGACATGAGCCCGGGCGGGTGGCCGTTGTCGACCGGTGCAGCGCTCGGCGCAACAGTTCGGCGAGTCGGGACGCACGCCGCGACCGCTCAGCGGCGGCGACGCCGGTAGTCTTCGCGACTCGAGATGAACGAAATGCGCGGCCATGGCTACATCCCTGCGCTCGACGGGATTCGCGCCGTCGCCGTGGTCGCCGTGCTCTGCTACCACGGCGGTATCGGCTGGGCTGCCGGTGGCTTCCTCGGCGTCGACGCGTTCTTCGTACTCAGCGGCTTCCTCATCACGGGCCTGTTGCTGAAGGAGTGGGGCGGCACTGGCGGCATCGCGCTCGGGAGCTTCTGGGCGAGACGAGCCCGGCGGCTGCTGCCCGCGCTGCTCCTCGTGCTTGCCGCCGTCGCGCTCTACGCCGGCGCCGCGGCCCCCGCGAGCCAGCTGAACCAGATCCGTGACGACGGCCTCGCGTCGCTCGGCTACGTGGCCAATTGGCGCTTCATCGTCAACGACCTGTCGTACTTCGAGCAGTTCGCCGTGCCATCGCCGCTGCGGCATTTCTGGTCGCTCGCGATCGAGGAACAGTTCTACCTGGTCTGGCCATTGATCGTCGTCGGCATCCTCACGTGGCGAAAGGGCTCGGTCCGGGCGCTCGCTGCGATCGTGGCGCCGGCGGCCATCGGTTCGGCCGTGCTGATGGCCCTCCTGTACGAGCCCGGCACGGACCCGTCGCGGGTGTACTACGGGACAGACACGCGTGCGCAGTCGCTGCTGGTCGGCGCCCTCCTGGCGATGTGGTTCACGCGGCATCCCGTCGTCGAGGGACGGCATCGGCGCGCGGCCTTGCACGGTGCGGCACTCGTTGTCGCCGTGGTGCTTGGATGGGTCTGGTCGTCGACCAGCGAGCAAGCGTCCTGGCTGTACCAGGGCGGCTTCCTGCTGTTGGCTGTGCTCGTCGTCGTCGTCATCGCGAGCGTCTCCCAACCCCAGTCCGGTCCGCTCGGTGCCGTGCTCTCGCTCCGCCCGATCCGTTGGATCGGTCTCATCTCGTACGGGCTCTACCTCTGGCACTGGCCGGTCTTCGTCTTCTTGAGTCCCACGCGCACCGACCTCGACGGCGACGAGCTGTTCGCGCTCCGTCTCGCGATGACGTTTGCCATCGCGACGGTCTCGTATTACGCCGTCGAGCGTCCGATCCGCACGGGTGCCTGGCGAGGCTGGCGGATCCGCGTCGCCGCGCCGACCGCGGCAGCCGTGGTCGCGGCCGCACTCCTCATCGTGACGTTGGAAGCCCCCGGGCAACAGGTGGTGTCGGCGAACCCACGCCCGCCCGCGCCCGCGGTCCGCTTCGACCTCCAGCAGCACCAGAAGCCGCCGCAGCGCGTGATGCTCGTGGGCGACTCGATGGCCAACAGCATCGCCCCCGGCCTCGAGCGGCTCGCCGCGCAGGACGGCTTCGAGTTCTTCAACGCCTCCGTGCCTGGCTGCGGGCTCATGAGCGAGCGGAGCGAGGTGTGGGTGGGCTACTGGCAGGCCGGCGATCCCGACGGTCGGTGCATCGCGTGGCGTGACCGGTGGCCCCGCGACGTCGCCCTCTGGGATCCGGACGTGGTCGTCGCGCTGTTCGGCGGTCACGAGACCCAGGACCACCGGATTGACGGGCAGGTGTTCCACTTCGACGCTCCGGAGGGCCAGAGCCTCGCCTTGTCGGAGCTGACCGATTTGCGCCGGTCGCTCACGAGCAGCGGCGCACGCATCGTGTTCCTCACCTCGCCGTACTCGATCCAGGCGTGGCCGCACCCCGTCGATCGCGCCCGCTCGGGCTACAACAACCGCTGGATCGACCGCTGGAACGACTTCCTGCGCGAGTCTGCGGCCGCGGATCCGCTGCATGCGAGCATCGTCGATCTCAACCTGCTGCTCGATCCCGAAGGCACGTGGACGGAAGCGGTGAACGGGGTCGAGGTGCGCGCCGAGGACCGCGTGCACGTCTCGGACGCCGGTGCCGACCTGACCGCGCAATGGCTGATCCCACAGATCCTGGACGTCTCGCGTCTCCGGTCGACCTAGGCGCTTGACTCGGGTGGCGGGGGCCGGGACGGCGCGGGACGCCGCGGGCGAGTGGTTGCGGCGGCACGGTCTGCTCGCGATCACGATCGTGGCGATCACGATTCCCTTCCTCGTTGGCATCGTGTGGCGGATCTCGGCATCGGACGATCCACCGTTCCCGAGCTTCGATCCGGCGCTGCTCGAGCTCGGCGTGCGGGCCGTCGGCAACCACTCGGTGCTCGTCGGCCCGTACTCGCGCTTCGGGTGGAACCATCCCGGCCCGCTGTACCTGTACTGGCTGGCCGTGCCCTACCGGCTGCTCGGGAGCAGCTATCCGGCGCTGGCTGTCGGGGCGGTCGTCATCAACCTCGCGGCATCGTTGGGTCTCGTGCTCGTCGCGCTCCGTCGCGGTGGCACTGCACTCGCGATCTGGTCCGGTGTCGTGGTCGTCGCTTACCTCGCGGCCGCGGGCCCGGTCGCGTTCGACACGTGGAACCCGTGGGTCACGATCCTGCCGTTCGCCCTCATGCTCCTGCTGGCGTGGACCTTCGCCTGCGCGGACTTCTGGGCATTGCCGGTCCTCGCCGGCGTGTCGACGTTCCTCGTCCAGACCCACGTGGCGTACGTCGGGCCCGTCGCCGCGGTCGTCATCGGCGCCGTCGTCGTCGTGGCGCTCGACGCGCGCCGGATGCGTCGGGACGCCCGGGCGTGGCCGGCACGGCGCCGCACCCTCGTACGTTCGGCAGGCGCAGCCGGCGTCGTCCTGGTCGTGCTGTGGATCCCCCCGATCGTGGATCAGCTGGTCCACGAACCCGGCAACCTCCGGCAGCTGTTCCAGTTCGTGCGCGACGGACGCTCCGACCACTCGGTCGGTGAAGGGTTCGAGGCGATCTGGCGGTGGCTCGGGCTGCTCCCGGCGCGCATCGTCGAGGGCACGACCATCGCCTCGCTGGGCCGGGCGCGGCGCCGTCGCTTGGTCGAGCACGCTGACGATGCTCGCGTTGGTGGGCGCCACCGTCGTCGCGATCGTGCGCAAGCAGCGCGAGCAGCTGCTGCTCATCGTCGTCCTGGCCCTCGCCGCGGCACTCGGTGTGCTCGTGGTGAGTCGCATCGTGGGTCCCCGGTTCGAGTACCTCGTGCACTGGATGAGCGCACTCGGGGTCGTTCGTATGGATCGCAGTCGGATCCGTCGTCGTCGCAACGCTGTCGTCGACCGCTCGCACGCTCGCGCCGTGGGTCGTTGCAGCTGTCACCATCGGCCTGGTCGCCGTGTTGGTCGTTGCCCTCGCGTTCCTGACCCGGGACGCCACGCAGGCGGCCCAGGTCCAGGATCGCGACGCCGATCGTCCGGCCATCGAGACGATGGTCGACCGGCTGGAGCGACGCCTTCCAGAGCCGGGTCGCGGCGCCATCGCGATGCGCGTCCCCCAGCCGAGCTTCTTCGCGTGGCCGTGGGTAGCCGGCGTCACGCTCGAGCTCCAGCGGCGGGGTCACGAGGTGCGGGTGGAGCGTGGCCTCCAGTCCGACATCCTCTTCTCGGACTGGGACCTGACCGACCCCGGCTCGACACCTGTCGTCGTCACGTGGGACACCGTTCAGCCTGGGCGGCACGCAGACGTCGAGGTGAAGGGCCTGGCGCTCGACGTCCACCGAGAGTCCCCCGTTCGTACCCCGGTCGAGCCATGACCGACAATGGCGCGCGTGCTCCGTCGGCTCGCCAGTGGCTGTCACCGTCATCGGCGGATCGTGATCCTGCTCTGGCTGATCGGCGTCGTCGGTCTGTCGGTCATCGCGAGCCGAGTCGGTGACGACTACCAGGAGGGCTTCCAGCAGCAGGAGGAGCTCGAGTCGACGCGCGCGTTCACGCTGCTCGAGGAGCGCTTCCCCGAGCGTGCCGGTGACCCCGGCCAGCTCGTCATCCGCGCACCGGGTGGGGTCGACTCGCCCGAGGTCCGCCGGCTCGTCGAACGAGAGCTGGCCGAGATCGAGACGGTCGAGCACGTCACCGGGACAACGAGCCCGTACGAACCGGAGGGCGCGCGCCAGATCGCGCCGGACGGCACCGTCGCGTACGCGCAGATCCAGCTCGACGAGCGCGCGGGCCAGATCCCGGAGGCGACGGCCCAGGAGATCATCGACATCGTCGACCCCGGGCGTCACCCGGGTGGCGTGCAGCTCGAGCTCGGTGGTCGCATGTTCCTCCTGGGATCGTTCGGCGGCACGTCCGAGCTGATCGGTCTCGCGGCCGCGATCCTGATCCTGCTGATCGCGTTCGGCTCGGTGCTCGCGATGGGGTTGCCGATCCTGACGGCGATCTTCGGCATCGCCGCGGGATTCGCGATCGTCGCACTCGGCTCGCACGTCGTGACGATGCCCGAGTTCACGACGCAGCTCGCCGCGATGCTCGGGCTCGGTGTCGGCATCGACTACGCGCTGTTCATCGTCACGCGGTACCGCCAGGGTCTGCACGACGGACTCGATCCTGAACGTGCGACCGTGCTGGCGATCGACACGGCGGGGCGCGCCGTGCTGTTCGCCGGCGCGACCGTCGTGATCTCGCTCTGCGGCCTCTTCCTCATCGGTGTCGACTTCATCACCGGGCTCGGGCTCGGGGCCGCCGCGACGGTGTTGGTGATCATGGCCGCGTCGGTGACGCTCGTCCCGGCGATGCTCGGGTTCGTCGGGCGCAACATCGACAAGCTCAAGGTGCCGGGTCTGCACCGCAAGGAGAACGCGACACGGCAGAGCATGTGGTTCCGGTGGAGCCGGGTCGTGCAGGCGCGGCCGCTGATCGCGGCGATCGCCGGCCTCGCGGTGCTGCTCGTGCTCGCGCTGCCGTTCCTCGGGCTTCGGCTCGGCTTCTCCGACGCGGGCAACCAGCCGACGACCGACACGACCCGGCGCGCGTACGACCTGCTGTCCGACGGGTTCGGCCCCGGCTTCAGCGGCCCGCTCCTGCTCGCGGCAGAGACGCCCGACGGCGTCGAGTCGCTCGACGACCTCGTCGCCGCGCTGCCCGAGGTTCCCGGGATCGCCCAGGTGTCGCCGGCGCTCGCCAACGAGTCGGGTGACGCCGCGATCGTCCAGGTGCTGCCGACCACTTCTTCGCAGAGCGAGCGGACCGAGGCGCTCATCGAGCGTCTGCGCGACGACGTGATCCCGGTCGCGACTGCGGGCACCGGCGCGACGGTCCTCGTCGGCGGCTTCACCGCGTCGGGATCCGACGTGTCGAGCTACCTCGCCGAGCGGCTGCCGCTCTTCGTCGGTGGCGTGCTGCTGCTCAGCTTCCTGCTCCTGCTCGTCGTGTTCCGGTCGGTGCTCGTCCCGGTGAAGGCCGTCGTGATGAACCTCTTGTCGATCGCCGCCGCGTACGGCGTCGTCGTCGCGGTGTTCCAGTGGGGATGGTTCGCCGGTCCGCTCGGCGTCGAGAGCACGGGCCCGATCGAGCCGTTCGTGCCGATGATGCTGTTCGCGATCGTGTTCGGCCTGTCGATGGACTACGAGGTGTTCCTGCTGTCGCGCATCCGCGAGGAGTACGACAGAACGGGCGACAACGCGCTGGCGGTCGCCGACGGTCTCGCCGCGACGGCTCGGGTGATCACCGCCGCCGCGCTGATCATGGTCACGGTGTTCGCGAGCTTCGTGCTCGGCGACTTCCGCGTGATCAAGCTGTTCGGCCTCGGGCTCGCGTCGGCGATCCTCATCGACGCGACGATCGTCCGGATCGTCCTGGTGCCCGCGACGATGGAGCTGCTCGGGAAGGCGAACTGGTGGTTCCCGCGCTGGCTCGACTGGCTCCCGCGCCTGCACGTGGAGGCGCAGCCCGACCTCGAGGCGGAGCTGCTCGAGCTCGTCGAGCACGAGCACGGTGACGACCCCGAGCCCGAGCCGGTCACGCCCGGGCGCTGAGCTCCCGGGTCAGGACCTTGCCGACCTCGTTGCGCGGCAGCTCGTCGATGGGCACGAAGCGCACCGGCACCTTGTAGGGCGCGAGGTGCGCACGGCAGTGCGTCTCGAGCGCTGCGGCGTCGACGTCTCCGACCACGAACGCGACGGGCACCTCGCCGAGTCGGTCGTCGGGAACCCCGACGACTGCGACGTCGTCGACGCCCGGCGCGGTGCGCAGCACCTCCTCGACCTCGCCGGGGAAGACCTTCAGACCGCCGCGGTTGACCATGTCCGACACGCGACCCTCGATCCAGAGGAAGCCGTCGGCGTCGATCGACGCGTGGTCGCCGGTGCGGACCCATCCCGTCGGCGTCGATGCGGTCGCCCAGCGTGGCGGCCGACGCCTGCGACGTGGGTGTGCGCACCCACAGCTCGTCCGCGTCGTCGACGCGCAGCTCGACGCCGGCGTGCGGACGGCCGACGGCGCCGAGCTTCGTCGCGCCGAACTCGCGCCAGTCGCTCGGCGCTCCAGCCGACGACCTCGCCGCCGAGCTCGGTCTGTCCGTAGCAGTTGAGCACCGCGATCCCGAAGCGGTCGTGGAACCGGCGCGCGAGGAAGGGGGAGAGCGGCGCGGTGATGCTGCGCACGTACTTGAGCGGCGCGAGCGACCGCAGATCTTCGTCGTCGCAGCACATGGCCAACGCGGCCGGCGGCAGCACGACCGAACGGATCCCGTGGTCGCGCGACGAGTCGGGCGAGCTCGTGGGGATCGAACTGCGTCATGAGCACGACGGGCGCGCCGACGCGGAACGCGAAGCAGACGTTGTAGATCCCGGCCCAGAGCGACAGCGAGACCGGGATCAGGTTCGGCATCGGCGTGGCCTTGCGTGCGTCGCCGCCGCCCGCGCACCGTGCCGACGACGCCGTCGAGGAGCGCCCAGCACCTGGGAGTGGCGCAACGGGCACGGGACGCGGCGGCCCGGTCGTCCCCGACGTCGTCTGCACGAGCGCGACGTCCGCGTCGAACGCCTCGACCGGATCGTGCAGCAGCAGCCGCACGCCCTCGGGCGCCTCGACGCGAGGCAGGTCGCCGAACCGCGACACGTGGGGCGCCGACGTGAGGACTGCACGTGGCGGCACCGTCTCGAGCAGGCGCGTGACCTCGCGATCGGTCAGGCGCGGGTTGACGGGGACGTACACCGCGCCGGCCGCCCACACGCCGAACAGCGAGGCGACCATCCAGGCGTCGTTCTCGAGCATCGCGGCGACCGGATCTCCCGTGCCGACGCCGAGCGTCGACCAACGCGGCCCGGATCGCGTTGCGCACGCTCGATCAGGTCACGCGCGCGTGACGTCTTCGCCGGCAGCGTGGACGAGCACCGCGTCCGGGTCTGCCCGGTCCGTCGAAGAGGAGGTCGGCGAGCGAGCTCACGCGTCGTCGCGCGGCTCGAGCGGCAGCCAGCGCGCCTCGCGCTTCTCGGCGAACGCCTGCGGCCCTTCTTCCTGGTCGGGGTGCCCCCACATCGAGACCAGCTCGCCCGCGCCGGCGCGACACGCGTCCGTCAGGCCCGGCCTCGAGCGCACCCCACAGCGCGCGCTTCGTCGCGGCCATCGCCGCGGGGGAGTTCTTGCGCGATCTTCTCGCCGAGCTCCTGCGCGGCCTCGCGAAGTCGCTCCGGTGGGTCGACGATCTCGGAGATCATGCCCAGCTCGTAGGCGCGCTGCGCCGACATTCGCTCGTACCGACCCACGAGCGCCATGCGCATCACCGACTCGACCGGCATCTTGCGGATGAGGCCGATGGCCTCGATCGCGACGACCTGGCCGATCGAGACGTGCGGATCGAAGAACTGCGCGTCCGATGCCGCGATGACGATGTCGGCGTCGGCGACCCAGTGGAAGCCGCCGCCGCAGCAGATGCCGTTGACCGCGGTGATCACCGGCTTCCACACGTGCTGGTGCCACGCGGTGAAGTGGAGGTCCCAGTCCTCGACCGACTGGCGGTAGCGCTGCATGCCGACGCCGTCGGACGCGATCTCGGCGACGTCGACACCGGTCTGGAAGGCACGACCCTCGCCCGTGTGCACGATCACGCGCACCTCGGGGTCGCGGTCGAGCTCGAGCCACGCGTCCGCGAACTCGTCGCGCATCCGCGCGTTCATGGCGTTGAGTGCGTCGGGCCGGTTGTTGATCAACCACCCGACCGGACCGTGACGTTCCACGATCAGGTGCTCGTAGTCAGCCATCGCTCCGCTCCGTCATCCATCGCGCCTCGCGCTTCTCGGCGAACGCCCGTGGTCCTTCTTCCTGGTCGGGATGCCCCCACATCCCGACCAGCTGCCGCGCTGCCGCCCCGACACGCGTCGGTGAGCCCGGTCTCCAGCGCACCCCAGAGCGCTCGCTTCGTGGCGGCCATCGCGGCGGGGGAGTTGCGTGCGATGGTCTCGCGCGAGCTCCTGTGCGCGCGTCGGCGAGCGCCGCTCGGCGGATCCACGACCTCGGAGAGGATCCCGAGCTGGTGAGCCCGGGCCGCGGAGAGGCGCTCGCTGCCGCCCGACGAGCGCCATCCGCAGGACGGACTCCATCGGCGACTTCCGAGCCAGCGCGATCCCCTCGTACGCGACGACCTGTCCCAACGAGACGTGCGGATCGAGGAACGTCGCGTCTCGAGGCGGCGATGACGATGTCGGCATCGGCGACGAAGTGCAGCCCGCCGCCCGCGCACGTGCCGTTGACCGCGGCGATCACCGGCTTCCAGACGCCGCAGTGCCAGGCGGTGAACCGGAGCTCCGCATCGCGGGTTCGCCGGGAGTGCTCACGCAAGCGCCTCCTTGTCGCGCGCGACCTGTGCGACGTCGACACCGGTCTGGAACGTCTTGCCCGCTGCCGGTGTTGACGATCACGCGCACGTCGGGGTCGGCGTCGAGCTCGCCCCACGCCCGCTCGAGCTCGTCGAACATCACCGCGTCCATGGCGTTGCCGGCGTCGGGTCGGTCGAACACGAGCCACCCGACGTGCCCGCGCCGCTCGACCCGCAGGCGCGTAGTCACGTCGCCACCTCAAGTCGCCCTCCTCACGTCGCCCGCCTCACGATCTCGGGCACCTCGCTCCACGGCTTGCCCTGCCACGGATCGGGCTCCCGGGGCAGCTCCAGGACGCGCTCGCCGACGATGTTCTTGTTCACCTCGGTCGTCCCCCCTCGATCGTGTTCGCGCGGCTGCGGAGCATCCCGTGCACCTCGTGGGGGAGGCCTCGCCGTACGGCGTGTCCGGCGGCGCCTCCGTCGCGAGCGCGTCGGCTGCCGATCAGGTCGGTCGCGAGCACCTGGAGCGCGCTGGTTCAGCGTCGCCCGATGTGCATCTTCCCGACGCTGCTCGCCGCGCCCGGCGACCGGCCCGCCGACAGACCGGCGCGCACCCGCTGGTTCGTGATGGTCGCGGATCCGCTCCTCGGTGTACATCTGCCGCGACGCCGTTGGCGCATCGACCGGCTCATCTGCTCGGCCGCGATCGGCGACGAGCGCAAGAGTGTGCTCGATCCCGGAGCCACCGATGCGGTCGACCCCGCCCGAACCCGAACCCGCGACCATCTGACGCTCGGACGCGAGCGTGGCGTTCGCCACGCGCCAGCCGTCCCCGACGTCACCGATGCGCTGCGTCGTCGGGAACGTGCGCCTCGTTCAGGAACACCTCGTTGAAGTCGATCTCGCCCGTCAGGTGGCGCAGGTTGCCGCACGTCGACACCCGGTTGGCGGAGGTCGATGAGGAAGTACGTGATGCCCTTGCGCTTCGGCTGGTCGGGATCCGTCCGGGCGAGCAGGACCGCCCACTCGGAGATGTGCGCCCACGTCGTCCACACCTTCTGGCCCGTGATGATCCAGTCGTCGCCGTCGCGTGTCGGCTCGCGTCGCGAGTGACGCGAGGTCGCTGCCGGCGCCGGGCTCGCTGAACAGCTGGCACCAGCGTTCCTCGTTGCGCACGATGGGCGGGAGGAAGCGGAGCCGCTGCTCGTCGGTGCCGTGCGCGAACAGTGCCGGCGCGCACAGGTTGAGGCCGAGCGGGTTGAGCCGGCCGAGGCGGTACGGAGCGAGCTCGGCATCGATCAGCCCGCGCGACCTCCGGGCCGACGTCGAGCCCGCCGTAGGCGACCGGCCAGGTCGGCACCACCATCCCCGACACGCCGAAGACGGGGTACCAGTCCTCGTACTCCTGGCGCGTGCGCGCGTCGCGCACGGCGGCGGGCCCGTCGGCGGCCGCACGCCGCCATGCCTCGGGGACGTTCGCCTCGACCCAGGCGCGCACGCGCGGCGCGCGTCGTCGTCCGGGGTCGATGTGGCGTCGACCGGCAGGAGGCCCTCGGCGCACGTCAGCGCCCCTCGAAGCGGGGCGGGCGCTTCTCGCGGAGCGCGGCGATCCCTTCACGGAAGTCCTCGCTGCGCGACGACAGCTCCATCGCGAACGCCTCGTTGGCGAGGTGCCGCTCCAGGTCGAGCCCGGCACCCTGGTGGACGAGCCACTTCGTGAGGCCGAGCGCGCACGGTCGGACCCTGCGCGAGCTGCGCGACGACGTCGCCGGCCACCTGCTCGACCTCCGCGGCCGGCACCGAGCGGTAGACGATCCCCCACGCCGCGGCGTCCTCGCCCGAGAGCTCGCGGCCGAGGAGCAGCAGCTCCTTGGCCCTCGCGACGCCGACCAAGCGGGGGAGGAGCCACGTTCCGCCGCTGTCCGGCGTGAAGCCGCGCGCCGCGAACGGCTCCCAGAGCCGGGCGTCGTTCGCGGCGATGCAGAAGTCCGACGCCGAGCGCGAGGTGCAGCCCGAGCCCGGCGGCCCAGCCGCGGACGGCGCTGACGACGGGCGCCTGCGTCGAGAGGATCAACGGGACCAGCCGGTGGGCCTGTGCCGGCAACCGCCGCTGGATGCTCCCGACCCGCGGCCGGCGCGTCGTCCGTGGCGTTGCGGCTGACGATGTCGAACCCGCTGCAGAAGTCGTCACCCGCGCCGGTCGAGCAGGATCGCGCGGACGCGCTCGTCGCTGTTGGCGCGCTCGAACGCTGCGATCAACGTGGCCACTCCGACGTCGTCGATCGCGTTCCGCTTCTTCGGGTCGGTCGAGGACGAGGCGCAGCACGCCGTCGTCGAGCGACGATCGCACGCTCTCGTCGGACGGGTACTCCGCGCCGGCCTCGGTCATGTCACTCCCGTTCGAACGTCGTCGGCGACGGCCTCGAGCGCACCCTGCAGATCGGTCGCGCCGCCTGGCGGGTCGGGGAGTCGCACCGGTCCGTGCTCGTGGCTCGGCAGCAGGATCGTCGCGTGGCCGGGCGTCGTCGTCTCGCCACGCTGGTTCTCGCCCCAGATGTCCAGGTCCACCGCCGGCCGGCCACCGTCGGCGACGTGCTTGCGCGTGACGCGCCCGCGCATCCAGTGCGTGTCGCCGACCCAGTTGAACTTGCGGAACTCGCAGTCGAGGCGCCAGAGCCACGCGTCGTCGCCCATCCAGTCGGTGCAGAGGTGGATGAGCCAGGTCTCGCGCATCCGGCCGTAGTCGAACGTCGTCGGGTTGCCGGCTCGGCGCGCGTACTCCGGGTCCCAGTGCACTCGCTGCATGACGTCCGGCACGCCGAGCTCGTCGCGGTGGTAGAAGCGCGGGATCCGCTGCCGGTTCCGCCAACCGAGCCGCAAGCGGCGCCACGCCGTAGAGGCCCATCCCCATGCCGACGTGCCAGCAGATCATGTCGGTGACGGTGAGCGGACCCTTCACGAGCGGCCCGATCTCGTCGCCCTCCTCGACCTCTTCCCACCAGCGAGTCTTCGCGCCCCGTGGCGCCTCGCGCGCGTACTGCTCGTCGATCGCTGCGAGCGTCGTCCTCCGAGTACGGCGCCTGCTCGAGCGCGCTCCTCCTTCTTGCGCTCCCGCGCCTTCGTGCGCTCGGTGCGGACCATGTTCCGGTACTGACCGGACAGCAGCCGGCCGTCGTCGGTGCGGAACACCTGGGCGGTCCACTCGTGGACTGCCCGCTCGGCGAACTCCGACGGCTTGTCGAGCACGCCGACCAGGGCGTTCCGCCGCCACGTACGCGTGCTCGGCGGCAGCGGCGCCCACCACTCCCGGGCGCTCGCGGCGTAGAACGCGTGGACGCCGCGCAGCGGGTCACCCTTCATCAGGTCGCGGTGCTCGGCGCGCGACCTCGGCGACCTCGTCCTCACCGATCAGCGTGTCGCCGCCGACCATCGGCGGTGGCGCGATCGGCGCGCCCCACCGTGTCGTCGCGCCGTACGTCGGGATCGCAGCAGAGCGGGTTGTCGTCGCCGTAGGCCTCCGCGACGTGACGGAACGAGTCGGCGTCGGGGCACAGGTAGTGCGGCGGGCACGGGTGGGGCTCGGGCACGCCGATGCGGGCGCGCAGCCGCTCGATGCCCTCGTCGGTGATCTAGCCGGTGGGGCTCACGGCGCGGACGGTACCCGAGGCCCGTCCCTGAACGCAGGTTCAGTCCGCGTCGAACGCCAGCTCAGACGCCCCGGTCGATCGCGCCAGGAAGGAGGAAGGGATACGGCCGGCGCCGGACGTGGCGCTGCCACGAGCGGTCGATGCGCCGTGCCCGCTGGAGCAGCGACCACATGCGCGCCTCGCGCCGGTAGAAGCGCGTCACCTCGGTGGCGCTGAGGTCGATGCCGAGCCGCTCGTTGGCGATCGCGATGAGCTCGGGGACGTGCTCGGCGAGGCCCTCCTTGTGCAGGTTCCCCGTGAGGTCGAGGGCGGTGCGTCGTTGCGAGTAGTAGGGGTCGAGGATGCCGCCGAGCAGGAAGCGGCGCACGAACGGGTCGGAAGATGCCGGGCAGCGACGTCATGAAGAGCTCGGTGTCGATGCGCTCCGCGGCGCTCGGCGTCGCGCAGCAACGGCGTCGTCACGTCGACGTAGACGCAGATCACCGGCCATGCGGATCCGTAGCCCAGTTCGAGAGCTGCGCGTCGAGCCCGATCGTCGGGCGGATGGTGGCGGCGATGTGGTCGACGATCTGCTCGAACAGTGCTCGGCGGCCCGCCGTGTCGCCGACGCACGATGAGCGCGGGCGCGAGCGAGTCGCCGGGGAGCGCGGGCTGCACGCAGTACGCGGCGACACGCGACCGTCGGCGTCGCGGCACCAGTCCTCGAGATGGCTCTCGTGGACGACGACGCCGGTGTCCGGTCAGCGTCGCCATGTACTCGTCGAAGAGCGATCGGTACGCCGTCGAAGCGGCCACGTCGTCGAAGACCGGGAGTCGCTTGCACGCGTACGGACCGTCGGGCTCGGGCCACGCGATGACGGAGCTGACCTCGCCGTAGCCCGAGGACGTGCAGCTGCGACTCGTCACCCGACGTCGAGCGCACGAGTGACGGTGTCGTCGAGCGCTCGTGAGATCGGGAGTCGTGATCACGTCGCCCTCAGGTGAGCGCGCCGACGAGCGTGGCCGCCAGCTCGTCGGCCTCGGCGTCGCGTGAGCACGAGCGGCGGCAGCAGCTGCATCACCGACGTGTCGTTGTTCGCGAAGATCGCGAACACGCCGGCGTCGATGCACGCCTTGGCCGCGAGGATCCCCGCGCCCTCGTCCGACCACTTGAGGCCCATGAACAGACCGCGTCGCCGCACCTCGCACGGCACGACCGCGAGCTCCTTCTCCAGCCGCAGGCCGACCTCCTCGACGCGGTCGAGGAAGCCCGGCGCCTCGACGAGGTCGAGGACGCGCAGCGCGATCGGCACAGCCGAGGTCCGACCCGCCGTACGACGACACGTGGACGAACGGTTGCTCGTCGTAGAACCGGTGCACCGCGTCCGTCATCAGCGTCGCCGCGATCGGGTAGACGCCACCGCCCAGACCCTTGCCGGTGACGACGACGTCGGGGAGCACGTCGTCGTGCTCGTAGCACCACATCCGTCCGCTCCGACCCAGCCCGGTCTGGACCTCGTCCAGCACCAGGAGTGCTCCGCGCTCGTCGCACAAGCGACCGCACGCCGGCGAGGTACCCGTCGGCGGGGATCGGCATGCCGAGCGTCGCGGGAACCGTCTCGAGCACGACCGCCGCGGTGTCGTCACCGATCGCCGCGTCCATCGCGTCGAGATCGTCGTACGGCACATGCGACGAACCCGGGCAGCGCCGAGCCGGTACGGCTCGTGGTAGCGCGCGTCCGCGGCCGATCGCGGCGAGGCCGGTGTGGCCGTGGAACGCACCGTGGATCGAGACGATCTCGCGGCGCCCGCTCACCGCGACCGCCGTCTTGATCGCGACGTCGACCGCCTCGGAGCCCGACGGCGAGAAGACGACCCCGGGGCAGTGGTCGCCGGTCGTGGCGGCGAGGCGCTGCGCCGAGCGCCGCCTTCCAACCGGAGACCAGATGGTGGTTGCCGACGTCGATCTCGTCGACGTCGAGCGCGTCGTGCAGTCGCGGCGAGGATCTCGGGGTTGCGGTGCCCGAGGTTGAAGACGCCGCCGTTGCAGTGGCAGTTGAAGAAGCGCCGACCGTCGTACGCAGTCCCAGAAGAACGGGCCCTCGCGCCGTCCCGAGCACGATGTCGATGCCGAGCGCCTCGAACGCCTCGACCTTGCCGCGGGACAGGTGGTCGGCGAACGCTGCCGTCGTCGCCGCCAGATCGGGGTACGGCTGCATGGCGTGACGAGCGTAACGGCCGTCCTGCCGTGCCCGCCCGTACGCTGACGGGATGCCCGACACGCATCTTGCGTCGCGCCTCGCAGGGTTCGGGACGACGATCTTCGCCGAGATGTCGGCGCTCGCAGATCGCACCGGCGCGATCAACCTCGGTCAGGGTTTCCCCGACACCGACGGGCCGGAGGTCGTCAGGCAGGCGGCGGTCGACGCGATCCTCGACGGGCAGAACCAGTACCCGCCGGGGATCGGCATCGCGGAGCTGCGGCTCGCGATCGCCGCGCACCAGCGCCGGTTCTACGACCTCGACTACGACGCCGACGACGAGGTCCTCGTGACGACCGGCGCCACCGAGGCGATCGCTGCCTCGCTGTTGGCGCTGTGCGAGCCGGGCGACGAGGTCGTCACGTTCGAGCCGTACTACGACTCGTACGCTGCGTGCATCTCGATGGCGGGCGCGTCGCGGCGCGTCGTCACGCTCCGCCCGCCGGAGTACCGCTTCGCGGTCGACGACCTCCACGCGGCGATCGGGCCGCGCACGCGCCTCGTGCTCCTCAACTCGCCGCACAACCCGACCGGCAAGGTGTTCGACGACGGGGAGCTCGCGACGATCGCGGATCTGTGCGTCCGGCACGACCTGCTCGCGGTCACCGACGAGGTGTACGAGCACCTCGTGTTCGAGGGCGAGCACCGTCCGCTCGCGTCGTACCCCGGCATGCGTGACCGGACGGTCACGATCTCGTCGGGTGGCAAGACGTTCTCGTTCACCGGATGGAAGGTCGGCTGGGTCTGTGCGTCGCCTGCGGCTCGTCACCGCGGTGCGCACGGCGAAGCAGTTCCTCACGTACGTGAGCGGCGCACCGTTCCAGCACGCGATCGCGGTCGGGCTCGCGCTCGACGACGAGTACTTCCGTTCGTTCACGGCCGACCTCCGCGAGAAGCGCGACCTGCTCGTCGACGGTCTGCGCGACGTGGGGTTCGAGGTCTTCCCGCCTGCCGGCACGTACTTCGTGACGGCGGACGTGCGTGCGCTCGGCGAGTCCGACGGCATGGCGTTCTGCCGGTCGCTCCCCGAGCGGTGTGGCGTCGTCGCCGTGCCGAACGTCGTCTTCTACGACGACGAGGACTCGGGGCGACCGCTGGTCCGCTTCACGTTCTGCAAGCGCCGCGAGGTGCTCGCCGAGGCCGTCACGCGTCTGAAGGCCTTGTCGTCGTGAGGGCGTCGTCGTGAGGGCGTCGGCATGAAGGTCGCCGCCATCCAGCACGACATCGTGTGGGAGCGCCCGGAGGAGAACTTCGCGCGGCTCGCGCCCATGGTCGCGGCTGCTGCGGCTCGAGGCGCGCGGCTCGTCGTGCTGAGCGAGATGTACTCGACCGGCTTCTCGATGAAGACGGAGCGCGTCGCCGAGCCCTTCGACGGCCCGTCCGTAGCGTTCCTCGTCGAGCAGGCGCGTGCGCACGACGTGTGGGTGTGCGGTTCGCTCCCCGAGCGCGCCGACGAGGACGCGCTGCCGGCGAACTCGCTCGTGCTCGCCGCGCCCGACGGCGCGGTCCACCGGTACGCCAAGATCCATCCGTTCACCTACGCGCGCGAGCACGAGCACTACGCGGCCGGCGACGCGCACGTGACGGTCGACGTCGAGGGCGTCCGCACGAGCGTGTTCGTCTGCTACGACCTGCGCTTCGCCGACGAGTTCTGGGCGCTGGCCGCGACGACCGACCTCTACGTCGTCGTCGCCAACTGGCCCGCTGCGCGCCGCAACCACTGGCGCGCCCTGCTGCGGGCTCGTGCGATCGAGAACCAGGCGTACGTCGTCGGCGTCAACCGCGTCGGGCTCGGCGGCGCCGAGGGAGGCAGCCGGCTCGAGTACGCGGGTGACAGCGTGATCCTCGACCCGCTCGGCGAGCCGGTGGACGAGGCGGGTGCCGACGAGACGACCCTGCTTGCCGACGTCGACCCGGAGCGTGTCGCCGCGGTGCGGGCCGAGTTCCCGTTCCTCGCCGACCGCCGCTGATCGTCGAGGACCTGATCTAGCGTCCCGAGATGATGGGGGCCGGGTGACGGGGACCTACGAGGGCTTCGGGGGGCGGGTCGGCCGCACGTTCGCGGGCTCGGAGGGCTGGTGGCCGCCGCGACCGGAGGTCGCGCCGGATGCGCCGAACGTCGTCGTCGTGCTCGCCGACGATCTCGGCTACTCCGATCTCGGTTGCTACGGCTCGGAGATCGACACGCCGAACCTCGACGCGCTCGCCACCGGCGGCGTTCGCTTCACGAACTTCCACGTCACACCGATGTGCTCGCCGACGCGTGCCGCACTGCTGACCGGCGTGAACCCGCACCGGGCCGGGCTCGGCACCGTCGCCCACTCGGACGCCGGCTTCCCCGGCTACGCGATGGAGCTCGCCGACGACGTCGCGACCGCCGCCGAGGTGTTCCGCGACCAGGGCTACGCGACGTTCATGGTCGGCAAGTGGCACCTCGCGAAGGACTCCGACTGCTCGGCCGCCGGACCGACGCACTCCTGGCCCATCCAGCGGGGCTTCGACCGCTTCTACGGGTTCCTCGACGCCTTCACGAACCAGCACCACCCGCACCGTGTCGTCGAGGACAACCATCTCGTCGAGGTCGACCGCTACCCCGATGGGTACTTCTTCGCCGACGACATCACCGACCGCGCGATCGGCATGGTCCGCGAGCAGCAGGCGTCGAACCCCCGCAAGCCCTTCTTCCTCTACATGGCCCACGGGTCGGTGCACGCGCCGCTCGGCGCCCCTCCCGACGACATCGCCCGGTACGAGGGCCGGTACGACGCGGGCTGGGACGCGCTGCGCGAGCAGCGGTGGCGCCGCCAGCAGGAGCTCGGCGTCATCCCGGAAGGGCTGCCGCTCCCGCCGCGCA
This sequence comes from uncultured Acidimicrobiia bacterium, assembly GCA_963731815.1. Taxonomy (GTDB): domain Bacteria; phylum Actinomycetota; class Acidimicrobiia; order IMCC26256; family PALSA-555; genus DATBSK01. The sequence goes on along the minus strand of CAVSWW010000010.1, from coordinate 282,206 downwards.
ACCACGAGCCCGGCAACGACGTCACAGCCTGGGACGACCTCTCCGAGCGCGAGCAGCAGCTCTTCGCACGCCACATGGAGGTCTACGCGGGCATGGTCGACAACCTCGACCAGAACGTCGGGCGGCTCCGCGGCGCGCTCGACGAGCTCGGCGTGCTCGACAACACGATCTTCGTGTTCACGTCCGACAACGGCGCGTCACGCGAGGGCGAGGTGACCGGCACGACCGCGTACTACGTGCACCTGCTCCAGGGCGACGACCTCGACGCGGACGCCGCCCGCCTGGATGAGATCGGCGGGCCCACGACCACGCCGCACTACCCGCGCGGCTGGGCCATGGCCGGCAACACACCGTTCCGGCTCTACAAGATCAACACGCACGCGGGTGGCCACTCGGTGCCGTGCATCGTGTCGTGGCCCGCGCGCGTCGACGATGCCGGCGCGTTCCGTCGCCAGTACCAGCACGTCACCGACGTGCTGCCGACGCTGCTCGACTGCTGCGGCCTCACGATGCCGACCGAGCGCAACGGGCGCGTGCTCGCCGATCCGGCGGGCAGCGAGCTTCGCGGGCGTCGCTCGACCGACTTCGGTGCGGCGAGCACGCATCACGAGCAGTACTACGAGCAGCAGGGTCACCGTGGGTACTACCGGAGCGGTTGGGAGGTCGTCACGCTGCACCAGCCGCTGACGCCGTTCTCGGACGACGGAGTGGGAGCTCTACGACCTCACGAACGACCCGAACGAGCTGCACGACCTCTCGGCAGAGCATCCCGAGCGTCGTGCCGAGCTCGCGGCCGCCTGGGAGGATGCGGCTTGGGCGAACCGCGTCTACCCGCTCGACGAGGGATCGGGGATCAAGTACCTGCTGCGACCGCCGCGCAGCGGGGTGTTCAGCGAGCCGGTCACGATCCTCCCGGGCACCGCGACGCTGGAACGATGGCGCTCGCTTGCAGCTGATCTGGTTCCGCGCGGTCGTCGTGCGAATCGTCGGTCGAGCACGGCGCGGGTGATCAGGGATATCTCGTCGCGCACGGCGACCAGGGCGCCGGCTACGGCGTCTACGTCCTCGACGACGAGCTCGTCTTCGTGCACAACGACGGCCGCGGGCACGTGCGCGACGCTCTCGGGTGGGCGCCTCGACCCGGGCGCGCACGAGGTCGTGCTCGACCTCGCGGCACCGGGCAAGCAGCAGTGGACCGCGTCACTGATCGTCGACGGCGAGGACGCGCGGATCGCTCGACGACGTGCCGATGCTCTTCGGGATGGCGCCGTTCGAGGGCATCGACGTCGGGATCGACCGGCGCAGCCCCGTCTCGTGGGAGATCTACGAGCGGTTCGGACCGTTCCCGTACAGCGGGACGCTCGGCAGCGTGCGGTACGAGCCGGGCGAGCCCGGCGCCGGACGCGCCGGAGCGGATGCTCGACGTCATCAGGGAGATGGGCGCCAAGTTCGAGTGAGCGTCACGTTCAGCTCGCGCTGAACGTGACGGGGAACGCCTCGATGCCGCGCACGAACGCGTTCGGCGTGCGGCGCGGCCCGAGGTCGTCGGCGCGGGCCCAGTCGTCGAGCCGGCGCGATGAGCTCCTCGAACATGATCCGCAGCTCGAGTCGTGCGAGCGACGCCCCGAGGCAGAAGTGCGTCCCGAAGCCGAACGCGATGTGCGGGTTGGGATCGCGGGTGACGTCGAACCGCTGTGGCTCGTCGAACACCGACTCGTCGCGGTTCGCCGATCCGTACATGAGGACGACCTGCTGCCCGGCCTTGATGGGCGTGCCCGCCACCTCCGTGTCACGCGTCGCAACGCGGCACATGTTGAGCACGGGGGTCGTCCAGCGGATCAGCTCCTCGACCGCGGTGCTCACGCGTGCGGGCTCGGCGTCGCAGCAGCCGGCGCTGCTCCGGGTGTGCGATGAGGGTGTCGAAGCCGTTGGTGATGACGGTACGCGTGGTCTCGGCGCCCCCGTCGAGGAGCAGCAGCGCGTCGGACGCGAGGTCGTCGTCGCCGAGTGGTCGTCCTTCGACCTCGGCCTGCGTCCACACCGACATCAGGTCGTCCATCGGGCAGCCTCGCCGCTCGTTGGCGACGTCGAGCGCGGCCATGCCGAAGTCGGCCGCCGACATGATCCCTTCGTCCGTCGCGTAGCGCGGCCCGCCACCGAGGAGGATGGTGGACGTCGACCAGTGCACGAGCTTCGGCCAGTCGTCGTCGGGGAACCCGAGCAGGCGGCCGATCATCTTCGCTGGGAGCGGCGAGGCGAGCTCCGCGACGACCTCGGCGTCGCCGCGGTCGGCGACCGCGTCGATGAGGGCGGTCACGGTCGCGCGCACCATCTGCTCGTGCCCGGTCACCGCACGTGGCGTGAAGCGGCGGGCGACGAGCCGCCGCCGCTCGGCGTGCAGCGGGTCGTCCACGCCGATCATCGACGGGTCGGCCGGGATGTTCGGGCGGTACCCACCGGCGTTCGACCACGTCGCCGGGTCCTTCTCGATCGCCACGATGTCACGGTGGCGGCTGATGCCCCACAGCTCGTTCACGGCGTCCCAGTACACGGGCCGGTGGGTCCGCAGGTGGGCGTACGACGGGCTCGGGATCACCCGCGTAGAGGTCGCCGTCGAGGAGGTCGAGCGAGCCGTCCTCGACGGCTGCCGCGGCGTGGTCGGGTTCCATCGCGCCAGACTGACACGCCGAACCACACAGGGGGGTTGGATGTCAGCGGGGATGCTCGGACAGCCGGCGAGCGGGGTGATCGTCACCGGGGGAGCGTCGGGCATCGGGCGCGCGTGCTGCCTCGCGCTCGCCGAGGTCGGTCGCCCGGTCGCCGCGTGGGACCTCAACGGTGAAGGCACGCGCGACACCGCCCGCGACGCCGAGGCGCTCGGCGCGTCGGCGATCGGTGTGGAGGTCGACGTCACCGACACGGCTGCGGTCGAGGCGGCGCTCGCGACGACGAAGGCCGCGCTCGGCTCGGTCGGTGGGCTCGTGCACGCAGCGGGGATGGTGGCGCCGGCGCTCGACGGCCCGATCGACGTCGACACCTGGGACACGGTCCTTGGCGTGAACGTGCGCGCCGAGGCGATGCTGGTGAGCGTGCTCCACCCGACGCTCCTCGAGGCGAACCCCGGCTCGGCGATCGTCGGCATCTCGTCGATCGAGGGCCTCATCGGGCACGGGTTCATCCCGTCGTACGTCGCGTCGAAGCACGCGCTCATCGGTCTGACGCGCTCGCTCGCGCACCGTCTCGGCCCCGACGGCATCCGCGCCAACGCCGTGTGCCCGGGCTACATCGACACGCCGATGCTCGCGCCCACGATCACGACTCCCGAGTCCCGCGCGGGGTTCGTCCGCAAGGTGCCGCTCAACCGCCTGGGCGAGCCCGAGGACATCGCACGCGCGGTGCGCTTCCTCATGTCCGACGAAGCGTCGTACGTCAACGGCTCCGTCGTCGTGGTCGACGGTGGCGTCACCGCGGTCGGGGGCCAGGACTCGTTCGGTGGAGGCGAGACGTGAGCCCGCGGCTGCCGAAGCCGAGCCTCGACGGCGTGCTGAACCTCGTCGACGTCGACGCGCTCCTCGAGCACATCGACCTCAACCGACAGCTCGAACGGGTCGACCTGAACGCGCTGCTCGGTCGCCTCGACATGAACCAGCTGCTCGACAACGTCGACATCGACCGCCTGATCCAGAAGGTCGACATCGACGCGCTGATCCAACGCGTCGACGTGAACCAGCTCGTGAGTCGGGTCGACCTCGAAGAGCTCGTGCAGCGCACGGAGATCGGCGCGCTCATCGCGGAGTCGACGAGCGGCGTCGCGCAACGCGTCCTCGACTCACTGCGCTCGCAGGCCGTCGGCATCGACGGTTTCTCGAACCGCGTCATGAACAGGGTCTTCCGACGGGATCCGGCGAAACTGCCGGCCGGCCCACCGAGGTACGTGCCGTGAGGCGGGAGTACGAGCCGGAGACGTCGAAGCAGGGTCACTACGCGGGGCCGGCGACGCGCCTCGCGGCGTACGTCGTCGACCTCGCGCTCAGCGTCGGACTGTTCGCCCTGACCGTCGCCGTCGTGCTCTTCCTGCTCGAACTCGTGACGTCGTACGACGTCGAGACCGATCAGCTCGCGCCGTGGATCAGCGCGATCATCTTCGCGGGATGGTTGTTCCTCTACTTCGGTGGGTCGTGGGCGGCATCCGGGAAGACCGCCGGCATGGCGCTGCTCGGCGTGCGCGTCGTCGACCGTGACGGCTCCGACCTCGAGCCGTGGCGAGGCTTCCTGCGCGCGCCCGCGCTCGCGCTCAGCATCGCCCCGGCCGGTCTCGGTTGCATCGGCGTCGTTCTCGGCCGGGAGAACCGCGGGCTGCAGGACGTCATCGCCGGCAGCGTCGTCGTGTACGACTGGGACGCCCGGTCAGCACGTCTGCGCTTCCTCGCTCGTCGCCGCAAGGCGGTCGTACAGTGATCGCATGACGCGGGACCACTCATGACGACGTTCGCCGATCCCACCGCGCCGCTCGACCCCGAGCTCTTCCTGCCCGACCCCGAGCCGCGTGCGGTGAAGTACACGGTCATCTCGGTCGACGACCACCTCGTCGAGCCGCCGGACATGTTCGAGGGCCGGCTGCCCGCCAAGCTCCAGGAGCGCGCGCCGAAGATCGTCCTCACGAAGAACGGTCACGAGGTCTGGGAGTTCGAGGGCGAGCGCCACTTCCAGGTCGGGCAGAACGCGGTCGCCGGCCGCCGCCCGGAGACCGTCAAGGTCGAGCCGTTCCGCTTCGACCAGATGCGGCCCGGTTGCTACGACCCGGACGCACGCGTGCGCGACATGGATCTCGGCGGCGTCTGGGCGTCGCTCTGCTTCCCGTCGATGATCACGGGCTTCTGCGGCCGCGTGTACTCGCAGATCGAGGATCGCGAGCTCGGACGCGAGGTCACGCGGGCCTGGAACGACTGGATGTACGAGGACTGGTGGGGGAAGCACCCCGACCGGTTCATCCCGCTCGGGATCGTCGACCTCACCGACGGTGAAGCGGGTGCGGCCGAGATCCGCCGCAACGCCGACCGCGGCTTCGTGACCGTGTCACTCCCCGAGCGCCCGCACCGCATCGGGCTCCCTCCGATCTTCGACGAGCACTGGGAGCCGATCCTCCGCGCGTGCGCGGAGACCGGCACCGTGATCAGCCTCCACGTCGGCTCGTCGGGCATGGCCGACTTCCCCCCGGGCGCGCCGAGCATCCAGCTCGGCGCGACGTTGTTCGGCCAGCTCTCGCTCACTGCGTGCGCGGAGTGGATCTGGTCGGGATGGGCCGTGAAGCTCCCCGAGCTCAAGATCGCGATGTCCGAGGGCGGCATCGGCTGGGTCGCGATGCTCATCGACCGTCTCGAGAACATCGTCGACCGTTCGGGGTACGGACTCGACGGCTTCGGCGGGCGGCGACCGGCCGACGTGCTGCGTGAGCACTTCTGGTTCTGCACCATCGACGACCCGTCGACGATCGACACGCGCCACACGATCGGCATCGATCACGTCATGCTCGAGACCGACTACCCGCACGGCGACAGCACGTGGCCCGACACGCAGGACGTGATCGAGCGCTACTGGGGACATCTGCCGGTCGACGACCTGCGCAAGATGACCCACCAGAACGCGGCGGCGCTCTACCGCCACCCGCTGCCGCCGAACCCCGTTCCCTAGAGCCGGGGAGCGGACGTGCAGGAGCACGGCACGCCGGCCGGTGAGCTCCTCGCCGACCTCGACGAGCGGCGTGGACGCGACCCCGACGTCCACGGCGCGCGGCTCTTCGGCCTCACGTACCCGACGGGGCGCGCGGAGCTCGAGGACCTCGCCCACGAGGTGTACTCGCGGTACCTCTTCGGCAACGCGCTGAACCCCTACAAGTTCGTCGAGCTCGCCGCGCTCGAGGCGGACGTGCTCGCCGACGTCGGCGCCCTCGTCAACGTCCCCGAGGGCGGAGGCGGCACGATGACGTCGGGCGGCACCGAGTCGATCCTCATGTCGATGCTCGTGAGCCGCGAGCGGGCGCGAGCCCGCGGCGTCGAACGTCCCCGGATCGTCGCCGCGGTGTCGGCGCACCCGGCGTACGCGAAGGCCGCGCACTACTTCGACATGGAGCTCATGCGGTTCCCGCTCGACGACGCGTATCGGGCCGACGTCTCGGCCGCCGCCGAGCTCGTCGACGACGACACGGCCGTCGTCGTCGCCTCGGCGTTCTCGTACCCGCACGGCGTCATGGACCCGGTGAGCGACCTCGCCGCTCTCGCCGCCGAGCGTGGCGTCGGGTGCCACGTCGACGCGTGCATCGGTGGCTTCGTGCTGCCGTTCCTCGAACGGCTCGGGCACGACGTGCCCCCCTGGGACTTCCGGGTCGAGGGCGTCACCGAGATGTCGGCCGACATCCACAAGTACGGGTTCGTGCCGAAGGGTGCGTCGGTCGTGCTGCACCGCGACGCCGACTGGTTCGGTCACCAGGTGTTCCTCTACGACCGGTGGCCGTCGGGCCTCTACGGCTCACCCGCCATGGCGGGTGCACGCGCCGCGGCGCCGATCGCCACGGCGTGGGCGATGCTGCGGCACCTCGGGATCGAGGGGTACACCGCGATCCAGCGTGAGCTCGCGGTGACGACGTCGCAGGTGCGGGCCGCCGTCGACGCCGCCCCGGGCGTCGACGTCGTCGGTGACCCCATCGGGCCGGTGCTCGCGATGCGGTCGGACTCGATCGATCTCTACGCGGTCGGGGACGTGCTCGACGATCGTGGCTGGAACCTCAACCGCAACACCGACCCGCGCGGGTTGCACCTGATGCTCTCGCCCGCCCACGCCGGCGTCGTCGACGACCTCGTGCGCGACTTCGGCGACGCGGTCGCGAGCCACGGCGAGTCGCGCGGCGTCGAGGCGCGCTACTCCTAGGAGCGCGCTCCGCTCAGGCGGAGACGGCCTGGCAGTCGTCGTTCGCGGCGAACGCCTTCAGCAGCGGTGCCGCGTCGGCAGTGCGCGCCGCGGAGAACGCGGCCTGGATGCCCTCGAGCCCTGCCTCGAGCGCGTCCTGTGCCGTGCGCGCCGCCGTCATGAACGTGGTCGGATCGGTGGTGGGGGCCTGGGCGAGCGAGCGCTTGGCCTGCGCGACGGTGCGTTGCACCTGCGCGAAGCCTTCGCGCATCGTGGCCGCGATCTGTTGACCGCCCTTCACGTCGGGCTTCCCCGCGTCCTTGACGTCGGCGAGGAGCACCTTCGTCTGCTGCTGCGTCGTCGACAGCAGCTTCGTGAGGCGCTTCTTCGCGTCGACGCTCGACTTCGGAGCCGTCTTCGTGGTCTTCGCGCTCGCCGCGTTCACCTTCGTGACCCACGTGTCGAGCGCGCCGCAGACCGAGCTGGTCCATGCCTTCGGTGACGCCGCGCCTGCAGGGATCGTCGCCGCGAGCAGCAGGGTCGCGACGAGGCCGACGGTCGCGATGAGTCGGCGCAGGGATGCAGTCACGCCTGCGAACGCTAGCGAACGACGCCCCCGGCGATGCCAGTCGCGCGTCAAGGCCGCGGTTTGACTCGGGGGTCCCTCGACGCCGCAGACTGGGAGCCGTGCCCCGACGTCGTTCGCTCGTCACGTCGTGCCTCGCCGCCGCATCGATCTCGGCGATGGTGCTGACGCTCGGCGCGCTGACCGCGGGTGCCGCGCAGTCACCTGGTGAAGAGGTGCGGATCGAGTCGGTCAGTCCGGCCGGGGGACCGCCGGGCACGGAGATCGTGTACACGCTCGGCGGCACCGACGAGGCGGGCACACGTGAGTGCGCGACCTCGAGCGCGTACCGCCTCGAGCTGCTGTCGCCGGACGGGTCGCTCAGCGCCACCGGTGGCGAGAACGTCGCGGTGCCCGACACCGCGACGCCGGGCGAGTCGTCGATCCGGCTCGTTTGCTACGTCCCGGACGTGACGAACCGTCGGGTGATCCACGGGCTCTGCGCGGGCTTCGTCGTGACCGCGGCGGGCGAGGCTGCGCCACCCGCATCGGGCACCGCAGCGATCGACTGTCCTCCGTCGCCTCGGCTCACGCTCGGCCAGTCGGTGATCGCGATCGAACGAGCGATGTCCGAGGCCTTCAACCCGCTCCTGTTCTACCCGCTGCCGAAGTAGCCCCCGAGAACGTCGTCGCGTCCGCAGGCCCGGGCAGAATGACCCGATGGCCGAGCTCGGGATCCTCGTCCTCGCGTTCGTCGCCGGCTCGATACCGTTCTCGAACCTGGTGACGCGCCGCTCGCGCGGCGTCGATCTGCGCGACACCGAGCACAACTCCGTCTCCGGCTCCGCCGTCTACCGGGTCGCCGGCTTCGGTGCGCTCGTCGTCTCCGGGCTCTGCGACCTCGCCAAGGGCGCGATCGGCCCGTTGCTCGCGGGCCCCGACCGGCCGGTGCTCGCCGCCGCAGCCGCGTGCCTCGCGGTCGTCGGCCACAACTGGTCGCCGTTCCTGCGTGGGCTCGGCGGGCGCGGCGTGGGTCCCGCGTGCGGGTCGTTGCTCGTGAACGCGTGGTTCGGTGTCGTCGTGCTGCTCGGCGCGATGATCGTCGGCAAGATCTTTCGTGAGACCGGCGTCGGTGGCTTCGTCGGGGAGGTCGCACTGACACCGGTCCTCGCCATCACGAACGGCGCGGCGGGCGCGCTCGCCGGCGCAGCCGTCGCGGTGCCGATGCTCGTGAAGCGCGTCGTCGGCAATGCGCGTCCCGTCACGCCGGGATGGCGTCCGTACGCGCACCGCCTCTTCCGCGACAGCGACCCCGACTTGCCGGCGTCGCCGTGACGCTGACGCAGCTCGTCAAGCGGCAGGGCTTTCGCGACCTCCTCATCGGACAGGGGATCTCCGGTCTCGGCGACTGGATGGGGACGATCGCGTTCATGGCGATCGCGCTCGAGCTGACCGGATCGCCGCTCGCCGTCGGCGGCATCCTCACGTTGCGGCTGCTGCCGGCAGCCGTCGGAGGACCGCTCGCGGCGCGGGCGGTCAAGCACTGGGACCGCCGCCGCACGATGCTCGCGATGGACGCGGCGCGCGCGGCGATCATCGCCGCGGTCCCGCTCTTCCGCGCGATCTGGTGGGTCTACACGTGCGCGTTCGTCCTCGAGGTCGCGAGCCTCGTGTTCCTCCCCGCGCGCGACTCGTCCATCCCCGAGCTCGTCGAGGAGGAGGACCTGCCGCTGGCCAACGGGCTCGTGCTCGGCTCGTCGTACGGGACGATCCCTCTCGGCGCCGGGCTGTTCGCAGCGGTCGCCGCGCTGCCCTTCGCCGACCTGTTCGACCGGCCGTTCGCGCTGGTGTTCTGGATCGACGCCTTCACGTTCCTCGTGTCGTTCGCCTTCATCGCGCGCCTGTCCATGCTCGCCGCCGACGACTCCGACGGCGCGAGCGAAGACGTGCGCTTCCTCGATGCGTTCCGCATCCCACTGGTGCGCGCCGTGATGCCCGCCGCGTTCGCCGTCGCACTCGGCCTCGGCGCCCTCTTCTCGCTCGGCATCGTGTTCGTGCGCGAGGTGCTGAACGCGTCCGACGCGGAGTTCGGCGTGCTCATCGCGCTCTTCGGCGTCGGTGCGGCGATGGGGCTCGGTGTGCTCCAGCTGCGACGTGGGCGCGACCCGCTCCACGAGACGCGCCTCGGTGTCGCAGCGATCGGCGGCATCGTCGCGCTGTTCAGCCTCGCGACCTCGGTGTGGCTCGCCTTCGCCGGCGCGGCCGCGTTCGGCGCGGCTGCTGCCTACGCGCTGTCGTCGGGGATGGGCGCGCTCCAGTCGCGCCTCGAGGGCCAGCAGCGCGTCCTCGCGTTCGCGGCGTTCCACGTCGTCATCCGCATCGGACTCAGCCTCGCCGCGGTCGGGGCCGGGCTCGCGGGCGACCTGCTCGGCGACGTGAAGTGGCCCTGGGTGGGTGAGCTGGAGCCGTCACGGGTCGTGCTCCTCTGCTCCGGCCTGGTGGTCGTGCTGTCGTCCGCGCTGGTCCGACTGCGCGAGAGTCCAGGGTCGGAAAAGGAGCCTCCCGAGCCATGATCGACCTCGAGCCGTGACGATCGCGATCGTCACCGACAGCGCGGCCGCCCTGCCGCCGGAGCTCGCCGCGAGCGCGGGCGTCACCGTCGTGCCGATGTGGCTCACGGTGCAGGGCGTCCCCGAGCCCGAGGGCCGGCGTCCGCTCGAAGAGCTCGTGGTGCAGGACAACGTGTCCACGTCGGCGCCGACGCCAGGCGAGTTCGAGCACGCCATCAAGGACACGTCGCGGGCCAGCGACGGGGTCCTCGTGCTCACGATCGCCGGGTCGATGAGCGCGACCTACCAGTCGGCGGTCGTCGCCGCGCAGGCGGTCGGTGGCGAGGTGCGCGTCGTCGACACCGCAACGGCAGGCGGCGCCGAGGCGCTCGTCGTGCTCGCGGCCGCTGACGCGGCGAAGTCCGGTGCGTCGCTCGACGCGGTCGAGGCGCGGGCGCGCGAGGTCATCGAACGCGTGCGCCTCGTCGCCACGATCTCGTCGCTCGACCACCTCGTGCGCAGCGGGCGTGTCCCGGGAATCGCGGGCTGGGCGGGACGACGCTTGAACATCAACCCGCTCTTCGAGTTCCGCGGTGGCTCCGTGCGTCGCCTGCGCCCCGCACTGAGCCGGGAGGCGGCGCTCGACCGCATCGTCCAGCTCGTGCGCCGTGACGCGCCCGCCGGGGACGGGCCGAAGCGGCTGCACGTCGCCGCGCTCCACGCGCTCGCGCGCGACGTCGCCGACGACCTGCTCGCCCGCATCGCGGCCACGGACGACCTCGCGACCGCGTTCGTCGGGGAGTTCGGCCCGGTCATGGTCGTGCACACCGGGCCGGGTCTTGCGGGCCTGGCCTGGTGGTGGGAGCAGCAGTCGTAGGCCATCGCGGGGCCGGTGCGCCCGCCCGCGTCGGCGCGCCTCAGCGCGCTGCGAGCACCCAGTCCACCGCGTCCACGACGGGGCCGACCGACTCGGGCTCGAAGGCGTGGCCGAGCCCTTCGACCAGCTGCAGGCTGCGGGGATCGCGCGCCGCCGTGTGCAGCGCTTCGGCGTCCGCGGCCGGGATGAACGGGTCGACGGTGCCGTGGATGACGGCGAGCGGCGCGTGCATCCCCGCGACCAGGTCGATCGGCGGTGCCGGACGAGGTCCGGGGCGCGCGATCCGCACCTTGACGTACCGGCGCGCGCCCCAGCGCCCGAAGGGCGTCTGGGTCATGAGCGCCGAGAGCAGCCCGCGGGCGTTGCGGGGCAGCGTCCAGCGGGCGGGGCAGCTCACCGTGACGACGCCGGCCACCTCGGTCGTGCGCGAGGCCTCGGCGGCGTAGCGGAGCACACCGATCGCGCCCATCGACGCACCGACGAGCACCACTCGATCCGAGCCCGAGGCGTCGACGACGGCGGCGATGTCGAGCGCCTCGAGGTTGCCGAGCGTTGCCTCACCGCCCGACGCGCCGTGCCCGCGCGAGTCGAACGTGAGCACCGCGTGGCCGCGGTCCGCGAGCGCGTCGGCAACCGCGGTGACCCGCGCTTCCGTGCCAGTCGCGGCGAAGCCGTGCGCGATCACGACGGTGGTGCCGGACGGGGCCGCGCCGACCGGCCTGCGGTGCGCCGCGATCGCGACACCGTCGGACGTCTCGAGGTCGAGCAGCGTGCCGTTCACGCTGCGACGGCGGCCAGCACCTCTTCCGCCAGGTCCTGCCGGCACACGATCAGGTCGGGGAGCCACGGGTCGCGGCGGTTGTACTCGAGCGGCGAGCCGTCGATGCGCGACACGTGGAGCCCCGCCGCCACGGCCACCGCCGCGGGCGCGGCCGAGTCCCACTCGTACTGACCGCCCGAGTGCACGTACGCGTCGACCTCGCCGTCGACGACCGCCATGGCCTTCGCGCCGGCCGATCCCATCCCGACGAGCTCGCCGCCGAGCGCCTCCGCGACGCGGTGTGCGGCCGCGGGTGGACGTGTGCGGCTGACGACGATGCGCGGTCGCCGGTCCTGTGCCACCGGTGTCGGCGGCGGGGACGCGGTCGAGAGCACCCGTCCCTGTGCGGGCAGTGCCACGGCGCCGGCGACGAGACCGTCGCTCCGGGTCCACAGCGCGACGTGCACCGCCCAGTCGGTGCGCCCCTGCTCGGTGAACTCGCGGGTGCCGTCGAGCGGGTCGATGATCCAGACCCGGTCGGCCTGGAGGCGACTCGCGTCGTCGACCGACTCCTCCGAGAGCACGCCGTCGCCGTCGTGGTCCTCGCGGAGGAGCTCGAGCAGCCGGCGGTTCGCGAGCACGTCCCCGGCGTCGCCCAGCGACCCCCGCTTCCACTCGTCGGACGCCGCGCGCTCGCGCAGCTCCAGCAGCAGCTCGCCCGCCTCGGCGGCGTACCGTGCCGCGTCGTCCCCGTCCCCCACGGCGGGCATTCTGGCCGAGACGGACGCCCCGCCTTGTCGCGCGGCTCGCGCCGGCTTCATCTCCCCCTCACATCGCCGCGGTCCACTGACCGTGCCCCCCAGACGACGCTCCAGCAGGAGGAACCATGCGACGCTCCCTGACCACCTTCGCCGCGACGATGACGGCGGCCGGACTGCTCAGCGTGGCCCCGGCCACGGCCGCGGTCGCCCTCCAGGACGACGGTGGCACGCCGACGACAGCCGCCGCCCCGCAGGGCGAGACGAACCGCCCGCAGCACGCGCGACGCGTCGTGCACCGCATCGCCGCACGCGCCGCGGCCGAGGCGATCGGCGTGTCGGTGCAGCAGCTGCGCGACGCCGTCCTGGGCGGACAGACGATCGCCGCGTACGCGGAGGCCCAGGGCGCGGACCCGGCGGCCGTCGAGGCGGCCATCGCAGCCGCACTGACCGCGAAGGCCGACGAAGGCGTCGCCAACGGTCGCATCACCGAGGAGCGCGCCGCCAAGGTGAAGGACCACGCGGACGAGATCGCCGACCGGCTGGTGAACTGGCTGCCGCGGCGCCTGGAGAACGCGCCACAGCAGTAACCGGCTGCTACCGTCCCGGCGGACCGAAGGGACCGCCATGACGACGCCGCCGCCGAACCAGCCCGACCCGACGATGCCCGTGCCGACCGGCGGTGAGCCGACGGCGCCGGTCCCGCCCGTCGGACCTGGCGGTGACCCCACCGTCCCGGTGCAGGGCGAGTCGTTCGGCGGCGGCACCGGCGGACCTGGCGGCACCGGATAGGACACCGGCGACGAGGGCGACGACAACCGGATGTGGTGGATCGCCGGCGGGCTGGTCGCCGCCGGCATCATCATCGCGATCATCATCCTGCTGCTGTCGAGCGGTGACGACGACAGCACCGACACGACCACGACCTCGTCCTCGACGACGTCGTCCACGACCACGACCACGGCACCGACGACCACCACCGCGCCGCCGACGACCGCGCCGCCGGCAGGACCGCAGATCAACCAGTTCACGGTGAACGACGGCTCGGTCAGCTGCCCCGACACGTCGCAGATCACGCTGACGTGGTCGACGACGAACGCGCTCAACGTGACCGTCAGCATCGACAACCCGAACGGTCCCTTCGGCAACTACCCCGCCGACGGGAGCCAACCGTTCCCGTTCGCCTGCGGTGGTGGGCCCGGCGACGTCCAGCACATCTACTACCTGCGGGCCAACGGCTCCGGTGGCCAGAACACCCAGAGCCAGCTCACGGTGAACGGGTCGTTCCCGCCCCCGACGACCGCGAGCACCGAGGAGGAGTAGCCGCCGGCCGATGCTTGGCGACTGGGTTACCGGCTGGTAACTTAGGGGTACTGCTCGTGGGCGCCACCCCCTGGCGCCCCGATCTCCGTGCCCAGGAGGCCATCCGATGTCCGACTTCTCGCTCGAGCTGAACGAGGACCAGCTCCAGATCCAGAAATGGGTCCACGACTTCGCGGAGAACGTCGTCCGCCCCGCCGCCCACGAGTGGGACGAGCGGGAAGAGACGCCGTTCCCGATCATCGAGGAGGCCGCCAAGATCGGCCTCTACTCGCTGGAGTTCTTCGCCAACTGCACCGCGGACCCGAGCGGGCTGATGCTCGCGCTGGCGAGCGAAGAGCTGGCATGGGGTGACGCCGGGATCACGCTGTCGATCCTCGGGAGCACCCTTGCGGTCAGCGGCATCCTCGCGAGCGGCACGCCCGAGCAGATCGGGGAGTGGCTGCCGGAGTGCTTCGGTACGCCCGAGAAGGTGCAGCTCGGCGCGTTCTGCGTGAGCGAGCCCGATGCGGGCAGCGACGTCTCCAACCTGCGCACGAACGCGGTGTACGACGAGGCGAGTGACGGCTGGGTGCTCAACGGCACGAAGGCCTGGATCACCAACGGCGGCATCGCCGACGTGCACGTCGTGGTCGCCGCGGTCGACCCGGAGCTCAAGGGTCGCGGGCACGCGGCGTTCGTCATCCCGCCGGGCACCCCGGGCCTGAGCCAGGGCACGAAGTACAAGAAGCACGGCATCCGCGCGTCGCACACCGCCGAGGTCGTGCTCGACGACGTGCACGTGCCGAGCACGTGCCTGCTCGGCGGCAAGGACAAGCTCGACCAGCGCCTCGCCCGCGTGAAGGAAGGCCAGAAGACGCGCACCCAGGCCGCGATGAGCACGTTCGAGGCGACGCGGCCCCTCGTCGGCGCGCAGGCCCTCGGCATCGCGCGCGCGGCGTACGAGTACGCGCTCGAGTATGCGAAGGAGCGCAGGGCGTTCGGACGGGCGATCATCGAGAACCAGGGCATCGCGTTCAAGCTCGCCGACATGCGGATGGAGATCGACGCCGCTCGCCTGCTCGTCTGGCGCGCGTGCTGGATGGCCGCGAAGAAGAAGGAGTTCACGGCCGGCGAAGGGTCGATGAGCAAGCTCAAGGCCGGAGAGGTCGCCGTGAAGGCGACCGAGGACGCGATCCAGATCCTCGGTGGCTACGGCTACACCCGCGAGTACCCGGTCGAGCGGTGGCACCGCGACTCGAAGATCTACACGATCTTCGAGGGCACCTCGGAGATCCAGCGTCTCGTGATCGCTCGCGCCATCTCGGGCCTGCACATCCAGTGATCTGAGCGCCTCCTCCCTGAGAGCGGTCTCAGCGGACCATGACGGTCTCCTGACCTCCTCCTCGTTGCGACCTCGCGCGACGTCCGTACCTTCCGGGCAGGCTGACCCGAAGGAGACGGAATCGTGGACGCACGAGCTCGTGTGAAGGGCAGGCGGCGGCTCGCCAGCCTCGTGGCTGTGCTGATGGTGGGCGCCCTCGCGCTCGGCGCATGCTCGGACGACGGCGGGAACGAGGCCGGCGCGCGACCCAGCGCGGACGACACGGCTGCCGTCTCCACGACGACGCCCGCCGCATCCGACTCCACGGCGATCTGCGCGATCTTCAGCGACCTCGCCGAAGGCGGTGCGGGTCGTGGCGCACAGTTCGAGGCGTCGACGCCCGAGGGTTGGCAGCAGCGGATCGCCACCACCGGCGAGATCGTCGACGCCGCACCCGCCGACTGGCGTGACGAGGCGGAGACGTATCTCCAGATGGTCGAAGGACCGCGCTCAGCTCGCGGCCGAGAACGGGTACGTCGGGGTGAACGACCTCCCGACCGACGTCCGCGACGCCTTCATCAGCTCGCACCGAGCGATGCAGGCGGAGGTCAACGAGCTGATCGCCTACATGAGCGCCGAGTGTCGGCCCTCCGCGTCGGGCTGAGCGTCCGCGCCGCTGCTCACCACTCGTAGGCGCCCGCGACCTGCTTGGTCGCGACGTTGAGCCGGTTCCACACGTTGATGTTGGCGATGGCCAGCACGAGCGTCGCGAGCTGCGCCTCGTCGTAGTGACGGGCCGCTTCGTCCCAGACCTCGTCGGGCACCGGGTCGGCGCGATCGCTGAGGCGGGTGACGGCCTCGGTGAGCGCCAGCGCCGCCCGCTCTGCCGCCGTGAAGAACGGCGCCTCTCGCCAGCCCGCGACCGCGCTGAGGCGATCGTCGGTCTCGCCGTGCTGCTTCGCTCCGCGGACGTGACCGAGCAGGCACACGCCGCAGCCGTTGATCTGGCTGGCCCGCATGTTCATGAGCTCGATGGTGCGGTCGGGAACGTCTGCCGCGCCGACTGCGGCACCGATGGCCTGGAGCGCCGGCATGGCGTCGGGCACGATCATCGCCGGGTGCTGCATCCTGGGCTGCAGGTCGACCACGGGGTCGGTCTTCGCTTCGGTCTTCAGGGTCGTCATGATCTCTCCTCGATGGTCACATCTGGCTGTTTCTGGGGGACAACCCGTATGTCCCCCGGCGCCGACGGAATGTGACAGCCCATGACCGACGATGACCGGCTCGCCGCCCGGTTCGAGGAGCACCGCAGCCGGCTGCGGGCGATCGCCTATCGGATGCTCGGCTCGCCGAGCGAGGCCGACGACGCAGTGCAAGAGACCTGGCTGCGGCTGCGTCGCGCCGACTCCGACGAGATCGAGAACCTCGGCGGCTGGCTGACGACGGTGGTGTCACGTGTCTGCCTGAACATGCTGCGCGCTCGCCGGACGCGTCGTGAGGAGTCGCTGGAGGTGCACGTGCCCGATCCCGTCGTGACCCGCGTGGACGAGAGCAGTCCCGAGGAGCAGGCACTCCTCGCCGACGCCGTCGGTCTCGCGTTGCTCGTCGTGCTCGATGCCCTCACGCCTCCCGAGCGACTGGCGTTCGTGCTGCATGACCTGTTCGCCGTGCCCTTCGACGAGATCGCGCCGATCATCGGTCGCTCGCCCGACGCGACGCGGCAGCTCGCGAGCCGCGGTCGGCGGCGTGTGCAGGGCGCCGAGCTCCCGAATTCGGACGCGGACGTTCGACGTCAGCGCGCGGTGGTCGACGCGTTCTTCGCCGCGGCGCGCGAGGGCGACTTCGAAGCGCTGCTCGCGGTCCTCGATCCCGACGTCGTCGTCCGTTCCGACGGCGGCGCGCAGCGAACCGCGGTGACTGCGCTCACGCGCGGTGCCGAGACGGTCGCGAGTCGCGCGATGGCCTTTGCACAACCCACGGGGAACCTCGAGCCCGTGCTCGTCAATGGCGCCGTCGGTGTCGTCGTGATGCTCGACGGGCAGCCCTTCTCGATCATGGGCTTCACGGTGTCGAACGACAAGATCATCGCCATCGACGCGCTGGCCGATCCCGAGCGGATCGCCCGCCTCGACCTGTCCGCGCTCGACGCGTGACATCCTGAGAGGACGACCACCACATCTGATGCTGCAGCCGCGGACTTCGCGAAGCGCCGAACGGCGTTGCTCGACGATCCGACGGTCACGGGCCCCTCGTTCGGGCAGGCGTACGCCGATCTTGTCGACGGTTGGCTGACGTCGCTCGTCGGCGACGCGGCGGAGGTCGCGCTCGTCGCCGTGGGCGGGTACGGGCGGCGTGAGCTCGCTCCGGCGAGCGACCTCGACATCATGCTGCTGCACGACCGGGGCGTCGACGTGTCCACGGTCGCCGACGGTGTGTGGTACCCGATCTGGGATCAGGGCCTCCAGCTCGATCACAGCGTCCGGACCGAGCGTGAGGCGCTCCGCGTCGCCGACGACGACCTGAAGGCCGCGCTGGGACTCCTCGACGCGCGCTTCGTTGCGGGCGACGGCGTGCTCGAGGCACGGCTCGCGACGCGTGGGCTCGAGCGGTGGCGCGCGCGCTGGCCGCGTTGGCTGGATCAGCTCGAGGAGGACGTGCGATCTCGACACGAGCGGTTCGGCTCGGTTGCCTTCGTGCTCGAGCCCGATCTCAAGGACGGGCGAGGTGGGCTCCGCGACGTCACGGTGCTGCGTGCGCTCGGACTCGCGTTGGAGGGTGTCGAGCTCGCCGTCGACGTCGATCAGGCGTTCATCGCGCTGTTCGACGCCCGCGTGGAGCTGCAACGCATCACCGGCAGCGGTGACGACCGCCTGCTGCTCGATCACCAGGACGCGGTCGCCGACCGCCTGGGCGTCGACGATGCGGACGTCCTGATGCAACAGATCGCGACGGCGGCGCGGACGATCACCTGGCATCTCGACGACGCCTGGCGGATCGCGCGCTCCACCGTCAAGGGTCCGCGACGGCGCTCGGCATCCGGTCGCGACCGTCCGCTCGGTGACGGTCTCGTCGTCCGCGACGGTGAGATCACGCTCGCGAGTGCCGAGACGCCAACCAACGTCGCGCTGCTCCTCGCGGCGGCGACGGCCGCGGCTCGGGAGCTGCTGCCGATCGCTCGTCCGACCATGCGGCGCTTCGACGCCGAGATCGAGCCCCTCGACCACCGGTGGTCGGACGAGACGCGACGGTCGCTCGTCGACCTGCTGGCGGCCGGTCCGCCGATGGTGCGCGTGTTCGAGACGCTCGATCGCTACGACCTGGTCAGCCGCATCCTGCCCGAGTGGTCCACGGTGCGGAGCCGGCCGCAACGCAACGCGTTCCACCGCTTCACCGTCGATCGGCACCTGCTCGAGGCGACAGCGCACGGAGCCGAGCTCGCCGACCGCGTGCAGCGCACCGATCTCCTGTTCGTCGGGCTCCTGCTGCACGACCTCGGCAAGGGCTCGCCCGGTGATCACACCGAAGCGGGCATCGGACTCGCTCGGACGGTCGCGACACGCATGGGCTACGAGCCGGAAGACGTCGAGACGCTCGTCGACCTCGTGCGGCACCACCTGCTCCTCCCGTCGGTCGCGACGAGTCGCGACCTCGACGACCCGGAGATCATCACGAGCGTCGCGACGACGGTCCGCAATCCCGCCTTCCTCGATCTCCTCGCGGCCCTGACCGAGGCCGACTCGCTCGCGACCGGTCCTCGTGCCTGGACGCGCTGGAAGGCCGGCCTCGTCGACACGCTCGTCCGTCGCGTCCACGGTGTCCTCGACGGCTCACCGCACGTCCCGGCGTCTGCGACGGATGCTGCGGATGCCGAGCTGGTGGCGCGTGCGGGGGCGCGGTGCTCGTCGAGGGCTCGCATCGCCACACGGTCGTCGTCGCACCTGACCAGCCCCGCCTCTTCAGCCGCGTCGTCGGCGTGCTCGCGTTGCACGGGCACGACGTGCGCGCGGCACGCGCCCGCTCCTCGGACGGCATGGCCATCTCCGAGTACGACATCGAGCCGTTCAACGACGAGGAGCCGGACTGGACGCGGTTCACGGCCGACCTGCTCGGAGAGCTGGACGGCACGGGCCGCGATCTCGAAGCGGCACTGTCAGAGCGCGCCGACCGCTACGGCCACCTGCAGCGTCCGACGGCCGCGCGTCTGCCCGATCCGCATGTCGTCGTGGACAACGAGGCATCGAGCACCGCGACCATCTTCGAGGTCCACGCCGTCGACTCGGCGGGAATCCTCTTCCGCATCGCCGACGTCCTCGCCGACGCGGGTCTCGACATCCGCCACGCCAAGATCTCGACGCTCGGTGCCGAGGTGATCGATACGTTCTACGTCGTCACGGGAGCGGGGGAGCGGATCACCGACGCGACGGCGATCGAACACGTCACCAGCGCGCTGACGGGCGCGATCACCGGTCGCGCCACTTGATGCTGCACCCGACGCTGGGGCGGTGCGGCAAGGGCACGGCCTCACCGGCGAGCACACGCTCGATCGCCGCGCGCAGCGCCGCGCCGTTGACCGGTTCGTCGTTCCCGGGACGGGACGCGTCGAGCTCGCCCCGGTAGGCAAGCTTCCGACCAGCGTCGAACAGGAACAGGTCGGGTGTGCACGCAGCCCCGTAGGCGCGCGCCACGTCCTGTGACTCGTCGTAGAGGTACGGAAAACCGAACGCAGCCCGCTCGGCCTGCTCGCGCATGTGGTCGAGGTCATCCTCGGGGTGTGAGCGGACGTCGTTCGACGAGATCCCGACGGTCCCGAGCCCGCGCTCGAGGAAGTCGCGTGCGATCGCACCGAGCTCGTGCTCGACGTGGCGCACGTACGGACAGTGGTTGCAGACGAACGCGACGAGCAGCGCCCGTGAGGCGGCGAAGTCGTCGAGCGAGACGGTCCGGCCGTCGGTGGCGGGCAGCGTGAAGTCCGGAGCCGCCATGCCGAGCTCGGTGCTGGGCGCGGATGTCGCCATCGTCGATCTCCTCTCGACCGGCTCAGGCCGGCTCGGGGACCTGCACGTCGTCGGGCTCGGGACGGGGCTCGTCGGCGGCGAGTGACCCTCGCCGCCTTCGGTACACGAGGATGCCCCACAGCGCGGCGAAGCATGCCGAAGACGCCGCCGAGTTGCGGGTGTGGAGAGACTCGAACGTCTCGCGTGTCGCGGTGCCGAGCCGTGTCGTGGTCAGCGTCCCTCCACGCGGCAGTGGTTGCGGAGCTCACCGACGCCTTCGATGCGGGAGACGACGACGGAGCCGTCCTGGAGGTACCGAGGTGGTGTTCGTGCGTGGCCGACCCCACTCGGCGTTCCGGTCGCGATGACGTCACCGGGGACGAGCGTGAAGATGTCCGAGAGGTACGACACGAGCTCGTTCGGGGGGAACACGAGCTCCGACGTCACCGACTTCTGCATCTCTTCGCCGTCCACGTCGCAGCTGAGCTCGAGCCCGCCACTGCCCACCTCGTCGAGCGTGACCAGCTCCGGGCCGAGGGGAGTGCTGTGCTCGAACGTCTTGCCTTGCAGCCACTGCAGCGTGCGGTTCTGGTAGTCGCGCACGCTGACGTCGTTGAGCACCGAGTACCCGGCGATCGCGTCGACGGCGGCTGTCGGCGAGACGTGCCGCGCCGGTGCCCCGATGATCACCGCGAGCTCCACCTCCCAGTCGACCTGCTGCGACACGCGCGGCAGCACGATGTCGTCGTGCGCGCCCACGAGCGCCGACGAGTACTTCGCGAAGAGCGTCGGGTGCTCGGGGAGGTCGTGACCCATCTCGAGGATGTGGTTGCGGTAGTTGAGCCCGACGCAGACGACCTTGTCGGGTCGCGGCACGAGCGGGGCGTAGTCGAGCGTCTCCGCGTCGTGCGTCGGTCCCGATGCGCGCGCCGCGATCGCCTTCCAGCGAGGATCGGTGAGCAGTGCTCCGACGTCGGGCGCGTCGATCTCGACCGCGACGCCTTCGTCGACTCGGACGGCGACCGGTCCCGAAGCGGTCCGGACGGTTGCCAGTCTCATGATCAGGTTTTAGCAAGGCCGAGGTTGGCAATGGTCGGGTGTGGCAGCGCAGGAGTCTGGCGCGGAGCTGCGCCTGTCGGACATCGCTCGCATCGGCGAGGTGGTCCTCTACTGCCTGATTGCTCTCGTGCTGTTCCTGGGCGCCCTGATGCTCGTCGGCCGGTCCATCTACGATCTCGCCGACGGCTTGGCCCAGGAGGGGGCGATCGAGGCCGCGCGAGCGACCCTCGACACGCTGCTCCTCACGTTCATCTTCGTCGAGCTGCTCGGCGCGACCCGCGTGATCATCCGCGAACAGCGGCTCGTGGCGGAGCCGTTCCTCCTGGTGGGGATCATCGCTGCCATCAAGGAGCTCGTCGTCCTGACGGGAGCCGAGGAGCTCAGCGGGCACGGTTGGGACGCGTTCCGGAACGGGATGATCGAGATCGGCGTCGTCGTCGGCGTCGTGCTCGTGCTCACGGTCTGCATCTTGCTGCTGCGCCGCAGTCAGCGGGATCCGTCCGAGGTCGATGAGAAGTGACATGCGACGAATGGTTCCTGACCTCCGAGGAGCGAGGGAACCCGGACAGCGAGGTCGACCGCCGACATCCGGACGGGCAGTCGTGGACGACCGGGAACCGGTGCGAAGTGCTCATCGACGGGCGCAACTACTTCGCGCGGCTGTACGAGACCTTGTGCGAGCTCGGGCGCGACGACTGGGTGCACTTCACCGACTGGGAGGGTGATCCGGACGAGCGACTGCGTGGCGAAGGAACCGAGCTGGCCAACGTGCTGTGCGACCTCGCGCGGCGAGGTGTGCACGTGCGAGGGATGCTGTGGCGGTCGCATCCACGACAGGCGCACTTTGCCGAGCAGGAGAACCTGCAGCTCGCGCAGGACGTGAACGAGGCGGGCGGAGAGATCCTGCTCGACGAGCGCGTACGACGAGGCGGAAGTCACCATCAGAAGCTGTTCGTCGTGCGCCGGGCCGAGGGTCCCGACGACGATGTCGCGTTCGTCGGCGGGATCGACCTCTGTCACGGTCGCAACGACGACCACGACCATCTCGGTGACCCTCAAGCCGTCGAGATCACCGAAGAGTTCGGCGATCGGCCTCCGTGGCACGACATCCAGATGGAGGCGCACGGTCCCGTCGTCGGAGACCTTGCCTGGACGTTTCGCGAGCGGTGGTCGGACGACACGCCGTTGGACCATCGCAATCCCGTCCGACTCGCGATGCGCAAGGTCACCCGTCAGCCCCGAGCTCCGGACCCGCTGCCGCCCGTTCGCGACGATCCACGGCCGCAGGGGAACCACGCCGTGCAAGTGCTCCGCACGTATCCGGCCAAGCGGCCGCGCTACCCGTTCGCGCCCGACGGCGAGCGCAGCATCGCACGCGCCTACCTCAAGGCCTTCAAGCGCGCACGTCGGCTCATCTACTTCGAGGATCAGTACTTCTGGTCGCGCCACGCCGCCGTGGCGCTCGCCGAGCAGCTCCGGGCGCATCCCGAGCTGCACATCGTCGCGGTCGTGCCGCGGTATCCCGACGAGAACGGTCGCGTCTCGGGTCCGGCGAGCCGCATCGGCCGCGAGCACGCGATGGAGATCCTCGTCGCCGCGGGCGGTGATCGCGTCCTCGTCTGCGATCTCGAGAACCGCGAGAGCAATCCGATCTACGTGCACGCCAAGATCTGCGTCATCGACGACGTCTGGATGACCGTCGGTTCCGACAACCTCAACCAGCGATCGTGGACGCACGACTCGGAGCTGACGTGCGCGATCCTCGACGAGACCGAGGACGAGCGCGAGCCGCGCGACCCGGCAGGTCTCGGGGACGGAGCGCGGCGGCTTCCTCGCGACACCCGGCTTCGACTCTGGCGCGAGCACCTGGGGCGTGCCGGCGCCGATGACGGCGACCTGATCGAACCCGTCGAGGCGTTCGAGGCGTTTCGAGCAACGGCGAAGAGGCTGGATGCCTGGCACGACGGTGATCGGCGCGGACAACGGCCACCGGGCCACGTGCGGATCCATGCGCCCGAGCGGCTCCCGGCTCACCAGAAGATCTGGGCCCACCCCCTGCATCGGGCAACCGTCGACCCCGATGGACGCCCCCGACGTCTCCGTCGCGCCGACGTCTTCTGAGTTCAGAACAGCCAGCGGTACACGACCTGCGCGACGCACGCGGGCTTGTCGATCCCCTCGACCTCGAACGTCAGGTCGATCGTCGCCTGCACGCCGTCGGGCACGTCGTCCGCTCCGGCGAGCGTCCCGCTCATGCGGACGGCCTTGCCGACCGGCACCGGGCTGATGAAGCGCACCTTGTTGCACCCGTAGTTGACGCCCATCTTCAGGCCGTCGAGCTCGACGATCTCGCTGAGGAGCGTCGGCGCAAGGGAGAGCGTGAGGTACCCGTGCGCGATCGTGCCGCCGAACGGACCGTCCTTGGCTCGCGCCGGGTCGACGTGGATCCACTGGTGATCACCGGTCGCGTCGGCGAACTGGTTCACGGCTTCCTGGGTGATCGTCCGCCAGCCGCTCTCTCCGAGCGGACTGCCGACCGCTGCCTTCACACCCTCCGCGCCGGTCAACGTCGTACGAGACATGTGCGGATCGTACCGGGCACTGCTTCGGCCGGATCCGGTCAGCGGCCGGTGCGCTCGTCGGCGATCACCGTCTCGAGGAACGATGCGATCGCATCGTTCGCCGAAACCCGCCACTGCATGGTCAGTCGGTCGACGCCCTCGCTCTGTCGTCGCTTCTGTTCGACGCCGTCCCGGACGCCGTTGATCCGGTCGAGCTGCGCGCGGGCGAGCGGAGCGAGCGCGTCTCCGCGGCGCGTTCGCAACGCGAGCTTGGCGAGCAACGTCGTCCGGACGTCGCGCGGATGGTCGACCGGCTTGTCGAGCCAGCGCGACACGCGCGCCCGACCCGAGCGTGTCGGCGCCATCACGGTGCGGTGTGGTCCTTGGCGTCCGGGTTCGACCGCGCGCGCCTCGACGAGGTCGAGATCGACGAGGTGATCGATCGCCCGGTACACGAGCGGTCGCCGGACGGTCCAGATCGCGCCGAGCTCGCTCGCCGGCTCGAGCTCTCGAGCGACCGCGAAGCCATGGCGCGGCTCCTCGCAGAGGATCGCCAGCACGAGCCAGTCGGTGAGCGAGAGATCGACGCTCGGCGGGCTGGACACGCTTCGCTCCCTAATAGTCTCATCGATACTATACGGACCTCGTCGAACCCGGAGGTCGGGAGTGAAGAAGTCGATTCGCAGCATCCTGATGATCGGCGCGGCGCTCGCGATCTCGACCGCGTTGGTCGCGCCCGGTTCAGCGTCGACGCGTGCGCAGTCGAAGCCGACGGGCGCCATCACGGTCTCGGCCGCGGCGTCGCTCACGGAGGCGTTCACCCAGATCGGGACGCAGTTCGAGAAGAAGAACCCGGACACCGACGTGACGTTCAACTTCGACGCGTCGTCGGCGCTGGTGCTCCAGATCCAGGGCGGCGCACCCGTGGACGTGTTCGCCTCTGCCGACGAGGCGAACATGGACAAGCTCGTCGACGCTGGCCAGGTCACCGCGAACCCGGTCGTGTTCGCCCAGAACAAGCTCGAGATCGCGACGAAGCCCGGGAACCCCGAGAAGATCAGGACGCTCGCGGATCTCGCCGACGCCGGGACCATCGCGCTGTGCGCGAGCGAGGTCCCGTGCGGCAAGTATGCCGACGCGGCCCTCACCGAGGCCGGCGTGACGATCCCGCCCGAGCAGATCACCCGCGGGCTGAACGCCAAGGCGACGCTCACAGCCGTCTCGGCCGGTGACGCCGACGCAGCGATCGTGTACGTCACCGACGTGAACGCAGCGGGCTCATCGGTGAAGGGCGTGAAGATCCCCGACAACGAGAACCAGCTCGCGATCTATCCGATCGCACCGCTGGCGGATGCCGCGAACGCGAGGACGGCGAAGGCCTTCGCGACGTTCGTCGCGTCGCCCGCGGGCCAGAAGGTGCTGAAGAAGTACGGGTTCCTTGCCCCCTGAGCAGGTCTCGACGCCGCGTCGCCGAACCACCCGGCGGCCGCCAGTGCTCGTGGTGGTCGGCGCCTCGCTCGCGGTGGCCTTCTTCGTGCTCCCGCTGCTCGGTCTCCTGCAGCGCGCGCCGTGGTCCAACCTCTGGGACGACCTGACCACGCCCGAGGCCCGCGACGCGCTGCGGCTCTCGCTCGTGTGCTCGCTCTGGGCGACGGCGCTCTCGGTGCTGTTCGGCGTCCCGTTGGCGTGGATGCTGGCCCGTGTCGACTTCCGAGGCCGTCCGCTCGTTCGCGCGCTCGTGCTGCTGCCGTTGGTCGTGCCGCCGGTCGTCGGCGGCGTCGCGCTCCTGTATGCGTTCGGGCGTTCGGGTCTCGTCGGCGAGCACCTGTACGACTGGTTCGGGATCCAGCTCACGTTCAGCACGTCCGGCGCGGTGCTCGCCGAGACGTTCGTCGCGATGCCGTTCTTGGTCATCACCGTCGAGGCGGGTCTCCGATCGATGGACACGCGCTACGAGGACGCGGCGGCGACCCTCGGTGCGGGCAGGTGGACCACGTTCCGTCGCGTCACGTTGCCGTTCCTCATGCCGTCGCTGGTTGCCGGCGCCGCGCTCGGCGTGGGCGCGGGCGCTCGGCGAGTTCGGCGCGACGATCACGTTCGCCGGCAACATCCAGGGGCGGACCCAGACCACGCCGCTGGCCGTGTACCTCGCGCTCGAGACGCGCCCGGAAGGCGCCATCGCACTCAGCCTCGTGCTGCTCGCGGTCTCGATCGTCGTCCTCGTGATGCTCCGTGACCGCTGGTATCCCTCCGTCTCGCTGAAGCAGACATGAGCCTCGATGCCGCGCTCCGGGCGCGGGTCGGGACGCTCGACCTCGATGTCGAGCTGCAGGCGGGCGACGACGAGGTCGTCGCGCTGCTCGGGCCGAACGGCGCCGGGAAGACGACTGCGCTGCGGATCCTGGCCGGGCTGCGCGCGCTCGACGACGGGCACGTGCATCTCGATGATGACGTGGTCGACGATCCGGCGGCGGGTGTGTTCACCGTGCCCGAGCGGCGACCGGTCGGCGTGGTGTTCCAGGACTACCTGCTCTTCCCGTACCTGACCGCGCTCGACAACATCGCGTTCGGGCTCCGGAGTCGAGGTGCCCGCAAGCCCGAGGCTCGACGGATCGCGCGACGAATGGCTCGAGCGGGTGGGGTTGGCCGACCACGCCGACAGCAAGCCCGGCGCGCTGTCGGGAGGGCAGGCGCAACGCGTCGCCCTCGCCCGGGCGTTGGCGACGAACCCACGCCTGCTGCTGCTCGACGAGCCGCTGGCGGCGCTCGACGCGGCGGCACGCGGCGAGATCCGGCGTGAGCTGCGCCGCCACCTCGCCTCGTTCGCCGGCGTCCGTCTCCTCGTGACGCACGATCCGGTCGACGCGGCCACGCTCGCCGATCGGGTGCTCGTGCTCGAGGACGGGAAGGTGTCGCAGGCGGGAACCTTCGCCGAGGTCAGCGCGCATCCGCGCTCGCCGTACGTCGCCGAGCTGGTCGGGCTCAACCTCCTCCGGGGCCGGGCAGCCGACGGAGCGGTGACGCTCGACGGCGGTGGCGCGGTCGCGATCGCCGACCAGTCCCTCGCGGGAGCGGTGTTCGTCGTCGTCAGCCCGCGGGCCGTCGCCGTCTACCGCGACGAGCCGCACGGCAGCCCGCGCAACCGTTGGTCCGGGACGGTCTCCGACCTCGACGTCATCGGTGACCGCGTGCGCGTCCGCATCGAGGGCAGCGTTCCGCTGGTCGCCGAGATCACGCGTGGCGCGGTGCACGGAGCTCGCGCTCGAGCCCGGCGCGTCGGTCTGGAGCGCGGTGAAGGCGACCGAGGTCGACGTCTACCCGGCGTAGCCGCGGTGCTCACCGATCCGTGGGCCGAGTGGGACGCCATGCGTGACTGGCTCGCCCGGAGCCCGTCGGCGAGCTAGATCGCGGAAGCCGCCCGCGCGACGAACTCGTCGAGCCGGTGGAGCGCGGCGTGGGAGTCGTGCAGGTCGGGGAGCGCGTCGACCGCATCGCGCAGGTCCCAGCGCTTGTCGTACGTGAACGCGTGCGCGTGTGTCTCCCAGGCGGTCAGGAAGAGGTCGGCGGCGTCGACGTCGATGCGCAGCGCGAGGTTGAGGCGGCAGTGCGCGACGTCGACCATCGCCGGTCCGGCGCACCCCCACGCCCAGTCGACGATGCCGCTCACCGTGTTCCCGTTCCACAGCACGTTGCCCGGGTGGTAGTCGCGGTGGATCAGGACCGGCTCGAACGCGGGCGCGTCGGCGGAGTGGGCGGCGATCGCGACGGCCCACGCGTCGGGGTGGTCGGTCCACGACGGTGGCGCGTCGGCGCCGGCGGAGTAGGCGTGATACGTCGGGAAGTCGTGCGCGGCGGGCGTCACAGCATGGACTGCGGGCAGCTGCGCCGCGATCTGGTCGAGGAAGTCGACGAGTCCCTGGCGGACGCTCCAGCGCGGCTTGCCGTGCAGTCGCGTCATCAGGAGCATCGGGACGCCGCAGACCTCGCCGTCGGGATCGGCGGCGACGACGCGGGGGACCGTCACGTCGGCACGCTCGAGCGCCCCGAGCACGGCGACCTCTCGGTTCACCGCGTCGGGCTCCGACTCGAGCACCGCCGGATCCGTGTACCGGCGCAGGACGAGGTGCTCGACGGTTCCGTGGACTCGGTCGACGTCGAGCGCGTCGACGGTCGAGGTCGTCGCGCCGGGCAGCTCGTGGACGTGGATCGCGGGGCGTCGCTCCCGACGGCTTCCTTCACCCAGGCGGTGACGGTGTCGGGGAGATCCACGTCGCTCCCCGGGCTACTCGATCCGCCGCGTCATCCGAACTTGGGCGGCCACCACGTCGGGGACACCGAGCCCTCGATGGTGGTGGGATCGACCGGCCGTCGTTCGTTCGACGCCTGGTACACGGCGAAGATCAGCTGCAACGTCTCGACCGCGAGATCGCCCTTCATGTCGGCGGCATCGCGGCCCTCGAGGATCGCAGTGACGAAGTGCTTGGCGGATTCCACGAACCCCGTGCCCCAGTCGGCGTCGACCGCGCCGAATGACGTCGTGGTGCCGTCGGCGTCGTAGAGGACGACCGGCGCGAGGTCGAGCATCTCGCCCGTGTAGCGCGTGACCCAGATCCAGCCGTCCGTCCCTTGGATCTCGAAGAACTCGTCGGCGCCGTAGTACGCGGTGCGCATGAACATGTTCGGGGCGTACGACACCTCCATCATGCCGAGGAGGTCGTCGCGCGAGTACTCCCAGAGCGCCGCGGTCGGCGCCTCGAAGAAGAAGGGTCCTTGCCGCACGACGGCTTGCACGCTGCGCACGGTGTCGTCGACGAGCCAGAGCGCGGCCGCGTACTTGTGCCAGACGTCGTCGAAGAGGTGCCCGGCGGGGCTCAGCTCGTTGAAGCGCCAGATGTATCCCTCGACCTCGAGGTTGTCCTGGAACACCGACTTCGACTTGCCGGCGACCAGCGTCTTGACCCGGATCATCGTCGGCGTGCCGATCGCGCCGTCGGCGATCAGCTCCCGCGCCTTGACCAGTGGCGGGTAGTGGAGCGCGCATTCGCTGACGCGGAAGATCACGCCGGCGTCGGCACAGGCCTTGATCATCTCCCGGGCCTCGGCGACGGTGTTCGACACCGGCTTCTGCACCGAGACGTGCTTGCCTGCCGAGGCCGCTGCGACGACGTGATCGCGGTGCATGTGCGTCGGCGTCAGGATCTCGACCGCGTCGATGTCCGGGTCGGCGAGTAGGTCGTCGAGCGACGTGTACACCTTCGGCACGTCCCACTCCTGGGCCATGCTCCGGGCCTTGTCTTCGCGTGGGTCGCACAGCGCGACGACGTCGCAACGCTCGTCCTCGAGGTACCCGCGCGCGTTGATCGGGGCGATGTTGCCGATGCCGACGATCCCCAGCCGGACGCGATCCATGGTCAGCGCCGCATGGCTTCCTGTTCGGCACGCACGCCACGGAGCCCGAACCAGGCGAGCTCGGAGATCCAGGTCGCGAGCATCGCCGGCTCCAGCGCGGCACCGTCGTCGGTGAGGGCGTCGCGGCTCGTCGCTTCGGCGATGCCGATGAGCGCGTGGGCGAGGACGCGCCGGTGCGCGGGAGTCCCCTCGATCTCGATGAGCTGCGAGATCGCCTCCGCGGACTCGTCGAGGACCCGCTCGACGACCTCGGCGAACTCGGGGTCGTTGCGAGCGGCGGCGCCGAACAGGACGCGGAACGCGGCCTCGTTGCTCGTGACGAACTGGAAGTAGGCGGTGAAGCCGGCCTCGACGCGCTCGCGCCCGCTCGTCGCGGCGCTCGTCGCATGGGCGAGCTCGTGCAGCAGCTGGTGGCCCACGTCGTCGAGCAGCTCGACGTAGAGCGCGCGCTTCGAGGGGAAGTGCTGGTAGAGGACGGGCTTGGTGACGCCGGCCGCAGCGGCGACGTCGTCCATGGCGGTGGCGTGGAACCCGCGCTCGGCGAAGACCTGGCACGCGACGTCGAGGAGCTGACGCCGCCGTTGCTCGGCGGGGAGGCGTGTGGTCACGGGCCGAGCGCTCTCAGACACTCGACTTCAGCGGCATGACGTACCGATCCTCGTGGTCGAAGTTGCGCGACCAGAGATCGTCGAGCTGCTCCTTCTCGTCTGCCGTCAGGGGAAGCTCCGACGCGCCGGCGTACTCGACGATCTCCTCGGGGGTGACGCACGTGGGGAGCACCGTCGTGAACGCAGGGTCGGCGAGGATGCCCGCGATCGCCGCTTGGCCGATCGTCCGGCCGGTGCCCTCCCAGAGGAAGCGCAGCGTCTCGGCCTTCTCGAAGTTGTCGAGCATGTTGTCGCGGTTGCGGTGCGAGCGATGGTCGTCCTTTGGGAACACGGTGTCAGGCGTGACCTTCCCCGACAGCGTGTCGCTCGCGTGCGGGACGCGCGAGATCAGCCCGACGGAGCCGTCGCGCACCTTCGGCTCCGCGGCGAACGTGCGCCCGGGCTCCTGCTCGAGGACGTTGAACACCGTCTGCAGCGACGCGATCGGACGCTGGCGCAGTGACTCCAAGCCCTCGTCGACCCAGCCGATCGCGGGTCCCAGTGCGACGCCGAGCTCGAGGATCTTGCCGCTCTCGCGCAGCGCGATGAGCTCGGCCCAGAGGTCGTCGTCGAGGACGGGCTCGATGCGCGCGTTGTGGAGCTGGTAGAGCTCGATGCGATCCGTCTGCAGTCGGCGGAGCGAGTCGTCGAGCTGCTTGCGGATCGACTCGCGTCGCCAGTCGTGTGGCCGTTCCGACTGTCCGGGATGGGTGCGCTCGGCGTCGATGTCGTAGCCGCACTTCGTCGTGAGGACGATGTCGTCACGGTCCTTCTTGATCAGGTCCGCGAGCATCGTCTCTCCGACCGCGTCCTTGCCGTACACCGGCGCGGTGTCGATGAAGTTGATGCCAGCGTCGAGCGCGGTCTGCAGCATTCCGCGCTTGTCGTCGACCTTGCCCCACCAGTCACTGGCGAGCGTCCAGGTGCCGAAGCCCACCTCGGAGATCTCGAGGTCGGACGAGCCGAGCTTGCGATATCGCATGAGTGCTCCCTGCTCGGCGAGGCCGAGCCGCGATTCGGTGCTGGAAGAGAACCTAGATCCTGTCGCGGAAGTGGATCGAACCCCGTCGGGGAGTGCCCTCAGACGGCTCGACCCTGGCGTTCCTCACGTTCCGCGGCTCGCACGCCGTACCCGAACACGATCGGGAGCGGCAGGATCACGATCGCCAGGATCAGCGAGACGATCGTCAGCGTGACCGACCAGCTGGGGAAGTCGGTGGCGAACGAGATGACGAAGGCGACGATCGCGACCGCGAGCAGCAGATAGCCGATGCGCTGCGCGATCTTCACGTACCGAGCGATTCGTGCGCGGCGCTCGACGACCGGGTCCGGCGCGCTCACCACGAGTCCCAACCTACCGTCGCGAGTGCAGCGCGCAGTCGCTGGGGGAGATCGCGCATGTCGAAGTGCCGGTGGACGGTGTCGAGGTTGCGTTCGAGCATCGCGGCGTCCGGCTCGCGCAACCAGCGGGCGGTCTGCGCGACGTCGTCGATCGCGAACAGCTCGAGACCGAGCGCGACGAGCTCGTCCAGCACCGGATACCGAGCGGTGGCGACCGGGCGCCGAGCGATGATCGCCTCGATCACGGGGTTGCCGAAGCCCTCCCAGCTGGACGGGAACGCCACGACGTCGGCCGCGGCATAGGCATCCTCGACCCGTCGGGCCCGACCGAGTCGCACGTCGACGTCGGCGGACTCGACGAGGCGGTCGAGCTCGTCGTCGAAGCCGTCCTCCGCCGGTCCGGTCAGCCAGAAGACGACCGGTCGATCGGACTGCGCGGCGAGCTGTTCGGCGAACTCGATGCCTCGACCGACCTCCTTCCTCGGGATCGCTCGGGTCGGCTGCAGCACGAGGCGATCGGCGTCCGCGACCGCGAGCTCGGCGCGGGCCTGCGGTCGATCACCCGGTTGCGTGTCCAGGTCGAACACGTTGCGGATCGTCACCGCCTCGATGCCGCGGTCGGCGAGCGCGGCTCGGGCCTGGTCGTTGATCGTCACATGCAGCGAACCCGGGCGTCTGGGAGGGAAGGCATCCAGATGCGCGAGGTGCGCCCGCTCCCAGGGGAGATCGTGGTGGTGGAAGAGGACACGGCCCGAGTGCTCGGCGAGCACGTCGGCGGCGGTCGCCGACGCGTCGAGGTTCAGTGGCAGCGAGCAGAGGTTCTCCACGACGACGAGGTCAGCACCGGCGAGCGCCGCCCCCAGTGCATCCGCCTCGACGTGGGCTCCCGGTGGTGGATCGATCGCCAAGAAGGGGAGCCACGCGTCGGCGTTGCGCAGGCCGTCGTCGAAGTCGCCGGCGACGCGGCGGGTCATGAAGCCGAGCTCGTGCAGGGCCCACTCCCACTTGCGCGCTTCGACCGAGACGCCGTCGGCGCCGCCCAGGCGGAACGAGCAGATGACCGCGGTCGGCGCGCTCATCCGACGACCGCGATCAGCTCAGTCGTTGCGCTGTGCCTGGATCCAGATCGGCAGGCGCCGGTTGACCGAGTCGAGCACTGCGCGCACGATCGCGTCGTCCGCGCTCTGATGGACGATCGCCGACCCGGCAAGGTGGTTCTCCATCGTGGCTTCGATCGACACGACCGTGACCAACGCCACATCGTGCGCGCCGACCCGCACGACGTCGGCGCCGACGACGTCGAGGCGACCAGCAGCTCGTTCCAGCTGACGCAGCGCGTCGAGCGTGGCGGCCGCCACCAAGCGCGGGCGGACCGTCGCGGCGGCGGCACCCTCGGCGAAGCCGGTCGCGTGACCATCGGCGGAGAGCGTCACACGGATCGACGTCCGCAGCCCGGTCGTGCTGACCTCGATCCCCTGGGCCTTGATGCGCGACGGGTCCTTGACGGTGGGCGCGGCCTCGCCGTTGGGAGTGAGCTGGACCACCGAGACGATCCGGCGGTCGATGTCGAGCCCGAACGACGCGAGCGCCACCGACTGCACGTCGCGAACGATCTGCTTCGCGTGCTTCCCCGTGTGGGCGAGCACGTGGATCTCGAGGGGCCGGCCGATCTCGTCGGCCACCAGGCGGGCGGCGACCACGTCGGGGAGTCGGCTGAGCTCGGCCTCGATCGCGGCAGTCTCGGCGTCAGTGGTCTGCTGGTGGTCGTCCGCCATCGCCCCGCTCCCGTCCACCGACCCAACCCTTGCCCTCGCCCCGGGAACATAGAGCCCCCGCCCCGAGTACCCAAGAGGATACGGAGGGTGGCGGAACGTGACATGGATCCACTCTTTCGCGCTGTGAGTGGTGGGTTGAATACGGAGGGTCTTGCGGTCTGGCTCGCCAGCGATGAGACTTTTGAGGCTCGTGTGGAAGACAGCGCGAGTTCACCGACTGGGGGTGAGGGCAGGGGATCGGACGAAGCGGGCAGGGCCTCGGCTTGAGACGGGACTGAAGAGTCCCTAAGCGAAGCGGTCACCTCATCGGCACCGAGCGGAGCCGACGGGAGTTCTCCCAAGGTAAGGGGGGATTCGCTGTGATTAAAAGGGTGATGGTCCGTCTCGCAATCATTGGCTCGAGCGTCGCGGCTCTGATGCTCGCTGGCGGCGCCAGCAAGAGTCTGCGGTAGCAAGTGAACTTGCCAGGGATATAGCCGGGGTTCTGCCCGCTTCGTCCGATTGCACTTCAAATGGTTCGGAATTGCGACGTCGCCTTCCGCGTCTACTGCGTGGCGGCGGCTTTGCACCGACCACCCGAACGTCCCGACGACGGCGCTGCTCGCCGGTCAGATCCTCAAGTTTGCGAGTGCAGTTCGACGAGCTGACCGACGGTCGCGACGAGCACGCGTCCTGGCGCTCGAAGCGATCTACACGGGCCGCTGTTCGTCTACGACGGTCGAGTCGTCGCTTCGCTCGAGCGCGTGCTCGAGCGACGCGGGATGCTGCCGGCGCGCGTCTGATCGCTGCCGACCTGGCTCGCGCCGCGCGTCCCTCGGCGCCGCCTCCGACGTGTGCCGTAGTACGCGAGCTCACAGATCCCGACCGACATGATGAGGTCGCCGAAGGACACGACCGTGTCGAACGGCTCGGGCAGCACGATCTTGTCGCCGAGGACGCCGAGCAGATCGTCATCCGTCTCTTGTCGGTGCTTGACGGTGCGCTCGACCGGCTTCTCGACCCGATTGCCGTTCTTGTCGTTGCCGATGCCGACGGTCGGCATGCCCTGATTCAGGCCGATCACCAGGGCGTTGAGTGCGATGCCGACCGAGATCACACCGAATCCGCGAATCGAGATGTTGGCGAAGCAGAACGACAGGATGAACGTGTACGACACCATGAGCAGGCCGTAGCCGATGGTGTCGAGCTCGTCGTTGCTGAAGTCGATGAACTCGAGCGCGATCTGGATGGCCAGGCCGACGAAGAGCAGCCACACGCCCGCGATCCGAAGCCGACCGAGCTCCCGAACGTCACCCCAGGTGACGATGACGATCAGCGCGGCTGCCGCGACCGTCAGGATGAGGAGCCACACGGCGCCAACCTAGCGGGCGGTCGATCGACGACGATGCCTACGATGCCCGCGTGGCGGAGCTCGAGTACGCGGTCGCGGACGGTGTGGCGCGCGCGACGATCAATCGACCTGAACGCCGGAACGCGATGTCGTTCGAGGTCATGTCGGGTCTCCGCGACGCAGCCGCGCAAGCACGTGACGACGGGAACGTCAGGGTGCTCGTCGTCACTGGTGCTGGCGACAAGGCGTTCTGTGCTGGCGCCGACCTCGGTTCGGTCGCAGACACCGAAGGCGCGATCGCGGCACACGACGGCCGCGGGCTGCTCGCCGACCTCTTTCGTGACCTCTGGAGTCTCGGCAAGCCGACCATCGCCCGGGTGCGTGGGTACGCGCTCGCCGGCGGGTTCGGCCTCGCGATGGCGTGCGACTTCGTCGTCGCAGCCGACGACGCCGTGTTCGGGACCCCGGAGATCAATGTCGGACTCTGGCCGTACATGATCACCGTCCCGCTGCTGCGTTCGATGCCGCCACGAGTGGCGCTCGAGCTGATGGCCACGGGCAGGCGAGTCGACGCCGACGAAGCGCTGAGGATCGGGTTCGTCAACCAGGTCGTGCCCGTCGGCGACCTCGACGGGGCCGTCGACGAGCTCGCGCACGGACTGGCCAGCAAATCGCCGCTGGTCATGCGACTCGGCCGCGACGCCTTCTATCGCGTGCTCGAGATGGATGCTGATGCAGCGCTCGACTACCTGCAGAGCATGCTCACGATCACGTCGCTCTCCGAGGACACCGCCGAAGGTGTCGCCGCGTTCGCTGAGAAGCGTGCACCTGAGTGGCGCGGTCGCTGACGAAGCCGTGACACGCGCTCCGCGCGCGCGTGACGCGCGATTTCGCGTGTGAACCCGTAGACATTCGGCTGCGTCGTCGGTATGTTCCGCGCCGCTTCAGGCGCCCGCTGGAGCGGGAAGCTGGGAGGGGCGCGATGGAAGACGCTGACCATGCGGCTCCGGAAGAGCTGCGCATCGTCATCGCTCAGTACCGCGAGGACGCGTACCGACTCGCACGTCGACTCACGCGAAGTCAGCACGAAGCCGAGGATCTCGCGCAGACCGCGCTTCTGAACGTCTTGCGACGAGCCGAGTTCATCGTCGACGAGACGAAGGTCCGGTCCTACCTGCTCACCGCGGTGCGCAACGTCTGGCGCAACAGTCTGCGCTCGAAGGCGAAGCGACGAATCGTCGGATCGGACGCTGCCGAGATCATCCCTTCGGACGACCTCGAGCCCGATGAGCAGGTGCTCACCGTCCTCGAAGCGCGGCTCGCGGCAACGGCATTCACGTCGCTGTCGAGCACGAGCCAGGAGATCATCCGGCTGAGGTACGTGGAGAATCTCGACTACCACGAACTGTCGGCGGAGCTTGGCATCACCGCGGTCGCGGCGAGGCAGCGCGCGCATAGAGCGCGTGAGGAATTGATCAGCGCGTGCATGGAGCTTGACAGCGGTACAAGTGACGAGGATTGCAGGTACGTCCGAGCGCGGCTCGGACGGTTCCACCGTGGCCTTCTTACGCGTCGAGCTCGAGGGGAAGTCGAGTTCCACTTGGGTGCCTGCACTCGATGCTCCGCGCACTATGAGCAGTTGGTCGACCTATACGGGTACCGTCTTGGCAAGCGCGACGACGGCAGACGTAGTGAATAGCTGGACCGGTCTTTCATTGCGCGTTGTGCCGGAAGCGCCGGCAGCGCGCGAACACCTCTTGCAGGTAGGCAGCGCACTTGCGGTTCTAGGCGTGGCCATTCCGGTCGTGTCGGATCCAGGAGAGTTCTCGTGGATTGCGACGCTGTCGCTTGTCGTGCTCTCGGCGTGCGCGGCTCACCGCGAAGCGATCTACGCGGACGAGACTGCGCTTAGCGGGAGCATCGTTGTCATCTGCGCCTGCATTGTCGGCCTCGGAGATGGGTCGTTCGTGCCACCAGTGCTCTGCGGCGTAGCCGCTGCTCTCCACCGCGAACACCTGCGCGACCGTCAGTTTCTCAAGGTTTGCGTCAACGTCTGTGCGACGGTGGTTCCTGCATTCATTGCGACTCTGGTCTTCCGCTTCTTCGGCGCCTCAGCCGCGGAGCAAGTTGCCAGCGTTGTCTGCACCGTCGGTACCTACTGGCTCCTAAACAACGCAATCGTTGGGACCGCTATCGGCCTCATGCAGCGCACCTGGCGGCTGAGTGTCGGCCAACTCATCCGTTCGGACACGGTGATGCTCGTGTTCGGGTTCGGCGGAGCGCTGTGCGGGGTCGTGATGGTCGAGGTGGGTGTCTGGGTCGGGTTCGCCGCGCTGGTCGCCCTGCTGGTGGCGCTCGACGTGTTCGTCATCTCGGTCCCCGCCGGGCTCGCCGACCTGCGGTCCGCGTGGCCGATGGTCGTGACGCGAGGCGTGTCGGGAGGGGTCGCCGGCACTGTGAGCGCGATCGTCACCCGCGCAGTGTCGGTGTCGGTGCTCGGGGCGTTCGCCGGCCTGGCCGCCGGCGTCTTCGCGGGATGTGCAGTCGTGGCCGTCGTCGTCGCGGCGCGCTTGTACGTGCGGTACCGGCAGGTCGACGCAGCGACGGTCGGTGGGGTGGTCGTCGTCGAGATGGTGGTCCCGATCATCGCCGCCATCTCCGGAGCCGTCGCCGTGCTGGCGAGCGTCGGAGCTGCCCTCGTCGTCGCGTCGGTGCTCGTGGTGGCGGTTTCGGTCGTCGTTGCAGTGCGACGACGGCACTCTGCCGTGACGCCGCGCGTGACGGACGAGGACGTCCTGATGGCGGCTGTGGTCGAGGCACTTGCCGAAGGGCTCCCTGCGCGCGAGCGGTGATCAGGCTGCTCGACGCGCTCGTCGAGACGCCCGTGCGAGGATTCGGGTCATGAGCGATGAGCGCGACACGAGCACGACCGGGGGCGGCGACCTCCACGATTGGGGGCCCCTCGTCGGCGATCTCGCGTCGCGTCGCGAGACGACGATGGGCATGGGTGGAGCGGACCGAGTCGAGCGTCAGCACTCGCTGGGCAAGATGTCGGTACGGGAGCGGCTCGACCTGTTGCTCGATCCCGGATACGTGGGTCGAGTTCGGGATGCTCGCCGACAGCATGGACGCGGCGTACGCCGACCGGTTCCTCGCTGCCGACGGCGCGATCACCGGCATCGGAGAGATCGACGGCCGACGCGTCGCGATCGCCGCGTACGACTTCACGGTCCTCGCAGGGTCCATGGGTCGGATCGGTGAGGTGAAGATCAAGCGGATGCGCGAGCTCGCCGTGCGCCAGCGCATCCCGATGGTGTGGCTGCTCGACTCCGCGGGAGCACGGATCCAGTCGGAGTCCGGGTCCACCTTCGCCGGCGCAGGGGACCTGTTCCGTGAGCAGGTCGCGATGAGCGGCGTCGTGCCGATGGTCGCAGCGATGCTCGGCCACTGCGCGGCCGGCACTGCCTACATCCCGGCGCTCGCCGACTTCGTGCCGATGGTGAAGGGCACGTCGTCGATGGCGCTCGGCGGCCGCCACCTCGTGAAGGCGGCCGTGGGGGAGGACGTGACCGAGGAAGAGATGGGTGGGTCGGCCGTCCACACGAAGATCTCGGGTTGCGCCGATCTCGAGGTCGCCGACGACCGCGAGTGCCTCGACGTCGTGCGTCGCTACCTCTCCTTCTTCCCGTCGCACAACCGGGAGGCGCCGCCGACGCGCGAGACGGACGATCCCGTCGATCGCCGCGTCGAGGAGCTGTACGAGATCGTGCCGACCGCCCCGCGGCGCGCGTACGACGTCCGCAAGGTCGTGTCGGCCATCGTCGACGACGGTGACGTCCTCTGGATGAAGCCGGACTGGGCGAAGAACCTCGTCACGGGGCTCGCGCGCATCGGCGGCGAACCGCTCGGTGTCGTCGCGAACCAGCCGATGGTCCTGGGCGGAGCCCTCGACGTCAACGCGGCAGACAAGGCCGCGCGCTTCGTCTGGTTGTGCGACGCGTTCAACATCCCGCTGCTGTTCCTCCACGACGTGCCGGGCTTCATCGTCGGCTCAGCGGTCGAGAAGCAGGGGATCATCCGCCACGGCGCCAAGATGCTCTTCGCCGTGTCGGAGGCGACGGTGCCGAAGGTCAGCGTCGTGATGCGCAAGAGCTACGGCGCGGGCTACTTCGTGATGAACGGCTACGCGTACGAGCCCGACTACCTCGTCGCATGGCCGACCGCGGAGATCGCGGTCATGGGTCCGGACGGGGCCGTCAACATCATCCACCGCCGAACGCTCGACGAGGTGCCTGAAGAAGAGCGAGCACAGAAGCGGCTCGAGCTCGCGGAGGAGATCCGCAGGAACATCGATCCCTACGTCGCCGCGGGTCACGCGCTCGTCGACGACGTGATCGACCCGGCCGACACGCGGCACGCGGTGTGGCGCGGGTTGCAGATCGCTCGCGACAAGCAGGTGGATCGGCCGTGGCGCAAGCACGGCGTGCTGCCCGTCTGACTACGCTCCGCGCCATGCACGAGATCCGAGCGGAGATCACTGCGAACGTCTGGCAGGTGCGGGTCGACGAGGGCCAGATGGTGGCCGAGGGGGACGAGCTCGTCGTCCTCGAGTCCATGAAGATGGAGATCCCGGTCGTGACCGAGGTCCCCGGCGTCGTGCGTGAGCTCCACGTACAGCCCGAGGACGTCGTGCAGGAGGGCGATCTCATCGCGCTGATCGACGAGACCTGACGTGGGCATCCTCTGGGAACGGACGGGCGACGTCGGCGTCGCGCTCCTCGACAGGCCGGAGCGCCGCAACGCCCTCAGCGCCGACCTCTGCGACGAGCTCACCCAGCGGCTGACAGCGGAGCCCGACCTCGGTGCGGTGGTCATCGGTGGCACCGGCGACAAGGCGTTCTGCGCCGGAGCGGACCTCGGCCGTCGCGCCGCTGACACCGCAGGCGGGCTCGAGCACGGGGGTGGTGACACGTTCCGGCCGTCGTTCGAGGTCCTGCTCGACACGATCGTCGGCTACCCCGCGCCGGTGATCGCGGCGGTCAACGGGGCAGCACTCGGCGCGGGCATGCAGCTCGCGGTCGCGTGCGACATCCGGGTGGTCGCGCAGCACGCGAAGTTCGGCATCCCGGCCGGTCGCCTGGGCGTGGTGCTCGAGCGCGGCGAACATCCGACGACTGGCCGTGCTGGTCGGGCAGGGTGCCGCGCGCGACGTCCTCCTCACGGCGCGCGTCCTCGACATCGACGACGCCGAGGCCGTCGGCCTCGTCCAACGGCGCGCGCTCGACGCGGTCGCCGAGGCGCGTCAGCTCGCCGAAGACGTCGCCCAGCTCGCTCCGTTGAGCGTCCGCAGCCACAAGCGCGCGCTCAACCTCGTCGCGGCAGCCGGCGGCCTCGGCGCGGAAGAGGTTGTCGTGCTCGAAGAGATGGAAGCCGCCGCCTTCGCGAGCGACGACCTGCAGGAAGGGCTCGCGGCGTTCAGCGAAAAGCGCACACCGCGCTTCAAGGGTCAGTAGTTGGCGGGCAGCACCCGTTCGACGAACGAGTAGAAGAAGAACAGCGCGATCGCGAACGGGATCGCGCCGATGAACCAGCTCGTCCACCGCGGGTGCCGGTGGAAGAGGAGCCACCAGAGCAACCCGATGATCGCCGCGATCACACCGGCGATCGCGGCCGGCAACTTGGATCCTTCTTCGCCCGACAGCCCTTCCTCGGTGATCTTCGAGTTCTGCACGCTCTCGGGCGCGGGTTGGGGGTTCCCCTTGCTCATCTCGGCCTTGATGACGAGCCGCTGCGCGGCGGAGTACTTCGGGTTGCAGGTCGTCAGCGTGAGCGTCGGCTTGAACCCCTCGGTGAAGTCGTTCGGGTTGACGGGTGTCGGGTCGATGACCTGGATGTCGGTCGGCTTCACGACGAGCTGTTCGGTGACCCGGTACTTGAAGTTGCCCTGCAGCGTGCGGACCTGGATGAGGTCGCCCGGGTTCACCTGATCCAGGTCGCCGAACGGCGCGCCGTAGGTCGTGCGGTGGCCGGCGATGGCCGCGTTGCCGAACTGACCGGGCAACGGGGTGTCCGGATAGTGGCCGGGCCCCTTGCGCAGGTCGTCGCGCGACACGCCGTTCACGACGATCGAGTCGACGCCGATCTTGGGGATCTGGATGCGGGCGACCGCGTCACCCTCGGGCGGAGGCGGTGGCGGGGGAACGGCGGTCGACGTCGTCGTCGAGCTCGGCGGCGCGCCGACGACGGTGGTCGTGGTGGTGCCCTCGGTCGTCGACGTCGTCGAGGCGGAATCCTGCGCCAGGGCCGAGTTGAACTGGTCCTCGAGCTTGCTCTGCTCGCGAGCCGTGTAGATGCCCGTGCCCCACAGCTGATACGCGACGAACAGGAGGATGAGGATCCCCGCCGTGATGAAGACTCGCCCGATCGCTCCGACGACTCTCCGCACCCCCAGATCCTACGGGTGACCGGATCGACATCCGTGCCGCTGGCACGATCTCCAGCGGTTCGCAGTCAGCGGAGGGCCCTCCGTACACTGCGAAACACCTTGTGGGAGCGCTTGTGCAGCCCGTCCTCCGTCTTCGTTCCACCGTCTGCCTCCTCGGTCGCTTCCCGGCGCTCGCCGGGCTCGATCTCGACGCGAACGAGGGAGAGGTCGTGCTCCTCTCCGGTGGCAACGGCGCGGGCAAGACGACGCTCCTGAGGTTGCTCGCCGGTCTGCTCCCGGTGCACTCGGGTGAGGCCGAGGTGCTCGGTGTCGATCTGACCCGCGACCGGCGGTCGCACCGCCGGGAGCTCGCACTCGTCGGCCACGAGACGGCCTGCTACGACGACCTCACCGACGCGCGAGAACCTCGAGTTCGCCGTGCGCGCGTCGGGCTTGCCCGTCGACGCGGCCGTCGAGGCGCTCGGCCGACTCGGTCTCGCGCCGCTTGCCGACATCGTCCACGGCCGGCTGTCCGCGGGCCAGCGCCGTCGGCTCGCACTCGCGATCGCACTCGCTCGCACGCCGAAGCTGCTGCTCCTCGACGAGCCGCACGCCGGTCTCGACGCCGAGGGGCGCGCCGTGCTCGACGAGGTGCTCGCCGACGCGTCGAAGGAAGGGCGCACCGTCCTCATCGCGTCGCACGAGCTCGACCGCACCCGGGCGCTCGCGACCCGAGAGGTCGTGCTCACGGCCGGACAGGCTCACGGCGCACTCGAAGCGGCGCCTCGACCGGAGCCGGCCCGCACGTGAACCTGGCGCAGGAGGTCGGCCTGGTCGCGGGGAAGGACCTGCGGATCGAACGCCGCGCACGGGTGACGCTGCAGCAGATCCTGCCCTTCGGCGCGATCGTCCTCCTCCTGTTCGCCTTCGCGCTCGACCCCGACCGCGGCGTCCTGCGAGCGCGTCGCGCCCGGCCTGTTCTGGGTGGCGGTCCTGCTGGCCCTCCTGCTCGCGGTCGGGCGGGCGTTCACGATCGAGACCGAGAACAACGCCCGCGACGGCCTGCGACTGTCCGGCCTCGATCCGGCCGCGATCTTCCTCGGCAAGGCCGCGGCGATCGCCGTGCAGCTCGTGCTGCTCGAGGCGCTGCTCGCCGTGGGTGTCGTCCTCCTCTTCGACGTGAGCCTCTCGTCCATCGGTCCGCTCGTGCTCGCGACCGTTGCCGCGACCGTCGGTCTGGCGGCCACCGGTACCCTCTACGGCGTCCTCGCGGTCGGACTGCGGATGCGGGAGACGCTGGTGCCGGTGCTGCTGCTCCCCGTGGTGTCGCCGGTCCTCCTCGGTGCCACACGAGCCTGGGAAGCCGCCATCGACGGCGTTCCTTCGGACGCGTGGCCGTGGGTCGGCGTGCTCAGCGTGTTCGCCGTGCTGGCCGTGGGGACGGGAATGCTCGCCTTCGGCCCGCTGCTGGAGGAAGCGTGACGCTGCTCAAGCCCGCCGTCGGACGCGCCCTGGGATGGGCCGCGCTCGGTGCACTCGTGGTGCTCGCGATGTTCGGCCTCTGGGGTGCGCCACCCGACGCGGTGCAGGGCGACGCGCAGCGCCTGATGTACCTGCACGTCCCCGCGGCATGGGTCGCGTACCTCGCGTTCGGGGTCACCGCGGTCTGCTCGGCCCTGTGGCTGTGGCCACGCACCCGTTCGATGGTGTGGGACCGCATCGCGGGCGCGTCCGCCGAGCTCGGGGTCCTGTTCACCGCGCTGACGCTGCTCCTCGGGTCGCTCTGGGGTCGTCCCGTCTGGGGCGTGTGGTGGGCATGGGACGCGCGCCTCGTCACGACCGCCGTCCTCCTCTTCCTGTACCTCGGGTACCTCGCGCTGCGGCGCGTGCCCGCCGCGCCGGAGGCGAAGGCGAAGCGCTGCGCGATCGCCGCACTC
Organism: uncultured Acidimicrobiia bacterium; assembly: GCA_963731815.1. GTDB lineage: Bacteria > Actinomycetota > Acidimicrobiia > IMCC26256 > PALSA-555 > DATBSK01. Next base: position 239,694 of record CAVSWW010000010.1, on the reverse strand, counting down.
ATCGCGTTCGTCGACGTCCCGATCGTCCACTTCTCCGTCACCTGGTGGCGCACGCTGCATCAGGAGGCGACCGTCTTCGATCCCGAGCTGAAGGCCAACATCCACGGCGTCATGGCCTTCACGCTGTGGTGGGGCGTCCTCGCGTTCACCCTGCTCTTCGTGTACCTGCTCGACCGTCGCTACCGGCTCGAGGCGCTCGAGGAAGACCTCGAAGAGCGAGAGCTCGAGCAGGCGATCGCCGAGCGCGTCGCGGGTGCGGGGACGCCGGGGCCGGCGGCCGACAAGGAAGAGGTGCCGGTCGGATGACCGACGTCGGGTACGTCGTCGCCGGCTGGTCGATCACGGCCGCGGTCCTCGCGGGCTACTGGTGGTGGCTGCGACGCAGGACGCGCCGACGCCGAGCGGCTCGACCGCGACACGTGAGCCCGCGACCGTGACGGCACCGGCGTCGGCGACGCAGCGGCGGCGCAAGCGCGCGTGGATCGCCGTCGGGCTGTGTGGTGTCGCCGTGATCGCGATCGTCGTGCTCTCGGTCGTGCTCTCCGAGAACGTCGTGTACTTCCGCACCGTCTCCGAGGCCGTCGCCCAGCGGCAGAGCCAGGGTGACGACCGGTTCCGGCTCGCGGGCGAGGTCGTGCCCGGATCGATCAACGAGACCAATGACGGCGTTCGCTTCCGCGTCACCGACGGCAAGTCGACCGCGACGATCGTCCACGTCGGTGATCCGCCCGAGCTGTTCGAGCCCGGCGCGCCGGTCGTGTGCGAGGGGCACTGGGGGCGCGGGCGCGCCTTCGACTCCGACCGGATCATGATTCGACACGGCAACGACTACGAGCCGCCTGAGGTCGATCAGTCGAAGGCGATCGGAGCCGGGTGAAGGCGTCGCTCGGCGTGCTCGCGCTCGCCCTGGGCGCGAGCTCGGCGTTCCTCGGAATCGTCGTGCTGGTGCGCGGCCTGCTCAAGCACGACGAGGCGTTGCTCGTGCTCGGCCGCCGTTTCGTGTTCGGCGTCCTGGTCGCGGCGGTGCTCGCAGCCGGTGCGATGGAGTGGGCGCTGGTCTCGCACGACTTCTCGCTGAAGTACGTGGCGGAGAACAACGCCACGGGGACGCCGCTGCTCTACACGGTCACCGGGCTCTGGGCCGCGCTCGAGGGCTCGATCCTCCTGTGGCTCCTCGTGCTCGGCGGGTTCCTCACCTACGTGGCGATGAAGTTCCGCGATCGCGCCACCGACCCGGTCGTCGCGGTCGCGACCATCGTCGGGCTCGTCGTGGCGCTGTTCTTCTTCGCGCTCGTGCTCGGTCCGGCGAACCCGTTCGAGACCCTGTCGGTGGTCCCGGCGGACGGACGCGGCCCGAACCCCCTGCTCCAGAACCATCCGCTCATGGCGTTCCACCCGCCGATGCTCTACCTCGGGTACGTCGGGTTCACGGTGCCGTTCATGTTCGGCATCGCCGCGCTCGTCACCGGTCGCTTCGGCGAGGGGTGGCTCACCGACACGCGCCGGGCGACGCTCGTCGCCTGGGTGTTCCTGTCGGTCGGGGTCCTCCTCGGCGCGTGGTGGAGCTACGAGGTCCTCGGCTGGGGTGGCTACTGGGCGTGGGACCCCGTGGAGAACGCGTCGCTGCTCCCGTGGCTGACGGCGACGGCGTTCATCCACTCGGTGATCATCCAGGAGCGTCGCGGGATGCTGCGCGTCTGGAACCTCTCGCTCGTCCTCGCGACGTTCTGCCTGACGATCCTCGGCACGTTCCTGACCCGGTCCGGCGTCCTGAACTCGGTGCACGCGTTCACCGAGTCCGACATCGGCCCGTGGCTGCTCGGGTTCCTCGCGGTCACGGCGGCGACCGGCATCGGCTTGATCGCGTGGCGCGGCGATGCCCTGCGATCCGCCGGGCGCATCGACTCGCCGGTCTCCCGCGAGTCGGCGTTCCTGGTCAACAACCTCTTGTTCGCGGGTCTGGCGTTCGTCGTGCTGCTCGGCACCGTGTATCCGCTGCTCGCCGAAGCGGTGCAGGGCCGCCAGCTGAGCGTGGGCGAGCCGTACTTCGACCGCATGACGTCGCCGATCGGGATCGCGCTCCTCTTCCTGATGGCCGTGGCCCCCGCGCTGCCGTGGCGGACGACGAGCGGCGAGGTCCTCCGTGACCGGCTCCTGATCCCGGCGTGGGTCGGCGCGATCACGATGGTCGTCGCGATCATCCTCGGGGCGCACGGCATCACCGACGTCGTCGTCTTCGGGCTCGCCGCGTTCGCGCTCGCGGGCATCGTGCGCCAGTTCGTCGTCGGGACGAGGGCACGTCGTCACGCGCAAGGTGGCTCGTGGCCCGGCGCGCTCGTCGGCACGGTGCGCGGGAACCCGCGCCTCTACGGCGGGTTGGTCGTCCACACCGGCATCGTGCTGATCGCCGTCGCGCTCGCCGCGTCGAGCAGCTACTCGACCAAGCGAGAGGTACGCCTGACCCGCGGCGAGTCCGCGACGGTCGCCGGCTACACGGTCACCTACCTCGGGCGCGACGTCGACGTCGACGCCCAGAAGCGCGTGGTCAAGGCCCGTGTGCGCATCGAGCACGACGGCGACGATCTCGGCGTCTACGCGCCGGCGGTGAACATCTTCCCGAACTCGACGAGCGCCATCGGCACTCCGTCCGTGCGGACGGGGTTCCTGCGCGACGTCTACCTCACGCTCGTCTCGTCGCCGACGAACAACGGCGGTCGGGTGACCCTCGGGGTCGCGGTGAACCCGATGGTCGTCTGGCTCTGGATCGGCGGAGGCGTCATCGTGCTCGGCACGGCACTGGCATTGGTCCCAGGCGCACGCCGGCGGAAGGTGCCGGCGGTCGAGCCCCCCGTCGAGTCGCGTGAGCCGGAGCCGGTGCCGGCATGAAGCACCCGACCCGGTGGATCGCACTGGCCGTCGCCGTGGTCGTGGCCGGCGTCTCGGTCGTCCTCGCCACGCAGGTCGGTGGCGACCCGCGCGCCGACGCCACGAAGAGCCAGCTCGTCGGCGACCCGGCACCCTCGTTCACGGTCCGCACCCTCGACGGGGAGCGACTCTCGATCGACGACCTCGCCGGGAAGGCGGTGCTCGTCAACTTCTGGAACACCTGGTGTGCACCCTGCCGGGAGGAGCTGCCGGCGCTGAAGAGCTTCGCGAGCGCGCACCGCGACGACCCCGACTTCGAGCTCGTCGGCATCGTCCGCGAGGACACCAAGCGTGCCGTCGAGGGCTACGGACCGGGGAAAGAGATCGACTGGACCGTCGGCATGGACCCGGGAGCGCAGCGCGTCGCTCGCGTTCGGCACGCGCGGCCAGCCGGAGACGTTCGCGATCACGCCGGAGGGTCTGATCGCGGGCGCGCAGATCGGTCCGACGACGCGCGACGACCTCGAGACGCTGCTCGCGGCCGCGCGGGGGCGCCGGGCATGAAGGCGTGGCCGTGGGTGCTGCTCGCGGTGATCGTGGTCGGCGTCGTCGCGTGGGCCGCCTGGCCGGACGGCGGTGACCGCACCGACCTGGAGCGCACACGCGACCTCGCCGCCGAGCTCCGCTGCCCGGATTGCGAAGGTCTCTCGGTGCTCGATTCCTCCACATCGACCGCGCGCGCGATCCGCGCCGACATCCGACGACAGATCGGTGCCGGCGCGAGCGACGAAGAGGTCCGCCAGTCCTACGTCGATCGCTACGGCGAGTCGATCCTCCTCAACCCCGAGGGCGACGGTCTCGGCTTGCTCGTCTGGGGCCTGCCCGTCGTCGCCCTGCTGCTCGGCGCGGGTGGACTGGTGCTCGCGCTGCGCCGCTGGCGCACGCAACCGGTCATGCACTCGACCGACGCCGACGAGGAGCTGGTCGCGCGCGAGCGCAGGTCGACCGGTTCGTGAGCGCGAACCTCGAAGAGGAGCGTGACTTCCTGCTCAAGTCGCTCGACGACCTCGAGCACGAGCGGGCGGCCGGCGGCATCGACGACGCGTCGTACCGGGCGCTGCACGACGACTACACGGCACGCGCGGCAGCCGTGATCCGTGCGTTGCGCGATGGCGTCGACACCCGTCCCGAGCAGGAGGAGCCCCCGGCGTCGCGACGCTGGCTCGTCATCGGTGGGCTCGTCGCGTTCGCTGTGGTCGCCGGCGTCGTCCTCGCCTTCGCGCTCGGCGCGCGCCTCCCCGGCGAGACGAGCAGCGGCAACACGGGATCCTCGAACGGTCAGCCGTCGGCGTCCGATCGCCGAGAACGTGTCGAGCGGGCGGTCGCCGCGAACCCGGACGACGTCCCGAGCCGGCTGCTGCTCGCGCAGTACCTCGAGGCCGACGACGACCTCGCCGCGGCCGCTGCGCCAGTACGACGAGATCATCCGCATCGACCCGGGCAACGCCGAGGCCCAGGCGCAGTCGGGGCGCATCCTCTATCTCACGGCCACGGCGGCCGACGCCACGGATGCCGCCGATCTCGTCGACGCCTCACGGGCCAGGCTGGACAAGGCCGTCGAGCTCGATCCCGAGCTGGCAGACGCCCGCTTCTTCCGCGCGATCGTGTTGGCGAACGAATATGGGGACTTCGCCGCCGCGCAAGGAGACCTGCAGCGCTACCTGGTCGCACAGCCCGAAGGGACGTTTGCCGACCAGGCGCGACAGCTGCTCGTCGACGTGACCGCGGCGCTCGAGTCCCCACCCCCCTCGACCCCCTGACCGCGAGAAGGAAGGCGCCACCATGGCCCAGCAACCGGAGCAGCAGACCGACGAGAGCTCGATGTACCGCGCGACGGTGACCACCAACCGCGGGACGATCGTGATGGACCTCGACCCGCAGCTCGCACCCAAGTCGGTCAACAACTTCGTCGGCCTGGCACGCCAGGGCTTCTACGACGGCCTGACGTTCCATCGCGTCGTGCCCGACTTCGTGATCCAGGGTGGCTGTCCCGAGGGCACCGGCACCGGCGGGCCCGGCTACAAGTGGGAAGACGAGACGGTGCAGGGCGAGTACACGCTCGGCGCGGTCGCCATGGCGAACGCCGGTCCCAACACGAACGGCTCGCAGTTCTTCGTGTGCATCGACGACTGCACGCGCAAGCTGAGCAAGGACTACAACCTCTTCGGCTACGTCGTCGAGGGCGTCGACGTCGCCCAGGCCACGCAGGTCGGCGACGTGATGGAGTCGGTCACCGTGGAAGAGCGTCCTCGCTAGCGGCGTAGCCTGCGAAGAGGAGCACGAAGCCGAGCCCGGAGCACGCCCGATGGCCGAGACGCAAGTCGGACCCACGACCCCGATCGAGCTGGTCGAGTCGCTGTACACGAAGTACCCCGACCGCGTCGGCCATCGCTCGTGACCGGCTCGGACGGGCGCTGACGTTCAGCGAGAAGGTGCTGATCGCGCACGCCGACGACCCGCGCGACCGTCGGTCTGGAGCGGGCCGTCGACTACGCCGACTACCGGCCCGATCGCGTCGCGATGCAGGACGCGACCGCGCAGATGGCGCTCCTGCAGTTCATGACGGCCGGGCTGCCACGCGTCGCGGTCCCGGCGACCGTGCACTGCGACCACCTGATCCAGGCGCACGTCGGTGCCGACGCCGACATGGTGACCGCGCTCGACATCGAACTCCGAGGTCTACGAGTTCCTGCGCTCGGTGTCGTCGAAGTTCGGGATCGGGTTCTGGAAGCCCGGCTCGGGGATCATCCACCAGGTCGTGCTCGAGCAGTACGCGTTCCCCGGCGGGATGATGATCGGCACCGACAGCCACACGCCGAACGCCGGTGGGCTCGGCATGGTCGCGATCGGTGTCGGTGGTGCCGACGCCGTCGACGTGCTCGCGGGCTGGCCGTTCAACACCCGTGTGCCGCGGGTCATCGGCGTTCGGCTGACCGGGCGTCTCTCCGGATGGGCCGCGGCCAAGGACGTCATCCTCCAGGTCGCCGGCATCCTCACCGTGAAGGGCGGCACCGGGCGCGATCGTCGAGTACTTCGGTCCTGGTGCGGAGTCGATCTCCGCGACGGGCAAGGCGACGATCTGCAACATGGGCGCGGAGATCGGCGCGACGTGCTCGATCTTCCCGTACGACGTGCGCTCGGCGCTGTACCTCAAGGCGACCGGTCGCGCCGAGCTCGCCGGCCTGGCCGACGAGTACGCCGAGTACCTGCGACCCGACCCCGAGATCGACTCGGACCCGGAGCGCTACTACGACCGCGTCATCGACATCGACCTCGACGACCTCGAGCCGCACGTCGTCGGTCCGCACACCCCCGACCTCGACCGCCCGGTCAGCGAGCTCGCCGCGTCGCGGCCGAGGAGGGCTACCCGCTCGACATCTCGTACGCGCTCGTCGGGTCCTGCACGAACTCGTCGTACGAGGACATCGGACGCGCCGCGCACGTCGCCCGCCAGGCGAAGACCGCCGGTCTGACGGTGAAGTCGCCGCTGCTGATCACGCCGGGCTCCGAGCAGGTGCGCGCGACGATCGAGCGCGACGGCCTGCTCGACGATCTCGAGGCGATCGGCGCCACGGTGCTCGCGAACGCCTGCGGTCCGTGCATCGGCCAGTGGAAGCGCGACGACATCTCGACCGGCGAGACGAACACGATCGTGTCGTCGTTCAACCGCAACTTCCCGGCCCGCAACGACGGCAACACGGCCACGCTCTCGTTCATCGCGTCCCCGGAGACCGTCGTGGCGATGGCGCTCACCGGCCGCCTCGACCACGACTTCGTGCACGATCCGGTGAGCAACGGCAACGGCGGTGTCCGGCTCGAGCCGCCCGTCGCCGACGAGCTGCCCGATCAGGGCTTCGACCCGGGCGAGTCGGGATTCGTCGAGCCCGCCCCCGAAGGCTCGGGCGTCGACGTCGTCGTCAAGCCCGACTCGGAGCGCCTCGAGCTGCTCGAGCCGTTCGAGGCGTGGGACGGCAACGACCTCGTCGGTCTGCGCGTGCTGCTGAAGGCGGCCGGCAAGTGCACGACCGATCACATCTCGCCGGCGGGGAAGTGGCTCCGCTTCCGCGGTCACCTCACGAACATCTCCCAGAACCTCTTCACCGGCGTCAACAACGCGTTCGCGCTCGACGCGCCCGGCCAGGGAATCGACGTGCGTGACGGCTCGACCGCGCCGCTTGCCCGACCTCGCGAAGTCGTACAAGGAGGCTGGCATCTCCTGGGTCGCGGTCGGCGACGAGAACTACGGCGAGGGGTCGTCGCGTGAGCACGCGGCGATGGAGCCCCGTTACATGGCGGGTCGAGCGGTCATCGTCCGGTCGTTCGCCCGGATCCACGAGGCCAACCTGAAGAAGCAGGGTGTCCTCGCGCTCACGTTCTCGAACCCGCTCGACTACGAGCGCGTGCTCGTCGACGACACCGTCGACATCGTCGGGCTCGCCGACCTCGCACCCGGCAAGCCGGTCACCGTCGTGCTGCACCACACGAACGGGAAGTCGGACGAGATCCAGACGACGCACACGATGTCCGACGAGCACATCGAGTGGTTCAAGGCGGGCTCTGCGCTCAACGTGCTGCGGTCACAACCGAAGTGACGCGCCGGGCGCTCGTCGTGGTGGGGCTGCTGCTGGTCGTCGCGGTCGCGGCCGGTTGCAACGGTGGCGACGACGAGTCGAACGAGGGGACCACGTCGACACGGGTGACGGAGCCGTCGTCGTCCACCACGGCGGACACGACCGCCGTGACCGTCGGGATCATCTGCAGCACGGCGGAGGACGCGTCCCAGTCGCTCGTCGATGCGTGGGGGAGCGGCGACCAGGCGGCGGCACGTCGGTGCGCGACCGACGAGGTCGTCGGCGAGCTGTTCGCCACGGACGGTGCCGGCAACACGTGGCAGTCGCAGGGCTGCGACCGCACCGACCCCGGCGTGCCCGTGTGCGCGTACACGTACGAGGGTGGCGCGGCCTTCCTGAAGATCGAGGGCACCGAGGCCGAGGGCTGGAAGGTCACCGGCCTGAGCTTCACCGCCGACTGACCGCCGACTGAGGGCGAGCCGGGCTGGGATGGCCCGCGCCTCAGCCGGCGGTGGATGTCAGGCGTCCTGGAGGATCGCCTCGATCTCGAGGTTGATGTGCACCTTGTCGGCGAGGCCGACGCCGCCGCCCTCGAGCGGCGTGTCGAACGTGACGCCGAACTCCTTGCGGCTGATCTCCGTCGTCGCCGAGAACCCGGCGCGGTGGTCGCCGAACGGCGTGTTCGGCTGGAAGCCGTTCACCTCGACGCGGAGCTCGACGGGCTTCGTGACCCCGTGCACCGTGAGGTCACCCTGGACGACGAACGACTCGCCGTCGTCCGCCGCGCGGGTCCCGGTCGAGTGGAACTCGAGCGTCGGGAACTGCTCGACGTCGAGGAAGTCGGCCGAGCGGACGTGGGCGTCGCGGTCGGCGTTCCCCGTGTTGACGGTCGTGGCGTCGATGGTGACGTCGACCCTCGACTCGAGGTGGTCGTCTCCGGTCACGATCACGCCGTCGAGGCCGGTGAAGCCACCCCGGACCTTGGTGACCATGAGATGGCGGACGGTGAAGGCGGCCTCGGAGTGGAGGTCGTCGATCTTCCAGGTGCCCGGCCGTGTAGCCGGGGATCTGGATGGCGTTGCTGGTGTCGGTGGCGGTCATGTCGCTCCTCCCGTTCCTGGGCCGATGGAGGGGCCCGTAGGTCGTGTCCTGTTCAATAGTTGAACACTCTACTACCATGTAGTTGAGAAGTCAACCAAGTGACGGGTGCGTACGGTGTCTGCGATGAACGGTCCCGAGCCTCGATGGCTCGACGACGACGAGCGCCACATGTGGCTGAGCTGGATCTTCGCCAGCCGGCTGCTCTGGGGCGAGATCGAGCGCGACCTCCAGCGCGACTCCGAGATCCCGTACGGCTACTACGAGATCCTCGTGATGCTCTCGGCCGCCCCGAACCGCACGCTCCGCATGAGCGAGCTGGCCGACGCGACCCAGTCGTCCCGCAGCCGCCTCTCGCACGCGATCGCCCGGCTCGAGGAGAGCGGGTGGGTGCGCCGTGACCGGTGTGGTGAGGACCGCCGGGGCGCGTTCGCCGTGCTCACCGACAAGGGCTTCGCCGCGCTCGAGGCGGCGGCGCCCATGCACGTCGAGAGCGTGCGCCGGCACCTGTTCGACCAGCTCACACCGGCGCAGCAGCGCGAGCTCACCGAGATCTGCGACCGCCTGCTCGACCACCTGCTGCCGAGTGCGAAGGCGCGCGGCGACACGAGCGCCGAGAAGTTCGAGGCTGCCAAGCGCGGCGAGGCGGGGTAGGACGGGCGCGAAGGCGGGCAGAAAGTCCCCGGGTGAGGGGTTGCACCCAACGGCCGTACAATGGGTGCACGACGCCGACGATCCGAAACGAAAGTGACGCAGCGATGAGTGAAGTCCTGACAATCACGGACGATGCACGCGACAAGATCCTGGAGGTCCGTTCCAGCGAGGACGGCCCCGAGGAGCTCGCACTCTTCGTCGAGATCGCGGGTCAGCAGGACGGTGCCTACACGTACACGATGGACCTCCGGCCCATCGACGAGGCCGGCGCTGTCGACGTCGTGCAGCACCACGGCGACCTGCCGGTCGTCATCCGCTCGGAGAGCTCCGAGCGCCTTGCCGGAGCGACGCTCGACTTCACGGGTGCCGGCATGGTCATGCAGAACCCGAACCAGCCCGAGGCCGCGGCGGTCGCACCGCCGTGGACGGACGCGGCCGACACCGACCTCACCAGTGACGTTGCCCGCACGGTCATCGCCGTGCTCGACGAGCAGGTGAACCCGGCCATCGCCGCGCACGGCGGGCAGGCGCAGCTCGTGGCGGTCGAGGAGCCGGTCGCCTACGTCGTGCTGTCCGGCGGGTGCCAGGGCTGCGGGATGGCGGCGGCGACGCTGCAGCAGGGGATCGAGGTCGCGATCGTCGACGCGGTGCCCGAGATCGAGCGCATCGTCGACGTCACCGACCACGCGTCGGGCGTCAACCCGTACTTCGCCGCGACGCACTGAGCCCGTCGCTCGAGCGGAGCGACGCACTCAGCGATCAGGAGCCGAACCGTTCCACCTCGCGGTCGAGGTCGAGCGGTGCGACGGTGGCCGTGCGCTCGTGCTCGCCCCACTCGTCGCGCGGCAGCATCCACATGATCTCGAACTCGTTGCCGTCGGGGTCCTTGCCGTAGATCGACTTCGTGGCACCGTGGTCGCTCTCGCCGGTGTACGCGCCGAGCGCCAGCAATGTGTCGCGAGCCGGGCCGAGGTCGTCGATGCTCGGCACCTGCCAGGCGAGGTGGTACAGGCCGACGCGGCCCTGCTCCGGGCCCGGCGCGTCCGGACCCACGGAGAACAGGCCGAGGTCGTGGTGGTTCGAGGACCCGCCGGCGCGCAGGAACGCGGCGCCGCGTTGCTCGGCGACGACCTCGAAGCCGAACGCCTCCTGGTAGAACGCGGCGGAACGCGCGGCATCGCGCACGTAGAGGACTGCGTGGTTCAGTCGCTGCACGGGGATCACGTCGGGGTCCTTCCCTCGGTCGGGGCGTTCAACCGGTCCTGAGCGCCCGAAGCTTCCCGACGACCTCGGGAAACGCGTCACAGAACGCGTCGATGTCGGCGTCGGTCGTGCTCCAGCCCACGCTCGGTCGCAGCGAGCGATCGGCGTCCACACCCATCGCCTCGAGGACGGGCGACGGCTCGAGCGCTTCGCTCGAGCACGACGAGCCGGAGTGCACGGAGATGCCGCGCTGGTCGAGCGCGAGCAGGATCGGCTCCGACTCGACGCCGCCGACGCCGACGCAGACCAGGTGCGGCAGGGATGCGTCCGGGTCGCCGAAGCGCTCGACGTCGTCGACCGCGAGTGCTGCGCCGAGGAGGCGATCGGTCTGCGCGCGCGCCGTGTCGGCCTCACGGGCCAGGCGGTCATCGTCGTGGAGCTCGGCGGCCGCAGCGCCGAACCCCACGATCGCGGGCACGTCCTCGATCCCGCCGCGGCGGGCGCGCTCCTGCATGCCGCCGACGACGAAGGGCGGGAGCCGGAGGCCGCGCCGCACGAGCATCGCCGCTGCGCCCTTCGGGCCCCCCAGCTTGTGGGCGGTCACCGAGAGCAGATCGGCGCCGAGGCCCTGGAAGTCGATCGGGACGTGGCCCCCCGCAGCGCACGCGTCGACGTGGACGAGCACGTCGCGTTCGCGCGCCGCGGCGACGACCTCGGGCAGCGCTCGTTGGACGGTGCCGACCTCGTGGTTCGCCAGCTGCACCGAGACGAGCGCCGTGTCGGGGCGCACCGCGGCGAGGAGCGCGTCGCGGTCGACCTGCCCGAGGCGGTCGACACCGACGCGGGTCACCGCGGCGGACGACCGTGAGCACGCGTCGATGACCGCCGAGTGCTCCACGGCCGTGGTCACGACGGCTGGCGTGTCCGCCGCTTCGCTCGCGCGGGCGACCGCGCCCCAGATCGCGGTGTTGACGCTCTCGGTGCCGCTCGACGTGAACACGACCTCGCGGGGCCGCGCACCGAACAGTGCGGCGACCTGTTCGCGCGCGGTCTCGATCGCGACCCTGGTGATCTTGCCGTCGCTGTGGACACGACCGGGATCGGCCGGGTGGTCGCGCAGGTAGGGGAGCATCGCGTCCAGCGCGGCCGGACGAAGCGGTGAGGACGAAGCGTGGTCGAGATAGCTGCGCGACACGACCGTGTCAGACGCGAGCGACGCAGTGGTCGGCGCCGTCGGGACGGCTGACGGCGAACCGTGGCGACGTCTCGCCGTAGAGGCGGGCGAGCATCCCGCGGATCATCCCACGATCGAGCGCGCACACGACGTGCGGATACTCGGTCGCGGTGTCGCCGAACGGGCAGCACTCGGAGACGATGGAGAGCTCGTCGCCCTTCGACTCGGCGTGCGCGGCGAAGCCGTGCGCGGTGAGCGCGTCGGCGACGGCTGCGAGCGCGGTCCGTACCGATCGGTGGCCGGCGCCGGGCTCCATGCGCTCAGCGAGCGACTGCCCGTAGGCGAAGCCGACCTCGTCGGCGAGCTCCTCGGCGCGCTCGGGGCCGAGGGCGTCGAGCGCACACACGAGGAGGTTGGCGAGCACGTCGTCGTGCCGGAGCGGCAGGGCGAGCGCGTGGTCGAGCTCGGTCGCCTGGTACCGCTTCGAGGGGCGCCCGGCGGGGCGGCTGCCGGTCGTCTCGTCGGCGCGTGCGATCGCGACCGTCAGGTACCCGCCGCTCGTGAGCTTCTCGAGGTGGTGCCGGGCGACGTTGGGGTGCAGCTCGAAGTGCTGCGCGACGTCCGACGCGGTGATCCCGTCTCCGGCCCCGGTCGCGCGGACGAACAAATAGATCTCGCGCCGGGTCGGATCGCCGAAGGCGTTGGTGACCGCCGTGACCGCGGCGTTGAACTCGTCGGGGGAGAGCTCGGGCCGATCGGGTTCGGGCGCGGCTTCGGGGGAACCGGTCGTCGAAGTGGGGACCTTCACCGCCACGCCGGTATTCTACCTATGCAGGTAGTGGAAATCCCCTCCCCGTACGCAGTGGGACGAGAAGGCCGGGACTGGACCGAGATGCCGAGCAGCAACGCCGCCGAGCTCGAGAACGGGATCCGCGCCGCGGTCGGCGCGGTCCTCGAGCCGTTGCTGCGGCTGCCCATCGGCGAGCTCGGCATGATCCAGGGGATCGCGGTCGACGGCTCGACGGCCGTCGTGGCGGTGGCCGAGCCGCTCGTCGACCGCGGCCACTACGCGGAGCTCGAGGCGGCGGTTCGCGCCGCTGCGCAGGCGGTCGACGGCATCGACCGCGTCGACGTCGACATGCGCCTCATGGAAGAAGACGAGCTGCCGGCCGTCGCCCGCGTCCTGAAGGGTGAGCCGCCGCCCAACCCGCTCGCCGTCGTCGACGCAGGGGTCGCGGCACCCGACCCGCATCACCGCACCAACCCGTTCACGAGCTCGCGCACGCGGATCCTCGCGATCGCGTCCGGCAAGGGCGGCGTCGGCAAGTCGTCCGTCACGACCAACCTCTCGATCGCGCTCGCGCAGCGCGGCAAGCGGGTGGCAGTCGTCGACGCCGACGTGTACGGCTTCTCGTTGCCCCGGATGCTGGGCGTCGACCATCCCCCCGATCTCATCGACGACGTGCTCGTCCCTCCTGCCGCGCACGGTGTCACCGCGATCTCGATGGGCTTCTTCACGCGCGAAGACGAGGCCATCGTGTGGCGCGGCCCGATGCTCCACAAGGCGCTCGAGCAGTTCCTCACCGACGTCCACTGGGCGGATCCCGACTATCTCGTGATCGATCTCCCGCCCGGCACGGGCGACGTCTCGTTGTCGATCTCGCAGTTCCTCCCGCGCGCCGAGTTCGTGATCGTGACGACGCCCCAGCTCGCCGCGCAGAAGGTGGCCCAGCGCGCCGGTGCGATGGCGGAGAAGGTCAACCTCGAGGTCGTCGGCGTCATCGAGAACATGTCCTGGTTCACGGGCGACGACGGCAAGCGGTACGAGCTGTTCGGGGCAGGCGGTGGCGAGCACCTGGCGCACAAGCTCGGCGTGCCGCTCCTGGGCCAGATCCCGCTCGTCCCCGCGCTCCGCGAGGGCGGCGACACCGGGGCCCCCATCATCGTCGCGGCACCCGACGACGAGGCGAGTCAGGTGTTCCGAGCGATCGCCGAGCAGCTCGACACGCAGCTCGCCCCGACGAAGATCTCGCACCCCGAGCTGAAGATCACCCAGTAGAACGCATCGATCGCACGTAGCCGAGACGCGGTGTGATCTCGGCCTCCACCGTCTCACCCTGGCTGTGGGCCGACCACAACGCGACGCTCACCCTCCACGCCGGGATCCGGTCGCGTGACCCGTCGTCGATCGCGAGGTACTGCCAGTACGAGGGGTTGTCGCTGCTCGTGAAGATCTGGCGGTAGCGGCGCGCGCGCACGATGTCGCCGGTCACGGTGCGGCGCTGCCACAGGTCGGGGGCGGCGCGCACCAGCACCCAGCCGCACCACAGCAGCATGAGGATGACCGGTACGAGGGCGAGCGACGCGGCGAGCTCGACCCAGTCCCAGGCGTCGGCGGAGATCTCGGTCGGCCGGTCGGCGTCGATCAGCTGGAGCAGTCCGTAGCCGATGACCAGGGCGACGGCACCCCAGAACAGCGCGAGTGCGAGCGCGAACAGCGGATGCTTGCCCCACGCCGGCGGCAGCCCTCGGGGGTAGCGGACGCGCACGCGCCGCCACCGGCCGCCGAAGTGGCTCCACGCCTGGTGGTCGTCCTCCGCGCCCATGGGGAGCAGCTCGACGGCGAGTGGCGCGGCACCGAACGCCGCGGCGTACGCGAACACGCGGTCCCAGAGCTTGACGCCGGCCGGGGGCAGGTCGCCGAGGGCGTCGTTGTCGCGCAGCGTCGTGGCGAGGCCGACGACGCGCGGCGCCGCCTCGCGGCCGGCGTCGGTCGGGAGCTGCGCGAGCGAGCGGCCGAGCCGGCCGACGACGATCACGCCGACGACGAGCCCCGCGAGCGCGACGGCCGCAGCGATCGCGCCGAGCAACGTGCCCTCGTCGTCGGCGTCGCCACCGACTTCGGAAGAGACGTACAGCAGCACGACGACGATCGCGAGGAGCGCGCCCAGCACCGTCGTGAGGAGGAGCGGCCAACGCGCCTTCGTCAGACCGCGCGCCTGAGCGTCGCCGACGACCTCCCGTGTCAGGGCGCGGTGCCAACGCTTCGACTGCTCGGCCGGTCCGGTCGTCAGCGCCTCGACCGGCACGACACCGTCGACGGCCTTCCTGGTCAGCTCGCCGAGCACGCGTTGCTCGTAGTCGTGCAGTGCGCCGGGATCGGCGCTCCCGGCGCGCCGGATGCGGCAGATCGTCTTCCCTGGCTGCACCTCGTCGAGCTCGACGAACCCGCGCGCCGCGAGGTCGAGGACGATCGCGGGCGCGGTCTCCGACGCGACCTCGAAGTCGCCCGCGAGGATCCCCGCGACCGCGGGTGGCTCGGGTGGGAGCTCGAGCCCGCCGCCGCCGTCGGCCTTGATGCGGGGCGGGCGGCGTGCCACGACGACGGCGGCGAGCACGGCCCACCACGCGAGCGCGACGCCGGCTGCCACGACGAGGATGGGCACCGAGAACGTCTGGGTCTCCTCTGCCGCCAGGATCTGGGCAGCGACGATCCGGGCCGAGGCCGATGCGAGTTCGATCACGGCCGAAATCTAGGTGGGCGGTAGTGTCCGACCCATGGAAGTGCGCATCGGAGTCGTCCACACGCCCAAAGAGCTGAACCTCGAGGTCGACAGCACCGCCGAGGAGCTCGTCGACGCCGTCGAGAAGGCGCTCGGCAAGGACGAGGGCATCCTCTGGCTCGACACGAAGGGCCGCAAGATCGGTGTGCCGGCGGCGCGCCTGGCCTACGTCGAGTTCGAGACGGACTCGGACGCCAAGCGGGTCGGCTTCGGCCCCGCGACCGCGTGAGGCCAGTCTGAGGTCATGACGACGCCCGCGGCGGCTCCCGAGCTCGCCGAGGCGACCGGTCTGGTCAACGACCGGATCGACCTGCTCGATCGGCGCCTCCTCTTCTTCACCGGCAAGGGCGGGGTCGGCAAGAGCACCGTCACCGCGGCAGCCGCGCTGCTGGCCGCCGAGCGGGGCAAGCGCGTCCTGCTCGTCGAGGTCGACTCGAAGGGGAACCTCACCGCGCTCTTCGAGCGAGCCCCGGTGGGCTTCGATCCCGTCGAGGTGTACCCCGGTGTGCACGCGATGCAGATGAACACCGAGGCGTCGCTGCGCGAGTACCTGAAGCTGAACCTGAAGGTGCCGGTGCTCGGCAGGATCGGTCCGCTCGCGTCGATGCTCGACTTCGTCGCGAACGCGGCGCCGGGCGTGAAGGAGATCCTCACGGTCGGCAAGGTGTGCTGGGAGGTGCGCGAGTCGATCGAGGGGCGCGCCGACTGGGACATCGTGATCGTCGACGCGGCGGCGACCGGTCACGTCGTGGCCCAGCTCGACTCGCCGCGTGCGATCCGCGAGCTGGTCCAGGTGGGACCGGTCCGCGCTCAGACCGAGTGGATGGTCGACGTGCTGGCCGATCCGGCCGTCACCGCGCTCAACGTCGTGACGTCACCGGAAGAGATGCCCGTCAGCGAGACCATCGAGCTCGTCGCGAGCGCGCGCGAGAACCTCGACGTCCCGCTGGGGACGGTCGTCGTCAACCGGGTGCTGCCCGAGCCGTTCACTCGCAGCGACGAGCCCGTGTTCGCGGCGTTGCGGGCGCCGGCCGCGACGAGCGCGCTGGCCGACGAGATCGGACCCGGAGCGGACGCGGTCCTCGACGCCGCCGGGCTCGCGGTCGCACTCCGGCGTTCGCGCACCGTGCACCTCATGCACCTCCGCGAGAGCATCGACCTCCCGCTGGTCTACGTGCCGATGCTGTTCGTGCGCGATCACGGCCTGCGCGTCACCCGCATGGTGGCGGAGGCCCTCGCCGCGGAGCTGGGCGAATGAGCGAGACGCAGCTCGAGTCGCTGCTCGCGACGCGTGAGATCGTCGTCTTCTGCGGGTCGGGCGGCGTCGGGAAGACCACGACCGCGGCGGCGTCGGCGCTCGGGGCGACGCTGCGACTCGGCGGCAAGGTGCTCGTCCTCACGATCGACCCCGCCCGCCGCCTGGCCTCGGCGCTCGGCTTGGAAGGGTTCGGCAACGTGGAGCGGCGCGTGCCGCCCGACGTGCTGCGGGCCGCCGGGCTCGAGCCGCGCGGCGAGCTGTACGCGGCGATGCTCGACACCAAGGCGGGCTGGGACGACCTCGTCCTGCGCCATGCACCCGACGAGGAGACCGCGTACCGGATCCTCGAGAACCGGCTCTACACCAACGTCACCAGCCGCTTCGTCCAGAGCCACGACTACATCGCGATGGAGCGGCTCTTCGAGCTGCACGCGAGCGGCAAGTACGACCTGATCGTGATCGACACACCGCCCACGCGGAACGCGATCGACTTCGTCGACGCGCCGGCGCGGATGGCGGAGTTCTTCGGCGGCAAGCTGCTGCGCTGGCTCACGATGCCGTACCGAGTCGGCGGGAAGCGCGCCGCGCGCCTCGTCAACTTCGCGAGCAAGCCCTTCTACACGATGGCCGACCGCATCCTCGGCAGCCAGTTCCTCCAGGACATCGCGGAGTTCTTCCTCTTGTTCCAGACCATGTACGACGGCTTCGTCGAGCGCGCCAAGGCCGTCGAGCGGCTCCTCCACGACCGGCGCACCGCCTTCGTGGTCGTGACCACGCTCGAGGGCGCGCCGCTGCGCGAGGCCGAGTTCTTCTGCGACGCGCTCGTCGAGCGCAAGTTCCACCTCGCCGCCCTCGTCCTCAACAAGGCGCTGCCCGACGAGCTCCGGGGGCAGGACGGCTGGCGGGCCGCGGAGACGCTGCTGGCCGACGCCGATTCGGTCGCTCAGAAGCTCGTCGAGCGCGGCATCGAGGGCATCGACGACGTCGAGAGCGCCTCGCGCGTCCTGCACACGATCGGTGAGACGTTCCGCAGCTACGCGATCGTCGCGACACGCGAGCGCGAGCTGCGGGAGGAGCTCGGCCGGATCCCCGACACCGTCGCCGTCGTCCCGGCGCTCGAGGACGACGTGCACGACCTGGTCGGGCTGGCCGCGATGAGCGAGCACCTCCTCGGCCCGTAGCCCGCGGGTGGCGGTGCCGTGAAACCCCACGGCCGTAACCTTGGAGCGTGGCGATACCGCTCTACGAGCTCGCCGCGCGAACACCGGGCTCGCGGGCGACACGCTCCGGCACGCGCAGCGCCTCGTCGCCACGTGGCAGCCGCTCGCCGACCTCACGTTCTCCGACCTGTTGCTGCTGGCGCCGGTCGAGGGCGAGGAGGGGCACCGGTTCGTCGTGCTCGCGCACATGCGCCCGACGACCGGCCAGACGGTGTACCCGGCCGACCTGGTCGGGACCGTCGTCGAGGAGACCGACCGGCCGATGATCGCCCGGGCGTGGCGCAAGGGCGAGATCGTCGGTGGTGACACCACGGTCCTCGGTGGGCGCGACAAGGCCCGGGTCCAGTGCATCCCGGTGCTGCACCGTGATCGGGTGATCGCGGTGGTCACCCGGGAGACGGCGATGACGTCGGCTCGCCGGCCCGGTGAGCTCGAGCGCTACTACATGGACGTCTTCGAGCGCTTCGCCCGCATGATCTCGGAGGGCACGTTCCCGTTCGGGCGCGACGAGGTCGTGCTCGAAGAGGCGCCGCGGGTGGCCGACGGCGTCGTGATGCTCGACGACGAGCTCCGCATGCGGTACGCGAGCCCGAACGCGATCTCGCGTGCTGCACCGCATGGGCATCCACGCGTTCACCCAGGGGCTGCAGCCGCGCGAGATCGGCTTCGACCAGGACGCTGCCGAAGCCGCGTGCAGCCTCAGGTTGCCCGTGACCGAGGAGCTCGAGCGGGGCGACACGTCGGTGCTGGTGCAGGCGATCCCGCTGATCGAAGGCGCGCGCGTCACCGGCGTGCTGGTGCTCGTGCGCGACGTCACCGACCTCCGCCGCCGTGACCGGATCCTGCTGTCGAAGGACCAGACGATCCGCGAGATCCACCACCGGGTGAAGAACAACCTGCAGACGATCGCGGCGCTCCTGCGCCTGCAGGGCCGGCGACTGCAGTCGCCGGAGGCGCAGGACGCGATCGAGGCGTCGGAGCAGCGCATCCGCTCGATCGCGATCGTGCACGAGACGCTCTCGCGCGACGCCGGCGACGTGGTGCCGTTCGACGATGTCGTCCGGCCGCTCGTGCGCGCGGTCGAGGAGACCGTGTCGACCGACGAGCAGCAGCTGCACTTCGAGGTCGTCGGTGAGGCGGGTGAGCTCCCCGGCGTCGTCGCGACCCCGCTCGCGGTCGTGCTCAACGAGCTGATGCAGAACGCAGTCGACCACGCGTTCCCGCACGGCGACGAGGACGGTGAGGTCGAGTCAGCGGAGCCGTTCGACGGTCACGTCGTGGTGCGGCTCGATCGCCGCGACGGTGAGCTCACGGTGCAGGTCTCCGACGACGGCGTCGGCCTGCCGAGCGGCTTCTCACTCGACGCCTCGCGCGGGCTGGGCCTCTCGATCGTGCAGGCGCTCGTCACGAGCGAGCTGGGCGGCGAGATCTCGATGCACGACGAAGCCGGAGGCACGACGGTCGATCTGCGGTTGCCGATCGCACCGGATGCCGCCATCGAGCTCTGAGGAGCCGGCTCCCCGGCGGGCCAGCTTTCGGTCTGGAGGGGTGGCGACTAGGCCGTGGCGCGCTGGCGTGCGAGCCACGCCTTGCGGAGCTTGCGGCGGTCCTCTTCGGTCGTCCCGCCCCAGATGCCGGCCTCCTGGTTGGTGGCCAGGGCGAACTCCAGGCACTCCTCGGAGACGAGGCAGGCGGTGCAGATCCGCTTCGCCGTCTCGATCTGCTCGAGGGCGTTCCCCGTGGTCCCGATCGGGAAGAAGACGTCGGGGTCGGAGTCGAGGCACGCCGAGCGTCCCCGCCAGTCGTCGACATCCCAGTCGTGCGTGCGGATCCAGGTGAGCGCCACCGCTCTTCCCCCTACTTCCCGTTGAGCGAGTCGTGCGCTGGACGCGCACGGTCGTCCCCGGGGTGTGCACCCTCGAGGCGTCGACCGACACTATGGCCCATGTGACCGCAGGCACAAGTGCCCTGACCTGCGGTTTCAGGTGCTCCGGCGCGAGGCGTCGGTAGGCTCCCCGCTCCATGGCACCGGCCGTCTGGGCCCACCGCGGCGCCCGGACCGTCGCGCCCGAGAACACCGTCGAGGCCTTCTCCCGAGCCCTCGCGCTGGGTGCCGACGGGGTCGAGCTCGACGTCCACCGGACCGGCGACGGCGGGCTCGTCGTCCACCACGACGCCGCGGCGCCCGATCTGGGGGTGCTCGCGCGAGCTCCCGCTGGCGGAGATCCGGGCCCGGCGGCCCGACATCCCCACGCTGGAGGAGGTCCTCGACTCCTGCGTCGGGCAGCCTCGTCAACGTCGAGATCAAGAACTCGCCCGGCGACGACGACTTCGACGAGACCGAGCACGTGGCCGAGGCCGTGGTGGTGCTCCTCGACGCCCGCGGGCGTGCCGACCGCGTGCTCGTCTCCTCGTTCCACCTGCCGACGATCGACCGGGTCCACGACCTCGACGGCAGCGTGCCGACCGGCTTCCTGGTCTTCGGTGACGATCTCGCCGGTGCGCTCGACGCGCTGCACCGAGGGCGGCCATGTCGCGCTGCACCCGTTCGTGGGGTTCCTCGGTGAGCCCGCGCTCGGCGACCTGATCACGCAGACGCGAGCGGCCGGTGTGGCCGTCAACGTGTGGACCGTGAACGACGAGGCCGAGATCGCCCGGCTCGCCGCGGCCGGCGTCGACGCGGTGATCACCGACGTGCCCGACGTCGCCCGCCGCGTGCTGTCCTGACTCAGGACTTGTCGGGCACCACGAGCTTCGAGCGCGTCGGGCAGGTACCGGATCTCGATGCGCTCCACCTCGCCGAGGTAGTCGCCGTCGACCTGCCACGGGAACGGCCCGTGGTTCGCGACGAGCGTCAGTGCGCGGAGGTCGGCGCGCTGCACGACGGCATCGTTCGTGCCGATGCGCTTCCCCTTCACCATCGCCGACCCGGCGGCCGAGAGCGTGCTGCCGACCTCGAGCTTGGAGAACATCGTGAGCGCGAGCGCCCGGTCGAGCCCGGCTTCGGTGGTCACGATCAACGGTCGCGGCCCGAAGAACGCGTACGGCTTCGTGTTCGAGATGATCGCGAAGTACGCCTGACCGAGGTCTTCCGCCGCCTCGCCGCCCGCACCCTCCTCGCCCACGACGTGGAACGGCGGGTGCTCGCGGTCGATTCCGCGGAGGAACGTGGTGACCGCCGCGACCGCGAACACTGGGTGGGCGAGCCAGCGCTTGAGCCAGCTGCGCCGCTCCACCTGCTCGATCACCTCCGCGTCGTAGCCGGCGCCGAGGTGGAAGAGGAAGTGCCGGCCGTTCGCCTCTCCGACGCCGATCGTCCGGATCGACGAGGCCTCGAGTGACGCGACGAGCTGGTCCGCCGCGGGCATGATCGAGTTCGGGATCCCGAGCGTGCGCGCGAACACGTTCGTCGAGCCGCCGGGCAGCGGTGCGAGGGCCGTGTCGGTGCCGATGAGGCCGTCGGCGGCCTCGTTCAGCGTGCCGTCGCCCGCCGCGACGACGACCACGTCCATCCCGTCGCGTGCTGCGGCGCGCGCCAGGCGGGTCGCGTGGCCGCGGCGGTAGGTCTCCGCGACCTCGAGGCGGTGGTGCTGGCCCAGCAGCGCCTGGACGCGCACGTCGCCGCTTCGGCGTCATCGACGACGCGGTCGGGTTGACGATCAGCAGCAGCCGCAAGGGGAGTCCCGGATCGGAAGCCACCAAGGCTAGGCGGCCTCCCGGGGCCGGCCCCATACGATGCCGCCGTGCCAGCCGCGGGTCCGGGACGGGAGCTCGCACTGCTGACCGACGAGGTCGTGCGGTGCCGGGCGTGCCCGCGACTCGTCGAGTGGCGCGAGCGCGTGGCGCGGGAGAAGCGCGCGTCCTTCCGCGACGAGGAGTACTGGGGCCGACCCGTTCCGGGGTTCGGTGACCCGCGGCGCGGATCCTGCTGCTCGGGCTCGCCCCCGCGGCCCACGGCGGGAACCGCACGGGGCGCGTCTTCACCGGCGACCGATCGGGCGACTGGCTGTTCGCCGCGCTGCACCGTGCGGGCCTGGCGAACCAGCCCGAGTCGGTCCGTGCCGACGACGGCCTCCGCCTCGCCGACGCCTACGTCGCGGCCGCGGTGCGGTGCGCGCCGCCGCAGAACAAGCCGACGCCCGGCGGAGCGTGACCGGTGCCAGCCGTTCCTCGTCCGCGAGCTCGCGCTGCTGGACCGGCTGCAGGTGATCGTCGTGCTCGGGGGCTTCGCCTACGAGGCGGCGTGGCGCGTGCTCGGCGAGGCGGGGGCGCGCCTGCCGTCACCGCGCCCGAAGTTCGCGCACGGTCTCGAGGTCGAGCTCGACCGTGTCGCGATCGTCGGCTGCTACCACCCGAGCCAGCAGAACACGTTCACGGGTCGACTGACCGAGCCGATGCTCGACGCCGTGCTCGCCCGCGCTCGCGACCTCGCCGGACTCGACCCGGTCAGATGATCGCCAGCACTTCGCCGACGGCGTAGGCGGTCGCGAGGGTGCCGAGCCCGATGCTCACGATGAGCCGGAGCGCGTGCGGTCGGACGAGCGGATCGCGAGGTGCGAGCCGATGCGCGCGCCCGGGACGATGCCGATGCAGAGCGGGAGCGCGTAGAGCCAGTCGATGTTGCCGAGCGCGGCATGCGTGATCGTGCCGGGCACCGCCAGCACCGCGACGCACGCCAGCGACGTGCCGAGCGCGGCCTTGATCGGCAGCCGGACCCAGCCGGTGAACGCCGGCACCATGATCAGGCCGCCGCCGATCCCCAGCAGGCCCGACAGGACGCCGGCACCGACCCCGATCAGGCCGAAGCGCCACCAGGCACGGCGCTGCGCGCCGACGCGCACGACCTCGGCGGACGGACCGGCGTCGGTCATGCCCTCGACGGTGAGGTCGGCGGGGCTCTCGTCGGCAGGGGGCCGGCCCAGCCGGTAGGCGCTGAACGCGATCAGGACCGCGGTGAGCAACATCAGCGGATGGCCGTCGCCGGGGATGACGTCGACGAGCAGCGCGCCGCCGACCGCGGCGAAGATGCCGAAGCCCGCCGTCCACGACGCGACCTGCACGTCGACGAGCTCGTCGCGCCGGTAGCGCAGCGCGCCGCTGATCGCGCCGGGGATGATCGCGGGCAGGGTCGACGCGACCGCAGCGACGGGCGTCGCGCCGAGCGCGCGGATCGCCGGCGTCGAGATCACACCGCCCCCGACACCGAACATGCCCGACAGCACGCCCGTGGCGACGCCGACGAGCATCGTGAGGACGATGATTGCGAGGTCCGACAAGGTGCCCGGAGGGTACCCTTCGCGCATGGGATCTCCGGTGAGCCTGCGCGGCGTCTACATCCCGCTCATCACCCCGTTCGCCGCTGACGGCAGCGTCGCGCTCGACGCGGTCGAGCGACTCGCGAACGAGTACCTCGCCGCTGGATGCGCGGGGCTCGTGCCCCTCGGCACGACGGGTGAGTCGACCTCGCTGAACGCCGACGAGAAGCGCGCAGTCGTCGACCTCTGTCGCGCGCGATCTGTCGCGACCGCGATGCGCAGCTCATCGTCGGCGGGGGCACGAACAACACCGAGGACAGCGCCGCGGGGGTCGAGTCGCTCGCCGACGTCGAGGGCCTCACCGCCGCGATGTGCGTGGTGCCGTACTACGTCCGGCCGAGCCAGGCGGGCATCGTCGCCCACTTCACCGAGATCGCGCGGCGCAGCCCGGTGCCCGTCATCATCTACAACATCCCGTCGCGGACCGCCCGTCTCCTGGAGGCCGAGCACCTCCTCGAGCTCGCCGCCGTCCCCAACATCGCGGGCGTGAAGCAGGCGACCCCCGTCGACCCCGACACCATGCGAGTCCTCGCCGGCGCACCCGACGACTTCTCGGTGCTCAGCGGCGAAGACCCGTACCTCTTCCCGCACGTGCTGCTCGGCGCTCGCGGGACGATCTGCGCGTCGGCCCACGTCTGCACCGACCGCTTCGTCGCGCTGGTCGAGTGCGCGCTCGCCGGCAAGGTCGAGGAGGGTCGCGCGCACCACGAGGCGCTCGCCGATGTCATCGCCGCGGGCTTCGCCGAGCCGAACCCGGCGGTCTGGAAGGGCGTGTTGCACGCGCAGGGCCGCATCCCGACGGCCGACCTGCGACTGCCGATGACATCGGCGTCGCCCGCTTCGGTCGAACGGCTGCTCGCCGCCGTCGACGCCGCGTCACGTTGACGACAAGCCGGTAGCGAGCGCGACGCACGTCACGCTCAGAGCCCTCGCGCGGCGCATAGGGTCGCCACGTGACCCTCGGTCAGCGCGTCGCCGAGAAGGCAGAGGCACGGCGGTGGTGGATCCTCTTCGTTCTCTGCTTCAGCCTGCTCGTCATCGTCCTCGACAACTCGATCCTCAACGTCGCCATCCCGACGATCGTCCGGGAGCTCGACGCGACGAACAG
Source organism: uncultured Acidimicrobiia bacterium (assembly GCA_963731815.1). GTDB lineage: Bacteria > Actinomycetota > Acidimicrobiia > IMCC26256 > PALSA-555 > DATBSK01. The sequence goes on along the minus strand of CAVSWW010000010.1, from coordinate 215,605 downwards.
CGATCTCCAGTGGATCATCGACGCGTACACGATCGTCTTCGCGGGCCTCCTGCTCACGGCCGGCAGCCTCGGCGACCGCTTCGGCCGCCGCCCCGCGCTCCAGTTCGGTCTGGTGGTGTTCGGGCTCGGCTCGCTCGCGGCCGCGCTGGCGGGCAGCGCCGACGAGCTGATCGCGACCCGTGCGTTCATGGGCATCGGCGGTGCGTTCATCATGCCGGCGACGCTCTCGATCATCACGAACGTGTTCCCGGCCAACGAGCGTCCGAAGGCGATCGGCGTCTGGGCCGCGACCGCGGGCGTCGGGATCGCGCTCGGGCCGCTCACAGGTGGGTTCCTCCTCGAGCACTTCTACTGGGGCTCGGTGTTCCTGGTGAACGTCCCGGTCGTCGTGATCGGGGTGCTCGCGGGGATCTTGCTGATCCCCGACTCGAAGGACCCGAACCCTCCCGACCTCGACCCGGTCGGTGCGCTCCTCTCGATCGTCGGGCTGTCGACGCTGCTCTACGCGATCATCGAGGGCCCCGATCAGGGCTGGACCGACCCGACGACGCTCGCCTTCTTCGCGTTCGGCGGCATCGTGCTCGCGCTCTTCTTCGTGTGGGAGCTGCGCAGCGAGCACCCGATGCTCGACCTCCGGTTCTTCAAGAACCCGCGCTTCTCCGTCGCGAGCGCCGCGATCGCGCTGACGTTCTTCGCGCTGTTCGGGTCGCTGTTCGTGCTGACGCAGTACCTGCAGTTCGTGCTCGGCTACTCACCCCTCGAGACGGGGGTGCGGCTGCTCGCGTTCGCGATCCCGATGATGATCGTCGCCCCGCTCTCCGCGCGCTTCGTGGCGAGGCTCGGCGCCAAGATCGTCGTCACGACCGGCATGACCCTCATGGCGGGCGGCCTGCTGCTGTCGACCGGCCTCACCGCGTCGTCGTCCTACGGGTCGGTCGCGTGGCGCATGGTCATGATGGCGACCGGCATGGCGCTCACCATGGCGCCGGCCACCGACTCGATCATGGGCTCGCTCCCGCTCGCCAAGGCCGGCGTCGGCTCCGCGGTCAACGACACGACGCGCCAGATCGGTGGCGCGGTCGGCGTCGCGGTCATCGGCAGCGTGTTCTCGTCGATCTACAGCTCGGAGGTCGCCGACTCGATCGCCGGGCGACCCGTGCCGCCCGGTCTGGCCGATGGGATCAAGGACTCCGTCGGGTTCGCGCTCCAAGCCGCCGGCCGGATCGGTGGTCAGGCGGGTGCCGCGCTCGCCGACGCGGCGCGGGCGGCGTTCATCGACGGCTTCCACGCGGCCCTGATCGTCGGTGGCGCCGTCGCCGTCGTCGGTGCGATCTGCGTCGTGCTGTGGCTGCCGGCGCGCGCGCGACGACAGGACATCGAGGCGCAGGAAGCGGAGTACAGCGCCGAGCGCAGCGCGCTGGCGCCGACACCCGGCACCTGAACACGACGGTCCAGGTCCCGCGGTCCTAGGGCCGGGGGCTCTCCCCGAGCGCGAGCGCGATGAGGTCGGCCTGCTCGCGTTCGTGCACCTTCAGGCTGCCGCTCGCGGGGCTCGCGCTCGCCTTGCGTGCGACGTGACGCAGCTCGGATTTCCGCGGCACGGGTCACGCGCAGGAGCCGGCCGTGGACGAAGCCCCAGGCGCCCATGTTGCCCGGCTCCTCCTGGACCCACCACAGCTCCGGCGCGTTCGGGTACCGCTTGAGGACGTCGACGAGCTCGACCTCGGGCCACGGGTAGAGCTGCTCGATGCGGACGATCGCGATCGGCGCTTCCGACTTGTCGCGCTCGTCCATGAGCTCGTGGGCCAGCTTCCCCGTGCAGAGCAGCACGCGATGCACGTTCGCCGCGTCGAGCGAATCGGCGGCGCGGTCGTCGAGCACGCTCTGGAACGAGCCGTCGGTCAGCTCGCTGACGGGTGAGCGCGATTGGCGCATCCGGAGGTAGCGCTTCGGTGTGAGGCAGACGAGCGGCATCTGGCGTGCGGCCTTGGTCTGACGCCGCAGCGCGTGGAAGTACTGGGCGGCCGTCGACGGGTAGACGACCCGCATGTTGTTCTCGGCGCACAGCGTGAGGAAGCGCTCGAGGCGGGCGCTCGAGTGCTCGGGTCCCTGGCCCTCGAAGCCGTGCGGGAGGAGGAGCGTCAACGACGACGCTTGCCCCCACTTGTCGTCTGCCGATGTCAGGAACTGGTCGACGATGATCTGCGCGCCGTTGATGAAGTCGCCGAACTGCGCCTCCCAGGCCACGAACGAGCGCGGGTCGGCGACCGAGTAGCCGTAGTCGAACCCGAGGGCCGCGTACTCGGAGAGGACCGAGTCGTAGAGCCGGAAGGGTGCCTGGTCGGGCGCGATGTGCGCGAGCGGCACGTACTCGGCCTCGGTGGTGTGGTCGACGAGCACGCTGTGACGCTGGCTGAACGTGCCGCGGCGCGTGTCCTGCCCGGCCAGTCGGACCGGCGTGCCCTCGAGCATCATCGTGCCGAACGCGCACGACTCGGCGAGCGCCCAGTCGACCTCGCCCTGCTCGAACACCAGACGATTCGACTGCAGGACCTTCTCGAGCTTCGGATGGACCGAGAAGCCCTCGGGGCGGGACTCGAGCGCGTGCACGACCGCCTCGAGCGCGGCGTTCGTCGTCGCCGTCGCGACCGGTGTGTCGGGCGCACTGGTCGACGACTCGACCAGGTCGTCGAGGGTCGGTCCGCGATCGTCGAGGCCGGTGTCGTGCGGGGAGTGCGTCTCCTCGAACGCCTGGTCGAGGCGGTTGCGGAAGTCGGCGGCCGCCGCTTCGCACTCCTCCGACGTGAGGTCGCCCTTGCGCGACGAGCTGCTGGGTGTAGAGCTCGCGCACGCCCGGACGCGCCTCGATGAGCGTGTACATGCCCGGCTGGGTGAAGCCCGGCTCGTCCGTCTCGTTGTGCCCGTAGCGGCGGTAGCAGACGAGGTCGACGACGACGTCCTTCTGGAACTCGCGCCGGAAGTCGTAGGCGAGCCGCATGACCCGCACGGCGGCCTCGGGGTCGTCGCCGTTCACGTGGAAGATCGGGGCCTGCACCATCTTGGCCACGTCGGTCGCGTAGACCGACGAGCGTCCCGACTCGGGCGAGGTCGTGAACCCGAGCTGGTTGTCGACGACGACGTGCACGGTGCCGCCGACGTCGTACCCCTCGACCTCCGAGAGGTTCAGCGTCTCGGCGACGACGCCCTGGCCCGCGAACGCCGCGTCGCCGTGGATCAGCACGGGCAGCACCGCGGCACCCGACACGTCACCGCGGCGATCGCCGCGTGCGCGCGCCATGCCCTCGACGACGGGGTCGACGGCCTCGAGGTGGCTGGGGTTCGCGGCGAGCATCACCTTGACCTTGTTGCCGGCCGGTGACTTGTGCTTGCCCTTGGTGCCGACGTGGTACTTCACGTCACCCGAGCCCTGGGTGCTGCCCGGGTCGAGCTCGCCCTCGAACTCGCGGAAGATCTGCGCGTACGACTTGCCGACCGTGTTCGCGAGCACGTTCAGACGGCCGCGGTGGGCCATGCCCATCACGATCTCGGAGACTCCCGAGTCGGCCGCGGCCGAGCACAGCGCGTCGAGCATCGGGATCAGGGTCTCGGCACCTTCGAGGCTGAAGCGCTTCTGGCCCAGGTACTTGGTGTGGAGGAAGCGCTCGAAGGCTTCCGCCGCGACGAGTCGATCGAGGATCCGGCGCTTCTCCTCGGGGGACGGCTCGTCGACCGGCCGCTCGACGCGTGCCTGCACCCACTCCTTCTGGTCCGGCTCCTGGATGTGCATGTACTCGACACCCACGGTGCGTGCGTACGCATCGCGCAGTCGCCCGAGGATCTCGCGCAGCGGGAGGCGACGCTCGTCGTCGCCGCCGCCGCCGAGCGTCCCGGCGGGGAACTCGCGGTCGAGGTCCCAGATCGAGAGCCCGTGGTGGTTGATGTCGAGCTCGGGGTGCGTGCTCGGGTCGCGCCGGCCGAGCGGGTCGAGGTTCGCGAGCAGGTGGCCGCGCACCCGGTACATGTTGATGAGCTGATGGACCTGCACGATCTTCTCGTGCGTCGTCTCGGGGTCGAGCGCCGCGTGGTCGCGCAGCCAGCGCGCCGGTTCGTACGGCACCGCGAGGCTGCGGAACACGTCGTCGTAGAAGTCGTCGCCGAGCAGCAGGTCGTGGATGCGGCGCAGGAACTCGCCGCTCTCGGCCCCGCCGATGATGCGGTGGTCGTAGGTGTTCGTCAGCGTCGTGACCGTGCTGATGCCGATGTTGGCGAGCGCATGTGGGTCGGCGCCCTCGTACTCCGACGGGTACCCGATCGCGCCGACACCGAGGATGAACGACTGCCCGGGCATGAGGCGAGGGACCGAGTGGACCGTCCCGATCATCCCCGGGTTCGTGATCGTCGCGGTCGTGCCGGCGAAGTCGTCGGGTGAGATCTTCTGCGCCCGCACCTTGCCGATCACGTCCTCGTACGCGGCCCAGAAGCCGGCGAAGTCGAGAGCGTCGGCGCCCTTGATGTTGGGGACGAGCAGCGTGCGCGTGCCGTCGGGACGCTCCACGTCGACTGCGAGGCCGAGGTTGACGTGCGGATGGTGCACCAGCGTCGGTGCGCCGTCGCGCTCGGCGTAGCTCGAGCTCAGGTTGGGGAACTCGCGCAGCGCCTGCACGACGGCGAACGCGATGAGGTGGGTGAAGCTGACCTTGCCGCGGCCGGTGCGTCCGAGGTGGTTGTTCAGGATCTGGCGGTTGACCTCGAGGAGCTTCGCCGGGACGGTGCGCACCGACGTCGCCGTCGGCACGCCGAGGCTCGCCTCCATGTTCTGCACGATGCGGGCCTGGACACCCCGCAGCGGTTCGCTCGTCTCGCCGTTCGACGACGGCGGCTCCGGATGCCGGAGCGGCCTGCAGGGGTCGGCGCCTCCGGCGCTCGGCGGAGTCGGAGTGGCGGGTTCGGCAGGCGCAGGCAGCTGCCAGACGTCGGAGCGGCGTCGACGGCGCGCCGCCGTGCCGTCACCGTTGCCGCTCGACGGCTCGCCCGCGAAGTACCGCTGCCAGCGTTCCGGCACCGAGGCGGGGTTCTCCTGGTACTGCTCGTAGAGGTCTTCGACCAGCCCCTCGTTGGGTCCGGCCTCGTCGAATGCCACGACACCATGGTCGCGCAGGACGCGTGCTGGACAAACCTGCCGCGGCGGCGTGTCACGCCGCGTTGGTATCTCGTTCACCCAGGCCGGGATCGCCGTGCGCGGACGGGGGCCGGAGTGACCAGGTGCCGTCGCCGTGGTCGACGATCTGGTGGCCGTCGTAGGTGACGAGGTCGTGGTGGGCACCGCACAGCCGCCCGAGCACGTCGTAGGACGTGAGCCGGTGCTCGGCGAAGGGTCTCGTGTGGTGTCGCTCCAGGTTCTGGGTGCGGTCGCAGCCGCGGACCTTGCAGCGCTCGTCGCGCTCGGCGATCGCGATCTTCAGCGCATTCCGGGACGTGGCGGGTGGTGGACACGACGGTTCGGACGTCGACGCCGTCGGTGATCACCAGCTCCAGCAGCCCGTGCGAGAGCACCTTGCGGGCGTGGCTGACCGGGACCGATCCGACGCCGGGGATCTCGCACACCTCGCCGGGTGAGGTACCGCCGGCGAGCAGCGCCGGGAGGTCGACCCGCACCCGGGCCACCGCCGGTGCCGCCACACCTCCACCCTCCTGCTCGGCGAGCGTGACGAGGGCATCGAACCGGTAGGCGTCGTAGGGCTCGCGCTCCCCGGCCTTGCGGGCTGCGTCGCCGCGGGCCTTGGCCAGCGGCTCGAGCGCCCGCAGGAGCACGTCGACTTCAGCGGTCGGACCCGAGAACGAACCCCGCGTCGCCAGCCCGTCGCGCCAGGTGCGGACGTGCCGCTCGCGCTTTGCTCGCGTGTGCGCTTCGTCCTCGTCGGTCGCCGCGGCGACCACCCGGTCCTGCGGTCACGAAGGGTGCGAAGCCCGTCATGCTCCGGCGCTGCGCAGCAGCCTCCGTTCGGCGTCGGGGTCGACCGCCGGCGGCCTTGATGACCAGCGACGCCTGCGTCAGCGACAGCGCTCCCTCGCGGAGCTTCGCCGCCGTCGCCGGGAGCTCCTCGATCCGCTCCGCCGTCTTGAGCGTGTCGCGAGCCTGGGTCTCGGAGCATCCCGACACGTCGGCGAGCCACTGCTCGCTCGTCACCGCTCGAGACCCGTGGCGCCATCCGTTCGTCGTGTCCGCTCGTTGCGCGAACAAGGTCTTCGCCGCGGCACCCAGGCGCTCGACCTCTGCGCAGACCTCGGTGAGGCGCGCCGCGTCTCGGCCGGCGAACGTGTCGGGCTCGAGCCCGGCCACGACCTCGCGCAGCTCCTCGGCGATCACCTCGATGGCGAACATGACGCCATCGTGACAGGGGGGTGTGACAGTCACCCCGCCGCGTCGCGCATCGCGCGCGACGCGCGCTAGCTCGAGCGGCGGAGGAGCTCGGCCGTCTCGAACGCCAGGTCGAGCGACTGGCGGGCGTTGAGGCGCGGGTCGCACATGGTCTCGTACCGCTCCTCGAGGTGCTTGCCGAGGACCTCGTCGGCGCCGCCGAGGCACTCGGTGACGTTCTCGCCGGTGAGCTCGATGTGCAGCCCGCCGGGCCAGACGTCGGCTCGCTCGCACGCGGTGAAGAACTCGTGGACCTCGCTGGTGATGTCGTCGAAGCGGCGCGTCTTGTAGCCGCTCTCGTGCTGGAACGTGTTGCCATGCATCGGGTCGCACGCCCACACCACCGGGTGGCCGGCCAGCTGCACGGCACGGAGGAGCGGTGGCAGCGCGTCGGCGACCTTGTGGGCTCCCATCCGGGAGAAGAGGACGAGCCGGCCGGGCACACGGCGCGGGTTCAGCCGCTCGCAGAGGCCGACGGCCTCCTCCGGGGTGGCCGTGGGTCCGAGCTTCACGCCGATCGGGTTCTTGACGCCGGCGAGGAACTCGACGTGCGCGCCTTCGAGGCGACGCGTGCGCTCGCCGAGCCACAGCAGATGCGCCGAGCAGTCGTACCAGTCGTCGGTGATGGAGTCGCGCCGCGTCATCGCTTCCTCGTACCCGAGCAGCAACGCCTCGTGCGCGGTCCAGACGTCGACCTCGTGGAGCTGGAGCTCGGTCTGGAGGTCGATGCCGCACGCCTCCATGAAGCGGAGCGCGCGCTCGATCTCGGCGGCGAGTGCCTCGTAGCGGCGCCCCTCGGGGCTGCTCGCGACGAACTCCTGGTTCCACGCGTGCACGCGGGTCAGGTCGGCGAAGCCACCCTTCGTGAACGCACGAACCAGGTTCAGCGTCGCCGCGCTCTGGTTGTACGCGCGGACGAGCCGCGAGGGATCGGGTCGGCGCGCGAGCGCGTCGAACGCGAAGTCGTTGACCGTGTCGCCGCGGAAGCTCGGCAGCGTGACGCCGTCGCGCGTCTCCGTCGGCGCCGAGCGCGGCTTCGAGAACTGCCCTGCGATGCGGGCGACCTTCACGGTCGGCACACCTGAGCCGTACATGAGGACGACCGACATCTGCAGGATCACGCGGAGCTTGTCGCGGATCGAGTCGGCAGAGAACGCCTGGAACGACTCCGCGCAGTCGCCGGCGACGAGCAGGAACGCCTTGCCCTCCTGCGTCGACGCGAGGTTCTCCTGGAGCGTGCGCGCCTCACCCGCGAACACGAGCGGGGGGAGGGCGCGCAGGTCGGTGAGCGCGTCCTCGAGCGCGGCCGCGTCCGGCCAGTCGGGCTGCTGGTCGGCGGGCCGACCCTGCCAGGAGTCGGGTCGCCAGCCGTCGGCGAAGAGCTCGGCGGTCGCCACGTGCCTAGAGGTATCCACTGGGTGTGCCGGGTGCGCCGTCGGGCGCGCCCGTCGCCCGGCGGGCGCATGCCGCCCTGCGCGGCCTCGAGCGCGCGGCGCCGCCGCATCTCCTCGAACTGGCCCTGCGCCATCGACTGCTGGGTGAACAGAGTCGCCTGGATGCCGTGGAAGAGGCCTTCGAGCCAGCCGACGAGCTGCGCCTGCGCGAGCCGGAGCTCCGACTCGGTCGGTGCGTCGGACGAGAACGGCAGCACGACCTCTTCGAGCTCCTTCTGCAGCTCGGGGAGAGGACGGTGTCGAGCTCCGCCACCGACTTCTCGTGGATCTCGCGCAGGCGTCGCCGACCGGCGTCGTCGAGCGGCGCGCGCGCGCACCTCGTCGAGCATCTGGCGCACCATCGACGCGATGCGGATCAGCTTCGTGGGCCGTGTGACCTGCTCGTCGGCCTCGGTGTCGGCGGCCTGACCGTCGGGAGTCGGGACCGGAGCCGTCGCGTCGAGCACCTCCGGCTTCACCGGCTGGCTGCTCTCGTCGCTCACGGTCATTCCGTCTCCTCCTGATGGCGTCGCTCGCAGCAGGCCGGGATACCCGACCCGCGGGCGCTCGCTCCGCGGTGTTCGTACCAAGGATAGGGAGTGGGTGACGAACGCTTCGCTTCGATACCAGCCGGGTGCGCGAGGGGGCGACCGGTACGCTCCGCAGACCGCCCTATGTGCCGCCTTGCCCATGCGTGACCAGCTGATCACCCACCTTCGTCGGGCGCTGGAAGCCGTCGGACTCGCCGAACCGAGCGGCGGGATCGAGCTCGAGCCGCCGAAGCAGGCCGAGCACGGCGACTGGACCACGAACCTCGCCCTGAAGGTGGCCGGGCCGGCACAGCGCAAGCCCCGCGACGTCGCGGAGGAGCTCGCGACTGCACTGCGCGCCGACCCGCCGCCCCACCTGGCCGACGTGCAGGTCGCAGGGCCGGGCTTCCTCAACGTCTTCCTCGCACCCACGTGGCTGCACGAGGTGCTGCGGCTCGTCGTCGCGGCGGGCGAGCGCTACGGCCACGGCGACACGCTGGCCGGGCAGCGGATCAACCTCGAGTTCGTGTCGGCGAACCCGACGGGCCCGCTGCACGCGGGCGGCGGCCGCTGGGTCGCGGTCGGCGACGCGCTCGCGAACCTGCTCGCCGCGCAGGGCGCCGAGGTGCACCGCGAGTACTACCTCAACGACGCCGGCAACCAGCTCGACACGTTCGGCGCGTCGCTGTTCGCCCGGTACGAGGGCCGCGAGCCTCCCGAGGACGGCTACCAGGGCGCGTACCTCGTGGAGATGGCGCAGCGCATGCGCGCCGAGCATCGGCGACCAGGTCACCGAGGAGCAGGCGCGCGAGTGGGGCTACCGCGACGTGGTGCGCGCAGCTCGAGGACGATGTCGCTCGGATCGGTGTGCACTTCGACACGTGGTTCTCGGAGCGCACGCTCCACGAGCGCGGCGAGGTCGAGAAGGTGCTCGCCGACCTGCGCGCGCGCGGCGTCACGTTCGACGAAGACGGCGCGACCTGGCTGCGGACGTCCGACTTCGGCGACCAGCGCGACCGCGTGCTGATCAAGTCGGATGGCTCCACGACGTACCTCTGCAACGACCTCGCGTACCACCGTGACAAGCTCGCCAGGAGCTGGGAGCACCTCATCGACATCTGGGGTGCCGACCACCACGGCCAGGTGAAGAGCCTCCAGGCCGGGCTCGAGGCGCTCGGCGGGCCGGCCGGCCAACCCGAGGTGCTGCTCGGCCAGCTCGTGAAGGTGCAGAAGGACGGTCAGATCGTCCGGATGTCGAAGCGCACCGGCAACATCGTCACGCTCGCCGACATCCTCGACGACGTCGACCCCGACGTCGGCCGGCTCACGTTCCTGCTCCAGGGGATCGACAGCGCCCAGACGTTCGACCTCGACGTCGTGACGGCACAGTCGGTCGAGAACCCCGTGTACTACGTGCAGTACGCGCACGCCCGGATCGCGTCCATCGGTCGCAAGGCCGCCGTCGAGGGGATCACACGCCTGCCGATCCTCGACACCGACCTCGCGCCGCTCGTCCACGAACGCGAGATCGAGCTGCTGCGATCGCTCGCGGTGTACCCCGATGTCGTCGCCGAGGCAGCGGCGCTGCGCGCGCCCCACCGGGTCACGACCTGGGTGCGCGACTTCGCCGCCGAGTTCCACGCCTTCTACCGCGACTGTCGGGTGATCTCCGAGGACGCCGCGCTGACGCAGGCTCGCCTGTGGCTCGCCGAGGCGTGCCAGGTGGGCTTCAAGCACGCGCTCGACCTCCTGGGTGTGCAGGCGCCCGACGAGATGCACCGCACCGACGACCTGCCTGATCTGTGACGGCCGACCTGTGAGCACGCAGTCCGACGCGCCGTTCGACGCGTCGCTCGTCCCACCCGGGCTCCTCGCGGTCGACCTCGAGGCGATCGCCGACGAGTTCGGGACGCCGGTCTTCGTGTACGACGAGGACGAGATCCGCCGCCGCGCGCGGGAGTACGTCGAGCACTTCGGTGAGGGGCGCGTCGCGTACGCGTCGAAGGCGTTCCTGTGCTCGGCGCTCGTGCGCGTCATCGACGAGGAAGGGCTCGAACTCGACTGCTCGACCGGCGGCGAGCTGCACGTCGCACTGCACGCCGAAGCTTCCCGCCGAACGGATCGTGCTGCACGGCAACAACAAGTCCGACGCCGAGCTCGCGACCGCGATCGACGCCGGCGTCGGCCGGATCGTCGTCGACTCGCACGACGAGCTCGACCGGATCGAAGCGATCGGTCGTGCGCGCCAGCGCGCCGGTGAACGTGCTGCTCCGCATCACGCCCGGCGTCGAAGCCCACACCCACGAGTACATCGAGACGGGCACCGAGGCGTCCAAGTTCGGGTTCACCATCACCGACGACGTCGCGCTGCGAGCCGTCGAGCGCGTGCGCACGCGAGCCCGGTGATGTCGCTCCTCGGGTTCCACTGCCACATCGGATCGCAGATCTACCGACTCGATGCCTACGCCCGCGCCATCGATCGGCTGGCGGTGCTCGCCCAGTCGGCGCACGACGCGCACGGTGTCGACGTCGACGAGCTGAGCGTGGGAGGCGGGCTCGGTGCCCGGTACCTCAGCGACGATCCCGACGTCTCGGTGGCCGCCCTCGCGTCGACGTTGCGGCGCGCGGTGCAGGAATCGTGGGAGGCACGAGGCCTCGGCGAGCCGCCGACCGTGTCCGTCGAGCCGGGCCGCTCGATCATCGCGTCGAGCGCGGTGACGCTCTATCGCGTCGGCACCGTCAAGGAGATCCCCGGCATCGGCACGTACGTCGCGGTCGACGGCGGCATGAGCGACAACCCGCGACCCGTGCTGTACGGCGCGGGCTACGAGGCGTACCTGCCGGCGCGGATCGCCGAGCGGCGGCCCCGACGCGGCGCCGTCGTCGGCAAGCACTGCGAGCAGGGCGACATCCTCGTCGCCGACGCGGCGCTGCCGGCGACCGTCGAGGTCGGTGACCTGCTCGCGACCCCGACGACCGGTGCGTACGGATACTCGATGGCCTCGAACTACAACGAGGTGACCCGTCCCGCGGTCGTCTTCGTGCGTGAAGGCTCTCCCCGCCTGGTCGTGCGCCGCGAGTCGTTCGACGATCTCCTCAGATTGGACGTGGAGTGAGCCGTCGGCGGGTGGGAGAATCGTCGTCTCATGGCTGACGAACGATCGGGCCGAACGGTGCGGGTGGGGCTCCTGGGCTGCGGGAACGTCGGCAGCGCGCTCGTCCGGCTCGTCGGCGAGAACGCCGACCTGATCACCGCGCGAGCGGGCGTGCCGATCGAAGTCGCACGAGTGCTCGTGCGCGACGCGGCCAAGCCGCGCGACGTCAAGCTCGCCGCCGACGCCTTCACCGAGGACGGCGCCGCAGTCGTCGGTGCCGACGACGTCGATGTGGTCGTCGAGATGATGGGCGGGCTCGAGCCCGCGAAGACGTTGATCGTCGACGCGCTCCGGGCCGGGAAGCCGGTCGTCACCGCCAACAAGGAGCTGATCGCTCGCGACGGCCCGGAGCTCTTCGGGATCGCCGCCGCATCGGGTGTCGACCTCCTCTTCGAGGCGAGCGTCGCCGGCGGGATCCCGCTGCTGCGCCCGCTGCGCGAGTCGCTCGCCGGCGACCGGATCCGGCGGGTCCTCGGCATCGTCAACGGGACGACGAACTACATCCTCACGCGCATGGCGGAGGAGGGCTCGTCCTTCGACGACGCGCTCGCCGAGGCGCAGCGCCTCGGGTACGCCGAGCCCGACCCGACCGCGGACGTCGAGGGCCACGACGCGGCGTCGAAGGCGGCGATCATCGCGTCGATCGCGTTCGGCGCCCTCGTCGGTCCCGACGACGTGTACTGCGAGGGCATCACCGGCATCACGTCCGACGACATCGAGTCGGCCGCGGCCCTCGGGTACGTGGTGAAGCTGCTGGCGGTCGCCGAGGAGCGCGAAGGCGAGGTCGCGGTACGGGTGCACCCGGCGATGGTGCCGGTCCACCATCCGCTGGCGTCCGTGCGCGAGTCGTTCAACGCGGTCTTCATCGAGGGCGAGGCGGTCGGTGAGCTCATGCTCTACGGCCGTGGCGCGGGGGGCGGTCCCACCGCGTCCGCGCTGCTCGGCGATCTCGTCGACGCCGTCAAGAACCTCGTCGGTGGTGGCAAGGGCGCGACGATCGGCGATCTCGTTCGGCGCCCGATCCGCGCGATCGAGGACACGGAGTCGCCCTTCTACCTCCTGCTCGAGGTCGCCGACCGCCCCGGCGTGCTCGCCGCGATCGCGGGTGAGCTCGGGCAGCACGACGTGTCGATCAAGTCGATGGAGCAGCGCGGCATCGGTGCCGACGCGCGGCTCATCTTCATCACGCACCGCGCCGCGAGTCCGACCTGCGCGCCACGCTCGACCGTCTGCGCGACGTCGAGTCGGTCCACCGCGTGGGTTCGGTGCTGCGCGTCGTCGGCGACGACGAGTGACGGGCTGCCCGTGAGCACCGCACAGGCGTGGCCGGGGATCATCGAGGCCTACCGGGAGCACCTCCCGGTCGACGCCTCGACGCCGGTCGTCACGCTCCTCGAGGGCAACACCCCGCTCGTCGACGCGCCGCGCCTCGCCGCGCAGGCGGGTGTGGCGAAGGCGTACCTCAAGGTCGAGGGTGCACTGCCGACCGGCTCGTTCAAGGACCGGGGCATGACGATGGCGGTGTCGAAGGCCGCCGAGCGCGGGGCCAAGGCCGTCATCTGCGCGTCGACCGGCAACACGTCGGCGTCCGCCGCGGCGTATGCGGCACGCGCGGGGATCATCTGCGCCGTCGTCCTCCCGGCCGGACAGATCGCGCTCGGCAAGCTCGCGCAGGCGCTGATCCACGGTGCACGCGTCGTCGCGGTGCCCGACAACTTCGACGTCTGCCTCGAGATCGTCCGGGAGCTCGGCGAGCGACCGGGGGTCGAGGTCGTGAACTCGGTCAACCCCTACCGGATCGAGGGGCAGAAGACCGCGGCGTTCGAGATCGTCGACGTGCTCGGCGATGCGCCGACGGCGCACTGCATCCCGGTCGGCAACGCCGGCAACATCACCGCGTACTGGAAGGGCTACAACGAGTACCGCGACCTCGGGCGCGCCGAGCGCACGCCGCGCATGCTCGGTTGGCAGGCCGCGGGTGCCGCACCGATCGTGCGCGGCGAGCCGATCCGGTACCCGGAGACGCTGGCGACCGCGATCCAGATCGGGAACCCTGCGTCGTGGAAGCAGGCCGAAGCCGCGCGCGACGAGTCCGGTGGTCACATCGGCGCCGTCACCGACGGGGAGATCCTCGAGGCGTACCGGCTGCTCGCGTCGGTCGAGGGCGTCTTCGTGGAGCCCGCGTCGGCCGCGTCGGTCGCCGGCCTGCTGAAGGCTGCGGCGGAGGGACGGGTCGACGGCACCGACGTCGTCGTGTGCACGGTCACCGGCCACGGGCTCAAGGATCCCCAGCGGGCCATCGCCGAGGTCGAGCTCGGCGATCCGGTCCCTGCGGATTCGCGATCGGTGGCGGAGGCCATCGGTCTGTAGTCGGCTCGTCCACCTGGGCGGGCTGAGGGGGAGGCGGGGACATGGATCGTCCGACAGCGGTCGTCACCGGGGCGTCGGGCGGGATCGGCGCCGCGTTCGCATCAGCGCTCGCGAAGCGGGGTCACGACCTCGTCATCGTGTCGCGCACGCAGTCGCGCCTCGACGAGAGCGCCGCGGCCTTGCGCAACGAGCACGGTGTCGAGGTGGAGGTGCTCGCCGCCGACCTCGAGACCGATGAAGGGGTCGATCGCGTCGCCGAGCGTCTGCAGGATCGGGCGCGACCCATCGACCTCCTGGTCAACAACGCCGGCTTCGGGTCGTACGGGAGGTTCCACGAGCACCCCATCGACCAAGAGGCCTCGATGGTCCAGCTGAACGTGGTCGCGCTCGTCAGGCTCTCGCACGCGGCGCTCGGTCCGATGGTGGAGCGCGGGAGCGGCGGCATCATCAACGTCTCGTCGATCGGGGCGTACCAGCCGAGCCCGCTCTACGCGACCTACAGCGGGACGAAGTCGTTCGTCTGGAGCTTCACGAACGCGGTCCACGAGGAGCTGCGCGGCACCGGTGTGAAGGCACTCGTCGTGGCACCCGGCTTCACCCGCACCGACTTCCACACACGCGCGGACGTCGACGCGGGCGTGCCGGGCTTCCTCTGGCAGTCGGCCGACGAGGTCGCCGAGGCGTCCCTGAAGGCGTACGAGCGCGGGCGGGCGGTGTGCGTCCCCGGAGGCATGAACAAGGTCGCTGCCGCGTTCTCGAGCACGATGCCCGCGGCAGTCTCCCGCAAGGCCGCCGGCGTGGTCTCGAAGCGCGCCGACTAGCACGCGGCCGAGAGCGCGGGTGGTCGCGCGGCGCTACGGCTGATCGAGGCTGCGGCTCGTGGCGCGCGCTGCCGCCTCGATCGGCGAGGTGCCGGTCGCGATGCCGTGGCGATGGTCGGACCCGCGTCGGGTCGACGAGCGCGATCGCGACGACGAAGTGCCCGTCCGCGGTGGTCTCGACGGTCCGGGCCCACGCGGGCACCCAGCGCAGACCGGGCGCGACCTGCTCGATGGCCGCGAGCACGGACTCGACGGCTCCGGCGAGCCCCGCGCGAGCGGCGCGCGGCCGACGGCGCGGTGAGCCGCCGACTGCGATGTGCGCCTCGATCTCGCCGTCCTCCGGCACGCTGCGCACGGCGAGGAGCTCGGGACCGCGCGGGGGTGCGGCAGCCGGCGCGTCGGTGGACGGTGCCGGTGGCGGCGCCGTCGGACCGCGCGACTGCGGGGTCGCCGCGGACGACCTCGACGACGAGTCGCGTCCCTGCCTCCGGTGCGAGCTCCCGTGCCACCGTGCGGCCGACGTCATCGGGTGCGTCGTCGACGACGTGGACACGCACGAGGAGGAGGTCGTCGTCGCGTTCGACCGCGACCGCATAGACACCGGGCAGCCGGCGGAGCGCCAGCTCGCCGGTCGTGTCGTCGACGCCGCGCAGCACGTCGACGCGCAGGCTCGCCGCGCAGAGGGCGACGAGCAGGTCGGCGTCGAGGGCTTCGGTCGGGACGCCCGGCTCGCTGAGCACGCCGGGACCGGACGCGGTGAGCCCGGCCGGGATCGCGCCCGCGCCGACCCGAAAGGCCTGACGACCGAGATCCGGATCGTCGACCACGACGGTCAGCGCATCCAGGTCGTGGCGGGTGAGCAGTCGCTCGAGGTGCGCACGGAGCCCGGCGAGCCCGATGTCGGGCGGCGCGTCCGGTGCGATCCAACCCTCCGCCGGCCGCGCGTCGGCCTTCGCCTCGGCCGCGGGCTCGAAGTCGGCCGTCACGTAGCTCGTGCTCCACGACACGTCGTCGTGCAGGCCCGGCGGCACGCGTCCGCGCGCCTCGTCGGTGCGCGGTCCCGGCACGTTGCGGAACTCGTACGGCACGGCCTCCCGACCCGGCTGGCACACGAAGCACTTGCCCGTCGCGCCCGACGTCACGGCTTCCAGCACGGCGTCGGCGATCTGGCGCGCGGGCATGAGCGGGAAGTCCATCTCGGCGAACATCGCCTTCGCGTCGTCCGAGAGGATGTTCGTGTCGGTCATGCCCGGGTTGACGCAGTTGGCGGTGATGCCCAACGGCTCGAGCGTCGGTGCGACGGAGCGGATCAGCCCCACGACGGCGTGCTTGGACGCGTCGTAGATCGGGTCGGGCGGGAACGGGACGATGCCCGCGAGCGACGCGGTCGCGACGATGGCGCCGTGCCCGCGCGGCTGCATCGAGCGGATCGCGGCGCGCAGTCCGTAGACGACGCCGTCGACGTTGACGCGCATGATCTTGCGGTACGTCGATCCGTCGAGCTGCGTGAGGTCGGCCACGCCGATGGCGATGCCGGCGTTCAAGAACGCGATGTCGACGGCGCCGAGCTCACGCTCGCAGCGCTCGAAGGCCTCGTCGACCTGGTCGGGATCGCCGACGTCGGCGGCGTGCCCGAGGCCGGCGAACGAACCGGCCGCCGACTGCGCACCCTGCTCGTCGAGGTCGACGACGAAGACCTTGGCGCCCTCGTCGCTGAGGCGCTCGACGGTCGCGAGCCCGATGCCCGACGCTCCGCCCGTCACGAGCGCGACCTTGTCGCGGACGTCCACCGTGCGCCTGCTACGAGCTGGATGACGACGAGGCGCGGCTCGGTCATCTCCTCGACGGCGTACTTCGGACCCTCGCGCGTGTTGCCGGAGTCGCGCAGCCCGCCGTAGGGCATCTGGTCGGTCCGGTACGTGGGCACCTCGTTGACGAGGACGCCACCGAAGTCGAGCTCCTGCACGGCGCGCAGGCCCTTCGCGAGGTCGGCCGTGAAGATCGCGGCCTGCAGGCCGTAGCGCGTGTCGTTCGCGAGCGCGAGCGCGTCGTCGAGGGTCCGGTAGCGCTGCACGGCGACGACCGGTCCGAACACCTCGAGCGAGCACACCTTCATGTCGGGTTCGACGTCGGTGAGCACCGTCGGCTCCAGCACGCCGTCGCGCACCGTGCCGCCGGCCGCGACCTTGGCGCCGCCGCCCGTCGCCTCGTCGATCCAGCTCGCGACGCGGTCGCGCTCACCTTCCGAGATGAGCGCCGAGACGTCGGTCTGCTCGTCGAGGGGGTCGCCGACGACGAGTGCTCTCGACGCGCGGGACGAGCTCGGCGAGGAACGCGTCGCCGAGGTCTTCGTGCACGTAGACCCGCTGCGTCGAGATGCACGACTGGCCCGCGTGGCTGAAGCCGGCGACCGAGATCTTCGTCGCCGCCGAGACCAGGTCGCCGTCGGGCTCGATGATGACCGGCGCGTTGTTGCCGAGCTCCAGGCCGACCTTCTTGCGCGGCGCCTTCGCCTTGATCCCCCAACCGACCTCGGGCGAGCCCGTGAACGTGATCATCGCGATGTCGTCGTGCTCGACGATGCGCGTTGCCGACGGAGCCGCCGCTGCCGGTGACGACGTTGAGGTGGCCCGACGGGAGCCCGCACTCGTCGAGCAGGAGCTCGGCGAGGGTGATCGCGGAGATCGGCGTCTGCGACGCGGGCTTCAGGACGACGGGGCAGCCCGCGGCGATCGCCGGCGCGACCTTGTGCGCGACCAGGTTGAGCGGGAAGTTGAACGGGCTGATCGCGCCGACGACGCCGATCGGTCGCCGGAGCGTGAAGCCGAGCTTGCCGACGCCCGCGTCGCTCGCGTCCATCGGGATCATCTCGCCGGCGAGGTCGCGCGCCGCGGCCGCCGCGAACGTGAACGTCGACACCGCCCGCGTCGCCTCGACGCGGGCGGTCTTGATCGGCTTCGCGGCCTCTTCGGCAGATGATCCGGGCGAAGTCGTCGACCCGCTCACGGAGCAACCGGGCGGCGGTGTCGAGGATCTCGGCGCGCTCGCCACGCCGCGAGCGGGTCGTCGCGCAGTGCGCGGCGTGCGGCGGCGACGGCCTGGTCGACCTCGGCCGGGCCGCAGGCCGGCACGCGGGCGACCTCGTGACCGTCGTACGGGCTGCGCACGACGAGAGGGTCGTCGCCGGACGCGGGACGGGCGAGTCGTTCGCTGCCGATCGGCAGCGCTCGTACGTCCGCTCCGGCCATGCGGCCAGGCTAGCGACGGCGGGGTCGGCCGGCACTGGGTGACGTTGTTCGGGGCGCGGCAGAATGGGTAAGGACACCTCGAAGCCGCATCGAGAGGACCCGTCATGGCCGACGTCTACACGCTTCCCGACCTGCCGTACGACTACAGCGCACTCGAGCCGCACCTGTCGGCGACGCTCCTCGAGCTGCACCACGCGAAGCACCACGCCGCGTACGTGAAGGGCGCGAACACGACGCTCGAGAAGCTGGCGAACGCGCGCACCGAGGACAGCTTCGACACGATCAACCAGCTCCAGAAGAACCTGGCGTTCCACGTGTCGGGGCACATCCTGCACTCGGTGTTCTGGACGAACATGAGCCCCGACGGCGGCGGCAAGCCCGAGGGCGACCTCGCGGCGGCGATCGACGAGAGCCTCGGCTCGTTCGAAGGATTCCGTCAGCAGCTCAGCGAAGCCGCGACCAACGTGCAGGGCTCCGGGTGGGGGACGCTCGCGTGGGAGCCGATGGCGCAGCGCCTCGTCGTCGAGCAGGTGTACGACCACCAGGGCAACATCGGCAACGGCACCGTGCCGCTGATGGTGCTCGACATGTGGGAGCACGCCTACTACCTCGACTACAAGAACGTGAAGGGCGACTGGGTCGACGCGTTCTGGCAGATCGTCGCCTGGCCCGACGTCGCGAAGCGCTTCGACCGCGTGCGCGACCTGCAGCTCGTCTGACTCCCAGCCGGCGCGCCGGTAGCCTCGGCGGCATGGCGGACACGACCGATCAGCACGTCGAGCAGGTGTGGGAGACCCCGCCGCTCGACGAGATCCCCAAGCTCAGCGTCGCCCACGTCGAAGCGATGGAGGCGATGGACGACGAGGAGATGGTCTGGCAGCAGGCCGGCATGCACCACGTCCTGCTCCGCACGATCGGCCGAAAGTCGGGCAAGGAGCACAAGGTCGCGCTGCCGACGTGGAACGACCCCGAGGGTCGCCGTGTCGTCGTCGCGTCGTTCGCGGGCGCGCCGGGCCACCCCTCCTGGTACCTGAACCTGTCCGATCGCGACGCGAACCCCGAGGTGCTGTGCACGATCCGAGGCGGCAAGCGCTTCTGGTCGGACCACGAGATCCTCGAGGGGGACGAGTACGACCGCATCTGGGACCTGCTCACCGCCGACCGCGCGTGGTACGAGAAGTACCAGTCGAAGACCGACCGGCAGATCCCGCTCGTGCGACTGCCGGAGACGCGTCCCGCCTGATGCACACCTCGTGGACCTCGTCCACCTGACCGATCGCGGCGACGGCATCGCCGTCGTCACGATGGACGACGAGTCCCGCTACAACGCGCTGTCGAGCCAGATGGTCGGCGAGCTCCGCGAGGTGCTCACCAACGTCGCGCACGACCGTGCCACGCGCGCGCTCGTGCTCACCGGTGCCGGCCGCGGCTTCTGTGCCGGCGCGAACCTCGCCGGCGACGAGGAGCTCCCCGCGCGCGCCCGCGATCGAGGGCCGGTCGGCCTGATCCAGGTCATCCAGGAAGACCTCGCGCAGCTCGTCCTGGCGCTGCACGAGCTGCCGCAGCCCGTCGTCGCCGCGGTCCACGGTGCGGCCGTCGGTGGGGGTCTCGCCCTGGCACTCGCCTCCGACCTTCGCGTCGCGAGCACCGACGCGTTCTTCGCGTCCCAGTTCATCCGGGTCGGGCTCTCGTCGTGCGACGTCGGCACGAGCTACTTCCTGCCGCGCATCGTCGGTCCGACGCACGCAGCAGAGCTCATGCTCACCGGCCGGCGGTTCGCTGCGGACGAGGCCGACCGGTTCGGGATGCTCAACCGGGTCGTCGCGCGCGAGGACCTCCTCGACGCCGCATGCGAGCTCGCCGCCGCGGTGCTCGAGAACAGCGAGTTCGGCGTGTACATGACGAAGATCGGGCTCTGGGCGAACCTCGACGCGCCGAGCCTCCGGCACGCGATGGAGCTCGAGAACCGCACCCAGGTGCTCGGCACGTTCACCGGCAACATGCGCGAGGCGGCGAGCGCCTTCGTCGAGAAGCGCGATCCCACCTGGAACCCGATGTGACGCACCTCGTCGAGCGCCTGCGCCAGATCCTCGAGACGCTGCGCTCGGTGCTGCGGTTCGAGCCCATCGAGCTCGATCCCGTCAAGCGCCGCCTGCGACGCGCCGCGTCGATCGCCGACCTGCGGCGCATCGCACGACGGCGTCTGCCGCGCGGCGTGTTCGACTACATCGACGGTGGTGCCGAGGACGAGCGCACGCTCGCCGAGAACACCCGGGCGTACTCGCGTGTGACCTTCAACCCTCGCGTGCTGCGCGACGTGGCCGACATCGACACCAGCACGAGCGTGCTCGGCGGTGAGGTGCCGATCCCGCTCGCGCTCTCGCCGACGGGCTTCAACCGCATCGCCGACCCCGAAGGTGAGCTCGCCGTCGCACGGGCGGCGCAGCGCGCCGGTCTCCCGTACTCGCTGTCGACGATCGGGACGCGCTCGATCGAAGAGGTCGCCGCGGTGAACGGTGGCCGCAAGTGGTTCCAGGTGTACGTGTGGAACGACCGAGGTCTCGTGAAGGAGATGATCGAGCGCGCCCGCGACGCGGGGTTCGAGGCGCTGATCCTCACGGTCGACACCGCGGTCCAGGGCCGGCGCGAGCGCGACGTCCGCCACGGGTTCACGCTCCCGCCGAAGCTCGGCCTCGACACGCTGCTCGACGGGTTCGTGCACCCCGGCTGGACGTGGGACTTCGTGCGGGCGGAGCCGATCCGCTTCGCGAACGTCGTCGGCCGTGGCGTGTCCGACGGCACCGAGGCCGTCGAGCTCGCCGACATCATGAACAACCAGTTCGACTCGTCCGTCGGCTGGGACGACGTCGACTGGATGCGCTCGGTGTGGGACGGGCCGCTGATCCTGAAGGGGATCCAGTCCGTCGCCGACGCCGTGCTCGCGGCCGACCACAAGATCGAGGCGATCGCGCTCTCGAACCACGGTGGTCGCCAGCTCGACGGCGCGCCGGCCCCACTCGATCTCGTCGCACCGGTCGCGGACGCGGTGGGCGATCGACTCGAGGTCTACTGCGACGGCGGCGTGCGGCGCGGCAGCGACATCGTCAAGGCCGTCGCGCTCGGTGCACGCGCCTGCACGATCGGCCGCGCGTACCTGTACGGACTCGGTGCCGCCGGCGAAGCCGGCGTCGACCACGCACTCGGGCTGCTCGCGGCGGACGTGGCACGGACGATGGCGCTCCTCGGGGTGCGGTCCGTCGACGAGCTGTCGCGCGACTGCCTCGCCTGAGTCACCCCAGCTCGAAGGGCCCCTTGCCCATCTGGTCGCGGACGGTGACGACCGGCGGGTTCGTGAGCGTGCGGCGCTGCCAGTTCGCCCCGTCGACGACGAGCGTGTGCCCCGAGATGAACCGCGCGTAGGGCGACGCGAGGAACGTGGCCGCCCAGCCGAGCTCCTGACGCTGGCCGACGCGCATCGCCGGCTGGCACACGTCCTTGTCGTTCGTGCGCTCGAGGTTCCCCTGGATGTCGTCCGTCATGTCCTCGTGCGGGAACAGCCCCGGCACGAGCCCGTTCACCTGGATGCCGTACGGGCCCCATTCGACGGCGAGCGTCTCGGTGAGGTTCTTCACGCCGGCCTTGGCGGCGGCGGAGTGGGCGAACCCGGGCCCGCCCGTCCAGGCGTACGACGCGCCGACGTTGACGATCGAGCCGGGTGTTCCCGCGGCGAGGTGCCGGCGGCCGAACTCACGGGAGCAGAGGTACGTCCCGGTCAACGTGATGTCGACGACCGTGCGCCACGCGTTCGGCGACATGTCCTCGGCGGGGACGGGGAAGTTCGCGGCGGCGTTGTTGACCAGCACCGCGGGCAGCGAGAACGCGTCCTCCGCGGCGTCGAACATCGCCGCGATCGAGTCGGCTTCGCGGATGTCGCACGTCGTCGCGAGCACCGGGCGCGCCGATCGCCTCGATCGCGGCGCGACCGGCGTCGAGGTGCTCCTCCTTGCGGCTGCCGATGACGACGGACGCGCCGAGCCGCGCGAACTCCGACGCGATGGCCTTTCCCAGGCCCGTGCCGGCGCCCGTCACGACGACGCACGACCCCGTCGTACTCGCCGGGCTGCAGCGCGGTGGCGCCGACGGGCGGAGGGGTCGGGAGCCCGATCGCTTCGGTCATCTCGTCGATCAGCTCCCCGTGTACCGCGGGTCGCGCTCCTCGGCGCGCGCCGCTCGCATCTCGGCCATGTCGTCGCTGCGACTGATGAACGTCTGGTAGATCATCTCGTCGTTCATCGACGTGCGGATCTGCGGCTGCGCGAGGTGGCGGATCACCTCGCGGGCCATCTTCACCGTCACCGCGGGCGACGACGCGATCTGCTCCGCGATCTCCTGCACGGTCGCGTCGAGCTCTTCGGCGGGCACGACGCGGCTCACGATGCCGTGCGCGAGCGCCTCCTCGGCCGACAGGATGCGCCCGGTCAGGACCATGTCGCTGACGACGCCGTGACCGCACATCTCGTAGAGGACGGCGACACCGCCGGTGTCGGGGATCACGCCGTACGTGACCTCGGGCAGCCGGAACCGCGTGCCCTCGGCCGCGATGCGGATGTCGCACAGCAGCGCGCGCTGGAACGACCCGCCCATCACCCAGCCCTTGCACGCGACGATGATCGGCGCGTCGAGGTCCCACACCTGCTGGATGCCGCGGTGGCCGCGGCGCATCAGCTCGTGGTGCGACAGCTCGACCTTCAGGTTGCCGATCGAGCCGACGTCGCGCCCCGACGAGAACGACTTGCCCTCGCCGCGCCAGATCACGGCCCGGACCTCGGGGTGCTGCTTGAGCTCACCGAGGACGCCGAAGAGCTCGAGGTCCATGTCGTCGTCGAACGCGTTGTGCTTGTCGGGGTTGTCGTTCGTGATCGTCGCGATCGGGCCGTCGATCGCCAGGTGCACTCTGGACTCGGGCATGGGCCGGAGAGTCTACGGAGGAGCGGCGTCGTGCGTCCGTGTGCCACGATCCCGCTCGTGAGCACCGTACGGGCCGGCGTGTTCCCCGGCGACGGGACGTTCGACGTCCGCGAGTTCGCCGCGCCGGAGCCGCCGCCCGGTGGCGCGGTGCTCGCGGTCGAGGCGGTCGGCTTGTGCGGGAGCGATCTCGCGCAGCTCGACGGCGTCATGGACGTCCCGGGCCAGCAGTACCCGGTGGTGCCCGGCCACGAGATCGTCGGGCGCATCGCGAAGATCACACCGGAGGCCGCGGCCGAGTGGCGGCTCGCCGAGGGCGATCGCGTGTGCGTCGACGAGATCATCCGTTGCGGGAGCTGCGGCGGCTGCCGCGGCGGGAGCTTCTGCTTCAACATGCAGCTGTACGGCTACACGATGACCATCGACGACGGCCCGGGGCTCTGGGGCGGGTACGGCGAGCAGATGGCGCTGCTCCCCGGCACGAACCTCCACAAGGTCCCCTCCGACATCCCGGCCGTCGAGCTCACGATGTTCGAGCCGTTGGCGAGCGCCGTGAACTGGGTGCAGCGCGTCGGCGTGCAGCTCGGTGACACGGTCGTCGTGCAGGGCCCCGGGCACCAGGGGCTCGCGTGCGTCATGGCCGCGCGTGCGGCCGGCGCCACGCAGATCATCGTCACGGGTACGTCGGCCGACGGCTTGCGGTTCGAGGCCGCTCGCGCGCTCGGTGCCGACGAGACCGTCGATGTCGAGCAGGAGGATCCCGTCGCGCGTGTCGGCGCGCTGACGCACGGGCAGATGGCCGACGTCGTGATGGACGTCGCCGCGGTGACGACGGCGACCGTGCCGCTCGCGATCGACCTCGCGAAGATGAACGGCCGGATCCTCTTGGCGGGGCTGAAGCTGCACAAGCCCGTCGAGGGTCTCGTCAGCGACATGATCGTGCTCAAGTCGCTCACGGTCGTCGGCGGCGCCGGGTTCACGCCGCCGTCGATGCGCGTCGCGATCGATCTCCTCGTGTCGGGTCGGGTCGACCGCTCCGTGCTCGTCGGCGACGTCGTGACGCTCGACACGCTGGGGGAGGGGCTCGACCTGCTCGCGTGGCGCATCGAGGGCCGCGACTCCGTCCATGTCAGCCTCAGCCTCTCGTCGTGAGCCGTCCTGAATGAGGGAGCAATGAGCTTCTTCGGCCTGCGCTTCGACTTCCGCAACCCGGACTTCGCCGAGACCTCGATGACCGACCGGTACCGCGCCGCGCTCGACATGTGCGAGTGGGCCGACGGGCTCGGGTTCGTCGTCATCGTCGTCTCGGAGCACCACGGCTCGCCCGACGGCTACCTGCCGAGCCCGCTGCCGATGGCCGCGGCGATCGCGGCGCGCACGCGAGAACGCGCGCATCCAGATCGCGGCGATGATCGCCCCGTTCCACGACCCGATCCGGCTCGCCGAGGACGCCGCGGTCGTCGACCGCATCAGCGGCGGGCGGCTCGACCTGATCATCGCCAACGGGTACGTCCCGTCCGAGTTCGAGATGTTCGGCGTCGGCCTCTCCGAGCGCGTCGCGCGCACGACCGAGGCGATCGAGACGCTCCGGCAGGCGTGGACCGGTGAGCCGTTCGAGCACCGCGGTCGTCGGGCGCAGGTCACGCCCGCGCCGCACCAGGAGGGCGGACCGAAGCTGACGCTCGGCGGCAGCAGCGAGGCGGCGGCACGACGCGCCGCGCGCATCGCCGACGGCTTCATGCCCTCGACCCCCGACGTCTGGGAGCACTACGCGCGACGAGTGCGCGAAGGTCGGGAAGCCCGACCCGGGCCCGCACCTGGGCGGCGACACCAGCTCGTTCTTCCTCGCTGACGACGTCGAGGACGGGCTGGCGAGGAGTACGGGCCGTATGCCCTGCACGAGATGAACGCGTACGGGACCTGGATGGAGGAGTCGGGTGTCGGTGCGGCGGGTGGCTACGAGCCCGTCGCCGATCTCGAGGCGTTGCGGGCGACCGGCCAGTACCGCGTGCATCACGCCCGACGACATGGTCGCCGAGCTCGAAGCGCAAGGTCCGTTCGGGTTCGCGATGTTCCACCCGATGTGCGGCGGCGTCCCACCCGACCTCGCGTGGAGGATGCTGAAGCTCTTCGAGACCGACGTCCTGCCGCGGGTGCCGGCGTGAACGACGTCGACCGCCTCGTCGCGATCGAGGAGATCAAGCGGCTGAAGGCGAGCTACTTCCGGTGCATGGACACCAAGGACTGGGACGGCTTCGCCGACGTGTTCGCGCCCGACGCGGTGATGGACATGCGGAGCGAGGTCCCACCGTCGGACGACCCCGACGCCGGCCTCACGACGGGCAACCGCGCGATCGCCGACTTCGTGCGCGACAACGTCGACCCGGTCGTCACCGTCCACCACGGGCACATGCCCGAGATCGATGCTCACGTCGCCGACGACCGCGACCGGGATCTGGGCGATGGAGGACCACCTCTGGTGGCCCGAGGGATCACCGATCTCGACGCTGCACGGGTACGGCCACTACCTCGAGACGTACGAGGTGGTGGACGGCGCGTGGAAGATCAAGACGCTGACGTTGACGCGCCTCCGGCTCGACCTGACCTAGGAGCAGCTGACCTAGCGACGACGCCGAAGCGGTCGAGGCCGTACGCCGCGACCGCGTTGCCCCGGATCACCGCTCGGCACTCGTCGGCGTCCATGCCCGCGGCGTTGAACAGCTCGCGCGCGACCTTGCGCGAGTGCGGGAACGTGCCGTCGGAGTGCGGGAAGTCGGTCTCGAAGAGGATCGCCTCGAGGCCGACGTCGTCGCGGCACTTGAGCCCGCACGAGGTCGTCGAACACGCAGCCGAACACACGACCACGCGCCAGCTCGCTCGGCGCAGTGGGCAGGTCGACGCCGCCGACGCCGTCACGCCAGACGCTGTCCATGCGCTCCAGCTGGAACGGCATCCACCCGACCTGGCTCTCCGCGTACGTGATCTTGATGTCGTGGAAGCGCGACAGCGTCCCCGAGAACACCCAGTCGCACAGCGACCCCTGCGCGTTCTGCGCGTAGAGCGACATGGAGGTCGCGAGCGGCGCGTCGGGCGCGGTGCTCGGCATCTTCGACGACGAACCGATGTGCATCGACACCGTCGTCGCGGTCTCCTCGCACGCGGCCCAGAGCGGATCCCAGGCGCCGGTGTACAGGGACGGCAGCCCGAGCGCGGCGGGGTTCTCGGTGTAGGCGATCGCGTGGCTGCCCTTGTCGGCGCATCGCCGCACCTCGTCGGCGGCGAGCTCGGGATCCCAGAGCGGGACGAGCGTCAGCGGGATGAGCCGACCGCGACCCGCGCCGCCGCACCACTCGTCGATCGTCCAGTCGTTGTAGATGCGCAGGCAGTCGAGCGAGAGCGCCTTGTCGTCACGCTCGAGGAAGCCCTGACCGGCGAAGCGCGGGAAGATGTTGGGGAAGTTGATCGCCGCCTCGACGTGGTTGGTGTCCATGTCGGCGAGCCGCGCGGTCTGGTCGTAGGCGCCCGGGCGGAAGTCTTCGTAGACCGCCGGCACGTTGCGCTGCTCGTTGCGCGGCGTCCCGGCCGGCGCGTGCAGGAACCCGGTCGGCACGACGAGGTCGTCGAAGAGCCAGAGGTCGCACCAGTCGCCGTCGTCGACGCCGCGCTCGAAGCCGTAGTGGCCGCCCTCGAAGACGAGCTTCACCTTCTCGCGCGACGTGCGGGGCCCGCGGTCGCGCACGCTCGCCGGGAGCTCCCGCTGCCAGAGCTCTTTCGGCTCGAGGACGTGGTCGTCGACCGAGATGATGAGGGGGAGCTCTTCCTCGGCCGGGGTGACGGAGGGCGGTGTCACGGAGCGGGTCGTCATGCCGTCGATTCTACGAACCGGGTCGATCGGCGCCGGTCGTCCGGTCGCGGTAGCCCGCCATGTGCTCCCGGACGTCGTCGGCCCGGCTCGCGAGCGACTGGTTGCGGTTCTCGAGCGCGATCGCGGCGGTCATGCTCGGGTTGTCGACGTTGTGCCAGAGCACTTCCTTGGTGTTCAACAGGCCCGTGCGGGTGTACGCGGCCATCGTGCTCGCCGTCGTCATCGCGGTGTCGAGGAGCTCTTCGTCGCTGACGACACGCGAGACGATCCCCAGCGTCGAGCGCCTCGTCGGCGTCCACCTCCCGCCCCGTGAGGATCAGGTCGGCGGCGCGCGAGGCCCCGACGAGTCGGGGGAGGAGGTACGTGATCCCGATGTCGGTGCCGGTGAGCCCGGTGCGGATGAACGCGGAGCAGAAGCGTGCCGAGCGCGCGGCGAAGCGGAGGTCGCACGCGCAGGCGAGGGCGAAGCCGCCCCCGTACGCGGGGCCGTTCACCGCGGCGATCACGACCTGTGGTGTCGTGCGCAGGTGCACGGTCAGGTTCGACATGAACGCCTGGCCGTCGACGTTCGCCTTCACGTGCGGGTGGGCGCCGGTCTCCGGCGGCGCACCCCAGTCCTTGAGGTCGAGGCCGGCGCAGAAGCCGCGGCCCGCGCCGGTGAGCACGACGACGGTGCACTCCGGATCGCCGCTGATCTCGTCGAGCGCGTCGTGGAGGTCGGCGACGAGCTCGAAGCTCATCGCGTTGAGCCGGTCCGGGCGGTCGAGCGTGAGGAGCGCGATCCGTGGCTCGACGCGCTCGAGGGTGACGGTGGCCATCCTCAGTGGGGGACGAGGCCGCCGTCGGCGATCAGGACCTGGCCGGTCATGAAGCTCGACGCGTCGGACGCGAGGAAGAGGGACGGACCGATCATCTCGTCGGGGTGCGCGGAGCGGTTGAGGTGCGCGGCCTGCGCCATCCGGTCCTGGGCCTCGGGCGTGTTCGCACGCATCATGTCGGTGTCGATCGCCCCGGGCGCGAGTGCATTGACGCGGATGCCCTTCGGAGCGAGGTCGGCTGCCCACGCGCGTGTGAACGACATGAGCGCGGCCTTGCCCGCGGCGTAGGTCGCGGTGAACGCCGAGAACAGGAACGCGCCGGCCGAGATCACGTTGACGATCGACGCGCTCGGGCTCTGCTCGAGATGGGGGATCGCGGCTTCGACGAGGAACACCGGGCCGCGCAGGTTGACGTCCATGGACTTCGCGTACGCCTCGGGCGTGAAGCTGCCGATGTCCTCGCGCAGCGCGGTGGCTGCGTTGTTCACGACGATGTCGAGGCGGCCGAAGCGGTCGACGGTGCGGTCGACGAGCGCCTGGACGGCGTCGAGCTCGCCCATGTGCGTCGGCACGCCGATGGCCTGGCCGCCGGCTGCGGTGAGCGCCGCCTCCGCGTCCGCGCACGAGTCGGCCTTGCGGCTCGCGACCGCGACGCTCGCCCCCGCGGCGACGAAGCCCTCCGCGATCGATCGTCCGATGCCGCGCGTGCCGCCCGTGACGATCGCGACGCGGCCGGTGAGATCGAACAGCTTCTCGACCCGCTCCCGTTCCACGGCGGTACGATAACAACGTTATGGAGACCGGCGACAACCTGACGCGCACCAACCTGCTCGAGCTGGCGACCGCGCGCTTCGTCCAGGACGGCTACGCCGGCACGTCGGTGCGCGAGCTCGCGCGCGAGTCCGATCGCACGACGGGTGCGCTCTACGGGCACTTCCGCAACAAGGCCGACCTGCTCGCGGAGGTCATCGCGACGCGCATCGCGGCGCTGGAGGACGACTTCCCGTCGGGTGTCGCGCTCGATGACGGACTGCGCCAGAACTGGCGGCGGTACGCCGACCGCGCCGACCTGCGCGCGCTCCTGCTCGAGGGAGCCGTCGCGGCACGCCACGACCCCGAGATCCGCGACCGGGTCGGGAAGCCGCAGGCGGACACGCTCGCCGAGTGGGGCCAACGGGTGCGCGACCACGCGACCGAGGCGGAGGTCGACCCCGAGCTCGACCTCGATGCCTTCTTCAAGCTCCTGTGGGCGATCGAGCTCGGCCTCGGCGTGCTCGAGGCCTACGGCGTCGAGCCGCCCGACGCCGAGACGTCGGCGGCGATGATCGCCCGCCTCGCGTCGAGCTGAGCGGCTCGACGCTTCAGCCGATCGGCACCTCGACGGCCTCGTGCCCCGTGATCCACGGGCGCCCGGCCGCCTGCACCGCCGCCCACTTGTCGAGGCGGCCGTCGGTGTCCATCCCTGTCTGGCCGAGCTCGTCGGGCGTCGGCCCGATGCGCTCGGCGACCGGCGCGAGCGCGTCGACGTCGAAGCGGTAGACGGCTGCCGCGTTCGTGCCGAGCATCGCCTGCGTCTCGTCGACCGGGATGTCGCAGAACGCGTTGCGCAACCACTCCTTCGTGTGCGGCCACGTGCCTTCGGGGTGGGGGAAGTCGTTGCCCCACATGATGTTGCCGACGCCGATCTCGTACCGGCGCGCCGAGCTCCCGGCGACGCGTGTTCGAGGCGCCGATCGCACAGTTCCGATCGAAGTACTCGCTCGGTCGCATCTTCAGGTGCGACGTCAGCTCCTTGCCCAGCTTCTTCGCCGCGTGCTCCCGGTCGTAGACGAGGTCGGACGTCCACAGCAGGTCTGCGGCCCAGAAGGCGCCGCACTCGGTGACGACGAACTTCAGGCGCGGGAACTGCTCGAACTTGCCCGACCAGAGCAGGAACCACAGCGGGCGCGTCGACCACCACCGGACCTCGGCGACGTACATGCCGACGAACTCTCCGTACGACTCCTTGTCGGCGGCGCCGGAGTGCACGTGCACCGGGAGCTCCAGGTCCTGGCACGCGGCCCACACCGGGTCGTAGCGCGCGTCGTGGTACGGCGCGTACGGCTGCCACATCGAGGGGATGAGGATGCCGCCGCGCAGGCCGGCGTCCGCGGCCCACTGGATCTCGGCGACTGCGGCGTCGACGTCGTGGAGGATCGGCATGATCGCCACGCCGGCACGGCGCGCCGGGCTGTCGGCGCACAGCTCGGCGAGCCAGCGGTTGTGGGCACGCGCACCGGCCATGAGCAGCTCGGGATCGCGGTCGCCGCCCTGCCCGAGCCCGGCACCGAACGGCGCGGACGCGCCCGAGGTGACCGCATCGGCGTCGGGGAAGATGACCTCGCCCGCGACGCCGTCGGCGTCGAGCTCCTTGTCGCGCCGCGCCGCGTCCCATCCGCCGCGCAGGCCCTCCTCGTTGTCGCGCTCCCACTCCTCGGCGAACTCCTCGTTGCGCAGCCCGCGGGCGCGCAGCTCCTGCTCGATGGTCGGCGCGCGCGACCTGCTCCTCGTCGAAGGCGGCGTGGTGCTTCGGGTCGAGCCAGTCGCGGTACTGCGCGTTCGGGAGGCCGGCGTGGCAGTCGGACGAGATCACCAGGTAGCGCTGCACTCGGGTTCCTCTCCTCGGCGCGCGGTCAGCCCGCGACGGCGCGCACGTACGTGGGGTTCTCGCGCTTCAGCAATGACTCGGCCTTGGCGCGGATCTGCTCGTCGGACCGTTCACTCGGAGCGAAGATCCAGAAGTCGCCGGCGCGGATGCCGTCGACGACACGCGCGGCCACCTCTTCGACCGGCGTGTACTCCACCTCGACGCCGGCCTGGCGCATGATCTCCTCGTACTCCTCGATCGTGACCGGGTCGCGCGAACGCGGCTTCTCCTTGGCCAGATCGTCCGGCCGCGTCTTCCAGGCGTCGAACAGCCCGGTGCGCAGCATGTGCGGACCGGGGAACAGCAACGACGCCCGCACGTTCGTGCCCGCGTCGACGAGCTGCGCGTCGAGCACCTCGGTGAGCGTGACGACGGCACCCTTGGTGACCGAGTACTCCGGCGTGCCGAGGATCGGGGTGATGCCACCGTTCGGCGAGGACGTGTTCACGACGTGCGCGGGCTCGCCGTGCTCGATCATGTGCGGCACGAACGCGTTGATGCCGTGGATGACGCCGTAGACGTTGACCCCGATCGCCCAGCGCCAGTCGTTGAGCTCGTGCTCCCACAGCCGTCCCTCGGCGCCGACGCCGATCCCGGCGTTGTTGCACAGCACGTGCACCCGCCCGTAGGCGGCGAGCGCCTCGTCGCGCAGGTGCTCGACCTGCTCCCACTGGGAGACGTCGGCGACGACGCCGGTGACGTCGTGGCCGTCCTGGCGCAGCGCGGCGACCGTGTCGTCGAGCACGGCGGGCTGCACGTCGGCGATGACGACGCGCATGCCCTCCTGCGCGAAGCGCTCGGCCATGGCGCGGCCGAGCCCGCCGCCACCACCGGTGACGACCGCGACCTTGCCGTCGAGGTCGGTCAGCACCGCCGTGCCGCTCCTCGCCTCATTCCTCGCCGACGGGGGAGAGGTCGTCGTAGCGCTGGTGCACGAAGGGCAGGAGCCAGTCGCCCGGGACCTGCGAGTTGATCTCCGCGGTCTGGATGCTCCGCCGCTCGGCGATCGTGATCTCGCGCAGTCGCCGCACGGGGAGGTCGGCGACGGGGTCGAAGCGCGACTCGCGCAGCGTCACCTCGCCCGAGACGGCTTCGAGCGTGCGGGTCGTCTCGTCGCGGTAGCAGTAGACGAGCGACGGCTCGGCGTCGAAGCCCTTGCCGGCGGGCGACGGCAGGAACTTGAAGTAGAAGCTCGTGCGCCGTCCGTCGGGCGGCGCCGGCAGCTGCTCGGTGACCGTGCCCGACACCTCGACGAACGTGGTGCCCAGCCGGGTCACCTTGCCGACTGACGCGGTCACCCTCGCGCTCGAGGCGTGATGTCGCCGATCTTCTTCGGCTCGCCGAACGTCTCCCGGCCGCCGATGACCGACTGCTCGGTGCTCATCGGCATGACGAGCGCGTAGTCGCCGTCGGTGCCCTCGTGGCGCGCCATCACCGCGAACGTGGCCGCACCGAAGATCGGGATGCCCGGCTTCTGCATGTCGACGGACGCGATCGTCACGCGCACCAACGGGTCGGGCGGTGCTTCGAGCGGCGGCGGCAGCACGGCGGCGACGATCTCGGGATCCGTCTCGTAGATCGCGACGAGCGTCGTCGACCAGGCGCCGGCTCGCGGTCGCCTCGAGCTCGCGGTTGCGCAGCTCCTCCTGCGTGCGTGCGGCGTAGCGGATCTTCCCCATGGCGTGTCCCCCGATCTAGTTGGTGTTCTCGATGCCCGGCGAAGGCCGGGCACCGGCGTGCGTCGAGCGGGATGTCGGCCGGCGCGATCGGTGCGGCGAGCTCGGCGACCGTCGGGCCGACGCGCGCGGCGACCGGCGCGAGCGCGTCGAGGTCGAACCCGTAGAGGCGCAGCCGCGTTGGCGCCGATCATCTGCTGCACCTCACGGTCGGGCACGCCGGCGAACGAGAGCCGCAGCGCCTCGTGCGAGTACGGGAAGCTCGACTCCTTGTGCGGGTAGTCGCTGCCCCACATGATCTTGTCGACGCCGACGACGTCGCGCAGCGGCACCTCGGCCGGGCGGATGAAGCTCGCGCCGACGTGGCACTGGCGCTGCCAGTACTCGCTCGGACGGAGCGCGAGCTTCGCGACCACCGCGCCGCCCCACTCGACCTCCTGCGATCCCTGTGCCGACTTCATGCGGTCGAAGAAGTAGTCGAGCCGGAGGAGCTCCTCCGGGATCCAGGCCGTGCCCTGCTCCGTGAAGACGAGCTGCATCTGCGGGAACCGCTCGAGCACACCACCGAAGACGAGGTGCGAGAACGCGCGGTGCGCCCACCACGTCACCTCGAGCAGGAAGACCACCTTGTCGACGTTCGTCTCGTCCATCGGAGGCACCGCGCTGCCCGAGTGGTGGTTCACCGGCATCTCGAGCTCCTCGCACACCCGCCAGATCGGGTCGTACGCAGGTGAGTAGAGCGGGGGGAGCCCGGTGCCCGGAGGCGCGCCCGGGAGGAGCACGCCGCCGGTGAGGCCCGCGTCGCGGGCCCAGCGGATCTCCTCGACCGCCGCGTCGACGTCGGCGAGCAGGATCTGCGCGATCCCGGCGCGCCGACCGGGTGTCGCGGCGCAGAAGTCGGCGAGCCAGCGGTTGTGCGCGCGCAGCCCGGCCCAGCGGAGCGCGAGCTCGTGCGCGTCGGCCGTCGGCGGGTGCGCGGTCAACGACGACTTCGGGTAGAAGGGCGGCACCGTGTTGGGGAACAGCACCTCGGCGACGATGCCGTCGGCCTCGAGATCGGCGAGGCGCCGCTCGCTGTCCCAGTTGCGACTCGCGTTCGGGCCCTCGAGGTCGGGGAACGGGCAGACGTAGTCGGCGACCCACGCGTCGAACTCGTCGAGGAACGCCCGCTCGAGGTAGTCGCGGTAGCCGTGGATCTCGTTGCCCGCGTGCCCGTCGGCCGAGATCACGACGTAGCGGTCGAGCGTGGTCACGCTTGCGCACCCCCGTTCGCCGACTCGGCCATTCCGCAGGTCGGCCATTCCGCGGGTCGGCCATAACGCTGTTACATCGCGAGCGTCGCGCGCCGCACGCCCCGCGTCAAGCGAGGAACGCGTCGGTCGTCTCGCAGATGTACGCGATGCCGTCGTCGTCGATCGCGTGGTTGCAGGGGAGGATCAGGCCCGTCTCCATGACGCGGTCGGCGTTGGCCAGCCCGCCGGGCGCGATGCGGTGCGGCACGCCCTTGAACGCCGGCTGGCGCGTCGCGTTGCCCGTCCACACCATGCGCGTGTCGATGCCGGCGCGCTCCATGTGCTGCTGGTACTCGGCGCGGGAGACGCCCGACTCGGGGCGGACCTGGATCGGGAACATGTGCCAGCCGGTGTCGATGCCCTCGGTCGTGCGGGGGCGGACGAAGACGTCGTCGTGGCGGGCGAAGCCGTCGCTGCAGCAGCGCGAAGTTCCGCTTGCGGCGCGCGAGGTACTGTCGGCAGCTTCTGCATCTGCACGACGCCGAACGCGGCCGACAGCTCCGACGGCTCGAAGTTCCACCCGACCTCGTCGAAGATGAAGAGGTCGTCGTACTCGAGGCCGTCGAGGTCGGAGAAGAAGCGGCGTTCGGTCGCGCGTCCGCGACCGGAGCCGTAGATCGCGATCTCGCTGCGCCGGCCCCAGCGTCGCAGGAGCAGCGCGCGGTCGACGAGCTCCGGATCGTCGAGGCACACCATGCCGCCGGTGCCGGCCGCGGTGATGATGTGCGAGAGCGCGAAGCTCGTGAGCGAGATGTCGCTGCGCGTGCCCGTCGGCGTGCCGCGGAGCGTCGCGCCGAGGCAGTCGCAGGAGTCCTCGACGACCCGCAGTCCGTGCGCATCGGCGATGCCGCGGATGCGGTCCCAGTCGGGGCAGTTGCCGATGAGGTTCGGGGCGAGGATGGCTCTCGTGCGCGGCCCGATGGCAGCCTCGATCGCGTCGACGTCGATCTGGTACGTGTCCGGCTCGACGTCGACGAACACGGGGACGAGCTGCGACCGCACCATCGGGGCGATGTCGGTCGAGAACGTGACCGCCGACGTGATGATCTCGTCGCCGGGCTCGAGCGCCGAGCAGCTCGACGGCCAGGTAGAGCGCCGACGATCCCGAGTTGACCATCACGCCGCGCGCGCTTGCCGAACGCATCGGCGACGACCTGCTCCATCTCGCGCGACGTGCTTGCCGATGCGCAGCGCGGTCGGGCCACCGCGCAGCACCCCGAGCACCGCGTCGATCTCGGCGTCGTCGTGGACGCTGCCGGCGTACTCGATGCGCCGCGCGCCTTCCGTGGCGGGCTCCGGAGGCATCGGCGGGCGAGGCTAGGCGGGGCCGAAGTCGGCCGCATCCGCCGTGCGCATCCGTCGGCCCGGATCGGGGAAAGCATCCAGTCGAGTTGCGAGCACCCGAAGGAGCACGATGGAGACGTACGACGTGGTCGTCATCGGCGGCGGGTCGGCGGGCGAGAACATCGTCGAACGGTGCGTCGACGGTGGCCTCTCGGTCGCGGTCGTCGAGCGTGAGCTGGTCGGCGGCGAGTGCTCGTACTGGGCATGCATGCCGAGCAAGACGCTGATCCGACCCGGCGAGGTGCTCGCGGCGGCGTAGCGCGTGCCCGGCGCGCGCGAAGCCGTCAACGAGCCGATCGACGTCCCGTCGGCGCTGGCGCGGCGTGACGAGATCGTCGGCAACTGGGACGACGAAGGCCAGGTGCGCTGGGTCGAGGGTGCGGGCGGAACGCTCCATCGCGGTCGGGGCCGGCTCGCCGGCGCCCGCTGCGTCGAGATCGAGTCGATCGACGGTCGTGAGACCACCACGATCGAGGCGCGCCGCGGTCGTCCTCGCGACCGGCAGCGTGGCAGACGTGCCGTCGGTCCCCGGACTCGACAAAGCCGCGGCGTGGAACAGCCGGGCGGCGGTGTCGGCGCGCGCGATCCCGGGCCGGCTCGGGGTGCTCGGCGGGGGAGCCGTGGGCACCGAGATGGCGCAGGCGTTCTCGCGCCTCGGATCCCAGGTCACGGTGATCGAGAGGGGCCCGCGTCTGCTCGCGAACCTCGAGCCGTTCGCGGGCGAAGAGGTCGCTCGCGCGTTCGCCGACGAGGACATCGAGGTCCTGACGGACGCCGAGGTCGTCTGCGTCGACCGGCCCGCGCCGGACGCACACGTCACGGTCGAGGTCGAAGGCGGGCGCACGGTCGACGCCGACGAGCTGCTCGTCGCGACCGGTCGCCTTCCCTCCACGGCCGACGTCGGGCTCGACACGATCGGACTCGAACCCGGGGAGGCGGTCGAGGTCGACGACCGGATGCGCGCGACCGGTGTCGACGGCGACTGGCTCTACGCCGTCGGCGACGTCAACGGCCGGGTGATGCTCACGCACATGGGCAAGTACCAGGCTCGGATCGCCGCCGACGTCATCCTCGGGCGCGACATCACCGCGTGGGCCGAACGAGCGCGCGGTGCCGAGCGTCGTGTTCACGGACCCGCAGGTCGGCTCCGTCGGCCTCACCGAGGCGCGCGCGAAGGAGGCCGGGATCGACGTGCGCACGGTCGAGTACGAGCTCGGCAACGTCGCCGCCGCCGGCACGCATGGCGTCGACTTCAAGGGCAAGACGAAGCTGGTCGTCGACGAGGAGCGGCGTGTCGTGGTCGGCGCCACGTTCGTCGGGCCCGAGGTCGCCGAGCTCACTGCACTCGGCGACGATCGCGGTCGCCGCCGAGGTGCCGCTCGACACGCTCTGGCACGCGGTGCCGTCGTTCCCGACGCTCGCGGAGGTGTGGCTCCGTCTGCTCGAGGCCTACGGCCTCTGACGCGGTCCGCGCGACGTTCGCGGCGGGCGCTGGTGGGGCATTCTGTGCGGAAGGGACACGGCAACAGGGGGGAACTGATGGCTCGTGCACACGGAATCGTCCGTCGCTCGGCGTGGTCGGTGGTCGTCGCCGCGCTGGTGGCGTCCATGGCCGCCGCCTTCGCGATCGCCGGCACCGCGAACGCCTCGAATGCCGGTCGAGCCCGCCATGGCGGCGGGGGCGACGGCGACACGATCACGTTCGGCCTCGAGGCCGAGAACACCAACTACTGCCTGAGCCGATCGCAGCTGGCGATCTCGGGCATCCAGGTGGTGGCGGCGATCTACGACACGTTGACCGTGCCGGACGCGAACGGCAAGGGCGTGCCGTACCTGGCGCAGTCGGTCGAGCCGAACGCCGACAACACCGAATGGACGATCACGCTGCGCGACGGCGTGCAGTTCCACGACGGCACGCCGCTCGACTCCGCGGCGCTGAAGGCCAACATGGACTCGTGGCGGGGCGCCGAAGGCGCACCGAACGTCGGCCCGCTGCTGCCGTTCGTGTTCCAGAACGTCACCGACGTGCAGGCGGTCGACCCGATGACCGTGAAGGTCGTCCTCGACACGCCGGTCGCCGACTTCGACGACGGCCTCTACGGCGTCGGTCGGTTCGGGATCATGGCGCCGGCGCAGCTCAACGCCGGTGAGGACTGCGCCACGAACATGATCGGCACCGGGCCGTTCAAGCTCGAGTCGTACCAGCAGAACGAGGCGACGACCGTCGTCAAGAACGAGGACTACTGGCAGAAGGGCTACCCGAAGGTCGACCGCATCCGGTTCGTGCCCGTCGTCGACGGCGCGGCTCGGGTCACGCAGCTCCAAGGCGGCGAGCTCGACGTCATGCACACGTCCGCCGCGCTGCAGATCGACACGCTGCAGGGCCTCGGCGACCAGGTGAACCTGCTCGTGCAGAAGCCCGGGCTCCGTGAGGTGCGGTACTACGACCTGCTGTCCGACACCACGCCGTTCGACAACCCGGACGCGCGCGAGGCGTTCGCGATGGCGCTCGACCGCAACAAGATCAACCAGATCCGCAACAAGGGCATCTTCGACGTCGCGAACGGCCTGATGGACAAGAACGCGCCGGGGTACGTCAAGAACGCGGGCTACCCGGCCTACAACCTGAAGAAGGCGACGCAGCTCGCTCGACAAGGTCAAGGCCGACACGGGCTCCTTCGACATCATCCTCGGGACGACGACCGACCCCGACAACAGCGCCGAGGCGCAGCTCGTGAAGGAGGAGCTCGGCAAGGCCGGGATCAACGCCGAGATCGCGCAGTTCGATCAGGCGACGCTCATCAACAAGGCGCTCGCTCGTGACATCGACGTGCTCCTGTGGCGCAACCTGCACGGCGGCTTCGAGAACCACAACAACGCGGACACCTACGTCTGGTTCGCCAACAAGGACACCGGCAACATCCTGAACTTCAGCGGCTTCGACAACGAGACGACGCAGTCGCTGCTGGAGCAGGGCCGGGGCGAGACCGACCCCGCGGCGATCAAGAAGACGTACCAGGACTTCAACAAGGCGATGGCCGAGGGCCTCTACTCGCTGCCGGTCTGGTACGTGAACTGGGCGATCGGCTACCAGCCCGACGTGAAGCTCGACCTTCCCGCCGCTGCCCGACGGGGCCGGGAAGCCGCTCTTCCTCTACGGGCGGATCCCGGTGCTCGGCCTGTCCAAGGGCTGACGCCGAGCGCCCACAGCTCCGCCCTCCTCGCCCGCCCCGGCGCACCGACGCGCCGGGGCGGGCGGCGAGGGACGCCAGGTGCACGACAGGAATCCACGCGACGCGCGACGCACTGGACGCTCGTGATCCGGAACCGGGGAAGAGGGGGGAAGGACCCGCCGTGCCCCCGGCCGCGCCGCCGAGCACGGAACCGTCGGCCCCGCCGCCTCCACCCGACGGCGTGATCGACCCGCCGCTGCTCCCGCCGATCCGTCTCCCGCTCTTCGGCTGATCTACCGTCGCGTTTGGGAGGACGGGCGGGCGGGCATGGCGCGTCCGAAGCGAGGATCCGGAGGTGGCTGCGATGGGCTTTGCGGCGCGAACACCGGAAGACGTCGATCCCGAGGCGATAGTCGACGAGCTCGACGAGGACGACCCTGAAGCGCCTCTGGACGAGAGCGCCGAGCTCGAAGACGACGACCGTGACGGTCGCGTCGTAGAGGAGCCGGACTCGCCGAGCGCCTAGCGGCTCAGGGGCAAGAAATCGACTGATACGCGCACCAAGGTTTTAAGTCCCGCTCTGACCGGGTCGATTGGAGGAGCCGGTCCCTGAGCTGACCCCGCAAAGAGCGGCTTCCTTGAACGCGCTGCGTGGGCTATCGTGCCCAGCACATTGAGGCATAGGGCTTGGGGCCGAACATGAGCAGTTTGGGCATGGTGCGTCGAACACGCAGAGTGGCGATCGGAGCGCTCTTCGCGAGCATGCTCGCGGCGGCGATCGTCCCGGCCACGGCGTCGGTCGCCGGTGCCGGGCAGCCCGAGAAGTTCCAGGCGACGCTGGTCGTCTTGCCCGAGGACGTCGGCCACGTCGAGGTCCGCCGGGAGGGCAAGGACGAGTTCAAGCAGGCCGAGGACCAGGCGAAGCTCAACGAGGGCGACACGGTCCGCACCGACGACGTCGGCCACGCCGAGATCGACTACAGCGACGAGTCGTACACCCGGCTCGACGTGAACACGACCTTCACCCTCGTCAAGCTCGTCGTCGACCAGGGGCAGCGCCAGGTCGAGGGCAGCCTCGACGTCGGGCGCACGTGGAACCGCACCGAGGCCCTGACCCAGTCGGAGTCGCTCGAGCAAGAGTTGGGTGGCGCGACCGCGGCAGTCGCCGGCACCGCGTGGTCGGGCGAGTGCACGCTCGAGGAAGAGGTGAAGATCTGCGAGGCCCTCGCCGTGCTGCACAGCGTCTGGCTGACGTCGAACGCTGACCAGCAGCAGCAGCTCCTGAGCGATCTGGACCTCTGCGAGATCTCCGAAGGCAAGCTCTGCGACGCGATCGACCCACAGACGCTCCAGGACATGATCAACAACGTCTGGACGCAGCTCAACCTCCAGCGCGACCTGCTCGAGCGCGGGCTCGGCCCAGGTCCGTTCGCCGAGGTGGCGGGAGCGCAGGCGGTCGAGGTCGGCGGTGTCGACGACGACTACACACCGGTCGTCGAGGGCGAGCCGGCGACCGTCGGCGCTCCGGGGACCGGCCAGCTGCCGTTCACCGGCAGCAACGACACCCCGTCGTGGGTGCTCGTCGGTCTCGTGCTGACCGCGATCGGCGCGATCTTCGTGGTCGCGACGCGTCGGCGGGCGAGCGTGCTCCGCCGCCACTGACGCAGCATCACCGAGACGTCGGTCGGCGCGACCTGATCAAGCCGCGGCTTGATCGCAGGCGGTTTCGCCTAGCTGCTCAGTCCTCGCCTGCTCCTCCGAGCACGACGACGATCTCGACGGCCCCGGATATCGGTCCCACGACCGGGCCGCGTCTGCCGATCACCAGCGAACCGGGCTTCACCGGCTGAAGATCCCAGTGACCGGAGCGCTGATGCGCTCGAAACTCTTCATGGCCGAATGGGGGCCCGCACGTGCAAGCATGCTGCTGCACAACCGCACGAACACTGGGCACTGGCTCGGTGTCACGGCGGCACCAGGTGCCCTCGCCGAGGTCTATCGCGCCGGTGGACTCGCGAAGCGAGAGGAGCCCATTGCGCGGGGCGAGCTCGGCAGCTTGAACTCACCCGACGGGCAGTCGTCGTGCTGCGAAGAAGGGCGGCGGCTCGTTTGGTGAGGATGGCGCCCTCGGCAGGACTCGAACCTGCGCACACGGCTCCGGAGGCCGATGCTCTATCCGCTGAGCTACGAGGGCAGGGCGCGAATCGCGGGACCACGACTTTAGGTGCTGGCGTCTCGGCGCGAGAAGGTCGGTGGTCGGCACCTAGCATTGTCGCCGTGAGCCGACTGGGCAGGAGCGAGAAGGAACCGCCGACCAACGACGACCACGACCACGCTGCCGACGAACTCGTCCTCACGCAGCGCGAGGGCACCATCCCCCCCGACGTCCTCGATGAGGACTCGAGGCCCCGTCGCGTCGACGAGATCGTCCAGGTCGAGGTCGCCGGCGAACAGGTGATCATCGGCGGACGCTGGGGTGGCGCAGCGATCCTGAACCCGACTGGCGCCCTCGTCTGGCAGTTCCTCGACGGCGAGGCGACGCTCGGCGAGCTCGTCGACGACTTCTCCGATGCGATGGAAGCCCCGCGCGATGTAGTGCACGACGACGTGCTCGGCTTCGCGCGCTCGTTGGGCTACGCCGGCCTGCTCGTCGACGTCGAGCAGCCCTACGTCGATCTCGATGCGGTCGGTGCGACGCCCCCGATCGCGTTCGAGGACGGCCAGGAGCTCGAGCCCTTCTCCGCGACCACGCTCGACGGTAGCGAACGATCGCTCCACGACTTCGCGGGCCGGCAGGTCTACCTCGTCAACTGGAACCCGGGCTGCGGCTACTGCGACTCGATCGCCGAGTCGCTCGCCGCGCTCGAAGTCGATCTCGAGGCCGTGGGCACGCAGCTCGTGCTCGCCGCCGCGGGTGGTGAGGCGTCGAACCGGGTCCTCGTCGACCGCGTGGGCCTGCGCGCGCCCGTGCTGCTCAAGCCCGACCGCGTCGATCCCTTCGGTGGGCTCGGCACGCCGGCGGCGCTCGTGCTCGACGCCGACGGGCGCGTCGTCGGCGACCTCGCGATGGGCGCGCGCGAGGTTCCCGAGCGTGCGGCGCAGCTCGCGGGCGTGGAGCTGGCCGAAGGACGAGGGGCGCTACCTTCCGGCCGCCGGCGGAATGTGCGGTGCCGGCGCGACCAGTGGACCGAAGACGTCGTGGGCCGGAACGTCCGCCTTCGAGTTCGGCGACGTCCGCGTCGGCATTCGGTACAACAACGAGGCGACCGCCGAGCTGCTCGAGAAGCTGCTCGTCGGCGCACACATCGAAGACGCCGGGGTGCCCGACAACTACTCGGTCGCCCTCACCGATCCCGACAGCGGCTCCAAGGAGCTCGAGCTCCTCGTCCGCGGCACCCAGCAGATTCGTGCGCAGTCGGTCGAAGCGCCGGGTGCTCACGGGCCTGCTTCGCTACTTGTCGCACGACCTCACCGAGCCCGACCCGAGCCTGCTGCGGGTGCAGGCCACCGCGGCCGTCGACCGCGACGGGCGGGGTCTGCTGCTCCCGGCCGGTCTCACCGGTTGGATCGGCAAGCTGCAGCCGCGCCTGGCGAAGCTCGGCATCTCGCTGGTCGACGTGCCGCTCGCGATCGTCGACGTCCGCAGCGGCGAACTCATCGTCGAGCCACCCAAGGTCGAACACGATGCGACGGTCCTCGATGAGGTCGATGCAGGATTGAACCTCGGGCGAACCGAGCTCCCAATGGTGGAGTCGGGCCGGTACCCACTCGCGACCTGGTTCGTGCATGCCGCACACGCCGACGACGTGCCGGACGAGCCTCTCCGCCCTGCGCTTGCTGTCGCTTCCACCGTCGGGCTCTGCCCGGGTGAGGACGTGGCCACGAAGGTCATCGAGCTGACTCACGCTGGTCGACCAGGTCCCGGTCCGGGCCATCCACTACACCTCCGCGAACGAGCTCAGCGAAGCCCTCGCGGCCCGCTGACCAGCCCCGCTTACGCTTCGTCCTGGTGGCGGCCCGTCACGGAACGCGCGTGAAACGCGGCCACGTTTGGGTGCAGAATGTGGCCGGACGGGCGGTCACCCGCCACGAAGG
Organism: uncultured Acidimicrobiia bacterium; assembly: GCA_963731815.1. GTDB lineage: Bacteria > Actinomycetota > Acidimicrobiia > IMCC26256 > PALSA-555 > DATBSK01. Next base: position 173,716 of record CAVSWW010000010.1, on the reverse strand, counting down.
GTGGTCGTTCCCGAACCGTCAAGCCTCGGCCGTGGGCAGCCGAAGGAACCGGGTGGGGAGAAGGAAGGTGGCACCGGTGGCTTCAGTGGAGCGGATCAGGCCCGCGCCGAGCGTGGTGACGAGCACGCCGGTCGCGGCGTCGACGATCGTGGCGCGTGTTCGTCACACGTCTCGGTCTGATGCTGGTGTTGCTCGCGACGCGCTGCTGTGGTCGCCGGCGCAGCGCTGGCCACGCTGGTCGCGCGACAGGAAGCGACTGCGGCCGATCGCGCCGGCCGCCGTCGTGCTCGCCGTGACGCTGGTGCTCGCGGCGGCGATGCTCGCCGAGCGTCGCTCGCTGCGCCGAGATGCTGCCCTGGACCGCACCACGCGCAAGGCACGCCGAGCGGTCGCGGTTCAGACCCCGAGCAACGGCAAGGGCGCCGACTGGATCGGCGAACCGCCGAGAGCGCGCCGCAGAACGTCCGGCGGCAGGCCGACCTGCTCGAGGAGCTCCTCGAGTGGCCGCAGCGCCGCGGCGCCTGACTCGACGCGCTAGAGGTGCTCGACGCTCGACCTCGGGTCGAGGCGGCGGCGCGTGTCGAACACGTAGGGCGCATGCCGCTGATCAGCTCGTAGTCGAGGTCGTCGTGGTCGGTGACGAGCACCACCGCGTCAGCTGAACGAACCTCGTCCGCGGTCAGCTCGACGAGCTTGACGCCGATCCCGGGGAGGTCGAGGAGCTCCGGCACGACGTGGGGGTCGACGGCGCGCACCTCGGCGCCCGCGGCGACGAAGCGCTGTGCGATCCGGAGTGCGGGCGACTCACGGGCATCTGCGGTGTTCGGCTTGAACGCCAGTCCGACGAGCAGCACACGCGACCGGTGCACGAACACTTCACGTCTCGCGAGCCCGTCGGTGACCCGACGGACGACGTAGTCGGGCATTCGCGCGTTGATCTCGTTCGCGAGCTCGACGAACCGGAAGCGGTCGCCCGTGCCGCGTTCGACCTTCCACGAGAGATACGTCGGGTCGACGGGCAGGCAGTGACCGCCGACCCCGGGCCCGGGAGTGAAGCGGAGATATCCGAAGGGCTTCGTCGCGGCGGCCCCGATCGCCTCCCAGACGTCGATCCCGAGGTCGTTCGGCGAACACCGCGAGCTCGTTGACGAGCGCGATGTTGACGTGACGGAACGTGTTCTCGAGCAGCTTCGTGAGCTCGGCCTCGCGGGTGCCCGACACCGGCGACGGTCTCGTCGACGAGCGCGTCGTAGAAGCCCTGCACCCGCTCCAGCGACGCGTCATCGATGCCGCTGACGACCTTCGGCGTCGTCGTCAACGTCCAGGTCGTGTTGCCGGGGTCGATGCGTTCGGGCGAGTAGCCGAGCTGGAAGTCGGCGCCCGGCGCGCAGCCCCGACTCGGCCTCCAGCAGCGGTGCCAGCAGCTCTTCGGTCGTCCCGGGGTACGTGGTGCTCTCGAGGACGACGCAGGCGCCGGGCCGCAGGTGGCCGCGCCACGAGCGCGCCCCGCGGCCTCGACGAACGATGAGGTCGGGCGCGCCGTCGCGCAGCGGCGTCTGGACCGTGATGACGGCGAGGTCGAAGCCGGCGAGTGTCGCCGGGTCGGTGCGTCGGCCGGAACCGCCCGCTGGCGAGCGCGGCTGCCACTCGGTCGCGACGAGACGTCCTCGACGTACGACGACCCGGCGCGGAGCAGCGTCGATCGCGCGACTCGTCGACGTCGAACGCGACGACGTCGAAGCCGACCTCGACCGCACGCACCGCGAGCGCCAGCCCGACGTACCCCTGGCCGATGATCGCGATGCGATTCGGTCTGCTGCCCACACCTGGATTGTTGCAGCACGGGCCGCGGCTCCGTCGGACGGCGCACCGCTACGGTCAGCCGGGTGCGCACGTCCGCGGGTGCTGTGGCTCCTCAAAGGTCTAGGTCCGGGAGGCGCAGAACGACTGATCGTCGAGCACGCCGCGGGCGGGTGACCACGAGCGACTCCAGTACGACGTCGCGTACCTGCTCGAGTGGAAGCGGCATCTCGTCCCCGAGCTCGAGGCCGCGGGCGTGACCACGCACTGGCTGCGGGTGAGGTCTCCGGCCGATCCTCGCTGGGTGCCACGCCTCCGCCGTCTCGTGCGCGACGGCGACTTCGACGTCGTGCACATCCACTCGCCCGCACTCGCCGCGCTCGCGCGGCCGGCACTCCGAACGCTGCGACCGCCGCCGGCTGTCGTGACCACCGAGCACAACCGTTGGCCGAGCTACCACCCCGTGACCCGCGTCGCGAACCAGGCTCACCGCGTCGCTCGACGATGCGACGGTCGCGGTGTCCGAAGACGTGCGCACGACGATGGGAAGGCGTGCCGAGCACACGGAGGTGATCGCGCACGGGATCGACGTCGACGGCGTGCGCAGCCAATCTCGCACGACCGAGATGCCGTGCGTGCCGAGCTCGGGGATCGGTGACGACGAGCTGCTTGCCGTCACCGTGGCAAATCTCCGCGAGAAGAAGGGCTATCCGGTGCTGCTCGCGGCCGCGCGGCGCGTGGTCGATGCCGGCGCGCCGGTCCGCTTCGTCGCCGCCGGGCAAGGTCCGCTGGAGGCGGAGTTGCGCGCCCGAATCACGGAGCTCGACCTCGGTGCGCGCTTCCGGTTGCTCGGCTACGTGCCCGAACGCGGCTCGTCTCGTTGCAGGCGGTGACGTGTTCGTCCTCGCGTCGGAGCACGAAGGGCTGCCGCTGGCCGTCATGGAGGCACTCGCGCTCGGTGTCCCGGTCGTGGCGACACGGGTCGGTGGCATCCCCGAGCTCGTCGAGGACGGGACGAGTGGCCTGCTCGTCCCGCCGGGCGACCCGGCTGCCCTGGCCGACGCAATCCTCGCCGTCACGGATCCCGCGACGAGGGATCGCCTCGCGGCCGGCGCGGCGGCGCGGGGGGAGCAGGTCGGGGGCCGCGCCGCGATCGCGAGGCTCGACGAGCTCTACCTCGAGCTTGCGGCCAGACGCGCCCACCGATGACCAACGCGAGGGTCGCCAGGACGTAGGCGGCCGCGACGATCACTGCGGCGGCGGTCGCGCTCTCGCGCGATCCCGCGCCGCGCGCGACGGCGAGCACGAGCCCGGCCTGGACGGCGAGGACGACGAGGTCGTGGGGGCGCGCCCACCGGACGACCCACCCGAGCACCAGTACGCCGAGGCACGCGACGCCGCCGACGACCGCACCGGGCCGGGCGTAGCCACCGGTGCCTGCGGTCCACATCAAAAGGCCGATCGCGGCCGACGCACCGACGGCATCCCGGCGCACGTCGGGCGCGATGCTGAGCAGACCGGCGACGAGCATCGCGCCCACGATCGTGCGCGCCTCCTCGGTGTCGGGGACCGCGAAGAACACGCCAGCGGCCGCGATCGCCAGGCACACGCCGGTGAGTCGAGGACGGTCACCGTCGAGCTCGGGCAGCAGCGCGCAGCCCACGACCGTGGCGACCCCGACGACGAAGGGGACCCAGCGCGGCACGATCTCGGGCACCTGGTACGCGAGGAGCACCGCACCGGGCGCGGCCGCGACGACGCGCAGCACGACCATTCGGGTCTGCGTCAGCAACGCGCCGAGCGCCAGCAGGGCGAGCGCCGCGACGAGCTCCTCTGACACGCGCTCGGTCGTCGTCAGCCCGACCAAACCGCCGATCGCGGCCGCGGTCCCGGCACCGGCCCACCAACGGCCCGTCGCGAGCCGCGCCACGCCGAGCGCGCCCAGCACCGCGGCCGCGACGGCGGCGCCGAGCCAGAAGCCGGAGTCGTCCAGGAGCGTTCGCAGCGTGTCCAACGCTCCGTAGCATCGCCCAGACCGCGACTCCGACGCAGGGCCTCGTAGCATCGCCCTGGTGGCAGCGGCTCCGAAGGTGGCCCATCTCACGACCACCGACATGAGCCTGCGCTTCCTCGTCCTTCCGCAGCTCCGAGCGCTGCGAGACGCGGGAGCGGAGGTCGTGGGGATCAGCGCGCCGGGTCCGTGGGTCGACGACCTCGAAGGCGAGGGCATCCGGCACGTCGCCCTCGAGTCGTCGACGCGGGCGATGGATCCGCTGGCCGATCTGGCCGCGGTGCGCGAGCTGTGGCACGTCGTCCGACGTGAGCGGCCCACCGTGCTGCACGTGCACAACCCGAAACCGGGCGTGTACGGCCGCATCGTCGGTCGCCTGGCGGGAGTGCCGATCGTCGCCAACACGCTCCACGGTCTGTATGCCACTGAAGACGACCCGCTGGCCAAGCGCGCCATCGTGTACGGGCTCGAAGCCGTCGCCGCGCGCTGCTCCGACGTCGAGCTCGTACAGAACCCGGAGGACCTCGAGCTGCTCCGGCGGTTGCACCTCTCGCCTCGAGCGAGGCTGCTCGGCAACGGCGTCGACCTCGAGCGGTTCCGGCCGCCCGAACCGCACGAACGGCATGCCGTGCGGGCATCTCTCGGCATTGATGACGACTGCATCGTCGTCGGCACGGTGGGTCGACTCGTCGAGGAGAAGGGCTTCCCCGAGCTCTTCGAGGCGATGGAGCACCTCGACCGGACGCGGTACACGTTGGTGGTCGTCGGCGGAGACGACCGCTCGAAGGCCGATGCGCTGGCACCCGCGATCATCGAGCCCGCGGCCGCCGCCGGCGTGCGGCTGCTCGGACACCGCGACGATGTCGACTCGCTGTACCGGGCGATGGACGTGTTCGTGCTGCCGTCTCACCGAGAGGGGTATCCGCGAGCCGCGATGGAGGCAGCTGCGAGCGGTCTCCCGCTCGTCGTCACGGACATCCGAGGGTGCCGGCAGGTCGTCATCGACGGGCGCAACGGGTTCCTCGTGCCGGTCGGGGTTTCGAGCGCACTGACCGCCGCGATCCGACGGATCGCAGACGACCCTCCGATGCGCACCACCATGTCGGGAGCCAGTCGAGCGCTTGCGGTTGAGCGCTTCGACGAACGGCGAGTGGTCAAGACCGTGATCGAGGCCTACCGTGAGGCTGCGAATCACAAGCGTGTGCTCCTGCCGCTACGCAACGTGTCGTGAGACGAAGGCAGTTCCAGCCCTTTTCTCGGAGGCACCGCGGCGCCTAGCCTTTGCTGAACGGTGATCGGTGGGCTGACACCAGGGTTGGGGATGAAGAAGAAGAAGATGGTTGCGGGGTCTGAAGCGCGCGGAGTGTGGCCAAAGGGAGTGGGATCGCGCGTAGCGCGCGCTGCCAGCCGTGTGCGGGTCGATCTCCCGCTCGTCGCGCTCGATGCCTTCCTGATCGCCGCGAGCTACACCGTCCTGTTGCTGGCCAGGTTCGAGGGCCGGGTCCCGAACGAGTGGTGGGAACGGTTCCTCGTGTTCCTCCCCTGTGCGGTCGTGGTCACCATCGCGATGACGGCGCTCTGTGGCGGCTACGGCCGTTCGTGGCGTCATGCCAGCATCGACGAGGCACGTCGCCTCGTGCTCGCGGCGGCGTTCAGTGCGATCGTGCTGCTCTCCATCTTCAGCTGGGGTGACTCAGCTCATGCCCGTGTCCGTGCTGATCGGCGGCCCCTTGCTCGCCGTCGCGCTCCAGGGCGGCGTGCGCTTCCAGTCCCGCCTCTTCGCCTTTCAACGGAGGCAGGAGGAAGAGGTGACGAGCGGGATGCGCACCGTCGTGGTGGGCGCGGGGAAGACCGGTTCTGCGGCGCTGCGCGAGATGCGGCAGAACCGGCGGCTCGGGTTCGAGCCGATCGCCATCTTCGACGACAACGCAGCGTTGCACCGGCGGTCGCTGTACGGCGTGCCGATCGTCGGCGGCATCGACCACCTCCACGACTACGTCGAGCGGAACGAAGTCCATCTCGTGCTGCTCGCGATCACCGATCGAGCGCCCGAGGTCGCTCGCCGCGTCGCGGATGCCACGAACGGAAATGGTGTGCCGATCCGGCTGCTGCGCGGTGCGGGGTACTGGGTCCACGGTGCCCCGCTGCAGCACCTTCGTGCCCTGAGCATTGAGGACCTTCTGGGTCGCGGGCAGGTCGAGATCGACCTCGAGCCGGTGCGGCAGCTCCTGCACGGTCGCCGCGTCCTCGTCACCGGTGGTGGAGGATGGATCGGCACGGAGATCGCGCGTCAGGTCAGCGAGTTCGAGCCCGCTGCTCTCTGCCTCGTCGACCACGACGAGACTCATCTGCACGACGCGAGTCTCGAAGCACCGATGTCCGAGTCGCGACTCGTGGATGTGCGCGAACGCAAGGACGTCGACGCGCTCTTCGACGAGTTCCGTCCCGAGGTCGTCTTCCACGCTGCAGCCCACAAGCACGTCCCGATCCTCGAGTCACATCCCTGCGAGGCGGTGCGGACGAACGTCATCGGCACGAGCAATGTCGTGTCAGCGGCAGTTCGTGTGGGTGTTCGCCGCTTCGTCAGCATCTCGACCGACAAGGCTGCGCAACCCACGAACGTGATGGGCGCCTCGAAGTGGCTGGCGGAGCAGATCGTCCTGAACGCCGCGCCACATGACGCCACGTACTGTGCGGTTCGCTTCGGCAACGTTCTCGGCAGTCGCGGGAGCGTCATCCCGACCTTCCAGCGACAGATCGAAGCCGGCGGACCCGTCACCGTCACCGACCCGGACATGACGCGCTACTTCATGAGTGTCAGTGAGGCGGTGCGGCTCGTGCTGCTCGGCGCGTCGGTCGCCTCGGGTGCCGAGCTGCTGGCACTCGACATGGGCGAGCAGGTGAACATCCTCGAGCTCGCCGAGCGCATGATCCGGTTGTCGGGCTACCGGGTCGGTCACGACATCGAGATCGACGTCGTGGGTCCACGCCCGGGTGAGAACGCAGAGGAATCGCTGATCGGACCGGCGGAGCACGGCCAGGCCTACGACGACATCCCGATCATCGCGATCGCGCCTGTTCGCCTGAGCAGCGGACAGCTGCAAGGCGTGTTGGAGCGCCTCTCGAGCGCTGCCGCGGCCGGGAACGAGATCGCGGCCCGATCGTTGCTCCTCGACGTGGCGTCTCCGGCGGCGCAAGCGCGCCCCGCTTGATCCCCGCGCCCGCGTCGGGCGCGTCGCTCGTAGCATCTGCTGATGCCGCCGGCCTTGATGCCTCTCGCCGTCGCGGCCGGAGACCGCTGGCTGCTCACGTTCGCGCTCGCGGCCCTCACCATGCTGGTGCTGGGCTGGTTCCTGAGGCGCTCCGCCCACGAGGCTCGATCCCGAGGACGACGAAACCGGGGAGTACGTCGGCGTGCCGGGATCCTCATCCTCCTGGGGCCGGTGATCGGCTTCGCCTCATCACCAACTTTCGGTGAAGGCGCACTCGTCGCAACGCTCGGCGCGGTCGTGCTTGGCGTCGTCGCAGCAGTCGCCGACCGTCAGCCCAAGGGCGACCGCATCGTGTTCGTTGCGGTGCTCGCGATGGCGGGCATCGCAGTGGTGACCGGGACACAAGCCGGTCCAACAGGTGTCGGGATCGTCGACGCGCTCCTCGCCTTCGGGATCATCGCCCTGGCGACGGGCGCCGCGAACGGATTCGGCAACACCGAGGGGCTCGCCCCGATCTTCGGTGCCGTCGGGGCGGTCGGCGTGTTCGCCCTCGCCGCGTTCGGCGAGCAGGATTCGCTGGCAGCCGTCGCACTCGGGCTCGCCGGTGCGTGTCTCGCATTCCTCGCGTTCAACCTCCGTCCTGCCTCATTGTTCATCGGTCGGTCGGGTCGCCTCGCCATCGGCTACGTGCTCGCGGTCGGCGCGCTGTCCGTCGACCTGCCGATCGAACCCTCGGGCGAGCTCCTGGTGCCCGCGATCCTCGTGGGTCTGCTGCTGCTCGACGGCGTCATCGTCGTGTTCGACCGGCTCCGTCGGCGCCAATCGTTGGTCGATGCGCGCCGCGATCATCTGCTGCATCGCCTCGTCGCGCTGCGTTGGTCGACGACCGAGGCTGTTGGCGGGCTGCTGGTCGCGGAGCTGCTGCTCGTCCTCATCGCCGTGTTCACCGGGCGGAGCGTGCTCCCGGTATGGCTCGGCGTGCTGCTGGCGGCGCTGATCGTCGGCGCGATCGGCGTCGAGGCCACCCGCCAACGGCTCGAGCAGGAGCCGGCGCGCGGCTTTCCCCGTGGTGTCCGGGTGGTCGTGGGCGCGATCATCGCCCTCGCCGTCGTCGCGGTGCTGCCGACCGCGATCGCGGTCGGCGACGTCCGCGATCTGATGGAGGAGGGCAGGCGCGACGCGGCCCGTGCGTTGGCTGCGGCGCGCGAGGGCGACGCGGCAACCGCAGAGATCGGCTTCCGCCGCGTGGCCGGAGCGTTCGAGGAGGCGAGCGACACCGCGCACGGACCGCTCCTCAGCGGTGGCTTGCTCGTGCCCGGCCTCGCGTCGAACCTCCGCGCCGCGCGGACGCTCGCCGACATCGGTCTCGACCTCGCCCGTTCGGGGGAGAACGTGACGACTGCCGTCGACCCGTCGACGCTCGAGGTCGTCGACGGCCGGCTCCCGATCGAGGAGGTGCGGCGGGTCACGCCGGCTCTCGAGGATGGCGCCCGGGCGCTCGAGGACGCGCTCGAGCAGTTGGACGACCTCGACGATCCGTATCTGCTCTCCGTGGTGGAAGAGGCGCGTGACGACATCTCGCGCCAGCTCCGGCGAGCCGCGGGGGAGGCGCGCCGCGCGGCGCGCAGCCGCGAAGCTGTCGCCGGCCATCTTCGGCGCGGACGCGACGCGCAACTACCTGCTCGTCGTGCAGAACAACGCTGAGCTGCGCGGCCACCGGCGGCCTGATCGGCAACTGGGGTCTGCTCACCGCTTCCGACGGTGACGTGAGTCTCGGCGAGCTGTTCGAGCCGACCGAGTTCAACAGGGCCGTGCAGAACATCCCGATCCCGATGGTCGACATGCCGCCGGGCTTCGCCGAGCGCTTTCCGTTCCGGCCACAGTTCGCAATGCAGGACGCGAACCTCTCGGAAGACTTCCCGACCGCGGCAGGAATCCTGATGAGCCTTGCCCCGCAAGTGGGGCTGGGCCATGTGGACGGTGTGATCGCCGTCGACCCGGTCGGCCTCGCGGCGCTGCTCGAGCTCACCGGCCCGATCCGGGTTCCTGGTTGGCCGGAGCAGATCACTGCCGAACAACGTCGTCGATATCACCCTGCGTGACCAGTACTCGAGGTTCGAGAACCAACCCGGCCGAGCTCGACTTCCTGGGTGATGTCGCCCGGGAGGCGATTGACACCGCGACCTCGACGAGCCTCGGTGAGCCGGCGCAGATCGCGAAGATCCTCGGTGGCGCGGCCCACGAGGGGCACGTCCAGCTGGCGTTCGCCCGCGACGACGAGCAGCGGCTTGCGGAACAGCTCGATGTCGCGGGCGAGCTGGCGCCGGTGCAGTCCGACGCGCTTGCGGTCAACACGCAGAACTCGGCGGCCAACAAGATCGACTATTACCTCGATCGTCGCATCGAGTATCGGGTCCGGCTCACGCCCGACGCCGACGAACGCACCGCGCTGGTGCAGGCACGCCTCACGATCCGACTCGAGAACACCGCTCCCGATGCGGGACTCCCCGAGATCGTCATCGGCCCGTTCGACGAGAGCTTCGTCGCTGGCGAGAACCGGGCGCTGGTGTCGGTGTACACCCCTCTCGGCATCGAACGCATGACGGTCGAGGGAGAGCCCGTCGAGTTCACGGCGCACGAGGAAGGCGGCCGTGAGGTGTACTCGAAGCTGCTGGCGATCCCAGCGAAGAGCGAACGAACGGTCCGCCTCAGGCTGTCCGGGAGAGTCGATTTACGTCCGGATGGCTGGTACGACCTCGCGCTCGATCACCAGCCGACACTGGTGCCAGACCGGTTCCAGGCCTCGATCCGGGTGCCCGGACGGCTGGGAGATCGCGGCCGCCCCAGGCCTGACGCAGCCCTTCGACCGCCTGGCGACCGGCGTGATCGAGCTCGATCGTGACCGACGGATCCGGGTGCAGGTGGCGCCGAAGCCTCCGACGCTCGATCTCTGGGATCGGTTGGAAGCCGGCACGTGAACACCGGACTGACCACTCTGCGCGGTGGACACCGGCCCCCCAGTGTGCGACAGTGTGCCCTGTCTTGGGGGTCATAGCCCCCGGCCCGCTGGGAGGGTGGCGATGCGCAGGTTGCTGAAGATCACGCTGCTGGTGGCGGTGCTGACCGTCGCTTTGGGTGCTCCAGCCGCTCTTGCCCAGACCGACGACGACTACACGCCGCCGCCCCCCGGTGGAGTCACGGTCTCCAAAACCGATCCGGGAGCACCCTCGGGCCGGCTCCCGGTCACCGGCTCTGACAACACCCCGTCGCTGGTCCTGATCGGCCTGGTTGCGATCGCCGTCGGTGGGATCGTCGTCGTGGCCGCCCGGCGCCGCTCCCAGGTGCTTGCCCGAGCCTGATTCCGCCCTTCGTCACGCTCACTGGCGTCAGGAGCGACCACGGCGGGTGGCAGCAGGCCCGCGTGCTGGTCGTGTGCACGGCCAACCGGTGTCGCTCTCCGCTGGCAGGCGCGATGCTCGGTGAGGCGCTGGCTCGGAGGGGTGTGAAGGCGACCGTCGCTTCGGCCGGGTTTGGTGATCCGGGTTACCCGGTCACGACGGAGACGCAGAGCGTCGCAGAGGCACGCGGCCTCGACCTCAGCGATCATCGAAGCATCCTCTTGAATGACCTGGCCTCCTTCGACCTGATCCTGGCGATGGAGCGGCTGCATGTCCGCGACGCGGTCGTCGCCGATTCCAGCATCTGGCCCCGAAGCTTCACGCTGAAGGAAGCGGTCCGACGCGGAGAGGTGGTGGGCCGGCGCCGCAGCAGCGAGCCACTTGCAGAGTGGCTCGCGGCGGGTGCACCAGGGGCGCCGGACCCAGGACCTGCTCGGAGCGTCGCTCGACGACGACGTCGCCGACCCCGCTGGGGGCACCAGAATCGAGCATGAAGAGACCGCCGACGAGATCGCGGACCTGGTCGCGTGCCTCGTGGATCTTGCGTGGCCGCCGGGAGTCGATCCGACCTGATCTCGGCGTCGGGACGGAGCTAGTTCGGCACGCGTTCCAACGCCCCGGCCGCTTCGAGGTCCTCGAGCACGGGCTCGATGTCAGCCGCGACGACCGCGGGGTCCGTGCCGTGCTCGCCGGCGAGCTTGCGGGCGAGCGCTTCGACGTCGTTCGCTTCGGCCAGCAGGTCCCAGAGGGCAGGACCGGTGCCTTCGAGGGAGACCGGCGCGTCGCCATCTGCCGGCAGCACGACCACGCCGTCCAGCGACCGCCGCCAGAGCGCGTCGGGCCGACGCCGCCAGCGAGCCATCTCGTTCACAGCCAGCAGTCCCTGCTCCCCGAGCTCGCACGTGAGTTCCAGGATGTCGGCCAGCACCTGCGCGTGCGGAAGATCGAGCTCGTCGCTTACATCCTTCGCGATCTCGTCGATGGTCGAGATGCCATCCAAGCAGCTCCACACGAGTGTGGCGGTGCCGTTGAGGTGATGGAGCCGGTTTGCAACTTCGTCGAGCAGCACCGCCTCACCATCGACCTCGACCGCATGTACCGCAGCTGACCGGGCTGGGACGGATGTCTCGCGAAAGGAACGCTCATTCGAGTGTGTCACCGAGGTTCCTGCGCCGTTGTCGTGACACCGAGGAGGTTGAACACGAGCTCGACAGCCTCCTGCAGGTCGGCAATCGTGAAGCGGTAACAGTCGGCCGCGCGCACAACTTCGGTGAGCAGGTCGAGCGATGCTCTCGGTCGCGCGTCGAACCGGAAGGTGTTCTTCGTGAGCTCGATGAGCGCCTCGGGGCGAGTGATTGAGACGAGCTCCGTTTCCCCCCATGGCGTGTATTGGACGAAAGCGATCACATTGATCGGACAAGCCCGACCAATCCTGCCGACGCACTGCGGTGCCACCTGCCACTGTTCGGTCTCGTCGCCGTTTGGGTCTGCAAGCGACCTCAAGTCGGGGAACAGGCTCCAGGAGCCGCGATCTATCGACAGTGGCTTCGGATAGGGCTTGACGACGTGCGTCGCGGGCTCGATCGCGATCGCCTCGTCCGTCAAATAGGCAAGCCCCTCTCGGACGAGCCCGGCAGCAAGCGTGGTCTTGCCCGACTCCATCGGCGCTGGGAAGACCACACCACTTCCCCGATGCTCAACACCGCTCGCGTGGAGAACGAACTCGCGCGCCCCCTCGACAGCCCGTCGATTGATGTCCCGGACGAGTGATCCGACCAAACGCTTCGGAACCTCCGCCTCGAACAACCGATCGCCATCGAGGCTCAACTCGTAACCCACCCGTCCGGTCGGGTGCTCGATGGCGCTGAGCTGGTACTGATGCAGCGCTGGCCTCGAATCGGCAAACCCCGAAAAGAGCTCATCGACGTGCGCCGTCAGGTTTCGGTCGTCACAGCGAAGTTGGAAGCGGAAGCCGAGCACGTCGAACGGACTCGTCGACCAAGACCGAAGCGACATGAAGCCCGGTTCTGCGCCGCTAGCCGCAGACCAGGGCGACGCAGAACTGGTTGTAGTTGGTGCCTGGCGCGGGGGAGTCGAGTTCGGCGGAAGCCGGGATGTGGAGTGCGGTACCAACCGGGCAACCACCCTGCGGATTGGCGTTGATCGAGTAGGCCGGCAATCGTGCAGCCGGAACAACCGGCGAGAACGCTCACCGTGATCGGTGTCGCGCCCTGACACTTACAGCCTCCACCGCCGCAGCTCCACGGAAATGCATTGTACCGCTTGTTCGTTGTTGGTGGTAGTGCATTGCCGCGGGGGTGTTGGGAGCACAGGTCGCGCCGTTCTGATCGAAGCCGCAGTTTCCACCGTTGAAGCAAACGATGGTGCACCCCAGCGGGCCAGTGACCGCGGCAGCCGGTGAGGTCAGGCTTCCGATGATGACGGGCGCGGTCCATGCCGCGGCTCCCACGACGGCGGCGCGCCGAATCAGCGTTCGACGATCGACACCAGTGCGCCCGGGCTCACCCACGTCGGTTCCAGCCATTTTGCGTCCCAGTCCTTGCCCTTCGACCACTCAGTCGCGCGCACCCTACCCGCCCCAGGGTTTCCCGGCAACCCTATCGTGGCGAGAGCTTCCCATTGGATCACGAAGCGTGGTCAAGTTCCGTATCCCTTCGCTCAGTTTGAGCGCCGAAACCGCCGCTTCTTGCGACGCGGCTTCGACTCGAGCTCGCGCTCCGCATCTGGCTCGTTGTCGGCCGTGGCAACGGCGGCGATCTCCTCGGTCGGTTCGTCTTGGTCTGCGGTGCCAACGCCCGACTCGCGTGGCCCGATGGCGGGCTCGGAGGCCGAGGCTACGAAGCTCTCGTCGTTCTCGGTTTCGTCGGCCTCGTCGGCCGTTTCGGCCACATCGGGTTCTTCGACGGCGTCAGCTTCCTCGGGTGCCGTCTGATCGACGACCTCGAGGTCTTCCGCGATCTCCGGCGGTGGCTGCCGGTCTGGGACGCCGGCTGCCGAGGCCGCCGCCGCGCCGCTGGCCTGCGAGTAGTAGTAGTACGGGTCGTTCGGGACTGTTTCGTCGCCGACGAAGACTGCGCCGGCGACCGGGGCGTCGACTCGCCCCAAGAGCGTTCGGGTTCGTTCGGCTGCGTCGGCGGTGGTGACGCCCGGTCGAGCAACGAGTACGACCAGGTCGACGACCGGGATGATCTCGATCGCGTCGTTCGTCGTGAGCAGCGGCGCAGTATCGAGGATGATCACGTCGAAGCGGTCGCGGGCGGTCGCCACCACCTGACGCTGCGCGGCGATGACCTGGGCGGGATTGGCGGCCGGGTCGGACACGACACCCGACACGAGCGCGACGCCTGGGATGTTCGACTCCTGCACTCGCCGCGGCTCTTGCTCGGCTCCGAGATAGCGGTGCAGCGTTGGTCGCCGGAAGTCGCAGTTCACGGCAAGCACGGATGCACCCGACTCTGCGAAGACCGCGGCGAGGTTCGCACTCGTCGTCGTCTTCCCCTCGTTCGGCAGTGCCGACGTGACCAGCACGACGAGCGAGGCGTGGTCTGCACCTTCCTCGGGCGCGACGAACGACGCAGTGCTGGCAGCAACGCCGTCGCCGTTCGGACCCGACGTCTGTCGGGTGACGTGTTGGAACAGCAGACGCGGATCGAACGGCGCGGTGTGCCTCCGCTGTCCGCGAGAGCGGCGCCGTGTGCGACAGCACCTGTGGATCGTGACGTTGTTGCTTCAGGAGCTTGGGAATGTCGGCCAGCACCGGCACGCCGTACAGATCCTCGACCTCCTCGCGGGTGCGGAGGCGCCGGTCGAGATGTTCCATGGCGATCGCGATCCCGCCGCCGATGAGCAAGCCCAGGAAGCCACCGAACGCGCCGCGAGCGACTGGTCCGCCGAGGTTCGACGACGTGCCGGCGATCTCTTCCGTGCTGCTGTCGTCGCTGGTCGAGCCGGCTTGTCTGATGTTCTCTCCCAGCTGGCCGAGGTTGAGTCGCTCGTCGTACTCGCTGGATCCGATCGGAACCGGCGTCGCCTCCTCGAGGGTGCTGAGCAACGTGACCGGGCTGCCCTCCTGTGCGAGCTGCTGGAACTGCTCGTAGGTCACGCGGTACTGGTTGACCAGTCCGTCCCGCTGCGCTTTCACGAGGTCGCCACCGCCGCCGGCGACCTGGGCGTCGAACGTGTTGATCTGGGTCTGCAGCTCGTCGAGGCGCGTGACGATGCGGTCGCGCTTCTCGTTGTAGCGTTCCTGGTCCTTCTCGTCGAGGTTCGCGATCAACTCCTCGGCGAACGTGTCCGCGATCTCCTCCGCTTCGCGCGCGGTCGACGCTGCCGCGGTGATGTCGAGCGTGCTCGTCAGGGAGTTGGTGGTGACGATCACGTGCTCGGCCAGCTTCGCGACCGTCTTGCCCGAGCTGCTCGCCGACCCGGTCGGGCGTGTCACCGGTGGTCACCAGGAGCGCGATCTGGTCGAGGTTCCGGAACGTCGAGCTGCCCGAGTCCTCGCTGGTCGTTTCGAGGAACATCAGGTGCGTCGCCTTGTAGAAGCGGTCGCCGTCGCCGCTGCTGGAGCTCGCGAGCGCGGTCCCGGCACCGATCGCCACACCTGCGATCGTCACCGCGAGGATCAACGCCCAGCGGCGGCGAAGAATTCGGAGGTAGGAGAGAAGGTCCATCAGCCTGTCACTTCAGCCGCAGCGCGGCGGGGCTGGCGATCGGTACACATGAGCGGCTCGATGGTAGTTGGTGGGCACCGCCCAACGAGCTCGCCCCGCTGCTGGGCCGCCGGGACGCATCGCGGCGCTGTTTCGGCGAAGCGACACCCGAGTTTCGTCGACATCTCTCTGGCGCTCATGAAGACGCTGTTCGGCCATCACAGGAGCTCGACGTCGCCGAGTGCGAGATCCCACGCTGAGAGGCCAGGCGTCGGCCCGGCGTCGAGTCGTCGGCACGCCAGGATGGGGCCTGCCCCGGGCACACGAACGAAACCCATCCTCGACAGGACAGGACCGCCGATCCGAATCAGGTGGTCCGCCTGTGCGTCGCTTGCGATCTGATGAACAAGCGCTCGGGCATCACGAGCGTCCCCGCCCGGTGTGAGCAGCTCGCAGACCGCCGCCTCGACGGCACTGCCCCGGCGACGCAGGCGGAAGATCACCATCCCGTCTTCTGGCGACGAGCGACGGAGGACCGCCCGATACGCGAGCGGGGGGTGTCCATACCGCCACGCGAGATGCGCGGGGGTGCGTGAAGTGCTGAGACCGTGTGCGTCGGGTTGGCCGGCCAACAGTCGCTCAACGGGCGTCGGATCCGCGAGGACGTCGCACGCGGGCTCACCCAACTTCGTCTCGATCGACGAACGGCTGGCTGGCTGGCGCGCGGTGGCCAACCTGAGTGCGGATCGAAGCCTAGTAAGCCGCACGGTGACAGGGAGGCGGCCCAGCTCCGCCCACCCCATCTTGCGGTAACCGGGCAGGCTCTTCGCGTTCGGGGTGTTGAACACGAGCTGGACGCCGGCGGCTTCGAGCTCGTCGAGCGCGGTGAGCGTGAGCCGAGTGAAGAGACCGCGACCTTGGAAGTCCGGATCGGTTGCGGTGTCGACGGCACGGACTGCCGAGATCGGTTGGTCGTCACGATCGCGGAGGGGCCAGCGGAGGAACGTGCGGAACGCGATGGTGCGGTCACCGTCGAGCGCGATCCACATCGGCGAAGGTCCCGCAGGGTTTTCGAAGTGCTTCCACTGGAGGAACGCGGCGTCTTCAGCGTCGCCGCGCCATCCGAGCGCGCGTCGAGCGAGCTCGAGGAGTCCGGGAACGTCGTCGGCGCCAGCGCGCCGAACCTCGAAGTCGGCGGAATCGTCGGCGGTCACGTCCTACGCTGCGCCCCGTGGGTCCGGCGAGGAGCGCGGTGAAGGTTGCGGCGTCCGCGTTCGACGTCGTGCGGCGTCCCGCTCCTGGGCTCGTCGTGCTGATCTACCACCGAGTCGGAGGTCGCACGCCGGTCGAGGTGGACATCCCGAGCGACCTCTTCGACCGTCAGATGAGCTACCTGGCCGAGCACTGCCACGTCGTGTCCCTGGACGAGGGTCTCCGCATGCTTCGGACCGAGACCGAATCGGCGCGGCGCATGGTCGCCGTGACGTTCGATGACGGAACGGCCGACTTCGCCGACCTTGCCGTGCCGATCATGGTGCGTCATTCCATCCCGGCGACGCTGTATGCCGCAACGAACTTCATCGAGACCGGCACCGCGTTTCCCGACGACGGAGCACCGTTGTCCTGGGCAGCGCTTCGTGACGCGTGCGCGAGCGGCGCCGTCTCGGTCGGATCCCACACCCACACGCATGCCCTGCTCGACCGAGTCTCGGCGCGTGATGCCGAGTCCGAGCTCGATCGCTCGATCGGCGCGATCGAGAGCAACCTGGGCACGGCGCCGCGGCACTTCGCGTACCCGAAGGCCGTGCTCGGATCCGAGTTTGCAGAGGAAGCGGTGAAGGCCAGGTTCGCGTCGGCGGCACTCGCCGGCACTCGAGCAAACCGGCCCGGCCGGACAGACGCGTACCGCCTCGCTCGGTCGCCGATCCAGCGGAGCGACGGGATGCGTTGGTTCAAGAGCAAGGCACATGGCGGCCTTGCGTTGGAGGACTCATTGCGGCGGGTCATCAACCGTCGTCGGTACGGCGCCCTCGACTACTGAGCGGCGGAGCGCCGCAGCCGACCGCGCGCCGCGGCGCCCGTTTCTCCTCGGGCTCACCGTGGGTGCCGACCACAGGAAGCGCCAGGAGCACGAAGACGAACGGCAGTACCTGTGTTCGCTGGCGGGCAAGGAGCCCGAAGTTGCTGATGACGCCGAATGCGGCGACGAAAACGAGCAGGAACGCGATGCGCGAACGTCACGTAGGGCCGAGACCGCAAGAGCCGCGGCAGCCCTTTGAAGCGACGCCACGACGAGAGCGCGAGCGCAAGGATGAGCAAGCCCTCGGCCGCGGTGAGCAGCTGCTCCGAGCCACTCGCTTCGAAGGGAAATGGGCGCGCGAGCACGGTGACGAAGGCCACGGGGTAGCCGGTCGGGGAGAACGGGTCCGGGCGCGTCGAACTCTGATCCGCCTTGCTCGGTCTCGGTGCGGACCTCCTCTTGTCCCAGCTCGAGCGACTCGGTGCTGAAGTCGTCGAGCTCGAGAAAGTCCTGGGTGCGATTGGCGAGGTAGCTCCCGGCGACGAGCAGCAGGATCAGCCCGGCAACCTTGGCGACGGATCCCGGCGTAAGGCTGCCGGGGCTGGCGTCCTGCGACGTCCAATTAAGAACGCGACGCCGAATGCGAGCACCAGGAGCATCGCGACGTGCGGGCGGACGAGTGTCGTGCCGGCCAAGCCGAGCGCAAGCAGCAGATAGCCGCCGGGCCGCCGGTTGAAGGCGCGTGCCGCACCGAGCGCTGCGACACCGATGGTGAAGAGGAGCCAGCCCTCCTTCCCGATGCTCGATGGCCAGAAAGCGAGCGACGGCCACAACATCATCAGTAGCGCGTAGCGACGGTGATCGCCGTTGGGAAGTGCAGTCACGAGCGCGGTAGCACAGGAAGCAACCCCAGAAGCCCAGCCACGCGAACACGAGGAACGCGGCGAACTCGTTGTCGTTGACGAAGACATGGACGATCCCCGAGATCATTCGCATCGCGCCGGTACCGGGAACGTCTCGGCCGAGGTCAGCCGAGAAGTCGAGGTTCCGGTACCCGGCCGCGAGCCGAACACCCTCGTCGTGGTACACGGATGCGTCCACGGAGTTCTGGAACCGGGCGTATGCGCCGAGGAACCGCGCGAGCAGGCCCACGACCAATAGCCCGGTCAGCTCGTATCCCGCCATCGAACGCCCGGTGCGCACCAGGATCGGCAAGCTGAGGAAGCACAACAGCGGAACGAGCAGAAGCGCGACACCGACGGGTTCGCTGCGAACGAGCCAGAACCAGCCGAACATCGCGAGCACTCCGGCGAACACGACGATCGCGATGCCGTTCCACGGGAAGACATGCGTCGCCGCTTGTCGTCGCTGCAGCCGAGTTTTGCCCGGCCGGTCGGGTGTCGATGCCGAGGGGTTCAAGGTGCTTCCTGCAGGGCTTGCTGACTGGATTCTGTCCGGGGATTCGTCTGCGAATTCACCTGGGCATCGTCACGTGGAGACGGAAGGACTGGATGTAAGGATTGACTGAGCGCGCCACGAAGGGCCTCGACGTAACCTCGACCGTTCCGGTGGTCGGGTTCGAGGTAGTTGCCCTCGGCCCACTCGTTCCACGATTGGACGAAGAGTAGACGGTGCTCACTAGGGCGGTCGGCAACCTTCGCGACAGCTCGGCGAACCGGATCGGCAAAGCGCCCCGGAGTCGGACCCTCGTACACGACGCCACTCCGCCCAGCCCGCGGGGTGTTGTCCCCAACGAGCCACGAACGTCGGGAACGATTCGGGTAGAACCTTGGAACGTAGTACGCGATTGCTTTGGCGTCTGCGCTCTGATTCCATCCGTGCACATCGCGCACGGAAGGGCCCGAGCCTGCTCGCACACCTCCGGGTCCGGCGGCATCTCGTGAGTAGGACATGTCAGGCGTCATCGGACGTGCGCGCTTTGAACACGGTTGTTGGCGTACGGATTCGTAAGGCGCATTGATAGGTCGGTTGTGTCGCAGGCCATGCGCACAAGGGTCCATCGGTCCGTTCGCATTGCAGACCCTCGTGTTCACGCGGAAGACGTTCGGGCGCGATGCGTTGTGCCGCAGCCCGAGCTCCCTGACTGCGGAGTGAAGGTCGCCTTCGGCGCGTATCGCGCGCCAAACTAGGGGAAGGTCTCGATCCACAGCGGCCGGTGCAAGGAACGAAGACGCGCAGCCTTCAGGCTAACTGGCGCAACGGCAGATGTCCTCGGCTGCGCAGTAGGTGTGCGCCACCTTCACATAGCCTTCTTGCGTGCGCGCTGTCGTGACCGGAGCAGCAGGCTTCATTGGTAGCAGCATCGTCGATGCGTTGCTGGCCGATGGCCACGAAGTGCTGGAAGTCGATTTACTTCACGCACTACTACGTACCGCGGCAAAGCGCGCAACCTCGAAGGCGCAACTTCGCAGCGAAACTTCGCTCTGCAGGAGTTAGATCTGCGACAGGCCGAGCTCTTGCCGCTCATCGATGGCGCGGATGTCGTCTTTCATCAAGCCGCCCAGCCTGGTGTCCGGCTCTCGTGGTCGGCTGGCTTTGCCGAGTACGACAGCAACAACATGATGGCGACCCAACGGCTCCTCGAGGCCGCGAACCGGGCACAGATCGGCCGGCTCGTCTACGCGCTCGAGCTCTTCGGTCTACGGAACGCGCCGCACTACCCCACGACCGAGGACGACCTGCCCCGGCCTTACAGCCCATACGGTGTCACGAAGCTGGCAGCCGAGCACCTATGCACGCTTTATGCGGCGAATTGGGGACTCTCGACAATCTCGCTGCGGTATTTCACCGTCTACGGGCCTCGGCAACGCCCCGACATGGCGTTCCATCGCCTCTTCGAGTCTGTGATCTCGGAAAACCCTTTCCCCTGCTCGGCGACGGTACCCTCAGCGCCGCGACTTCACGTTCGTGGCAGACGCGGTAGCGGCGAACCTGCTCGCGGCAACTGCCGACGTGCCTGCTGGGACGATCGTCAACATCGCCGGGGGCACGACGGTAGAGATGAACGAAGTGTCGTGTTCGTCAGCGAATTGACCGGGGACCAGATCCGCGTCGAGCGCCGCCCCGATCAACCAGGTGATGTTCACGAGACCGGCGGTGCAATCGATCGTGCGCGAGCTGATCGCGTGGACTCCACAGACGCCGCTGCACGCCGGGCTCGAGGCACAGCTCGATTGGCATCGAACGCGCAAATGACCCCGTAGTTGACCTCGAGGAGTACTAGTCGCCTTGTCACCCACTTCAGGCTTCCCTACCATCGCGCCGTGGGCGAGACCCGACTTCCGGACTTCGTGATCGTGGGCGCGATGCGCTCCGGTTCCACGACCCTGTCCCACTACCTCGCCGATCACCCAAGCGTCTTCATGACCCGCCCAAGGGAAGGCAACCCGCCAGGGAGATGCACTTCTTCGACTTTCACTACGGCCGGGGGCTGGACTGGTACAAATCGCGATTCGCCGCAGCGGCGCCCGGCCAGCGTGCGGGTGAAGTGACACCGAGCTACCTGTGTCGCCAGTGGCGATGGAGCGCCTAGCCGTGGACGTCCCCGGGGTGCAAGCCATCGCGATCTTGCGTGACCCGGTGGACCGCGCGGTCTCGCACTACTGGCTTCGCCATGCACAAGGTCGCGAGAGCCGCCCGTGGGACAAAGTGCTCGCGGAGGATCTCGAGTCCACGGAACCGCTGTCTATCTTCTGGTCCTAGCGGTACTCCATCCATCTGGAGCGGCTGTTCGCAGCAATCGGCCGACCCCGGTGCCTCGTTTTGTCGTTCGACGATCTTCACACCAGCTTCAACACGCTCTTTGCCAGCGCACATGCGAGTTCGTCGGTGTCGACCCGGTCGCCACCGCTGCGAACGGCCGGCGGTTAAACGCTTACTCCGAATTCAGGTCGCGCCGCGTCGCGACGTTTGTGAAGCATCGGTTCGTGCCTCGGTTCGTCCGCAACGCAGTCGCGAAGGTCAATCAGGTCGAGGCGGGCTACCCGCCGATGGGGCCCGAAGTCGTGATCAGCTCACCGCATTCTTCGAGCCCGACCGCCAAGCGATGGAACGGGCAACCCGCGATTCGCTTACCACCCGGGCCTCCGAGACCGCGCCGTGAGGTCGCAGGATACCTACCCGTCGTCGAGGTTTCCGCGCATACGACGCCGGTCTCGCGGGGGTCCGTGGTGTCGAGCACAACGCGGACTCGATCCGCCAGCATCTCGAACTCCCCGCGGATCCCTTCTACCATCCCGCCGTGGGCCCGGCACGACTTCCCGACTTCGTGATCGTGGGCGTGATGCGCTCCGGCTCCACGAGTCTCTTCCGCTACCTCGCCGACCACACGGATGTCTTCATGGTCCAGCCCAAGGAGATGCACTTCTTCGACCAGAACTACATCCGGGGCCTGGACTGGTACAAGTCTCGGTTCGCCGCAGCAGAGGCCGGCCAGCGTGCGGGTGAAGTGACACCGAGCTACCTGTCGTCGTCAGTGGCGATGGAGCGCCTAGCTGCGGACGTCCCCGGGGTGCAAGCCATCGCGATCTTGCGTGACCCGGTGGACCGCGCGTACTCGCACTACTGGCTTCGCCATGCACGAGGTCGCGAGGCCCGCCCCTGGGAGCAGGTCGTCGCGCAGACCTCGATTCCACCGAAGCCTCGTCGGTGTTCTGGCCGTCGCGGTCCTCATCCACCTTGAGAGGCTGTTCACGGCGATCGGTCGGCCCCGGCGCCTGTGTTGTCGTTCGACGAACTCCGCACCACCCCCGACGCGTTCTTCGCTGCTGCATGTGGGTTCATCGGTCGTCGAACCGGTTGCGTCCGCCGCCAACCGCACGAAGGTGAATGCCTACTTCGAGATCAGGTCGCAGGTCGTGCGAAGCTTGATGAAGCATCGGCTGGTTCCTCGGCGTGTCCGCAACGCCGTCGCGAACGTTAATCAGGTCGACGAGATATCGCCGGTAGCCCCGAAGTCCGCGAGCAGAGCCGCTGCGTTCTTCGAGCCCGACCGCCTAACGATGGAGCGGGCAATCCGCGTTCTTCACCAGGTCTCCAGCTGCGGAGTCCTCGCCATGAACTCCGCAGTCATGCTTCGGAAGGCGTCTCGCTTCACCCGGCAGGTTCTCCCCGCACCGGTCCACCGGACGATCAGTCGATTCGTCCCCGGCCATGTCCGAGCCAGCAACAAGTCGATGCGCGGCGACGTCACCATCATGTCGTTCCCGAAGAGCGGCCGAACGTGGCTCCGCATCATGATCGGGCGGGCGCTCCAGCAGCACTTCGGCACCGAGCTCGACGAGAGCGTCATCGAACTGCACAGACTTGCCGAGCACGACTCCCGCATCCCCCGGATCTACATGATCCACGACGGAGTCGACGACAACTGGCGTGACCCAAAGCAGTTCCGCAATCGTCCGCTGATCCTCTTGGTGAGAGACCCGCGGACGTGATCGTGAGCTTGTACTACCAGTTCCGCTATCGTCGATCAACGTATTCCGGAACACTGCAAGAGTTCGTGAGCGATCCGGACCACGTCGCCAACGTGCTCAAGTTTTACGACGTTTGGTGGAACCTTGTTCGGTCAACGGACTCGACGCTCGTGCTCCGCTACGAAGATCTTCACTCCGAACCCGAGAGGTCCCTTCGCGAAGCGCTCGACTTCATCGGCGTGTCGGGCGTATCCGATGAAGTTGTCTCCGAAGCCGTTGAGTTCGCACGGTTCGACAACATGCGTCAGTACGAGCAGGACGGAGTCTTCCAGTCAGCGAGACTGAGACCCGGCTCATCCGATGAAGCTGCGTCGTTCAAGACACGACGGGGCGAGATCGGAAGCCATCGTGACGAGCTTCCCGAACGCATCGTTCGAGAGCTCGATCGGGCCGTGGCGGATTCGCGAGCCACGGCTTTCGGCTATCACTGACGAAGCGCGAGCGTGCCGCTCTTCAGTGTGATCATCCCCACCTTCCGCCGAGCCGCTGCTCTGCTCCGCGAAGCGGTCGAGTCAGTGCTCGCGCAGACCGTCAGTGACGTCGAGATCATCGTCGTGGACGATGCGGGTGGCGATGTGGGTGAGCTGCCGGCCGACGGCCGAATAAGCCTCTGGGAGCGATCCGTCGGCGGCGGCCAAGGGGCAGCGATCAACAGCGGTGTCGCCCGCGCCCAGGGACGGTACTTGACGTTCCTCGATGATGACGATTGGTACGACGTGGTCACCTCGAGACCGTGCTCGCCGCTCTGGAGCGTTCACCCGTCGTCATCTGCTGGAGCCGCTATCACGACGCTCCCCCGAAGCCAGGCCGCATGTTGACAGGCGACGTCGGCGACGTGATCCTCGACGCCACGACACCGAACCTCGGCGCAACCGCCGTGCGTCGAGATGCGTTTCTCCCCTTCGACGAGCGCTTCCCCGCATCCGCAGACGTCGAGTGGTGGATCCGGATGGCGGGCAAATGGCCTGTGGAGACGGTCCCTGAGGTTCATCATATAATCCGCCGTCACCGGGGCCTCCGGGTACGCAACAGCCAGGACGCGCGCATCGAGTCAACGCTCCGCATGCTGGACCTCCACCGGGATTGGTTCCAGCGTCATCCACGCGCCGCAGCGTTCCGATACTTCCGGCTCGGAATCGGCGCGGCCGCCGCGGGCGATCACGGGCTCGCGCGTCGCAGCTTCCTTCGGTCGGCGCGTCGGTGGCCACGCTTGCGCGTGGGCAAGCACTACATACGCTCCATCCGCCCGACCCGAAGGCGCCTCGGGCTCTCGCTGCCGCCCAGCATGTGGAGGCGCGCACACGAGCATGTCTGATCCCGTCGTCTTCGCGGTCGTCGTCACGTTTCGCCGACAGGAGCCGCTCCGTCGATGCGTCGCTGCGCTGTGTAAGCAGAGTCGCCGAGTGGACCGGATCCTCGTGATCGACAACGACATCCAGGCCGGCGACGTGCTCCGCGACATCGAACGTGCAGAGGTGATCCAGACGGGTGACAACCTCGGGCCTGCCGGCGGATACGCGTTCGGGTTCAACCGGGCCCTGGAACTCGGTGCCAACAAGGTCTGGCCCATCGACGACGATTGCGAGCCTGCTCTCGATTGCCTCGAGCTGTTGCTCCAGCATTCCCGTGGTCCCGATGTCGTTCAGCCGGTGCAGGCGAGTCCCGGGAGGCGCGGCGGACTTTCCGGCCTTCAAAGGCCCACTCATCGATGCGGAGATCGTTCGCAAGGTCGGCGGTCCGGATCCATCGATCTTCTTCAGCACCGAGGACACCGAGTTCTTCTACCGGATCCGCGTGGGCGGCTTCACAATCCGGAAGGTCGACGACGCCGTCGTCGTCCATCACGACCTGCACGTCCGGAAACTCGGACAGGCCCGAAGTTGGCGCCTCGACTGACGAGGTCCGCAATCACCTGCACTATGCCTTCCGCATCCGACGGCGACCGAAGAACATGGTGAAGGCACTCCGAAACATCTTCGGGAAGCTCGTGCGGATCCTCCTATTCGAACCACACAGCTCCGCTCGCTGCACCTGTGGTGGCGCGGTTGGGCGGATTTCGCCGCAATCGGCGCGGCAATTGTCCAACCAGAGCACTGGCCCAGCACTGAAGCGACGAATTCGGCGAGTCGTGCATAAGCGCGTCGACGAGGAGTTCGAATCGATCATCCAATCGCGACTCACTGGCGACTTCCGTGGCTCGGTGCTCGAGATCGGAGCCACACCCAACGGCTCCTCGCTGTTGCTCCTTCCGATATTCACATCTGCGGAGACCCGCGTGGGGATCAACGTGCAAGTGCCGCGCCAGCATCCGCGAATTCGAGCCCGATCGAAGGCAACGCGAACGAGATGCGCATGTTCGGCGCTGAGCAGTTCGACGTTGTGCTCTGAATGACCACGTTGGAGCACGACAAGTTCTTCTGAAGGACCATCGACGGGATACACCGCATCCTGAGTCCGGGTGGACTCGCGGTGTCGGCGTTCCTGGGTTCCGATCGTCGGAACGTGCGACGCAGCTACGTCGACCGCTCAAGCGGCTCCGTGCGTTGACGACCATGTGGGCTGGCTCGCCGATGCGACGCTCACGTACCGCGTGCACAACTATCCGGGCGATCTACTACCGGTTCAGCTCGCAGGCTATCCGCGAAACGTTCCTGCGGGGACGACGTGGAAATCCGCTCGGTTCTCACGCCGCCGAGACTGATCGGATCGGGTTTCAAGACCAACTCATCATCCGGGGCGTAGCTACCACTCTGGTTCGAGATCCATGAGCGTGGGGAGCCGCGGTTCGCCTGCGAACTCGTCACGGAGCTCTTCGATGGTCGATCGTGCGAACGTCGCCGCCTGCTAGCGGATTGGGCCGCGAGTGGTTCTCGAACGGCGACGCTGACCGAGTAGATCGAGAAAGCCGTAGATCCTGTCGAGCACCGCATCCGGGCCCGTGAACAAGGCCTCGCTCGGGAGCACGAGCAGCTGCGCTCGCGGGAAGCAGCGCATCCATCGCTCGAGCTGCTCGACGTAGCGACCGCGCGCGACATACGAGTATCGCAGGAGCGCAGTGGGACGGTAGGTCGGGTCTGAGAGGAGACGCTCTCGATCGCCACGCGTGCGCGCTCGTCTTCGCTTCGGACCGCGTCCGCTGAGCCCGCAACGTCTCGAAGCGAAGGTTCGTCATGTGGCGCCAATGCGAGTACGCCCGCTCAACGGGATCTCTGAGCAAGACGATCAATTTCGCCCGTGGGGAGGAGCGCCGCGGCTCGCGGCGGTGCATACGGATGGAAGAGGTACTGCTGGCGTCGCGGTCGATGGCCAGCTTCCAGGGCTGCGCGGTGAAATGCGACCGGTACCACGCCTCGCCCCGCCCGAACTCTTCGGAGAAGTAGCCGATCTCCTTTCGGAGGGATCGGGCGACACGCGGATGACCTGTAAGAACGCGATACAGAGGACGAATGCTTCCATCCGCGCCGAACGCCGATCACCATCGCGCTGAGGCAGCTGGCGGAGTCGTCGCGGTCGGGCGACGGGCCCGAACTCTCAGCAGCGCGAGCCGTCGCCGACGGCGCATCGGGACGGCATCGCGAACCGTCGTTACCGATCCGGCGCACGAGCTGCTGCATCATCCGGTAACCCCCCTAGTGCCCCAGCGCAACCGGCCCTTCGCCGTCTTAGCCGTGTTGTCCAGCCGCTCGGCTGCACTTCGCCTCGCTTCGCAGTTTCCGCCTCATCGAGAGGAGACCTGGAGGCGTGGCCTGTCGAAGGAACCACCGATGAAAAGGGTCGGTGCGCCGCTTCGTTCTGACCATAAGGACATCTCGACCCTGCACCCATCGACTTCTGGACCACAGCCACTCGTGACTCTCGATCGCATCCGACAGATGTCGAAACCACTCCGGACAGTCCCAGACCGCGTAGAGCTTGGTCGTCAGCGCGACGGGTACGAGGCCGTTCGTGGCGACCGGCGGCCCAGACGGCTGCAGCCACTCCGGGCGTGTCGGGCTTCCGTATGTCGTCGAATACGGCTACTCCGCCCGGGCCCGCAGCCGGCGTGCTGCGTGCAGCACATCTCGCGACGACGTCGAACCAGTGTGATCCGTCCACGTGCACGAGCCGAAAAGCTTCGAGCGTCGAGTCGTGGAGCAAAGATCATCCTACAACCCCACGAAGACGTTCGGCGGCTCCGAGTGAAAGCGCGAAGTTGTCGCGGAACGCCTTCTCCCCAAGACCGGAGTAAGACCGTACGTTCTCTCCATAGTTCTCGTCGGATGCCGACGCCTCGCCGAACGGATCACAGATCAGGACGATCTCCCCATGCGCCTTCAGGTAGCCGAGCAAGACGGCGATCGCCCCTCGAACGCACCGATTCCTCGAGTAGATCGCCCCTGATGCCGTGCGTACCCTGCAAGTCGCTGACGATAATCATCAGCCAACCGTCGACGGGATTGAACCACCCGCGGACAGAGCGGTGACCTCTCGTGAGGTACCGATCCCCGCTCCGAATCCCCCAACTCGCCTCCAAGACTGGTGAGCGTCGCCAGCCGAGTATCTGGCCGAACGCTAGCCGACGCGCGAAAAGGGACTTCTCGTGGCTCAGGGATCCGATCGTTGCCGAGCAGGCTGCTCGATTGTGCGTCCGCTAGAGCGTGCGCATCTGCTCGAGAACCGGATCCATCGCGAACCGATCTTCGAAGCGCTTGGCAGCCGCCTGGGCTCGGAGGTCGGCAGCCTCACGGTCGGCAAGCACCTCTCGAATCGCATGCGCGAAGCCGCCGCAATCCCCGGCCCTGCGAGCGCCGCATCGTTCCCGACGACCTCCCGCACCGCAGCGATGTCGGATGCGACGATCGGGCACATTCATGGCCATGGCCTCGATCAGGGCACCAGGGAGCCCTCGTATAACGACGGGAAAACGAACACATCTGCAGCACACAAGAGATCACCGACGTCGCTGCGCTCGCCGAGCAATCGGACGCGATCGTGAACTCCGAGATCGTGGATCGTGTCACGGACTGTCTTGCGATGCAGAGCCGCTTCTTCCCGACAAGCACGACCAGCAGATCGGTGTTCATCAGCTCTGGTTCGACGACGGCGCAGATCAACGTGATGTGGTTCTTCTGAGTCCTCCTTCCCACACTGAGGAGGACCCGGGTCTGCTCACTTCACGCGGAGCAGCGTGGAGCCGCTTGCGGCGTGCCTTGGTCCGCGGCCCACCAAGCCCCGCAAGGTCGCGTCCTCGAGGGACGACGATGATCGGCACCCTGATCCCGAGGGTCTTCCTGGCGTCCTGGGCGACGACGTCCGAGACTGCGTGGAACATGCGCGTTGCTCGGCGGGCCAACGCACGGTCGACCGCCCGCACCGTCCGCAGCTTCCAAGCCGCTACGTCCTGAGCCGCCCAAGCATCCGAAGAATGCGACGTGTTGACGAGACTCGTGATGCACGGCGTCCGGGCGAGATAGGCAGCCGCGTGGCCGAGAGGTCCGCGTCGAACAGCGTCGTGTGCACCAGATCCGGCTGGAAGGCGCGGATCGCCCGCCCCACGTGGCGATCCAGCCCGAGTACCGACGGAGGTGCGACTCGGGCTCGAAGACACGGATCCCCACGCCCTCTAGATCCCGCTGGTCCTCTTGCGCCCATGACGAGCAACACGAGTCCGTGCCGGAACTCGGAGTCCTGGGTGCCGCGGAGAATCGTGGAGGGAAACCTCTGCGCCCCCAGCCGCTCCGAGCTGATTGATGACGTGAAGGATCTTCAATACCGACCTTGAACACATCGTCTCGAACGGTTCGAGTCCGATCTAGTCTGCCGCCTCCGTCGGGTCCGATCGCGGACCAGCCCGGACCTAGGCATTCACCCGGCGCCGCTGCGACGCTGCTCGAATCACGACGACGCACAACGAGGATCTGGTGAGCGTGATCGACGTACCTGGATGCGATCAGCTCCACGAATCAGCAGAGGCGCCGAGCGCTTCGCGGTCGACCTCGAAGCGCGCTCGAGTGCTCGCGGTCGCGTAAAACTGCGACGGTCGCGCTCGCTCCGGGCGCCGACGAAGGCGCGATGCCGATCGAGACGTTGGGCCGATGGTCTCTGGGACCCGGCTCCATCCGGGAATTGCGGCGGCGGATGCGTGCGGCAACGCTCACGATCGCCCACGGTTCGCGAACCTTGCCTGCCTGCGCCGTCGCTTCCTCGTCGTGTGCCGTTGTTCGCATACCGGAGCATCGGCGACGCTTCCTACTGGTCCGCATCGGGCCTCAGGCGGGCGAGCGGTCGACGCTGGCGCTGCGACGGGCGGTGGCTGTTGTCGCACTCTGGCCCATGGCCCGGGACATGCTGATGAAAATTCACGGCGTGCCGGCCGAGCGCCTCTACGTGATCCCAAACGGCGTTCCTGCAGCACGTTTCCCGGCAATCGACGCCGTCACCCGGGCCCGCTCCCGCGGAATCCTCGGCCTCGAGAACGGTGCGCCGGTCTTGTTGTTCCTCGGGGCGCTGAGCAATGAGAAGGACCCAGCGCGCGCGATCCGAGCGGCCGCGGCGATCCGCGATGCCTGCCTGCTTGTCGCCGGAGACGGACCCGAGCGATCGGATCCTCCAGTTGCTGGCTTCGGAATGCGCTCCAGGGCGCGTGCGGTTCCTCGGCGCAGTCGACCATCCGGCGACAGTTCTCTCCGGCAGCCGATCTGCTCGTCCTGTCGAGTCGCACCGAAGGGATGCCTGCTGCGGTCATCGAAGCCGGAATGATGGGACTCCCAGTCGTAGCGACGGACGTCGGGGCAGTGAGCGACATCATCGTGCATGGCGAGACTGGCTACGTTGTCGAGCCGACTGACGACATCTCACGGAAGGATTGAGGGAGGCGCTCGCGAGCCCGAACCTCGGTTTCGCCGCGGTGAGCACCGCTTGGCCCATTTCGAGATCGGCGTCGTGGCGCAAGCCTGGCACGAGTTGGTCAGACAACTGACGAGTTAGCCATGGCGCCGCTCGCAACGCCCTCAGCAAGGGGCGCTGACTAGGGTGGCTGCCGAAGAAGTGGCCTTCGGCAGCGTCCGATTGGCGGTTCGGGTCGCTCTCGAAGGGTGTGATGAGCGCGTAGCGCGGTACAGCGATCAGGCAAATCGGGTTCCAAAGGCCGAGACGTCGAGGCCGAGAGTTCTCTGGTCGTGCGTGCCGATCCGTGCCTCGCCGCCGGTCGATTCCCCATCGCACGCTGGATCCTGCCGACCGAAGACGATGCGCCCCCGCCTTGATCGCTGCAAAACTTATGTTCGCGGCGTCGCCCGTCGTGGACCTCGACCCGGCCGATGGTCGTCGGGAGCTCGACCACCCCGTGCGGGCTGTGCTCGAGGCGACCGCCTGGCAGGCCGAGCCGGCCGGCTGCATCGACCTGATCGCTAGAGCCTGACCATGCGTCGCATTAAGCGCGTCCGGGATCACTCGTTGCGCGAATTTGTATTGGGATTTTGTCGCTGGCCAGCGGCGCCGACCTCGCGCCGCTCGCAAGTGCTCCGCGTTTGGCGGCTTCGCGGAGGCCGGAGTTCTCGTGCTCATCGCACGGGTCGCGTTCGCGCTCGGATCGCCTGAATCGACGGTGCGCATCGAGGCGGGGCCGCTCGACGAGCGCGTCTCGGTGTGGGCGTTGATCGGTGTTGCGGCCGGACTCGTGCTCGTGCGGCTGGCTCTGGCGGTTCTCCAGGTCGCTTGCGTCGACCTCGATCACTGGCGTGCTGCGCCGGACGCGCACCCGCTCACACGGTCGTTCCTCGGCGCCTCGTGGGCGCTCCAGTCGGCCGAACGTGAGGGTCGGCTCCAGGAGCTGCTCACCAGCTATGCGCAGCAGGGTGCGAGCGCAGTTGCCAGCTTGACGCTAGCGATGGTCGCCGGGTTTAGTTTCGCTGCCCTGATGGTGCGCCGCGCCTGGCCGTCGATCCCGCAGCTGCGGTCGCCGTCATCGTGCTCGCCCTATTGCTCGGTGCGCTTCTCCGTCCCATTCGGGCTGCGGTTCGGCGTCGCTCCAAACGCAACGCCGCGGCCAACCTCGCCTTTGCCACGGCGCTCACAGAGCTCGCCGCGACCACCCAGGAGGTGCGGATCTTCGAGGTAGAGGATGCCGTACGCGGGCGGCTCGGCGCGCTCATCAACACTCATGCACAGCGCATGCAGCGCACACGCTTCCTCGCGCACCTTGCGCCGGCGCTCTACCACGCCGCCGGCGCTACTTATCGTTGTCGCGGTTCTCGCCGGCGCGGTACTGCATCTGACGTGTCCGGGCTGGCGGCGCTGGGCGCAGTCGTACTGATTCTTGTGCGCTCGCTCTCGTACGGCCAGTCGATGCAGACAGCCCTCCAGGGTCTCCACGAGGGTGCGCCCTACATCGAGATGCTCAGGAGCGAGGACGAAAAATATCGAGCAGCCGCGATCTCGTGGGACGGCGAACCGCTGGACGTGCTGGGCGAGGTCGCTTTCGAAGGCGTGTCGTTCGAATACGTACCGGAAGTCCCCGTATTGCACGACGTGTCGTTCCGCGTGCCGAAAGGCGACGTCATCGGAATCATCGGTCCCTCCGGCGCTGGCAAGTCAACGCTCGTGCAGCTACTGCTGCGGCTGCGGGACCCGACGCACGGAAGGATCCTCGCGGATGGCCGAGACGTACAGGGTCTCGCGCTTGACGACTGGTACCACCGGGTCACGTATGTTCCCCAGGAGCCGCGCTTTTTTGCGGGAACCGTCGCCGACAACATTCGCTTCCTCCGTGACGGGTGTAGGGGACGCCGACGTGGAGGATGCGGCCGGCGCGCGCACCTCCACGACGACGTGATGTCGTGCGCGCGAGGGTTACGACACCCCGGTGGGCGAACGGGGAGGCGCTCTATCAGGTGGCCAGCGCCAGCGGGTATGCATCGCTCGACCGCGTTGGTGGGTGAGCCCGACCTCGTTGTGCTGGACGAGCCGACGAGCGCGCTCGACGCGAAGTCGGAGGCCCTGATGCGCGACACGATGCGCGGCATTGGCGCCACGCTCGACCGTTTTCGTGATTGCCCATCGACTCTCGACGCTCACGATCTGCGATCGCATCATGGTCATCCTTGACGGTCGGCTCCAAGCCTTCGACGAGCCGAAGCACCTCGAGCAGGACGACGCCTTCTACCGCGAAGTCCTCGAACTCTCCGGGATGCGCTGAACGGCGCGAGTTCAGACCGGGTGCGCCGTTCGAAGTAGCGCCGTTGGGAGGACTCGATCGACAATGATGAGTAGCGGATGCCGACAGAAGCGCGGGTACTGGTTACCGGTGGCGCGGGCTTCATTGGTTCGCATCTTGTCGACGCCCTGCTCGCAACTGGGAGTCAGGTGCGCGTGCTCGACGATCTCTCAACCGGGCACGAGGCGAACGTGCCTCGCGGCGCTGAGCTCCGGGTTGGCTCCATCACTGACGGTCACGCGGTCGACGAAGCTGTCGATGGTGTAGACATCGTCTTCCAAGTAGCGGCACTTCGTGCGGTCGAACGCTCGGTCGACGATCCGATGAGCACTGACAGGGTGAACGTGCACGGGACGCTGGCCGTTCTCGACGCTGCGCGCCGAGCTGGTGTCAGGCGCTGTCGTATGCGCGTCATCGAGCAGTGTCTACGGAGGTGCGGAGATCTTGCCGACATCCGAGGCCGCGCCGTTGATTCCCCGGTCGCCGTATGCAGTGAGCAACTCGCCGGTGAGCACTACACCCGTGTGTTCAACGATCTCTATGGTCTGGAGACCGTGAGTTTGCGCTACTTCAATGTCTACGGACCCAGGCAGCGGCCGGACTCTCGCTATGCCGCCGTCATCCCGCTCTTCATCGACGCGCTCGATCAGGTCGCCGACCGATCGTGCATGGCGACGGGATGCAGAGTCGCGACTTCACGTACGTCAGTGACACAGTCGACGCCACGCTGGCTGCGGCAGACGCTCCCGCCGAGGAGTGCAGCGGTCGCGCCTACAACGTTGCGAGTGGTAGTCCTCACTCGCTTATCGACCTTCTCGAGATCCTGGGACGCCTCATTGGTGTGCCGCCGGAACCCGAGTTCGCGGCACCGCGGAGGGCGATGTGCGTCACACCAGGGCCGACGCCTCCGCCGCACTCCGCGATCTCGGGTTCGAGTGCAGCGTCTCATTCGAGGAAGGTCTGGGTCGCACGGTCGCGGCTTTCCGCACCTGAAGCGATGG
The DNA here is from genome assembly GCA_963731815.1 of uncultured Acidimicrobiia bacterium. Taxonomy (GTDB): domain Bacteria; phylum Actinomycetota; class Acidimicrobiia; order IMCC26256; family PALSA-555; genus DATBSK01. Next base: position 140,916 of record CAVSWW010000010.1, on the reverse strand, counting down.
CTCGTGTGTTCAGAGCTACGACCCTCCGCTTGTCGTGAGCAGCGCGTCGATCTACCGCGTGAGGTCGTGCTGGGGCATTCCCGCGCCGCCAGGGAGGCACAGTCCGTCCCGAAGATCGCTTCGGCGACCCCGCCGCCCAGCACCGGGCAGCTGGCAAATACCGGCTGCATGTGCATCGGTTTCCAGGCGGGGCGAGCCACGATCTCGTGCCGATCCAACTGCACCCGGACCTGCTCGCGGCGATGCGCCAAACTCGCACTCGTCGATCGTGGCGACAGTGAGCCAGTTCGTCGGCTCGCCGAACTTCGCGTTCGGGCATGAAATCAATTGCATCGATGTCGGCGAACGCGGCCCGGTACTGCTGCTTGGTCTCACGACGACGGGCGACCTTGGCAGGCGAGCCCGGCGAGCTGCGCACGGCCGAGCGCAGCGAGCAGGTTGCTCAGCCGGTAGTTGAAGCCGATCTCGCGAGTGCTCGTAGTGCGAGCGCAGGGTCGCGGGCCTGCGCCGCGAGGTGTGCGGGCTCGCTCGGCCAGTCGGCATCGCGTCGGCCACGAGCATCCCGCCACCGCTGGTCGTGATGATCTTGTTGCCGTTGAACGAGAACACGCCGATAGTCGCCGAACGTCCCGGCCGGATTGCCCCGGTAGTTGGCACCGAGTGCCTCGGCCGCGTCCTCGATCAGCGGCACGCCGTGGCGACCGCACGCAGTCGACGATCGGGTCGTAGTCGGCGCATTGACCGTACAGGTCGACGGCGATCACCGCCGCCGGCAGCCGGCCGCGTCCGGCCCGCTCGTCGAGCTCCGCGGCCGAGGAGTTCGGGGTCGAGGTTCCACGCCGTCTCGGTTCGCTGTCGAGGAACACCGGCTGCGCCGCCGACGTACGTGACGGCGTTCGCACGTCGCCGCGAACGTCAGCGTCGGGCACGATCACCTCGTCGCCGGGGCCGACGCCGAGCAGCACGAGCGCGAGGTGCAGGCCGGCGGTGCCGCTCGACAGCGCGACCGCGTGGTCGATGCCGAGGTAGGCGGCGAACTCCGCTTCGAACGCATCGACTTGCGGGCCGAGCGGTGCGATCCAGTTCGAGTCGAATGCCTCCAAGAGGAGCTTGCGTTCGACATCGGACACCTCGGGGACCGTGAGGAGGATCCGCGCGCAGGCACCACACCTACGATACCCGGGGGCGAACGGTGTGACGATGCGCAAGGTGACCAAGAGGACTTTCGACGTGGTGACGGCATCGCTGCTGCTCGTCGTCCTCTCGCCGGTGTTCGCGTTCGTCGCGCTTCTCGTTCGCATCAAACTCGGGTCGCCGGTGCTCTTCCGCCAAGAGCGCCCGGGTCGAGACGGCGCACCGTTCACGGTCGTCAAGTTCCGCACTATGCGCGAAGGCGCGGCACCGGACGCCGAGCGACTTACGAAACTCGGTCGCGGACTGCGCCGAACGAGCCTCGACGAGCTGCCAGAGCTGACCAACGTTGTGCGCGGTGACATGAGCCTCGTCGGGCCCCGACCGCTGCTTATGGAGTACCTCCCGCTTTACTCGCCGGCGCAACGGCGACGCCACGACGTACGGCCGGGCATCACAGGGTGGGCACAGGTGAAGGGCCGAAACGCATTGAGGTGGGACGACAAGCTGGCACTCGACGTGTGGTACGTCGATCACCAGTCGATGGTGCTCGACCTCAAGATCATCGGACTCACGGTCGCGACGGTCTTCACGGGTCGCGGTGTCGCGGCGCCCGGTGATGCAGACCATGCCGCGGTTCGAGGGCCGTCGGGGGAGCGACGGAGCGCAGGCAGGTCGCGCGTGAGCCGACGTGTGCTCGTCGTCGGCGGGTCCGACCAGGGACGGCAGGTCATCGACGCCGTCGAAGCAGGGGGCGAGCACGTCGTTGTTGGTGTGCTCGACGCCGCACTGCCCGTCGGATCAGACGTCAGCGGACACCCTGTGCTTGGTTCCGACGATGACCTCACAGGCGCCGCGGAGATGGCGCACGCCGACGGGTTCGTCGTCGCGATCGGCGACAATCACCGACGGCAGACGGTCTTCGAACACGCACGCACGGCTTGCCCAGACCTTGCGCCGATCGCCGCGATCCATCCCGCCGCGCTCGTCGCGCGCGACGCGCGCCTCGGACCCGGATCGATCCTCATGGCCGGCGCAGTCGTCAGCAACGGGTGCACGATCGGTGCCGGCGCGCTTCTGGGGACGAACTCGTCGATCGATCACGACTGTGTCGCGGGCGAGCACGTGAGCCTCGCGCCCGGCGCGGCGACTGGAGGTAACGTTCGCATCGGCGATTGCACCGCGATCGGAGTGGGCGCGGCGATCGTCCATGCAGTCACCATCGGGGCGCACTCCGTGATCGGGGCGGGCGCGGTCGTCATCGGCGACCTCCCCGATCACGTCGTCGCCTACGGCACTCCGGCGCGGGTCGCGAGGGACGCGGGCCGAGGGCGAGCGGTACCTCTGAGAGCATGCGTCGATGACCGAATCGACGAGCACGGCGATCACTGACGTGCTGACGAGCGTGGCCGCGCATGGGCTGTCGACCGAGCACAACCCGCCAGCGTCGGAGCTCCCGGATGCGGAGTTCGGGCTCGTCCTCGAAGCTTGCGGGCGCGAGCGCACGCTCGGCCTGCTCGGCGAATCGGCCCGGAGTGGATCCGTCGTCGTCACCGACGACCAGTGGCGCACGTTGGACGAGAGCCTCGGCGGGCAGCACGCTCACGGACTGAGAGTCGAGCGCCTCCTTCTCAACGCGGTTGACGCGTTGGCTGCGGCGAGGATCGAGACGCGCGTGCTGAAGGGCATTGCGCTCGCGCACAGCGTGTACCCGGCCCCCGAGTGGCGGGTGTTCGCGGACGCGGACCTGCTCCTCCCGTCGAGCTCGTTCGACGAAGGGATCAGAGTGCTCGTGAGCGATGTCGACGCCCGGCGCGACATCCCGGAGCTCCGAAGCGGCTTCGATTCACGCTTCGGCAAAGAGGTGCTGCTGCGCTCACGTGGCGCCCTCGAGCTCGACGTGCACCGCACCTTCGTCGAAGGCGCCCTCGGACTGACCGTGTCGCTAGACGACCTGTTCGTTCCAGGAACGGCCTTCACGCTCGCCCACCGGACGTTCTGGATGCTGCCCGCGCCGCAGCTGCTGCTGCACGCCGCGTTCGCCGCGGTCCTCGCTGACCAGCCGCCGCGGCTGATGAGCCTGCGTGACGTCGTACAGATCGCGCTGGTTCTTCAGCCATCGTCCGACGACGTCTTGAGCATGGCTCGGCGGTGGCGCGCCGAATGCGTCCTCGCTCGCGCCCTCACGAACGCGTGGGACACACTCGCGCTCACCGACGCTCCGGACCTGCTCGACTGGGCGAGGTCCTACGTCCCCGCGCGGAGGGAGCTCCAGCTTCTCGACTCGCACGTCGCACCGAACCGTGCTCACCTCCGGCATCTCGCAGCGCTGCGGGTGCTTCCAAGCACCCGGGACCGCGCTGCGTACCTCCGCGCCATCGTGTGGCCCGATCGGCAGTACCTCGAGGCGCGTGGCTTCACTCGTCGGGGATTCACACGCCGCGGAGTGCGAAGCCTGCGTTAGCGACAGCTCGCTCGAGCTGCCGATCGGTCATTCGATGCCTTCGGCCTCCGGGGCAGCGTCGGTGCAACCTCATCGCCACCGATCAGCACCTCCGTCGGAGCCGGTTCGGTGTCCGGCGCGCCGAGGTTGACCTCGGTTGACTCGAACATCGCAGTGTCGAGCACGTCGTATGACTGATCAAACGGTGCGTAGACGTCAGGATCGTCGAGCTCGAGGTTGCGACTGGGAAGGAGCAACGAGCTCTGCGTTCCCGCGCCGAAGTCAAGGTGGAGCAGTCCCGGATGTAGCGGACCGGGTGCCGTGTCGAGCTCCAGGTCGATCTGATCGAGGACCCGCCGCGTGCGTGGCAGCCTCGACGTCGACATGGGGCTGGCAGGATAGAACGCGATTGACGAGGTCGGGAAGTACTTGGTTTCATACTTGAGACGGTGATGTCCGCGACTCACGAGCCCCAGGTCGCGAAAGCGCGTCAATTGCGGCGTGTGGTCACCGATCGGAGCACGCCCAAGAGTCAAGAGAGGGGCACCCGGACGTGGGTTGGTAGCTCCCGCCTGCTCGCGGACCGAGCGCTTGATCGGCGCACCACACGAGCGCGGGGGGTGCCCGGTTGCCCGACGTGGTGACGTCGGGGTGGTGCCGGACCGGATAAGCGCCACCTATCGCGTCGAATCTCAGGATTCTGTGACCACGCCATGACCACGGGTGCGTCGTTCCGCCACGAGCGGCCGAAAGACTGCTCAAATAGGCCATCAGCTCTGATCGCGACGCTCATCTGTTGATTGCTGGACCCGGGAGGGCTGGAACAACGCTGCTCGTCCGCGCGCTCAGCGCGGCGGGAGTTGACGCGCGTCTGAGCGATCTCCGCGTCCGCGAGAGCGCTCATGCTGGCCTGGAACAACCGCTTACCTCATCGGCTTCCTATCTCATCAAGAACCCCAACCTCTCGTTCGACCTGTCACGGCATCTCCGCGACGGCACTATCACTCCAGGGGAGATCGACGGACTGATAGTTCCAATGCGCGATCTCGAGACAGCCGCGCGCAGTCGCTTCCTTCGTAGCGTCGAAGCTCGTTCACGCCGTACTCCGGGTGGGTTGTGGCGGGCAAAGACTCTGCGACGTCAACGTGCGGTCCTCGCCGAGGCCGTCTACCAACTCGTTCATACCGCCGCCGAGTACGAGTTGCCGGTGGTCGTGCTCGCGTATCCACGCTTCGCGCTCGACCATGAGTACACCGTGCGCGCTCTTAGGTCCCTTCTTCCAAAGGACATTACGGAGAAGGAGCTACGCGATGCTCTGGCAACAGTGATCGACCCGGCATTGATCCGTGAGTCGATCCCGCTACCGACACGCCAAGCTTTGTTGAGGTATCGGTACAGCGTTGTCAAGAAGTTGCTCGGGCAGCCCTTGAGGCGGGCAAGAAAGAGACTGGATCGACAGCTCATGAGGCCGGGCACACGCTCCCAGTGAGGCGTCTCTGCGATCTGGCCTGTGCCGTTCGGGCAGTCGGTGGCCTTGAGGTGCGCGGCGCGGTTCAGTCCGCGGCTTCCTGTTCGGGTCGCGGGCTTCGACAATGACCCGCAGCACCGCGTTCGGGGGTCAGGGGTTCGAGTGCCTTCCCGGCTCGCGTCCAGCCGCCGGTACCCCAGCGACAGGGTGCCGGGGGCTGGTGTGCGTGCTCGATCAGCCGCTACCCACCCGGCTGCTGCGCAAGAAGTCGTGGACTCTGCGAAGCGTTGCGTATCGGCGCACTAGTCGACGCTTCACAAGCTGCGCCCGCGACGAACCGACGTTGCGGAAATAAGCTTCCCAGGGCGGCAAGCGCGTTCTATTGATCCCAAACGCTTCCATGATCCCCGGAATGACCGATCCATCGCGTGTCAGTGCATCCTCGTAGCTGACCGTCATCACATGTTCAGGTCCGAGCACAGATCGGTAGGCCTCGAAACGCGCTTTGTAGTCGATCAGCCACGAATCATCGTTGAGGTACGCGAAGGACTCCCGGTCTGTGCTCGGCTTGATATCAAGCTTTGCGAGCGTTTGCCTGTAACTCCGAAGAAACGACTTCGGCTCGCGAAGCACGGCGACTACTAACAAGTTGACGCGGGTGGAACAGGTCAACCAGGCGCTGGACCTCGTCAGTGTGGCGGAGCAGCGACAAGCTCTCAGCAGAAACTAAGAGGGAAGGCGTCAGCCGCGCGGCCTGATTGCGAATATGCATTTCAGTCGCAAGCTTCCACGCCTCGAGGTGGAAATCCGGATGATCCCCTCGCCTCGGGAAATCGCGGTTCGGGCGTAGACACAGCATGGCAATCTCGTAGTGATTCGTCGCGAACAGCCCGTTGTAGTAGTCAACGCCCGCGTGCTTCGACAAGCACTCTCTGTTGGAATCGGCCCAGGCCTGGAATGACGTAGTTCCGGTCTTGTGGATGCCGATGTGCACGAGAGCAACTGGGGCCGTCGGCGCACTGCGCTCTGGCATCGCGTCCGCTGTCACAACGGCGACGGTATCTCCGTCGGCAGGCCTGGATGGCGATTAGCTCCGTGCTCTTCTTGCCAACAGCGGTGGAGTCCGTCGGAACTCATCCCTGGACGTCGAGGCACCGTTCACTTCAACGTTCGGCCGCCCGACGGCCGACGTGACGGCGACGAACTCGTACGGTTGAACCCAGCGCGGCTCGTTCAGCCCGGGAGTGGGTGCCGGAAGAGCGCCGCCGCGTTCTCGTGGCAGACCTTCCGCACCTCGTCGTCGGGCATGCCGGCGAGGTGCTTGCGCAGCAGGGGCTGCGTGTCGGGCCACGTCGAGTCGGCGTGCGGGTAGTCGCTCTCCACGACGATGTGGTCGACGCCGATGCGGTCGCGCGTCGCCCAGGCGCTCTCGTCGTCGAGCGCGCACCACCAGAAGTTGCGCTGCAGCACCTCCGCCGGCGGCAGCGTCGACGCCTTCCCAGGTGTGCAGGTAGCCCATCTGGTAGTCGAAGCAGTGGTCGAGCCGGTCCATCAGCGCGGCCACCCAGCCGATGCCGCCCTCGGACATGCAGATCTTGATGTCGGGGAACCGCACGGGGATCCGCGAGTAGAGCCAGTCGACCGCGGCGTACATGCCGTACGCGAAGAAGAGGACGGCGATCACCTCGGGTGGTGCGTCCTCGGTGGTCGACGGCGACGTCGACGACGAGCCCACGTGCAGGCAGACGACGGTCTCGGTCTCCTCGCACGCGGCGAGGAACGGATCCCAGTACCCGGTGTGGATCGACGGGAGCCCGAGCTTGTCGGGGCTCTCCGAGAACGTGACGGCCTTGAACCCGCGCTCGGCGTTGCGCCGGACCTCCGCCGCCGCGACCTCGGGGTCGCGGAGCCACGGCAGCTGCATCGGGATCATGCGGTTCGGGTCGCGGCCGCACCACTCCTCGAGCATCCAGTCGTTCCACGCGCGCATCGCCGCCATCCCGAGGTCGGGATCCGACGGCGCGAGCGAGATGCGCTGGCCGACGAAGCCGGGGAGGAACGACGGGAAGCACACGCTCGCCCAGACCCCGTTGAGGTCCATGTCGGCGAGCACGGGCGTCGATGTCCCAGGCGCCCCGCCGCATCTCGTCGAAGCGGGTCGGCTCGAACCCGTACTCGCTCGACGGGCGACCGGCGACCGCGTTGAAGCCGACGTTGGCGATGAGGTCGCCCTCCCAGAGCCAGCGCCTGCCCGCCGTCGTCGGTCTCGACGACGCGCGGCGCGAGCTCGGCGTACTTCGCGGGGAAGCGGCCCGTCCCACATGTGCGGCGGCTCGACGATGTGGTCGTCGACCGAGATGACCGGGCAGAAGACCTCGCGCGGCTCGGGCTCGGGCAGGAACGTGACCTGGCCGCGACGGTCGCCCTGCCCGCCGAACTCGGCCATGTTGGACAGCTCGTCGATCGTGACCGGCATCAGTCGCGGACCATCAGTCGAGAACCTCGGGGTCGTCGCGCACCAGCATGCGGACCGCGCCGTTCCAGTACGCGTCGAGCGCGTGCGTGCGGAACGCGTCCTTCAGGCCGCCGCGGTGCTCGGGCGCGATCTCGAACGTCGGCACGCCGGCGATGATCGCGTCGGCGGTGAGCCGGCACATGCGGTCGAACGTCTGCGCTCGGTAGGTCGCCTCCTCGACGGAGGTGCCGATGACGATCACGCCGTGGCTCTTCAGCACGATCCCGTCGGCGTCGCCGACCTTGTCGGCGAGCCACTCGCCGGCGTCCTCGTCGAGCACCTGACCCTCGTACTCGTCGACGAGCGCCATCGCGCCGTCGAACATGCACGCGGCCTGGTGCGTGATCTCGGGGAGGCGCCCCATCGTCGCCAGCAGGGTCGCGTGGTACGGGTGGTTGTGCACGATCACACGGGCGTCGGGTCGGCGCCGGTGGATGCCGGTGTGCAGGAAGATCGCCGGGCTCACGTCCCACTCGCCCTCGACGACCTCGCCCGACGGGCTCGACGCGCACGAGGTCGGCCGCGCACACCTCGTCCCACCACATGCCCCACGGGCTCGCCCAGAGGTCACCGTCGGGCTCGGCGACCGTCACGTGGCCCGCCATGTTCTCGTTGAACCCGATGCCGGCGAGCACACGATGGAGGCACGCCAGCTTCTGTCGCTCGGTCAGCGCGAGCCCGGGCGGCATCGCCCGCGGCTTCCAGCTGCCTTCGGTGCCGGCGACCTCGGTCACGCATGCGACGGTACCGTCCGCGTCGTGGTCACGCTCGCAGCGACCGTCGCGGCACATGCACGGCGGACGCCCGACGCCCCGGCGTTCGTCACCGCCGACGCGAGCACGTCGTGGCGTGAGTACCACGAGTGGTCGGACACGATCGCGAGCGCGCTCGTGGACGCCGGCCACGTGCCGGGTGAGCGGATCGCGGTGCGCCTGCCCGACACCGCCGGGGTCCACGCGGCGTTCCTCGGCGTCGAGAAGGCCGGCTGCGTCATCGTCGGCATCGGGGCGCGCGCCGGCCAACGGGAGGTCGATCACCTGCTCGGCAAGACGGGCGCCGCTGCCGTCTACGAGGACGAGTCGCAGCTGCCGCGGGCGGGGGCTGCGCCAGATCCTGGGCGGGCGCTGCGGGAGCGCGACGTGTGGCTGCTCAACTCGACGTCCGGCACCACCGGGCTCCCCAAGGTCGTGATGCACGACCAGGCGCGCTGGTTCGCCTTCCACGATCTCGCTGTCGCCGCGGGTGCGCTGTCGTCCGACGACGTGTTCATGAGCGTGCTCCCGGCGCCGTTCGGCTTCGGCATCTGGACCGCGCACGTGACGCCGACGGTCCTCGGAGCCCCGTGCGTCGTGATGCCGAGGTTCGACGCCGACGAGTGCCTCGAGCTCATCGAGCGCGAGCGGGTCACCGTGCTCGCGGCCGTGTCCACGCAGTTCGTGATGCTCCTCGAGGCGGCGTCGGCGGCGCACCGCGACCTGACGAGCCTGCGCGTCCTGTTCACCGGGGGCGAGATGGTCCCGTACCAGCGGGCCGCCGAGTTCGAGGATCGCACCGGCTGCTCGGTGCTCCAGTTCTACGGGTCGAACGAGACGGGCGCGCTGTCGCGGACGACGCTGGCCGACGACCGCGAGCATCGGCTGCGCACCGCCGGGCGCGTCATCCCGGAGATGCACGTCCGACTCTTCGACGACGACGGTGGCGACGTGACGGCGTCGGGCGGCCCCGGCATCGCCGCGTGCAAGGGCGCCGTCAACTGCCTCGGCTACTACGAGGACCCCGAAGCCAACGCGCGCCTGTACACCGACGACGGGTGGATGCTCACCGGCGACTACTGCACCGATCGACGACGACGGCTACCTCACGGTCGCCGGCCGCGCGTCCGACTTCATCGTGCGGGGCGGCAAGAACATCAGCGCCGCCCAGGTCGAGGACGAGGTGTCGACGCACGCGGCGGTCGCGCTCGCGGCCGCCGTGGCGATGCCCGATCCCGTCTTCGGGGAGCGCGTCTGCGTCTACGTGGAGCAGCGACCGGGGACCGACGCGTTGACGCTCGACGTCGTGTGCGCGCATCTTGACGAGCGCGGCGTCGGCAAGGAGCTGTGGCCCGAGCGCCTCGAGGTGGTCGACGCGCTCCCGCGGTCGTCGGGCGGCAAGGTCGCCAAGGGCGACCTCCGCGACGACATCCGCCGCCGCCTGGAACGTGCGTGACGCGCCGAGCCGCGCGTCAGCACCGCCTCCGGCGACGTCAGCGGCGCCGCCGTGACCGCACCGAGCGGTCGCGGGGTCCAGCGCTACCTCGGCATCCCCTACGCCGCGCCGCCGATCGGTGATCTGCGCTGGCGCCCGCCGGTCGCGCCGGATCCGTGGCCCGGAGTGCGTGACCGCGACCGCGTTCGCGCCCGCGGCGCCCCAGCGGGGCGCGCTCGAGTCGCGGCTTCCCGGGTTCTCGCCGGACGGCCCGACGAGCGAGGACTGCCTCGCGCTCAACGTCTGGACGCCGGGCCTCGACGGCGCGCGGCCGGTGCTGGTGTGGCTCCCAGGCGGCGCGTACCTCAGCGGCGCGACCGCGCAGCCCGTCTACGACGCGGCTCGTCTCGCCGACGAGGGCGACCTCGTCGTCGTCACCGTCGGGTACCGCCTCGGCGCGCTGGGGTTCCTGGCGCCGGACGGTGACGGCGTCGCGAACTGCGGCCTCCGCGACCAGCTCGCCGCGCTCGCGTGGGTGCGGGAGCACGCCGGCGAGTTCGGCGGCGATCCGCGGCGCGTGACGGTGATGGGGGAGTCCGCCGGGGCGGGCTCCGTCCTGCACCTGCTCACGTCGCCGGCGCGCGGCGACGCGTTCGATCGCGCCATCGCGCAGAGCGGGCAGCCGATCACGCTCGATCGAGACACCGCAACGGACGTCGCCCACGCGTTCGCGGCAGCACTCGGCATCGAGTCGGCGAGTGCCGACGTGTTGCGGACGCTCCCCGTCGAGCGGTTGCTCGATGCGCAGGAGACGACGCTCGGCGAGATGCTCGGGAAGGTCGGACCGATGGCGTTCGCGCCGTCGATCGACCACGAGATCGTCAGCGGCACCGTGCTCGAGGGCGTCGACGCCGGGCGTGCGAAGGATGTCGACCTCGTGCTGGGGACGACCCGCGACGAGCTCGCGCTGTTCCCCGACCCGAGAGCCGCGACGCTCGACGACGAGCGACTGCATCCGGTGGATCGGCGACGCTCGAGCCGGTCGTCGACGCCGCAGTGGTGCTCACGCGCTACCGCGAGCAGCTCGGGACCGGCGCGACGCCACGGAGCCGTGTGGGACGCCGTGCGGACGGACGCGATGATGCGGGTGCCCAACCTGAGGGTTGCCGACGCGCACGCGGCGGGCGGCGACCCGACCTACGTCTACCGCTTCGACTGGAGTGCACCGGGTCTCGGCGCCGCCCATGCAGTCGACGTGCCGTTCACGTTCGGCACGTTCGACCGTGAGGGTTGGGGTGAGGTCGTCGGCCACGACGATCGAGCCGAGGCGCTCGCGGCGCGCTGGCGCGAGTCGTGGGCCGCGTTCGCCGCGGGCGGCGATCCCGGCGCGACGTGGGACCGGTACGACGAGCGCAGGTCCACGACCGTCTTCACTGGGGACGGCGCGGTGCTCGAGACAGACCCGGCGGCGGGGACACGCCGTTGCTGGATGGTCGACTAGCGACCCTCGATGCGGAACAGGCCGTCGCTCTGTGAGAGCAGGTAGAGCTCGCCGTCGGGGCCCTCACCGAACGACGACGGGTCGTTCGCGGTCGCGCCGAGACCGATCTTCTTGGGATCGTCGTCGTCGGGCCGCAGGGCGCGGAGTCGACCGTCGCAGTAGTCGGTGAAGACGTACAGGCCTTCGAGCTCGGGGATCTCGGTGCCGCGATACACGTAGCCGCCGATGACCGCGCAGTTGCCCTCGTCGATCGACAGCACCGCGACCGGCTCGACGTGGTCGTCGATCTGCGCGGCTCGGTACTGCTCGTTGCCCTCGAACACGTTCCAGCCCAGGTTGTGGCCGCAGGGCCGCTCGCCGGGGAGGCGGTCGATCTCCTCGTACGCGTTCTGTCCGACGTCGCCGATCCAGAGGTCGCCGGTCTCGCGGTCGAACGAGAACCGCCACGGGTTGCGCAGGCCGAGGTTGCAGATCCTCGCCCCGCCCTCCTTGGTGTTCACGAGCAGGATCTTCCCCAGCAACGTGTCGGTCGACTGCGCATTGCCGCCCCACGCGTGGCCGACGCCCTGATCGCCCCCGCCGCCGCCGTCACCCATGCCGAGATAGAGGCGGCCGTCGGGTCCGAACGCGAGCTGACCACCGTTGTGGTTGACCTCGTAGTCGCGGATGCGCAGCAGGACGCGCCGGCTGCCGGTGTCGACGCTCACCGGACCGTCGGCGCCCTCCTCGACGTCGTAGGCCTCGACGCGCGTGTTGCCGTCGGCGTTCGTGAAGTGGACGAACAGCACGTCGCCCTCGGGGGAGAACGTGAGTCCCAGCAGGCCCTGCTCTCCGCCGGCCGTCACCCGGTCCGTGAGATCGAGGACCGGCTCTTCGACGATTGCGCCGTCGCGGACTGCGACGACGCGTCCGTCCTGCTCGGCGACGTAGATGGTGTCGTCACCCTCTCGGAACGCCATCGCGGTCGGTGTGTCGACCGGCGCCACCTCGGTGAGTCGGACGCGCGGATCTCTCTGCGCGCCGAACGCCGGCAGGACGGAGAGCTCGCGAGCACGGCCGCGACGACGGCTGCGAGGCGGATCACGCGGGATCGATTCGGAAGATGCCGTCTTCACCCGACGCGACGTAGAGCTCCCCGTCATCGCCCTCACCGAACGTGGTCGGGCCGTCGAGCGAGATCCCGAGCTCACGCTCGAGCGCGACCGCGCCGTTCGCGTCGAGCTTCAGTGCACGGACGCGCCCGTCGCAGTTGTCGGTGAAGAGGTACGAGCCGTTGAGGTCCGGGATGCGTGTGCCCCGGTACACGTAGCCACCGATGACCGCGCACGCGCCGGTGTCCTGGCTGATCTCGAAGATCGGTGGCACGGTGCCCGGCGCCGCTTCGGCGTCGAACCGGTGCGTGCCCTCGAGCAGCGGCCAGCCGAAGTTCGCGCCGCGCGCCTGTGCGAACGGCACACGGTCGATCTCCTCCCACGCGTTCTGTCCGACATCGCCGATCCAGAGGTCCTCCGTCTCACGGTCGAACGAGAAGCGCCATGGGTTGCGCAGCCCGAGCGCGAAGATCTCGGAATCCCCGGAGGCCGGCTCGATGCGCACGATCTTTCCGAGGAGGGTGTCGAGCGACTGACCGTTGCCACCAGGAGCGTGACCTGCGCCGCGATCTCCGGCCGAGCCGCCGTCGCCGAGGCCGAGGTACAGCGCGTCGTCGGGACCGAACGCGAGCTGGCCGCCGTTGTGGTTCGGCTGCGGCTGCGGCACCGTCAGCAGCGTCCGCTGCGTCGACGGTGCGGCAGTGCCCCCTCCGCCTGGCGCCGGTACGAACGTGTACTCGTCGACCGTCGTCTCGCCACCCTGACCCGAATAGTGCGCGTAGAGGTGGCTGCCGTCGGGCGAGAAGGCGAGCCCAAGCAGGCCCTGCTCGCCGCCGGCGGTGATGATGCCGCTCAGATCGAGCACCGGTTCCGGCGCGACTGCGCCGTCGACGATGGCGAGGATGCGGCCCTGTTGCTCCGCGACGTAGAGCGGTGCCGTCTCCGGCGCGCGTCGCGATCGCAGTCGCGGCTTCGACGGGCGCGACCGGCGTGAGGGTGACGGATGCCGCCGCGAGGTCGGCGGGTCGAGTGGTCGTGGTGGTGGACGGCTCGGTCGACGTCGTGCGGCGCGGACGTTCGTCCGCGCCCGAGGGGGTCGAGCCGTCGTCGCTCGAGCAGGCAGCCGCGAACGACGCCGCCAGGGTCAGCGCGACCGCAGCGGCGAGGCGTGGTCGGCGCATCGGGGCGAGGCTAACGCCGAGTCGCGCAAGTCTTCGCGCGGCACACGCGGGTCGGCACCTACGATGAACGCTGTGAAGTACGTCGTCCTCGTACCCGACGGCTGCGCCGACGAACCGCTCGCGGAGCTCGACGGCCGCACGCCCCTCGAAGCCGCGGCGATGCCCAACCTCGCGGCGCTCGCAGCGAAGGGTGAGGTCGGTCGCGCCGCGGTCATCCCCGAGGGGCTCCCGCCGGGCAGCGACGTCGGCAACATGTCGATCCTCGGCTACGACCCCGCTCGCTTCCACACCGGGCGCGCGCCGATCGAAGCCGCGGCGATGGGCGTCGAGCTCGGGCCTGACGAGGTCGCGTACCGCTGCAACCTCGTCACCATCGGTGCCGACGACACGATGGTCGACTTCGCGGCCGGCCATCCGACGGACGCGCAGAGCCACCCGATCCTGACGGCGCTCGATGCCGAGCTCGGCGACGGGCGCGACGGCGTGCGCTTCCACGCCGGCGTCGAGTACCGCCACCTGTGCGTCGTCCCGGATGACTGGGCCGACGCGGAGTGCGTCCCCCCGCACGACCTCACCGGCAAGCCGGCGGTGTGGCCGTCCGGCCCCGCGGCAGGGAAGGTGCGTGCCCTGATGGACGCGTCCCGCCCGGTCGTGCGCGACGCCGCCGCGACCACGGGCTGTGCAGCGACGCAGATCTGGCTATGGGGCCAGGGGCGCAAGCCGGCGTTGCCGCCGTTCACCGACACGCTACGGCGTTCCCGGTCGCCTGTCGTCCGCGGTCGATCTCGTGCGGGGCCTCGGCGTGCTGACCGGCATCGAGGTGGTCGACGTGCCCGGCGCCACCGCCGGGTTCGACAACGACTACGGCGCACAGACCCGTGCCTGCCTCGACTCGCTCCAGACGCGCGACCTCTTCCTCCTCCACGTCGAGGCCACCGACGAAGCCGGGCACCAGGGCGACGTCGCGGAGAAGGTGCGCGCGCTCGAGCGCTGGGACGCCGACATCATCGGGCCGATCGCCGAGGCGCTCGCGGGGGAGCCGCACCGCATCCTGCTCCTGCCCGACCACGCGACTCCGTGCGCGTCGCGCACGCACACGAGCGATCCGGTGCCGTACCTCCTCTACGACGCCGCAGTCGTCGGCCCCGGCGGCACGCTACACCGAGTCGGGGGTGGCGACGGCGCCCGTCGTGGCCGGCGACTCGTTGATGGCCCGCCTCGTCGACTGAGCGCCCGCCTCACGGCGGCGGCCGGCATGTCTTGCTGGCCTGTCGGACGGCGGGTAGAGTGGACGTGTCTTCGCCGCTCGGTGCGGCATCTCCGGGGCCTCCCCTGAGAACCACCACGACATTCCCCGTCGTGCGCACCTGGGCCGCAACCCCTGTTCGGACGACGTTTTCCCGGCCGAAGGCCCGGAAACGGCGCCAGTTGGCAACCCGACGTCCACCACCCCCGGTAGGCGCCCGGTCGTTGCCGTTCCCACGAGGAGCATCCATCCACATGAGCACGACTGACCTCGACCGCACGACGCTCGACGGCAAAGACCGCGAGCAGCTCCACGCCATCGCCGGCGCGATGGGCGTGAAGGCGCCGACGCGCATGCGCAAGGCGGAGCTGATCGACGCGATCATGGCGGCCGCCAACGGCGACGCCGCGCCGGGCAACGGCGACGGCGAGTCGTCCCGTCGCACGGTCCGCTCGGCACGCGCGTCCCAGCTCGAGTCCGAGTCCATCGAGGCGCTCGCCGCCGAGGAGGACGCCATCGCGTCCGGCGGTGACGAGGCCGAGGTCGAGCCTCGACCGGTGCGACGCGGCTCGGGCTCGTCCGGTGACCGCGCATCTCCTCTTCTGCGTGCGCTCCGAACGGCGGTCGAGACGGCGAGCGACTCGTCCGACAAGTCGTCGGGCGGCGGCTCGACGAAGACCGCGAACGTCGACATCGACCCCGAGGACGTGCGCGAGTCGTACGGCGACGGCAACCAGACCCGCAACCGGCGTCGTCGCCGCCGCGGGCGTGGTGGTCAGGACAACGAGCCGCGCCGCGAGCAGGAACCGGTCGGCGACCCCGTCCCCGTGCAAGGACTGCTCGAGCTGCGCGACGAGGGCTACGGCTTCCTGCGCACGCGCGGTACCTCGCGAGCCCAGCCGACGTGTACGTGTCCGCGTCGCAGGTACGACGCTTCGGTCTTCGCAAGGGCGACTTCGTCGAAGGCTTCTCGCGACCGCAAGCCAGCAACGAGAAGTACCCCGCGCTGCTGCGCGTCGACACCGTCAACGCGATGTCACCCCGAGGACGCGAAGGCGCGGCCCGCGCTTCGAAGACCTCACGCCGCTGTTCCCCGACGCGAACCTCCGTCTCGAGATGGCCGACAACCCGGGCGAGGTGACCGGTCGCATCATCGACCTGATCTCGCCGATCGGGAAGGGACAGCGCGGCCTGATCGTGTCGCCGCCGAAGGCGGGCAAGACGACGATCCTGAAGCAGATCGTGTACTCGATCGAGCGCAACAACCCCGAGGTGCACCTCATGGTCGCTGCTCGTCGACGAGCGACCCGAAGAGGTCACCGACATGAAGCGGCACGTGCAGCAGCGGCGAAGTCGTCGCGTCGACGTTCGACCGCCCGTCGGAGGAGCACACGGCGGTCGCGGAGCTCACGATCGAGCGCGCGAAGCGACTCGTGGAGATGGGCAAGGACGTCGTCATCGTGCTCGACGGCATCACGCGACTCGCCCGGTGCGTACAACCTCGCGGCACCCGCGTCGGGTCGCATCCTCTCCGGTGGTGTCGACTCCACCGCGCTCTACCCACCGAAGCGGTTCTTCGGCGCGGCGCGCAACATCGAGGAAGGCGGATCGCTGACGGTGATCGCGACCGCGCTCGTCGACACCGGCAGTCGCATGGACGAGGTGATCTTCGAGGAGTTCAAGGGCACCGGCAACATGGAGCTGCGCCTCGACCGCAAGATCGCCGAGCGCCGCATCTACCCCGCGATCGACGTCGAGGCGTCGAGCACGCGGCACGAAGAGCTGCTGTTCGAGCGCGACCAGCTCAACCAGGTGTGGAAGCTGCGGCGGGTGCTCAACGCCCTCGACTCCGACGGCGGCGGCTCGTCCGGCCGAGGGCTCGACCTGCTGCTCGAGAAGCTCAAGACCACCCAGAGCAATGCCGAGTTCCTCGCTGAGGTGGCGAAGGCGCCATCGCTCGGCGGCTGAGCCACCCGCCGGCGGGAATCAGCCGCTCGGCGACCGTGTTCCCCGAGGGAACGCCGTCCTCTAGATTGGGATCCTCATGAAGGCCGACATCCACCCCGACTACCAGGTCTGCACGGTGCACTGCTCGTGCGGCAACGAGTTCACGACCCGTTCGACGGTCGACTCGATGCGCGTCGAGCTGTGCTCCGAGTGCCACCCCTTCTACACAGGCAAGCAGAAGCTGGTCGACACCGGCGGGCGCGTCGAGCGGTTCCAGCGTCGCTACGCCAAGTCGCAGGGCGCGAAGCAGTGAACAGGGCTGAGCGCTCGTGCCCGACCCCCAGTACATGGGCGGCCAGGCCGTCATGGAAGGCGTGATGATGCGCGGCCCGCGCACGTGGGCCGTCGCGGTGCGCACCCCCGACGACGAGATCGAGCTCATGGTGCACGACGCACCCACGTGGGCGAGAAGTGGGCGAAGATCCCGGTCGTGCGCGGCGTGTTCGTCGCTCGGCGAGTCGTTGTCGCTCGGCTTCAAGGCGCTCGCATGGTCGGCCGACCGCCAGCTCCCCGAGGAAGAGCGCATCTCGCCCAAGGCGATGGGCTGGACGATGGGCATCTCGCTCGTCTTCTTCGCGGCGATCTTCCTCGTGCTGCCGGCGCTCGGCACGAACGCGCTGGGCAACAGCCTCGGTGTCGAAGGCTTCTGGTACCACCTGCTCGAGGGCGCGCGTCCGCCTCGGCGATCTTCCTGGGCTATCTGCTGCTGATCGGGCTGCTGCCCGACATCAAGCGCGTGTTCCATGTACCACGGTGCCGAGCACAAGGCGATCGCCGCGTACGAGAACGGCGTCGAGGTCACGCCCGAGGTCGGCGCAGCAGTTCACGACGCAGCACGTGCGGTGCGGCACCAACTTCCTCCTCACGGTGATGGTCGTCACGATCTTCGTGTACTCGTTCGTGGGTCGGCCGGACCTGCCGTGGCTCATCGCGTCGCGCATCCTCCTCATCCCGCTCGTCGCGGGGCTCGCGTACGAGGTGATCCGCTTCGCCGCACGCCACATGGACAAGGGGTGGGTGCGCGTGATGATGCGACCCGGCCTCGGCCTGCAACGGCTGACCACACGGGAGCCGACGCTCGACCAGCTCGAGGTCGCGATCACGTCGCTGCGGGCCGTCATGACGGCCGAGCAGCTCGCCGAGGTCGAGTCGCGAACGACGACAGCACCTTCGCTCGTCACACCCGCGTTCCGCGGCGCACTCTGAGGTCGCAGTCATCTCCGAGGGCGCCGGCGCGATCGCTCGGTACCCTGGCAACGGTGTTCGAGCACCTCGCCGACCTGGAGACCGAGCTCGAGAAGCTCGAGGCGCGCCTGTCCGAGATCTACGCGTCGGGCGACCAGGCCGCCGCGCGCGATGCCGGCCGTCGGCACGCCGAGCTGAAGCCGATCGTCGACGCGTACCGCGCGTACCGCGTCGACGGTGTCCGACGTCGACGACGCCAAGGAGCTCCTCGACGGCCGAGCAGGACGCCGAGATGCGCGACTACCTGCGGGTCGAGGTGGAGGAGAAGGAGCGCGAGCTCGCAGAGCCTGGAGGGCCAGCTCCGGGAGCTGCTCGTGCCGCGCGACCCCAACGACGGCAAGAACGTGATCGTCGAGATCCGCGGCGCCGAGGGCGGCGAAGAGGCGAACCTCTGGGCCGGCGACCTCCTCCACATGTACGAGGGCCTGGCCAAGCGCCACCGCTGGAAGACCGAGCTGCTGACGAGCCAGCCGTCCGACATGGGCGGCTTCCGCGAGGTCGACGATCGTGTTCAAGGGCGACGACGCGTGGTCGCGGCTGAAGCACGAGGCGGGTCCGCACCGCGTGCAGCGCGTGCCCGTCACCGAGAGCCAGGGACGCGTCCACACGAGCGCCGCGACCGTCGCGGTGCTGCCCGAGGCCGAAGAGGTCGACGTCGAGATCGACCGACGAACGACCTCGAGATCGACGTGTACCGGTCGAGCGGGCCGGGCGGGCAGTCGGTCAACACCACCGACTCCGCGGTGCGCATCACGCACAAGCCGACGGGGCTCGTCGTGACCTGCCAGGACGAGAAGAGCCAGCTCCAGAACAAGGAGAAGGCGCTGCGCATCCTGCGCTCGCGCCTGCTCCAGGTCGAGCAGGAGCGCCAGGAGTCGGAGCTCTCGTCGGCGCGCCGCGACCAGGTCAAGGGCGGCGGTCGGTCCGAGAAGATCCGCACGTACAACTTCAAGGAGAACCGCGTCACCGACCACCGCATCGGGCTGACCGCTCCACGCGCTCGAGCAGGTGCTCGCGGGTGGTGAGCCGCTCGACGAGATCGGCGACGCCCTCGCGGCCGCCGAACGAGCCGAGCAGCTCGGCGAGGCGTGACCGCGCGACGCGGCGACCTGGCGCGAGCTGCGCGACGACGCGACCCGTCGACTCCGAGCGCGGCTCGCTTCGAGCCGGCGAGCGCGGAGGCGTGGTGGATGGTCGAGGAGGCGTCGGGATTGCACGGTGCCGACCTCGTCGCCGACGAGGACGAGCGCGCGACCGCGGTCGCCGAGCGTCGGATCGACCAGATGGTCGAACGTCGCATCGCCGGCGAGCCGCTGCAGTACGTGCTCGGCAGCTGGTCGTTCCGCGGCATCGACCTCTTCGTCGATCCCCGTGTCCTCATCCCGCGCCCCGAGACGGAGGTCACCGCGCGAGGTCGCGATCGACGAGGCGGCGCGTCTCGGCGCGCAACGTCGGCCGGCGACCGGCGTGGTCCGGCACCACGACGAGCTACGTCGTCGCCGACCTCGGCACGGGGAGCGGCGCGCTCGCGCTCGCACTGGCGGCCGAGCTGCCCGACGCGGAGGTGTGGGCGACCGACCACAGCGCGGACGCGCTCGCGGTCGCGCGGGCGAACCTCGCCGGTGCCGGCAGCACCGCGACCCGCGTCCGGGTCGCCGAGGGCAGCTGGTTCGACGCGCTGCCCGACGAGCTGCGCGGCCGCCTGCGCGTCGTCGTGAGCAACCCGCCGTACGTGTCGGAGCCGGAGGTCGCTGATCTGCCGCCCGACGTGGCCTGGCACGAGCCGCGCGAGGCGCTCGTCAGCGGCGCGACCGGGCTCGAGGCCATCGAGGAGATCCTGCGCGAGGCGCCGGTGTGGCTCGAGCCGGACGGTGTCGTCGTGCTCGAGCTCGATCCGCGGCGGGTCGATGCCGCGGCGAGAGCTCGCACGCGAGGCCGGCTTCACGGACGTGCGCGCCGAAGACGACCTGACCGGTCGACCGCGCGTGCTCGTCGCACGGCGCTGATCAGGACGAGCGAACAGGACGAGAGGGGAGAGGGATGGCCGACGAGCTGGATGTCGACGCGATGCTCGAGCGTTTCCGGGAGCGAGCACTCGCCGTGCGTGAGCGGCCGCTCCCACCGGTCGCCGGTCCGGAGCGGCAGCGGTTCGTCGAGCAGGCAGAGCTCGACCACCAGGACTTCGCGATGGTCGGCGACGCGACCTGGGAGTTCGCCGACGGCGTGCTCACGCTCCGGATCGACCTCTCCGCCTGACCCCCCTGCGCCGTTGGAACACTTATCCGCACATGGTGTCGAGAAGCGTTCCAACGCGGCGGGGGAGACGCGGATCGACCTGTCCGCCTGACTCCCCTGCGCCGTTGGAACACTTATCCGCACATGGTGTCGATCAGCGTTCCAACGCGGCGGGGAACCGGATCGACCTGTCCGCCTGACTCCCCTGCGCCGTTGGAACACTTATCCGCACATGGTGTCGAGAAGCGTTCCAACGCGGCGGGGGGAGGAACGCGAGCTCACGCGTGCGGTTCGAGGAACGCGCGGTCGATCGCCATCCACACCGTCTTCGACCACGGGT
Source organism: uncultured Acidimicrobiia bacterium (assembly GCA_963731815.1). Taxonomy (GTDB): domain Bacteria; phylum Actinomycetota; class Acidimicrobiia; order IMCC26256; family PALSA-555; genus DATBSK01. The sequence goes on along the minus strand of CAVSWW010000010.1, from coordinate 120,326 downwards.
ACGCGACGATCGGCACGACGATCATGAGCGGGATGGCGACGGCGAGGATCGGGACCACGGGGATGTCGGGCACCGTCAGTGCCGCCCAGGGGATGAAGACGAGGACGAACACCGCGCCCGCGATCGCGATGTTGATGGCGAGCGCGCCCGCCCAGTAGCCCTCTTCGCGTTCGAAGTGCAGCCCGCAACGGGGGCAGTCGGGCACGAGGTGCAACCAGTGGCGGAAGAGATGACCAGCCCCGCAGCGCGGGCATCGGCGCAGGAGCCCGCGGACGAGCATCGTGCCCTTGCTCGGGCGCTCGACCACTGTCAGCCGGTCACGGGTCAGTCGGTCACGACGGTGTTGACCGCGCCGTCGTTCGTCACGTCGACCGTGCGCCCCTCCCATGCGTGCTCCGTCATGCTGCGCAGCACGCCGGCGTCCTTCGCCGTCGCCAGGGCGCGACCGCCGTCGCCGGTGATCAGGGAGACGAGGCCGATCGCCGGCTCGCCGTCGCGCTCGAACGTCACCGACGTCGCCTCGACGATGGCGCGTCCCTCGTAGGTGCCGGCCGGCTCCCGGCGGGGGAGTGCGTCGGCCGCGGCCTGGAGCGCCGCCTCGTCGACCCTCGCGAACCCATCGGTGCGCGGTGTGGTGGAGAAGCACCCGACCGAGTGCTTCGTGGAGTACCAGCCGAGCGCGTGGACGAGCCCGACCGACCCGGGATCGGCGCGGCACGCCTCGACCATCCGGGCGATCGCGTGGGTCGGGTAGTCGTTGGCGGGGCCGCCCGCGAAGCCGAGGCCTCCCGTCACGGTGAGCTCGCGCCGGTCACCGGCAGCGGGTCCGCCGAGGCCGAGCTCGCCCATCGAGAGCTCCACGGCAGCCGGAAAGCAGGAGTAGAGGTCGAAGCGGGCGATGTCGTCGGGGGTGATCCCGATGGCATCGAGCGTCGCCCGCGCCGCGAGCCCCATCGCCGGCGACGTGTCGAGCGTCGCGCGCTCGGAGAAGAAGTAGTGCTCGTGCGCGCTCGCACCACCGAGCGGGAACACGAGCCGATCGTCGGGCACGCCGACCTCGCGTGCCGCCGCGTACGAGCAGAGCAGCACCGCGGCGCTCTGGTCGACGTCGATGTTGGCGCACATCCGCTTCGGGTACGGGAACGAGATCATCCGGTTGTCGGGCGTGACGGTACGGATCTCCTCGGGCGAGAACGCCGTGCGCGACCAGGCATGCGGGTTGGCGGCCGCGACGGCGGCGAACGTCGCCCACAGCTCGCTCACCGCGCGCTGGTGGTCGTCGACGTCACGCCCGGCTGCGTGGCGGAGGGCGGTCTCGAACAACGGGTAGATCTGCGTCGGCGCCGCGGCTCCGTGGGCGAGCTCGTAGTCGCTGCTGCCGGCCCGGTCGTCACCGAGCACCTCGGTGCACGGCGGCGCGTCGTCCACGGTCCAGTCGAGGTGGACCTTCGGCTCGCGCCGCGCCCGCCAGCGTGTGTAGACGCACTCGGCACCGCCGAGGAGCACCACGTCGCTCCGGCCGTCGAGGATGTCGGCGGCGAGCGCGTTGAGGAGCAGCTGCGGGCTGTTGCCGCCGGTCGTCGACGTGAGCGTGCGCCGCACGCGGTCGGCGCGCAGCCGTCGCGCGAGCAACGAGCCCGGATCGGGGTAGTGCCACGAGACCATCTGCACGACGGCGACCGTGTCGAGCGCGTCGAGCAGCGCCCGATCCGACGGCGTGCCCGCGTCGGCTGCCGCGGCCAGCGCCGCCTCGGCCAGCAGATCGATCGGCTCCTTCGCCGTCGTCGGGTCGTCGACGCGCTGCTCGGTCTGGCCGACGCCGACGATGACGGGGGTGCGGGGGTCGGTCATGTCGCTGCCGTGTCGAGCGCCTCGGCCGGTGCAGGTTCGTCGGGGAGGATCTCGGGCCACTGCGCCTCGCCGGGCGCGGCGGAGTCGCGGCAGATGGAGCGGTACCGGCACCACCCGCACACCTGGGCGTCGGCCACGCCGGAGAAGTCGTGCTCGTCGCGCATCTCGACGACCGCGGCCCGGATGCGCGCTTCGAGACCCTCGAGCTCCTCCGCGTCGGGCTCCCAGGGCTCGGGCTCCTCGTCGATCTCGGCCGCGAGGTGCTCGTAGCGCAGACGGATGCGCAGGCCTCGTGCCTGCGCGATCCCCGTGAGGCTGAGCACCTGGATCCACGCGCGTGCGTCGTCGGCGACGCGCGCGGTGCGGACTCGCCCGGTCTTGTAGTCGCGTGCGTCGAGCACGTCACCGTGCTGCCAGACGGCGTCGAGACGCGCGGTCACGAGGAAGGAGTGCAGCGCGGGGCGCACGGCGAAGAACTGCGCCATGTCGAGCTCGTGCCCGAGCGCCTCGGCGGGCGACGGGCACCGTTCGACGTGACGTGACACCTCGTCGCGCAAGCGGTCCGACGCGCTGTGCGAGTCGAGCACGTCGGCGAGGTGGGCGGCGTCGTGGCACGAGCCCTGCTCGTGGACGAGCCGCAGGATGTCGTGGAGGAGCTGGCCGTGGTCCGGGAAGCCGGTGTCGTCGCTGGCGGGGACCGAGAGCATGCCCAGCCACCAGTCGCGTCGACAGCGCGTCCAGGTGTCGAACGACGTCGGCGTCAGACGGAAGACGCCCGGCTTGGAATCGCCACGGGGCGTGCGGACGGGGAGCGCGCCGGGATGTGCCGGACAGCGCACGAGGTGGTTGCACCGTGCGCAGCCACCGCCCGGGATCGGGCGCAACGGATCGGCGCGGGTGCGCAACGCGGCGAGCCGCGTCTCGAACCGCTCGCGCAGCGGCTCGAGCTCGTCGCCCAGCTGCACGACGCGCTCGCAGCGTGCGCCACCCACCAGGTCGGCCCACGAGACGACGAGCGAGCCGTCGCCGACCCAGGGGCGCAGGCGCAGCACGGCCATCCACACCGACTCGAGCTCCATCGGGTCTTCGCGTGGCGCACGGGAGCGCCACAGGTCGATCTGGCGCAGCTCCTTCGTCCCGTCCTCGTGCTCGACCGTGAGGTCGACCCAGCCGCCGACGCGGATCCCACCCCGCTCGGTCGGGCGGTCGCAGTCGTGCAGGTGCAGCGTGACCGGTCGGTCGCCGTAGAGCGCGAGGTACCACCGGGCGGCATGCTCGAAGACGCGCTGCTCCTCGGGCTCGAGCGCGTCCGGCGGACGGAACGCGTCGCTGCGGGGGAGCCCGCCCGATCCGTGCGCGGCCCGCGCGGCGTCGAGGAAGGCGTCGCGCAGGCGCCCGCGGTTCACGGGGTCGGAGAAGCCGTCGTCGGTGTAGTCGAGCGCGACCTGGCGGGGGCAGCGCTGCTCGACGTCGCGCAGCGCCGACGGCGTCACCCGGGGCAGCACGTCGTCCACGACCACGAGCATGGCATCGCCGGCGTCCGGGTCTGCGGCTTCGGCGGGGGCAGCGCTCCCGGCGCCGACGGCTCGTACACTGAGCCGATGAGCGATCCCCTCGAAGCCCGTCAGCTCGAAGAGTCGGACCCGGCGATCGCCGACATCATCCGCCGGGAGATCGAGCGGCAGAACACGACGATCCAGCTGATCGCGTCGGAGAACTTCACGTCACCCGCGGTCCTGGCGGCGCAGGGCTCGGTGCTGACGAACAAGTACTCCGAGGGCTACCCGGCGAAGCGCTACTACGGCGGCAACTTCGTCGTCGACGAGGCCGAGGAGCTGGCTCGCCAGCGCGCGTGCGAGCTGTTCGGCGCCGAGCACGCCAACGTCCAGCCGCACTCGGGCGCGAACGCCAACATGGCGGCGTACCTCGCGCTCCTCGAGCCGGGCGACACGGTCCTCGGCATGCGCCTCGACCAGGGCGGCCACCTCACGCACGGGTCACCCGTCAACTTCAGCGGGCGCCTCTACAACTTCGTCGCGTACGGCGTCGACGACGAGCACGAGACGCTCGACTACGACGCGCTCGCGGCCGCGGCCAGCGAGCACCGCCCGAAGATGATCGTGGCCGGCGCCACGGCGTACCCGCGGATCATCGACTTCGACGCGTTCCGGGCGATCGCCGACGACGTCGGCGCGCTCCTGCTCGTCGACGCCGCGCACATCGCCGGGCTCATCGCCGGCGGCGTGCACCCGTCGCCGATCCCCCAGGCCGACGTCATGACGTTCACGACCCACAAGACGCTGCGCGGCCCGCGCGCCGGTGCGATCGTGTGCCGGGAGGAGTACGCCGCCGCGATCGACAAGGCGGTGTTCCCCGGGCTCCAGGGCGGGCCGCTCATGCACGTCGTCGCGGCCAAGGCCGTCGCGTTCCGGCTGGCGCAGCAGCCGGAGTTCCGCGAGTACGCGGCCCAGATCGTCCGCAACGCGCAGGCACTCGCCGATGCGCTCGCGTCGGAGGGCTTCCGGATCGTGTCGGGTGGCACCGACAACCACCTCATGCTCGTCGACCTCCAGCCGTTCGGCGTGACGGGCAAGGTCGCGCAGGAGGCGCTCGACGCGGCCGGGATCACGTGCAACAAGAACCAGATCCCGAACGACCCCGAGAAGCCGTTCGTGACGAGCGGGCTCCGGCTCGGCACCGCGGCGTGCACGACCGCGGGGATGGGGGAGCCGGAGATGGTCGAGATCGCCTCGCTGATGGCCCGCGTGCTGCGGGCACCCGACGACGAGCAGGTCCGCAACGAGGTTCGGGAGACCGCGGCGCGCCTGTGCTCGAAGTTCACGCCGTATCCCGAGCTCGCCTAGCACGCTCCACATGTTCGGCTATCTGCTGGTCGGGGGGGTCGGGGCGCTCGTCACGTTCCTCACCGCCTTCGCCGTCCGGCGGATCGCACCCCGCATCGGCGCGATCGCGCTGCCCGGCCCGCGGTCGGTGCACACGTACCCGACGCCGTCGCTCGGCGGCGCGGCGATGTTCGTCGGGTTCTGCGCCGCGCTCGCCACCGCGTCGCAGGTCGACCAGTTCCACGAGATGTTCGACTCGTCGTCGGAGCCGCTCGGCCTGCTGCTCGCGGCGGGCGTGATGTTCCTCGTCGGTGCGGTCGACGACGTCCGCGAGGTCTCGCCGCCCGCGAAGCTCGCCGGACAGATCCTGTCGGGCAGCATCCTCTCGCTGCTCGGTGTGACGATGCTCTACTTCCGCGTCCCGTTCGCGAGCTACGACTACGTCGTCCTCTCACCCGACCTGGCGACGTTCGTGACCGTGCTCACCGTGGTCGTGCTCGCGAACGCGATGAACCTCATCGACGGGCTCGACGGGCTCGCCACCGGCATCGTGATCATCGCCGGCGCCGCGCTGTTCCTCTACTCCGACCGGCTCCTCAAGGCCGGGCTGCTCGACGGTTCGAACATCGCGCCGCTCGTCGCGGTGATCGCGGTGTCGATCTGCGTCGGCTTCCTGCCGCACAACTTCAGCCCGGCGCGCCTGTTCATGGGCGACGCGGGCTCGATGTTCCTCGGGCTGCTGCTCGCCGCGATCGTGATCACGATGGGTGGTCGCACCGCCGACCAGTTCAGCGGTCAGACCTACTTCTTCTTCGCGCCGCTGCTGATCCCGGTCGTGATCCTCGCGGTGCCGCTGATCGACACCGGGTTCTCGTTCGCTGCGCCGTCTCGTCCAACGGAAGTCGTTCCACACCGCCGACCGCGAGCACCTCCATCACCGGTTGATGCGCCTCGGGCACGGGCCGCGCCGCTCGGTGACGATCCTGTGGCTGTGGACCGCGCTCGCCTCCGCGGCCGCGCTGATCCCGACGTACACGAACCGCGGCAACGCGCTCGTCCCGATCGCGCTGGCCGGGCTCGCGCTCCTCCTCTTCACGTACTTCCACCCGGGCATCCGCCGCAGGGGAGACGAAGAAGAGGATGGCGACGCGAGCTCCGACGCCGGCTCGGGCGACGACGGCGGCGTCGTCCCGACCTCGACGACCACCGGCGGCTGCGGGACGGAACCGGCTAGACATCCCCCTGCACTTCCACGTGGGGAGCCGGGCACAGTTTGACCCCTGGCTGCCTCCCGGGTACTTTGAGAAAAGATTCACAAGCGCTTCATCGGGCCAGTCCACGCCCCGTGAGCGTTGAAACGAGAGGGATCTGGTGAGCTTGAGGAAGTCGGCGCTGCGAGCGGTGCAGTGGCAGGGCGCCCCGACAGCCGACAACGATGCGCTGAGCCACGGCATGGCCATGGTGGCCGTCCCGGTGGCCTTCGGGTTCCTCGGGCTGCTCGTCGACGGGCTGCTCGGGACCGGCTGGATCTTCGTCGCCCTCTTCGCGGCGTTCGGCGTCGCCTGCTCGTTCGGCTCCGCCTACTACCGCTACGAGCGGCGCATCGCCCAGCACGACTCGGGCAAGCCCTGGTCGCGCGCCAGGATCGGCTGACCCAGGACCGGAAGGAGGCGCTCGGATGACCGACGACGCCCCCCGCACACCGGAGTCCGTCGACCACATCGAGTCGCGCATCGCTCGCGACCTCGTGCAAGCACGCGCTGTACGTCGGCACCGATCGCGATCCTCGCCGTCGGGATCTGGCGGGGCGTCGACGCCGGCGCGGCAGTCGCCCTGGCGCTCGCCCTGGTGATCGGCAACTTCCTGCTCTCGGCGGCGATCCTCGGCTGCGGCCGCACGCCGTTCGCCCGAGATGCTGATGGGCGTCGCGCTGATGAGCTTCCTCGTCAGGCTGATCCTGCTCACGGCCATCGGCGTCGGCATCAAGGAGCTCGACATCGTCGACTGGCCGGTGTTCTGCATCACGCTCGTCGTCAGCTACCTCGGACTGCTCTTCTGGGAGATGCGATCCATCAGCACCTCCCTCGCGTCGCCCGGCCTGAAGCCGAGGCCGAACCGGAACTGGAGTGAGGGTTGACCGTTCTCGCGGAGCTGCTGCCGAACATCAACGAGCTCTTCCAGTGGAAGGGCATCGTCAGTGAGAACACGATCCTGGAGTTCAACAAGACGGCGCTGATGGCGTTCGTCTCGACGATCATCTGCGTGGCCTTCTTCTGGCTCGGCGCCCGCAAGCAGGCGCTCGTCCCGACCGGCATCCAGAACCTCGCCGAGATGGGCTACGACGCCGTCGAGGAGAACGTCAGCCTCGCCGCGATCGGCGAGGACGGGCGCAAGTGGACGCCGTTCTTCGCGACGCTCTTCTTCTGGATCTTCTTCATCAACATCTGGTCGGTGATCCCCGGGATCCAGTTCCCGGCGACCTCACGGATCGCGATCCCGCTGGTGCTGGCGCTCCTCAGCTGGGCGCTGTTCATCATCGTCGGGGTCATGAAGCAGGGTCCCAAGTACTTCTGGCACGCGATCAACCCGCCCGGTGTGCCGCTGGCGCTGAAGTTCCTCGTCGTGCCGATCGAGTTCTTCTCGAAGTTCCTGATGCGGCCCTTCTCGCTGGCCGTTCGACTCTTCGCCAACATGACCGCGGGGCACCTGCTCCTCACGATCTTCGCGATCATGACGAACGAGCTGCTGATCGTGCACAACAGCGGCCTGTTCCAGATCGCGTTCTCGCCGCTGCCGTTCCTCGGCCTCGTCGCGTTCACCGGCTTCGAGCTCCTCGTCGCCGTGCTGCAGGCGTACATCTTCACGATCCTGACTGCGGTGTACATCGCCGAGTCGCTCCATCCCGAGCACTGACAACCAGATCTCAACGACACACACAAGGAGACACCACCCGTGCGAACCGTCCTCGAGTTCCTCGCACAGCAGGAGTCGATCGGGCCCGACCTGAAGAGCGGTCTGGGTTCGGTCGGCTACGGCCTGGCCGCCATCGGCCCGGGCGTCGGCATCGGCCTCATCGTCGGCAACTCGGTGCAGGCCATGGTCCGACAGCCCGAGATGCAGGGCACCGTGCGAACGACGATGTTCCTCGGCATCGCGTTCGCCGAAGCGCTTGCCCTCATCGGCTTCGTCCTGAAGTTCATCTAGCCGTGCGCACACGGAAGCTGTTCGCTGCGGCAGTCCTCGGGCTGCTCGTCGCGCTCGCGCTCCCGAGCGTGGCGCACGCGCAGGACCCGGGTACGAAGGCCGGTGAGCACCTCGTCGAGTGCGTCGAGGACGCACTCTCCGACAACTCGGCCGAGATCGAGAACGAGGACTACCAGGGCTTCGAGAACGCACTCGAGGACTGCAAGAAGGCCCCGAGCCTGATCACCCCGGCGGTGCCGGAGATGATCTGGGGCGGACTCGCGTTCCTCATCGTGTTCGCGCTCCTCGTGAAGTTCGCCTTCCCGGCCCTCAAGAAGGGCGTGAAGGCACGCGAGGAGAAGATCCGGAGCGACCTCGAGGCCGCCGAGACGGCGCGCCAGGAGGCCGAGGACGAGCGGGCCAAGTACCAGGCCTCGCTGGCCGACGCTCGCGGTGAGGCGAACCGACTCGTCGAGGAGGCACGCGAAGCCGCCGAGCGGGTGCGTCAGGAGACGATCGCCCGCGGTGAGCAGGAAGCTGCGTCGATCCGGGAGCGCGCGACGGAGGACATCGCGCTCGCCCGCGAGCGGGCGCTGGCCGACCTGCGTGCGCAGGTGGCGTCGATCTCCATCGAGCTCGCCGAGAAGATCGTCGAGCGCAACATCGACCCGTCGACGCAGGAGCAGCTCATCGAGAGCTACATCTCGTCGGTCGGGAGCCGCTAGTCATGGCGGAGCGCTCCAAGGTCGACGCGTTCGCCGCGGCGCTGCTCGAGGTCGCGCGGTCAGCGGGCAGCTGTCGGGTGTCGAGGACGACCTGTTCCGCTTCGCCCGGACGTTCGAGGGCTCCGACGACCTGCGCATGGCGCTCACCGACCCGCAGCTCCCGATCGAGCGGCGGATCTCGGTGATCGAGCAGCTCATGGGCGACAAGGCGCTGCAGACGAGCACCGCGCTCGTCTCGATGGTGGTCGCGACCGGCCAGTCGAGCGAGCTGCCGGCGATCGTCGGCCGGTTCGTGGAGCTCGCGGCGTCCGAGCGCGACCGTGAGGTCGCCGAGGTGCGCAGCGCGATCCCGCTCGACGACGCGCAGATCGCCCGCCTCGCCGAGGCGCTCGGCAAGGCAACGGGCAAGACGATCGAGGTCAAGGTCATCGTCGACCCGACGGTCCTCGGTGGGATCGTCGCCCGCGTCGGCGACACCGTCATCGACGGCACCGTCCGTCATCGCATCGAAGAGATGAAGGAACAGCTCTGATGGCCGAGCTCACGATCAACGCCGACGAGATCGCCGCCGCGCTCCGCGAGCACGTCGACACGTTCACGCCGTCGCTCGAGGCGGCGCGTGTGGGCCGCGTCCTCGAGGTCGGCGACGGCATCGCCCGCGTCGCCGGTCTCCCGGAGACCGCGGTCAACGAGCTGCTGGAGTTCGAGGGCGGTGCGCTCGGGCTCGCGCTGAACCTCGACGAGGCGTCGATCGGTGCTGTCGTCCTGGGCGGCGCCGAGGGCGTCGAGGAAGGCCACGCCGTGAAGGCGACGGGCCGCATCCTCTCGGTGCCCGTCGGCGACGGCCTCCTCGGGCGTGTGGTGAACGCACTCGGTCAGCCGATCGACGGCAAGGGGCCGATCCAGTCCGACGAGGTGCGCCGGCTCGAGGTGCAGGCGCCCGGCATCGTCGGTCGCAAGCCCGTGCACGAGCCGCTGCAGACCGGCATCAAGGCGATCGACGCGATGACGCCGATCGGGCGCGGCCAGCGCGAGCTCATCATCGGCGACCGCAAGACCGGCAAGACCACGGTCGCGGTCGACACGATCCTGAACCAGCGCGGGCAGGGCGTGAAGTGCATCTACGTCGCCGTCGGCCAGAAGGGCTCCTCGGTCGCGCAGACGGTCGCGACGTTCGAAGAGCACGGCGCGATGGAGTACACGGTCGTGGTGAACGCCCCCGCGGCCGACGAGGCGGTGTTCAAGTACCTCGCACCGTACGCGGGCTGCGCGATGGGGCAGCACTGGATGGACAACGGTGACGCGGCGCTCATCGTCTACGACGACCTCTCGAAGCAGGCCGAGTCGTATCGGCAGCTCTCACTGCTGCTGCGACGCCCACCGGGCCGCGAGGCGTACCCGGGTGACGTCTTCTACCTCCACAGCCGGCTCCTCGAGCGGGCCGCGAAGCTGAACGACGATCTCGGCGCCGGGTCGCTGACGGCGCTCCCGGTCATCGAGACCAAGGGCGGCGACGTCTCCGCGTACATCCCCACCAACGTCATCTCGATCACCGACGGGCAGATCTACCTGATCGACGACCTCTTCAAGTCGGGTGTCCGCCCGGCCGTCGACGTGGGCATCTCGGTGTCGCGCGTCGGGAGCGCCGCGCAGATCAAGGCGATGAAGAACGTGTCCGGAACGCTGAAGCTCGACCTCGCGCAGTTCCGCGAGCTCGAGGCGTTCGCGACCTTCGGCTCCGAGCTCGACGCGGTCTCCCGCGCGCAGCTCGACCGCGGCGAGCGTCTCGTCGAGCTGCTGAAGCAGCCGCTGAACTCGCCGATGCCGGTCGAGGAGCAGGTCGTGTCGATCTATGCCGGCACCTCCGGTGCGCTCGACGACATCCCGGTCGACGAGGTCCGCCGCTTCGAGGGCGAGCTGCTCGAGTGGATGCGGTCGCGCCATGCCGGGCTCCTCGCGGAGATCCGCGACACCGGCGCACTGCCCGAGGGCGGCGCTGTCGAGTCCGCCGTCGACGCGTTCAAGGCCGACTTCCTGGCCGGCCTGGCTGCGGACGCCGGCGGCGACGCCGACCCCACCGCGACCGACGCCGAGGCGGTCGGCGAGGCCGAGTCCCACAAGACGCTCGAGACCGAATGACGGGTCGAGCCGATAGCGCGGATTGGCTGGTGGTCAGGAGCGGATCCTCCGTCGGCGCATCCGCACGGTGCAGTCGACGAAGAAGATCACACGCGCGATGGAGCTCATCGCCGCGAGCCGCATCGTCGCGCGCGCAGGCGCGCGTGCATGCTGCCGTGCCGTACTCCGAGACGATCACCGAGGTCGTCCGCGACCTCGCGGCCGCCGGCGCCGGCACCGACAGCCCGCTCCTGACGCCGCGCGAGGAGACCAAGAAGGTCGCTCAGGTCGTCATCGCCGCCGATCGTGGGCTGTGCGGCGGGTACAACTCCGCCGTCATCCGCGCCGCCGAAGGCGAGATGCGCGAGTACTCGCAGCAGGGCGCCGACTACGGCCTCGTCGTCGTCGGGCGCAAGGCGGAGAGCTACTTCCGGTTCAACCACTTCCGCATCGACGCCTCGTTCTCCGGGTTCTCCGACCAGCCCACGTACGAGAACGCCCGCGAGATCGCGCGTGCGCTCGAGCAGCCGTTCCTCGACGGTGAGTACGACCTCGTGCAGCTCGTGTACACCCGGTTCGTGTCGGCCGGCACGCAGGAGGTCGTGGTCCGCCCCCTCATGCCCCTCGACCATGAGTCGCTCGAGGGTGGCGACGCACGGCCGACCGTCGAGGACGACGAAGTCGCCTCCTCGTACGAGTTCGAGCCCGAACCCGAGCAGATCCTCGAGCAGCTGCTGCCGCGCTATGCCGAGGCGCGTGTCTATGCCGCTCTGCTGAACGCCGCGGCCTCGGAGCACGCGGCCCGCCAGCGAGCGATGAAGGCCGCGACCGACAACGCCGACGACCTCATCACGAGCCTCTCGCGCAGCATGAACCGCGCCCGACAGGAGCAGATCACGACCGAGATCATGGAGATCGTCGGTGGCGCCGAGGCGCTGCGCGGCGCGTCCGTGGACGCGCCGGACGACACGTTCGACACCCCGTCATCCAACTGAGCACGAGCAGGAGCCGATCATGACTGCAGTCGCCGAGTCCCAGACCGACGGGCGGGCCGAGCTCAAGGACGGCCGCGTCGTCGCCATCGCCGGACCGGTCGTCGACGTCGAGTTCCCACCCGACGCGCTTCCGGAGATCAACCACATGCTCGAGATGGACCTCGAGCTCGAAGGCGAGACGATCACGATCACGGCCGAGGTCGCGCAGCAGATCGGTGAGAGCCGCTGCCGCGTGATCTGCATGAAGCCCACCGACGGTCTGCAGCGCGGCACGGTCGTGCGCAACACGGGCCACGGCATCCAGATGCCGGTCGGCGACGGTGTGCTCGGTCACGTGTTCAACGTGATCGGTGAGCCGCTCGACATCACCGAGGACCAGCTCAGCGGGATCGACGAGCGGTGGGACATCCACCGCGAGGCGCCGCCGTTCGACCAGCTCGAGCCGAAGGCGCAGATGTTCGAGACCGGCATCAAGGTCATCGACCTGCTCGAGCCGTACGTGCAGGGCGGCAAGATCGGCCTGTTCGGCGGCGCCGGCGTCGGCAAGACGGTGCTCATCCAGGAGATGATCCAGCGGGTCGCCACCCAGCACGGTGGTGTGTCGGTGTTCGCCGGCGTCGGCGAGCGCACCCGTGAGGGCACCGACCTCTGGATCGAGATGACCGAGTCGGGCGTCATCGAGAAGACCGCGCTCGTCTACGGCCAGATGGACGAGCCGCCCGGCGTGCGCCTGCGGGTCGCGCTGTCGGCGCTCACCGTCGCCGAGTACTTCCGCGACGTGAAGAACCAGGACGTGCTGCTCTTCGTCGACAACATCTTCCGGTTCGTGCAGGCCGGCTCCGAGGTGTCGACGCTGCTCGGCCGCATGCCGTCGGCGGTGGGCTACCAGCCGACGCTCGCCGACGAGATGGGCGAGCTCCAGGAGCGCATCACGTCGACGAAGGGTCACTCGATCACGTCGCTGCAGGCGGTCTACGTGCCGGCTGACGACTACACCGACCCCGCGCCGTTCACGACGTTCACGCACCTCGACGCCACGACCGAGCTCTCGCGCCAGATCGCCGCGCTCGGCATCTATCCGGCCGTCGACCCGCTGGCGTCGACGTCGAACATCCTGGCGCCCGAGATCGTCGGCCAGCGCCACTACGAGGTCGCGCGCAGGACACAGGAGATCCTCCAGCGCTACAAGGAGCTCCAGGACATCATCGCCATCCTCGGTCTCGACGAGCTCTCCGAGGAAGACAAGGTGATCGTGTCGCGCGCCCGGAAGATCCAGCGGTTCCTGTCGCAGCCGTTCTTCGTGGGCGAGGTGTTCACCGGTCTCCCCGGCATCTACGTCTCGGTCGAGGAGACGGTCGACAGCTTCGAGGCGCTCGCGAACGGTGAGCTCGACGAGGTGCCGGAGCAGGCGTTCTTCAACGTCGGTGGCGTCGAGAGCGTGCTCGCCAAGGCGAAGACGCTCCAGGAGAGCTGCATGGCCGACAACCCGCTCCTGCACGTGCAGGTCGTCTCGCCCGAGCAGATCCTCTACGAGGGCGAGGGCGAGATGGTCGTGTGCCGCACGTCCGACGGCGAGATCGCGTTCCTGCCCGGGCACACGCCGCTGCTCGGCGCGCTCGGGCGTCGCCAAGGTGCGCGTGATCCTCCCCGGTGAGGGCGAGCAGGTCATCGCGGTCCACGGCGGGTTCGTCGAGGTCAGCGGCGAGCGCGTGATCGTGCTCTCCGACGTCGCCGAGCTGCCCGAGGACATCGACATCCCACGCGCCCGCGCGGCGCGGGAACGGGCCGAGGCGATCCTCGCCGCGGACGGCGAGGACGAGCTCGGTACCGGTGCGCTGGCGCGCGCCGCGCTCCGGCTCGAGATCGCCGGGGAGACCGAGCCCGCCCACTGATCGGGGCGCGACGGGATCGACCGTCGCGCCACCTACTGTGGGCCCATGCCGTCCTTGTCACGTCGTCTCGTCGCGCTCGCGTGCGCCGCGGTGGCGCTGCTCGCGCTCCCGGTGCCCGCCGGCGGCCGGTGAGGCCGACGTCGACGCGTTCCGCGGCCTCGGGACCTGGGTCGACGTGTACGACTACGTCCCGGGCTTCCAGAGCGACGGCGGCCCGCCGCCGGTGACCGTCGACAGCATCGACGACATGTCGGCGCTCGGGGTCCGCACCCTCTACCTCCAGTCGTCCCAGGACGACGACCGCTTGCAGGGTCAGACCGTCGACAAGGAGCTGCTCGGCACGTTCCTGCGGCGCGCGCACGACAACAACATCGACGTCGTCGCGTGGTACCTGCCGCAGTTCGACGACGTCGACGGCGATCTGCGACGCATCAAGGCGTTGGCCGACTTCCGCACCCAGGGGGAGCGGTTCGACGGCATCGCGCTCGACGTCGAGTACACCCAGGCGCTTGCCCGACCCCGCGGCGCGCAACGACGCGCTGGCCGAGCTGACGGGTCGCGCGCGCGAGATCGTCGACGACCGTCCCCTCGGTGCCATCGTCCTCGAGCCGCTGCTCCTCGAAGAGGTGAACCCGAACTACTGGCCCGACTTCCCCTGGAAGAAGATCCGCGACGACTTCGACGTGTGGCTCCCGATGAGCTACTGGACGAACCGTGACGAGGAATCGGGCTTCCGCGACGGCTTCGCCTACACCGAGGAGAACATCCGTCGCGTGCGCAAGCACGTCGGTGACGACGACGCGATCGTCCACGCGATCGGTGGGATCGCGGACACGGCCGCGACCGGCGACTACCTCGGGCTTCGTGAAGGCGGCCGACCGGCGCGACGCCATCGGCTACTCGGTCTACGACTTCAACACCACGACGAGCGGCGTGTGGGCACGCCTGCGCGACGGCTAGCGCGGCCATACGCTGCCCTCGATGCGCGCGAACGCCATCATCGCCGGCGTCAACAAGGCGGGGACCACCTCGCTGTTCGTGTCGCTGTCGTCGCATCCCGAGGTCGCGCCGGCTGCGGTCAAGGAGACCGGCTACTTCCTGCCGGCGCGCTGGGGCCGCGAGCTCGAGCCGATCTCCGTGTACGAGGACGTCTTCGCCGAGGCGGGCGACCGACGGATCCGGCTCGAGGCGACGCCGTCCTACTTCTACGGCGGCACGGCCGTCGTCGACGCGATGCAGCGCGTGTGCGGTGACGACCTCCGAGTGATGGTCGTGCTGCGCGAGCCCGTCGCGCGCTTCTGGTCGTTCTTCAACTATCAGAAGAGCCGACTTCGCATCCCCGAGGACATGCCGGTCGACCGGTACCTCGAGCACGCGGACGCGCTCTCCGATGCCGACTTCCGCGACCCCGACAACGAGCGGTGGTTCGCGTTCCACGGTGGGTGCTACGCGGACTGGCTTCCCGACTGGACCGACGGGTTCGGTGACCGGCTCGAGATCGTGTGGTTCGAGCAGCTCATGGGCGATCCCGGTCCGGTGCTGCACGACGTCGCGACGTTCCTCGGCATCGACCCCGGCGCGTACCCGACGACGGAGCTCGCGTCGGAGAACCGAACCACGGGCTACAAGCGTGCGGGTCTCCAGCGCGTCGCGCTCGGCTTCAACGACCGCTTCGAGCGCTTCCTGCGCCGGCACTACGGCCTGAAGGAGCGGCTGCGCTCGGCGTACTACCGGTTCAACGGGTCCAAGGCGAAGGACCGTCTCCCCGACGAGATGCGCGCCGAGCTCGCGCGGCGCTACGCGGCACCGAACGAGCGCCTGCGCGCGCAGCTCACGGCCGCAGCGATCGCACTGCCCGCCTGGCTCGAACCCGAGCCGTCCAGCGTGTAGCTGACGCACGGACCAGGAAGCGTCACTCCGCCGGCGTCCGCGGCTGCACGCCGAGCACACCGAGCTTGTGCCACGAGCGTTCGACGATCAGCGGATACGTGTCCTCGTAGTAGGGCAGGGCCATGCAGGCCTGATTGATCGCCGCGCCTCGGCTGCGAGCGAGCGCAGCATCGTCGACCTCGAGTGCGTCGAGGAACGCGGCGCGCGACTCGTCGGTGAACAATGGGGACCACACGACCTGCACGTCGACCGCGGGGTCGCCCGCGCACGCTGATCCCCAGTCGACGATGCCGCAGAGCCGACCGTCGCGGACGAGACAGTTCCCCTCGAGGTCACCCTGCACCCACACAGCAGGTCCGTCGTGGGGTGGGGCGGCCAATGCCGCGTCCCAGACCGCAGTCGCAGCATCCGCGTCGATCAGATGGCTCGCGTGCTCGATGGCCCAGCGCGTCGCGCGGTCGTAGTCGACCAGGGGACGCGCGCGATTGGTCGCGATGGGCGCACCATCGGTCGGCGCGGCCTGGAGCCTCTGCACGACGTCGGCGAGGCTGACGGCGAACGCGACCGGATCGCGCATGCGGTCGAGCGCGGCTCCCTCTCCCGTGATCCATCGGTGGACCGTCCACGGGGACGGGTAGCCGTCGGCGGGCGCTCCGAGGGCGACGGTCTCCGGAACCTCGATCGGCAGGTGCGGCGCAAGACGAGGG
Source organism: uncultured Acidimicrobiia bacterium (assembly GCA_963731815.1). GTDB lineage: Bacteria > Actinomycetota > Acidimicrobiia > IMCC26256 > PALSA-555 > DATBSK01. Next base: position 104,122 of record CAVSWW010000010.1, on the reverse strand, counting down.
AGCCATCGGGCTTCCCGCTCTGGTTGGCCGGAGGCCCACCCGATGCGCGGCAGGCGCACGACGAGGTCGTCGCCGAGACGCCAGATCGCGTGATCGGTGCCCCAGGGTTCGACGATGACGAGCGGGAGATCGGCGAGCTGTGGCAGCTGCGTCCGGAGGAGGCGACGCACGAGCGCTTCGTCGATGTCGAGCTCGTCGTCGTGCATGCGAATCGGCACGCCGAGAGGCTCGACGGACCGCTCGCGGCGGTCAAGCGAATTGCCCGGCCACTCGACGGCCGCGACTTCGTCGCTCTAGTACTCGAACGAGGAGTAGCGGCGCAGCTTGTCCCACTTGTGCGTGGCGCGGATCGTGCGGATCGTCCCGGTCTTGGAGCGCATCACGAGCGTCTCGGTGGTCGCGCCGTCGCCGCGGTAGCGGACGCCGCGCAGGATGTCGCCCTCGGTGACGCCGCTCGCCGAGAAGAACACGTCCTCGCTCGAGACGAGGTCGTCGGTGGTCAGCACGCTCTCGATGTCGTACCCGCCGTCGAGCGCGGCCTTCCGCTCGTCCTCGTTGCGCGGTGACGAGACGCCCCTGGATCTCGCCGCCCAGCGCCTTCAGCGCGCACGCGGCGATCACGCCCTCGGGCGTGCCGCCGACGCCGAAGAGGATGTCGGAGCCCGAGTCGGGCCACGCCGTCTCCAGCGCGCCCATCACGTCGCCGTCGGGGATCAAGCGCACCATGGCGCCCGCGTCGCGGCACTCGGTGATGATGTCGGCGTGCCGATCGCGATCGAGCACGACCGCGGTGACGTCGCGGAGCTGCTCACCCTTGGCCTTCGCGACGGCCTCGAGGTTCGCCTTCACCGGCGCATCGAGGTCGATCATCCCGCGCGCCTCGGGCCCGACCGCGATCTTCTCCATGTAGACGCACGGCCCGGGGTTGAACATCGAGTCGCGCTCGGCGATGGCGATCACCGAGATCGCGTTGTTGCGACCGAGCGACGTGAGCGTCGTGCCGTCGACCGGGTCGACGGCGATGTCGCACGCCGGCCCGCCGGCGCCGATCTCCTCACCGTTGAAGAGCATCGGGGCCTCGTCCTTCTCGCCCTCGCCGATGACGACGATGCCCTCCATCGCCACGGTGTTGAGCACGGCCCGCATGGCGTCGACGGCGGCCTGGTCGGCGGCGATCTTGTCGCCGCGACCGATCCACCGGGCGGCGGCCAGCGCCGCGGCCTCGGTGACCCGCGCCAGGTCCATGGCCAGGTTGCGATCCGGGGCCTCTCGTTCTTCCATCGGTCCTCGCTCGTTCGTGCGCCCGCCCAGGGTGGCGCCAGGGTACCCGGAGGCGGCCTGGGGCCCCGCAAGCGCGCCTACGGCGTGGTGATCCGCTGCTCCTGGTCGATCGTGACCTCGATCGTCTCGGCGTCCTTGCCCTGCTCCTCGACCCGCAACCGCTGCTTGCTGTGCGCTTCGACCTCCGCGGAGGGCGGGATCGGGCTGGTCGCGTCGAACGTGGTCGTGCCCTTGCCCGTCGTCCGCAGCGACAGGAGGCGGTACTCGTCGCCCTTCCGTGCGCCGGGTGGGTCGAAGTCCTGGGGCTCGGCGGTCTGCCGCAGCCGTACGCGCAGCTCGACGTGCGACCCCTCGATCGACTCGACCGTGTACTCGTAGCGCTGCTGCGCGGTGATGCCACCGAGCTCGAGCTCGGTCGTGGCGCGCCAGCGCGCACCGACGCCCACCGGCTCCTCCGGGAGCGGCGGCGTCACGGTCGACAGCTGCGACTCGTACTGGTCGAGGAGCGTCTTCACCGTGTCGGGGAGGTCGTCGGGCACGTCGAAGCTCCCGCTCACCTGCACCCCGCGGTTCGTGAAGGTCGAGGTGCCGGTGAGGTCGGTGAGGTCGGCGAGCGCGCTCTCGATCGCCCGCGCCTGGTCGGCGCTCGCGGCGCTGCCGTTGCCCGTGGCATCGACCGACGTGAAGGCGATCAACACCTGCGCGGTGCCGTCGGGTCCGACCGTCTGGACGTCGAGCCGGAGCCCGAGGTCGATCGTGGGGACGCGTTCGCTGTTCCCGAAGCCCCCCTCGTCGACCTGCCGCATGTACTGGTCGACCGACTGGGTCGCCGTCACCGACGTGCCCGCGGTCAGCGCGAAGCGCAGCGGCGCCCGCGGCTCGTCGCCGGGATCGAGCACCTCGACGCGTGGGAGTGGGGATCGAGGGCTCTGCCGTCGTCGCCGTCGGTCTGGGCAGGTGCCGGCGCGCCGACCGCGAGGGTCGCGAGCGCACCGGCGGACGACCACGGCGAGGAGGCGCGTGAGCATCGGGGCATCCTAGGTTTGGCGGATGCCAGCAGCCGTGGTCACCGGTGCCGCCTCGGGCATCGGGCGCGCCGCGATGACGAGGCTGCACGCCGACGGCTGGTCCGTGCTCGGCGTCGACCTCGACGAGGAGCGGCTGGCCTGGGTCGGCGACCTCGGCGACGACGCCGAGTCGTTCGCTGCGGACGTCAGCACCGAGGACGGCAACGCCGCGATGGTGGCGCGCGCGATCGAGCGCTTCGGCGCGGTCGACGGCCTCGTGCTCAACGCGGGGATCGGCACCGCGGGTCCGCTCGAGTCACAGGCCATGGACGTGGTCGACCGCGTCTTCGCGGTGAACCTGCGCGGCACGATCCTCGGCCTGCGGGCCGCCGTGCCCGCGCTCCGAGCCAGCGAGGACGGCGCCGTCGTGATCACCGCGTCCATCTCCGGCATGGGCGGCGATCCGAACATGTGGGCGTACAACGCGTCGAAGGGTGGCGTCCTCAACTACGCCGCGTGCCGCGGCCATCGACCTCGGTGGCGACGGCATCCGCGTCAACGCCGTCTGCCCGGGGCCGATCGGTGGGACGGCCATGACGAAGCCGCTCGAGGACCACGCGCCCGAGCTCTACGAGGAGATGCGCAGCCACGTCCCGCTGGAACGCTTCGGTCTCCCGGAGGAGGTCGCCGCCGCGATCGCCTGGCTGCTCTCCGAGGACGCGTCCTACGTGACGGGGGTGGCGCTGCCCGTGGACGGTGGCATCACCGCCAGCAACGGGATGATGCGCCCGCGCTTCGGCGCCTAGGCGGGCATCTCGGCGCATCTGGGAGTTGAACTCGCCCAGGTCGAAGTAGTCGCGCCACACGGCGATCTTGTCGCCGCGCACCTTGAACACACCCGCGACGCGCAGCGCGATCGTGTGCCCGCCCTCGAGCCAGAAGCGGTCGACGCGCTCGTTCATCACGACGTCGCCGCTCTCGACCTGTTCGAGGATCTCCCACTCGATCTTCTCGGCCATCTCCGCGAACGGCCCGAGCATCGCCCGCACCTCGTCGTGACCGTTCATCACGTTCATCGGCACGTTCTCGTAGAGCACGTCGTCGGTGAGCAGGCCGAGGATCGCGTCGATGTCGCGCGCCTCGTTGGCCTTGATCAGTGCGGTGACCGTCTCCCCAGGCGTCATGCGCCGGAACGTAGCAGGGGAGCGTCACCGGTACGCTCGTGGAGGTGAGTGAACGCGACGCGAAGGCCCGCTGGCAGGCGGCGTACGACGCGGCACCGCGCCGCGATGGTCGACTTCGAGACGATGTCGGGTGTCCCCGTCGAGCCCGTCTACGGAGACGCCGACGCCGAGTACCCGGGCGAGTTCCCGTACACGCGCGGCCCGTACGCGTCGATGTACCGGTCGAAGCTCTGGACGATGCGGATGTTCGCCGGCTTCGGCACCGCGGTCGACACGAACGCGCGGTTCCGGGAGCTGCTCGCCGCCGGGGGTGACGGGCTCTCGACGGCCTTCGACCTGCCGACGCTCATGGGGCGCGACTCCGACGACCCGCTCGCGCTCGGCGAGGTGGGGAAGTGCGGCGTGGCCGTCGACACGCTCGCCGACGTCGAGGACCTCTACGCCGGGGTCGACCTCGGCGCGGTGACGACGTCGATGACGATCAACGCGCCCGGCCGCGGTCCTGCTGGCGATGTACGTCGCCGCGGCCGAGCGCAGCGGCATCGAGCGGGCCCGCCTCGGCGGCACGCTCCAGAACGACATCCTGAAGGAGTACCAGGCGCAGAAGGAGTTCGTGTTCCCGCCGCGCCCGTCGATGCGCCTCGTCGCCGACTCGATCGCGCTTCTGCGCGGCGGAGATGCCCCGCTGGCACGCGGTGTCGATCTCCGGGTACCACATCCGCGAGGCGGGCTCGACGGCCGCGCAGGAGCTCGCGTTCACGCTCGCCAACGGCTTCGCGTACGTCGAGGCCGCGCTCGCGACCGGGCTCGCGGTCGACGACTTCGCGCCGCGCCTGTCCTTCTTCTTCAACGCGCACATCGACTTCTTCGAGGAGATCGCCAAGTACCGCGCCGCCCGGCGGATCTGGGCCCGGTGGATGCGCGACCGCTACGGCGCGGAGCAGGAGCGGTCGCTGCAGCTGCGCTTCCACTGCCAGACGGCCGGCGTGTCGCTCACCGCGCAGCAGCCCGAGGTGAACATCGTGCGCACCGCCGTCGAGGCGCTCGCCGGCGTCCTCGGCGGGGCGCAGAGCCTGCACACGAACTCGATGGACGAGACGCTCGCCCTCCCGTCCGAGAAGGCGGCGCGCATCGCGCTGCGCACGCAGCAGGTGCTGGCGTCGGAGACCGGTGTCGCCAACGTCGCCGATCCGCTCGGCGGCTCGTGGTTCATCGAGGAGCTGACCGACGAGATGGAACGCCGGGCCGAGGAGGTGTTCGAGCACCTCGACACGGTCGGTGAGGGCTCGATGCTCGAAGGCGTGCTGCGCGACGTCGAGTCGGGTTGGTTCCAGCGCGAGATCGCCGACGCCGCGTACGAGCTGGAGCGCAAGGTCAACGATGGTCGCCATCTCGTCGTCGGCATCAACACGGCGCTCGACGGCAACGACGAGCCGCCCCCGGAGATCCTGCGCATCGGACCCGAGGTCGAAGAGCTCCAGCTGAAGCGCCTCGCACAGGTGCGTGCCGACCGCGACGACGAGCGCGTGCGCGACGCGCTCGACGCCGTCCGCTCGGTCGCCGCCGAACCGACGACGAACGTGATGCCCGCGCTGATCGACGCCGTCGACGTGTACGCGACCGAGGGCGAGATCATGGACGCGCTCGCCGACGTCTTCGGCCGGTACGTCGAGACCCCGGTCCTCTGAGCCGCAGCCGATCGTGACGATGGACCCGCAGCTGCTCGAGCACGCCCGCGACGCGATCGGCTTCATGCCCGACGACGAGGGCCTCGCGCTGCACGACGCCGGGGTCGCCGGCGCGGCGCACGGTCCGCTGCTCGAGGTCGGCACGTACTGCGGGAAGTCGGCGATCTATCTCGGCGCCGCGGCGCGCACCGGCGACACGGTGCTGTACACGGTCGACCACCACCGCGGCTCCGAGGAGAACCAGGCGGGGTGGGAGCACCACGACGAGCGGCTCGTCGATCCGCGCACCGGCCGGATGGACACGCTGCCGTGGTTCCGACGGACGATCGAGGCGGCGGGACTCGAGGACGTCGTCGTGGCAGTCGTCGGTCATTCCACGACGGTGGCCCGGAGCTGGGCCACCCCGCTCGGGATGCTCTTCATCGACGGCGGGCACGCCCTCGACGCCGCGATGGCCGACTACGAGGGCTGGACCCCCCACGTCGCGCCCGGCGGGCTGCTGGTGTTCCACGACATCTTCGAGGACCCGAGCGAGGGTGGGCAGGCGCCGTTCCAGGTGTGGCAGCGCGCCGTCGGCGACGGGTGGGAGCCGGTCTCCGCGACGGGCTCGCTGCGCGTGCTCTCGTCACCCCGGTCGTGACCTCGCCGCGCCTCGTGGCGGTGATCGTCGAGGTGTCGGATCTCGACCGTTCCGCGCGCTTCTACGAGGAGGCGTTCGGGGTGGAGCTCGCGCCGGGTGACAACGACGCCGACGGCGACCGCTGGATCGGCGGCCGGCACGCGGAGATCTCGTGGACCGACGGCGCGTACCTGCACTTCGCGCTCTACCCGGCGCGCGGCGACGCGCCGACGTCCGGTGCGCAGCTCTCGTTCGGTGTCGACGACATCGCTGCCGCGCACGAGCGTGCCGTCGCAGCGGGCGCGGAAGTCGTGCACGAGCCCACGGCGCAGCCGTGGGGAACCTCGGCGCGCTACCGCGACCTCGACGGCAACGTCATCGAGCTCACGCAGCACGCGGCGCGCGACACTCGCGAACAGGGGATCGTGACGCGCGTTCGCGCGATGTGACGTTCGACCTTTCGCGCGACGCGCTCGATCGGAGGGGTGACTGTCACACCCCCCTGTCACGATGGCGTCATGTTCGCCATCGAGGTGATCGCCGAGGAGCTGCGCGAAGCAGTCGCGCCGGCTCGACTACCCGACACGTTCGACTGGACGCGACGCGGCGCGCCTCACCGAGGTGCGCCGCCGAGGCCGAACGGCTGTGCGCCGCGGCCAAGCACTCTTCGCCAAGCGCGCCGTCGACACGAACGGATGGCACCACCGCTCACGAGCGGTGTCGAGCGAGCAGTGGCTCGCCGATGTCTCGGGCTGCTCCGAGACGCAGGCGCGCGACTCGCTCGAAGACCGCGCAGCGCCTCGAGGAGCTGCCCGCGACCGAGGCGAAGCTCCGCGACGGCATCGCTCTCGATGACGCAGGCGTCGCTGGTGTCGAAGGCGGCCGAGGTCGACCCTGACGCCGAGCGGCGAGCTGCTGCGCAGTGCCGAGCGCGACGGGCTGCGCACGCTCCGCGATCGCTCCGACCGGGTGATCGCGGCGGCGACCGACGAGGACGAGGCGTACGCGCGGGCGAAGCGCGAGCGCCACGTCCGCACGTGGCGCGACGGGCATGGCGACCCGCGGCTCGTTCTCCGGCCCGACTGCCGAGGTCGACGTGCTGCTGCGGGCGCTCGAGCCGCTCGCCAAGGCACGGTGCGACGAGGCCCGCACGGCCGGCGAACGCGAGCCCTACGACGCCTACCGCTTCGACGCGCTCGTCACGCTCGCCCAGAGCGGCGGCGGCGCAGCTGCTGCGCCACCGGTGGCCCGGGTCCGGGTCGATCTGCCGGCGCTGCTCGCCGGCGGCACGTCACCGGGCGAGGTGTGCGAGATCCCCGGCGTCGGGTCGGTGCCGGTCGGCCACGCCCGCAAGGTCCTGTCGCACGGGCTCTTGGAGCTGGTGATCACCGATGGCGTCGACGTGCGGACCGTCGTCTCCACCACGCGCCACGTCCCGGAAGCGCTGAAGATCGCGATCGCCGAGCGTGACGAGCGCTGCAAGGTCCGCGGCTGCGACCGAACCCAGAACCTGGAGCGACATCACACCAAACCATTCGCCGAGCACCGGCTCACCACCTACGACGTGCTCGGGATGCTCTGTGGCGCGCACCACGACCTGGTCACGTACCACCGTCATGAGGTCGTCGACCACGACGACGGCACCTGGTCGCTCCGACCACCCGAAGAGCACCGAGAATCGAGCGCGGCGTAGCACGCCGCGCGCCGACGCTCTCGGAGCGCTAGCGGTCGGTGCTGCGACCTTGCGCCATCTCGGCCTCGATCTCGGCGCCCGCGTCGATGAGCTCCTGCGGGGTGAGACCCACCGGCAGCCCCTCGCCGCGGAACAGGCCGGCCGTCGGGCCGCTGCCGCCGAGCGCGTTCGCGGCGAGCACGACCGCGGCGGAGTTCCACGTCGGCTGCTCGACCGGGAAGAGCTCACCCGGGAGGTCGAAGCGCTCGTCGTCGAAGTTCATGCCGGTCCAGTAGCCGCCGTCCTCGTGACGGAGGAACTGCACGTCGGCGAACAGCTGGCGCGCGCGGACCCTCGAGCCCGATCGAGTCGAGCGCCATCACCAGCTCGCACGTCTCGGCCGCGGTGATCCACGGACGGTCGGACACGCAGCGCGCGCCGCGCCCGGCGACCACGAACGTGCTCCAACCCGCGGCGAAGCGCATCTGTGCGGCCTCGCCGCGCACCGCACCGCCGAGGATGGGGTAGTACCAGTCCATCGCCCAGCGCGCCTTGTCGAGGAACGCGTCGGGACGGTGCGCGATCGCGATGGCGAGCTGGCCGAGCGAGAGCTCCCAGTCGGGGCGTTCGTGACCGAGGCGCTCCGCGATGGCGATCGCGCAGCGCAGGCTGGCGTGGATGGAGGACGACCCCGTGAGGAGCGCGCCGGGGGACGGCTCGTCGCCGCGCCAGGCGATCTCGCCGGTCTCCGCCTGGAGCGAGAGCGCGAAGTCGATGCCGCGCTCGACGTTGGGCCAGAAGTCCTCGAGGAAGGCCGTGTCACCGGTGGTGAGGTAGTGGTGCCACGCACCGTTCGCGAGGTAGCAGGAGACGTTCGTGTCGGTGGCGGGGTCCTTCACCTCGTTGCCGACGTAGTACGCGTACCAGCTGCCCTCGTCGTGCTGGAGCGTCCGCAGCCACTCGTACGCGCGCACGGCCTCGTGATGGCGGCCGCCGACGTCGAGTGCCATCGCGGCCTCGACGAGGTTCCACGGGTCGGAGTGGTCGCCGGGCGACCACGGGATGTTGCCGTCGGGCAGCTGCACGGACGCGATCGCGTCGACCGTGGCGCTGATCTGGCGCTCGGTGAGGATCCCCTCGACGGACGGGATGGCAAGCTTTGGCATCAATTCACTTTCTGCACGTAGACGACGAGGCTCTTCCCCAGCACCGGGTTGAGCAGCCGGTCGACGGCGTTGAGCCACGCCGGCTGCTCCGTGATCTGGAACGCGAGGAGGTCGTGGTAGCGGCGGACCGCCCAGTGCGGCTCGACGTCGTCGACGCCGGTCGCGCACTTCAGCCACCAGTACGGCGAGTGCAGCGCGTGGGCGTGGTGCGACCCGCGCAGCCAGCACCCGGCCGACTCCAGCTTCTCCTCGAGCTCGTGCTGCCGGTAGATCCGCACGTGACCGCCGGGCGTGTCGTGATAGTGGTGGTCGAGGGCCCAGCAGACGCGCTCGGGCCAGCGCGTCGGCACCGTGACGGCCATGCGGCCACCCGGCTTCAGGACGCGCACGAGCTCGGAGATCGCGCGCTCGTCGTCCCACAGGTGCTCGAGCACCTCCGACGCGATGATGACGTCGAAGCTCGCGTCGGGGAACGGCAACCGCAGCGCGTCACCGTTGACGGCGCCACCGATGCCCTCACGCTGCTCCGCCTCGGGCACCTCGCGCGCGTCGAGCATCGCGCCGAGGACGGCGCGCACCTCCTTGAGCTCCGCTTCGGAGTAGTCGAGCGCGACCACGGACGCGCCGCGCCGCCATGCCTCGAAGGCGTGTCGCCCGCCGCCGCAGCCCATGTCGAGCACGCGGGCGCCGCGACCGACGCCGAGACGATCGAAGTCGGCAGTGAGCATCAGCCGCCCGTCCGCGACGCGTGGTCGTGCTCATCGAGGAGTGCGCGGTAGTGCGCGGCGGTGCCCTCCGCGGTCTTGCGCCACGTGAAGTTCGCGAGCGCTCGCTCGCGGCCGGCCGCGCCGATGCGCGCGCGCAGCAGCGGGTCGGCGAGCGCGTGCAGGATCATCTGCGCCAGCGCGTCCGCGTCACCCGCGGGGACGATCAGGCCGGTCTCGTTGTCGCGACCGAGCACCTCGGGGACCGCGCCGCCGGTCGTGCCGACGACGGGCACGCCGCACGCCATCGCCTCGACCGCGGGCAACGAGAAGCCCTCGTACAGCGACGGCACACATGCGACCTCGGCCTCGGCGTAGAGCTCGACGATCCGCTCGGTCGTCACGCCCTTCACGAACTCGACGTGGTCGCCGATGCCCAGCCGCTCGATGAGCGCGGGGATCTTGCTCTTGGGCTTCGGCCGGCCGATCACGACGAGGTGCACGTCGTCGCGCTCCGTGCGGACCTTGGCCACGGCCTCGAGGAGGTGGGCCAGCCCCTTCAGCGGCACGTCGGCGCTCGCGGTCGTCATGAGCCGTCCGGGGACCCGGGCGATCTCGGGCATCGGACGGAAGACCGCGGGGTCGGTTCCGACGGGCACGACGTGCAGGTGCTCGGCGGGGACGCCCATCTGGTCGACGATGTCGCCGCGTGAGGACTCGGACACCGTGAGCACCCGGGGGATCTCGCGGACGACCCGCATCTGCATGTCGAGGAACGAGTACCAGCGCCGCAGCGAGAAGCGCCGCCACGGGTTGGTCGCGTGCGCCAGGTCGAGGTCGCGGTCGACGGTGATCGGGTGGTGCAGCGTCGCGACGACCGGCCAGCCGTCGGTGCGCATCATGTCGAGCAGGCCCGTGCCGAGGCACTGGTTGTCGTGGACGAGGTCGAAGTCGGCCCGGCGGTCACGCAGGAGCTTCCGTGCCCGCATGCTGAAGCCCCAGGGCTCGGGGTAGCCGGCGACGGACATGATCGCGACCTCGCCGAGGTCGACCCGGTCGCGGATCTCGTGCGGCCACGGCACGCGGAACGGGTTCGTCGCCCGGTAGAGGTCGAGGCCCGGCACCTTCCACAGCTGCTCGGGCTCCACCATGTCGGGATACGGCGGACCGGAGAGGACGGTGATCTCGTGGCCCAGCTGCGTCAGCTCGTTGGCGAGCGCGCGGGTGTACACGCCCTGGCCGCCGCAATGAGGGTTGCCCCGGTAGACGAGGTAGGCGATTCGCAGGGGCGGTTCAGACATGGAATGGCTCAGCCTACCGGCCGGTACTGCGTCGAATCCCAGGTCAGGCACTGTTTTGGCGCGCGGATTCGTCGTGCCGGCGCACCGTGGCGCCTACCCTCACGGCCGTGCCGGAGGCCCTCACGCCGACGCTGATCGCCCGGACGGGCGTCGTCGCCGAGCCTCGGTGGGCACCCGACGGGCGCCGCCTCGGCTGGCTGCAGGCGGTCCCCGACCTCGGAGCGGGGGGCCGGGCCGACGTCGTCGTGGCGGGCGCGCCGGGAGCGTCGGATCGCGCGCCGGTGGTGGTCACGGCCGAGACCGGCGCCGCCGCGACCCGGTCCACCGGTGGTGGGGTGTGGTGCTGGGTCGGCCCGGAGCACGTCGCGGTCGTCGACCCCGAAGGCCGCCTCGTCCTCGTGCCGGTCGACGGTGGTCCGACGAGGGTGCTCTCACGCGACGGCCGCGCCGCCGCGCCGGCCGCGTCCGAGCACGGCGACCACCTGGCGTTCGTGCTCGAGCGCGAGGACGCGTGCGACGTCGCGGTCGTCGACCTCGATGCCGAGTCGTGGCCCCGGCGCGTCTCGCAGAGCGACTACGCGTGGGATCCCGTCTGGTCGCCGGACGGGACGCGGCTCGCGTGGCACGAGTGGGACCTGGCGGCGATGTCGTGGGACTCGTCGCGCATCGTCGTCGCGGACGAGGCCGGTTCGGCGAAGGTGGTCGCGGGCGGCCGCGGCGTCTCGGTCGGCCAGCCACGGTTCTCGCCCGCTGGTGACCGCCTGGCCTGGGTGACCGACGCCGACGGCTGGTGGAACGTCGTCGTCGCCGATCTCGAGGGAGGTGGACCCGACGGCGCCGAACCCGTGCCGGTGGCGCCCGAGCGCTTCGAGCAGGCAGAGCCGGCGTGGGGGATCGGGCAGCGATCGTTCGCGTGGTCGCCCGACGGCACGGAGATCGCCCTGACCCGGAACGAGGACGGGTTCGGACGTCTCGTCGTCGCGCGGAGTGACGGGACCGGCGAGGCGCGCGACGTCGCACGCGGCTGGCACCACGGTCTCGACTGGGGGGTGCCGGGCATCGCGGCCGTGCGCTCGGGCGCGCGCACACCGCCGAACGTCTGCGTCACGACGGTCAGCTCCGCCGAGCCCGAGCGCGAGATCCTCGCCCACGCGGCACCGGCGGGCATCTCGCGGCGCGAGCTCGTCGAGCCGGAGCCCGTGACGTGGACCGCCGACGACGGCGCGACGGTGTTCGGGCTCCTGTTCCGCCCGTCCACCGACACGGAGGCGCCGCCGCCGATGGTCCCGCCGCCGATGGTGCTGGACGTGCACGGTGGACCGACGGGCCAGGCGACCGCGCAGTGGAAGCCGTTCCATCAGCACCTGCTCACGCGCGGGTTCGCGGTGCTCGCGCCCGACCCGCGCGGCTCGACGGGGCACGGGCGTGCGTACGCACAGGCGCTCGCCGGCCGGTGGGGCGAGCTCGACGTCACCGACTGCGAAGCGGGCGTGCGGGAGGCGATCGCGCGCGGCTGGTGCGATCCCGCGCGCGTCGTCGCGAGCGGTGGATCGTCCGGCGGCCTGCTCGCGCTGCTCCTCGCGGGAGCAGCATCCGGATCTCGTGCGCGCGGTCGTCACGCTCTACCCGGTCACCGACCTGTACGACCTCGCGACGACCACGCACCGCTTCGAGTCGCGGTACTCCGACTGGCTCGTGGGCGACCTGTCGCGTGACCTCGCGCGGTACCGCGACCGCTCGCCGATCACGCACGCCGCGGAGCTCCGGGTGCCGACGCTGGTGCTCCACGGTGACGCGGATCCCGTCGTGCCGCCCGAACAGGTGGAAGCCTTCGTGGACGCCGTGCGCGCCGGGGGCGGGACGGTCGAGCACCACGTGTACGCGGGCGAGGGTCACGGGTGGTCGAGCGAGTCGACGACCCGCGACTCGTATGCCCGCATCGACGACTTCCTGCGGCGCCACGGCGGGCCCGGATGACGCTCGCCGCCGACTTCCAGGGCCCCGAACAGGGCGCCGATCGGGCGGTGCTGCTCTCACCGGGGGCGGGTGCCGATCGGAAGGCACCGGCGCTCGTCGCCGTCGCCGACGCCCTCGAGGCGGTGGGCATCCCCTCGCTGCGCTTCGACTTCCCGTACCGCGCCGCGGGCCGCAAGGCGCCGGATCGCCCGCCGGTGCTCGAGGCCGCGACGCGAGAGGCGGCGGCGGCGCTGGCGGAGAGAACGGGGCTCGCGCCCGACCGGCTCGTCCTCGGCGGCCGCTCCATGGGCGGACGCATCGCGTCGATGGTCGTGTCGACCCCCGAGGACCCAGCACCCGCGCTCGGGCTCCTGCTGCTCGGCTACCCGCTGCACGCCGCGGGCCGGCCGGAACGGCGGCGCGACGACCACTTCCGGCGGATCACGGTCCCCGTGCTCTTCGTGAGCGGCACGCGCGACTCGATGGCGCCGAAGCCCGCGCTGACCCGTTCGGCGAAGAAGGTGCAGGGCGCGGTGACGCTCCACTGGCTCGACACGGCCGACCACGGCTTCCGCCCCCTGAAGCGCAGCGGGCTGACGGTCGACGAGATGCTCGCCGACGCGGCTGAGACATCCGTCACATGGGTCCAGGCGCTGGGGGACTGAGGCCGCGGCGGCGCGAACGTCGCGTGAACCCCCCGTGAAGCACGGCGAATTGTTCGGGTCCGGGGCCCGGCACGCGGCACACTGGCTGCATGCGCGTGGACCGTTCGTTCGCCTTCGTCGACCTCTGCGGCTTCACTCGGTTCACCGACACGCACGGTGACGAGGAGGCCGTCGCAGTCGTCACCCGCTTCCGCGCGGTCGTCCGCCAGATCGCGTCCGATCACGCCGTGCGAGTCGACAAGTGGTTGGGCGACGGTGCGATGTTCGTCAGCACCGACGACCACCGTCTCGTGACGATGATGCTCGAGCTCATGGGTCGCGCCGACAGCACTGACGTCGCGCTGCCCCTGCGCGCCGGCGCCGCCAAGGGCCCGGTGATCCTCCTCGAGGGCGACGACTACATCGGCAGCGCCGTGAACCTCGCGGCGCGCCTCTCCGGTGCCGCGGGCCCGAGCGAGCTGCTCGCGACGAGCGACCTCGTGCACGCCGTCCCGCCGTGGGCCGACGTGGTGCGGGTCGGTGCGCTCGCCGTGCCCGGCTTCGTGCAGCGGGTCGAGGTGGTGCGGATCGAGGGTGCGGTCCGGGCCGCGGCGTACGCCGCCGGCTGATCCGCCCTCCTTCCACGGCGCTCCTTCCACGGGATCGGTAGCCTCCTCCGATCGACGCGACCTTCGAGACCCTGCGCTTCGAGCAGCACGAGCACGTCGGCGTCCTGACGCTGGCGAGGCCCGACAAGCTCAACTCGTTCACGATCCAGATGTGGCACGAGCTGCGCGAGCTCGGCGAGGCGCTGCTCGCCGAACCGGGTGACGTGCGTGCGCTCGTCGTGACGGGTGAAGGCCGTGCCTTCTCGAGCGGCATCGACACGACCGTCTTCTCCGAGCCGCGGGGGACCGACGACCTCGCGGCGGAGGGGCGTGCCCCCCGGCACGAGGACCCGACCGTCGACGCGATCCTCACCACGCAGGACGCGTACACGTGGCTCGAGGAGGCGCCGTTCGCGACGATCGCCGCGGTGCGCGGCTACGCGTTGGGCGCCGGCCTGCAGCTCGCGCTCGCGTGCGACCTGCGCGTGATGGCACACGGCACGAAGGTCGGCCTGCTCGAGTTCAAGTACGGGATCATCCCCGACCTCGGCGGCACGCAGCGGCTCCCGCGGCTCATCGGCCCGAGCAAGGCCAAGGAGCTGATCTTCACCGCCGCGCAGATCGACGCGGCGGAAGCCGAGCGCATCGGTCTCGCCGAGCACGTCGTGGCCGACGAGGAGCTCGACGACACCGCGATGCGCCTGGCGGAGCAGATCGCCGCGCAACCACCGCTCGCCGTGCGCGCCGCGAAGCGCGCGGTCAACGCGTCCGCGACCGCCGACGACGTGCGCTCGGGTCTCGTCGTCGAAGCCGAGGGCCAGGCCGAATGCCTGCGCTCCGACGACATGAAGGAAGCGATCACGGCGTTCATCGAGCAGCGAGCGCCTCGCTACTCGGGGAGGTAGCGGTCTCCAGCTTTTCGGGTCGCGCCCCCTACCCTGGAGCCATGGACCGCTACGTCGTTCGCCCCACCGCGCGCCTGTCGGGTTGCGTGCGCGCGGCCGGGATGACGAAGAACGCCGGTCTGAAGCAGATGGCGGCCGCGCTGCTCGCGCCGGGCACGTCGACGTTGCGCAACGTCACCTCCGTCGCCGACCTCGAGACGATGATCGAGCTCCTCAGCGTGATCGGTGCGCAGACGACGTGGGTCGCCGACGACGCCGTCGAGATCGAGGTGTCGGAGCAGCTCGTCCCGGAGGCACCGTACGAGCTCGTGAGCCGGATGCGCGCGTCCATCAACGTCCTCGGCCCGCTGCTCGCCCGCAACGGGTCGGCGCGTGTCGCGATGCCCGGTGGCGACAACATCGGCAACCGCAAGCTCGACATGCACTTCGCCGCGCTGGAGGCGATGGGTGTCGAGCTGGCGGTCGTCCACGGATACATCGACGCGCGCTGCAACGCGCTCGGTGGCACCCGGGTGATGCTCGAGTTCCCGAGCGTCGGCGCGACCGAGACGATCCTCACCGCTGCGGTCCTCGCCAAGGGGTCGACGGTGATCGAGAACGCGGCGCGCGAGCCCGAGATCCGCGACCTGGCGACGTTCCTCTCGAAGATGGGAGCGCAGATCGACGGAGCCGGGACGTCGACGATCGAGATCGAGGGCGTCGACGAGCTCTCGCCGGCCGACCACTCCCTCGTCGGTGACCGGATCGAGGCCGGCACGCTCCTGATCGCCGGTGCCGCAGCCGGGGGCGACGTGACCGTCGAGGGCATCGACCTCGACGACCTCGAGATGGTCGCCCGCAAGCTCGGCGAGATGGGCGCCGAGGTCACGCGCACGCCGGATGGCATCCGCGTGTGCCGGGACGACCCGCTGCGCGCCGTCGACATCCAGACGCTGCCGTTCCCGGGGTTCGCGACCGACTTCATGCCGCTGGTCGTCGCCGCGCTCGCGACCGCGGAGGGGAGCGCGATCGTCACCGAGAACATCTTCGACAACCGCTTCGCGTTCGTCGACGAGCTCAACCGGATGGGTGCCGACGTGCGCACCGAAGGACGCCACGCCGTCGTGCGCGGGGTGACGCAGCTCTCGGGTGCCCCGGTGCGGGCCCACGACGTGCGGGCCGGCGCCGCGCTCGTCCTCGCCGGCCTCTCGGCCGACGGTGAGACGATGGTGCTCGACCCCCACCACGTCGAGCGGGGGTATGCCGACCTCCCCGGGAAGCTCCGAGCGCTCGGAGCAGATGTGGAACGGGTCTGATCGGTCCGGCGGGCGTCAGCTCCACTGCGTCGCTCGCTGCGGGCCGGGATACCCGGCCCACGGCCGCTCGCTCCGCTGCTGCCGCCCGCAACGCCGACGCGGGGGAAGGAACCTTCGCGATACTGGGTTGTACGAAGCCCCTCACCAGGAGCGCCTGATGGCCCCCACCGCGAGCATGGAGACCGACGTCCTGAGCGCGATCGAGGCGATCCGCCCGGCGCTGCAGGCCGACGGCGGCGACATCGTCTTCAAGGAGATCGATGCCGACCAGGTCGTCCACGTCGAGCTCGTCGGCGCGTGCGGGACGTGCCCGGTGTCGACGATGACGCTCAAGGCGGGAGTCGAGCGGATCATCAAGGACCGTGTGCCGGGGGTCGCCGAGGTCGTCGCCGACAACGTCGACACCGACGCGGAGATCTTCTGAGCCGTCAGTCCCGTTCGTCGATCGGGGGAGCGACGGAGCAGGTCGTGCCGGTCGAGTCGGATGCAGCCGTCGCGGATCTCGTCGGCCGCGCCCTGGACGCCGATCGTGGGGCCGTCGCCCGCCTGATCTCCCTCGTGGAGTCGGGCGGACCCGACGCCACGACCGCCGTCGCCCGGCTCTTCCCGCACACCGGCAGCGCGTACACCGTCGGCATCACCGGCGCGCCCGGTTCGGGCAAGTCGACGCTCACCGACCGCCTCATCGCCCGGCTCCGACGCGACGGCGCGACGGTCGGCGTCCTGGCGATCGACCCGACGAGCCCGTTCACCGGCGGCGCGATCCTCGGTGACCGCGTGCGGATGCAGGACCACGCGACCGACGACGAGGTGTTCATCCGGTCGATGGCGACGCGCGGTCACCTCGGTGGGCTCGCGCTCGCGGCGCCCCAGGCGATCCGCATCCTCGACGCGGCCGGGAAGGACTGGATCCTCGTCGAGACCGTCGGCGTCGGCCAGGTCGAGGTCGAGATCGCCGGCGCGGCCGACACGACCGTCGTGGTCGTGAACCCGGGGTGGGGCGACGGGGTCCAGGCCAACAAGGCCGGCCTGCTCGAGATCGCCGACGTGTTCGTCGTCAACAAGGCCGACCGGGCCGGCGTCGACGACACGATCCGCGACCTCGTCCAGATGCTCGAGCTGTCTCCCGCCCGCACCTGGACACCACCGATCGTCCAGACGGTCGCGACGGAAGGCGACGGGCATCGACGACCTGCTCGACGCGGTCGTCGCGCACCGCGCGCACCTCGACGAGCGACGGCGCGCTCGACGGGCGGCGTGCGGCCCGTGTGCGCGACGAGCTGCGCGCGATCGTGCTCGCCCGTCTGGCCGATCGGGCCGACAGGGTGTGCGGTGAACGCGAGTTCGACGACCTCGTCGCGCGCATCCAGGCCCGCGAGGTCGACCCGTACGCCGCCGCGGAGGTGTTGCTGCAACATGAGCGCTGACCCGCTCGTCCTCGTCGAGCAGCCGGCCGAGGGCGTCACGCTGCTCCGTCTCAACCGGCCGCCGCTCAACGCACTGTCGGAGGCGCTCCTCGCCGAGCTCGCGCGCGTCGCCGCCGATCTCGCGGCCGACGCGACCGTCAAGGCGGTCGTCGTGACGGGATCGGACCGCGCGCTCGCCGCGGGCGCCGACATCGAGGAGTTCGGCGGACCGGACGACGCTCGTCGCATCGGTGCCGGGTTCCGCGCCGCGTTCGACGGGCTCGCGGCGATCCCCCGACCGGTGATCGCGGCGATCCGCGGCTTCGCGCTCGGTGGTGGGCTCGAGCTCGCGCTCGCGTGCGACCTGCGGGTCGCAGCCGACTCGGCGCGCGTCGGCCAACCCGAGATCCTCCTCGGGATCATCCCCGGCGCCGGGGGCACGCAGCGGCTGCCGCGGCTGGTGGGTCCGGCGCGTGCGAAGGAGATGGTGTGGTCGGGGCGCCAGCTGCGCGCCGACGAAGCGCTCGCGATCGGCCTCGTCGACCGGGTCGTGCCCGCCGACGAGGTCGAGACGAACGCGATCGAGTGGGCGACGGCGTTCGCGGCCGGACCCGTCGTCGCCATCGGCCTCGCGAAGCGGGCGATCGACCGGGGCCTCGACGGCTCGCTCGCGACGGGCTCGACGTCGAGGCGGCGGCGTTCGTCGACGTCTTCGAGACCGAGGACGCCAAGACCGGCGTCCGCTCGTTCCTCGAGCAGGGCCCCGGGAAGGCGACGTTCAGCGGCTGCTAGGCACCGGGCGGCTCACCCCGCAGCGCTCGGGCCGCGTCGCGCGGGTCGACCGTGTTGACGAGGATCGCGGTCCCGATCTCGAAGCCGGCGACGACCGCGTTGCGGGCGACGATCCCGATCCACCAGTGGTACGCGACCTCGTCGCGTGCGGGTCCGTTGTGCACGACCACGTTGTACGGCACCCGCTGGCCCGGAGCGTCGAGCGCACGCCCGAGCGCCGCGAGGACGTCGCGCAGCACGAGCGCGACGCCGAACACCTGGCCGTCGGTCGCGTCCTCGAACCGGGTGCCCGCGTCGGTCGCGGCGATCCGGGTCTCGAAGGGCGCGGCCGCACCGGTCGGACACCACGCCTGCACGGCGCCGCCCGCGACCACTTCCTGCTCGCGTGCGGCGGCGTCTGCCTGGTCGGCCAGCACCGGGTCGGACGGCTGCGCGGCGAACCGGTCGACTGCGACCGTGACCGCGGGCGGGACGAAGTCGAGCGCGAGCAGCTGCGCGTGCGGGTGCGCGATCGACGCGCCCGCAGCGCGCCCCTGGTTGATCAAGAGCTGGGAGTGCGCCCGGCCTGCGGCCGCCTGTGCTCGCGCGCGCTCGCGCATCATCGTCAGCACGTCGATCGCCTGGTCGTCGGCCAGGTCACCGAACGTCGCGTCGTGCTCAGGGGAGAGGACGATCACCTCGTGCGCGCCGTCGGCGCCTGGCCCGGGGTCGGCGCCACCGACGATCGGATAGAGGTTGGGGACGACCCTGACCCGCCAGCCGGGCGCGTCGGGCGGGCCCGGGGGGATCCGCGCCACCTCCGGCGGTGTCTCGTGCTCGTTGCCCAGACAGAACGGGCACGGCCGCGACGGCTCCGACCCGGACGTCTGCCCGGAGGTCTGCCCGGAGGTCTGCCCGGACGTCTGGTGGACCCGCGCATGCGTGTCGGGACGCGCGCGCCGTCCCGGCGCGAGGAGCACGAGTCGACCCGTGAGGACGTCGTGGCGGAGCTCGGACACACGCTGCTCCTACGCCACGCGGGGCGCCGCCGCAAACCGGGTGCGCGCGCGTGCGCCGCGTAGCCTGGTGCGGTGCCGACCACCCGCCTCGTCATCCTCGGTGCCGGACCGGCCGGCAACACCTGCGCGACCGTCGCCGCGCAGCTGGGCGCCGAGGTCACGCTCGTCGAGCGTGAGGTCGTCGGCGGCGCGGCCCACCTCTGGGACTGCATCCCCTCGAAGGCCCTGATCGCAACGGGTGGCGAGCTGGCGGAGCTCACCCGGGCGTCGGCCATGGGGATCCAGGCCGCCGGCGCGCTCGACGCCGACGCGCTGAAGCAGCGCATCTCGATGATCGAGTCGCACCTGCGCACGTCGATCGAGCAGCTCCTCTACTCCCAGGGCGTCCGGGTGCTGTCGGGTGCCGGACGGCTCGTCGACCCGCACACGGTCGTCGTCGACACGCCTCACGGCGAGGAGCAGATCGCCGCCGACTACATCGTCGTCGCGACCGGGTCGCGCCCGCGCATCCCCGACTTCGCGGCCGTCGACGGCGAGCGCGTGCTCACGACCCGCCACTGCTACCCACCACCCGAGATCCCCGAGCACGTGGTCATCATCGGGTCGGGCGTCACCGGCGTGGAGTTCACGCACATGTTCGACTCGCTCGGGTCGCAGGTGTCGCTGCTCGTCTCCCGGCAGCAGGTGCTGCCCATCAAGGACGCCGAGGTCGCCGCGGCGCTCGAGGAGGCGTTCCTCGAGCGGGGTGTCGCGCTGCTCAAGGGTGCGCGCGCCGACGCGATCCGTCGCGAGGGCGACCGCGTGTTCGTGCACTGCGAGGACGGGCGCGAGGTCGAGGGCAGCCACACGGTGCTCGCCGTGGGTTCCGTGCCGAACACCGAGGACATCGGTCTCGAGGCGGCGGGCGTCGACATCGCACCGGGTGGCTTCGTGCACGTCAACCACAACTGCCTGTCGAACGTCCACCACATCTACGCGATCGGTGACATCTCGGGGAACCTGCCGCTGTCGTCCGTCGCCGCGATGCAGGGCCGCAAGATCGCCGAGCACCTGATGGGCATGCACAACCGACCGCACCGCAACCTCGACTACGGCAAGGCGGCGTCGGCCGTCTTCACCGAGCCCGAGATCGCCGACGTCGGGCTCGCGGAGGCCGAGGCGTTCGCGTCGGGTCGCAAGATCCGCGTGACGAAGGTGCCCTACAGCGCGAACGCGAAGGCGCTGATCAAGGGTGACCCGCGGGGGTTCGTGAAGATCGTGTCCGACCCCGCGACCGGCGTCGTCCTCGGTGGCTCGATCGTCGGTCGCAACGCCGCGGAGCTCATCGGGATCCTCGCGGTCGCGGTGACGAACGGGCTCAAGGTCATCGACATCGTCGACTCGCTGCTCGTGCACCCGACGCTGAGCGAGTCGCTCGCCGACGCCGCGTCCTGATCCAGGTCGCGCCTCAGACGAGCAGCTCGCCGCGCCACACGGTGACGGCCTGGCCGGTGATCGTCACGCGATCCGGTGCCGGGTGCCCGACCCGCACGTGCACGATGCCGGTCCGCTCGCTCAGCTGCTTCCCGACGAGCTGCGCGGTGCCGAGGCGCTCCGCCCACCACGGTCCGAGGCTCGTGTGCGCGCTGCCCGGTCACCGGATCCTCGGTGACGCCGTGCCGCGGCGCGAAGTAGCGCGACACGAAGTCGATGCCGGCGTCGTCGGACCTTGCCGTGACCGCCACGGCCTCCACGACGTCGACGCGGCCGAGTGCGTCGAGATCGGGCGTCAGGTCGCGCGACCGCTGTCGCGTCGGTCAGCTCCACGACGTGGTGGAGGTCGTTCACGCCGACGGACACCGGCGTTGCACCGAGTGCCTCGGCGAGGCCCGGGGGCGCCGGGACCTCCGTGGACGGGGCGGCGGGGAAGTCGAGCACGATGCCGTCGTCGCTCGACGATGCGACGAGGGTCGCCGCGCCAGCGTGTGCTGAACCGCACCACCTCGCCACGGTCGGCACGGCCGGTCTCGTAGAGCGCGTGCGCGCTGGCGAGGGTGCCGTGCCCGCAGAGCACGACCTCGAGCTTGGGGGTGAACCACCGCAGGTCGTACGCGCCGTCGCCGGGCACGACGAACGCCGTCTCGGAGAGGTTCATCTCGGCCGCGATCGCCTGCATCCGGGCTTCGTCGAGCGCCTCGTCGAGCAGGCAGACGGCGGCGGGGTTCCCCCGGAAGGGCTCGGTCGTGAAGGAGTCGATGCAGAGCAGCGGCGTGGGGACGCCTGCTGTCACTCGATGACCACGAGGACGTCGCCGGTGCCGACGGTGTCGCCGGCGCCCACCCGGATCTCCTTCACCGTGCCCGCGGCCTCGGCGTTGATGTGGTTCTCCATCTTCATCGCCTCGAGCACCAGGATGCGCCTGGCCGGCCTCGACCGCGTCGCCGACGGCGACCATGACCTTCACGATCGTGCCCTGCATCGGCGCGGCGATCGTGCCGCTGCCTGCGCCACCGCCGCTGCTGGCCGCCGGTCGCGGCCGGCTGCGACGCCGCGCCGCCGGCGTCGACGGCGGCGGGCGCGTCGGGGAGCCACAGCTTCACCTCGAAGCGCTTGCCGTCGACCTCGACGGGCACGACGCGCTCGGTGCGCTCCTCGGCATCCTCGGCGTCGGGCTCCGGGACAGGCGCCGACGCGGCCGACGCAGCGAACACGCTCTGGTCGAAGTCGTTCTCGACCCACTTGGTCGAGTGGTGCGCCGGCGCGGAAGTCGGCGTGCGCGAGCAGCGCCTCGTGCGCGGGGATCGTCGTGCGGACGCCCCCGACCTCCATCTCGCCGAGCGCGCGCAGCATCCGATCGATCGCGCGCGTCGCGGTCGGGCGCCCAGACGACGAGCTTGCCGATGAGGTTGTCGTAGTACTGCGAGACCGTGTCGCCCTCTTCGTAGCCGCCGTCCCACCGCACACCCGGGCCGGTCGGCGACCCGGAGGCGTGCGATCGTGCCGGGCGAGGGCAGGAACCCCTTCGCCGGGTCCTCGGCGTTGATGCGGCACTCGATCGCGTGCCCGAGGTGCCGCACGTCGTCCTGCGCGAACGAGAGGGGCTCGCCGGCGGCGACGCGCAGCTGCTCGGCGACGAGGTCGAGGCCGGTGACCTCCTCGGTCACGCAGTGCTCGACCTGGAGGCGGGTGTTCATCTCGAGGAACCAGAAGTCGCCGTCCTGGTAGAGCATCTCGACGGTGCCGGCGTTCACGTAGCCGCAGCCGAGTGCGACCTTCACCGCGGCCTCGCCCATCGCGCGCCGGGTCTCGTCGCTGATCCCGGCGGCGGGCGTCTCCTCGATCAGCTTCTGGTGGCGGCGCTGCGTCGAGCAGTCGCGCTCACCGAGCCACACGGCGTTGCCGTGGGTGTCGCAGAAGACCTGCATCTCGATGTGCCGCGGGTTGGTGAGGTAGCGCTCGAGGTACGCCTCGGGGCGCCCGAAGTACGCCTCCGCCTCGCGCGCTGCCGACTCGAACGCGGCCGCGGCGCCGTCGGCGCTCGTCGCAGACGCTGCAGGCCCTTGCCGCCGCCACCGAACGCGGCCTTGATGGCGACCGGCCAGCCGAACTCCTCGCCGAAGGCGACGATCTCGCGACACGTCGGTGATCGGCTCGAGCGTGCCGGGCACCGACGCGACATCGGACGCGGCCGCCGCCTTCCGGGACGAGATCTTGTCGCCCATGACCTCGATGGCCTCGGGCGGCGGACCGATCCACGCGACGCCGGCGTCGGAGACGGCACGCGCGAAGTCGGCGTTCTCGGCGAAGAACCCGTAGCCGGGATGGACGCCGTCGGCGCCGCTCTTCTCGATCACCTCGAGGATGCGCGCGGTGTTGAGGTAGCTCTCCGCGGCGGTCTTGCCGCCGAGCGCGTACGCCTCGTCGGCGTAGCGCACGTGCAGCGCGTCACGGTCGAGGTCGGAGTAGACGGCGACGGTCGGGACACCGAGCTCACGGCACGTGCGCATCACGCGCACCGCGATCTCGCCTCGGTTGGCGATCAGGATCTTCGAGAGCACTGCACCCCGCAAAGCCGTGTCTGGGACTGCCGCTGAGGAACGCCGTATCCTACGGGCGATGGCCGATCGCCCGGCTACTCAGGGCCCGGCGGCGACGCTGCGACCCGATCGCTGGACCGTCGAGCGCTTCGCATCGGTCGACTCCACGAACCGCTGGCTCCTCGACGCGGCGCGTGACGGCGCCGCGGCGGGCCTCGTCGCGGTGGCCGACCACCAGGACGCAGGGAGGGGTCGGCGGGGCCGCACGTGGGAGTCGGCCCCCGGCGACTCGTTGCTCGTCTCGGTGCTGCTGCGACCGCACGCCGCGGTCGACCGCGTGCACGTCGTGACGATCGCCGCCGCGCTGGCGCTGGCGGACGCGCTCGCACGCGTCGTCGGGCTCGTGGCCGACTTGAAGTGGCCCAACGACCTGCTCGTCGGGGAGCGCAAGCTCGCGGGGCTGCTCGCCGAGGCCGACGTGGTGGGCGGCGACGTGCAGGCGCTCGTCGTCGGTGCGGGCTGCAACCTCGCGCAGACGGTCGTTCCCTGACGAGCTGCGCACACCGGCGACGTCGTGCGTGCTCGAGACCGGAGCCGCCCCGGATCGCGACGCCCTGCTCTCGGCGTTCCTCGAGGCCTTCGGCGACCGACTCGACGGGATCGACCGTGTCGTGCGCGACTACCGCGAACGTCTTGCGACCTTGGGGAGGCGGGTGCGCGTGGAGCTCGAGGGTGCGGCGTTGGAGGGGACGGCGACCGACCTCGACGCCGACGGCCGACTCGTCGTCACGCCCGACGCCGGCGCCCCGGTCGTGATCGCGGCGGGCGACGTCGTGCACCTGCGCGCGACCTGATCGCGCGACCGTCACGAGTGGGCGTCACGGGTCCAGGTCGCGAGCGACGAGCGCGACGAACGCCTTCGAGAGGCGATCGCAGACGGGACCGCAGGCGACGGGGAGCGCGTGCCCGTCCACGTGCGAGATCGGCTGCACCTCCCGCGTGCTCGAGGTGAGGAACGCCTCGTCGGCTCCGGCGAGCGCATCGGCGGGGAGCGCACGCTCCTCGACGTCGATCGCGAGCTCGGCGCAGAGCTCGAGCACGAGCGCGCGCGTCACACCCAGCAGGCATCCCGCGTCGCCCGGTGGCGTGAGCAACCGCGAGTCCTCGACGAGGAACACGTTGGACCCGGTGGCCTCGCACAGCTCACCGCGGGTGTTCAGGAAGATCGCCTCCGTCGCGTCCCGCTCGTGCGCGTACGCCAGGGCGCGCACGTTCTCCGCATAGGAGATGGTCTTGAGGCCGCTCGTCGCGCCGCGCTCGTTCCGTGGCCACGGCACCGTCACGACCCGCTCCGACGGCGGCCACTCCCGGGCCGTGCTCGCGGCCACGATCACGGTCGGCGCGGCCGCGCCGCGCTCGGAGCCGAGCGAGGACGGCCCGCCGGTGACGGTGATCCGCAGCCGGCCCTCGACGGTGTCGTTCGCCGCGAGCACCGCGTCGGCGGCTTCGCGCAGCGCCACGTCGTCGGGCACCTCGAGGCCGAGCCCGGCGGCGGAGAGTCCGAGGCGTTCGATGTGCCGCCGCCAGGCGAACGGCACGCCGCGGTACACGCGCAACGTCTCGAAGACGCCGTCGCCGACGAGGAGGCCGTGGTCGAAGGGCGACACCCGCGCGTCGGCGACCGGGGTCAGCGCGCCGTCGACCCAGACCGAACCGGGAACGTCCGTCACGACGTGCTCGGCACCGGGCTCGCGTGCGCCGCGCGCGTCGCACGGAGGAGCCGTGCGACCTTGAGCTCGGTCTCGGCCCACTCGGCCGCGGGATCCGAGTCGGCGACGATGCCGCCGCCGACGCCGAGCGTCGTCACGTCCGGGGTGAGCGTGAACGTGCGGATCGCGACCGAGAGGTCGCCCGTGCCGCGCGCCGTGTCGATCCAGCCGATCGCGCCGCAGTACACGCCGCGGCGGACGGGCTCGAGGTCTTCGATTGCCTGCAGCACCCGCGGCTTCGGCGCGCCGGTGACCGACGCCGGCGGGAACGTCGCCCGGACGAGCGCCCCGACGCCGGCTTCGGGCCGCAACGTGCCGCGCACCGTGCTGACGAGGTGCACGAGGCCCGGATGCGGTTCCGCAGCGAGCAGGTCGGTGACCTCGATCGAGCCGAACTCGCACACCCGCCCCAGGTCGTTGCGGGCGAGGTCGACGATCATCACGTTCTCGGCGCGGTCCTTCGCGCTCGCCCGCAGGGCCGCGGCGTCGGTGCCGGTCCCCTTGATCGGCCGGGTCTCGACGACGCGGTCGCGCCAGCGGAGGAAGCACTCGGGCGTCGCGCTCACGATCCCGAGATCGCCCCGCGGCCCGGGCAGGCACAGGACCGTCGCGCGCGGCGACGGGTTGGCCTGCTCGACTGCCGCGTGCAGCGCGGCCGGGTCGACGACGTGGTCCCACGTGAGCCGCCGCGTGAGGTTCACCTGATAGCAGTCGCCGTTCTCGATCAGCGCGATGACGGCGCGCACGCCGGCCTCGAACGCCGAGCGGTCGAGGCTCGAGGTCGGTTCGCCGAACGGCGCGACCGGTGCGACCGGGGTCGCGCGGTCGAGCAGCCGCTCGAGCCGGCCGCGCGCTCGGGGGCTGCCCTCGAGCCGGCCGCCCGTGTCGTCGACGACGAGCCGTGCGTCGTAGCGAGCGAGCACCAGGTCGGGCACGGCCGGGTCGGGCGCGAGCCGGGGGTGGACCTGCTCGACCGCTCGCCCGAGGTCGTAGGCCAGGTAGCCCGCCCACCATCCCGAGGCGAGCTCGTCGAGCGCGGTCAGCGCGTCGGCGCCGTCGGCGACCACCACCTCGGCCGGGTCGGCCGCGACGAGCGTCGTCGTGCCGGACCGGAGCAGGACGGGCGACGCGGACCGCTCGGGGAGGGGCGCGGTGTGCCGCAGGTCGTTCTGGGGAACCGGTCGTCCGGGCGCCACGTTGACCGAGGGTACGCCTGCCCACCGGCAGCACTGGCGGGTTTCGACGGGGCGATGTGGCGAAGGAGCAGCGTGGGGACCCCCCAGTACGATGGATCGCTCATGGATTCCCGGCGGTCACCCCTGCGCGCCTTCATGGGCCGCTACGCGATCGCCTTCGTGGCCGCGGTGATCTTCATGGGTGGCGCCGTCTTCACCGTGAACTACGTGATCGACCAGAAGCTCGACGCCGTCGACCGAGTCGACGTGACGGTCGCCGCAGCACCCCCTGAAGGGGCCAACTACCTGCTGATCGGCTCCGACACGCGCGAGTTCGTGGACAACCAGGCCGAGGAAGAGGCGTTCGGCGACGCGACCGAGACCGGTGGCCAACGCTCCGACACGATGATGGTGCTGCACGTCGAGCCGAACGCGCAGCGCACCCTCGCCGTCTCCTTCCCGCGTGACCTGTGGGTCGACATCCCCGGAGTCGGTGGGTCGAAGATCAACGCCGCGTTCAACGAGGGGGGACCCGACACGGTCGTCAAGACGTTGAAGGACAACTTCGGGATCGAGATCAACCACTATCTCGAAGTCGACTTCCGCACGTTCCGCGGCATCGTGAACTCGATCGGCAACGTGCCCGTCTACTTCCCGTACGCGGCCAAGGACGAGAAGACGGGCCTCTACGTCACCCTGCCCGGATGTCCGCGCCTCGACGGCACCGCGGCGCTCTCGTACGTCCGGTCGCGCGGGCTCGAGTACTACAGCGTGCCGCAGCAGGAGTGGGTCCAAGCCGACGCGGTGCCCGACATCGACCGCATCGCCCGCCAGCAGGACTTCATGCGCAAGCTCGCGGGGCTCGCGGTGCAGAAGAGCCTCAACGACCCGCTGGCCGCGAACGAGATCGCCGACGAGGTGCTCGAGAACCTCAAGGTCGACGAGGGACTGTCCAAGGACGACATCTTCGGGATCATCGACGCGTTCCGCACGATCAACCCGAACGACCAGAGCGCGCTCGAGTTCCGCACCCTTCCGTTCAAGGAAGGACCCGACCAGGCCGGCCAACAGGTCCTGTACCCCAAGGAGCCGGACGCGTCGGCGATGATCGCCCGGCTCGCCGACTTCAGCGGCAACAACGCGTCGTCGGGCAAGCGGGTCCCGCCGTCCGACATCACGGTCCGGATCCTCAACGGCTCGAACCGTGAAGGGCGAGGCCGCGGCCGCCCTCGCCGAGCTCGAGACGCTGGGCTTCAAGAACGGTGGCACGGCGAACGACAAGCGCGGCAACGTCGCGACCACCGAGATCCGGTACGCGCCGGGAGCCCAGGACAAGGCGAAGACGATGTTCCGCTACATCACGCCCGACGCGCGCCTCGTCGAGGACGGCGACCTCAACGGCGTCGACGTCGCCGTCGTGCTCGGCGCCGACTTCGCGTCCATCGAGCGACCGTCCGAGGCGGCGACGTCGACGACCGCGGCACCGACGCCCGCCGTCCCGGCTGATCCGACGACTCCCGCGAGCGCGGCGGGAACACCTGCACCGATCTCCAACGAGAGCCGGCTCGGTGATCCCGCGCCCAAGACGCCGCCCTGCTGAGGGCGCGTCCGGCATGATCAGGACGTCGTGAGGGAGGACGCATGAGCCGCGTCGGTGTCGTCGGTGCCGGATACGTCGGGCTCACCACCGCGGCGTGCCTCGCGCACCTCGGGCACGCGGTGGTCTGCGCCGACCTCGATCCCGATCGTGTGGCGCGGCTCTCCAAGGGTGACGTCCCGATCCTCGAGGAGGGGCTCAACGACCTCGTCGCGGAGGGGCTGGCGGTCGGTCGGCTGCGCTTCGTCGTCGGGGCGGCGGAGGCCGCGAAGGCGGCCGAGTTCGTGTTCCTCTGCGTGCAGACGCCGATGAGCGAGGACGGGAGCGCCGACCTCGGCGCGCTCGATGACGCCGCTCGCGAGGTCGCACCGGTGCTCCAACCGGGGACGGTCGTGATCAACAAGTCGACCGTGCCCGTCGGTTCGACGGTTCGCGTCGATCGCGTCCTGCGCGAGGGCGGAGCCGTCGCGGACGTCGGCGTCGCGTCGAACCCCGAGTTCCTGCGCGAAGGAACGGCGGTGCGCGACTTCCTCCACCCTTCGCGCGTCGTCGTCGGCGCCGAGGACACCGGCATCGCTGTGCGCGTCAGCGAGCTCTACAAGGGCGTGCAGGCACCCATCGTCACGACCGATCCCGTCTCGGCGGAGATGATCAAGTACGCGTCGAACGCGTTCCTCGCCGCGAAGGTGTCGTTCGTGAACGCGATCGCCAACGTGTGCGAGGCGGTGAACGCCGACGTGCGTGAGGTCGTCCTCGGGATGGGCTACGACACGCGCATCGGCTTCGAGTTCCTGCATCCCGGCCCGGGGTGGGGCGGCTCCTGCTTCCCGAAGGACACCGCGGCGCTGCTGCGGACGGCGTCCGAGGGCGGGTACGACTTCGGGCTGCTGCAGGCCGTCGTCGACGCGAACCGTGACCAGCACGAGCGCATGGTCGTCAAGGTGCGCGAGGCGTGCGGCGGGCAGCTCGACGGCGCGGTGGTCGGCGCGTGGGGCCTCACGTACAAGGCCAACACCGACGACCTGCGCGACTCGCCGGCCATCGCGATCGTGCAGCGGCTCCTCGACGAAGGCGCGAAGGTCTCGGCCTACGACCCGGGGGCGGGCGAGCGCGCACGCGACGTCGTCCCGGGGCTCGAGGTCGTGACCGACCCGTACCTCGCGTGCGAGGGCGCGGACGTGCTCGCGGTCCTCACCGAGTGGGACGCCTTCCGTTGGCTCGACCTCGGACGCGTGGCCGCGGCGATGAAGCACGCGTCGGTCGTCGACACGCGGAACCTCTTCGACCCGACCACGATGCGGCGCTTCGGGTTCGACTACCGCGGCGTCGGCCGCTGATGCCCCGCGCCGTCGTCACGGGCGGCGCCGGGTTCCTCGGCTCCAACCTGTGCCGGTCGCTGCTCGAGAAGGGCTACGACGTCGTCGCGGTCGACGACCTGTCGAGTGGCTCGCTCGACCACGTCGAAGGGCTGGGTGACGGGTTCGAGCTCGTCGTGCACGACGTCGTCGAGGGCATCCCGGTCGAGGGACCCGTCGACGCAGTGCTGCACTTCGCGAGCGCGGCGAGCCCGCCGCACTACCTCGCCCGTCCGCTCGAGACGCTCGCGGTCGGCTCGCGCGGGACCCAGCACGCGCTCGATCTCGCGCAGTCGACGGGCGCGCGCTTCCTGCTCGCCTCGACGAGCGAGATCTACGGCAACCCGGCCGAGCACCCCCAGACCGAGTCGTACTGGGGCAACGTCAACCCGGTCGGCCCCCGGTCGGTCTACGACGAGGCGAAGCGCTTCGGGGAGGCGATCACCACCGCGTACCGCAAGGTGCACGGCGTCGACACGAAGATCGCGCGGATCTTCAACACGTACGGCCCGATGCTCGAGCCCGACGACGGGCGCGTCATCTCCAACTTCCTCGCGCAGGCGCTCGACGGTCGCAAGATCACCGTCTACGGCGACGGCTCGCAGACGCGGTCGTTCTGCTTCGTCGACGACGAGGTGGCCGGCCTGCTCGCGCTCCTCGAGAGCGACTGGGTCGGGCCGATGAACATCGGCAACCCCGACGAGTACACGGTGCTCGAGGTGGCACGCCTGGTCCTCGACATCACGGGTGCGGAGTCCGAGATCGTGTTCGAGCCGCTCCCGGAGACCGACCCGGAGCGACGGTGCCCCGACATCTCGCTCGCTCGTCGTGAGCTCGGGTGGGAGCCGCGCATCGGGCTGCGGGAGGGCATCGAGCGCACGCTCGAGTGGTACCGCCGCCACCGCAGCGCGGGGTGAGCGAGCCCGAGCGCCCGGGCGATCCTGCCGCCGACCGTGCTCGGTGGGCGGCGGTCGTCGTCAACTACGAGTCGGGCGATCTGCTCGAGGCGTGCGTCCGGAGCATCCAGGCTGACACGAGCGCGGGAACGCCGGAGCTCGTCGTCGTCGACAACGGTTCGAGTGACGGGTCGACCGACGCGCTGCGCGACGACGCCGCGGTGACCGTCATCGACCCGGGTCGCAACCTCGGGTACTCGGGCGCGGCGAACCTCGGCATCGCGCGCACGACCGCCGCGATCGTCGCGGTGTGCAACGCCGACCTGCGCGTGTCACCCGGGACCGCGGGCGTCATGGTGCGACGCCTCGACGCGGAGCCCGATCTCGGCGCGGTCGGACCGCTCGTGCGCGAACCCGATGGCGAGATCTACCCGTCCGCGCGTCGCGTGCCGTCGGTGGGCGATGCCGTCGGTCACGGACTCGTCGGCCTCGTGAAGCCCGACAACCCGTACACGCGCCGCTACCGGGAGCTCGACGCGGACCCCCGTCAGCCCCGCGACGTCGATTGGGTCTCGGGCGCGGCGATCTGGTTCCGGCGCCGCGCGCTCGAGTCGGTCGACGGGTGGGACGACGGCTACTTCATGTACGTGGAGGACGTGGACCTGTGCTGGCGGCTCCGCGGCGCAGGCTGGCGGGTCGCCTACGAGCCCGCGGCCGAGGTCGTCCACGTGCAGGGCGTCAGCACCGCGCACCACCCGTACAAGATGATCGCCGCGCACCACCGCTCGCTCCTGCGCTTCGCGGGCAAGCGCTGGCACGGTTGGCGCCGCGTGCTCCTCGTCCCCGCCGCCGCCTACCTCGGAGTGCGTGCCGGGCTCGCGATGGCCGTGCACGCCGTCCGGCCCCGCTCCGGAACCGCCAAGGGCACCAGATAACCTCGACTGCGCGATGGCGAAGAAGAGCAGCAAGTACACCCGCGCACGCATCCGGGCCCACGGCCGCCGCCGGCAGCGCCGGGGTGGTGCGTCGTGGTTCTACGGCGCCATCGCCGTGATCGTCGTGGCGTTCGTCGTGATCGGTGTGTTCACCATCTCCGACCGCAGCTCGGCCGACGTGCCGCCCCAGCCGGGCAACCCCTCGACCGGCGAGCCCGGCGACCACTGGCACGCCGCCATCGCCGCCAACGTGTGCGGCGAGTGGCTCAGCAACCCCGCCACGTTCGAGCAGGTGGCCGACAATCCGAACGTTCAGCCTGGCATCCACACCCACGGTGACGGCTTCATCCACATCCACCCGTACACGAAGTCGGAGGGTGGCGACAACGCGACCGTCGGCCGCTTCCTCACCTACGGCGGCTGGGACGCGTCCGAGGACTCGCTGTCGCTGTGGGCCGGTCCGGCCGCCGATCCCGACAAGACCGACTGGTCCGACGGCGACAAGTGCCCGCCCGGCACGCCGTTCGCCGGGCAGCCCGGCGTCGTGAAGTGGTCGGCCGACTGCCAGCTGCAGGACGGCAGCGCCTCCGACTACAAGCCGAAGGACCGCGACGTCGTCGCCATCGCGTTCCTGCCGAAGTCCGAGAAGATCGGCGTGCCGCCGAACGCGAGCGGCGCGCCGGCCGACGACGGCGGCTCGACCACTGCCCTCGACTCGAAGGGGTGCACGACCGCGGTCCCGGGTGAGCAGACCACGACCACCACGGTCGCGGGCGCGGTGCCCGACACCACGGTCGCGACCACGCCGACGTCGTGAGGGCGGTCGTCCTCGTCGGTGGCGAGGGCACGCGGCTGCGCCCGCTCACGAGCACGGTTCCCAAGCCGCTGCTCCCGATCGCAGGGCAGCCGTTCCTCGAGCGCCAGCTGACCTGGCTCGCGCGCCACGGCGTCACCGAGGCGGTGCTCTCGCTCGGCTACCTGCCCGACGCGTTCCGTCGCGCACTTCCCCGACGACGAGTTCGACGGTGTCCGCCTGCGGTACGCGGTCGAGCCCGAGCCGCTCGGCACGGCCGGAGGGATCCGCTTCGCTGCCGACAGCGCGGGGATCGACGATCGGTTCGTCGTGTGCAACGGCGACGTGCTGACCACGCTCGACCTCGGCGCGCTCGTCCGGTTCCACGACGAGCGCGACGCCGACGCAACGATCCATCTCACGCAGGTCAGCGATCCGTCGGCGTTCGGTGTCGTGCCGACCGCGTGACGACGGCTCGGTGGTCGCCTTCGTCGAGAAGCCACCGGCCGGCACGCGCGCCGACCAACTGGATCAATGCGGGCACGTACGTGCTCGAGCCGTCGGTGCTCGCACGCATCCCGGCCGGGCTCACCGTGTCGATCGAGCGCGAGACGTTCCCGAAGATGCTCGACGACCGTGCCGGGCTCTACGCGCTCGGCACCGACGACTACTGGCTCGACATCGGCACGCCCGACAAGTACCTGCAGGCGCACACCGACACGATCAACGGCCTCGTCGGTCTGCCGCCGGTCGCGGACGCGTCGGAGATCGTCGCCCGGTGTGTGGGCGCAACCGGGGGCGGACGTCGCTGCCGATGCGACGTTGTCGCGCGCCCGCCCTCCTCGGCACGCGGTCGGTCGTCGAGGCCGGCGCCAGAGTCGAGAACTCCACTGTCGGCGGAGGCGGCGTCGTCGGCGCTGACGCCGTGGTGCGCGACGCGGTGCTCCTCGCCGGCGCGCGCGATCGGATCGGGCGCCCGAGTCGAGGGCTCGATCGTGGGGGTCGACGCGACGGTCGGCGCCGGCGCCGACGTGCTCGACTGCTCGATCATCGGGCCGGGGGCCCGCGTCGGGGACGAGACGAGCCTCGCTGCGGCCAGGGTCGACTAGACCACCTTCCCGTGCGCACGCTCGTGACCGGCGGGGCCGGCTTCATCGGGTCCAACCTCGTCGACCGGCTGCTCGCGGACGGGCACGACGTCGACGTCGTCGACGACCTCTCGTCCGGCTCGCTCGTCGAACCTCTCCGAAGCCCGCGCACAGCGGAGCACCAAGCTGACGTTCCAGCGGCTCGACGTGCGCTCGGGTGCGGTCACCGAGCTGATCGTGCACCGCAAGCCTGAGGTCGTGTTCCACCTCGCCGCACAGGCGAGCGTCACCGTCTCGGTCTCGCGGCCCACGTTCGACGCCGAGGTGAACGTGCTCGGTTCGCTCAACGTCATCGAGGGCGCGCTCGCCGCAGGCACGCGCAAGCTGGTGTTCGCCGGCTCCGGCGGCACGCTGTACGGCGTGCCCGAGTCGACCCCCACGCGTGAGGGGCACCCGCAGCATCCGGAGTCCCCGTACGGCGTGTCGAAGAAGGCCGTGGGCGACTACCTCCACTACTACCGGGCGATCCACGGGCTCGAGTACACGGTCCTCGCGCTCGCCAACGTCTACGGCCCGCGCCAGGACCCACACGGTGAGGCCGGCGTCATCGCGATCTTCAGCGCCAAGCTGCTCGGCAACGAACGGCCGACGATCTTCGGCGACGGCGAGCAGACCCGCGACTTCGTCTACGTCGACGACGTGTGCGACGCGTTCGTCCGCGCCGCCGACAAGGCCGGCGGGCTCGTCGTCAACATCGGGACCGGCAATCGAGACGAGCGTGCAACACCTCTTCGACGCCATGGCGCGGGTCGACCGGCTTCGGCGAGCCGGCGCGCTACGCGGCACCGCGGGCCGGCGAGCTCCGCCGGTCGGCGCTCGATCCCGGGCGGGCGGCGATCCACCTGGGATGGAAGCCCTGGACGACCTCGACCAGGGCCTGACCAGCGCACGATCGAGTGGTTCCGGGCCCGCAGCTGAGGCGAGCGACCGCGGCGCAGGTACCCTGCGCCGCAGCGAGCCGACCAATGAGCGCGGAGCGCCTCGACGTGCGACCGGCGGTCGGGCGCGCGGGAGGCTGGTACCCCGGGTCGGGGTGCCCGACCAGCACGAGCGCCTGCGGGCTCCACTCGTTCGGGAGGCGAGCGCGTCGCGGGCAGCGTCGGGGCAGAAGATCGGCGCCGCGACCCAGCACGACGCCAGCCCGGCGTCGGCCGCGGCGAGCATCAGGTTCTCCACCCCGCACCGAGCGAGAGCACCGCCATGCCCCACTCGGCCTGCTTGCGGTCGTCATCGGGGTAGCGGTCGAGCCCCTCCCAGGTCAGACAGCCGAGGAGCAGTGCCGGCGCGGTCGTGAGCTTGACGTGCGACGCATCGACGAGCTCCTCGATGCGCGCCGGGGCTCGCCGTCGGCCGTGAGGTCGGCGCGCCCACCGCGCCCCATCCCGTCGGCGAGTGCGGCCTTGCCTGCGTCGGTGTCGACGGCGCACCACCGCCACGGTCGCGAATGGTGCGGCGCGGGCGCGAGCGCAGCTGCTTCGACGAGCTCGTCGAGGTGGCGCGGTCGACGGGCCGGTCCTCGAACGCCCGGATCGAGCGACGAGCGGCCAGGAAGTCGGGGATCGTCACCGGAACAGGTCCTCCGCGGGTGACCGGACGAGCTCGTGCGCCGACGCGTCGCGCCGCCACGTCGGCGTCGAGGCCGCGCACGATCGCGACCGGGACGCCCGTCGCCTTGCCCATCACGAGCTCGGCGGCTCCGGCGATCTCGTCGGCGACCGCGACTTCCGTCACCTGGAGCTCGCGGCCACCGGCGTCGTGCTGCCCACGGAGGTCGACGACCGCCGCGATCCCCGCGACGCCGATCGCGACGTCGGTGAGCCCGAGGCGCCACGCGCGACCGAACGTGTCGGACACGATGACGGCGACGTCGACCCCGTGACGGGCCCGCAGCGCGTCGCGGACGTGGCGCGCCGAACGGTCGGCGTCGACGGGGAGCAGCGCGGCCTTGCCGGCCGGGACGTTGGAGACGTCCACCCCCGCGTTCGCGCACACGAAGCCGTGTGCGGTCTCGGTGATCAGGAGGTCGCCGCGGCGACGCAGCACCCGTGTCGACTCGGCCTCGATCAGCGCCCGACGGGCGTCGGCGTCGGCCTCGTCCAGGTCGACGAGCCGGCCCTCTCCCTTCGACACCACCTTCTGGGTGACGACGAGGCAGTCGCCGTCGGCGAGCGGGGTGTCGTTGCTGCGAGCGGCGTCGGCGATCAGGTCGGCGAGCTCGTCGCCCGGCGCGATCTCACCGATGCCGGGGACGGGGATGATCGTGAGGGTCACGCGACGGCGGCGAGCGTGTGCCGTGCCAGCGCGGCGGCGACGCGCGCGTCGCGCATGACCGTGTCGGCGACGACGGCGCGCACACCGAGCGCCTCGACGTCGGGTGCGAGCGCAGCGTCCTGGGCGTCGATCACGAGCGCCGAGCAGAAGTCGCGGTACGCGTGGGCGACGCCGACGCACGACACCTCGATCCCGAGCGGGTCCATCAACCGGTCGGCCGGACCCCGGACCGGTCGACCGCCGACGATCGGGCTCACGCCGACCACCCGATCGCGGCGCTGCACAAGAGCGTCCCGGATGCCGGGCACCGCGAGGATCGGGCCGATCGAGATCACCGGGTTGCTCGGGCACACGACCATCGTCTCGGCCTGCGTCGATCGCGTCGAGCACGCCTGGCGCCGGGCTCGCCGACTCGGCACCCGCGAAGCGCACGCCGACCACCGGCGGCTCGGCTCGGCGGTGCACGAACCACTCCTGCATCGCGAGCTCGACGCTGCTGCCCGTCGTCGACGGCGGTGATCCGCGTCGCGACGTGGTCGTCGGTCATCGGCAGGAGCCGGGTGCGCAGACCCCATGCCGCGGCGATCTCCGCGGTCATCTCGCTCGTCAAGGTCGCGCCGTCGCGCCGGCGCTCCGTTCGGTAGAGGTGGGTGGCGAGGTCGCGGTCGCCGAGCCGGAACCACGTGTCGGCGCCGTAGCGGGCGAGGGCGTCGACGGCGTGGAACGTCTCGTCGGCGAGGCCCCAGCCGGTCTCCGGGTTGGAGGCGCCCGCCAGCCGGTAGGTGACGCTGTCGAGGTCGGGGCTCACCCAGAGGCCGTGGAACTCGTCGTCGTCGGCCGTGTTGACGATCACGGTGACGTCGGCCGGGTCGACGACGTCGACGAGCCCGGCCAGGAACCTGGCTGCGCCGACCCCGCCGGCGAGCGCAGTGAGCATGCGCGAGACGCTACTGCCACCGATGCGCGACGAAGCCCCCGGGCGGGGGTCCCGAGGGCTTCGTGACGAGCTGTTGGGCGCCCGGTCTGGGCAGTGGGTCAGGCGGCGCGCTTCTTCGCGGCGGGCGCCTTCTCCTTGCCGAGCAGCGTGCGGGCCTTGGCGGTGCCCGTGGTCACGACCTCGTCGGCCTTGGCCTGGAAGCGCTCGACCACCGGCTCCACGCGACCCCACACGTCGGCCACGATCGGCTCGAGGCGTGTCGGAGATCTTCGTGACGACCGGCTCGATGAGCTCGCGGACGTCCTGCACGAGCACCTCGACGCGGTCCTTGGCGTCGCCGGCCTGCTGCTTCGCCGCGACCTTGGCGTCGCCGCTCTGACGCTTGGCGGTCGCGCGGGCGCCGGACACCTGCTGCTTGGCGGTGTCGACGGCCTGCTGCGAGAGCTCGGCGGCCTGCTGGGCCCCGAGGACGCCGACGCCCACTGCGGTGTAGGCGGCGTCCTGGACGCTCTTGCGGATCTCGCTCATGGGTGCTCCTGATGCTGGGGGTTGCGGAGGGGGACTTGCTGCTCACCAGCGTACGCGGAGTGCATAACAGTTGCAAGCACTTGTGACCTTGTTCACGAACGGCCGTGTGCGGGCGACGTTGTCGGTACGCTCCGCGCCCATGACCGCACCATGGCCGGGTCGAGCCGACGTCCCCGGGCCGCGACGGACCGCGAGGACGCGCCGGCCGTGGCGCCGCCGGTGGTGGCCGTGGTCGTCACCCGCAACCCGGGCCCGTTCCTCGAGGAGACGCTCGCGTCGTTCGGGCACCAGGACTACCCGGCGCTGACCGTGCTGGTGGTCGACGCGGGCTCGGACGTCGACCCGACGGCACGGGTGGGCGCGGCGCTCCCGGGCGCGTTCGTCCGCCGGGTCGCCGGGCAGCCGGGCTTCGGTGGTGCCGCCAACGAGGCGCTGGCCGCCGTGGAGGGTGCCGCGTTCTTCCTCGTCTGCCACGACGACATCGCGCTCGACCCGAGTGCGGTGCGGATCATGGTCGAGGAGGCGTACCGCTCGAACGCGGCGATCGTCGGCCCCAAGCTCGTCCGCGCCGACGACCCCGACGTCCTCCTCGAGGTCGGCCGTGCGATCGACCGGCTCGGGGGATCCCACACGGGCATCGAGCCCGACGAGGTCGACCAGGAGCAGCACGACGCCGTGCGCGACGTGTTCTACATCTCGAGCGCGGCGATGCTCGTCCGGGTCGACCTCTTCCACGAGCTCGAGGGCTTCGACCCCGAGACGTTCCCGGGCTCCGAAGACCTCGACCTGTGCTGGCGCGCGCGCCTCGCCGGCGCGCGCGTCCTGGTCGCGCCGGACGCCCGGGTGCGCCACCACGAGGCCGCGGCCGATCGGACGCCCGACGACGCACCCAACGTGACCGCCGTCGCGCGGCGCCGCGTGCGCGTCGTGCTGACGTGCTACTCGTTCGCGACGCTGCTGTGGGTCGTTCCCGTCGGTGTCCTGCTCTCGTTCGTCGAGGCGATCGTGTTCCTGCCCACGCGACGACGGAGTGCTGCCTGGGCCGGCTTCAGCGCCTGGTGGTGGAACCTCTTCCACCTCGGTCGCGTGCCGGCGCGCGCGCAAACCCGCGCAGCACGCCCGCGCGATCCACGACTCGCAGCTGCACGAGCTCCAGGTGGGCGCGGGCGCCCGCTTCGGCGCGTTCCTCACGCAGCACCATGCCGACGACCGCCTCCAGTCGCTCGGCGAACGCGGGCGCTTCGTGATGGAGTCGATCGGTGACGCTGTTCCGATCGCCCGCTGCCTACGCGATGCTCGCCGTGCTCGTCGTCGTGCTCATCGGATCGCGCGACCTGTTCGGTCAGGGCGTGCCCGCCGTCGGCACGCTCGTGGAGTGGCCCGGGGTCAAGGCGCTGCTCGCGGAGCTCACCTCGGCCTGGCGCCACACCGGCATGGGATCGACCGACGCCGGACCACCCGCGCTCGGGCTCATGGCGGCGATGGGCACGGTGCTCATCGGCTCCGTCGGGCTCGCGGAGACGCTGCTCGTGGTCGGCGCGATCGTCGTGGGTGGCATCGGTGCCTACCGCGTGGGTCGCGAGCTTGCAGGCGGGGGCGCGGCCGCCTCCGCGACCGCGGCGATCGTGTACGTCCTCGTCCCGGTCTCGCGCAACGCGATCGCCAACGGCCGGCTCGGCCCGCTCGTGCTGTTCGCGCTCCTGCCGTTCCTCGTGCTCCTGCTCGCACGCGTCGGGTCGGTTCGACGGGCCGTCGGGCGTGTCACGCCGCCCCCTGCTCGGCCTCGCGATCGCCACCGGGCTCGCGACGGCGTGGTACCCGCCCGCGGCGCTGGCGATCGTCGTCGTCGCGCTCGTCTTCGTCGTCGCGTCGCTGTTCGCGGGTGGTGCGGGCGCGGCGCTCCGCGCCCTGGGCGCCTCCCTGGTCGGCGTCGCGGGCGCCGCGCTCCTGCTCGCACCCTGGACGCGTCACGATCGTCGAGTCGCGGAACGACCTCGCCGCCCTCGGCATCGGGTACCACACGCACCTCGATCTCGCCGAGGTCCTGCGCTTCGACTCGGGGCCGTCGGGATCCGGGTTCGCGCCCTTCGGGCTCCTCGTCGCGGCGGCGGTCGCGCTCGTGTTGGCGCGCGGCACGCGGCTCGCCTGGGCGATCCGTGCCTGGGCGCTGATCGTCGCCGGCTTCGCGCTCGTCTGGCTGCCGGCGGAGCTGTCGCCGTCGAGCGCGGTCGCGGCGCCGGAAGCCGGGCTGGCGCTCGCCGGGCTCGGCGTCGCGCTCGCCGCAGCGCTCGCGGTCGGCTCGGCGTCGGCATCGACCGAGCCGATGCAGTCGGCGCCCAAGGTCGGCTGGCGGCGCGGTCTCGCCGCCGTCGCCGTGGTCGGCGTCGTCGTGGGCGGGCTCGGCTTCGCGGCCGACGCGGTCAACGGGCGGTGGGGCGCGCCCGACGGCGACTGGGCCGAGGTCCTCTCCTTCACCCAGGACGCCACGTTCGAGGGGCAGTTCCGCATCCTGTGGGTCGGCGACCCCGACGTCCTGCCGCTCGACCCCGTCGAGCTGGACGAGGAGGTGAGCTGGTCGCTCACGCGCAACGGTGCCGGCGACGCCCGCGAGCTCTGGCGTGCGCCGGTGGGTGACGCCGACGGCGTGATCGACCGTGCGATCGACGTCGCGCGCGCCGGTGACACGACGCGGCTCGGCCGGCTGCTCGCCCCTGCCGGGGTGCGCTACGTCGTGGTGCCGTTGCGCAACGGACCAGATGGCGCGCGGGGACGACGCGTGCCGTCGGTGACGGCCGCGCTCGCCGAGCAGCTCGACCTCGCGCGGCTGCGCAGCGAGCCCGGCCTCGTCGTGTACCAGAACGAGTCCTGGGCGCCGGCTCGGGCGCTCACACAGGCCGACGTGCCCACCGGTGCCGTCGCGCCGCTCCCCGGCGCGGCGACGACCGACCTGACGGGCTCGATCCCGGTCGGCGACGCCCCGGTCGGGAAGGGCACGGTGCTGCTCGCCGAGGCGTACGACGAGGGCTGGAGCGCCTCGAGCGGTGGGACCGACCTCGCGCACGACGCCGCGTTCGGATGGGTGAACTCGTGGACCCAGCCGAGCCGCGGTGCGGTGGCGATCACGCATGACGGCCAGGGCATGCGGTACCTGCTGCTCGGTGTCGAGCTGCTCCTCTGGATCGCCGTGCTCGTGTGGTGGTCGCGCGGTCGTGGCCGGGCGCGCGCGGCGCGGGTCGCGACGGTCCGGCGGGAGCGGCTCGAGCGCGCCCCGCGGCCGACCGACTTCGCGCTCGAGGGCGAGCGCGCCGGGTACGACGACCTCGAAGGCTTCTGGGAGGAGCAGTGAGCGATCGCACGCGCCGCCTCTTGGCGCTCGCCGTGCTCGCGATCATCGCCGCCGGCGCCATCGTGCTCTCGAACAGCGAACCGGACCCGCTCGCCGTGACGACCCCGCATCGCGAGCCGCCCGACGGCGCGACGATCCCTGCGGCCGATGCCACGTCGGCCGCCTGGTACTGCGCGGAGGGCACGTCGTCG
This sequence comes from uncultured Acidimicrobiia bacterium, assembly GCA_963731815.1. GTDB lineage: Bacteria > Actinomycetota > Acidimicrobiia > IMCC26256 > PALSA-555 > DATBSK01. The sequence continues at coordinate 63,939 of CAVSWW010000010.1, read as the reverse complement.
GCGGTCGGGCGCGCGCGGGAGACCGTGATCATCGGCAACCTCGAGCCGAGGACGGTCAACGCGTCCGTCACGGTCATGCCCGGCGGCGACCTGCCGCCCCAGCAGGACGCGGTACCAGCTCGCGCCCTACGAGCAGCGTCGGGTCGAGGTGTCGGGTCTCGCCGAGACGCCCGAGCCGGGGGTGGTGGTCGAGATCTTCGGGGGGCGTGCGGTGGTCGAGCACCAGGTGCAGGGGATCGCGGGCGACGTCGCCGTCGGACCGTGCTCGCGCACGGCGTCACCGGACTGGTACTTCGCCGAGGGGACGACGGACCGCGGCGCCGAGGACTGGCTCGCGCTCTTCAACCCGTTCGGCGACGACGCGATCGTCGACGTGACGTTCATCGACGACGGGGGAGTGCAGGCCCCCGAGGCGGGGCAGGCCGTGGTCGTGCCGCGACGGTCCCGCGTCTCGTTGCCGGTGCACGAGGTGGCGAGGCGCCAGGGCCAGGTCGCGGTCCTGGTGCGGGCACGCACCGGACGGGTGGTCGCCGAGCGCACCGGCATCTTCGACGGGACCGACACCCGCAGCGGCATCACGATGTCGCTGGGGGTCACCGGCATGGCGACGACGTGGCGCTTCCCGATCATGGACGTGGGTGACGGCAGCGCCGAGTCGGTGTCGATCGCGAACTTCACCGAGGATCCCGCGAAGGTCGAGGTCGGCGTCGTCGTCGACGGGAGCACGACGTTGCAGCCGGAGACGGTCGAGCTGACCGGCAACTCCATCCAGCGTGTCGAGGTCGGTGCCCGCGCGAGCTTCGGTACGGGGTACGCGATCGAGGTGACCTCGACGACGGGCGTGCCGATCGTCGCCGGCGCGTTCGGCGCCTGGGCGGCTCCGTCACCTGTCACCGGCGTCGCGACGACCCAGGGGACGACCGTGGGGTCGACGCAGTGGGCGTTCGCCGTCGGTCGGCTCGAGAACGACGGGGAGGCGGTGCTCAGCGCGCTGAACCTGAGCGACAAGCCGATCACGGTGCAGCTGTACGCGTACACGCGCGGTGACCCCGACAGCCCGCCCAGCGCGCCGGCCGAAGCGGTCCCGCCGGGGAAGCGCGTGAGCTTCTCGCTCGGCGCGCGCGACGTGCGTGCCGATCAGGTGATCGTCGTCGGTGCCGACGGGCCGATCGTCGTGGGCCGCGAGATCCTCGGGCCGGGCGCGTCGCTCGCGCCGGGTGTGCCGTTGCGCCCGGTCCGCCGCGGATGACCCCGGGCCCGTGATCACGATCGTCGCCATCGGCGTCGTCGTCGCGCTCGCGGCGGGCGTCGTCGCGTGGCGCCTCCGCGACCGGCGGCCCACGGCGCCACCGCCTCGCGACGCGTACCCCATCCCGAGGCAGCTGCGTCGCGACGACTTCCCGCGCCCGGAGGCGTCATGGCTCGTCGCCTACTTCTCGTCCGCGACCTGCGCGTCGTGCCAGGGGCTCGGGCCGAAGGTCGGTGTGCTCGAGTCGGACGCGGTGGCCACGTGCGAGCTGTCGTTCGAGGACGCGCGACCGTTGCACGACCGGTACCAGATCGAGGCGATCCCGATGATCCTCGTCGCCGACGCGGGCGGTGTCGTGCAGCGTGCCTTCGTCGGCGCGACGAGCGCGACCGACCTGTGGGCCGCGGTCGCGGAGGTGCGGGTGCCGGGGTCGACGCCCGAGTCGGAGCTGGGCGCGCTCGGCTAGCTCGTCGGCGCGGGAGCGCGTGCGCTTGGCCGGTCGCACCGTGCGGCGCTCGGTGCCGCCGTTGTCGGCGGGCCGCATCTCCACGACCGTGCCGTCGGCCCGCTTCACCTTGCGGAAGCCACCGACCTTGCGTCCCATCGCCGTGTCGACGAGGCGGCCGACCTCTTCGCCGCTCAGCGTCTCGTGCTCGAGCAGCGCCCGGGCGACGGCGTCGAGCCCCCGCCGGTGGAGCCGCAGGATCCGCCGGGCGCGTGTCTCTTCCTGGCGGAGGATGCGCTCGACCTCCTCGTCGATCACGCGGGCGGTCTCGTCGGAGTAGTCGCGGGTGTGCACGAGGTCCTCACCGAGGAAGACCGGGCCGTTGCTGCCCCACGCCATCGGACCGATCCGGTCGGACATGCCCCACTCGCGGACCATCTTGCGCGCCATCTCCGTGATGCGGACGAGGTCGTTCTGGGCGCCGGTCGACGTGTGGCCGAAGATGAGGTCCTCGGCGGTGCGGCCGCCGAGGGCGACGACGATCGAGTCGGCGATGTACTCGCGCTTGTAGATGTGCTGCTCGTCCTCCGGGAGCTGCTGCGTGACGCCGAGCGCCATGCCGCTCGGGAGGATCGTGACCTTGTGGACCGGGTCGGCGTGGTCGAGGACGTAGGCGAGCACCGCGTGACCACCCTCGTGGTACGCGATGACCTCCTTCTCCTCTTCGCTGATCGCCATCGAGTCGCGCTTGAGGCCCATCAGCACCCGGTCGCGGGCCGCCTCGAAGTCTTCGCGCTCGACGACCATCTCCCCGCGCCGGACCGCGTGCAGCGCCGCCTCGTTGACCAGGTTCGACAGGTCGGCGCCGGCCATGCCGGGCGTGCCGCGGGCGATCACCTCGACGTTGACGTCGGGGCCGATCTTCTTGTCCTTCATGTGGACCAGGAGGATCTTCGCCCGCTCCTCCTGGGTCGGGAACGGCACGACGATCTGGCGGTCGAAGCGACCCGGCCGCAGGAGCGCGGGGTCGAGCACGTCGGGCCGGTTCGTCGCGGCCATCATCACGACGCCCTCGGTGGCCTCGAACCCGTCCATCTCGGCGAGCATCTGGTTGAGCGTCTGCTCACGCTCGTCGTGACCGCCACCGAGACCTGCACCGCGCTTGCGACCGATCGAGTCGATCTCGTCGACGAAGATGATCGCGGGCGCCTGCTTGCGCGCGGTCTGGAACAGGTCACGCACGCGCGCGGCGCCGACGCCGACGAACATCTCCATGAAGTCGGAGCCGGTGACCGACACGAACGGGACCCCCGCTTCGCCCGCGACCGCGCGGGCGATCAGCGTCTTGCCGGTGCCCGGCGGGCCCACGAGCAGCACGCCCTTGGGGATGCGCGCGCCGATCTGCTTGAACTTCTGCGGGAACTTCAGGAAGTCGACGACCTCGGCGATCTCCTGCTTCACCGGGCCGTACCCGGCGACGTCGTCGAACGTCGTCTTGGGCTTCTCGGTGTTGTAGACCTTCGCCCGGCTGCGGCCGATGTTCATGACCGCGCCCATCTGCCCCTGTGCGCGCCGGCTCATCCAGACGAAGAAGCCGATGATCAGCAGCGCGGGCAGCAGCAGCGGGATGAGGTCGAGGAAGAAGTTCGAGCCCTGCCGCTGGTAGTCGAGGTCGACGCCCTGCTCGCGCAGCAGCGTGAGGTCGCGCGGCGGGAGGTCGTCGGTCGGGCCCTCGGACGCGAAGTCGCTGGTGCCGTCGACCTTGGTCTTGAACTCACCGCTGATCTCGCCGCTCGACGGGTCGTACTCGACCTTGTTGACGTTGCCGTCCTCGACCTGGTCGCGGAACTGCGAGTACGTGAGCTCCTTGGTGGAGCCGCTGTCGATCGAGAACACGTTCGTGAGCGCGAACACGCCCACGAGGGCGAGGATGAGCAGCCACGGCAGCATGCGCGACCAGGACGGCGGACCCGAGGCGGGGGGCCGATCGCCGGGGCGACGCTCGGGTCCGCCCGTGGGACGGCCCGGCGGCATCTCGGACGGGGGGCGACTCAATGCGTGCTCCAGGCTTTCGGAGGGACCGTGCTGGCCTCTCCCTGAACGCCCATCGTAGGGCGAGGATTCCGGCTCCGTAGCGTCGGATGCGCCGCCGATAGGTTCCTCGCCGTGGATCCGACGCCGGGGGACTCGCGGGGACCGTGGCTCGAGGCGCCGGTGCGGTGGGGGCTGCCGGACGTCGTGATCGCGTGGATCGTCGGCGTCGTCGCCGGGGTGATCGTCGCGGCGCCGTTCGTGAACGCCGACACGGGCAAGGTGCCGCCCTCGGGGATCGCGGCGTCCCTGTACGCCCAGAACATCGGGATCGTGGTCGCCCTCTACTTCGTCGCCCGCATGAAGGGCCGAGGCGACCTCGGGACCGACTTCGGCTTCCGGCTCGACCTCCGCCAGCTCTACTGGGTCGCGGCGGGCGTCGGCGTCGCGATCGCCGGCAACGTGCTCGTCCTCCCGCTCACCGAGCTGGCCGACCTCGAGGACTCCGCCCAGGACGTCGTCAACCAGTTCGAGGCGGCCTCGCCGGCGGTGAAGGCGCTGCTCTTCCCGGGCGTCGTGCTCCTGGCCCCGATCGCCGAGGAGCTGCTGTTCCGCGGCGCCCTGCTGCGCTCGCTCCAGCGGCGGACCACGCCCGGGATGGCCGTCTTCGTCTCGGCCCTGATCTTCGCCGTGATCCACCTCGTGGACCCGGACACCTACTACTACCTGCCCGCCTTCCTCCTCCTCGGCCTGGTGAGCGGTTGGCGGGCGGTCGTCACCGGCAACCTCACGCAGTCGATCTTCCTGCACGTCGGGTTCAACCTCGTCGCCTCGCTCTTCATCGTCCTGGGTTGAGAGTGGCGGGTTGAGAGTGGCGGGCTGAGAGCCCTTCTCCTGCAAGGGCTGGCGAGCCGTTTCACTTTTCCTGTCTTCCCCTTTCCCTTTTCCTAGCCGGACCCTAAAGTTCTCGCTGCGTGGCGCCGATGTCACTCTGGGCGTTAGAGACCACTGGGTAGGCGTGAGAGCACCACTGGGTACTGGTACTGCTGGGTTCGTCGCTGGGAATCGAGGGGGCTGGGACATGCACTGTCCTACGTGTGCCAAGGGTTCGATCATCGAGATCCACATGTGCGTCGCCGGGTCCGACCTGACGTTTCGTCGGTGCGGGAAATGCGAAGCACAGACGTGGGAGGCCCCGGAGGGGTTCGTGCCGCTGACACGCGTGCTCGAGCTCGTCCGCGCCACCTGACCGACCGCACCTGACCGACGCACCGGACCGCTTCCCAAGGGCGGGCCGGTCCGAGCGCACCACCCCGATCTGATCGGGCCAATCATCTGGACGTGATGTGGAGACAGCCTGCCGCTTTGGCAGGCTGTCTTCATGAGCGTCATCACCGACTCGCCTCGCGCGCCCCACGTCGGGCAGGGGACGGAGCGCGTGACCGACGTCGGTGACGGTGGGTCCACCACGCGGAGGCGCCGGTGGGTCACCGAGCTCGAGCGGGCCGATCGCTGGATCGGGCTCTTCGTGCTGGCGGCCTGCGTGGCCTTCGTGTTCTTCGAGCTCCACCCCGAGCTGCTGTTCCGCGACACGACGGCGAGCGGCGGCGACACCGCGGCGCACGTGTGGTGGCCCGCGTACCTGCGCGACCACCTGCTGCCGTTCCGGCTGTCCGGCTGGTCGCCCGACTTCTACGGCGGCTTCCCCGCGGGGCAGTTCTACTTCCCGGTCCCGGCGCTGATCACGGTCTTCCTCGACCTCGTCCTCCCGTACAACATCGCGTTCAAGCTCGCGACCGCGACCGGCCCGCTCCTCCTCCCGGTGGGCGCGTACGTGTTCGCGCGGGGGATCCGCGCGCCGCGTCCGGCCCCCGCGTTCTTCGCGCTCGCGTCGGTCGGGTTCCTCTTCTTCACGGGCGATCCGGGATCGAGCTCGATCGCGCAGAACATCGCGTTCAACCAGCACATCGCGGGCGGCAGCCTCGCGAGCACGCTCGCCGGCGAGTACTCGTACACGATCGCCCTCGCGTGTGCGCTCGCCTTCTTCGGGACGCTCGCGAGCTCGCTGCGGTCCGGACGCAAGATGTGGCTGCCGGCGCTGCTGCTCGCGGCGACCGTGATGAGCCACATCGTCGTGGCGATCTTCGCTGTGCTCGGCGCGCTGGTCGTGTGGCTCGCCTCGAAGCCGATCAAGTCGTTCGGGCGCGCCGCGGGCATCGGCGTGACCGGTGCGCTGCTCACCGCGGTGTGGACGATCCCGTTGCTCGCCACGCTCGCGTACACGACCGACATGCGGTACACGCCGATCACCGAGTACGGCGACTACCTCTTCCCGAGCTACCTCTTCGGCCTCGAGTCGTTGTGGCCGTGGCAGTGGGGCGCGACCGTGCTCATCGGCGATCGCGTTGATCGGTGGCCTGCTCGCGAAGCGCTCGTCGACGCTCGTCGTCGTCGCGATCACGGCGCTGTCGGGCCTGACGTTCCGCTTCTGGGAGGACGTCCAGACGACGACGCGCGTGGAACCTGCGCTTCCTGCCGTTCTGGTACCTCGGCGTCTTCCTGTTGATGGGCCTCGGTGGCACCGAGATCGTGCGGGGCGTGGGCTGGGGCGTGCGTCGTGCGCTCGAGCGCGAGCCCCGTCTCCCGACCGTCGACGAGGCGTCCGAGCCGACCTTCGACCTCGAGGCTCCGGACGACCTCGAGGCGTCCGGACGACCTCGACGCGCCGGACGACTTCGACCGGGCCGGTGACGACGTCGAGGCGCCGTCGCTCGCCGAGCGGGCGCGACGGCAGCCGTTGACCACGGTCGCGCTCGTGACCGGGCTCCTCACGGCGATCCTCGCTGTCGGGACGCTGGCCGGGATCGACGACGGCAAGTCGTTCCTCCCGTACTGGGCTCGCTGGAACTACCGGGGCTACGAGGACACGACCGGCGTCGGTACCACCCCGGCCAAGCAGTACGACGAGTACAAGGCGTTCATCGACGCGGCCGGTGATCTGCCGCCGGGCCGTCTGCTGTGGGAGGGCAACTCGCAGCTCAACGTCTACGGCTCGCCCCTCGCGCTCATGCTGCTGCCGTACTGGACCGACGGCCGCATCTCGTCGAACGAGGGCGTGTACTACGAGGCGTCGGCGTCGACGCCGTACCACTTCATGGCGACCGCGGCGCTGGCCGCCGCGGGCAACTCGTCGGGTGCGGTGCGCGGCATCAAGTACCGCACCCAGGAGGACTTCGACCTCGGCGTGAAGTGGCTGCAGATGCTCGGCGTCCGCTACCTCGCGGTGCACTCGCCGGAGGCGAAGCAGCGCGCGGGCGAGGATCCGCGCCTCGAGCTCGTCACCACGTCACCCGACGTCGACGGTGCCGCGCCCACCGGGTGGTCGGTGTACGAGGTCGCGGACGCCGACCTCGTCGAGCCGCTCACGAACCAGCCGGTGGTCGTCGACTCGTTCGACGCGCGCGATCAACGCGTCTGCCGTGACCGGCTCACCGACACGGGGCTCGACGCGAAGAGCCTTCACCTTCACGAGTGGCAGGACTGCATCGGTGTGCCGTGGTTCGACGACCCGGACGCGCTCGACCGGCCCCTCGTCGATGACGGACCTGCGTCGTGGCAGCGCTCGGGCACGGCCGACGCCAACGCCGTGCGCAAGCGCGCGCTGCCGAAGGTGCGCGTGAGCGACGTCAAGACCGACGACGACTCGGTCTCCTTCCACGTGTCGCGCACCGGTGTGCCGGTGCTGGTGAAGACGTCGTGGTACCCCAACTGGGAGGTCGAGGGCGCCGACGGCCCCTACCGGGCGACGCCGAACCACATGGTCGTCGTCCCGACGTCGAAGGACGTGACGCTCACGTTCGGCACGACGAACGCGGAGTGGCTCGGCCGCCTCGGCACGCTCGCCGGCATCGTCGGCCTCGGTCTCCTGATCTGGTGGCCGTACCACCTGCGTCGACGGCGCGCGAGGGTTGCCGCTCGGGGCGATGTGGAAGGACCTGAGCCGGCATGAACCTCGACGCGATCTTCAAGGCGTACGACGTCCGGGGCACCTATCCCGACCAGCTCGACGAGTCGGTCGCCCGGGGCGTCGGGAACGCGTTCGTCGGCTTCACCGGCGCCGCGCGGGTCCTCGTCGGGCGCGACGTACGCCCGTCGGGCACGTCCCTGACCGCCGCCTTCGTCGAGGGGGCGCGCGCTGCGGGTGCCGACGTCGTCGACCTCGGGCTCGCCTCGACCGACCTCGTCTACTTCGCCTCGGGCTTCCTCGACTCGCCGGCGGCCGTGTTCACCGCGAGTCACAACCCGGCGCAGTACAACGGCATCAAGATGTGCGGGGCGCGCGCTGCGCCCATCGGCGAGGAGACGGGTCTCCTCGCGATCAAGGAGGCGGTTGCCGACGGTCGCTTCGAGGAGGCGGCCACGCCCGGGACCGTCGAGTCCCGCGACCTCCTGCCCGACTACGTGCAGCACGTGCGGTCCTTCGTCGACCTCGACGTCCTCGCGCCGTTGCGCGTCGTCGCCGACACCGCGAACGGCATCGGTGGGCTGGTCGTGCCGGCGGTGTTCGACGGGCTGCCGTTCGACCTGTCGATGCTGTTCGCCGAGCTGGACGGCACGTTCCCGAACCACCCCGCCGACCCCATCAACCCCGAGAACGTCGTCGACCTGCAGCAGGCCGTCGTCGACGAGCGCGCCGACGTGGGGCTCGCGTTCGACGGCGACGCCGACCGGGTCTTCCTCGTGGACGACCGGTCCCAGCCGCTCAGCGGCTCGCTCACGACGGCGATCGTCGCCAGCTCCATCCTCGAGCGACTGTCGAGCGACGCGCCCGAGGCCGACCGCACCGTGGTGCACAACCTGATCTGCTCGAAGGCGGTGCCGGAGGTCGTCCGCGAGCTCGGCGGCGTCCCGGTCCGCACGCGCGTCGGTCACTCGTTCATCAAGCAGGTGATGGCCGAGACCGGTGCGATCTTCGGCGGCGAGCACTCGGGGCACTACTACTTCCGCGACAACTACCGCGCCGACTCGGGCCTGATCGCCGCGCTCGTCGTCCTCGAGAAGCTCTCGCGAGCGGGCACGTCACTCTCCGAGCTGCGGAAACCGTTCGAGCGCTACGCCGACTCGGGGGAGATCAACACGCGCGTCGACGACCCCGCCGCGGTGATCGACGACGTGGCGAAGAAGTACGCGGACGCGCAGCAGGACCGGCTCGACGGGCTCACCGTCGACCTCGGCGACTGGTGGTTCAACCTGCGGCCGAGCAACACCGAGCCGCTGCTCCGCCTCAACCTCGAAGCCGCCGACGAGGGCTCGTGCCGGCAGCACACGGCCGAAGTCCTCGCGCTCTTCGGGGGCGAGGCAGACTGACGCCATGGCCCTCGACCCGCAGCTGCTCGAGATCCTCGCCTGTCCCGAGGACAAGGGACCGCTCCTGTACTTCGAGTCGGAGTCGGCCCTCTACAACCCGCGCCTCAAGCGTCGCTACGCGATCCGCGACGACATCCCGATCATGCTGATCGACGAGGCCGAGACCGTCGACGACCCCGAGCACGACCGGCTGCTCGCCAAGGCCGAGGCCGAGGGCATCCAACCGACCTTCGAGGCCTAGCTCCTTTGCCCGACACGCTGGGGTTCCTCGACGCCGTCGCCGGGCTGCCCGAGCAGCTCGACGCCGCGCACGAGGTCATGGGCTCGCTCGACCTGGGGAGCCTCCCGGCGGCCGACGCCATCGACTCGATCGTCGTCCTCGGCATGGGTGGCTCGGGCGTCGCCGGCGACGTCCTGGCGGCGGTCGGCTCGTCGCTGCCGGTGCCGGTGTCGGTGCTCAAGCAGTACCGCATCCCCGCGTACGTCGGTCCCCGCTCGCTCGTCTTCGCGATCTCGTACTCGGGGAACACCGAGGAGACGGTCGAGATGACGAAGGGCGCGCTCGACGCGGGCGCGCCGGTCATCCCGATCTCGTGCGGAGGCAGGCTCGCCGAGCTCGCGAACGAGCACGGACGCCCCGCGGTGGCGTGCCCGGTGGGGCTGATGCCCCGCGCCGCGCTGGGCGCGCTCGTCGCGCCGTTGTTCGTCACGCTGTTCCGTCTCGGCGTGTTCCCCGAGGGGCATGCACTCCTCGTCAAGGCGCAGGAGCAGCTCGCGAAGCGGCGCGACCAGTGCGCGCCGTCGGTCGAGGGCGACAAGAACCCCGCACGCGAGCTCGCGCGCCGCATCGGGCGCACCATCCCGCTCGTGTACGGCGGTGGCGCGCTCGGTCGCGTCGCCGCACAGCGGTTCAAGAACGACGTCAACGAGAACGCGAAGGCACCCGCGTTCTGCGCCGCGTATCCGGAGCTGAACCACAACGAGATCTGCGGGTGGGGTCAGCACGGCGACGTGACGCGTCAGGTGTTCTCCCTCGTCCAGCTGCACCACGGGTACCAGCACCCGCGCCTCACCAAGCAGATGCAGCTGAGCCGCGACCTGATCGAAGAGGTGTTCGTGCAGGTGATCGACGTCGAGGCGGCGGGCGACGGCCGCCTCGCGCAGCTGCTCGACCTCATGTACCTCGGCACGTGGGTGTCCTGCTACCTCGCGCTCGACAACGACGTCGACCCCGGCCCGATCGACGCGATCGCGCAGCTCAAGGCCGCGCTCGGCCCGCACGAGGGATAGCCTGGTCACAGGTCGGGCCGCTCCCGTCGCACGTGTCGTGCACGACGGGAAGGGCTGTCACCCGGTGATCCGGGCCGACTCCTGCCAGGTCCACCGGTCGCGCGTGCCACCAGACGCGCGAGATCGCGGACACAGGAGTCCCCAGAGGAGCACCCATGACCGAGACCACGACTGCCACGACCCCCGTCCGTCCCGACGGCACGCCCGACTTCAAGGTCGCCGACCTCTCGCTCGCCGACTTCGGTCGCAAGGAGATCGACCTCGCCGAGCACGAGATGCCCGGCCTGATGGCGATGCGCGAGCGCCATGGCGCGACGCAGCCGCTGAAGGGCGCGCGCATCACCGGTTCGCTGCACATGACGGTGCAGACCGCGGTGCTGATCGAGACGCTCATCGCGCTCGGTGCCGAGGTGCGCTGGGCGTCGTGCAACATCTTCTCGACGCAGGACCACGCCGCGGCGGCGATCGCGGTCGCGGGCGTGCCCGTCTACGCGTGGAAGGGCGAGACGCTCGAGGAGTACTGGTGGTGCACCGAGCAGGCGCTGCGCTGGCCCGATCTGACGGGCGGGAGTGACGGCGCGACCACTGCCGGCCCCAACATGATCCTCGACGACGGTGGCGACGCCACGCTCGTCGTGCACCGTGGCCTCGAGTACGAGCGCGCGGGCGAGGTGCCCGCGCCCACCGACGCCGACTCGGGTGAGTGGCGCGTCGTGCTCAAGATGCTCGAGCGCCTCCAGGGCGAGGACGACAAGCTCTGGCACGGCATCGCCGAGGGGATCATCGGTGTCACCGAGGAGACCACGACCGGCGTCCACCGCCTGTACCAGATGCAGGAAGCCGGATCGCTCCTGTTCCCGGCGATCAACGTGAACGACTCGGTGACCAAGAGCAAGTTCGACAACCTCTACGGCTGCCGGCACTCGCTCGTCGACGGCATCTGCCGCGCGACCGACGTGATGCTCGCCGGCAAGGTCACCGTCGTGTGCGGCTACGGCGACGTCGGCAAGGGCTGCGCGCAGTCGCTGCGCGGGCAGGGTGCGCGCGTCGTCATCACCGAGATCGACCCGATCTGCGCGCTGCAGGCGGCGATGGAGGGCTACGAGGTCACGACCCTCGAGGACGTCGTCGAGACGGCCGACCTGTTCATCACCGCGACCGGCAACCACAACATCATCACGGCGGCCGACATGCAGCGGATGAAGCACAACGCGATCGTCGGGAACATCGGGCACTTCGACAACGAGATCGACATGGCCGGGCTCGCCGACATCCCCGGGGTGAAGCGCGACGGCATCAAGCCCCAGGTCGACGAGTGGGTCTTCCCACCCGACGGCGACCGCGACTCGCACTCGATCATCGTGCTCGCCGAAGGCCGGCTGCTGAACCTCGGGTGCGCGACCGGTCACCCGAGCTTCGTGATGTCGAACAGCTTCACGAACCAGGTGCTCGCGCAGATCGAGCTGTACACGCACACCGACTTCTACGAGAAGCAGGTGTACACGCTGCCGAAGCACCTCGACGAGGAGGTGGCGCGCCTGCACCTCGACAAGCTCGGCGTGAAGCTGACGACGCTCACCGAGGACCAGGCCGCGTACATCGGCGTGCCCGTCGAGGGCCCGTACAAGCCCGAGCACTATCGCTACTAGCGGCGACGTGCCGGAGCCGATCCCGCCGACCGTCGAGTGGCGGCGCGGGCGTGTCCGGCTGATCGACCAGCGCGCGCTGCCCGGGCGGCTGCGGTACGTCGAGTGCACGACGGTCGCCGAGGTCGTCCGGGCGATCCGCGACCTCGTCGTGCGCGGGGCGCCCGCGATCGGTGCCACCGGCGGCTACGGCGTCGCGCTCGCGGCCGCGACCGGCTCGCAGGCGGCCGTGCACCGCGGGGCGGCGCGCCTGCGCGACGCGCGTCCGACCGCGGTCAACCTGGCGCGCGGCGTCGACCGCGTGCTCGACGCGTACGACGCGGCGGAGGCGGGGAGTGGCGCCGCGGCGGCGCTCGCGGAAGCGAACGCGATCGCCGACGAGGACGTCGCGGCCAACCGCGCGCTCGGTGCGCACGGCATGGCGCTGCTCGGGCGCGACGCCCGCGTCCTCACCCATTGCAACGCTGGCTCCCTGGCCTGCGTCGGCTACGGCACCGCCCTCGGCGTCGTGCGAGCCGCGGCCGAGGCCGGGCTGCGGCCGCGGGTCTGGGTCGACGAGACCCGGCCCGTCCTGCAGGGGGCGCGCCTCACCGCGTGGGAGCTCGATCGTCTGGGCATCGACCACACGCTGATCGCCGACGTGGCCGCGGCGTCGCTCATGGGGCGGGGTGAGGTGGACGTGGTCGTCGTCGGTGCCGACCGCGTCGCCGCGAACGGCGACGTCGCCAACAAGGTGGGGACGTACTCGCTCGCGGTGCTCGCGCACCATCACAACGTTCCGTTCGTCGTCGCCGCGCCGCTGACGACGGTCGACCTCACGACACCGGACGGTGCCGCGATCGTCATCGAGGAGCGCGACCCGCGCGAGGTGACGAGCGTCGGGGACGTGCGCACCGCGCCCCGCGGCACGCCGGCGCGCAACCCGGCGTTCGACGTCACGCCCGCCGCGTTGGTGAGCGCGATCGTCACCGAGCGCGGCATCGCCCGGGGTCCGTACGAACGGTCGCTCAGGGAGCTCGCTGTCACAGGCCGCCCGTAGCGTGCCGGCATGCTCGCGTCGCTGCTGCCGCTCGCGTGCCCCGGCTGCGGGCGCCCGGCCGACCCGGTGTGCGCGCGCTGTGAGCGCGCGCTCGTCCCTGCGCCGCACGCCGCGCCTCCGCCGCACGTCGACGGATGGGCCGCGCCGTTCGCGTACGAGGGGGTCGCACGCGAGCTGATCGCGCGCGTGAAGTACCGGCGGATGCACGCGGCGACCGGATGGCTCGCCGCCGCCATGGCGCCGCTCGTGGGCCCGCCACTGCCGACGGTCGTCACGTGGGTGCCCACCACCCGCTCCCGTCGCCACGAGCGCGGCTTCGACCACGCCGAGCTCCTCGCTCGCGCCGTCGCACGGCTGCTCGCCCGACGCGCGGTCCCGCTCCTGCGCCGCATCTCGGGTGACCCCCAGACGGGCCTCGCGTGCGGCGGAGCGCCGCCTGGGACCCGAGCTCGTCGGCCCGCTGCGCACGTCCCGGCGTCGGTCCTGCTCGTCGACGACGTCGCGACCACGGGGGCGACCGTCGGGGCCGGGGCCCGGGCGTTGCGTGCTGCGGGAGCGGCTTCGGTGCGCGTCCTGACGGCCGCCCGCACACCCGTTCGCCCCTCCGTTCGCTCCCGGTGACGGCGGCGCCGACGGGTCCTACACTCCGCGTGCACGCACGCCGTGCGAGGAGGTGCGGGCCCATGGAGGTCATCGTCCGGAGCCGCGACGTGGACGTCGACGACCGTCTCCGAGCGGTCGCGAACCGCAAGGCCGTCGTGTTGGAGCGGCTCGCGACCGATGCGGAGTGGATCGAGGTCGACTTCGCCGGTCAGCGCAACCCGCGGATCGCGCGACCACACGCGCTGCGCGGCGCGACTGCACCTGCGGCGCGGGACGCTCACCGCGCACGCGGTCGCGCCGGTGCCCGAGGCTGCGCTCGAACGGGTGGTCGCGAAGCTGCGGCACCAGGTGGCGCGCCGCAAGGACAAGCGCGGCCGCTAGGTCGTCGCGGCTCAGTCGAGCCGTCGGGCGACGACGATGTTGTCGTCGTCCATGACGATCTTCCAGTCCTCGACCGACAGCACCTGGTCGAGCAGCAGGCGGTCGGCGACGCCGAGCGCGGCGCGGTCGACCACGATCCAGTCGACGCCGCGTGGGTCGTGCTGGTCCTGATCCTTGTAGCCCCAGTTGCTCGGCCGCCACGGGTTGGGGAACGTGTAGATGCGCTCGCGGCCGCTGAGCTGCGGGACGAACGTGTAGACCGCGCTGACCGACGCGTCGTCGGGGATCAGGTCGACGGCGGCCCGCTTCGCGTCGAGGCGGTCGTCGGTCGCCGGCGGCCACCACCCCTGGTCGTACTCCGCGCCGATCGGAGACGGACCCCACGCGAGCGTCGACGCGAGCGCGCACGCGAGCACGAACGTCGGGATCACCACGCGGGTCACGCCACCGATGCGACGCACGAGGAACGCGACGCCTTCGACGGCGGCGAGCGCGATCGCCGCGAGCGGGAGCGCCGCGTAGTGGTAGCTGATCGACCGCGTCCATGACGGGTCGCTGAGCGCGTCGAGACCGAACTGCGGCAGGCCGATCAGCAGGGCGAACGGGCCGGCGAGCGCCGTCAGGCCGAACGGCGCCAGCAGCTTCCAGGCGAACTCTCCGGTCTCGGCGGAGCCGATGCGGCTGGTGATCTCGCCCGGGTCGTGCAGCGCCGTGTCGAAGATGCCGCCGGGTGATCCGCCGACCCCGGAGTAGAGGTTCTCGTAGTGCGCCGGGTGCCCGGACACCGCTGGGAGCACCAGCTGGGTCACGACGAGGAAGAACCCGAGCGCCAGGCCTGCGGTGATCAGCCCGGCCTTCCGGTCGGCCGCCGTGTGGCGAGGCCGCAGCGCGATGACGAGACCCAGGACGACCATCGCCGAGCGCGATGTCCTCCTTCCACGACACCGCGAGCACCGCCCAGCCGGCGAACCAGCCCCAGGAGCGGCGCTCGGCGGCGACGTACGCGCACAAGCAGCGGCGTGATCGCCATGGTCTCCGGGTGGAACAGCTCCCACCCGAGGAACTGGAGCGCGGGGTGCAGCAGGAACGCGCCGCCGAGCGCGGCCGCACCCCAGGGCTGCAGGCCTCGGTCGCGCCCGAGGAGGTAGAGCGGCACCGCGCCGAGCGCGAGCACCGTGACCTGCAGGACGTTGAGGAAGTTCGGGCCCGCGCCCAGCCACGACGCGGGCGCGAGCAGGTAGAACGCCGAACGTCCCGTGGTGGCCGAACACGGGGAGCCCGCGCACGGTGATGAAGTCGTGACCGTGCGCGAGGAGCCACACCGCCTGGTCGTAGATCCCCATGTCGAAGTCGACCGACCAGAAGCGGTCCTGGCGCCGGACGACGAGCACCGCGAACGTGACGATCCAGATCGCGATCGCTCCGGCCAGCGCGTGCGACGCGGGCGGCGCGTCGCCGATGCGCGCTCTGACGCGCGCGAAGGTCCCGGCGCGCTCCTCGGTGGCCACGTCCACGGGCCGCATCGTGCCACCGCGGCCCCGCGAACCCGCTCACAGGGCCCGCGAGACCCACCAGTAGCATGGGTTCGTCATGGGTCTCTTCCAGAAGGTGCTGCACGCCGGCGAAGGCCGGAAGCTCAAGCTCCTCGAGTCGATCGTGCCCGAGGTCAGCGGGCTCGAGCCCGAGATGGAGCGCCGCAGCGACGACGAGCTGCGGGCGCTGACCGCCGACTTCAGGACCCGCCTCGACCAGGCCGGCGACCTCGTGACCGGCCGTGAGGCGCGCGATCGACGCGCTCGACGACCTCCTCCCCGAGGCGTTCGCGGCGATCCGGGAGGCCGGCCGCCGCACGATCGGCCAGCGCCACTTCGACGTGCAGCTGATGGGCGGCGCCGGCGCTGCACTTCGGATGGGTCGCCGAGATGAAGACCGGCGAGGGCAAGACGCTCGTCGCGACGCTGCCCGCGTACCTCAACGCGCTCGCCGGGTACGGCGTGCACCTCGTCACCGTCAACGACTACCTGGCCCGGCGCGACGCCGACGTGGATGGGCCAGATCTACCGGTTCCTCGGTCTCGAGGTCGGCGTGGTCATCCCGCAGATCGACGACTGGAACCTGAAGAAGGTCGCGTACGCGGCCGACATCACGTACGGCACGAACAACGAGTTCGGGTTCGACTACCTGCGCGACAACATGGCGGCGAGCGCCGAGCAGCAGGCACAGCGC
The DNA here is from genome assembly GCA_963731815.1 of uncultured Acidimicrobiia bacterium. Lineage (GTDB taxonomy): Bacteria > Actinomycetota > Acidimicrobiia > IMCC26256 > PALSA-555 > DATBSK01. The sequence goes on along the minus strand of CAVSWW010000010.1, from coordinate 47,662 downwards.
GGTGGCCACTACTTCGCGATCGTCGACGAGGTCGACTCGATCCTGGTCGACGAGGCGCGGACGCCGCTGATCATCTCGGGTCGCGCCGACGACGCGCAGCAGCTCTACTACCAGTTCGCGCGCATCGTGAAGGGTCTGCAGCGCGACCGCGACTACGAGGTCGACGAGGCCAAGAAGACCGTCGTCCCGACCGAAGAAGGCATCGGGCGCGTCGAAGAGGCGCTCGGCGTCTCGAACCTCTACGAGCACGTCAACCAGAACTTCGTGCACCAGCTCCAGGCCGCGCTGCGCGGGAAGGAGCTGTTCAAGCGCGACGTCGACTACGTCGTCGCCGACGGCGAGGTCAAGATCGTCGACGAGTTCACCGGCCGCATCCTCGAGGGCCGCCGTTGGAGCGAGGGGTCTGCACCAGGCGGTCGAGGCCAAGGAGGGCGTCCGGATCAAGGAAGAGAACCAGACCCTCGCGACGGTCACCCTCCAGAACTACTTCCGCATGTACGACAAGCTCTCGGGGATGACCGGCACCGCCGCGTCGGAAGCCGGTGAGTTCGCGCACACGTACGCGCTCGAGGTCGTCTCGATCCCGACCAACAAGCCGATGATCCGCGCCGACGAGCCCGACCTCATCTACAAGACCGAGGACGCCAAGTTCGACGCCGCCGCCGACGACATCCAGGAGCGCTACGAGACGGGTCAGCCGGTGCTCGTCGGCACGATCTCGGTCGAGAAGTCCGAGCAGCTCTCGCAGCTGCTCGAGCGCCGCGGCGTCCCGCACACGATCCTCAACGCCAAGCAGCACGAGCGGGAAGCGCACATCGTCACCCAGGCCGGGCAGCCGCACGCCGTGACCGTCGCCACGAACATGGCCGGCCGCGGCGTCGACATCCTGCTCGGCGGCAACCCCGAAGGCCTCGCCCGCAGCGAGATGCTCGCCGAGGGCGTCGACCCCGAGGACGACGAGGCGCGCTTCGACGAGCTCGTCGCCAAGTACAAGGAGGTCTGCGCCGAGGAGGGTGACCGCGTCCGCGAGAAGGGCGGGCTCTACGTCCTCGGCACGGAGCGGCACGAGAGCCGGCGCATCGACAACCAGCTGCGTGGTCGCTCCGGCCGACAGGGCGACCCGGGGGAGAGCCGCTTCTACCTCTCGCTCGAAGACGACCTGATGCGCCTGTTCGCGACCGGCGCCATGAACTGGGTGATGGACCGCGCGTTCCCCGACGACATGCCGCTCGAGGCGCGCATGGTCACGAAGGCGATCGAGCGCGCGCAGCGCACCGTCGAAGACCGCAACTTCGAGATCCGCAAGGACGTCCTCAAGTACGACGAGGTGATGAACGAGCAGCGCAAGGTCATCTACCAGCGCCGCCAGCAGATCCTCGACGGGGAAGACCTCGGTGACGCGTCGCGTCGAGGCGATCGAGGACGCGGTCGAGCACCTGATCGACACGTACTGCCCTGGTGAGTACCCCGAGGTGTGGGACCTCGACGAGTTCCACCAGAACCTCACGCAGGCGATGCCGACCGACATCACCCGGGAACGGCTCGACGACGCCAAGCACGTCGACGAGCTGCGCGGGCTCGTCGTCGACGACGCGCTCGCGCGCTACGACGCGAAGGAGCAGGCGATCGGCGCCGAGACGCTCCGCGAGATCGAGCGCCGCGTGATGCTCTCGGTGATCGACCAGCACTGGCGCGAGCACCTCTACGAGATGGACTACCTCCGTGAGGGCATCAACCTCCGCGCGATGGGCCAGCGCGACCCGCTGGCCGAGTGGCAGCGCGAGGGCTTCGACATGTTCGAGGCGATGATGGGGATGATCGACGACGACTTCGTGCGCTACGTCACGCACCTCGAGGTCGTCACCGAGGAGGAAGAGGCGCCGCAGCCGCGCAACCTCTCCTACTCCGCGCCCGAGGATCCGGTGCAGGGTGCCGCCGGGCTCCAGCAGGCCCGCGCCGCGCAGCCCGTCGAGGAGGCCGCGCTCGAGGAGCTCGGCGACGCGCCCGAGCCCGTCGGGCCGATCGGCGCGGCCAACGAGCCGGTGTCCGTCGAGAAGATGCCCGGACGCAACGAACCCTGCTACTGCGGCAGCGGCAAGAAGTTCAAGCTCTGCCACGGCCGCTGAGTCGGTCGTCGCTGCGTGCGCGATCTCTCGGAAGACCTCACCGACGCTGGCGCGCCGCGTCGCTGACGCGCACAAGTACCTGCGGGTCGACGAGGCCCGGACGCGGCTCGTCGAGCTCGACGAGGCGGTCGCCGACCCCGGCCTGTGGAACGACCAGGACCACGCACGCGCGGTCACGACCGAGCACGCGCGTGTGCAAGGAGGACGTCGACCTCGTCGACGGGCTCGACCGGACGCTCTCGGACGTCGCAGACCCTCTACGAGATGGCTCGCGAAGAGGGCGACGACTCCCAGGAGCCCGAGATCACCGGCGGGATCGACGCGCTCCGCACCCAGCTCGACGACCTCGAGCTGCGGTCGCTGTTCACCGGCGACCACGACGACCGCGACGCGATCTGCGTCGTGAACTCCGGCGCGGGCGGCACCGACGCCCAGGACTGGACCGAGATGCTGCTGCGCATGTTCACGCGGTGGGCCGAGCGGCGCGGCTTCGACGTCGAGCTCGACGAGGTGCAGCCGGGCACGGAAGCCGGGCTCAGCTCGGCGACGTTCACGGTGAAGGGTCGGTACGCCTACGGGCTGCTGCAGGGGGAGCGCGGCGTGCACCGCCTGATCCGCATCTCGCCCTTCGACGCGAACGCGCGCCGGCAGACGGCGTTCGCGTCGCTCGACTGCGTCCCCGCGCTCGAGCACACCGAGGAGCCCGAGATCGACCCGACCGACCTCCGCATCGACACGTACCGGTCGTCGGGTGCGGGTGGCCAGCACGTCAACGTCACCGACTCCGCCGTGCGCATCACGCACCTGCCGACCGGCATCGTCGTGTCGTGCCAGAACGAGCGGTCGCAGACGCAGAACAAGGCGCGCGCGATGCAGATCCTCGCTGCGCGCCTCGCGGAGCGGCAACGGCAGGAGCACGAGGCCGAGCTCGCCGAGCTGTCGGGTGAGAAGCGCGACGTCGCGTTCGGCAGCCAGATCCGCACCTACACGCTCGCGCCGTACCGCCTCGTGAAGGACGAGCGGACGCGGCACGAGACCGGCAACGTCGACGCGGTGCTCGACGGCGACCTCGACGAGTTCATCGAGTCGTGGTTGCAGTGGCGCGCCAGCCGCGGGGGGTCGACGGAGTGAGCCTGCCCGGCGTCCGGATGGGTACGACCGCCGGACGTTGGATCGTGGTCACGACCGTCCTCGGCTCGGGGGTCGTCTTCCTCGACGGCACCGTCGTCAACGCCGCGCTGCCCGCGATCGCGAACGACTTCGACGCGAACCTCGCCGACCTGCAGTGGGTCCTGACGGGCTATCTGCTGTCGCTCGGCTCGTTCCTGGTCATCGGCGGCTCGCTCGGTGACCTCTTCGGCCGCCGTCGCATGTTCGTGCTCGGGTTGGCGGGCTTCGGCGTCGCGTCGCTGCTCTGCGGCATCGCGCCGTCGGTGACGATGCTGATCGTCGCCCGGATCCTGCAGGGCGCAGCCGGCGCGCTGCTGGTGCCGGCGAGCCTCGCGATCATCTCCTCGTCGTTCGCCGTCGACCAGCGCGCCCGTGCGATCGGGGCCTGGTCGGGCCTCGCCGGTGTGGCGACCGCGTTCGGCCCCTTCCTGGGTGGCTGGCTGATCGACTCGGTCTCGTGGCGCCTCGTCTTCCTCATCAACCTGCCGATCATCGCCGTCACGATGCTGTTCGCCCTCCGGCACGTGCCCGACACCCGCGACGAGCACGCCAACCGCAACGTCGACTACGTCGGCGCCCTCCTGCTCGCCGCCGGCCTGGGCGCCCTCGTGTTCGCGCTGATCGAGGGCCCGGCCGGCGGATGGTCGATGATGGAGTGGGTGCTCGCCCTGGCCGGGGCGCTGCTCCTCGTGCTCTGGGTCGTCTTCGAGTCCCACGCGTCGCACCCGATGGTGCCGCTGGCGATCTTCCGCTCCCGCCAGTTCTCGGGGGCGAACGCCGTGACCCTCGCGGTCTACGCCGCGCTGAGCGCCGTCACGTTCCTGCTCGTGGTGCACCTCCAGAGCGACCTCGGGTACAGCGCTCTCGAGGCGGGCGCCGCGCTGCTGCCGCTGACCGTGCTGACGCTGATCTTCTCGCCGAGAGCGGGGGCGCTGGCGCAGCGGATCGGGCCCCGCCTCCCGATGACGGTCGGGCCGCTCGTCGTGGCGGCGGGCACCGCGCTGTTCGCGATGGTGGAGCCCGGCGTGTCGTACTGGGAGGGCGTGTTCCCGGGTGCGGTGGTGCTCGGCGCCGGCCTCGCGATCACGGTCGCGCCGCTGACCGCGACCGTGCTGGGCGCGGTCGACGACGACCACGCCGGTGTCGCGTCCGCGATCAACAACGCGGTGGCGCGCATCGCGGGGTTGCTCGCGATCGCGGTGCTGCCGGCCGCCGCCGGGCTCGCGGGCGCGGGCGCCGCGCTCGACCTCGACGACGGCTTCGGCCGGGCGATGTACCTCTGCGCCGGTCTGTGCGTCATCGGCTCGGCCATCGCGTTCGTCACGATCCGCCGGTCCGAGCCGGTGTTCGACGTGGCGCGTGTGCCGGCGATCGGCCCGTGCGGCGATGCGTGCCTGCGCGAGTCGGCGTCCCGCGCCGAGGCCGCCTGAGCCGTCTGCGGCGGGCTGACCTGGGGCTGTGACGGTGCCCCTGTGGCGGGGGAGGTGACTGGTACCCTCGGTCCCGCCGAGCCCCCTCCCCCGAGCTCCAGCGGCTGGGTGTCGCTGCTTTTGCATGCTGCGTTTCGAGAACGTCTCCAAGGTCTACAAGGGCAACGTCGTCGCGCTGCGCGACGTCACGATGGACGTCCAGAAGGGCGAGTTCGTCTTCCTGGTCGGCCCGTCGGGGTCGGGCAAGTCGACGTTCCTGAAGCTCCTCCTGCGCGAGGAGCCGCCGACCGACGGCCGCATCGTGGTCGCGGGACGCGACATCTCGCGCCTCTCGCACTGGAAGGTGCCGCAGCTGCGTCGCAACATCGGCACGATCTTCCAGGACTTCAAGCTGCTACCGACCAAGACCGTCTACGAGAACGTCGCGTTCGCGATGGAGGTCATCGGGCGGCCGCGCCACGTCGTCCGCACCCAGGTGCCCCAGGTCCTCGACCTCGTGGGCCTGGCGAAGAAGGCCGGCCGCTTCCCGACCGAGCTCTCCGGTGGTGAGCAGCAGCGCGTCTCGATCGCCCGGGCGTTCGTGAACCGGCCGCTGATCCTGCTCGCCGACGAGCCCACCGGGAACCTCGACCCGGCCACCACGGTCGGCATCATGCGGATCCTCGACCGGATCAACCGCACCGGCACCACCGTCTGCATGGCGACGCACGACGGGCGCATCGTCGACGCGATGCGCCGCCGAGTCATCGAGCTCAACCGGGGCTCGGTCGTCCGCGACGAGGCCCGCGGCCTCTACGGGACGGGGGCGTAGCGCCACATGTGGACACGCATGACGTACTTCGCGCGCGAGACGATCGTCTCGCTGCGCCGCAACCTGCTGATGACCATCGCCGGCGTCCTCACGGTGGCGGTCTCCCTGGCGCTCTTCGGCGGCATCATGATGCTGTCGAGGTGGGTCGGCCACGGCACGGAGCGCATCAAGGGCGGGGTCCGGCTCGAGATCTTCATGCAGGTCGACGCCACCGAGGGCCAGATCGGCGACGTCCGCACCGAGCTCGGCAACGACCCCGACGTGAAGTCGTTCCGCTACTTCGACAAGGAAGCAGCGCTCGAGGAGTTCAAGCGGATCTTCCGCAAGGACCCCGACCTGGTGAAGAACATCACCGCCGACGCGCTGCCGACCTCGTTCCGCATCGTCCCGAACAGGGCGGAGCAGACGAACGCGATCCAACGGAGGTTCGAGGCCCAACCAGGTGTCGAGGACGTCGCGACTCCTGAGGAGGCCCTTCGGGGCCTGCTCGACGCCACGAACACGGCCCGCATCATCTTCATCGGGCTCTCGTTGGTCCTGCTCGTGTCGTCGTTGTTCCTGATCGTCAACACGATCCGGCTCGCGACGTTCGCCCGACGGCGCGAGATCGAGGTGATGAAGCTCGTCGGCGCGTCGAACTGGTTCGTGCGCGTCCCGTTCATGGCAGAGGGGCTCGTCCAGGGGCTGATCGGCGCTGGGTTAGCGGTGGGTGTCGTCGTCGCGCTCAAGATCGGCTTCGACAACTGGTTCGACAGCCCGACCGGGTTCTTCCGCGAGTTCTTCGTCACGAGTAGCGACGCGGTGACCGTGGCGCTCTACGTGATCGTCCTCGGCATCGTCATCGGGCTCATCGGCTCGCTCATCGGGCTCCGCCGCTTCCTGCGGGTCTGAGCCGACCGCCCCAGCCCCGGCCCCCCGAAACGGGTCGCCCGGGCTGAAATCCCGAGTTTCCGGGCTCGTTTCACCTGTTGCTGCTGTGACCCCTGTTGTCTACCCTGATTGCCTTCATGCGTCTTCTGCGCTTCCGGCTCCTGTTCGCCGCGCCTGCGATCGCACTCGTGCTCGCGCTCTCGGGCTCGCTCGCGTCCGGCGCGCCTGAAGACGACCGCCGCCAGGAGCTCCAGGACCAGATCGGCGAGGCCTCCGCGCAAGAGGCCGCCGCGCTCCAGGAGCTCTTCGGGATCTCGGCGCGCAAGCAGGAGATCGACGCGCAGGTCGCGCAGCTCGACAGCCAGGTCGCCGCGGCGCAGGCGAAGCTCGCCCCGCTGCAGGCGGAGTCGGAGCGGCTGCTGGCCCGCGCCGTCGAGCTGCAGGCCGAGATCGACGCGACGCAGGCCAAGCTCGACGGTGCCCAGGCCGACCTCGACGCCTCCGCCGCCGAGATGTACCGCTCGGCGCGCAGCGGTGCGGTCTACGACGTCGTCCTCGCCAGCCGGCCCGAGACCCTCGTCCAGCAGGACAAGTACCTCGACAAGGTCTCCGACAAGCGCCAGCGGATCGTCACCCGTGTCGAGCGGCTCCGGGACCAGCTCGAGTCGAAGCGCCAGGAGCTCGCCGAGGAGAAGGCCAAGGCCGACCGCGCGACGCAGGAGGCGCAGGCTGCGCGCGACGAGATCGCGGCGCTCCGGTCGCAGATCGAGCCGGCGCGTGCCGAGGCCGCACAGCAGGAGGCCGCCGAGAAGTCGGCCATCGACGCGATCCAGTCGCGCAAGACGGAGTTCGAGTCCGAGCTCGCGGCGCTGCAGGCCGCGTCGGACAGCATCGCCGCGAGGCTCCGTGCGCTCGGGTCCGGCCCCGGCACGCCGGGCGCCTGCGAGGCCCGCCCCGTGCCCGGTGCGATCGGCAGCGGCTTCGGTCCGCGCATGCACCCCGTCCTCGGGTCCACGCGCATGCACACGGGCGCCGACATGCAGGCCGGGTCGGGGACCCCGATCCACGCCTGCCGCGCCGGCACGGTCGTGACGGCCGGCAGCCAGGGCGGCTACGGCAACACGGTCGTCATCGACCACGGCGGCGGCATGGCGACGCTGTACGCGCACCAGTCGCAGGTCGCGGTGAGTGTCGGCCAGCAGGTCGGTGCCGGCGACGTCATCGGCTACGTCGGCAGCACCGGAATGTCGACCGGCCCCCATCTCCATTTCGAGGTGCGCCTCAGCGGCAACCCGGTCGACCCCGCGGCGTACCTGTAGCGACCCACAACGGCGCGCGGTCGGGTGACGGGGGCCGGAGCGAACGACTTGGCTGGAGCGCCGGCGCTGCGAAGCAGCGGCGCGTGAAGCCCGGAGTGAGCGAAGCGCCCCCGGCTCCCGACCGCGGTCCTACGAAGGCTGCTTGGTGGTTCGCAGGTAGGGCTTGACGGTCTTGTAGCCGGGGAACTTCTTGTCGGCGTCTTCGTTGCTGACGGCCGCGGTGATGATCACGTCGTCGCCCTGCTTCCAGTCGGCCGGCGTGGCCACCGCGTGCTCGGCGTTGAGCTGGAGCGAGTCGATGACCCGGAGGATCTCGTCGAAGTTGCGGCCGCACGTCATCGGGTACGTGAGGATCATCTTGACCTTCTTGTCGGGCCCGATGACGAACACGTTCCGGACGGTCATGTTGTCGGCCGGCGTGCGCTCCTTCGCGCCACCCGAGGTGTCGGCCGGGAGCATGTCGTAGAGCTTCGAGACCTTGTAGTCGTCGTCGCCGATGATCGGGAAGTTCGGCGCCGTGCCCTGGGTCTCCTCGATGTCCTTGGCCCAGGACTCGTGATCGGTCGTCGCGTCGACCGAGAGGCCGACGACCTTCACGTTGCGCTTGTCGAACTCGGGCTTCAGCGCGGCGACCCGACCGAGCTCCGTCGTGCAGACCGGCGTGAAGTCCTTCGGGTGTGAGAAGAGCACGCCCCAGCTGTCGCCGAGGTACTCGTGGAAGTCGAGCTTGCCGTCGGTGGTCTCGGCGGTGAAGTTGGGTGCTTCCTGGCCCAGTGCGATCGCCATGACAGGTCTCCTGGTCGTTGCGGGTGTTCGTCGTCTCGTCGATGCCGAGCATAGGTCCGGCGGACCGTAAAAGTCGAGTGAAACGGTCGGGAATTGTGCCGGCGGTCACGTCGTGACCGCGCGACCGGCTCGCGCGCGCTCCGTCGCGTCGACGACGTGCGACCTCGTGTCGCCGCGCGGTCGCGCGCTCGGTTGACGTCGGGGCACGCGCGCGACGAACGTGACACCGATGGCGGGATACTCCGGGACGCCCCTGGCGAAGAAGCTCGGGGTCAAGGAGGGGTGCAGGCTCGCGGTCGTCTCGGCGCCGAACGGCTTCGCCGAGGCGCTCGAGCTCCCGCCCGGGGTCCAGCTCCGGATGAAGGCCCTCGGGCGCCTCGACGTGGTCGTCTTCTTCGTGACCCGGCGGGCCGAGCTCGCCCGCCGCTTCCCGACGTTCCAGAACCGGCTCGAGCCCGACGGTGGGCTCTGGATCGCATGGCCGAAGAAGTCGTCCGACGTGGCGACCGACCTCTCGTTCGACCCCGTGCAGCGCATCGGGCTCGACAACGGGCTCGTCGACAACAAGGTCGCGGCGATCGACGAGACGTGGTCCGGTCTCCGGTTCGTCCGGCGCGTGCGCGACCGCCCCAAGCGTTGACGTGTCGCCGACGCGTGCACTGACTCGTCGCGAGTTCGGGTACAACGGACGCCATGTGCGGACGATTCGTGACCGCGTCGTCACCCGCGTTGCTCGCGGACCGGTTCGGTGTCGACGACCTGAAGGTCGACCTGTTCGAGCCGAGCTACAACGTCGCGCCGCGCGAGCTCGTGATGGTCGTGCGACAGCGCGACGACCGGCGCGTCCTCTCACAGGTGCGCTGGGGGCTCGTGCCGTCGTGGGCGAAGGACCCGTCGATCGGTGACCGCATGATCAACGCGCGCGCCGACGGCCTCGCGACCAAGTCGGCGTACCAGCGCCCGTTCGCGAAGAAGCGCTGTCTCATCCCCGCGGACGGGTTCTACGAGTGGCGCGTCGTCGGTCCGCCGAAGACGCCGAAGGGGCGGCCACAGAAGCAGCCGATGTTCATCCACCGGCGCGACGGTGAACCGATGGCGTTCGCCGGTCTCTGGGACGTCTGGAAGGTGCGCGACGGGATCGAGCCGCCGACCGGCACCGACGACGAGGGGTGGTTGCGATCCTGCGTGATCGTCACCGGCGAGCCGAACGAGCTCATCGCGCCGGTGCACGACCGCATGCCCGTCCTGCTGCCCGAGTCCGCGTGGACGACGTGGCTCGACCCCGAGAACCAGGACGTCGCGGAGCTCGCGAAGCTGCTCGTGCCCGCGCCCTCCGAGCAGCTCGAGATGTGGCCCGTGAGCACCGCGGTCAACTCGGCCGACAACAAGGGCTCCGAAGTCGTGAATCCCGTCGAGCCGATCGAACCCGCCTCGTAGGCTGCGCGTCGTGCAGCGTGACGAGTACCTCGACGCGATCCGCACGAACGCCACGAGGTTGGTCGACGCGGCCGAGCACGCGGGGCTCGACACGCCGGTGCCGCCGTGTCCCGACTGGACCGTCGCCGACCTTCTCGCCCACATCGGGCGCGTGCACCGCTGGGCGGCCGGGAACACCGAGCGCCAGCCTGCCGATGGGCCGTTGCCTCGCGGCGAGGTCGTGATCCCCGCGCCGGAGGAGCGCGTTGCATGGGCGCGCCAGGGTGCCGAGATCCTGGTTGCCGCGCTCGACCGTCCGGCCGCGGACACGTGCTGGGCGTGGTTCCTCCCGAACGGCACGGTCGGCTTCTGGCAGCGGCGGCAGGCGCACGAGACCTCGATGCATCGAATCGACGCCGAGTCGGCGGCCGGTGACGTGCAGCCCATCGACGCGGACCTCGCGGCAGACGGGATCGACGAGCTGTTCGAGCTGCTCGCGACGCCGCTGAGGGGCGCGCCGCCGACGGGAAACGGCGAGACGCTCCACTTCCACTGCACGGACGTGACGGGGGAATGGCTCGTCCGTCGCACGCCCGCGGGCATCGAGGTCGAGCGCGAGCACGCGAAGGGCGACGTCGCGGCGCGCGGCACCGCGTCGGATCTGCTCTGCTGGCTCCAGGGCCGCGGGCCCGTCGACCGCCTCGAGGTGTTCGGCGACGAGGCACTGCTCACGCGCTGGCGTGAGGTCGCTCGGTTCTAGGGCTCGAGCGCGGTGCGCAGGACTGCGAGCACGTGCTCACGTCGGACGTCGAGCGCCGTGGCTGACAGCGGGTCCTCGCCGAGCAGCGCGGTGATCAGCGCAGCATCGGAGAGGTACGACAGCACCGCCCCGTAGCCGGTCAGCATCAGCTGCGCGGGGTCGTACTCGCGGAGGCGACCGGCGCGCATCTCCGACGCGAGCCAGCCGCACGCCTGGTCGAAGAGCGGGCGCAGCGCGGCGCCGAGCTCCTCGGCGAGGATCGGACCACCCTCGAGCGCCTCGCGCCGGGCGAGACGTACGAAGTCGGGATGGTCCTCGAAGAAGAGGAACGCGGCGCGCAGCACGCGCTCGACCTGGGGCCAGCCCTCGCGGACGTCGAGGGTCGCGTCGGCGACGAGCTCGAACCAGCGTGCCGAACGAGTCGAGCACGACCGCGCGGTACAGCTCTTCCTTCGAATGGAAGTGGTGCAGCAGGCTCGGGCGGCGGATGCCGACGTCGTCGGCGATCGCGTTCAGGCTCGTGCCGGCGTACCCGTCGGCGGCGAAGTGCCGCAGCGCCACGGCGAGGATCTGGTCCTTCGTGCCGAGCTCGGGGACGACGAGATCCTGATCATCGGCGGGCTCGACGGCCGGGTCGGTGGCGGGCGTCGCCGAGGGAGGCAAGGTGATGGAGCCTACCGACCAGTCGGTAGTTATGCTCGCGACCGATGGATCTGACCGCACCGTTCAACCCGGTCCTCGGGCTCGTCGTCGGACTGCTCGTCGCCGAGATCGGGATCCTCGCCACGACCGTCTACCTGCACCGCGGGTTGACGCACAAGGGGCTCACGGTCCACCCGGTGCTCGCGTTCCCGCTGCGCGTCCTGCTCTGGGTGTCGACCGGGATGCGTCCGCGCGAGTGGGTCGCGGTGCACCGTCGCCACCACGCAGCGGTCGACACCGAGCTCGATCCTCACAGCCCGGCCGTTGTCGGGTTCTGGCGCGTGCAGCTCGCCAACGCCGCGCTCTACCGACGTGTCGCGCGCGACGGCGTCACCACCGAGAAGTACGCGAAAGACCTCCAGCCCGACCGACTCGACCGCTGGTTCTTCGACCACGCGTTCCTCGGTCTCGGGATCGGCATCACGATCCTCATCGTCACGTTCGGGTGGTCGACCGGGCTCTTCGCCGCTGGCGTGCACACGGTCGCCTACCTCGGGCTGTCGGGCGCGATCAACGCGATCGGGCACACGTACGGCTCGCGCCCGGCCGACAACTCCGCGACGAACTCGCGCCTGCTCGCGCTCATCACCGGTGGTGAGGGACTGCACAACAACCACCACGCCGCTCCGACGTCGGCACGCTTCTCGTTCAAGCGCAGCGAGCTCGACCCGGGTTGGTGGATCGTGCGCACGTGCGGCGTGCTCGGCCTCGTGAAGGTCCGGCACAACGAGCCGAAGCTCGCGCCGACGCGCAGCTGACCGCTACGCGTTCGGTGCCAGGGCGCGGATGACTTCCCGCACCTGCTCGCCGGAGCCGAGGATCGCCGGAGCCGGCGTCGTCACCCCGTTCTCGGAGAACCGGGCGAGGTGGGCGCGGATCTCCTCGGTGGAGCCGTGCACGATGAGCTCGTCGAGGAGCTGCTCGGGGATCGCCTCCGTCGCGGCCTTGCGGTCGCCGGCGCGCCACGCCTGCCACATCGGCTCGAGCATCTCGCCGCGGCCGAGCCACTCGTGGAACTTCGCGTACACCGGGACGTTCAGGTAGGCGGCGATCGCGCGCCGTCCGACGAGGTTCACGAGTTCGCGATCGGTCGTCGCGAGCACGAAGATGCGGGCGACGATCTCCTTGTCCTCGCCGACGTGGGGGACGACCGTCCGCACGTCGTCGGCTGACAGCCAGTTGATGATCGCTCCGTCGCCTTCGGTGCCCGCGATCCGCAGCATGCCGGGCCGCAGCGCGGCGACGAGGATCGGTGGCTGCTCCGGCAGCGTCACGCCGAGTCGGAAGCCACGCACCGAGAACGTCTCGTAGTCCTCGGTGACCTTCTCGCCGGCGAGCGCGGCGCGCAGGAACCGGATCGTGTCCCGGACGCGGTGGACTGGCTTCACGAACGGCACGCCGTTCCACTGCTCGACGATCACGTCCGACGAGGTGCCGATGCCGAGCGCGAACCGGCCCGGCGCGGCCTGGCACATCGCGGCGACCGACTGCGCGAGCGTCGCCGCGCCGCGGGTGAAGACGGGCACGATCGCCGTGCCGAGCCGCAGGCTCGGCGCCCACGCGGCGGCGAGCGCGAGCGGTGTGAAGGCGTCGGCGCCGCCGGCCTCGGCGCTCCAGACGTCGGTGTACCCGAGGGTCTCGAGCTCCTCGTACCAGGAGCGGTGCTCGTGCAGCGGGATGCCCTCGAAGGGCACCGTGATCCCGAATCGCTGGGGCACGCTCATTCCATCTCCACCCATTCGCGGACGATCGTCGACTGGCTCGCCGTCGCCAGCAGTGTGCCGTCCTCGGCCCACAGGTGCACGACGCCGTGGCCGAACCCGTCGGCGACCGCCTGCACCCGGATGTCGGCGAGGACCCACTCGGTCGGGTGCACGCGCACCATGCGCAGCGTGTTGTCGATGCTGTTGCTGCGCGCGCGTCGCCCACCGGCCTGGCTGATCCCGAACGGGACGTAGTCGCCGACGACCGCGAGCCCGGATGCGGTGGCCGGCAGGTGCTCGGGCAGCCGCACCCAGAGCGCGCTGCGCCCGTCACCGGGCGTGCCGTCGAGTCGCTCGAACTCCGCGCGCGTTGGCGAGGCGCATGTCGAGCCGCTCGCCGATCGTGCCGAGCTGGTGGGGCGGCAGCGCACGCATCGGGCTGTCGGCGACGGACGGCACGTCGGGGCGCACCGCCCATTCGCCCTGCCAGTCGAGCGTGCGCCGGCCGAGCGCGGCGAGCACGGTGAAGATCTCGTCGCCACCGACGTGCCCGAGCACGCGGGCCTGCGACGACGAGTGGCCACGGACGACCTCGTCCACCTCGATCTCGACGACTGCGGGCGGGTTCGCGAACTTGAGGTACTGCGCCGTCGCCCACACCAGCGGGCGGCCGGTGACGCGCTCGAGCACCTCGATGGAGGCACCGAGCGCGGCGCCGCCGAACAGCGAGCCGAAGCCCGAGCAGATGCCGCGCACGACGGGCAGCCGCCACCGCAACGGATCGTCGGTCTGCTCCAGCCCGTAGAACGTCAGCGCGTCCAAGCCGCCGATGTTACGGGTGGCGCCGCGCGACAGCGTCAGGCGGCGTCGACGGCAGCGACGGCCCACGCACGGCCGCGCGCCGGGTCCTCGACCGCGAGCTGGAGCCGCCAGCCCGTGGTCGGCTCCGCGGCGTCCCACGCGTGCCAGCGCAGCGAGTCGATCGCCGTGCCGAGCACGTCGGGATCGGGCGGCCACTCGTCGAGCAGGTCGGTGAGCGCGCCCGCGACCCACCAAGCGCCGAACCGACCGGCCGCGGCGCCGGGCCGCCGCCCGTGCGCACCACCGCTGCTCGCGGCCCACGCGACCTGCGCGAGCGCGTCGGGCGCGGCGAGTGACGCGATGCGTGCTTCGCGCACACCGAGTGCGGCGATGGCCTCGCGCGCGTCCCCCGCCACCACGACCGCGTCGCTGCGCCCGTTCGACTCCTGGGTCCACACGCGTGTCCCCTCGAGCAGCGCGGCGACGCCGTCGTCGGCTGCCGCACGCGCCGCCGCCTCGGGCAGCGTGCACGCGTCGAGCCGTGGCAGCGTCGGCGCCGGGAAGTCGGTCTCGTGCGCGTGGTACTCCGCGACCGCGTACGCCGGTTCCCACGACGCGAGCATCGGCGGGAGCTCGATCACGTTCGGGCCGTCGGGCAGCCGGCCCGACACGTCTTCGCCTCTCACGACGCGCTCGTGCGCCGCGAGCACTGCGGACGCACCCGGTGGCGCGTGCGGCGCCAGCTCGGACCACGTGTGCGCCTGTGCCGCGACCTCGGGGAGCGGACCGGGCGCGAACCGGCCCACGCCCTCGCGCAGCACCGACGCTGCGAACGGCGCGGGTGCCTCGAGCGCGAGGCGGTAGGCGGCGTGCGACGCGGCAGGCCAGAGCTGGCGGCCGGTCTCGTGGGCGCGCTCGCAGAGACCCTCGAGCCGGGCGAGCGACGACCAGTCGCGGTCGTCGCAGCACTGGTCGATCACCCGCAGGAGCTCGTCGAGGTCACCGCTGCGGACGGCCTCGTCGAGCCGCTCGTCGTCCATGCGCAAATCGTCGCGAAACCGCAGCCGTCCGCACCACGCCGGGCGTCGCGCGCGGGAATCGGGAGGACCGGGATGCCAGACTGTTGCCTTCGTTCGGCTGGGTCCCAAAGGGAGTTCTGAAGGTGCGCCGTCTCGTCATCGCCTGCTTCGTCGGAGTCTGTGTCGCCGCGCTCTTCGCGCCCCCTGCCATGGCGGGCAGCGGCAGCAACGGCGGCAACGACGGTGACCCCGAACTCGAGGAGACCGAGACCGTGCGCCGGCGCCCAAACGCACCGATGACTACCGCGACACGATCGGTGCCGCGATCGACAGCATTCAGGAGTTTTGGGAAGACAATTACGACGATCTCTACGGCGATGAGTACGAGCCGATCCCCGAGGACCGGATCTTCGCGGCCAAGCCCGGCGTCAAGCTCCCGAAGTGCCAGGGCACGACGCTCACCTACGAGGACGCCTCGGAGAACGCCTTCTACTGCTACGAGGACAACTTCATCGTGTACGACGATGTCAACCTGTTCCCGCGCCTGCACCGCGACTTCGGCGAGCTCGCGGTGCCTTTGGTCATGGCGCACGAGTGGGGGCACGGCATCCAGGACCGGGCCGAGAACGATTTCCAGGCTGACGTGCTCAAGGAGCTCCAGGCCGACTGCTTCGCCGGTGCGTGGGTCGGTTACGTCGCCAACGAGGGCGATCCTGACATCAAGGTCAGGGGTGGCAACCTCGACCAGGCGATGACGGCCATGCTCGAGTTCCGTGACCCGGTCGGCACCGCGTCCGACGAGCAGGGTGCGCACGGCTCGGGCTTCGACCGCGTGACGTCGCTCCAGGCCGGCTTCGAGGGTGGACCGGAAACGTGTGCGCCGTACTTCGACACTCCGCCGACGATCGTCGAGATCCCGTTCACCAGTGAGGACGACGCGGCGAGCGGCGGGAACCTGCCGCCCGACGAGGTCATCCCCGCGGCGGTCGACACGCTGAACGACTTCTACGCGAACGTCGAGCCGCTGTACGTGACGAAGACCGCCGACGACGTCTTCTCCTACGACTCCACCGACGAGGACAACCTCCCCGAGTGCGGCGGCACCGAGCAGCCGCAGAGCATCGTGAAGAACCGCGTCTTCTACTGCATCGACGACGGCACGTTCGGCTACGACGAGCCGTACCTGCAGCGGTCTACGACGAGATCGGTGACTTCGGCGTCATCACCCTGTTCTCCAACCCGTACGCGACGTACGTGCAGACGCTCCAGGGCTTCCCGGGCGTCAACGACAACGCCGACAACGCCGTGCTGGGCGCCGACTGCTACACGGGCGGCTACGCGGCTGCGCTGTTCAACAACCTGATCCTCGTCGACCCGAGACACGGGCGAGCCCGGCGTACACGCTGTCGCCGGGCGACCTCGACGAGTCGATCCAGGCGTTCATCGACTACACGAGCTCCCGCGGTGTCGCGAGCGACCTCGACGTGACGTTCCTCCGCGTTCGGGCGTTCCGCGACGGCTTCACCAACGGTTACGTGAAGTGCGCGGAGTATCAAGCCGGCGTTCCCTTCATCTAGCGTCGGCGGTGTGAGCGCCGCGCCCGCCGTCGAGGTCGATCGACTCGTCAAGCACTTCGGTTCGTTCACCGCGGTCGACGAGGTCTCGTTCGCGGTCGAGCCGGGCGAGCTCTTCGGATTCCTCGGCCCGAACGGTGCCGGCAAGACGACGACGATCAGCATCCTGTGCACGCTGCTGCGCCCGTCGGGCGGCACGGCCGTGCGTCGCCGGTCACGACGTGGCGCGCGAGCCCGCGGCGGTGCGCTCGAGCATCGGCCTCGTGTTCCAGGAGATCACGCTCGACGACTACCTGACGGGCGCCGAGAACCTGAAGTTCCACGCGGTGCTGTACGGCTGTCACCCCGGGCAGGTCAAGCGAGCGCGCCGCGCCGCTGCTCGAGATGGTCGGGCTCACCGACCGCGCCGACCAGCAGGTGCGCTTCTACTCGGGCGGCATGAAGCGGCGGCTCGAGATCGCCCGCGGCCTGCTGCACGCGCCGAAGGTGCTGTTCCTCGACGAGCCGACGATCGGGCTCGACCCGCAGACGCGCGTGCACATCTGGGACTACGTCGACACGCTGCGCGAGCGCGAGTCGACGACGATGTTCCTCACGACCCACTACATGGACGAGGCCGAGCGCTGCGACCGCATCGCGATCATCGACCAGGGCCGGATCGTCGCGATCGACACGCCGGACGCGCTGAAGGCGTCGATCGGTGACGACGTCGTGACGCTCACCACGAACGACGACGCCGCCGCCCTCGACGACATCGCCCGCGGGCTCGGCGTGCAGGGCGAGCAGACCGACGACGGGCTGCGCCTGCGGGTGCCGACAGGGGAGGAGTTCGTGCCGACGGCTCTTCGACCACGTCGACGGGCGGGATCCGCAGCGTCAACGTGCGCCGCCCGAGCCTCGACGACGTGTTCCTCGAGTACACCGGCCGCGCCATCCGCGACGCCGAGGCCGGCGCGAACGACCAGTTCAAGACCAGCGGCATGACGCGCGGCTTCCGACGCTGGCATGGCCGACGCGACCCTGCCCGGCTCCGTCCCGCGCGACCATCGAGATCGACGCGCGGAGGGTCGCGCTCGTCCGCAACCTGCGGGCGATGATGATGGTCTGGCGGCGCGACATCATCCGCCTGTTCCGGATGCCGACCCGCATCATCTCCGGGATCGCGCAGCCGCTGCTCTTCCTGTTCGTGCTCGGCGCGGGCCTCGAGAACGCGATCGGCGCGCAGGGCGCCGCGGGCGTCGACTACCAGCAGTACCTGTTCCCCGGGATCCTCGCGATGTCGGTGCTCACGTCGGCGCTGTTCTCGGCGATCGCGATCGTGTGGGACCGCGAGTTCGGGTTCATGCGCGAGATGCTGGTCGCGCCGGTGACGCGCGGGACGCTCGTGTGCGGCAAGGCGCTCGGCGGTGGATCGGTCGCCGTCGTGCAGGGGCTCGTGCTCGTGGTCGTCGGCGCCGCTCGTCGGTGTCTCCTTCACGGTCGCGAGCTTCTTCGAGATGCTCGGCTTCCTGTTGCTGCTCGGCGTTCGCGCTGACGGCGTTCGGGATCGTGATCGCGAGCCGCATGCAGCGCATGGAGAGCTTCCAGATGGTGATGGCGCTCGTGCTGCAGCCGATGATCTTCCTGTCCGGCGCGATCTTCCCGCTCGACGGACCTGCCCGACTGGCTCGCGGTGATCACGCGGCTCAACCCCGCGACCTACGGCGTCGACGGCATCCGCCGCGTCGTGCTGCCGGAGTCGGCGCCGCTCACGATCTTCGACTGGGTCGTGCCGCTCTGGGCCGACGCGCTGATCACGCTCGGGTTCGGCGTCGCGATGCTGAGCTCGCCGTCAAGCTGTTCGGCAAGACGGAGTAGATGCCCCGTCGGTAACCTGCCGGCGTGGCGGGGACCAGCGGCACCATCAACCGGCAGCTCCGGCTGGCGCAGCGACCGACCGGCATGGTCGACGACTCGACGTTCGACCTCGTCGAGGAGCCGATCCCCGAGCTCGCCGACGGCGAGTACCTCGTGCGCCACGTCTACCTGTCGATCGACCCGACGCAGCGCATCTGGATCCGCGAGGAGCCGAGCTACCTCCCGCCGGTCGGCATCGGCGAGGTGATGCGCTCGGGCGCGATCGGCGAGGTCGTCGAGTCACGCGCCGCCGACGTGCCGGTCGGCTCGATCGTGACCGGGCTGCTCGGGTGGCAGGAGCACTCGGTGTGCGGCCCCGACGCCACCGCGAACGTCGTGCCGGCCGGGCTCCCCATGCGCCAGATGAGCGGCGTGCTCGGCGCGACGGGGATCACCGCGTACTTCGGCATGCTCGAGGTCGGGAAGGCGCAGCCGGGTGAGACGGTCGTCGTGTCGGGCGCCGCGGGCGCGACCGGCTCGGTCGCGGCACAGGTCGCCAAGATCCAGGGCTGTCGCGTCATCGGCATCGCCGGTGGCCCGGAGAAGTGCGCCTGGCTCCGCGACGAGTGCGGGCTCGACGGGACGATCGACTACAAGTCCGAGGACATCTACACGCGCCTGGGGGAGCTCGCACCCGACGGCGTCGACGTGCTGTTCGAGAACGTCGGCGGCGCCAGCCTCGACGCGGTGCTGCGGCGTCTCGCCATCAACGCGCGCGTCGCGCTGTGCGGCTCGATCGCCACGTACAACGACGTCGACCGCGCCGACCCCGTCCACTGGTACATGGAGCTCGTCACCAAGCGGGCGATGATCCAGGGGTTCCTCGTGCTCGACTTCCTCGAGCGCTTCCCCGAGGCCGTGCTGCAGCTCGCGACGTGGGAGGCGGAGGGCAAGCTCGTCTGGCGCGACACGATCGTCGAGGGGCTCGAGCGGGCACCCGAGGCGCTCAACATGCTCTTCCGCGGGGAGAACCAGGGGAAGCTGCTCGTGCAGGTGGCGGCCGACCCGACCGCCTGATTCAGCCGCGGACGAGGCGGCCGGCGAGCGCACCGGTGTGCTCGCCGTGCTCCATGAACACCTCGCCGTTCACGACCGTCGCGTCGAAGCCCTGGGCGCGCTGCAGGAAGCGGCCCGCGCCGTGCGGGAAGTCGTGGACGTACTCGGGCACCGGGAGCGCGAGGGCGTCCCAGTCGATGACGTTCAGGTCGGCGTACGCGCCCTCCCGGACGACGCCGCGGTCGGCGATCCCGAACGTCGACGCGGTGTCGGACGTCAGCCGTCGGATCGCGTCCTCGAGCGAGAGCTGGCCGCGCTCTCGTACCCAGTACGTGAGGAGATAGGTGGGTGCGCTCGCGTCCATCGTCTGGCCGACGTGCGCGCCGGCGTCGGCGAGCCCCAGCAGGATCTCGGGCTCGCCGAGCATCGTGCCGATCGCGTCGACGCTCTGGTTCAGCAGCGGCCACGACAGGAGCAGTCGTCCGTCGGTCTCGATCGCGAGGTCGATGAACGCCTCGAGCGGGCGACACGCCGCGGCGCCGGCGATGGCGAGCAGCCCGTCCTCGGGTCGGCAGTCGTAGCGCGCGAGCCCGTCGGGTCCATTGAGCACGTAGAAGACGTCGAGGCCGGCACGGTCGTCGGCGGCCTGCGCGATGAGCTGCTCGCGCCGCGCCGGGTCACGCAGCGCGGCGACGCGCTCGTCGAGCGACAGCGGCTCCGAGCGCCTGCCACGCGGGGTGCCGGTCGAACGGTGTGCGGTGCACGAGCCCGGTGAGCACGCCGATGAAGCGCGGCGTCGTCTGGGGACGGAGCGCGGCACCTCGGGTGTTGGCCGCGCGCGCGGTCGCGATCGCGTGGCGCCAGTGCTCGCCCTGATCCCACGTCTGCGACAGGTTGAACGTGAGGGGCCGACCGGCGCGCCGTGCTCACGGCCTCCATCCACGCGAGCTCGGCATCGACCCGCGGCTCGGCCGGACCGTCGCCGTCGAAGCGTGGCGACACCTCGATGACGCCGCGACCGTGGCGCGCGAGCACGTCGGCGAACGCGAGGAGCTCGTCGGGCAGGGCCCACGTCCCGGGGACGTAGCGGCCGTCGGGCACGCGGTGCCGCAGCGTGCGCGACGTCGACCAGCCGAGCGCGCCGCGCGCCAACGCCTCGTCGAGGAGGCTCGTCATCGACTCGAGCTCCTCGGTCGACGGCGTCGTCGCCTCGTCGAGGCTCCGCTCGCCCATGGCGTAGTAGCGGAGCGCGGTGTGACCGACCATGCCGCCGACGTTGACGCCGAGGGGCGTGCGGTCGAGCCACGCGAGGTAGTCGCCGTACGTCTGCCAGTCCCACGGGAGCCCGTCGAGGATGCTCCGTGCGGGGATGTCCTCGACCGACTCCATCATCT
This sequence comes from uncultured Acidimicrobiia bacterium, assembly GCA_963731815.1. GTDB lineage: Bacteria > Actinomycetota > Acidimicrobiia > IMCC26256 > PALSA-555 > DATBSK01. The sequence goes on along the minus strand of CAVSWW010000010.1, from coordinate 26,889 downwards.
CCGCGATGTAGGTGTGGTCGTCGGCTCCTTGCACCGGGGCGAACGTCACGCCACAGTTGCCGATCACGACGGACGTGACGCCGTGCCAGCACGACGACGACCCGATCGGGTCCCACGCGAACTGGGCGTCGAGGTGCGTGTGCACGTCGACGAATCCCGGCGTGACGAGGCGACCATCGGCGTCGAGCTCGCGGGTGCCGCGCTCGGTCACCGAGCCGACCGCGACGACCCGATCGCCGTCGACGGCCACGTCCGCGGGTCGCGGCGCCGCGCCCGTGCCGTCGACGAGCGTGCCGTTCCGGATCACGAGGTCGTGCACGGCGGCCAACGCTACCGGCGATGCCGATCGGTAGGATCTGACGAACCGTCAGATCGCACGTGCGGTGCGAGCCCCGACCCGACCCGCGAGCGTTCGTGGACGAGATCCCCCTGATCGTGAGCGTCGACGACCACGTCGTCGAGCCGCCCCACGTCTGGGAGCGCTGGCTGCCGGAGCGCTTCCGTGACCGTGCGCCCCGCATCGAGCGCAAGGGCCTCGCGGGCATGCGCCACGTCGGCGGGGGAACCTACGAGCTGCAGTTCGACGACGACGCGCCCAAGGCCGACTGCTGGGTCTACGAGGACCTCGTCCTGCCGCACAAGCGCCATGTCGCAGCCGTCGGGTTCGACCGCGACGACATGACGCTGTCGCCGATCACCTACGACGAGATGCGCCCGGGCTGCTACGAGCCGGTCGCGCGTGTCGAGGACATGGTGATGAACCACGTCGAGGCGAGCCTGTGCTTCCCGACGTTCCCGCGCTTCTGCGGCCAGACGTTCCTCGAGGCGTCCGACAAGGAGCTCGCCGCCGCGTGCGTCCTCGCGTACAACGACTGGATGGTGGAGGAGTGGTGCGGCGACAGCGGTGGCGCGCTGATCCCGCTCGTCATCATCCCGCTCTGGGACGTCGACGCCGCGGTCGCCGAGATCGAGCGCAACGCGGCGCGTGGCGTGCACGCCGTCTGCTTCAGCGAGATCCCGCCGCACCTCGGTCTCCCGAGCATCCACAGCGGTGAGTGGGACCCGTTCTTCGCCGTGTGCCAGGCCAACGACGTCGTCGTGTGCATGCACATCGGCTCGTCGTCGAAGATGCCCGCGACGTCGGCCGACGCGCCCGTGGCGGTCGCCGCGACGCTCTCGTTCGGCAACGCGATGGCATCGATGAGCGACTTCCTCTTCTCCGGGCTGCTCGTCCGGTACCCGGAGCTCAAGCTCGCGTACTCGGAGGGCCAGATCGGCTGGATCCCGTACATCCTCGAGCGGGCGAACGACGTGTGGAGCGAGCACCGCGCGTGGGGCGGTGTGCGCGACCTCGTCCCCGAGCCGCCGTCGACGTACTACTTCCGTCAGATGTACGGCTGCTTCTTCCGCGACAACCACGGGCTCTCGTCGCTCGACGAGGTCGGCGTCGACAACATCACGTTCGAGACCGACTACCCCCACACCGACAGCACGTGGCCGAACACGAAGGAAGTCGCGGAGAAGATGTTCGCCGGCCTCGACGCCGAGACGGTGCACAAGATCGTGCGGGGAACGCGATCCGCATGCTCCATCTCGACCTGACCTGAGCCGTGGTCGAGCCCTGCCGCGGCAAGCTCCTCGTCGCGACGCCCGAGCTCCCGGATCCGAACTTCGCGCGGACGGTCGTGCTCGTCCTCGAGCACAGCGACGAGGGCGCGCTCGGCGTCGTCCTCAACCGGCCCACCGACACGTCGCTCGTGGAGTCGCTGCCGCGCTGGGCCGACCGCGCGGCGCCGCCCGGCGTCGTGTTCGTGGGCGGCCCGGTGCAGCCCGACGCCGCCATCGGTCTCGCGCGACGTGCAGCCGCCGACACGGATGAGCCCGACGGCGGCGGGTTCGCACCGCTCTTCGATCGGCTCGGCACCGTCGATCTCGAGCTCGAGCCCGAGGAGATCACGCCGGCGGTCGATGCCGTGCGCGTCTTCGCCGGCTACTCGGGCTGGGGACCCGGCCAGCTCGACGGCGAGCTCGCGGCGGAGGGCTGGTACGTGTGCGACGCCGACGCCGGACGACCTCTGGACCGCGCACCCGAACGACCTGTGGCGTGCCGTGCTCCGGCGCCAGCCCGGCCCCCTGCGCCTCGTCGCCGGCTTCCCCGACGACCCCTCCCAGAACTGACCGATCACCCGGTTACCGTGGGCGCATGCCGATGCGCTTCAACCACATGGAGCTGACCTACCCGCGCGGGACGCTCACCGACGTGTTCCGCAAGGAGGTCGACGACTTCTACTGCGACGTCTTCGGATGGACGGGCGTCGACACCGAGGTCGTCGGCCAGCTCACGCACATCCTGCTCACGGGCGACGGTGGCGACTTCATCCTCCTCGCCGAGTCCGACAAGCCGATCAGCTCGCCGGGCTACGACCACCTCGGCTTGCTCCAGGGCACTCGCGCCGAGGTCGACGACCTGCTCGCCAAGTGCAAGCAGCGCGCCGCGAACGACGACCGCATCCGCGTGAAGGAGTACGAGGACCTCGTCACCGGCGACCTCGTCGTCCACGCGTTCTACGTGAAGTTCCTGCTGCCGATCTGGTTCGACGTGCAGTGCATGGAGCGCGGGGGAGCACCGGTCCCGATCTCGTAGCAATCCGGACGCAGCCCTCGATGCGGGCTGCGTACCATGCGGTGTGCGCGGTGAAGGGGAGAGGACGAAGCGAGCCCTCGTCTTCGGTGAGGTCGCGGAGCTCTACGACCGCGCTCGTCCTTCGTACCCGCAGGAGCTGGTCGACGCCGTCGTCGCCGCGATCCCCGACGCCCCCGAGGCGCGGGTCCTCGAGGTCGGTGCGGGCACGGGGAAGGCGACGACGCTGTTCGCGCCGCGGGTCGGATCGCTCGTCGCCCTCGAGCCCGATCCCGCGATGGCGACGATCGCCGAGCGGCACGCGGCAGTCGTTCGACAACCTCTCGGTGGTCGTCGACAGCTTCGAGAACTGGGTGACGAACCTGCCGCCGTTCGCCGCGATCATCGCCGCGCACTGCTGGCACTGGGTCGATCCCCGCGTGGCGTACTCCAAGGCTCGCGCGCTCGTGCAGGACGACGGCGTGCTCGCCGCGTTCTGGAACGTCCCCAACCTCGAGACGAGCCCCCTGTACGGCGCGGTGAGCGACGCCTATCGAGAGCACGCGCCGTCGCTCGAGGACAAGATGAACAGCACGCGTCAGAGCTTCGGTGACGTGCTCGAGCGTCATCCCGGCTTCCGCCTCGCGGAGCAGCGCGAGTTCGACTGGGACCTCGATACACCTCCCGCGAGTACACCGACATGCTCGCCACGCACTCCGACCACCACCTGCTGCCCGACGAGCAGCGGGACGCACTGATGCGTGCGGTCGGCAAGGTGATCGACGACGCGGGCGGCACCATCACGATGCGCTACGAGTGCGTCCTGCTGATGCTCGCGCCCGAATGAGCTATGCGACCGCGAGGCGGGTCGAACGCGCCGAGCTGATCGAGTTCCTGCGCGCGCGGAAGACGGTGCCTGCTGTCGACGACGCGTGCCGACGGTCGTCCGCAGCTCTCGCCGGTCACGTACGGCGTCGACGCAGAGGGTCGCGTCGTGGTCTCGACGTACCCCCAGCGGGCGAAGGCGCGGAACGTGCGCGTCGACCCGCGGGTGTCGATGGTGGCCCAGGGCGACGACTGGAGCGACGAGTACGTGCAGGTCGACGGGCGGGCCGAGGTGCTCGACCTGCCCGACGCGCTCGAGCCGCTCGTCGAGTACTACCGCTGCATCTCGGGCGAGCACCCCGACTGGGACGAGTATCGCGAGGCGATGCGCACGCAAGGGAAGTGCCTGATCAGGATGGAGATCGAGCGGTGGGGCCCGATCTCGACCGGCGGGTTCCCGCCACCGACCGAAGGATCGTGAGATGCCCGCCGAGCGGCGAGCGTTCAGCCCTTCGGTGTGCTCGTGCGCGCCTCGACGCGCGCCTTGAGTGCCGCGTTCATCGCCTCGAAGCCGGCCTCGGTGCTGGCGAGCACCTTGCCGACCAGCGGGACGAGGATCCCGCCGAACTCCTCGTGCTGCACGAACGTCGAGCCGCCGTCGGAGCGCGCGCTGATCACGAACTCGTGCCCGCCGTCGAAGATGTGGGGGACCAGGAGGTGACCGAGCCACGCGAACCGGGACGCGGGCTCGACGGCTCGGACGACCGGCTTCATCCCGATGCCGCGGCTGTCCGGCGGCTCCAGCCGTACCTTCAGCCGCTCACCGACGCGAGCCTCACCCTCGATGCTCGTGATGAAGGGGTTCCACTCGGGGTAGGCCGGGAAGTCGAGCAGCGTCGCCCAGACCGCGTCGGGTGACGCGTCGATGTCGATCCGGGCTTCGAGCGTGCGCATGTGATCCTCTCCGCGAGATCCCGATGCGCAACGAGCAATTGGTGGGGTGCAGCACACCTCCAACAATGCTCACGGACCCGTAAGCACTCTTGGAGGTGGCGGGAGTCGAACCCGCGTCTTCCGTGTTGTCGGCGGGGCTTCTCCGAGCGCAGCCGACAGGGATTTCTCGGGCGCCCGCCTCCCGTCGGCCATGACAGGCGCCCCAGCCTCGCTGAAGTTTCCCGTCGGGCCACGAGGCGTCTCCCGACGGTGAGCTGCTCTTGATGACGTCCGGGCCGGATGAGCAGCTGACCCGATTTCCGGACGTCGCTACTTGACTAGGTCAGGCAGCGAGTGCGAGGTCGTTCTGATCCTCGGCAGTTGTGTTGGTGCCGGCTCTTTTTCGACGATCCGGCGACGTCGGCTCGCTTCACCCGCCTCGATCCACGAAATCGAAGCCACGCACCCCCTTGTCAAGTGCCGGATCGTGCGCGTGATCCAGCAGCCCCAGTGTACCGGCGAGGTGGGACGAACCTTCAGGGGCTATTCGCGGGAGCGTTCCTTCATGGCCCGCTGGGCCTCGCGCTTGGCGTCGCGCTCGGAGATCACCCGGCGCTTGTCGTAGGCGCGCTTGCCGCGTGCGATCCCGAGCAGGATCTTCGCCCGGTGGTCCTTGAAGTAGAGGCGCAGCGGCACGAGCGTCACGCCCTTCTCGCCCGTCGCCCGGGCGAGCTCGTCGATCTCCCGGTGGTGGAGGAGCAGCTTGCGACGCCGCGCAGGGTCCAGCTCCTCGCGCGCGTAGGGCCAGGGGGTGACATGCATCTGGTGGAGCCACACCTCGCCGTCCTGCACGCGTGCGTAGGCCTCGTTGAGGGTCGCGCGCCCCTCCCGGATCGACTTCACCTCGGCGCCCGCGAGCATGAGGCCGCACTCGAACGTCTCGAGGATCTCGTAGTCGTACCGGGCCCGACGGTTGTTGATCGTCGGTGCGTTGCCCACGTTCATCGCACCCTTCGCCGGGCCCTTCGCCATCCGGCCACGGTACCGTTCGCCTTCGCATGAGCACTCCACTGGGCGTCGGCATGATCGGTTGCGGGATGATCGGCCAGATCCACGCGGCGGGTCTCGCACACCTGGTCGACGACGGAGACGTGCGGGCCGTCGCCGCTGCCGATCCGTCGGAGGACGCCCGCGCCGCGGTGAACCGCAACTGCCGGTTCGAGCGCCTGCACGACGACGGGCGCGCGGTCATCGAGGCCGCTGACGTCGACGCGGTGATGATCACGAGCCCGACGTCGTCGCACCGCGACCTCGTGCTCGCGACGCTCGCGGCGGGCAAGCCACTGCTCTGCGAGAAGCCGCTCGCGCCCCAGTTCGAGATCGTGCGCGAGCTGCACGATGCGGTCGCGAGCTCCGGGGTCACCGCGCAGGTCGGCTTCCACACACGCTTCAACTACCTGGCCAACCGGCTGCACGACCTCGTCGAGTCCGGGGAGGTCGGTCGGCCGATGGGCTACATGCTGCGCGACGACCAGTACTGGCCGACGGGGCAGGTCGTGCCCGGGCACTCGTCGTGGCGCTCCGACCGCGCGGTCGCGGGTGGTGGTGCGCTGCTGGAGCACACGATCCACGGGATCGACATCGCCTGCTGGCTGTTCGGCCCCGCGGTGCGTGTGTGGGGACGCACCCGCTCGGTGTTCGGGTACGAGGTCGAGGACACGGCCGCGGTGACGGTCGAGCACGCCGACGGCACGATCGGGAGCATCGTCACGATCTTCAGTGGCGTCCGTGGTCGCGAGGAGACCCGGCTCGAGGTGTTCTTCGAGGGCGCGACCGTCGAGACGACGATCGGGTTCACGGTCGGCGCCGACGAGGACGGCTACCTGCTCCAGCGTCCCGATGCCGCGCCGGAGCGACCCGACCTCGCGACGATGCGCGCCGAGCACTTCGCCCGGCTCGGCATCACGCGACGCGACTTCTTCTTCCCGACGTACCCGTCCGACCGCGCCTGGGTGAAGTCTGTGCTGGGAGGTGAGCCCGCGTCGCCCGGCTTCCCGGACGCGCTGCGCGCGCGCACGCGCTCGTCGAGGCCGCGTACTCGGGCGGCGCGCTCGGGTGAGCCCGTCGAGCTCGTCGGCGATCTCGCGACGGTGCCGGCATGAGCGACCGTCCCGCGCCGGTCCGCACGCGCGTCTCCGAGCTGCTCGGGGTCGACTACCCGATCGTGCAGGCCCCGATGGGCTACATCGCCCGCGCGCAGCTGGCGTCGGCGGTCTCGAACGCGGGCGGGCTCGGGGTCATCGAGACGTCGTCGGGCCAGCTCGAACAGGTGCAGGACGAGATCATCAAGATGCGCGACCTCACCGACAAGCCGTTCGGCGTGAACATCGCACAGCTCTTCGTGCGGGATCCCGCGGAGGTCGTCGACTTCGTCGCCGGCCACGAGATCCACTTCGTGACCACCTCCGCCGGAGATCCGATGGTGCTGACCGACGCGCTGCACGACGCGAACATCACCGTCTTCCACGTCGTTCCGTCGCTGCGCGCGGCGGAGCGCGCGATCGCTGCGGGGGTCGACGGGCTCGTCGTCGAGGGCGGGGAAGGCGGCGGCTTCAAGGCGACGCGCGACGTGGCGACGATGGTGCTGCTCCCACTCGTCTGCAACGCCGTCGACGTGCCGGTGATCGGCGCCGGCGGGATCTGCGACGGCCCGTCGATGGCAGCGGCCTTCGCGCTGGGCGCGGAAGGCGTGCAGCTGGGGACGCGCATGGTGTCGGCGAAGGAGTCGCCGGTCCACGACAACTACAAGCAGCTGATCGTCGACACCCACGAGACCGGGACCGTGTTCCTCAACCGCTGGCACAAGCCCGGGTTCCGCGTGCTCGCGACGCCCCGCTCGGAGGCGCACGAGCGGCTCGACGAGCGCGTGGTGCTCGGCTCGCTCGACGGGATCCTCAAGCTCTACTTCGAGGGTGACCTCGACGCCGCGTTCGCGTTCGGCGGGCAGGTCGCGGGCCGCATCGACGAGGTGCGACCGGTCGCCGACATCCTCGACGAGATGGTGCGCGACTTCCGCGCCCTCCTCGGAGACCTCGCGGAGCGCTACCGCTAGATTCCGCCCCGATGACGAAGACCGACACCCCAGCAGGCGGTTCGATCCTCGGCAACCCGGTGCTCCGGGTCGAGGACCCCAAGCATCCTCCACGGGCGAGGCCCGCTACTTCGACGACCTCGCCCCGGACGGCTGCGCGCACGTCGTGTTCGTGCGCTCGACGATCGCGCACGCTCGCGATCACCGTCGATCGACACCAGCGAGGCCGAGGCGATGCCCGGCGTGCTCGCCGTCGTACACGCAGCGACTCCCTCGAGCTCGACCCGGTCCAGGGCTTCGTCATGCTGCCGCCGGTGTTCACCCGGCCGCCGCTCGCCGACGGCGTGGTGCGCTTCGTCGGCGACATCGTCGCGCGGTCGTCGCGCGAGACACGCGCGCAGGCGGTCGACGCGGCCGAGATGGTGATCGTCGACTACGACCCGCTGCCCGCCGTCGTCGACCCCGAAGCGGCGCTCGCCGACGGCGCGCCGCTCCTCTTCCCCGACCACGGCTCGAACGTCGCGATCGAGTTCAACTTCGGCGAGGACCCCGAGCTGCTCGACGATGCCGAGGTCGTCGTGCACGGGCGCTTCGTCAACCAGCGCATCGCCGCGGTGCCGATGGAGCCGAACGGCATCCTCGTCGAGCCGCGTCCCGACGGGCAAGCTCGACGGTCACCGTGCCGACGCAGGCGCCGTTCGGCGTTCGCGACGGCCTCGCGGCCGCTGCTCGGCCTCGAGCACGACGACGTGCACGTCGTCGCACCCGCGGTCGGCGGTGGCTTCGGCGCCAAGACCGGCGTGTACTGCGAGTACGTCGATCGCCGGCGACGCTCGCGCAGCGGCTGGGCCGCCCGATGAAGTGGACCGAGACCCGCTCCGAGAACATGGTCGCGATGACGCACGGCCGCGGGCAGATCCAAGACGTCGACCTGGGCCTCAAGCGCGACGGCACGATCGTCGGCGTGTCGGGGCGAAGATCGTCTGCGACGGCGGCGCGTATCCCGCCATCGGCGCGTTCCTCCCGTTCCTCACCCGCACGATGGGCCAGGGCGTCTACGAGATCCCCAAGGTCGAGGTGAACTCGATCAGCGCCGCCACGAACACGACGCCGACCGCCGCGTACCGCGGCGCGGGCCGTCCCGAGGCGACCGCGTTCCTCGAGCGCATCATCGACATGGCTGCCGTCGAGCTCGGCATCGATCCCGGTCGAGATCCGGAAGCAGAACTTCATCCCGCCCGAGCAGTTCCCGCTGACGACGGTGACCGGCGCCAACTACGACGTCGGCGAGTACGCGAAGGCGCTCGACGAGGCCTGTCGCATCGCCGGGTACGACGAGCTGCGCGCCGAGCAGCGCGCACGTCGCGAGCGCGGCGACACGAAGCTGCTCGGCATCGGCGTCTGCGCCTACGTCGAGGTCACCGCCGGTGGCCTCTTCCAGGAGTACGGCGCGGTCGAGGTCGCAGGACGACGGCACGGTCGATCGCGACCGTCGGCACGTCCTCGCACGGGCAGGGCCACGAGACCGCGTTCTCGATGATCGTCGCCGAGCTGCTCGGCGTCCCGATGGAAGACGGTCACGCTCGTGCAGTCCGACACCGCGCTCGTCCCGCGCGGCACGGGCACGATGGGCTCGCGCTCGCTGCAGATCGGCGGCTCGGCGCTGCTACAAGGCGAGCGAGGAGGTGCTCGCCAAGGCGAAGCGCCTCGCCGCGCACCTGCTCGAGGCGAACGTCGACGACATCGTGCTCCACGACGGCGGCAGTCGGCGTCGCCGGCGTGCCGGCCACCGCCCTGACGTGGGGCGAGCTCGCGCAGGCCGCGAGCGACCCGGCACGGCGCCCGACGACTGGACCGCCGACGGGGCCTCGGAAGCGCTCGCGAGCGAGCTCGACTTCAACCAGGGCGAGGCGACGTACCCGTTCGGCGCGCACATCGCGGTCGTCGAGGTCGACACCGAGACCGGTCGAGGTCGAGCCACCTGCGACACGTCGCGGTCGACGACTGCGGCCGCATCCTCAACCCGCTGCTCGTCGCGGGCCAGCAGCACGGCGGGATCGCGCAGGGCGTCGCGCAGGCGCTCTACGAAGGCGTCGTCTACGACGACGACGGCAACCCGCTCACCGGCGAACCTCATGGACTACGCGATGCCGAGCGCGGCCGAGCTCCCGAGTTCGAGGCGAGCAACACCGAGACGCCGACGCCGCTGAACCCGCTCGGCGCGAAGGGGATCGGCGAGTCGGGCACGATCGGCTCGACGCCCGCGGTGCAGAACGCGGTCATCGACGCGCTGTCGCCACCTCGGCGTGCGCCACCTCGACATGCCGCTGACCGCCGAGCGCGTGTGGCGGGCGATCCAGGACGCCCCGCACACCTGAGCGCGGTGTCGTTCGCCGAACCGACGCTGCGGCTCACCGCCGAGCAGCACCAGGCGATCGTCGCCCACTGCTTCGACGGCCTTCCCGACGAGGCGTGCGGCCTGCTCGGCGGCCCGCTCGCCGACGACCTCGAGCCCGACCGGGGATCGTCACGTCGGTGTTCCCGTGCCGCAACGCCGACGCGTCGGCCCGCACGTACACGGTCGACTCGCGCGACCTGCTCAAGGCGATGCGGGCGGCCGAGGCGCGAGGGTGGCGAGCTCGATCGGCGTCTGGCACTCGCACACGCACACCGACGCGTACCCGTCCGACACCGACGTGCGCCAGGCTGCCGAGCCGGGTTGGATCTACGTGATCGTGAGCCTGAAGCACGCCGAGCCGGTCGCTGCGGGCGTACCGGATCCGCGACGGCGAGATCGCCGAGGTCGAGGTCCAGATCGTCTGACGCGGCTGCGCAACGAGGGAATGCCGACCGTCCGGGTCGGACTTGTAGCATTGCGACATGGCCGTGGAAGTGAAGCTCCCGACGCTGCTGCGCGTGCACGCCGACAACGCGGCGTCCGTCAGCGCCGACGGCGCCACGGTCGGTGAGGTGTTCCACGAGCTGACGACCCGGTACCCGGGCCTCGCCGGCAACCTCGTCGACGACGAGGGCAAGCTGCACAAGTTCGTCAACGTCTACAAGGACGACGACGACATCCGGTACCTCGACGGTCTCGACACCAAGGTCGCCGACGGCGACGTGATCTCGATCCTCCCAGCCGTCGCCGGCGGTTAGCCCCGCCAGTCATGCGACACGAGTCCGTCCTCGGGCTCATCGGCGACACCCCGCTCGTCGGTGTCCACGCGCTGTCGCCGAACCCGCGGCGTCCGCATCTTCGCCAAGCTCGAGGGTCAGAACCCGGGCGGGTCGTCGAAGGACCGCATCGCGCTCAAGATGGTCGAGCTCGCCGAAGCCGACGGATCGCTGCACCCCGGCGACACGATCCTCGAGCCGTCGTCGGGCAACACCGGCATCGGTCTCGCGCTCGTCGCCAAGCTGCGCGGCTACCACCTGCGCGTCGTGATGCCCGAGAACGTCTCCGATCGAGCGGCGCCAGCTGCTCGAGATCTTCGGCGCCGAGGTCGTGCTCTCGCCGGGCGAGGAGGGGAGCAACGGCGCGATCCGGCTGGCGGAGAAGCTCGCGGCCGACGACCCGTCGCTGCGGTTCCTCTTCCAGTACGGCAACCCGGCGAACCCGCTCGCGCACTACGAGGGCACCGGTCCCGAGATCTGGCGCGACTGCCCCGAGGTCGACGTGTTCGTCGCCGGGCTCGGCACGAGCGGCACGCTGATGGGCGTCGGGCGGTTCCTGAAGGAGCACAAGCCGGGCGTGCAGATCGTCGCGGTCGAGCCGCCGGCGGGCGAGCTCGTGCAGGGTCTGCGTTCGCTCGACGACGGGTTCGTCCCGCCGATCTTCGATCCCGACGATGCTCGACCGGAAGTTCATCGTGCGCCCACGCGAGTCGATCGAGTGGCTCCGGCGGCTGCTCGACGACGCGGGCGTGTTCGCGGGCATCTCGTCGGGTGCCGCGGTCGCCGGCGCGGCGAAGATGGCCGAGCACGATGGACGAGGGCACCATCGTGACGCTGCTGCCCGACGGCGGCTGGAAGTACCTCTCCTCGGGTGCGTGGACCGACGACCTCGACGTCGTCGAAGAGCGCGCGACCCGCATCAACTACTGGTAGACGCCGACGGCGAGCGTCGAGGACGCGGTCGCGGTCCTGCGCGCGTGGCGGCCTCGTCGCCTTCCCCACCGAGACCGTGTACGGGCTCGGCTGCGACGCCGAGAACGTGGACGCGCTGCGCCGCCTGTACTCGGTGAAGGGTCGTCCGCGCGACCACCCGGTGATCGTCCATCTCGGCGGCCGGACGCGCTCGCCGAATGGTCGTCCGACGTCTCGCCGGCGGCGCGCGCGCTCGCCGACGCGTGCTGGCCCGGGCCGCTCACGCTCGTCGTCCCGCGTCGTCGACCGCGTCCCCGACGAGGTCACCGGCGGCCGCGACACCGTCGGGCTGCGCGTGCCCGACCAACCGCTCGCGCTCGAGCTGCTGCACGACTTCGGCGGCGGGCTCGCGGCGCCCTCGGCGAACCGGTTCGGCCGCGTCAGCCCGACGACGGCCGACGACGTGCGCGCCGATCTCGGCGACGACGTCGACCTGGTCCTCGACGGCGGACCGTGCGACGTCGGCCTCGAGTCGACGATCGTCGACTGCAGCGGCGACGAGCCCGCGATCCTGCGCCTCGGCGGTGTGCCGGTCGAGCGGATCGAGGCGATCCTCGGGACGAGCCTTCGCGCAGCGGACCGACGGGGAGGTCGCCGCGCCGGGCACGCTCGCCGCGCACTACGCGCCGGCCGCCCAGGTCGTGCGTCGCCGCCGCGGGTGCCACCGCCGCGCGCGGCTGCGTCGCTGCTCGCCAGCGGCAGCCGGGTCGGTGTCCTCGCCACGGCGCCGGTGCCGCCGGAGCTGCCGGCGGGCGTGGTGGTGCTCGAACCGCCCGCCGACGTCGACGACTACGCGCACGTGCTGTACGCCCGACTCCGCGAGGCCGACGAGCGTTCGCTGGACGTCGTCATCGCGGTGCCACCGCCGCCGGCGGGTGTCGGCGCCGCGATCTGCCGACCGTCTCGCGGGCCGCACGCGGGAGCGCCCGATGAGCGAGCCGATCACGCTCGGTGTGTTCGACTCGGGTCTCGGCGGGCTCACCGTCCTCCGGTCGCTCATCGACCTCGCTGCCGGGCGCGCGACGTCGTCTACTTCGGCGACACCGGGCGGTTCCCGTACGGCCCGAAGCCGGCCGACGACGTCCTCAAGTACTCGCTGCGAGATCGCGGACGTGCTCGTCGACCGTGGCGCGCAGGCACTCGTCGTCGCGTGCAACAGCGCGTCCGCGGTCGCGCTCGACCAGCTGCGGGAGAACGTCGCGGTCCCGGTCGTCGGCGTGATCGAGCCCGGGCTGCGCGCCGCGGCGCGCGTGACGCAGAACGGTCGTGTGGGCGTCATCGGCACCGTGGGCACGATCGCTTCGGGCGCGTACCAGCGCGCGGTCGGCGCGCCTCGGGCTCGATCTCGAGCTCACGTGCGCGGCGTGCCCCGGCTTCGTCGAGTTCGTCGAGGCGGGCGACGTCGACTCGGACCAGGTGCACGTGCTCGCCGAGCGACTGCTCGAGCCGGTGCGCGACGGCCGGTGTCGACACGGTCGTGCTCGGCTGCACGCACTACCCCCTGCTTGCCCGTACGATCGGCGACGTGATGGGGCGCGAGGTCGTGCTGGTGTCGAGCGCTGACGAGACGGCGTTCGCCGTTCGTGAGCTCCTCGGGTCCGGCGGTTGTGACGCGCGACACATCGCCCGGGCACGAGTTCGTGACGAGTGGTGATGTAGCGACGTTCCGTCGTCTCGGGAGCAGGTTCCTGGGGCCCGAGGTCGAACGAGTGGAGACGTCACCGATGGAGCTGACGGTGCTGGGCTGCTCCGGGTCGTACAACGGCCCGAAGGGCGGCGCGTGCAGCGGGTACCTGCTGCGGTGCGGCTCGACGTCGGTGTGGCTCGACTGCGGGAACGGCACGTTCGGCCATCTGCAGCAGCACGTCGCGGTCGAAGACCTCGATGCGGTGGTCATCACGCACGAGCACCCCGACCACTGCGTCGACATCTACGGGCTGCACGTCCTCATGCGCTACGGGCTCGAGCGCGAGGGCCTGCCGGTGTTCGCACCAGAGGGCCTCGCAGACCACCTCGGCCAGCTCGTCGAGCGGCGACTGGGGCAACGCGTTCGAATGGCTGCCGATCGACGAGTCGGAGCACGCGACGTGTCGGCGACCTCACGATGCGGTTCTCGCGCACCGACCATCCGCCGCCGACGTACGCCGTCGAGGCGACGTCGAACGGCAAGCGGATGATCTACACGTCCGACACCGGCCCGGGGTGGAGCATCGACGCGTTCGACCCGGGTGCCGACCTCGTGCTGTCGGAGGCCACGTACCTCCACGGCGAGAAGCCCGCCGAGATCCACCTCTCCGCATACGAGGCGGGTACGGCGGCGCGCGACGCGAAGGCGCGACGCCTGATGCTCACGCACCTCTGGCCGCGGCATCGACGTGCACCGTGTCGTCGATGAAGGGTCCGACGCCTTCGGTGAGCCGGTCGTGCTCGCGGCACCGCACCTCGTGACCAGGATCTAGCGGATGGGTCCGAGGCGAGACGGGCGCGAGCCCGATGAGCTGCGCCAGGCCGCGTTCACCCGCGACTACACGGAGTTCGCTGCGGGGTCGGTGCTCGTCGAGTTCGGTCGGACGCGTGTGCTGTGCACCGCGTCGATCGAGAGCGCGTGCCGCCGTGGCTCCGCGGCACCGGACGCGGCTGGGTCACCGCCGAGTACTCGATGCTGCCCGGCTCGTCGCCCGAGCGCGTCGACCGCGAGGCCGCGAAGGGCAAGCAGTCGGGACGCACGCAGGAGATCCAGCGGCTGATCGGTCGCTCCCTGCGCGCCGTGACCGATCTCACGACGATGGGGGAGACGCAGATCACCGTCGACTGCGACGTGCTGCAGGCCGACGGCGGCACGCGCACCGCGTCGATCACCGGCGGCTACCTCGCGCTGCACGACGCGTGCTCGCGGCTCGTCGGCGCCGGCACGCTCACCGGGCATCCGGTGCAGGACCAGTGCGCGGCCATCTCGGTCGGTGTCGTCGAACGCGCTGCCGTCACTCGATCTCGACTACTCCGAGGACGCGAACGCCGACGTCGACATGAACGTGGTCATGACCGGTGCCGGCCGGTTCATCGAGGTGCAGGGCACTGCCGAGGGGATGCCGTTCACGCGCGGCGAGCTCGACTCGTTGCTCGGCCTGGCCGAGCAGGGCATCGGCGAGCTGTTCGTCCTCCAACGGGAGCTGCTCGCCGAACCACCCGCGCCGCGGTCCGCAGGATGATGTCGTTCGTCCTCGCGACGGCGAACCCAGACAAGGCTGCGGAGATCGCGGCGGTCCTCGAGGAAGCGGGTGCGCCGGTCGTGCTGGAGCCACGCGACCCGAGCGTCGGCGACGTCGAGGAGACGGGCGCCACGCTGGAGGAGAACGCGCGGCATCAAGGCCGTCGCCGTCTCGCGAGGCGACCGGGCAGCCCGCGATCGCCGACGACACCGGGCTCGAGGTCGACGCACTCGACGGGGCGCCGGGTGTCTACTCGGCGCGGTTCGCCGGCGACGGACGCCACGTACGCCGACAACTGCTCGTTGCTGCTCCACGCGCCTCGAGGGCGTCGCCGACGATCGGCGCACCGCACGCTTCGCCACGGTGGCCGTCGCTCGATGGCCGGACGGGCGCGAGGTCGCCGCGCTGGGCACGGTCGAGGGCATGATCACGACCGCGGCGAGGGGCGACCGCGGCTTCGGGTACGACCCCGTGTTCGTGCCGTCCGAGGGCGACGGCCGCACGTTCGCCGAGATGACGTCACCCGAGAAGCACGCCGTGTCGCACCGAGGGCGCGCGTTCCGTACGCTCGCTGAGGGGTTGCGAGCGCTCGCGGAGGTCGGAGACTGCTGAACACCCGAGTCGAAGAGCACGGAGTCCTGCCGTTGGCGGTGATCGACGTCGCCGGCTTCGTGGCCGATCTCAAGGACCACGCGGTCGAGCACGGCTTCCACGTGCACGACGAACGTCACTTCGTCGAGAGCTACTCGCTGCGCCAGACGTGGGAGGTCGACGTCCATCCCGAGGAGGGCTGCGAAGGTCCGGTCGACCTCTACCTGTCGCTCGAGATCGATCCGCGCGTGCTGCTCGGCTTCGAGGACGTCGTGATGATGAACCCCGAAGGCGACGACCCGCCCGACGAGTACCACTTCCCGCTGAACTTCACGTGGGGTCTGCCGCCCCTCCCCGCGGGACCCGACCTGCTCGTCGTCGCGACCGAGCTCGCCGGCGTCGGCGGGCCCGACCTGCCGCTCGAGGTGTCGGCGATCGACTCGATCCCCGCGGCCACCGACGCTCCGGAACGAAGCCTGCGGGTCGTCGCGCACCAGCGCCTCTCGCTGCTGCGGCTCCGCGAGGGTGACGCCGTGTCGTGCGAGCTGCTCGACCGCTGCCTCGCGGTCAGCCGGCACCTGCTCGCGCAGGCCGACGGCTGGATCAACTGAGCGCACGCTCGAGCGCGCGCCGGGCGGTCAGCGCTCGGACGGCTCCGTGTCTTCTGCTCCATCGAGGCCGCGTCGAAGAGCGACACCGTCGCGCCGCCGGCGCGTTTCGACCGGTAGAGCGCGACGTCCGCGTTGCGCAACATGTTGCCCAAGGTCGTCCGACCGGCGACGTCGAGCGCGACGCCGACGCTCGTACTGATCTGCACGTCGCGGCCGAGGATCTTCATGGGGATCGACACGACGTCGCAGAGGCGCTGTCCGAGGTCGAGGATCTCCTCCGTGCTCTCGACGCCCTCGCACAGCACGCAGAACTCGTCACCGCCCAACCGCGCGACCAGGTCGCCGGTCCGGACGCCGACGCGCAGCCGGCGCGCCAGCTCGACGAGCACCCGATCGCCGCGCGTCGTGTCCGAGCGTGTCGTTGACCGCCTTGAAGCGATCGAGATCGAGGAACAGGACCGCGGTGGTCGTGCCCTGACGTGCCGCGCGACCGAGCGCCGGCTCGCCGACCTCCTGGAGCATCGCCCGGTTCGGCAGCGCGGTGAGCGGATCGTGTGTGGCTTCGTACTCGAGCCGGTGCTGGTCGGCCTTCAGCTCGGTGATGTCGTGCGCGATCGTCGACACGAGCACGATCTCGCCCTGCTCGCGGTGGCCCTGCACGGTCGCGATGACCGGGATCTCGTCTCCCGCCGCCGACCGGAGCGTGAGCTCGCCCGTCCACACGCCGTGCCGACGGACGAAGGGCATGACGACATCGCGCAGCTTCTCGCGCGACTCGATGCTCGACAGCTCGCCGGCGTGGTGCAACGCCCCGGTGCCGAGGATCTCGCGGGCACGCTGGTTCGCCCACACGATCCGGCCGCCGGCCTCGGAGAGCACCACGACCTCGATCGAGAGCTCGAGCACGTTACGGAGCTGTTCAGCTTGACGCTCGGCCGCACGCCGGTCGCTGATGTCGCGCGCGTTCGTGACGAACCCGCGCACGTTCGGATCGTCGCGGAGGTCCGTCGTGATCGCTTCGAAGAGACGGAAGGTTCCATCCTTCGCGAGCGCGCGATACTCGACGAGGGTCGGCTCGCCGGCCTCGACCGACCGGGCCGACGCCGCGTGCATGGCGGGAACGTCATCGGGGTGGATGAGGATCAAGGGATCGGCGCCGACGAGCTCGTCGGGCTTGTACCCCAGGACGCCCTCCATCGACGGGCTTGTCCAGCTGATCCGCGACGTGCCCTCGTGCTCCTCGACCACGGTCGTGACGTCGGTCGCGTGGTGCACGAGCGACTCGAAGCGCGCGTCCTTCTCGGCGAGCGCGGCCTCGGCTTCCATTCGTGCGGTGACGTCGCGCGACGTCACGACGACGCCGCGGACGGCGGGATCGCGCGTCAGGTCGACGGCGACGGTCTCGAAGATCAGGTACCGAGAGCCGTCGGCCGCGAGCGCGCGCAGCATCACCGGGTCGTCGGGGGTTCGCTGGCCCGTGACGACCTCCTCGAACGCCTGCTGCGCGAGCTCCACGTCGTCGGGGTGGAGCACCGCGAAGATCCCGCCGGGCGGATCGAAGCCGGCCGGCCAACCCAGCAGCCGCGTTCCGGCAGCACTGGACGATCGCCACGTGCCATCGCGCTCGAGCACCGTGATGACATCCGACGAGTTCTCGACGAGCGCCCGGAACTCCTGCTCGGCGCGACGGATCTCGGCCTCCGCCGCGCGCAGCGCGGAGAGGTCGGTGGCGTAGAGGTCGTACCCGACGAGGCGCCGGTCGTCGGTCCGCAGCGGTGCAACGGCGACGCGCACGATGCGAGCGGTGCCCGTCGGTGGCTCGGTCGTCCGGACCTCGATCTCGGTCTCGGTGGTCGTCTCCGCGAGCGCGGCGCCGAGGCGGGGATCGAGCTCGGTGAGCGTCTGTTGCTCGACATCGGCGTGGCGCAACCCGAGGAGATCGGCCAGTGCGTAGTTGGCGCGTCGCACCGTTCCGTCGGGCGTCAGCGACGCCCGCCCGACGGGCGCGTTCATGTAGGCGTCCTCGTAGTGCTGCGGGAGGTCGCGGTCTGCTGCTGGTTCGGTCATGGGTTCTCGTGCCCGCCCAGGCTCCAGGGGGTTGTCGGCGCCGGGCGGTCCCGGCCTGAGGTCCAGATGCGCCAAAATGCCACAGTGCCGATGCGAAGCGACTGTCGCCATTACGAGAGCCGCACCTACGGGTCCGGTGAGGTCGTGCGGAAGTGCCGTCTCGACCTCGCGCCGGACGCGCCCTGGCGGTGCCCCGAGGACTGCGTCGGCTTCGAGAAGCGGCGCATCGACGCGGGCTGGCAGGTCGGGAGCCTGTCGTCGTCGGTGCGTGCACCCGAGGCGGAGCCCGAGGGTGAGGACGTCGCCGCGCTCCTCGACGAGGCCGAGGACATCGTGAACACGGCCGCGCCGGAGATCATCGCCGAGATCGACGCCAAGCAGTCGAAGCGCCGCTTCCGTCGCAAGAAGAAGAAGTAGCCCGCGATCGTCGTGGCGCGAGACTGGTCACGCGACGCGAGCGTGGCGGAATGGCAGACGCGCCGGGTTTAGGTCCCGGTGCCCTCCGGGGCATGAGGGTTCGACTCCCTCCGCTCGCACCCCAGCAGCCGACGTGCCAGCACCCGAGGGACGCGTCAGTCGACGCGCAGCTCGACGATCTCACCGGTCGGCGTCACCTGCGCGTAGCCGTTGCGCCGTGGTCCTCCGATGTACACGGCCAGCTCCACCCGGCCGTCGAGCGCGGTGTCGCTCGATCGGTTCGCGATCACGTAGTTCACGCGCGCATCCTCGATCGGAGTGGGCTTCGCGGTGCGCGCGGCCTTCTCCACGCGCTTCACGATCCTCGGGAGGTCGTCCCAGTCGACGGCGGTGGTCGGGAAGAGTGCTGCGTCGACCTCTGCTTGCGGACCGGAGAGGAGGACGGCCTCCGGCGGGCCGACCTCGCCGTCGCGGTACGTGTACTCGTCGAGGTGGTCGGGCAGGGCGGGGTCCTGCGCCTCCGCGTCGAGGAACTCCGGGTACACCAGCACCTCGCGCACCTTCATCGGGGAGGCACCGACCTCCTGCGCGATCGCGTCGATCGCCTTCGTCGCCGCGCCGGGCCCGCGCAGCAGATCACCGGAACCATCGTCGAGGTGCGTCTCGCTCCCGGGATCGGAGCTCGTCGACGACTCGACGCTGCACGCGCCGAGCACGAGCGCGCCGCAGAGGAGCGCGCCGAGGACACGCGGGGTACGACGCATCAGACGGCCGTCCAGCCACCGTCGACCGGGAGCACGGTTCCGGTGACGAAGCTGCTGGCGTCGGACGCGAGGAACAGCAGCGCACCGTCGAGCTCGTGCTCGTCGCCACCGCGCCCCATCGGTGTGCGCTGGCGCATCCAGCGGGACGCCCGTTCGTCTTGGAACATCGTCTCCTCCGTCATCTCGCTCCGGAACCATCCCGGGGCGAGCGTATTGACCCGGACGCCCTGACGGGCCCATTGCGCGGCCAGCTCGCGGGTCATGTTGACCATGCCACCCTTCGACGCGGCGTAGCCGGCGTCGGGGATCTGGCCGACGCCGACGATCCCCCAGATCGACGCGACGTTCACGATCGAGCCGCCGTGGTCACCCGCGACCATCGTGCGTGCCGCGAGCCGTGCGAGCTCGAACGGCGCGACCAGGTTCACCTCGAGCTCGCGGCGGAACAGGTCGACCGACTGCTCGAGCGCAGGCTCGACCTCGTTGAGCCCGGCGTTGTTCACGACGACGTCGACCCGGCCGTACCGCGCGACGGCGGCGTCCACGAGCGCACCGGGCGCGCCGGGGTCGCTCAGGTCGCACTGGACCGGGAGCGCATCGCGAAGGCCGGTCGCGACCTCCTCGAGTCGCTCGAGCCGCCGCGCCGCAAGGACGACCCGCGCGCCGGCGGCGTCGAGCACGCGAGCGAACCGGGCACCGAGCCCCGAGCTCGCGCCGGTGACGATGGCCACGCGGTCGTCGAGGCGGAAGGCGGCGAGCGGGTCCAGATCGTCAGAGGTCGGGTCGCCAGCGGTCGGGTCGGCCACGGCGGGGAGCGTAGGTTGCGCCCGGATGCCGATCTCGAAGCCGTTCCTCGCCTTCCTGGTCGTCGCCTTCCTCGTGGTGCTGGCGTGGCGGCTCTTCCACCAGCACGTGCGAAAGCGCTGACGGCTGGGCTCAGTGGGCCCTTGGCGCCTGAGTGATGCGACGATGCGACGATTGAGGCGATGACGGACCGGGCCGCCGTGGCCGATTGGCTCGCGCGATACGAACGCGCGTGGCGCTCCCCGGGGACGGCGGCGCTCGACGAGCTCTTCACGGAGACGGCTTCGTACGCGCCATCGCCGTGGGCGAGCCCGATCCTCGACTTGGCCTCGCTCCGGCGGTTCTGGGAGGCCGCTCGCGACGGACCGGGCGAAGCCTTCCGAATGATCAGTCAGATCGTTGCGGTAGAAGGCCGCACCGCCGTCGTGCGAGTGCGCGTCGACTACGACGACGGACAGCGCTGGCGCGATCTCTGGCTGCTCACCCTGGATGATGATGGTCGGTGCGAGCACTTCGAGGAATGGCCGTTCGCCCCCGGCCAGGACGACGGGCACCGCGATGACCGTCGCTGATTCGCAGATGCAGGACGCCCTTAGGGACTCTGATCGAAGTACGCCCCCAGGGACTCGAACCCTGAACCTAGTGATTAAGAGTCACTTGCTCTAGCCAGTTGAGCTAGGGGCGCTCGGGTCGAATCGTACGCGATGCTGGTCGCCGGGCGGCACCTCGAAAGAAAGGTGTCAGTGTGGCGACGACTCGCATCATCAGCGTCGACGGCGGCGGTGTGCGCGGCGTGGTACCCACGGTCGTGCTCCAGCGGCTGAGCGACGACCCGCGACTCACCGGTTGGCTCGACCGCGCCGACCTGTTCGCGGGAACGTCGACCGGTGGACTGATCGCGCTGGCGCTCGGCGCGGGGATCGACCTCGCCACGATCCGCTTGCTCTACGAGGAGAACTCGAAGCGGGTGTTCAAGGACAGCATCCTCGACGACATCCTCGACCTGGGGAAGGTCCTCGGTGCCGACTACGAGGTCGCCAACCTGCGCACCGAGCTCGACCGCGTGTTCGGTGACCGCAAGCTCGCCCAGCTGCCTCGCCGCGTGCTCGTCACGGCGTTCGACCTCGACAACGAGGATCCCGTCGCACGGACGTGGAAGCCGAAGATCTTCCACAACTACCCGGGCTCCGACTCCGACGGCGAGATGCTCCTCGCGCAGGTCGGCACGTACACGAGTGCGGCGCCGACGTACTTCGGGAGCGCCGACGGCTACGTCGACGGCGGGGTGTTCGCGACGAACCCGAGCATGTGCGCGCTCGTGCAGACCCAGGACCATCGGATCCCGGTAGGTGAGCAGAGCGGACTGCACGAGATCCGGCTCCTGTCGCTGGGGACCGGGCGCTCGCTCGAGTACCTCGAGGGCTCGCGCCACGACTGGGGCTACCTGCAGTGGGTGCGCCCATTGATCTCGATCATGCTCGACGGCACGAACGGCATCGCCGACTTCCAGTGCGAGCAGATCCTCGGCGACCGCTACTTCCGCCTCGCGCCGACGTTCCCGCAGGGGACGACGATCGCGATGGACGACGTCGACCGCATCCCCGAGCTCATCGACTTCGCGAACGACGTCGACCTCGAGCCCCTCGTCGAGTGGCTGGCTGCATGGTGATCGCCGGGAGCGGCGGCCGGTAGGGGAGCGTCGTGGCCGCGGGCCTAGGTTGGCGCGCGCCATGGACGTGCTCGTCACCGGCTCCAGCGGCTTCATCGGCTCCGCGCTCGTCGAGGCGCTCGCGGAGACGGGTCATCGACCGATTCGTGCCGTCCGCACCGACCGCGTCCCGAGCGGGGTGGACGCGATCGCCTGGGATCCCGACGCCGGGAAGATCGATGCCGGCGCGCTCGAGGGGATCGACGGCGTCGTGCACCTCGCCGGCGCGGGCATCGGTGACAAGCGGTGGACCGATGATCGCAAGCGTCTGATCGTCGAGAGCCGGACGACCCCGACGCGCCTCCTCGCCGAGAGCCTCGCCGCACTCCAGCGTCCGCCACCGGTGCTCGTGTCGGGCTCGGCGATCGGGTACTACGGCGACCGCGCGGATGAGCCGCGCGACGAGGACGCACCACCCGGTGACGACTTCGTCGCGGACGTCTGCGTGCGATGGGAGGCCGCGGCGCGACCGGCGGCCGACGCGGGCATCCGGTTGGTCACGATCCGAACGGGCCTCGTGCTCGGTCGCGGCGGTGGGCTGCTCGACCGTCTGCTCACCCCGTTCCGCCTCGGTGCCGGGGGCCGGCTCGGCGACGGCAAGCAGTGGATGTCGTGGATCTCGATCGAGGACGAGGTCGACGCGATCCTGCACGCGCTCCGCACGCCCGATGTGAGCGGACCGATGAACCTCACCGCGCCCCATCCGGTCACCAACGCCGAGTTCACGCGCACGCTCGCCCGAGTCCTGCACCGTCCCGCGGTGCTGCCGACGCCGCTGCTCCCGCTGAAGGCGCTGCTACGGCGAGGAGCTCGTCGCGCACCTGCTCCTCGCGAGCCAGCACGTGCTCCCGCAGCGCCTCACCGCCAGCCGGTTCTCGTTCGAGCACCCGACGCTCGAGGCGGCGTTGCGGGCACAGGTGCGGCGGGACGACGCCTGACGCGACACACGCCCCCCGAGGGGGGCGCGTGATGTTGGGGTGACCGAGGGGTTTCGAACCCCCGACCTCCGGGACCACAACCCGGCGCTCTCGCCAACTGAGCTACGGCCACCATGGACGCGACGCGCTGGCGCTGTCGTCGCGGGACTCTCCAGCGTACAAGCCCGTCCGCTGCAGAGGGATGTCGACGCCGTCCGCCACCCCTCGTCGGAGGATGGCCACGCGCCCCCGGCAGGACTCGAACCTGCGACCTCGTCATTAGAAGTGACTTGCTCTATCCAAGCTGAGCTACGGAGGCAAGGCAACCACGGTACTTCTGGAGCGTCACACCGTCACTGCATTCTGGTGGTGTGCGATCGCTCCGTCCCGGTGTGATCTGCGCGGCCTCGTCTAGAGGTCGGGCAGGTTCAACGCGAGGTTCGCCGCCTCGAGCCCGCCGTCGATCTCGAGCACCTTGCCGGTGACGAAGCTCGACGCGTCGGACGCCAGGTAGAGCGCGCCGATCGCGATGTCGTCGACCTCGCCGAGTCGCTTCAGCGGTGTGCCGTCGATCATCTCGTTGCGGAGCGCGTCGTCGGTGAGGACGATCTCGAGCGCCGACGTCGCCACGGAGCCGACGGCGATGGCGTTCACCCGGATGCGGGGTGCGCAGTCGGCGGCCATGAGGCGCGTCAGGTGCGAGAGCGCACCCTTCGCGGTGCCGTAGGCGGCGAAGCCGCGGTCGCGCAGCCGTCCCATCGCCGACGAGATGTTGACGATCGAGCCGCCGTCGCCCGCGAGCATGTGCGGGATCGCGGCCTTGCTGAGCGCGAACGCCGTCGTCACGTTGAAGTGGAAGGCGTGCTCGAACGCACGCACCGACGTGTCGAGGAGTGGCTGGGGCATCGACCCACCGACGTTGTTGACGACGACGTCGATGCGTCCGTACTCGCCCATCGCCAGGGTGACGAGCTCTTCGAGCTTGTCCACGTCCGAGACGTCGGCGGGGAAGACGAGGGCGCGCTGCCCGAGCTCCTTGATCTCGGCGGCGACCGCGTCGAGCTGGTCCTCGGTGCGCGCGGTGATGGCGACGTCGGCACCCGCTTCGGCGAACGCCTTCGCACACGCGGCGCCGATGCCACGACCCGCGCCGGTCACCAGCGCGACCCGTCCTTCGAGGGAGAAGCGATCCATCAGCACGCGCAGCAACCTAGCGGGCGGGGCCGATCGCCTCTCCGGGGTGGCACCATGGGGCGTGACTCGCGACGCTCCGACGACGGTGCTCGACGCAGTGAACCTCCTCGACGCCGAGGGGTACGCCGCGCAGTTCATCCTCCGCGACGACGGCATCCGGTGCACGGCGTGTGGGAGCCCGCACTCGAGCGATCGCGCCGAGGTGCTGCGGGTCTATCGCTTCGAGGGGCCGAGCGACCCCGACGAAGAGGCCATCGTGTACGGCCTCCGCTGCCCGGTGTGCGGCGCCGGCGGCACGCTCGTCTCGGGGTTCGGCCCGGGCTCGGATCCCGCGCTCGCCGATCACCTCGTGATGCTCGACGCGCGCTTCAAGAGCAACCCGACAGCCTGAACCCGGCGCGCGCAACGAGCGGGTGACGAGGATCGAACTCGCGTCATCAGATTGGAAATCTGAGGCTCTGCCATTGAGCTACACCCGCGGAGCCGTCCACCGTAGCCGGGGCGTGTTCGGGCTCAGCCGAGTCCGAGCTGGCGGAGCAGCGACGCGACGTCGACGTAGTGCGTGTCGCGCACGACGAGGCCGTCGTCACCGAACTCGCTGAACGTCGCGCCGCGAACCTCCACACCGCGACCGGTCGGCGCGATGCCCAGGTAGTCGCCGGTGTGCGTGCCCGTCATGACCCACTGGTCCGAGTTCGTCGTGCCGTCGATCAGCAGCATGCGCCGTTCGAGGTGGAAGTCGGGGAAGCCGGTGAGCAGCCCCGCGGCGTAGTCGCGGATCGCCTCGCGGCCGTGGAGGACGGAGCCGGCCGCGACGTCCACGATCTCGGCGTCCTCGTCGAAGATCGCCGCGATCGCGTCGGCGTCGTGGGCGTTCCACGCGTCGAACGTCGCCTGGTTCGCCGCGAGGATCTGCTCACGCGTGACCATCGAGTCGGGGAGGGGGGACTTGAACCCCCGACCTCCTGCTCCCAAAGCAGGTGCGCTACCACGCTGCGCCACTCCCCGTCATTTTCATGGTGCTGACCTGCGAAAACGGTCTATGTGCTTGTGCCGCATCGCCAGGTTCGCCGCGCGCGAGGAATGTCCGGACCCGCTCGAGATCGGTGTCAGCCGCGAGGAACGGGGCCTCGAGCTTCGCGTCGAGCTCGGCGGCGTGTTCTAGATACCCGAACGTGCCGTTGTACCTGTCGAGAGTACGGGACAGCGCTCCGAGTTGCAGATCAAACGCCAACGTCTCTCTGTCTCCACCAAGCCCTCCATCCCCCGGTGGCGGCGGTGGGGGTGGCTTCTGCGGCATGCTTCGAGAGTCCTCGTCACGTCGCGGGGTAGGGCCACATGGATGAATCTTGCCGGACGACAGTTCGGCGACGTCGCAGGCTTGATTCGGACTCACGCAAGATCATGAGAAGGGATTCCCCGACCCGCAAGCACAAGTCAATCGGCACAGCGAATCTGTCACTCGAACGCCATGTCGCCACGTGCGGTGGTGGCGATATTCAAGTACGGCGCAAGATTAACCTGGCGTCTCTCACAACCATAAGGGACGGCTCCGTCACGTGATGACGGTGCCAGATGCTGTTGCGCAGCGCAGGGTGAGCGACCGCGATGTCACAGACAAACGAGGCCATCCGCACCTACATCGTGCAGGAGTTCTTGCGCGGCGGACGCGCCCGACGACCTCGAAGGCACGACCTACCTCATCGAAGAGGAGATCCTGGATTCCCTCGGAATCTTCTCATTGGTGAGTTTCATCGAGGAACGGTTCCACGTCACAATCGACGAAGAGGAAGTGACGATCGACAACTTCGAGACCCTTGACGCGATCTGTGCCCTGGTGGACTCGAAGCTCGGGGACGCGTGACTGCAGTGGAGTCTGAACCCGTAGCAGACCAGCCCGCC
Source organism: uncultured Acidimicrobiia bacterium (assembly GCA_963731815.1). GTDB lineage: Bacteria > Actinomycetota > Acidimicrobiia > IMCC26256 > PALSA-555 > DATBSK01. Next base: position 1,090 of record CAVSWW010000010.1, on the reverse strand, counting down.
GCTCACGGCGGTGCACCCACGCTCATGGTCCTACTCGGGGGCAGTGACGATGCACGCGACTCGCTGCTCTCGACCGAAGAGGGAGGGCGCAGGCTCCAACGAGGTCTCGCACAGCACGTCGCCGAGCGCACGAAAAACCAGACCACCGTGCTCGTTCGGCGTGCGCCATCGGCAACGTCCGCTGAACTCCTCGAGGACCTGCGGGCAGATCGGCTCTCGCTTGCCGACGTGGACGTCGTGGTCCTCTCGGTCGCCTCGGACGTTGTCATGCACGGGACCACGGCTGACGCCGCTCGTCGGTACGAGGCCGTGATGGCTGAGCTGGCCGACGTCGTCAAGGGGTGTGGAGCGCGCCTGATCGTGTTCACCAGTCCAGCTTCGATCCGCTCGACACGACGTCGTGCTACGCAGGCGTGGACCAGACGCCGGCGCTGTTCGTACAACACCTCAACTGCTCGTTGATCCGACTCTCCGTGCTCGACGGGCTCTCGATCATCGACGCGGATCGCATCATGTCCGAGATCGGGGGTCAATCGAATGTCGAGGAGGTACTGGTGTACTCGACGCAAGCGTGCGACCTCCTGTGCGAGGAGCTGGTGCGCGTCCTCGACGACTACGGCTTCTTCGACGACCGCCCGCTGCTTACGCAGGCGGGCCGCAGGGATCGCTGACGTGCAGATGCGACTGGAGATGCCCTTCGTCGCCAAGGCAATACGGCACGGCACGGTTGCACGCAGTGGCACGTCGGCGAAGGCAGCGTGATCGACTTCGGCAGCGACCTATGCGACGTGTTCATCACCGAGTTTTTTTTTTTGGGTCGTCGGACGACTAGACGAGTGAGCTATCGGGTCCGGATCAGAGCGTCGGAACCAGGCATTCTTCGTGCGATCCACGCTGTCGAAGGCTCCCTGGTTGCCATCGGCGATCTGCTCGGCGTGGTGTCGACGGATCCCAGCGAGCCGGTCGACGCGGAGCCGGCCGTCGGTGCGCTCGACGAATACACGTAGTCGCGGATGACCCCTCGGGAGGACGACTGATGGCAATGCGCCGACCGCGGAGGCACATCTTGCACTCGGCGGCGAAGGCGATC
>CAVSWW010000009.1:0-255118 GCA_963731815.1 uncultured Acidimicrobiia bacterium | reverse complement strand
GATGGCACAGCATCTCGACACCGTCGAGACCAAGATCGCCTCACAGCTGTCCGTAGAGCCGAGACGGCAGCCGGTGACGTCGAACGAGTACCTGATTCCCGCAGGACGACGGGGCCTTCAGCGAGGTACGTCCCGGCTTCCGGCGTCGGATCATCACCGGCGACGGCGTGATGCTCTGCTTCTGGCGGATCCGAGAGGGCGTCGGGCCGACGCCCTACGACAACCATCCCGACAACGAGCAGTTCGGGATCATCCTCAAGGGCCAGCTCGACTTCCGCATCGGATCGGACGGAGCGCCCAGTCCTCGGGCCGGGTGACGTCTACTGGGCGCCGAAGGGACCGACCACGGCGACTCGCTTTTCATCGGCGATCCCGAGCACGGCGAGACGTGGATCCTCGACCTCTTCGTCCCGCCGCGTGAGGAATACCGGGAGTGAGCGACTGGCGCCTGGCGGTCGACATCGGCGGGACCTTCACCGACAGCGTGCTCCTCGACGCGGACTTCGGCCGCGTCGTCGTCGAGAAGACGCTGACGACACCCGGTGACGTGCTCGTCGGCCTGCGCCGAGGTGTCGACTCGCGCTCACGAAGGCGGGTGTCCAGCCGTCGGAGGTTCGGGCGCCGATCGTGCACGCGACGACGCTCATCACCAACGCGCTCATCGAGGGGAAGACGCCGCCGACCGCACTGGTCACGACCAGCGGTTTCGGCGACGTCCTCGAGATCAGGGACGAGCACCGGTACGACATGTACGACCTCCAGATCGAGTTCCCCCCGCCCCGGTGCCACGTGATCACGTGCTCGAGATCGATGAGCGAACGCTCGCCGACGGCACCGTCCTCCGTCGAGCCGACGGAGGACGGGACTCGACGAGGTCGCCGCAGGCGATCCGACGCCTGGAGGCTCGTTCGGTCGCTGTCTCGCTCTCACTCGTACGCGAGTCCGCACAACGAGCGCTCGGTCCGCGACGGCTTGGCACGCCGGCTCGGGTCCCCATCAGCGTCTCGAGCGACGTCGCGCCGCAGATGCGCGAGTACCCGCGCACCGTTACGACGGTCTGCAACGCAGCGACGATCCCGATCCTCGGCCCCTACATCGAGGCCCTCGAGGCGTGGCTCGCGGAGCGAGGCTTCTTGGGCTCGCTGATGATGATGCTGTCGAACGGCGGTGTCGTCTCGTCCGCGATCGCGGGACGGACGCCGATCCGGCTCGTCGAGTCGGGTCCCGCGGCGGGAGCACTGGCCGGTGTCTGGTTCGCCCGTCACCTCGGCGAAGAGCGTCTCCTGTGCTTCGACATGGGCGGTACGACCGCGAAGTCGTGTCTCATCGAGCGCTTCGAACCGGACATGACGATGGAGTTGGAGGTCGCGCACGCGTCTACCGCTTCAAGAAGGGCTCCGGTCTTCCCGTGACCGTTCCCTCAGTCGATCTCGTGGAGATCGGGGCGGGCGGAGGCAGCCTGGCTCGCGTCGACGACCTCGGGTTGCTCAAGGTCGGTCCCGAATCTGCCGGTGCCGACCCAGGCCCGGCCTGCTACGGGCGGGGGGGACGGGCGCCGCGGTCACCGACGGTGACCTCGTGCTCGGCCTGCTCGACGCTGACTACTTCCTCGGTGGTGAGATGCCACTTGATCGAGATGGTGCCGAGGAAGCACTCGCGAAGGTGGGTGCGGTGATCGGCGCCTCTACGGTCGACACTGCCGCCGGGATCCATGCAGTCGTGGACGAGAACATGGCGGCCGCGGCGCGCATGCACGCCGTCGAGCGCGGCATCGACGTGCGTGGTGTGCCGGTGCTGGCCTTCGGCGGTGCAGGACCGGTCCACGCGTGCGGCGTCGCCGAGCTGCTCGAGTCGACGAGCGTGATCTTCCCGGCGCGAGCGAGCGTGCTGTCGGCTTTCGGAGCTCTCGTCACCCCGGTCCGCATCGACCTTGCCCGTACGCTCGTTCGCGAGCTCGCCGCCGTCGACGAGGCCGAACGGGACTCGTTACTCGCCGACCTGTGTGACGAGGGCGCCCGCGTGCTCGAGGGCGCCGGTGTCCCGAGCGACGAAGTCCGCTTCCGCTTCGGCGTGGATGCTCGCTATCGTGGCCAGGCGCACGAGATCACCGTGTGGGTCGGCGAGGCCGCTCGCTGGCCGGCACCGTTGTCAGAGACACTGCGGCTCTTTGCACGCGAGTACGCCCCGGGTGTACGGGCTCTCGATCCCTGACGTCCCTGTCGAGGCGGTCACGTGGCGGGTGGCCGCGTGGGCGCCGGCCCCGGCTCTCGACATCCCACCGCTGGAACCGGCTGACGACACGACGCCGACCCCGACCGGTCGACGCTCGGTGTGGTTCACCCGGGGCGCGCCGGCTGTCGACACCCCCGTCTACGAGCGCTCGGCGCTCGGTGCCGGCACCGTGCTCGAGGGTCCTGCCATCGTTCAGGAGCGCGAGACGACGATTGTGCTGCGCGCCGGCTGGCGGGGCGAGGTCGGCGAGGACGGCTCGATCGTCGCGGGAAGGGAGGACGCGGTGATCGACCCGATCGAGCTCGAGGTGCTCTGGGCGAACCTCGTCAACACTGTCAACGAGCAGGCCAAGGCGCTCCAGCGCTCCGCGTTCAGCCCGATCGTTCGTGAGGCGGGCGACCTTGCCAACGCGCTGTTTGACCGCGAGGGCCGCATGGTCGCGCAGGCGATCACCGGGACCCCCGGCCACATCAACTCGCTCGCAGTCGGAGCGCGCAACATCCTGGCCGAGTACCCACCCGGCTCCCTCGAACCGGGCGATGTCCTCATCACGAACGATCCGTACCAGACTGCCGGGCAGCTGCTGGACGTGACCGTGCTCAGCCCTGTCTGGCGTGACACGTCGATCATCGGATTCTTCGGATCGACGATCCATCACACCGACGTCGGCGGCTACGGCATCGGCGCGGGCGCGCGGGACGTGTTCGAGGAGGGGCTCTGGATCCCCGTGAGCAAGCTGATGGTCCACGGGGAGCGAACCCGGACGTGTGGCGCTTCATCCTGGCCAATGTCCGCGAACCCGAGCACATGGCGGGCGACCTCCATGCACAGGTGGCATCGGGTGAGATCGGTGCCGCACGGGCTGCTCGCGCTCTGCGACGCGCACGAGCTCGACGACATCGAAGAGCTGAGCGCCGAGGTCCGCAGCCGGTCGGAAGAAGCCACACGCAAGGCGATCCGGGCGCTCCCGGCGGGAACCTACGAGGGTCGGTCGATCCTCGACCTCGCCGACGGCTCCGAGATCGTGATCCAGGTCGCGGTGCGGGTCGACTCGGCGGCGGGCTCGATTGTCGTCGACTACGCGGGCTCATCGGGCCCAAGCCCGTTCGGCATCAACGTCGTGAAGAACTACACGCATGCGTACACGACCTTCACCATCCGCAGCGTCCTCAACCCCGAGGTCCCGAACAACGCGGGAAGCCTGGCCCCGATCGAGGTCGTCGCGCCGGAGGGCACGATCGTCAACGCTGTGTCCCCCGCCCCTTGCACCGCTCGGCACGTCGTCGGCATGTTCCTCCCGATGCCGTTGCTCGCCGCGCTCGGCCAGGTGCTTCCCGAGTCGGTGATCGCGGAGGGCGCCGCCGCGGTGTGGACGATGCAGGTGCACGGCACGTACCCCGACGGCCGGCCCTTCGTCACGTCGATGTTCACGTATGCGGGCGGTGTGGGCGCACGGGCACAGAAGGAGGGGCTCTCGGCCACCGTGTACCCGACCGGCGTCGCCGCGGTACCGATAGAGGTGATCGAGGCGATGGCCCCCATCAGGTTCCTGCGCAAGGAGCTCCGTGAGGGCTCGGGCGGCGCGGGGCGTCATCGGGGCGGGCTCGGCCAGGTGATCGAGTTCACCGTCGACGTGGAGCGGCCGTGGCTGCTCAACGCGGTCACGAGCCGTCTCGAGCACCCGCCGCTGCGGCCTCTTCGGCGGCGAGCCGGGCGCAACCGGCCGATTCCTCGTGAACGACGAGCCGGTGCGCACCCAGCAGCGCCTCCAGATGGAGCCAGGCGACCTGGTGCGACTCGAGCTCCCCGGCGGCGGCGGCTACGGCGAGCCGGTCTCGCCGCCGGTCTGACTCTTCGCAGGAGGAGTGTCCGATGACGCAGACGACCTGCCCGATCCCCCTGAGCGAGTTCGACGCCTCGGACCGCGACTACGAACAGGCCGTCGTACTCCCGTCCGCGTGCTACACCGATCCCGACTTCTTTCACTTCGAGATGGAGGCTGTGTACGAGCACGAGTGGATCTGTCTCGGCCGCTCCGACATGGTCCCCGCCGCGGGTGACTACTTCACGATCACCGTGCTCGATGAGCCGCTCATCGTGGTCCGCAATGCCGACGGCAACGTGAACGTCCTGTCGGCTGTTTGTCGCCATCGCGGGATGATCATCACGGCACCGGGGAACCGCCCCGAAGAAGAGTGGACCGCGCCGCGTTCCGGAGGCGAAGGGCAACTGCCGCAACCTTCCGCTGCCCGTACCACTGGTGGACCTACGACCTCGACGGCAGGCTCGTCGGCGCCCCAGCGATGGACAAGACGCCGGGCTTCCAGCGTTCGGACGTCTGTCTTCCCACCTTGCGCACGGAGTTCTGGAAAGGCTTCATCTTCGTCAACTTCGACGCGGCCGCCCCCGCGCTGTCGCCGCGACTCGCGAAGCTCGACCGGTTTCTCGCCAACTACCACGTCGAAGAGATGGCAACCGTCGAGCCGTTCACGGTTCCCGACCTCCCGTTCAACTGGAAGATCATGGTCGAGAACTTCATGGAGGGCTACCACCCGGACCGTCTCCACAACCCGATCCATGCGTGGGCGCCGAGCGACACGATCCACTACCTCCCGTACGACGAAGACGGCGCGGCGCTCTACGGGTACATGGAGTCGATTCAGCCCGATGGCGGCTTCAATCCCACGTATCGGGCGCTGTTCCCGCCCATCGACACGCTCACTGAAGAGGAGCACAACCGCGTCCCCTTCGTGTACGTGCCCCCGAGCCTGCTCCTGGGTCTCCAGTCGGACTCGGCCTTCTGGTTCGTGGTGCAGCCGAAGAGCGCCGACACCCACACGCTGTCGATGGCGTACGTGTTCCCGCCGTCGACGTTGGAGCTGCCCCTCTTCGGCGACCTGCTCGGCGCCGCGATCGCCGGCGTGAGCCTCTTCAACAACTCGGACCTGCCCACCAACACGGCGATCCAGCAGGGCATGCACTCCCGGTTCGCGCCCCGGGGCCGGTACTCGTGGCAGGAGTCGGTGCTGGCCCAGTTCAACCGGTGGCTCGTGAAGCGATACCGCGCCCAGGCCAGCCACAACGGCGGGTGAGCGCTCGTGGCCGGCGAGAATCGGCGCCGCCCTTGACCGCTCGCTACACGGGGCATACGGTCTGACAAACAGGCAATCGCGCACCAAGCAGACAATCTCGCGGTGCGAAGACGCCGTGGCCGCCGTCGAGGAGGACGAGGCCCATGTCCGTGACGCCCACGCCGTCGGCCGAACGCTTCAGCCGGCTCGTGAACGACGACGTCCTTCGATCGCTCGAGCTGTCGACGGTCGACGTCGCCGACGCCAAGTACTGGCCGGGCTGGCTGTACAGCTCGGAGGAGTGGTTCGAGTACGAGAAGGCGGCGGTCTACGACCGCTCGTGGCTGTGCGTCGGGCGGGCCGACTTCCTCAAGAAGCCTGGCGACTACTACACCGTCACGATCAACGACGAGCCGCTCATCGTCGTGATGGGCGACGACGGCGAGATCCGCGTCATGTCGGCCGTATGCCAGCACCGTGGAAGCGTGCTGGTCGAGGACCAGGGGTGTGTGGAGACCGGCCTCTTCCGCTGCCCGCTGCACTTCTGGTCGTACGACCTCCAGGGCCGCCTCCGCCACGCGCCGGAGATGAACAGGACGCACTTCGAGCGCTCCGAGATCTGTCTGCCCCAGCTGAAGGTCGAGCTGTGGCAGGGCTTCGTCTTCGTGCACTTTGATCACGACGCGCCTCCGCTTGCGCCGACGCTGACGACGCTCGAGGCAGAGATGAAGAACTACGACGTCGAGAACATGGTGAGCCTTCCGCCCATGGACGTCCCCGACTACCCGTGGAACTGGAAGGTCATGCTCGAGAACTTCATGGAGCCGTACCACAACGCGTACCTGCACAAGGGCATCCATGACTTCGCCCTCGGCCACGGCTTCGTCGACCACTCGCCCGACGAGAACGTGATCATGCACCCGACCGGCTTCGACCGTCCGGACGCCGCGTTCAACCCGTTGCACCAGGCGCTCTTGCGGCCGATCGGAGTCGCTCACCGACGAGCAACGCAGCCGCGTGATGTTCGCGATGATCCCGCCGATGATGCCGCTCGGCCTCGTGCCCGACCACATGTTCTACTTCCTCATTCTCCCGAGCGGCGCGAACAAGATCTCGCTGCGCATCGGGCTGTGCGTGCCACCCGACGCGTTCACGCTCGAGAACTTCGGGAAGCGCATCGACTGGATCGTCGACGGGATCATGATGTACAACGACCAGGACGTCGTGGCTGACACTTCGGTGCAGAAGGGCACGCGGTCGCGCTTCGCGCCTCGTGGGCCCTTCTCCTGGAAGGAGACCACCGTCGTGCAGCTCAACCGTTGGCTCGTTCAAGCGGTACCGCGACTACGCGGAGTCGACGGGGCTGGTCTCACCGAACGGTCAAGGTTGAGCTCGGCCGCGGTCTGACGAAGCGAGAGGGGGAGACCGTGGACTACGAAGAACTTGAGCTGCTGACGAAGCAACTCGAGCAGCTCCAGGCGCGGATCGATCGTCTCGAGTCGGAGCGCCGCATCACACAAGTGATGTACCGATACATCCACGCGTGCGACGAGTTGAAGGACGCCGACGTCATCGCATCGCTCTTCGCGGAGGATGCCGTATGGGAGGGCCGCAATCGTTTCGCCGAGTTTGGTGCGACGATCGGCCGCGACGCGATCCACGAGATGTTCGTCGAGAACCCGACGCTGCTTCCCTTCACCGCACATTTCTTGACGAATCCCGTGATCGGGCTGTCGATGGACGGCACGAAGGGCTGGGGTCAGTGGCACTGTCTCGAGGCGGCCACCCTCAAGGAACAGCGGGCGCAAGTGTGGATCGCGGCCTGGTACGACAACGACTTCGAAGTTGTCGACGGCGAGTGGAGGATCAAGCACATCCGCTACGAGGACACGTTCGTGGCTCCCTATGAAGAGGGTTGGCTCAAGACGCGCTACGTGTCGCCCCAGACCTTGGTGAAGGAGTCCTCGCTGTAGGCGATACCGGCGCCGCTCGACAGGGCCACGCGAAGACCGGACAAGGAGAAGCGACCCATGGCCGTACCCCCGATTGGAAGCCTGCTCGTCGGGTCATCACAGGTCGACGCGATGAAGACCTGGTACAAGCGAGCGTTCGACGTCGCCGAGAACGATATGGGCGCGTTCGAGTTCGGCGACGTGCAGCTCTTCGTCGAGGAGCACAGCGACGTGAGCGGGCCGACGAAAGAACCGGCGTCGTCGTCATCATCAACCTGAGCGTCGACGACTGCCGCAAGATCGAGTCACACCTCAAGGACCTCGGTACGAAGTGGGTTCGTCCGGTCGAGCAGATGCCCTTCGGGCTCATCGGCACCGTGGCCGACCCGGACGGCAACTACGTCCAGATCATCGAGTGGGGCGCCCAGCCCGAGTCGCACAAGGACACCTGATCCCAACGCCTCCCCGACGAGGACATGAAGCCATCATCGTTCGAGTACGTCCGAGCCGGCTCGGTCGCACGAAGCGGTAGCGGTGCTCGGCGACGAAGACGCGGGGCGCTGGCCGGTGGCCAGAGCCTGGTGCCGCTGATGAACCTGCGGCTCGCCCGCCCGGCGATCCTCGTCGACGTGAACGGGCTCACCGAGCTTGATCATGTGCACGTCGAGAACGGCGAGGTCGCGTCTCGGGGCGCTGTGCCGGCATCGGCGTCTCGAGCTCGACCCGGTCGTCCTCGAGCACGCACCGCTGCTCGCCGAGGCGGCAGGGCTCATCGGGCACCCCGCAATCCGCAATCGCGGGACGCTCGGCGGCAGCCTCGCTCACGGTGACCCTGCCGCAGAGCTCGCCGCCGCGCTCCTCGCGCTCGATGGCCGGGTCAGCGCCAGGACCGGGGGCGGTAGCCGCGACGTGGCGGCCCGCGAGCTCTTCACCGGGTTCTTCACGACGTCGCTCGAGCCGAGCGAGCTCCTCGCCGAGGTCGTTGTGCCGCGCCGCGAGGATCGAGAGGGCTCGGCGGTCGTCGAGTTCGCGCCGCGACGTGGCGACTTCGCCGTCGTGGGCGTGGCAGTGAGGCTCGTTCTCGACGGCGAGGGCCGGTGCGCGCAGGCACGCGCCGCCGGCTGCGGCCTTGCCGGCACCCCCATCGACCTGAGCGCGGCGCTGGAGCCGCTGCTCGGCGAAGCGGCGACCGACGACAAGCACCTGCGCGACGTGGCTGCGCGCGTGCCGACGCTCTTCGAGCCGGGCTCGGACCTGCACGCGAGCGCCGACGACCGGCGGGAGCTCGCGCAGATCCTCACCGTCGAGGCGATCCGGCGGTCCTGGGCCCGTGCCGGAGGCCCACGATGAGCGAGAGCGTGACGCTGCAGGTGAACGGGGCCGAGCACCAGGTCACGGTCGAGCCCCGGCAGCTGCTCCTCGACCTGCTGCGAGGCCCGCTCGGACTCACGAGCGTCCACGCCGCCTGCGAGCAGGGGTCGTGCGGCGCGTGCACGGTGCTGATGGACGGCGCCGCGGTGCGCTCGTGCCTGCTGTTCGCGGTGCAGGCCGAGGGTCACGGTGTCACCACCGTCGAGGGCATCAGCGCGAACGGGAGCTTGCACCCGGTGCAGGAGGCCTTCTCGGAGTGCCACGCGCTCCAGTGCGGCTTTTGTACGCCTGCGATGGTCCTCGCGGCGATCGACCTGCTCCAGCGGGACGCGGATCCCGACGCCGAGGAGATCGAAGAGGCCCTGTCCGGGCAGCTGTGCCGCTGCACGGGCTACGTGTCCATCGTCGACGCCGTGACCCGGGCCGCGGCGCGTCTGCGCGGGGAGGAGATCGCGACGTGACCACGGTCGAGGAGCGCGCGCCGACCGCGACCGGCATCGGGGCGCGCGTCCGGCGGGTCGAGGACAAGCGGCTGCTGACGGGCGCGGGCCGGTACCTCGCCGATACCCAGCCGCCGGGCGCCAAGCACCTCGCGATTCTCCGCAGCACCGTTGCCCACGGGCGCATCGTGCGGATCGACGGATCCGCGGCGCTCGCGCTCCCGGGCGTCCACGCGTTCTTCACCGGAACCGACCTCGCCGACTTCCACACGCCGTTCTCGCACCTCCTCCCCATGCCGACGATCAAGCCGCTCGAATGGGGCGTGCTCGCCGTCGAGAAGGTGCGACACGTCGGCGAGCCGGTGGCGGTCGTCGTCGCGGACAGCCGCTACATCGCGGAGGACGCGCTCGAGCTTGTCGACGTCGAATATGAAGCGCTGCCAGCCGTCGTCGATCCCGAGGCGGCGCTGCAGCCCAGCGCCCCGCTCCTCTATGAGGAATGGGAGTCGAACGAGTTCCTCTCGGCCGCGTACTCGACCGGCGACGTCGACGGGGCCTTCGCGAGCGCCGACAAAGTGCTCGAGGAGCGCTTCGAGCAGCACCGCATCACGGGCCTGCCACTCGAGGGCCACGGCGCCTGGGCCGAATACGCCGTCGCGACCGGTCGTCTCGTCGTGTATGCGTCCTCGCAACAGCCCCACAACCTGCGCACGGTGATCTCGGACGTCACCGGGATCAGCGAGGCGAAGATCCGCGTCGTCGCGCCCGACATGGGCGGGGGCTTCGGAAACAAGCAGCACTTCATCCGCGAGGAAGCGCTCGTCGCCGTCGTAGCGATGCAGGTCACGTTCCCAGTGATCTGGGTGCAGGACCGCTACGAGGGCCTCAGCTCCAGCGTCCACTCCCGCGGCCAGGTACACGACGTACGAGGTTGCCTACGGCGCCGACGGACGCGTGCACGGTCTGCGGGCTCGCATCGTCGCCGACATCGGGAACCCCGTCCTGTACTTCACGGCGGCGGCGCCGCCACTCGTGACCACGACCCTGATGACGGGTGTGTACGACATCCCCAACTACGCGTACGAGCTGCGCTGCGTCGCCACGAACAAGTGCCCGATTGGCGCCTACCGGGGGTTCGGCCAACCACAGGCCTTCTTCACGATCGAGCGCGTGATGGACCTCATCGCGGAGGACCTCGGCCTCGACCCCGTGGAGGTCCGCCGGCGCAACCACGTGCCCGACGAGCCGCGGCCCTTCGTGTCGCCCACCGGCTTCCTCTTCGACACCGGCAGCTTCGACGGGCAGCTCGACCTGCTGCTGGAGGCACTCGACTACGACGCGGCCCGGGCCCGCCAGGAGGAGGCGCGGGCGGAGGGCCGCTACGTGGGCATCGGCCTCGCATCGATGGTCGAGGCGACGGCCCCGAACCTGCACGGCTTCGCCGGCCGCTTCGGGGGTTTCGAGATGGCGATGGTCGCGGTGCAACCCAACGGGCACGTGTCGGTCGCGGCCGGGACGAAGTCTCAGGGGCAGGGGCACGAGACGGCCCTCGCCCAAGTGGCGTCCGAGGTCCTCACGGTGCCGCTCGACTGGATCGAGGTCCGCGACGGCGACACCGACGTCTTGCCGTACGGCATGGGTACGTGGGGCAGCCGGTCGGCCGTGATGGGTGGCGGCGCGGTGCTCAAGGCGGCGGGCGAGCTGCGCGCCCGGATGACTGCGATCGCGGCGCACATGCTCCAGGCCGAGCTCGAGGCGGTCGAGCTCGCGGGCGGCGTGTTCCGCGCGGGCGAGGCGGAGCTGCCCTTCCCCGCGGTCGCAAGCGCCGCCTACTTGCACACCTTCCTCCTGCCTCCTGGCACGGACATGGGTCTCTGCGTCGTGACGGCGTACGACCCGGGCAACACGAGCCCGTTTCCCGACGAGCAGGGCCGAATGAACCCGGCGGCGACGTACGCGAGCGCGGCGGGGGCCGCGGTGGTGGAGGTCGACCCCCAGACGGGGCAGACCGCCGTGCTCGACTCGGTCGTGGTCCACGACTGTGGGCGGGTGATCAACCCGATGATCGTCGACGGTCAGATCCAGGGCGCGTTCGCCCAGGCCGTCGGGGCCGTGTTCCTCGAGGAGATCGTGTACGGCGACGACGGCCAGCTGCTCACGTCGTCGCTCCTCGACTACCTCATTCCCGCGTTCGGCAACGTGCCGCGGGTGCGCATCGTGCACCGGGAGACGCCGTCGCCGCTGCTGGGCGGCTTCCGTGGCGCCGGTGAGGGCGCGATCATCGTCATGCCAGCCGCGTTCGCCAACGCCGTGCACGACGCGCTGCGGCCGGTCGGCGTCCGGATCCGGCAAACCGCGCTGTCGGCTCCTCGCGTGCGCGCGCTCTTGCGTGCGCACGGGGTGTCCGTCGACCCGCTCGGTGGTCTCCGCCTGCGGGGCTTCAATCTGCCTGCCGCAGTGGTGTAGTGAACGGACGCGCGTGGGCGACGTTCGACGGGCGGTGGCGATCCGCCGTTGAAGTGCTCGGCGACCGGCCGTTCCTCGTCTGGGAGGACGCGGCCGAGCGCGTGACGACGTGGACCTACGGCGAGTTCGACGACATCGTCGCCGACGTCGCGGGCGGCCTCGCGACCCGTGGAGCCGGCGCCGGCCGGCCTGTGCACGTGGCCCTCGCCAACTCGCCCGCGTTCGTGGCGGTGTGGCTCGCGTCGGCCCGGCTGGGTGCCCCGCTCGTGCCCGCCGATCCGCGAGCCTCCACCCGCGAGCTGGCCGAGTCGATCGCGCGCACACGCCCGGCGGTCGGCGTCTGCGCGGCCGACCGCGCCGAGGATTACGAGCCGGGCGCGCAAGGAGGTCCTGAGGTCGTCCGCGTCGACGAGGCCGATGTGGACTTCGCGCCACTCCGGGGCGAGCGACTGGACGAGCCTGCGCGCCGACCACGTCCCGGCGATGCCGCCGCGGTGATGTTCACGTCGGGCACGACCTCGGCACCCAAGGGAGTGGTCGTCACGCAGGCCAACTATGCGTTCGCGGGTGACGTCATGGCCGCAGCCGCGGCCCTCGCAGCCGACGACCGGCAGCTCGTGGCGCTGCCGATGTTCCACGCGAACGCGCAGTACTACTCGTTCGCGGCGGCCATCTCGGTCGGGGCGAGCGTCGCGCTGATGAGCGGCTTCTCGGCCACGCGTTTCGTGCACCAGGCGACGCGCGCACGCGGCCACCCACGCGAGCCTTTTCGCGGCGCCGATGCGCATGATCCTCGCCCGCGGTGCGGACTTCGACGTCGGCTGCCGGCTCCGGCACTGTTGGTTCGCCCAGAATGTCTCCGACGACCAGTACGAAACGCTCGCGCGGCTGCTCGGCTGTCGGCCACGGCAGCTCTACGGGATGACCGAGACGATCCCGGCCGTCCTCACGAACCGGGCGCTCGATCCGGTGCCGTCGTCGATGGGCGTGCCGACACTCGGCTGCAACGTCGACCTGCGCGAGCCCGACGGCACGGATCCGGTGCCGAGCGGGGAGGTCGGCGAGGTCGTGGTCGGCGGGCGTCCCGGGGACCACGTTGTTCGACGGCTACCTCGACGACCCCGACGACGACGGCGCGGTCGTTCCGCGATGGTTGGTTCCGCACCGGCGACCTGGCCCACCGGGACGACGACGGCCGCTTCTACTTCGCCGGTCGCCGCGGTGACATCCTCAAGGTCGCCGGCGAGAACGTCTCGACGTCGAGGTGGAGTCGGTGCTGGCTGACCACCCGGGAGTGCTGGAGGCCGCCGTCGTCGGGACGCCCGATCCGGTTCGGGACGAGGTGCCCGTCGCGTACGTCGTGCGGGCACCGGGCGCCGAGCCCGTCGGGGCAGACGAGCTCGTGCGGTACTGCGAGGAGCGGCTCGCGCCAGCGAAACGGCCGCGCGAGCTCCACTTCGTCGACGAGCTCCCACGCACGTCGGTGGGCAAGATCCGCAAGTTCATGCTCGAGGGCGCCACCTCGTCACCCGTTGGAGCCGAAGGAGGTCGACCGTGACGATCCTCAGCCAGGAGCTGCTCGCGAGCTTCGACGCGTCCGTCGGCGACGTGAACCGATCGTGCATCCTGCCGCCGATCGTCTACTTCTCACCCGAGTTCTACGAGTTCGAGAAGGAAGCGGTGTTCGCGCACGACTGGCTCTGCGTGGGCCGCTCGAGCCGGATCCCCGACCCCGGCGACTACTTCACGATCACGATCGTCGACGAGCCACTCATCGTCGTCGCGCGACAAGCAGCGCCGAGTGCGCGTGCTGTCGGCCGTGTGCCAGCACCGGGGGATGCTCGTCGCCGAAGGAGAGGGCAGCTGCACCAAGTTCACCTGCCCCTACCACCTCTGGACCTACGACCTCGACGGGCGCCTGCTGGGCACACCGGCCATGGAGCGAGCGGAGGAATTCTCGAAGGGGGAGTACGGCCTCCGCGAGCTTCGGGTCGAGGAGTGGCAGGGGTTCATCTTCACGACCTTCGACCCCGACATACCGGTGCTGGCGCCGACGGTAGCGAAGGTCAACGAGTACGCGAAGAACTTCGATCTCGAGAACGCGGTCACGCCCGGGACGCAGCTCCTGAGCGACATGCCGTGGAACTGGAAGGTCATGTTCGAGAACTTCAACGACGCCTACCACGCCAACCGGCTGCACAAGGGTCGCCACGACTTCTGCCCGAGCGAGAACGCGGCGTTCACTGCGTGGGACGACGACGACAACGCGATCGTCCGGACGAACCGCTTCACCCACATCGACGCGGGCTTCAATGCCACCGGCAAGGCCCTGATGCCGATCTGGCCCGGCATCAGCGAGGAGGAGCGCTGGCGGGTCACGTTCGCACTCGTGCCGCCCACGCTGTGCCTGGGTTTCGCGCCCGACGAGGTCTTCTACTTCCTCGTCCTCCCGGAAGGCCCCGAATCGATCTCGATCGACATCGGTTACTGCTTCCATCCCGAGGCCATGCGGCACCCGCTCTTCGACCTCCTCTTCGACGAGTCGCAGGAGGGCGTGAAGATCTTCAACGACCAGGACGTCTACGCCGACACCATGGTCCAGCGGGGCCTGCGGTCACGCTTCGCGGGCCGCGGTCGGTACTCGTACCAGGAGGAGACTCATCGCCAGTTCAACCGCTGGCTGGTCAAGCGTTACCAGCGCCACTGGCCGACCCCGGCCGCCACGACGAGTCGGGCGACCCCACGTGCGGGAGCAGCCGATGCCGGTGACGCTTGACCAGGTGGAGCGCGACTTCGGGCCCTCGACGCTCGACGTGAGTCACGCGGTCACCCCGCCGCCGTACGCCTACACCTCGAACGAGTTCTTCGAGTTCGAGAAGGAGGCCCTGTTCTCTCACGACTGGCTCTGCCTCGGGCGACAGGAGGAAGTCCCGGAGCCGGGCGACTACTTCACCATCCAGGTCAACGACGACCCTCTCCTCGTGGTGCGCAACACGGACGGCGATATCCGCGTCCTCTCCAACGTGTGCCGGCACCGGGCGGCGGTGGTCGCCCGTGGCTCCGGGAACTGCGGCCGCTCCTTCCAGTGCCATTACCACTGGTGGCGGTACTCGCTCGACGGCCGACTGGTCGCCGCGCCCGAGATGACCAAGACGCCGGGCTTCGACATGGCGGAGATCTGTCTGCCGAAGCTCGCGGTCGAGGTGTGGAACGGCTTCATCTTCGCGAACTTCGACGCCAACGCTCGAGCCCCTTGCGCCGACGTTGGAACGCCTCGATGCCCTCCTCGCCAATTACCGCGTCGCTGAGATGGTCACGATGCCACCGCAGATCCTCGATCACGTGCCGTGCAACTGGAAGGTGATGGTCGAGAACTTCATCGAGTCGTACCACTCGTCCCGGCTCCACAAGGGACCGCACGACTTCGCGCCGAGCTCGGCGGCGCGCTTCGACCCCGAGTGGCTCGAAGACTCGGCGGCGATCTACGGCTGGACGCCGACCACGCATCCCGACGCGGGCTTCAACCCGGCGATGAAAGCGCTCTTTCCACCGATCGAGACGCTCACGCCGGAGGAGCGCCAGAGGGTGATGTTCGCGCTGGTACCGCCGTTGCTGATGCTCGGCATCAACTGCGACCACGTGTTCTGGTTCCTCGGGCTCCCGAAGGGCGCCGACGCGATCTCGCTGCGGATGGCGTACTGCTTCCCGCCCTCCACCTACAACCACCCGGAGTTCGAGCTCCTCTACGAGATGGCCGTACGCGGGGTCGACGTGTTCAACCGGAACGACCTGCTGGCGAACGAGGGGGTGCAGGTCGGGTTGCACTCCCGCTTTGCACCGAGAAGCCGCTACTCCCATCAGGAGGCCCGACTCGCGCAGTTCAACCAGTGGCTCGTGCGCCGCTACCAGGCGGAGGCGCGCCGTGCCCCGCGCGACATGACCACGCCCGCCGCGACACCTGGTGCTGAAAGGGGGGATCGGGAATGGCCATCGGGCCGATCGACGCGCGGCCCTACGTGTGGCCGTACGACGGCCAGGTTTCCCCCGGGAAGCTCGCCGTCCTTTCAATTGACTGGCAGGGGGACTGGATCAACCCCGGTGGCGTCTTCGACAGGATGGGCTTCCCTTCATATGCGGGACTCCGGGTGGCGCTCGAGCCGACGGCGGTCGTGCTCGAGGCGGCCAGAAACGCCGGTGCGACCGTGATTCATACACGCGAGGGACACGAGCCGGGGTTGTCCGACTGTCCCGCGATCAAGCAGTTCCGGATGCGTCACTTCGGCGCGCCGATCGGCGACCTGGGGTCGGGTGGTCGCATGCTCATCCGCGGGGAGCCCGGTTGGGAGATCGTGAACGAGGTGAAGCCGGTAGCGGGCGACTGGATCATCGACAAGCCGGGGAAGAGCGCCTTTTTCGCCACCGACCTGGAGCTGCGGCTCCGCACGCAGGGGATCACGCACCTCGTCCTCATGGGCATCACTACCGACGTGTGCGTCACGACCACCCTTCGTGACGCGAGCGACCGGGGCTACGAGGCCCTGCTCCTCGGGGACTGCACGGCGGATCTCACCCCGGAGCAGACGAGGATCTGTGTCGAGAACGTGACCAAGAGTCCCTTCGGCGGGGTCGCCACGTCCGAGGCATTCCTGGGGGCGCTGCTCGACCGATGATCCCGGCGGCGGGGCTTGACCGGCCTACCAGCAGGTCCTACGGTCTGACAAACTGGCAAAGAAAGCCGGACCCCGGTGCCAGCATGGCTCCGGGGTCGGTGTCGGTCCCCGGCGGGCGGAGGGCCGACGATCGGCTGTTGGGGGGAACGACATGCGTGGACTCGGGACCAGGCGACTGCGACTTTCGGTCGTATCGACGGTTGTGGCGCTCGTCGCTGCCAGCGTTCCCGTCCTGGCGGGCGGATCGGTGGTGGCGGGCGGCAAAGAGAATCGCGGCACGATCGGCTACGTCGTGGCGGGCGACAGCAAAGACCGGGGCTTCTATCAGGGCCAGGTCGACTCCGTGAAGAAGCAGGCCAAGAAGCTCGGCTACAAGGTCATCGTGGTCGACAAGGTGAACCCGGGCGCGGCCCAAGAGGCCTTCGAGAACCTCTGCCGCCAAGGCCCGGACCTCATCGTCGGCGGCGGCTCCGAGCTCACCGACGGGTTCATCCCTGTCTCCGAGTCGCCCGAGTGCGAGGACATCGACTTCATTCTCGTCGCGGGCTTCCCGCCGACCGGCGACTCGTTCTCCACGGTCGCAGCGAATGAGAACGAGGCGCACTACATGGGTGGGGTCGCAGCCGGGCTGCTCCTCCAGCAGAACGGCGGTGACGCCGCGTGCGTCGTGGGCGGCCCCGACCTGCCGTTCGTGAGAGCCATGGAAGAGCAGATGAAGGCGGGACTGCAATCTGTGGCGCCCGACAAGGAGATGATCGTCACGCTCACCGGCGACTTCGAGGACGCGGCGTTGGCGACCGAGGCGCTCCAGGCCTTGATCGACCGGGGCTGCACGGTCTTCTACCCGTACCTCGGTGGAGCGATCCCGGCGGCAGTCGAGCTAGCGGCGAACCAAGGGATCGGCGTGGTCTCCACGTCAGTGGATCTCTGTGGTATCCCGCCAGACGCAGTACTTCGGAGCGGACGTCGTCGAGGGGATCTTGTACAACCCGGCCCTCTTCTTGCCCACAGTTCTCACGCAGTACTCGAAGGGCAACATCAAGGAGGGTGAGCAGTTCGCCCTCTACGGCGTCGGTGACAGCAAGAAGCTCGGGCTCAAGGACCCGAACGACGGCCCGGGCGCGGTGATCTGCGACGCGACGAGTGAGCAGCAGGCCAAGCTGGACCAGGTCCGCAAGGACATCAAGAGCGGCAAGATCGAGATCACCCCGGGCGGCTGATCGGGGAGGGCGCTTGATCCCCCTTGGAGCGGCGGGGACAGCCCACGTCGGGCTGTCCCCGTCCGCGTTCTCGTCGCGGACGTGGCGATGAACCGGATGCTCGACATCCACGGCGTCACGAAGCGCTACGGCGCCGTACTCGCGTGCGACGACGTGAGCGTCGCCGTCGGCGCGGGCGAGGTGCACGGCCTCCTCGGCCAGAACGGCGCGGGCAAATCGACGCTCATGAAGATCGTCGCGGGAATCGTCCGTCCCGACCATGGGGAGGTCCGCGTCGACGGAAACACATTGCCGCCCGCCGATCCCCATGCCGCCAGCGCCGCCGGCGTGGGCATGGTGCACCAGCACTTCAGCCTCGTGGAGCCGCTCCTCGTGTGGGAGAACGTCACCCTCGGCGAGGCCGGCCGGCTCAGCGAGCGAGAGTCGGTCGCGCGGGTCACGGAGCTCGGCGAGCGATATGGACTTGCGGTCGACCCGCATGCCCGGATCAGCGACCTCGCGCCCGGTGAGCGCCAGCGGGTCGAGATCATCAAATGCCTCCGCCGCGACCCGCGTGTCGTCATCCTCGACGAGCCCACATCGGTGCTGACCCAGACCGAGGCCAAGCGCCTCTTCGACGTGCTCGGCATGCTCGTGCGCGACGAGCAGCGAGCAGTCGTGCTCATCAGCCATCGTCTCGAGGAGGTGCTCGAGGTCACCGAACGCGTCACCGTTCTGCGCGACGGGCGCGTCGTGGCGACCCTCGAAACGGCCGAGGCCGACGTGAACACGCTCGCGACCGAGATGCTCGGGCGCTCGGTGTCGCTGCGCCGAGAGGCCGCCGCGATCGGCCTCGCCGTAGCCGGAGAGGAGGTCTGGCCCGCCGAGACCGCCGACGAAGCCGAGACCACCGCAGCAAAGGCGGCGACAGCGGCGCCGGCGCTCGAGATCGAGGAGGCCACGGTCCGCGCGCCCGACGGGCACAGACTCCTCGACGAGCTGTCGCTGACCATGAACGCTGGCGAGGTGCTCGGCGTCGCGGGCGTCGAGGGAAACGGGCAGGCCGCGCTTTCGGACGTCATCGCCGGGCTCCAGCGCCTCGACGGCGGCACGCTCCGGGTCGGCGGGAAGCCGATCAGGACGGGAGGCGGCCGTGATCCCGATGCGATCGGGATCGTGCCCGCCGACCGCCACGAGTCTGGCTGTGTGCTTCAGCTCTCGCTCGCCGAGAACCTCGTGCTCGACCGACCAGAGGAGGTCATGCGCCACGGCTTCCTGAGTCGACGCCTCCTCCGGGCCCACGCCGAACGCCTCGTTGCCGAGTTCGCCATCGCCACGCCGTCGGTCGACATCCTCGTGGGCGCGCTCTCAGGTGGCAACCAGCAGCGTGTCGTCCTCGCCCGCGAGCTCTCGCGGATCCCGAAGGTACTCGTCGTCTCGCAGCCCACTCAGGGCCTCGACGTCGGCGCGATGGAGGACATCTGGACCCGCCTGCGAGCGGCAGCTGCCGATGGTGTCGCGGTGCTCGTCATCTCTACCGACCTCGACGAGATCATCGCGCTGTCCGACCGCGTGGCGGTGATCTCACGCGGCCGCATCGTCGGCGAGATCGCTCACGGCGAGCTCGACCACGACCGGCTGGGGCTGCTGATGGGAGGCACCGCGGCATGACGGTGGCGACCCCCGCTCCGACGCACGAGGAGCCCGCGCCGCGTGAGGAGCGTCCAAGCGACGACCGTGCCACGACGGAGTCGAACAGACCTGCTGCTCTTCGCGACCCTGCTGGTCACCTCGGTCGGCGTGGGACTCGGCCTCGCCTCCGCGCTCGTCGCAGTGACCGGGTCCTCACCGGGCGCCGTCTTCGATGCCATGATCGAGGGGTCGGTCGGCTCCACGCCCGCGATCGTCTCGAGCCTCAACCATGCCGGGCTGATCCTCACGGTCGCTATTGGCGCGTGCATCACGTTCCGCGCGGGCCTGGTGAACATCGGCCCGGAGGGTCAGTTCACGATCGGTGGACTCGTCGGAGCGGCAGTGGGGCTGTCGTTGCCGTTCGAGGGCATCCCCGCGATCATCGTGATCCTTCTCGCGGCCGCCGCCGGCGGAGCCCTGTGGGCGCTACTTCCCGCGTTCCTCAAGTACGGGCGCGGCGTGAGCGAGGTCGTGACAACTTTGCTCCTCAACTTCGTCGCGTTTCAGGTCGTGTCGTTCGCGGTCAACAAGTCGTACCTCCTCCAGGAGGACGTTCCGGCGGGCTCACCAGTCGCGGCGCAGCCGCAGTCGAACCGCCTGCCCGAGTCCGACCGGCTTCCCTCGATCGTCGACGGCATCGGCTACCGGCTCCAGGTCGCGGTCGCAATCGCCGTGGTGCTCGCGCTCGTCGTCGCATTCCTCATCGCGCGTACCAAGTGGGGGTTGCGGCTCCGCATGTTCGGGTTCAACCCACGCATCGCCCCTCGGGTAGGTGCCCGACCGGCCAGAATCGGTGGCACGGCGCTGCTGCTCGGGGGCGCGTTCGCCGGCCTCGCCGGTGGGTTCCTCCTCACCGGCGTCGTGCTGCGCATCCAGGGCGGCTTCTCGAGCGGCGTGTACGGCAGCTTCTCGAACAACTACGGATGGGAAGGGCTGCTCGTCGCCCTCGTCGCGCGCTACCGGCCGGTCTACGCGATCGGTGTCGCGTTCTTCTTCGGCGCGCTGCGAGCCGGCGGTGGCTTCCTCGCGGCGACCGGTGTGAGCCTCGCAATCGTCGGCGTGGTCCAGGCGCTCGTCGTGCTCGCGGTGATGATGCCCGCGATCCTCATGCAAGCACGCGAGCAACGCCGCTACGCCGCGCTCATGAAGGAGCGAACATGACAAGCGACGCACTGCGAGAGGTCGACCGATGAACGACGCCGCGCTTATCCTCGAGAGCGCCGCTCGCCTCTCGGCACTTCTCCTGTTCGTCGCGCTCGGCGAGCTACTTGCCGAGCGCGCCGGGACGCTGAACATCTCGGTCGAGGGGATGATGCTCGGCGGCGCGTTCGGTGCCGCGCTGGTCGCTGTCGGAGGCAGGGTCGCCGTTCCTCGGACTCGTCGCTGGCGTCGCGGTCGGCGCCCTGATCGCGCTCGTGCAGGCGCAGCTGAGCCACCGCATCACGATCAACCAGTTCATCGTGGGCCTGGCAATCAACCTGTTGGTTCTCGGCGTCACAAGCTTCCTCGACGCGTCGCTCGAGATGCAGTCCGAGCAGCTCGGGGTGCTCTCGATCCCGCTGCTGTCTGACATCCCCCTGGTTGGCAAGGCGCTCTTCGAGCAGCGCTGGCCCTTCTTCCTCATCTACCCGCTCATTCCATTGACGTGGTGGCTGCTCATGCGGACGCGCTGGGGACTCGAGCTCCGCGCGTGCGGCGAGAACCCGGACTCGGCGACGGTCAGCGGCATCCCGGTGCAGCGCCGCCGCCGGCAGGTGATCCTCGTCTGCGGGCTCTATGCCGGGCTTGGCGGTGCCTACCTATCGGTGGGGCTGATCGGCAGCTTCACGACGAACATGACCGCAGGGCGCGGGTTTGTCGCGATCGTGGCCGTGATCCTCGGGAGCTGGAGTGTGCGGGGCACGGTCGTCGCCACCTTGATCTTCGGTGGCGCCGACGCATTGAGGCTCGCGCTACCCGCGATCGGCGTCGCGATCACCCCGCAGCTCCTCATCGCCGCGCCCTACCTCATCGCGCTGCTGACCATGCTCGTCTTCGCGCAAGGCCGACGGCAGCCCCGCGCGCTCGGTCAGGGCTACGAGGGGCTCGCGGCATGAGAGCGCCCGCCGACCCACCGACGTCGGCGGTGGCCGACGTTCTCGCGATCCGCGGTGGGTCGGGCCTGCTCAGCCCACCGCTGCGCGACATGGTCGGGCTCGGCCGCTCGACGCGCGGACCGGCACGCACGGTGCTCCTGGAGGCAGTGGAGCCCGGGCGCGGCCGATCCTTCGACGAGCTCTACGCGCTGCTCGACGGTGAGCTGATGGGCGAGGTCGTGGTGCTCGCCGGTGCCGAGGCAGCCTTCGGCGCCGTGTGGGGTCAGATCCTTTCCCGCGCGGCGCGGCGCGTGGGTGCGATCGCAGCAGTCGTTGCCGGTGCCGTACGCGACCGCGCCGAGCTCACCTGCCGAGGACCTCCCGGTGTGGGCACTCGCCGAACACACGGTGGGCGCCACCGGCAACGCGCAGGTGGTCGCGGTCGACGAGCCCGTGGCGGTCGCCGGCGTATCCGTCGAGGTTGGCGACGAGATCGTCTCGGACGGCTCCGGCCTCGTGCGGCTCCGCAACGAGGACGCCGCCAAGATCCTCGCACTCGGACGCGAGTACGCCGAGGCCGAGCAGCTGCTGCTCCAGGACCTGCAAGCAGGTGTGCCCCTCGCGCGCGCCTACGACCACAAGCGGCGAGTCGTCGAGCGGGTGCGCGGGGCCTGAATGCGCGATCACAGCGGACCGGCCGGTGCGGCGCGTGCCGACCGCTCCTGCAGCAGGACGACTGAGAGCACCACCAGGACCGCCCCTGCCACTTGCAGACCGACGAGGGTCTCGTCCAGGAACGCCACTCCAAGAAACACCGTGACCACGGGCTCCGCCCCCAGAACGACACCCGCCGTCGCAGGACCGACGTGCGTGGAGCGCGGCGAACATCGCGACGAACGCGAATGCCGTCGACACGGCTCCCGCTGCCGCCATCGCCCACCAACCCGCGATGTCGAAGGAGCCATCGAGGCGGCCGACCCCGATCGCCGTGATGGTCGCGGTAACACCTGCTCCCGCGCAGCACAGCGTCGCCAGGACCACACGGTCGATGGTTTTGACGAGCCGGTCGGACGCGATGACGAACGTCGCGAAGAGCGCCGCAGACGCCAAGGCCAGTGCGATGGCGACTCCATCGGGTGCACCTCCGTCGCCGGGTGCGACCAGCAGCACGACGCCAACCAGCACCCCGGCCATGGCGATCGCATGCACCCTCTGGACCGTGGCGCGGCTGCCGAGGGCGACCGCGCCGATCAGGATCATCGCTGGGTACGTGCCGAACAGCACCGCGACGAGCGACGCGTCGGCGCGGTCGAGCGCGTACGTCAGGCACATCGATTGGCCCCCGTACACCACGAGCCCGAGGACCGTCGCCGCCGCGGCGGCCCGACATGACGGTCGCTCCGGTAGACGGCGCGGAAGCACTACCACGAGCACACTCGTTGCCACCGCGAAGCGAACCACGAGGAACGTAAGTGGATCCACGCCGGCTTGAAGAGCGATCTTGGCGAAAAACGCAACGCGCCGAACGCAGCGGCAGCGAGGACGATGAGCAGCCGGGGCGATACTCTCACCGCGGCGGAGCCGGTCTATCTGCAAGACGTCTCGGGGAGAGAACGGAGCGCGTGAAGGGGGACGCCTGATGACGAGCAATGACTTGTCGAACACGGACCTGTCCGGCCGCATCTTCTCGGAGGAGGATCTCTCCGGTCGGAGCCTCGCCGGTACGCACCTCAGGAACGCACACATGCGAGGCACGAACCTCTCGGATGCCGACTTGAGTGATGCCGACCTCGAGGGGGCCGACCTGACCGGCGCGAACTTGATTGGCGCCAAGCTTGTCGGCGCGAACCTCTCGTGGGCGGTTCTTGCCGGCGCAGATCTCACCGATGCCGACCTCACCGACGCCGTGCTCGTCGGTACGAGCCTCGAGAGCGCAATCGTTGACGACGCGGCGTTGGCCCGGGCCGAGGTG
The DNA here is from genome assembly GCA_963731815.1 of uncultured Acidimicrobiia bacterium. GTDB lineage: Bacteria > Actinomycetota > Acidimicrobiia > IMCC26256 > PALSA-555 > DATBSK01. Next base: position 231,978 of record CAVSWW010000009.1, on the reverse strand, counting down.
ACCGGCGTCCGCCGCTAGGTAACTGCCCTCGACCAGCGGCACAGCTCAGCCTGCGGTCCAACGATCGATCGCGACTCGTGCGGCCTCTTCGTCCTCCTCGGACGCGGCCCCCGACACTCCGACCGCGCCGAGCAATCCTGCGATCCAGCTGGTCAACGGGTGCGCCCAGTCGCCCGTCGCCGTCCTAATCGTGACGAGCTGCATGCCAGGTCCCTTCGAGCACTTCGAGGAGGATGGGTGTTGGCCGTCGCCCGTTGATCGGGATGATGTCCTGTGGGCACGCGGAGACCGCGGCGATGCAGTCGAGATCGACGCGGAGCGTTACCGAGTCACCGGCCGTCGACAGTGCCGGTTCCCAACCGAGGCCGTCATCGTCCCCGATAGGAATCCGCATGAAGAGGTTCACCGACTGCGGCACCGTGATGTCACGCAGACCGAAGGGCGTCACTGCCTGCAGGAAGTTCTCAGCACACGATGCATGCGGTTGTGCGCCCAACAGCTCGTAGCGCTCGGCGTCGCAGGCTGCGATCAGCATGTCGTGGACGCCAGGGCTGTCGTCCGCTTCGAGCGTCAGGACCCTCCGCCTGCGGTTCGTAAAGAACGCCTCGCCGGGCTTCGGGAAGAGCCGGTCCGTCATTGCTCTCGTGTGCGATGCGCTGAGGAACTCGTCGCGATCGACGAAGGCGAAGAGGTCGGCAACCTGCGTCCCCTCGACGTCCGTGACGCGCAGCGCCTGACCGTGCGTGAGGCGCACCGCACGCCCCTCAGTAGCGGGTACATCGATGCGCTCGACGACCTCCACCGCGCAGGTGCCTCCCTTCCGCAGGCTTGCGTCAGTGGCTGACTTTCGATCAACCTTCCGGCATACGTCAATGGTCACGAGATGGTGGTGGACGCGCGGAAAGATACCTCGGATGTCTGACGCTCCGGCTGCAACTCGCACGCGGTCCCCCCATGGCATCTCGGCTCGACACGGGCACGCTCAGGCGTTCTCGACGACTTTCGCTGGCCTCTTGTCAAGGCGCTCGTAGCCCGAGGGTCGCGGGTGCAAATCTCGCCTCCGAGTCAGCGGGGAATTGGTCTGAGCGGTTCGCGAGCTTGAGGCTCGTGAGACAGCGAGGAGTTGAAGGACGATGTTGTACGCCGCCTCGGTGTGTGCAGACCTCACGCGGTGTAGAAGCCGTCCTGCCACAGAGACTCGCTCGTGAGGCTGTCGTTCATGGCGCCGAACACTTCGGGATCGAGGTCCGGGCCGCGGTGATGTTGGCTGAGAGCCGCGATGGCGCCGGAGAGGGCATCGATCTGGTCATCGTGGCGTCCGTCGGGGAAGAGCTCGGCCTCGTCGAGGAAGGCGTCGTTCCAGGCGCCGGTGACGAGCTTGAGGTAGTGGGCTTCGGCGTGGGCGGCGACGGGTTGTGCACGGATGAGCTTGCTGCCCGTCGGTGAGTCGGCATGGAGGGCGAAGCCGTCGAGCACGTTGGTGCGGTAGTGGTGGAGGAGCGACTTGCCGGCGGCCCCAGGTTCTTGCTCGATGTGGATCACGACCTCTTGGCCGTCGTGTTCGGCAGCGGCGCGCACCCTTCGTTCAACGGTGTTGGGGCTGCCCTGGAGACGGATGATGTCGATGAGGTGGTAGATGCCGTCGCGGTCGCGCGCCACGAGCGCACCGACGGTGTAGTCAGGGTCGTGGCCGGGGGTCTTGGGGGTCGCGGCGAGATCCCAGTAGCGCACCATCTGGGCGTCCTCGGGGACATCGTCGCGGCGCTCGATGTGGAACCAGTCCCGTTGGAAGAGCCGCCCATCGGGGCGGATGTCCCAGTTGCCGTCACGAAGCTGGGCCCGAGTGACGGGGTCGAGCTGATTGAGCGTCTCGGCGTAGGTGTCGCGGTCGAGGTGGGGGTTGTCGTCCAAGAGCACCGGGTGGTAGTGCCGCTTGAGGGTGATGGTCGGGTCCGCTTGGGGGTCTGCCAGGGTTCGATGAAGCGGCGCCGGACCCAGTCATGGCCGGGCCCTCCGGGTTTGGTTAGCGGCGCGCATGCGCAGCGGCACGTGCGCAACAGGTCGGCTCGCATCCTGGGGGCGACGTAGCCGGGAGAACAGATACCGATAGGGCGTCTCGCTGAACTGGGTGAGTTCATCGAAGGCGATGTATTGGAACTCGGTGCCTTGGTAGCGCAGATGGTGCGCCTTCGGCGTCGAGGTACCCGAACGTGAGGGTCGCGCCTGAAGAAAACCGGAAGGTGTGATCGTCATCTGACCAGCGGGCGCTCGTCCCGATCCAGCGGTGGGCACGGTCGATGAGCCCGCCGGGCAGGTTGAGGTCGGTGAGCGGCGACGAAAGATGATTGCCCGCGTAGTCGGGCACCTCGACGAACTGCAACGCGCCCATCACACGCCGACGACTTCCCCCCACCGGCGGCGCCGCCGTAGAGCACCTCATCGGACCAGTCGAGGAGGAAGTCGAGCTGGTTGCCGTGGGAACATCAGGGCAGTAGGGGATCGTCACCAGCTCACGGAGCAGCCGCCTTCTCCCGCGCCTGCACGTCGTCACTCCGGAGACGGCATCGCGGCCTCCGTCACGTCGCGGTCATCGTCGAGACGGTGCTCGCCGTCGCCGACGACCCGGGCCTCGATGATCGCCTCGAGCTCCCGCAACGCTTCGACCTTCGCGACGTGACGCACCTCGCCGCCGACCTGAATCCCCACGACCGCCTTCTTCGGGGCGAAGAGCCCCGCCAGCTTCGCCCGGTACTCAGCAACTCGCAGGTAGGCATCGAGCGCTTTGAGGTCGGCGGGTCGCGGTCGATCTATGGCCACAGCCGAGCGGGATCGCTTCGCTGCGCTCCAGCTCGAGGGCGCGCAGCTCCTCGTCGCTTTCGTGCATCCACGCACGTCAGCCCCCGACGCACCGTCTTTTCGGCGGCTCCTCGGTTCGCGAGTCCCAGCTCGGCGGCGATCTGCTCGAACGTCGCGCCCGACCGTGCGCAGCGCGACGCGCGCCGCTCGTGCTCAGCCCGTTCGATCGCCGCCGGTGACATCGCTCCCGACCGCCGCCTGGGCCATCCGACGCGCCTCCTCGTGACCCGACGCCCCGAAATGCGACGTGCCCTGCTCAAACGAGCAGGGCGCTCACGGCCACGACGCTCCCGAACAGGCCCACGCAGGGGCACGCTCACTCGTCCCAGAGAAGGTACCGCCCACGAGCCCACCAACCCGCACATGTCGGGCCCGGCGCGATGCTCGACCACAGTTTGAGAATCATTCTCGGAAACGACGTCTCCGGTTCCACGTCATATGTTTTCCGAAACGGCGATCCTCGGATCCGCTCGATCCGCGAGGTATTCGCGCTCTTCCGGCGCACGGTCGTAAACGTCACTCCAGGCAACAGGCCGCACGAAACCGACGATTGTCTTGCGAGCTCGAGACTCGGCAGACGCAAAGTCACAGGATGGAACCGCCGCCGTACCTAGGTGCGGCCCGCCGTGAGTGCGTGAGCGGCGAACGTGTAGGCGAAGCCGAGCGCGACGTCCACCGCGTAGTGCTCCCCCGCCACGACCAACGTGGCGCCCATGGCAATCGGATAGAGCGCGAGTGCCGCCCGCACCGCCGGCGGTGCGTCTGAGAAGAGCAGCGGGACGAGGAGCGCGTCCGCGGCATGGATCGACGGGACGGCCGCGACGGTGTTGGTGTGGTCCTGCCCGAAGTCGAGGAGGCGTTGGGCGCCTCCCAGACCCAGCCGCTCGAGGCCGTCGCCCGAGGTGCGCACGACCGGTTCGATCACGCCCTGCTCTGCTGCCATCCATGGTGGCGCGCTGGGGACGACCACGTAGGTGATCAGACCCGCGACGCTCACGAGCGCGAAGTCGGCGTTCCAACGTCGCCACCGCGTTCGATCGTGGCGGTACAGCCACGCCGCAGTCACGTACGGAACGACGAAATGCGACAGGTAGATCGTGGTGATCGGCACGCTCCACCAGCCGACGCGTCGCTTCGCGTAGAGACGACGCTGGAGCTCCACCGTGGGAAGCCTTCCGCGGAAGGCTCGGCGCTCGACTTCAGCGATGCGCTTCACCTGCACCGGTCGGCGCAGCTTGCGGGCGAGCCAGTCCGAAGCGAGGTAGCCCGCGAGCAAGAGCACCAAGGGTGCCCCGTCGGTCCACGACGACGTGTCCGCAGGCGCACGGGTCCGGGGGCGTCGGCCGCGTCGCATCACGGCAGGGAGGGAGGTGGACGATCCGGCTCGAGCACGGCGCGCACCGTAGCGGCGCGCGTCGAGCCCAGTGGACGTTTCCAACGCAGGTGAGCCAAACGATGACGGCGTCGTCTCATAGACTGGACTTCCCCGCTCCACCCGAAAGGCCCTTCCGTGCGCGCGCGCTCTGACATCCGCAATGTGGCGATCGTCGCCCATGTCGACCACGGCAAGACCACGCTCGTCGACGCCCTGTTGCGCCAGACCGGGGCTTTCCAGGCCCACCAAGAGGTGGTCGACCGGGTCATGGATTCGAACGATCTGGAGCGCGAGAAGGGCATCACGATCCTCGCCAAGAACACGTCGATCCGCTACGGCGGGGTGAAGATCAACATCGTCGACACCCCCGGCCACGCCGACTTCGGCGGCGAGGTCGAGCGGGGCCTCACGATGGTCGACGGCATCCTCCTTCTTGTCGACGCCGCCGAGGGGCCGCTGCCCCAGACCCGCTTCGTGCTGCGCAAGGCGCTCGAGGCGCGGCTGCCCGTCATCGTCGTCGTCAACAAGGTCGATCGCGGCGACGCCCGGGTCAAAGAGGTGGTGCACGAGATCGAGGAGCTGTTCCTCGACCTCGACGCCGACGAGCACCAGATCGACTTCCCGATCGTCTACGCCAACGCCCGCGCCGGACGCGCCTCGATGGACGCCGACGATCCCGACCTCAAGGCGTCGACGCCCGCGGGCGATGGCGGTCTCAAGCCGCTGCTCGAGCTGCTCCTCGACCGCGTCCCCGCGCCCGAGCACGATCCCGACCACCCGCTCCAGGCGCTCGTCACCAACCTCGACGCGTCGCCCTACGTCGGTCGCCTCGCGCTCTGCCGCGTGCGCCACGGCACACTCAAGCGCGGCGAGCCCGTCGCGTGGTGCCGCGCCGACGGCACCATCGAGAACGTCAAGATCACCGAGCTCTACCTCACCGACGCACTCACCCGCGTCGACGCCGACGAGGCCGGGCCCGGCGAGATCGCCGCCATCGCCGGTCTCGCCGACGTCACCATCGGCGAGACGCTCGCCGACCCCGACGACCCGCGCCCGCTCCCCGTCATCCACATCGACGACCCGAGCCTCGCGATGACGATCGGCATCAACACGTCCCCGCTCGCCGGCACCGAGGGCAACCAGCTCACCGCCCGCCTCGTGAAGAGCCGCCTCGACGCCGAGCTCGTCGGCAACGTGTCGCTGCGCGTCGGCCCCACCGAGCGGCCCGACGCGTGGGAGGTGCAGGGCCGCGGCGAGCTCCAGCTCGCGGTGCTCGTCGAGACGATGCGCCGCGAGGGCTTCGAGCTCACCGTCGGCAAGCCCGAGGTCGTCACCCGCGAGGTGGACGGCAAGGTGCACGAGCCCGTCGACCGCGTCGCGATCGACGTGCCCGAGGAGCACCTGGGCACGGTCACGCAGATGCTCGCGGTGCGCAAGGGCCGCCTCGAGCAGATGGTGAACCACGGCACCGGCTGGGTGCGCATGGAGTACCTCGTGCCCGCCCGCGCGCTCGTCGGCTTCCGCACCGAGTTCCTCACCGAGACCCGCGGCACCGGCCTGCTCCACCAGGTGTTCGAGGGCTACGAGCCGTGGCACGGCGAGCTGCGCACCCGCAGCACCGGCTCGCTCGTCGCCGACCGCCGCGGCCAGACGCGGGCCTACTCGCTCTTCGCCATCCAGGAGCGCGGCGAGCTCTTCATCGGGCCCGGCGTCGAGGTGTACGAGGGGATGATCATCGGCGAGAACGCCCGCCCCGACGACATCGACGTCAACCCCACCAAAGAGAAGAAGCTCACCAACCACCGCGCCGCGACCGCCGACGAGAAGCTCGTGCTCGCACCGCCGCGGGACATGTCGCTCGAGCGCGCGCTCGAGACCATCGCCGCGGACGAGCAGGTCGAGGTGACGCCGGAGTCGATCCGCCTGCGCAAGGTGGTCCTCGACCAGACCGCCCGCGGCCGCGCGACGAAGCGGGCGAAGACCTCAGCCGCGTGACGCCTGCTGCGTACCGACAGTCGTGCGACGTCACACCCCGACGCGAGGATCACGGAACGCCTCGGAGCCGGGCGTGGCACGACAGCCGGCGGCTCCCGTCCTTGCATCACAGGTACGGGGAGACGACCATGGCGATCGATGAGGCGAGGCGTCACGAGCTGCACGAGAGCGCCCGGCGGGCACTCGGAGCCCACGCGGGAGACACACTGATGGAGCTCTTGCCACCGGTCGGGTGGGCCGATGTCGCCACCAAGCGTGACGTCGATGCGCTATCGATAGCCACCAAACGCGATCTCGAGGTGCTCGAGATCCAGATTCGGGCCGCCATCACCGATGCGGTTCGCGGCGCCGAGCACCGGATCCTCGCGTGGATGTTCACGACTGTCCTCGCCGGGATCGCGATCTCTGTGGCTGTCGCGTTGTCCGTCTGAGGAACGCGTCTTCGTGCGATCATCTGCGGATGCACAAGATGATTCGTTGCTTCGTGGTCGCTGGACTCGTCGGCGTCTTCGCCCTGGCGGCAGCGCCCGCCTACGCCGATGCCGAGAGCGATGCCGGCGACGCGATCGAGGAGTACATGACCGCCGCCTTCGACGGCGACTGGGCGACGACCTACAAGATGCTGCCGACTGCGCAGAGCGATCTCTTGAGCGAGGCGGACTGGGAAGCGTGCCAGGAGCAGCGCAACGGGGGCCTCGTCGGCGCCGAGCTCGAGGACTTCGAGGTCGTCGGCTCGAAGAAGCTGAGCTATCGCATCCCGGGAACGGACGAGAAGGCGTCCGCCCTCGCCGTGAAGATCGATGTCACGGCGTCACTCGACGGGCAGACGGCAGTCCGACAAGGACAAGGTGTTCGTCGTCCGTGAGGGCAAGAGCTGGCGCCCGTCGATCCGCCAGACCCACGTCGACGCCTGCCTCGGCACGACGACCACGTAGCGTCCCGCCCGTGCGGCTGGGCTACTCCTGGGGCGAGACCGACGCCGAGCGCGCCGCGTCGTACCCGTGCGACGCGCTGATCGACGAGCCGCACCAGGAGGCGTTCCGCGCGATCGACGTCGACGCGCCCGCACCGCTCGTCTGGCGGTGGCTCTGCCAGCTGCGGGCCGCGCCGTACAGCTACGACTGGATCGACAACTGGGGACGCAAGAGCCCGCGTGCGCTGACGCCCGGGCTCGAGGACCTCGAGGTCGGTCAGAAGGCCCTCCTCTTCTTCCGGGTCGCCGCCTTCGAACGGGACCGGTCGCTCACCATCCACGCGCCGAAGTCGAAGTTCGGCAACGTCGCCGTCAGCTACGTCGTCACGCCGATCGACGACGACCGGTCACGTCTGACCGCGAAGGTGATCGTCCGCTACCCGGGCGTCACCCGTGTGATGCGGCACGTCCCGCCGGTCGGTGACCTCGTGATGATGCGCAAGCAGCTGCGCACCCTCAAGGAGTGCGCCGAGCGTGATCACGCGCGGTCGCCCGAGGCACCTCCGCCGCGGGAGGGGGGGGGGAAGGGGCAGTAGCGTCCCGCCCGTGGAGGGAGCGGGGCAGAAGAGCCTCCAGCTGATCCTGGCCCGGGAGCTGGCGTCGCACCTCTCGACGCCCATGTTCCTCATGGACGCCGAGGGCACGCTCGTCTTCTACAACGACGCCGCCGAGCAGCTCATCGGCCGCCGGTTCTCCGACCTCGGCGAGATCCCGAGCGAGCAGTTCGGCGAGGTCCTCCAGCTCAGCAACGCCGACGGCAGCAAGCTGCGGCGCAGCGACTCGCCCGCGGGCATCGCGTTCTTCGAGCGGCGCCCGGCGCACCTGCGGCTCGGCGCGACCGGCTACGACGGCGTCCGCCGCGTCGTGGAGGCCACCGCGTACCCGCTGTTCGGCACCGAAGGCGAGATGCACGGCGTCGTGAACGTCTTCTGGCAGGTCGACGACGACGCGCCGCCACCACCCGAGCCGGGCTGATGGAGGCGCGCGTCTGGGGCTGTCGCGGCTCGCTCGCCGCGCCCGGCGCCGACACCGTGCGCTACGGCGGCAACACGTCCTGCATCGAGGTGCGCCTCGACAGCGGTGAAGTGCTCGTGCTCGACGCGGGCACCGGCATCCGTGCCGCCGGCGCGGCGATGGCCGACGACCCGCCGAGCGAGGTGCACCTGCTGCTCACGCACCTGCACATGGACCACCTCCAGGGCCTCGGCTTCTTCCGGCCGCTGTTCGACCCGAACGTGCACGTCCACATCTGGGGACCGCCGTCGCCGGTGCAGCCGCTCGCCGATCGGATCGGCAGCTACATGTCGCCGCCGCTGTTCCCGGTGCGGCTCGGCGACGTGCCGTGCACGCTGACGTACCACGACGCGACGGACGAGCCGGTGACGATCGGGTCGGCGACCGTGCACGCGCGCAACGTCGCGCACCAAGGCCCGACGGTCGGGTACCGGATCGAGGAGGAGGACGGCTCGCTCGCGTACATCCCCGACCACGAGCCGTCGCTCGGCATCGACCTCGACCGCGCAATCACCGGATTGGGTGAGCGGCCACGACCTTGCCAAGGGCGTGGATGTGCTCTTCCACGACGCGCAGTACGGCGACCACGAGTACCCCGCCCACGTCGGGTGGGGTCACTCCGCGTTCGAGCACGTCATGCAGTTCGCGGCCCTGTGCCAGGTCGGCCGGGTCGTGCTGTTCCACCACGACCCGTACCACTCCGACGAAGAGCTGGAAGCGCTGCTCGTCGAGACGCACGAGCAGTGGGACACCGATCGTGACTACGTCTGCCTCGCGCACGAGGGCATGACGATGCGCTTCGGCCCGACCGGCGTGCGCATCGACTGACGCGCCCTCAGGCGGTCCCGCCCACGGGCTCGAGCAGCACCAGCGGGATCTCGCGGTCGGTCTTCGTCTGGTAACCGGCGTAGTTCTTGTACTTCCCGGTCACCTGCGGCCACATCGTGGCGCGCTCCTCCGCCGTCGCGACCCGGGCGTGCCTCTTCTGCTTGGGCTTGCCGGGGAACGCCACCTCGACGTCAGGATTGTCCCGAAGGTTGAGGAACCACGCGGGGTGCGTGTCGTCACCACCGCGGGACGCGACGACCACGAGCGTGTCGCCCTGCTGCAGCGGCGACGTCAGCATCACCGAACGAGGCTGGCCGCTCTTGCGCCCCTTCGTCGTCAGCTCGATGACCGGCATCCCGCTGAACTCGCGCCCGAGGTGCCCGAAGCTCACCGCGAGCAGGCCGCGGTGGACGGCGTTCATGGTCTTCAGCGTGAAGTCGCTCGGCATGTCCGAACCTTACGGGCTCAGCGCGGTCGACTGACGCGCCAGGCGTCCCAGTCGATCGCCACCCGCTTGGGCTTGGACGGGTGCACCTTCACCGGCACCGTGACCCCCGGCGTCGCCTCGCGGTACAGGTCGTCCGCCACGTCGAACATGCCCTGCACCTCGTACGGCGTGCCGCCGGGCGGCTGCACTTCCAGCGTGACGTCGAAGGCTGCGTCCTCCGACATGGGCGCGATCTTGCGGATCACGGCCTGGGCGTCCACCCCGTTGCGCAGCAGCTTCTTCGTGCCGACGCCGCCCCAGTACCAACCGTCGCGCCGTACACCGCCACTCGACTCCATGGCAGGCCCCCTCGCTTGGTAGGAGCCAAGCCTCGCGCCGGGCTCGCCGTCCCGCTAGGGCGCTCAGCCCCCCGGCTCGGCGGTCAGCGCCGCGAGCGTCTCCTCGATGAGCTGTGTGCGCGGTGGGAAGCCCGGGATGTCCTCGGGCGGCGTCGGGTTCGCGCCCTCGGCGATCGAGTCCCAGCGCCCGATCGCCCACGGCATCCAGTCGGCATGGGTGAGGAGCCAGAACCGGTCCTCTTCGATGCCGTTCGCGACGAGGTCGGCGACCGCGGCGGGGGTCATGCCCTCGGCGAGCGCGCGGCGCAGGTGCGGGTCGATCACCGCCGTCGTCGCCGCGGTCGGAGGCTGCTCACCCCGGTGGGACGGCCACGTGCGCTCGGCGTCGGCGATCCCGGTGCGCACCCATCCGGGGCACAGCACGCTCACGCCGACGGGGAGCATCGAGTCGCGCAAGTTGTGGAACAGGTCCTCGGTGAGCGCGACCACCGCGTGCTTGGTGGCGTCGTAGATCGGGTTGAGCCCGGGGACGAGCCCCGCCATCGACGCGGTGTTCACGATGTGCCCGCGCCCACCCAGCACGAGGTGGGGGAGGAACGCGCGCACGCCGTGGATCACGCCCCAAAGGTTCACGCCGATGACCCACTCCCACGCCGACGTCGGACCCGTCCACGACTCGGCCTTCGTGATCACGCCGGCGTTGTTGCACACGACGTTGACGCCACCGAACCGCTCGATCGTCTTCGTCGCGAGCGCCTGCACCTCTTCCTCGCGGCTCACGTCGGTGATGACGCCGATCACGTCGCCGCCGTGCACGGCCAGCTTCGTGACCGCGGCGTCGAGCGCGTCCGCCTCGACGTCGGCGGCGACGACGTGCAGCCCCGCGGTCGCGAACCGCTCGGCCAGCGCGAACCCGATCCCACTCGCCGCGCCCGTGACCACCGCGACGTCACCCTGACTGGAGCTTCATCCCGCCCGTTCCCTCTGTCGGCTGTGCGACGCGCAGGGTATCGGCTGATCCCTACGACTGGGTCTCCCGGTCCACGGCGATCGCCTCTGCGACGGACGCGGTGGGCGCGTGACCGGTGAGGGCCATTGAGAACGTCTCGCGTTCGAGCGCATAGAGGAGGACGTCCGAGCGCGCCTTCACGGTCGCCGTGCGGGGCACCTCGTGGAGCAGCGCGATCTCGCCGAACCCCTCGCCACGACCGAGGACGGCGATGCACCGGCCGTCGCGGATCACCTCGACCTCGCCACTCGACACCGCGAAGTACCGGTCGCCGGCGTCGCCCTGCCGCACGATCACCGACCCGGCGGCAGCCTCGACCGGCTCGAGCGCGTTGGCGAGCCCTTCGAGCTCGGTGTTCGGGAGCGGGCCGAAGATCGGCAGCCGGCGCAGCAGCGCGAGCTCGACGACGGGGACCTTCGCCGCGGCGTCGACGGTGAGGACCTCACGGGTCCGCACGATCGCCAGCAGCGCGACCAGGATGCCGACGCCGATGAGCGCGGCCTCGGCGCCGCCGAGCGCGTCGAGCACCGGGACGAGGACGGAGCCGAGCGCCAGCCCCAGCATGGCGAGGCCCTCGGCGATCCCGAACACCCGACAGAGGACATGCGGACGGGCGGTGCGCAGCAGGAGCGTGCGCGCGCCGACGTCGAGCACCGCGCGGCCCGCGCCCGCGACGGTGAACAGCGCGAACGCGGCCGCGGTGCTGGGGGCGAGACCCAGGATGACGAGCGCGACGCCCCATGCGAGCGCGCCGCCGAGCACGGCCGGGGCGAGCCGGCGGCCGCCGATCAGCATCACCGCAGCAGCGATGCCGATCAGACCGCCGAGTCCGAACACCGCTTGCAGGTAGCCGGCGCCGCCCGCCCCGATGTCGAGCACGTCGAGGGCGAGGATCACCGCGAGCAGGTCGACGGCACCCCAGCCGATGTGCTCGAGCCCGATGAACCCGACGAGCAGGCGCGCCTCGCGGTGCTCGCGCAGCGCCTTGAAGCCGTCGGTGACCTCCTGGATCCCGCTCTCGGCCAGGTCGTCGGTGCCCGAGCGGCGCGGGTCGGGATCGGTGGCGCGCAGGGGCAGCGACGAGGACCGCGCCCAGCGCGACGACCGCCGCCGAGGCGATCAGCACCGTCCCCGGGTCGGAGACGGCGAGGAGCACGCCGGCCAGCGCCGGCGCGGCGAGCACCGACGCGTTCTCGATCCAGCCCGACGTGACCATCGCGGCCGTGAGCTCGGTCGGGGAGCGCGAGAGCACCGGGGTCAGCACCGCGTGCGTCGGACGCGAGACCGTCAGCACCGTGGCCGCGACGGCACCGAACACGTAGACGACGAGGGCCGGCCCGTCGGCCAGCATCACCGCGGCCGTCGCCGTGTACGCCACCGCCTGGAGCGCATACCCGGCGGTCTGCACGCGCGTCGGCGGCGACCGGTCGGCGAACGTGCCGAGGAACGGTGCCGCCAGCGCCGCGGGCACGAGCTGCACGATCGCTACGAGCCCGGCCTCGCCGGCGCCGCCGCGCTCGAACGCGTAGACGAGCAGCGCGACCCAGACGCCCTGCTCGGCGAGGTTGAAGCCCGCGAACCCGCCCTGCGCGCGACGCAGCTCGCGCGATCGCAGCACGGCGCGCATCGCGCCCTGTCCGGCCCACGGACCCCCCGGCTCCTCAGCTGGAGGGCACATCTTGCCCAGGGCATGGCCTTCGTCGCCTGTTCGGCGAGGTGACGCTGCACCTGGCCGATCACGGGGGGGGGGCGCGGGAGGGAGGGGGGGGGGGGGGAGGGGGGGGGGGGGGGGGGGGGGGAGGGGGGGGAGGGGGGGGGGGGGGGAGGAGGGGGGGGGGGGGGCGGGAAGGGAGAGGGGAGGGAGGGGGCGGAGGGGGAGAGAGGAGGGGGGAGGGGGGGGGAGGGGGGGCGGCGCCGAGGCGGAGGGAGAGGAGGCGGAGGGAGAGGGCGCAGAGAGGGGGGGGGGGGGGGGGGGGGGGGGGGGTGTCGGTGGGGGGGGGTTGGGATGGCGTGGAGGGGGCTGTTCGAGCCTGTAGGGCCAGGCTAGGGCGGGTCGGGCCCAGACGGCATAGAGCGGGTCGCCGAGGTGCCCGCGGGTGTCCGCCGCTGCGCCACCGGCTCGTCCCACCCGCCGGATCGTCGGAAGTACTCCTCGACGATCGCGACGTGGCCCTCGTCATCGGTCACGAGCCAGCCCCGGATCGCCTTCGTCGGGAAGCACCGGTTCGAGAACGTGCACACGAACAGCCCGCCGGGCCGCAGCACCCGGGCGACCTCGGCGAACACCTCGACCGGGCGCGTGAGGTAGTCGACCGACACGCAGCACGTCACCGCGTCGAACGACGCGTCGGCGAAGGGGAGCATGGGGTCAGTGTTGAGGTCGTGGACGACCCGCTCGGTCGCCTGCGGGTTGCGCGCGAGCTCCATCTCGTTCATCCCGAGCACCGTCAACCGTTGTGGCGCCGCGAGGAAGTGCGACACCCACGACGAGCACAGGTCGAGCACGTCACCCGTGAGCGAGAGCTCCATATAGAGGTCGCCGACCGCGGCGATCGCGGCGTCGTCGAGGTGCTGCACGAGCCGGGTCGGGCCATAGAAGAGAGGGTCAGGCGACTCGTCGGCCCTGCCGAAGAAGCCTTGCGGGAACTCGGGCAGGGCCCCGATTTCGGGTGAATGTGACATTTCTCAGGCAGACCTAACTTCCGCGGGGTTCATGGGTTACCGTGGGGATCAGCCCAAGCAGAGCGGCTCGATGGACCGATCCACCCTGCACCACGTTCGCCACTTGACGCATACCGAGGTGGATCGTTGACCACAATCGAAGACCAGCTGACGCGTGACGCCAAGTCCGACGGCTACTCCTACGAAGACACCACTGCATCCGCTCGCAGCGTCGATGCCTATGCCAAGTCCAGTCTCGGCCGCAGCTCGCTGTCGATCGCCACGTCGCTCGTGCCCTTCCTCGCGCTCTGGGCCGCGATGTACTTCTCGCTCTCGATCTCGTACCTGATCACCCTCGCCCTGGCGATCCCGACCGCCGGCTTCCTCGTGCGCACGTACATCATGTTCCACGACTGCACGCACCATTCGCTGCTGCCGTGGAAGCGCGCCAACGAGTGGTTCGGGTCGTTCCTCGCGCTGATCTTCTTCACGCCGTTCGCCCGCTGGCGCAGCGAGCACGTCGGCCACCACGCCAGCGCCGGCGACCTCGACCGGCGCGGCGTCGGCGACGTCCCGATGCTCACGCTCGCCGAGTACCAGTCGATGTCGCTCGGTGGACGGATCGGCTACCGCCTGTTCCGCAACCCGCTCGTCATGTTCGGCATCGGGCCGATCTACTCGATGATCCTCCAGCCCCGCTGGGCACCGCGCAGTGCGAAGGCGAAGATCCAGCGCAGCACGTGGCGCACGAACGCGTCGATCGTGCTCGCCGTCTTCGGGATGTGCTGGCTCGTCGGCTGGCAGAACTTCCTGCTCGTCGAGGTACCGATCGTCCTCCTCGCGGGCAGCGCCGGCCTCTGGCTGTTCTACGTGCAGCACCACTTCGAGCACTCCTACTGGGAGCACACCGAGGACTGGAACTACGCCGACGCGGCCCTCCGCGGCAGCTCGTACCTGCGCCTGCCGAAGGTGCTGCAGTTCTTCTCCGGCAACATCGGCCTCCACCACGTGCACCACCTCAACCCGCGGGTACCCAACTACAACCTCCAGCGGGCACACGACGAGGTGGACGTGTTCCGGAGCGTGCCGAAGGTGTCGCTGTGGGAAGGGCTGCGCGCCGTGCGGCTCAAGCTGTGGGACGAGAACGGCGCCCGCCCGGTCACCTGGGCCGACGTGCGCCGCCTGCGCCTCGCGCCGGTTCCGACCCGCTAACCCGACCCCTCCCGCCGTTGGAACGGTTACCCGCACCATGTGCGGATAAGTGTTCCAACAGATGAGCAGGGTGGACGACGCCGTGGTCGGCTGACGAGCCTTCCGGCGGTTGGAACGGTTACCCGCACCATGTGCGGATAAGTGTTCCAACAGATGAGAAGGACGGTTACACGCCGGCGACGAGCGCGAGGTTCATCGCGAAGAACACCCCGCCGGCGGCGACGCCGAACGCGTGCCAGTACTCGTGGTACCCGAACCAGCGGGCGGTGCGGCCGGGCCAGTTGCACGCGAACAGGATCGCTCCTGCCGTGTAGAGGACGCCGCCGATCGCCGCGAGCGCCAGCAGACCCGGGGCGCTCGAGCAGGTCGGGCAGCGCGAGCAGCGCGGCCCAGCCGAGGATCAGCGACAGGATGAACGTCATGTGCGGGAAGCGGTCGTAGGCGAGCAGCGTGAACAGCACGCCCACGAGCGCGCCCGTCCACACGATCGCGAGCAGCGCCCACCGCACCGAGCCGGTCAACGCCAGCAGGCACACCGGCGTGTAGGTGCCCACGATCAGCACGTAGATCATCGAGTGATCGAGGCGCTGCATCACCTCGCGGGCCCGTCCGGCACGCGCGTAGAGGTGGTACGACGAGCTCGTGAAGTAGAGCGCGATCGTCGCCAGGCCGTACACGACTGCCGCCAGCACGGCGATCGGCGTGTCCGCGTCGGCGACGAGCCACACGAGGCCGCCGATCGAGAGGAACGCCGCGACCTGGTGCAGACGGCCACGCAGACGCGGCGTTCGATCAGCACCTCGGGCGCGGCCATGCTCATCCTTGGCGTTGGGCGCAGCGCCCGAACCCGATCGTGCGGGCGAGGTCGTCGGGCTTCTCGAACGGGTAGCCGCTCAGCTCCTCCTCGAACATCCCCTGCGGGTCGTCCTCGAACTTCGCGACCACCTTGTCGAACTGGGTCAGGAAGCGGTCGACCTTCTTCTCGAGGGCCGCCGGGCCGGTGAGCGCCTCGACGTCGGCGGCGGCGGTGTCGAGGATCTGGGTGACCGAACCGATGATCGCCTCGATCTGGGCCTTGCTGGGCTGCTCGTTGCCGCTGAGGTCACTGAGCTCTTCCTCGAACGTCGCATCGATCTGCCGGTAGGCGTCCGTGCACGTTGCGTTGGCCGCCTTCAGGAACTGCTTCTTGGTGAGCGCCTCGTCGGTGCCGGCGACGGCCACGCCGCTCAATGCCATGCCCGACAGGCTGAACGTGGCGATCAACGCCGCGAGCAGGGTGGAACGTGACATCGATGTCCTTCCATCCCTCGGCACGATCGCGAGGTGTCGTGGCGGTCCTCCACGGTAGCCCCGACAGAGGACCACCCTGCTGTCGACCTGTAGACTCCATTGACCGAGGCCGTGTCATTCGGATCCGTCCCGGTCGACATGGGGACCGAAGACTTCGTGGCCAGCTATAAGCGTCCGGATTCACAGGATCAGATCGACCTGGTCCGCGTGTACCTCGAAGAGGCCGGCAAGCACCCGCTCCTCACCAAGGACGACGAGGCCCGGCTTGCGCAGGAGATCGAGGACGGTCTCGCCGCGCGCGAGCTCACCGAGAACGGCGCCAAGCTCACCCCCACCGAGAAGCGGGCGGTGCGGCGCCGGGTGCGCCGGGGCGAGGAGGCGCACCTCACGTTCGTGCTCGCCAACCTCCGCCTCGTGGTCTCGATCGCCAAGCGCTACCAGGCGTCGGGCGTCCCCCTCCTCGACCTGATCCAGGAGGGCAACCTCGGCCTGATCCACACGGTCGACAAGTTCGACTACCGCAAGGGCTTCAAGTTCTCGACCTACGCGACCTGGTGGATCCGCCAGGCCATCTCGCGGGGCATCGCCAACACCGGGCGCGTCATCCGCCTGCCCGTCCACGCCGGCGACATGCGCCTCCGCCTCCTGCGCACGATGGGGCTGCTCGAGCTCCGCTTCGGGCGCCGGCCCGACGCACGCCGAGCTCGCGGCCGAGCTCGACATCAGCGAGGACAAGGTGCGCGAGACGCTGCGCATCGCGCCCGACCCGCTGTCGCTCGAGCAGCCGCTCAACGACGAGGGCGACGCCGTCCTCGGCGACCTGGTGGAAGACCGTGGCGCGGCGTCACCCGAGGACGCGGCCTTCGCCGCGGTGCTCCCGGGGGAGATGCAGCGCCTGCTCGGTCGCCTCGACGACCGCGAGCGCCGCGTCATCGAGCTCCGGTTCGGCCTCGACCGCGGTGAGCCCCGCACGCTCGAGCAGGTCGGCGAGCTGTTCGACCTCACCCGCGAGCGGATCCGACAGATCGAGTCGCGGGCGTTCGCCAAGCTGCGCCACCCGGCCTACGCCGCCGAGGTGCTCGACCTTCTCGGCAGCTGAGTCGCCGCGGCGCTATGCGCCGTTGGCGTTGCGCCGGTTGCGGCGCACCTTGCGGCGCTGCTTCTTGCCCGGCGGGCCACCCGTTCCACCAGAATCGGTGTGGTCCTTCACGTTGAGACGCTTCGTCTTCTGCTTTGCCATCGCAGATCACGGTACACGCCATTCCGCGCACAAAGACAAACGAGCGGGTAGACAACGCACTGATGTGCTTCTCACCCGAGGCCGACTTCGTCAGCGGTGCGGCGATCAGCGCGGTCGGCGTCGCGACGCTCACCAAGGTCGAGCGGCCGCGTGAGCTCGCGCTGGCGGCCGTGCCGTTGGCGCTGGGGTTGCACCTGATCGTCGAGGGCTTCGTGTGGCTGGGGCTCGAGGGTCATGCGGATGAGTCGACGGGCGAGCTCGCGGCGAACATCTACGTGCTCTTCGCCTGGGTGATCGCGCCGATCCTCCTGCCGTTCGCGGTCTGGCTCGTCGAGCCCGACCGGCGACGGCGACGGCTCATGGCCCCGTTCGTGGTGATGGGTGCCGTCGTCGGGCTCTACCTGCTCTGGTCGATGCCCGCCCACGGGGTCACCGCGCACGTCGTCGAGCACACGATCCAGTACGGAGGTGCATCGAGCACGCTGTGCCGGCGACCGCGCTGTATGCGATCGCGGCGCGCGTCCCGCCACCGCTCTCAGCTATACGGCGATCGTCCTGTTCGGCGTCCTCGACGCGCTCGCCGTCGCCGTGATCGGGTGGGCCCAGGCCGACGGGCTGACGTCGCTGTGGTGCCTCTGGGCCGCGGTCGTCAGCGTGCTGATCTACGTGCAGTTCGTCGCCTGGCGAAGATCCTCGGACGGCTCCGACACGGACGCGCCCCCGCTGGTCGCGCCGCCCTAACACGTACTTCGGGCGCCACGTCGGTCGCCGAGATCCGTCGCTCGACGATCCCCTCGGCGACCTCGGCGAGTCGCTCGTTGTGGTTCCGGGATACGCGGGATCGCATCGAACGCGCCGGCCATGTCGAGCCCCGCGTGCTCGGCGAGGACGCCCTTGGCCTGCTCGATCGCGACCCGGCTGTCGACGCGTACTGAAGCTTGTCGGCGACGAGCCGGTGCTCCTCGGTGGCGCGGTGCTGCAGGATGCCGATCGTCGCGACGTCGGCGAGCGCCTGCGCGGGCGACCTGGTCGGCGTCGGGGAGCACGCCGGAGTCGGATCGGAGCAGGTTCAACGTGCCGATCACCTCGGCCCGCAGGTGCATCGCAGCGCGTAGACCGACGCCCAGCCGGCGGGCGACGGCCGGGCGGGAAGTGCGGCCAGTGCTCGGTTGCGGCCGCGAGGTCCTCCAGCCCACGGCCGTCCCGCTGCGGTAGCGTCGATCGCCGGGCCCTCGTCGTGTTGCACCTCGAGCAGCTGGATCACGTCGGGTGCGTGGTTGGACGAGGCGACGAGGCGCAGGCCCCGGGGCGAGTCGGCGAGGAGCAGCGCCGCCACGGAGACGTCGAAGAGGTCGACGCAGCGGGTGGTGAGGAGCGTGAGGAAGTCGACGACGTCAACTCGGCGACGAGCGTGTCGGCCACGTCCACGACGTCCGTTCGACTCCGTCTCACGCTTCGCCATCGCTCACCCCGCTCCGTGCGCTGGTCACTCGAGTCGCAGACGCCGTCCACCACGTCGAGGGCTATCTCGTCGATCGGTCTCCCCTGAGCGTACGCATGGGCACGCAGCCGAACGAGCGCGTCGGTGACGGGATGTCGAGCTGTGCAGCGACCATCCCGGCGGCCTGGTGGACCTGAGTCCGGGGTCGGCGTCGTCGAGGTCGGCCGCGAGTGCGCCCATTCCACGTCGGCCTGGACGGCGATCACCGCGCGTGACGATCTCCGACATCGAGATGGCGTCGGTCAGCTGATCTCGGCCCAGGTCGCCGCGACGGTCCTGGTACAGGTCGAGCGCACCGAACTTCGCGGCTCCCATGCGCAACGGGAACCCGACGCGCCCAGGTAACCCGCTTCGACTGCAGCCGGCGCGAACGCCGGCCAGCGGTCGTCGAGCGTCGCGTCGAGGCTCGGCTCGAGCACGGCCCGTCCGCCGGTGTGGGCGTCGAACGCCGGGCCTTCGCCCAGCGTGAACTGGAGGTCTTCGACCGCGCCCGCCGCCTCGTTCGAGACGCCGAGCGGGCTGGCCTTGCCGTGATGGTGGATGAGGACGACGCCGGCGCTGTCGACCGCGACGGGTCGCTGCACGCGCGTGCCAACCTGCCGCCCGGGCTCTCGCCATGGGCGTGGTCGCGTTGGAGGCCGACGAGCAGGTCGTGCACGCCCGAGGCATCCATGTCGACGGCTTACGTGACTCGGCGGGTGGCGAGCAGTGCGGGCTCGGGCCAGCGCACGCCGGTTGCCCAGCCGAAGCGCTCGAAGAGCCGGATCATCGATGCCGACGAGTCGACCTGGCCTCCGTCGACACCGTGACACGCGAGCGTCGGGAAGCGTGGTGCGCGTTGTGCCACGCCTCGCCATCGACAGGACGGCGAGCGGGCGCGACGTGGGAGCTCTTGTCGGTCGTGCGGAAGGGACGTTTCCCGACGACGTGGCAGACCGAGTTGATCACCACGACACGTGGTGGGAGAGCGCCGACCGCAGACGCCGGCCCAGATCGGCGAGGGCGCCGCCGAACTCACCCGGTGATCGCGTACCCGACCCCGAAGGGGATCGCGACGAGAGCACCGAGAGCGGCAGGAACAGGCGGTCGACCCTCACGAGATCGCGGTCGGCGAGGAGGTCGGGGCGCTTCTCGCGGCGTCGTGTCGAGCCGGCGTAGAGCCACCCATGTGTGCGTGACGAACCCGCGCAGCTTGCCGACGGCTCCGATTCGGGGCGGCTGGGCGTCGGGTCACCGTCCTTCTCGACGACCGGCGGTGGCGGCGGTGGTCGGCCACCGAGCCCATCACCGACCTCGACGGCCATCGAGCCGATCACCGCGAGTGCGATCTTCAGCGGGCGGGTCGCCTCGAAGCTCTTGTGGGTGAAGGCCGATGCAGGCCGATCGTCGCGCCGTGCGCGAAGAAGATCGAAGACGAACGCGAGCACCAGGTCTGGCCAGTAGAAGCGTAGGCGATCGACCCGGACACGACGAGCAAGACGCCGCGCCGGGACGAGCAGCACGACGGTCGTGATGAGCGCCTTCACCACCCGGAGCAGGGCCTGGGTGTTGCCGATCCCGGCGATCGGGTCGACACGGCGGCGGGACGAGGCGGATCGATCGGCAAGCATGCGCTCCCTGGGCGCTCGGATCACACCACCAAGGTCCGCAGCAGCGAACGGCGTTCGGCCCCGGAAGCGGAGCCGATAACTCGAGGTTACACCTCATCCGCCCGATCACGCGTCGGCGGCGCGGAGTACGGTCGCGCCACACGAACCCAGGGGGAAGCCACGGGAGCACCGTCAGCGCAGCTCGACTACCAGGTGCGGGCGATCAGCGATCTGGTGAGCAACATGTCGCCGGACCACTCGACGACGCACGCCGTGCGCCGATTGGAAGGTCCGCGCCTCCTGGGTCACCTTGTCGGCGGCGGTCAGATGCGGGGCCTCCCGCAGGGTGACGCCCCGCCAGCCTGCCCGGTGACGTGGTCGGTAGCGACCCGAGCGAGGTTGTGGAACCGCAGCGAGGCGTTCCGGGACGGGATCGACTCCCCGGGCGCACTCGAGCGTGAGGTGCCGCTGGGACCCGACACCACTATCCCCGCGTGCTGCTCGTGGTCCTGAAGTCCGACCTGCTCGTGCACGCCCGGGACCTTGCAAGCGCGACCAACCGGCCTCACCCACCCACGACGTCGTCGAGCCGGCGATGGGCCAGCCCACCAGACGATCGCGCCCGAGTGCGCCACGGCACACCCGGCGACGGCGGTGGCCCCTGCAGGCTCCGACCGGATGGACGAGCTCGCCGCGTACACCGGCCGTTCCGTCGGCTAGTCGTCGCCCTCGCACTCGACGTTCTCAGCGTGGCCCCGAGGCCCCGCGCCAGCTCCTCGCTCGGCCCGGCTGAGCTGCGCCTCCGGGTGGAGCAGCCCGAACAGCGTGTACCACGACGGCGGCATCGACGGAGCACCGGGGGGTGGGGGGGGGGGGCGGGGGGGGAGGCAGGGCCGCACCCGCGAGAGATCGTCTCGGCGGCGTCCATCACTCGTATCCTTCCCGATTGGTCCGGCCGGCACTCGGCGAACCCGTCCCGGCGAGCCTCTACCGTTGACGACGTGATCGAGCACACGGTCGAGCGGTGGCACCAGCACCTTCGCGGCGAAGTGCCCGGCGGGCTGACGAGCTCCTGACGACGACGTCGTCTTCTACTCACCCGTCGTGTTCACCGCGCAGCGTGGCAAGGACGTCACCAAGCTCTACCTCGAGGCGGCGGGTTCGACCTTCGGGGGCGACGGCGACGGGCCGGGCTCGCCGGCGTCGAGTTCCACTACGTCCGCGAGACGTTGAACGGCAACACCGCGGCGCTCGAATTAAAGACCGAGATGGGCGGCAAGTACGTCAACGGCGTCTACATCATCACTCTGTGACGACGACGGCAAGATCGTCGGCTTCAGCGCGCGCCATTCACCGGCCTGCTCCAGGTCATTAACGAGGTGCTCATGACCAAGAGAAAACGGCGGGCGAGCGCTGGAATAGGCACGCGCCGCACACCCACGCGCACCTGGAGGCGTTTCCACGTAGGCATGAGGTAGGCATGCCAGATGGATGCTCCCCTCGCCGCCGCCCACTGGCCGGGCGCCACGGCCCACCGCGCTCCCCACCCCAGCCGCCCGTCGGCCTCCCGTCACTCCGTGGCCGCCATCGGCGCCGCATCCCTGCCCGCTCTGCCAGGCGAGGAGGCCGCGCACCGCGCACCACCCCTCCTCCACCAGACGTCGAACCTGGGCGCCGATGGCCTCACCGCGAACAGCCGCCGTCACAGCTCCCCATCAAGGCCGGCGAAGTACTTGACCGCAGAGAAGGTCTGCCGTCACCCCGCCCATTGGAACGGCGTGGCGTGGGTGCCGTGGGACAAGCCCGCGTCCGCCAGCCGCGGGTCGCGGCTCGCGGCCCCACGTTGACGCTCACCGGTCTGGCGCTGATCGCGATCATCTTGCTCACGCCGGGCTTCGGCTTCGCGCTCGTGCAATGGATCGCGATCCGCCTCCGTGGTGGTCGGCATCGCCGCAGATCCGCGCCGCCAGCTCCGCCCGCGGCCGGGGAGCGGGATCCGCGGCGTGCGAGCGAAAGGATCTCGACGAGGAGCACCCAGGCGTTCACCAGCGTGGCGACGTAGGCGAAGATCAGCGCGCCGATGAGCCAGTAGAGGCCGCCGCCGCTCTCGGCGAGCAGCGTGACGCCCGCGATGAGGATGGGCAGGGCCGCGGCTTGCCCGAGCAGCACTCCGGATGAGGTCCTCGCCGCCGGGCGGCGTGCGGGGGTCGGCCTCCCCGCCGAGCCACGGCACCGTTGGCGAGGCCTGCCGGCACACGACGAACTCGACCACGAGCCCGACGACGAGCAGGCCGATGCCGAGACCCAGTCGTCGATGTTGGCGCTCGCCAGCACCCGCACCACCACAGCAGCACCATCGTGAGCAGCAGCGTGAACGCCTCGAGACCGTGGCCGACGAGGCGCTTCATCTACCCGACCCGCGCGACGTTGATCGACACGCCGACGAACACGAGACCGGCAAGCGCGGCCGCCGCACCCGCGTTCGCGCGTTCACGCTCCCACGCGTCCGGGAGGTACGCGGTCGACATCAGGCGGGCGCGAGCTCCGCAATCCCCGCAAACGGGTGTGCACCTTGTCGAGCGGGTCGTTGCCGCTGGGCCATGTGGTCGATCGCCGAGAAGTCGCAAACCCGCTCCCGCTCCCGCGGCGGAATGCTCCGGCCAGCTTGGCCGCCGCGCCCTGGGCCGGTCGAGCGCGCCCCGACCTTCGAAGGCGAGGCCGACGATCATCCAACTCGCCGACCTCGTGATGCGCCAGCGACGAGGACGAGCCCCGAGAAGTGGTGCTCGAAGCCGGTCGCACTCGGCCCACGGCCTGCAGCGCCAGCTCGTCGGGGCCGCGGCCGCTTCCCAGCCGCTGAGGATTCCTCTCCCGCTCAAGTCGTGGGAGACCAACACCCCCGTCGCCACCGCCCCTTCACCCGGGACCGCGCCACCACCCACCGCCGGCAGGAGTTGGAGCAGCGGCCTCCCCAGGCTCCCCACCGGGCACTCGTCAATGCGGTGCAGCTGCGCAGCCAGTGCCGCGTCGACGGTCTCCAGGGCACCGGCCTCGCTCGGCTCCGGCTCGCGGAAGCGGGCCCAATCGGCCATCACAACCTCCTCCCCTGGGCGCCGACGAGCGCGTCGCGGCCGACACCAGCATGGACGGCTCGTCCACGCCCCGCAGCGCGGACGTACTCCTCGATGCGGTCGGCCTGTGCCGGGTCGCCCGGGTGGCGGCAGAACTCGAGGACCACGAGCAGGTCGACGATGCGCTTGTGGTCGTCGGGCTCGATGCGCGCCGCGAGCTCGTCCGGACCGATCGGGTCCAGCGTCGACGTGTCGACATCGCTCCCGAAGTAGCCGTGCAGCAGGTGCTGGATGATCGAGTGCTGCTCGTCCGTGGGCCCGTCGCCCACCTGCGCCGCGCCCAGCAGCCCACGCGCGACGTCCGACCCCGTCGGTCTTCATGCCCAGCCCTTCTCGTCGTTCAGTCGCGTGCGGTGCCCGAGAGCTTGGCCAGGTCGGCGGCGCCCGTGCCGCTGGCCTTGATGCCCCGTGCCTGGATGCTCACGTCCCAGTCGCCCGCCTTGGCGCGCAGCGCACCGACGGTGCACTCCTCGCGCGGGATGACCGAGAACGGGTCGTACTGGAAGATGCGCATCGCGTTCTCGTGCGAGATCTTGTTGATCGTCGCGTCGTCGAGGTTCGCCGGCTCGACTTCCTTGAGGAACGTCTCGGGCGACATCGGCCACGTCGAGTCGGCGTGCGGGTAGTCGCACTCCCAACAGACCATGTCGACGTTCATGTCGTCGAGGTTCTTCAGGCCGGTGGCGTCCTCGATGTAGCAGAGCGCGACCTGCTCGTCGAAGACCTGCGTCGGCAGCCGGTCGCCCATGTCCTGACCGGTCCAGAAGCGGTGCTTGTCGTAGGTCGCGTCGATGCGCTCGCGGAAGTACGGCACCCAGCCGATGCCGCCCTCGGAGAGCGCGAACGTCAGGTTCGGGAACTTCTTCATCGCCGGCGACCACACGATGTCGGCCGCGGCCTGCACGATGTTGATCGGCGACAGCGTGATCAGCACGTCCATCGGCGAGTCGGGCGCGGTCATCACGATCTTCGACGACGACCCGATGTGGCAGCACAGCACCGTGCCGAGCTCCTCGGCGCTTGGCGAACATCGGGTCCCAGTAGCCGTCCGCGTCGTGGATGCTCGGGTGCCCGAGCTCCGACACGTTCTCCGAGAACGTCATCGCGTGACAGCCCTTCTCGGCGACGCGCTCGAGCTCGGCGGCGATGAGGTTCGGGTCCCACAGCGGCGGGATCGCGAGCGGGATGAAGCGCCCCGGGTACTTCCCGCACCAGCCGTCGATGTGCCAGTCGTTGTACGCCTGCACGAGGGCGAGCGCGAGGTCGGCGTCGACCTCGGCGGTGCGGGCGAACAGCTGCCCGGTGAACTGGGGGAACGACGGGAAGCACATCGACCCGAGGAGGCCGTTGGCGTCCATCTCCTTGATGCGCAGGTCGATGTCGTACGCAGCCCGTACAGCATCTCGGAGAACGACTGTCGGCTCGATGCCGTACTCCTCGGGAGGACGGCCCGAAACCGCGTTGAGCCCGATGTTGGGGATCTCGTTGCCCTCGTAAAGATCCACACGTCGGTCCGTCGTCCTTGGTGTGGATCTAATTGGGCGCCTTGTCTTCATGAAAAGCGACTTGGACAGGTGCCCTTCGAACAGGTCCGGCGGCTCGACGACGTGGTCATCCACGCTGACCAGGATCATGTCTTCAGTGCGCATGGTTCCCCCTCGACTGCGTGGTTCGGGAGACACGCTACGCCGCGGGGCGCCCATCCGTGTGGGGCGCGGCTGGACGGGAAAGATGCAGGGATGAGCCGTCGTCGCACCATCGCGGTCGCCGGCGCCAGCGGGTTCGTCGGTCGTGCACTCGTCGCCCGGCTCGGTGACGGCTCACGACGTGGTCGCCCTCTCCCGCCACAGCCCCTCGCGGCTGCGCGCCGGCGAGCCGTGGACGTCGGCGACGAGGCCGCCACGACCGACGCCCTCGCAGGGTGCGATGCCGCGTACTACCTGGTCCACTCGCTCGGCCGCGGACTTCCGCGAGCGCGACCGCAGCCTCGCCGCGACCTTCGGACGGGCCGCGGCGCGCGCCGACGTCGAGCGAGTCATCTTCCTCGGTGGCCTCGGCGACGAACCGTCGTCGGAGCACCTCGCCAGCCGCCAGGAGGTCGGCGCGCGCCTCGCAGAGGCCGGCGTGCCCGTCGTCGAGCTGCGGGCCGCGGTGATCCTCGGCGCCGGCAGCATCACCTTCGAGATGCTGCGCTACCTCACCGAGCGGCTGCCGTTCATGGTGTGCCCCCGGTGGGTGCGCACCGCCATCCAGCCGACCGCGCTCGTCGACCTCCTCGAGTACCTCGAGCGGCGCTCAGCGTCGCGCCCGGCGTCTACGAGATCGGCGGCGCCGAGATCACCACCTATCGCGACATGATCGCCGCGTATGCAGACGTGCGTGGTCTTCCGGCGGCGGATCGTCGACGTGCCACTGCTCACGCCGAGGCTGTCGTCGTACTGGGTCGACTTCGTCACGCCGGTCGACCCCCGTGTGAGTCACTCTCTCATCGAGAGCCTCGCACCGAGGTCGTGGTGACCGACCCGCCCGCACGCCGGCCGCATTCGGCGTCGAGCCGCTGGGCGTGGGGACGCCATCCGTGCGGCCCTCGACGACCAGGCGGCCGCGGAAGCCGACCTGCTCGATCGCCGAGCGGCCTCGTCGACGGCGTCTACGCCGAGCGGGTGAGTGCCGAGCTGGCCACCGCCGACGCGGCGCGATCGACGCCGACCTCGACGGGATCGGTGGCGACCTGGCTTGGTACGGGCTCACGGGTTGGCGGGCCCGGATCGCGCTCGGCCGGCTGTTCGGCGAGCGCTGGCGACTCGGCCGCCCCGGCGATGACGACCGGAGCGTCGGTCGACTGGTGGGTGATCGTGGCCGACGGCCGCGAGCTCGTGCTGCGGGGTGTGGGCTGGTTCCCCGGTGAAAGATGGCTCGGCTCGCGCCGGCGACGGCGGCTGGTCGGGCGCTGCGCACGAAGGGCGCGCCCGGCTTCCTGTACTGGAAGTTGCTGCAACCGATCCACCGCAGGGTGTTCGCGCTCCAGGCACGGCCACCGCCTCGAGCGCGTCCGTGGCCGCCGCACGCAGTGAGGGCTGATCCTCGTTCAGGCGCCGCGGCCGGTGAAGAGGGGCAGGTCGAGAGGATCGACACCACGCCCGGCACCGCCTCGCACACGGCCGGGATCGCGTTCACCACGCGCAGCGCCGTGCCCGTGATGCCGGCGGTGTTGTCTCGCCGTCCTCGCCCATCGGCTCGATCTCGCAGGTGGAGTTCGGCGAGCCCTTCACCTCGATCTTGTAGCCGGAGCTTCTTGTCGGCGGAGAGGCGGTCCCAGTGCGGGCCCGACGTCGTCGGCAGGCGGTTCACGTGCGCGGCGACGATCATGGGCCTTGCCATTCCACGATGCCCTGCACCTCGAAGCGCACGGCGGCGCAGAGTGCCCTGCCTCGATCTTGCCCATCGCCGTTTCGAAAGCCTCTCGGGCGCGGGCAGGCGCTCGTGCTCCTCGCGGATCTCGTCGAGGTGGGACGCCGAGCGCGTCCGCCACCCTACAGCACCATGCAGCCCCAGCCGCCCCTATCAGCATGCCGGGCCTGGAGCAGCGGGGCCTTGTAGTCGAGCGGGCGGCCGAAGCCGAAGTAGGACGCCGGTGAAGCCGGGGTCGGGGTAGGTGGAGTAGTCCATCAGCTCCGACCACGCGCACGGAGTCCACGCGCTCGCAGCACGCGGCGAGCTGAGAGCGGGATCACGTCGCCGGACCAGCCCGGGTCGAAGCCCGAGGTGAAGAAGGTGCTGCCGCCCTGCGGCGCACGCCTCGTCGAGGGCGCGCCCCGTTCAGCTGGGCCTCGCCGGCGGGTAGCAAGAGCGAAGACCAGCGCGGTGTTCACCACGTTCTTGCCCGACGGCCGAGGGATGCGGCACAGGTCGTCGATGGTCTCGCGGATGCGCGTCTCGCCCTGCGCCGTGTAGCAGACGCAGTCGGCGTCGAGTGCCAGCAGCGCGGCGGCGTCGTTGGTGGCGCGGACGCCCGTCGGCTGCGGCCAGGCCGCACAGCTCGGCGGCGTCCTTCCCGATCTTCGGCGGGCGAGTGCGCGTGCAGGCCGACGAGCTCGAGTCGGGGTGGCGCAGGATGCCCGAGCGCAGGGCCTTCCTCCCCGCGTCCGGTGCCCCACTGGATCACGCGAAGGGGTCGCTTCCGCGATCAGCGCTATCATCAGGGTCCCCTTCGAAGGCGAGGCGCGGCAGCGTCGGCGGCAGATCCGCCGACGTCACGATGCCGGGCTCGGCGTCGCACACGTACGGGATCGCGTTCACCACGCGCATCGCGGTCGCGATCAGCCCTTCGTGCGAGAACGTGTCGGGCTGCCGAGCTGGAGCTCGCACGCGAAGGCCGGCTCGCCGTCGAAGACGATGCGGTAGGTGCCGTGTCGGGCGGCCGTCGGCCAGTCGGGCGCGACGTCGTCGGCCATGCGGTTCACGTGCTCGATCACGATCGCGTCGCGCCCGTCGATCACGCCGATCGTCTCGAAGCGCACCGCGCCGACGGTGCCCGCCTCGATCACGCCGGCGGCGACCTCGAGCGGGCGCTCGGTGACGCGCTTCTCGTAGGTCTCGCGGATCCCGTCGAGCTCCACGCCGAGCTGGTCGGCGACCATGCGCACCGGCGGCCCCCACGCGATCGTCTGGACGCCGGGCAGCTCCATGATGCACGGTGCTCGAGCGGCTTCCCGAAGCCGAACACCTCGAACATCGTGAACGCGACCGGTAGTCGGCGTAGCTGAAGATCTCCTGCGTGCGCACCGAGCGGATCCGGTCCGAGAGCGTCGCGAGCGTGAGCACGAGCTGGTCGCCGGCGAAGCCGGGCTCGATGCCGGACGCGTAGAGCGTGGCGCCACCGCGCGCGCACGCCTCGCGCAGGCGGTCGACGTCTTCGGGTCGAAGGCGGCGGGGTGCACGAGGCCCGGCGATCGACGTGGTCACGACGTTGATGCCCGCCGCGAGCATGCGGCAGAAGTCGGCGACGGTCTCGGCCGGGCGCGACTCGCCGCTCGCCGTGTAGCAGACGCAGTCGGGCGCAGCGCGAGCAGCGCGTCCGCGTCGTTCGTCGCGGTGACGCCGACGGGGTCGATGCCCGCGAGCTCGCCGGCGTCGCGGCCGGCCTTGCCGGGCTCGTGCACCCAGAAGCCGGCGAGCTCGAGGTCGGGCCGCCGCGCGATGGCGCGCAGCGCGATCGCGCCGACGCCGCCCGTCGACCACTGCACGACCCGCCTCGTCGTCACCATCCCCGCGTCCCCCGTCTTCGCCGCATGTGACGCTCAGCCACAGCTGTTGCGGCTCAGTGTCACATGCCTGGGGTGGGGCTCGCCGAAGCGACGGTGACCGCCTCGCGTACGATGGCGGCGCACTGCGCGGGGTGGTCGAGCATCACCAGGTGCGTCGACTCGAGCGGCGGCACGAGCGTGATGGACGGGCAGAGCCTCGAGCCCTTGCCGCTCGTCGTCGGTGAGGCCGACCTCGTCGTGGTCGCCGAACACGACCCACGCCTTCACGCCGGAGCCGCACAGGCGCTCGACGAGCGAGCCGGTGGCGCTCGAGATACGCCCAAGTACGGCCCGATGCTCGCTCGACACGACGCGGCCCTTGTTGCGCTGCACCCCCGGCGACGAGCGAGTCGCGGGCGCTGCTCGGGCACCATCTTGCCCAGCCCCTTCGGGACCGCCTTCATCGCGAGCGACCACGCCACCTTCCCGAGGCCCGGGGACCTTGTCCGCCTTGACGAGCACCCGCAGCTCCTTCATCTCGTCCTCGGCCGAGAACGACGGTGACAGCAGCACGACCGGCTCCGTGAACGCTCCGGACGCGTCATCTCGAGCGTGTGGTTTGCCGCCGAGGCTGTGCCCGACGACGACGTCGGCACTCATCTCGCTCCCAGCTGTGCGGCGTACGCGGCGCTCGCTTCCACGCTCGGGTCGGTTGGAGCGGGCGACCCGGCGAAGCCCGGCAGCGTCGCGGCGCCGACCAAGCGACAGCCGGCGAGCGTGGGCTGGGCGACGAGGTCGACGTAGAAGTCGCCGGTGCAGAGCGCGCCGGCGAGCAGAAGGATCGTGGTGTCCGCGTCGTGTGGCCCCGACTCGACCAGCTCCCAACCGTCGTACCGGTCGTCACCCACGCGTGGGAGCGTACGGCAGTGCCCGTGCCGGGTCACGCGGTGGACGGCCGCTGACGCGGGAAGTGGCAGGCTCTGGCGATGCAACCCATGTCGATGAACGACTCGGTCCACCCGCGCACGCCCGTGATCGCCGGCGTCGGCGTCGCGTCCAGCGCGTCGAGGAGCCGGGCAGCGGCGACGAGGCCGTCAAGCTCATGGTGACTGCCGCGCAGGCCGCGGCCGACGACAGCGGCTCCCGCGCGGCGTGCTGCGGGCGATCGAGCGCATCGCGGTGCCGCACGGCACGTGGCACTACAGCGACCCCGGCCGCATCATCGCCGACCGCATCGGCGTCCCGAGGCCCGCACGGTGCTCGTGCAGACGGGCATGCCGCAGCAGACGCTGCTCGACGACGCGTACGCCGCGATCCGCGACGGTGAGCTCGACGTCGCGCTCGTCGTCGGCGGCGAGGCCGCACGCCGCGCCGCGATCGCCCGCCGCGCCGGCGTGGAGATCACCGACACCGTGCAGGACGGGTGCGTCGACCCGACGAGTTCCAGCTGCCGACCACGAGATCATCACGCGGCTCGAGATCGAGGGCGGCTTCGCGTCGGCGCAGGCACCGTTCGCCATCATCGACAGCGCGCTCCGCCACGCCGAGGGACGCACGATCGACGAGCACCGCGACGAGATCGCGCAGCTGTGGGCCGGGTTCAACGCGGTGGCGGCAGGACTTCCCGCACGCCGCGTTCCCGAGCCGCGGACCGCCGCGTCGATCCGCGACCCCAGCACCGCGAACCGCCCGTTGGCGTTCCCGTACAACAAGTGGCACTGCGCCCAGATGAACGTCGACCAGGCCGCGGCGATCCTGATCTGCAGCGCCGACGCGGCGGCCGGCTCGGCGTCGCCCGCGAGCGGATCGTGTTCCCGCTCGTCGCGCTGGAGTCGAGCTTCTCCGTGCCGGTCTCGCAGCGGCGCCGACATCCACCGCTGGCCGGCATGGAGGTGCTCGGCGCGCGGCAGAGGAGCACCTCGGGTCCGCCTGCGCGACGTCGACCTCGTCGAGGTCTACAGCTGCTTCCCCGCGGCGGTACGTGTCCAGCAGCGCGCGCTCGGGCTGCCGCTCGACGGCGTCCCGACCATCACGGGCGGCGAGACGTTCGCCGGCGGGCCGTGGAACAACTTCGTGCTGCAGACGACCGCGGCGATGGTCGACCGCCTCCGCGCCGAGCCCGGCGCGAACGGGCTCGTCACGACGGTGAGCGGGCTGCTGAACAAGCCGGGGCTCGCCGTGTACTCGACGCCACCGGGCGAGCTGCTGCTCGACGACCTCGCCGAGGCGAACGAGCGCGAGGCGGCGACGAAGGAGGTGGTCGGCGGGTACCAGGGACCGGCGACGGTCGTCGCCTACACCGTCCACTACGACGGCACCGACCCGTCCGCTGCACCGCAGTCCTCGACACCCCCGACGGCACGCGCTGCGTCGCGTCGTCCGACGACGCGACGGTCGCGGCGACCGCGACGCGCGAGGAGCTGATCGGCACGACGGTCGAGGTGAAGGGCAACGCCTTCACCGTCTGACGGCTACTCCCGGACGTGCAGCGCGTTCGGATCGTCGGGGTCGGGCGGCACCACGCCGTAGCGCTCGCGCACCTCGAGGAGCGGCACGTCGACCATCGCGAGGTGGTCGGCCGTGGTGAAGTCGCCGGTGCACTGCTCCCCGCGCCAGATCTCATGGGCGACGAGCTCGGGCGCGTGACTCGCGTCATCGTCGACTGCACACCCGTCACGCTCTCGTTGGTGAGGAACCCGGCCTCGTGCACCGCGAGGTTGCCGAGGAACCCCATCCAGTGCGCGGGCTGTCGGTGACCGCCAGCTGCATCGCGCCGAGCGCGATCTCGCACTGACCCGTCGGCTCGTAGCCGCCGATGACGTGGCACATGTCGTGCGCCGACGAACACCGCCGGCATGTTCGGGTCGTCGCCGGGGAGCTCGAGGCCGTTGCGGCGGTAGAACTCGACGTACTCCCAGCCCAGCGTGTGCTCGGGGAGATCGTGCATCGTCGCAGCCGCGCCGGAGCTCGTGATCGGGCTCCTCGAGCCGACGCCGGTACCGCGCCGCGCAGCGTCGGCTCCTCATCTGGTCGCCGAGGTCGTCGAGTAGCGGTGTAGTCGGCCATCGCGTCGGCCGCACCCTTGCGGATCACGTCGCGGACGAGCTCGGAGCCCGGCCCGGACTCGCCGAGCGCGGCGAGGTACTCGTCGACGCGGTCGCACTGCGCCTCCGAGAGCGGGTGCCGGCCATCTCCATGAGGACCATGAGCTCACGTGCCCGGCGATGCGCGGACTGCGGTGATCGGCTCGGCGGCCTCGGCGGGCGACAACGTCGCGAGCGTCGTGCAGTCGAGATCGTCGCGCCGCCAGCGCGCCCGCCACGATCGCGGTGAGCACCGCACGCTGCTCGTCGGTCGCGCCGCCGTCGACGTCGATCGCGCCGAGCAGGCTCCGCACGACGGGTTCGACCGCCGCGTCTTCCAGCATCGTCGCCATCGGGGCGAGACGTTAACGGCGTCAGGCGTAGGTGCGCACGAGCGCGAGGACGTCGGCCGCGTCGGGCCCCTCCGCGCGCAGGCTCGTCGCCGACGGCTCGAGCCGCCGGGCGGCGACCAGGCACAGCTCGGCGCCCTCACCGGTGACGGTCGTCAGCGCCGGCTCGTCCGGCGTGAACACCCAGGCGTCACCGGACGGGCCGCGCAGGTCGAACGCGACCGGACCGGTGAGCTCCTTGCCGGATCGGGCGAACGCGTAGGGGAGCGTGCGCCACGCGAGCCGGGCGATGTGGCGCTGCCGTTCGGTGGGTGCGAGTGACACGCCGAGCGCGTCGGCCACGTCGTTGGTGTGGATCCATGTCTCCGACAGGCGAGTCGTGATCAGCGTGCGCGCCGACAGCTCACCGGCGACCCAGGTGACCCGTCGCGACAGGTCGGTCGCGTCGGCGAGCTCGAGGAAGCGGCTCGCAGTGGTGTGCCAGCGGTCGAAGATCTCGCCGGGGGTCGCGCCGCGCTCCTGCTCGACCATCACCCCGGCGGCGTCGTCGACGTTGCCGGGTCGCGCCTCGTCGCCGGCGAGTCGTTCGGCCATCGCGGGGAAGTCGCCTTCGATGCTGGCGATCGCCAGCTCGTTCGTCTGCGCGACGTGGAGGACGACGTCGGCGACGTCCCAGCCCTCGCACGGCGACGGTCGGTGCCAGTCGTCGTCGCTGCAACCGGTCAGGAGCCGGGCGAGCTCTTCGTCCTGCGCCGCCAGCGCGGCCACGATCTCGTCCACAGAAGGTTGTCGCGCACGTTACGCCGTACCCCGCCCGACTGCCCCCATCGGGATTCATCGGCATCTCCTGGCTCTCGACGGCGACGCCCGGGGTGGGCCAGGATGCGGCCATGTACGTCGTCGAGTTCACCCTGCATGCGAAGCCCGGGCACTACTCCGAGGTGGCCGCCCTGTACTCGACCTTCGCCGCCGACTTCCTCTCGGACCACGCTGCGCTGCAGAGCGTGCTCATCGTCGGTGACGAGGCGAGCGGTCTCGTCCGCGGCATCGGCGCGTACACCGACCGCGACCACGCCGACGCCGTCAACAGCGACCCCGAGTTCGCGTCGTTCAACGACGCGGTCGCACCGCTGCTGTCCGCGGCGCCCGAGCGCGTCGAGCTCGAGCTCCTGCACCACTTCAACCGGGGCTGAGCGCGCGTTGCGACGTCGGACGGCGCTGTTCGCGGCCTTCGCCGCGTCGCTGACCGCCGTCGCGGCCGTCGGCGTCGCCTCCCCGTCGGGCGCGCACACGGCACGTGGCGGGAGCGGCGGTGGCGCCGACGTCACGTTCGGCATCGAGGCCGAGACGACCGACTACTGCCTGTCGCGTGCACAGCTCGCGATCTCGGGCATCCAGGTCGCAACCGCCGTCTACGACACCCTGACGACCGAGAACACCAAGGGCGAGATCGTCCCCTATCTCGCGAAGTCGGTGACGCCGAACGACGACTTCACGTCGTGGACGATCGCGCTGCGACCCGACGTGACGTTCCACGACGGCACCCCGGTCGACGCGGCGGCGGTGAAGCTCAACCTCGACTCGTACCGCGGTGCGGAGGGCGCGCCCAACAGCGGGCCGCTGTTCTCGATCTACTTCCAGTTCATCGAGGACGTGCAGGTCGTCGATCCGTCGACCGTCCAGGTCGTGCTCAACACGCCGGTCACCGACTTCCCGTCGTACCTGTTCTCCACCGGCCGGCTCGGCATCATGGCGCCCGCGCAGCTCAACGCCGGCGAGGACTGTGCCACGAAGCTGATCGGCTCGGGTCCGTTCGTCCTCAGCGAGTACGAGCAGAACGAGCAGACGGTCGTCACCAAGAACCCCGACTACTGGCAGCAGGGCTTCCCCAAGGCGAAGCAGATCACGTTCGTGCCGGTGCCCGAGGCGTCGTCGCGCGTCGTGCAGCTCCAAGGCGGGCAGCTCGACGTGATGCACACCGACAACGGCCTCATCATCGATCAGCTCCGCAGCCTCGGTGGCGACGTGGAGCTCCTCACCCAGAAGCCCGGCTACCGCGAGGTGCACTACTACTTCGTGCTCACCGGCAACCCGCCGTTCGACGACCTGACCGCGCGCCAGGCGTTCGCCGCCGCAATCGACCGGAAGTCGATCGCCGAGATCCGCACGAAGGGCGTCTTCGAGCTCTCGAACACGCTCATGGACAGCAAGGCGCCCGGCTACCTGAAGAACGCGGGCTACCCGAAGTTCGATCCGAAGAAGGCGCGGAAGCTGGCCGACGAGTACAAGGCCGCGCACGGCGGGACGTTCCACGTGATCCTCGGCGGCACGCAGGACGAGGCCAGCAGCGCCGAGATGCAGCTCATCAAGGAGCAGCTCGACAACGTCGGG
Organism: uncultured Acidimicrobiia bacterium; assembly: GCA_963731815.1. Classification (GTDB taxonomy): domain Bacteria; phylum Actinomycetota; class Acidimicrobiia; order IMCC26256; family PALSA-555; genus DATBSK01. The sequence goes on along the minus strand of CAVSWW010000009.1, from coordinate 197,448 downwards.
ATCGACGCCGAGATCGCGGAGTTCGACCAGGCGACGCAGATCAACAAGGCGCTGAGCGGTGACATCAGCGCGCTCGACTGGCGCAACCTCCACGGGTGTTGCAGCGCGAGCAGCGACGAGTCGACCTACATCTGGTTCGCCAACTTCGACACCGGCAACCTCGTGAACTTCGGGCACTTCAGCGACCCGACCACGCAGGGGCTCCTCGACGAGGGCCGCACGCTCACCGACCGGGCCGCGATCGACGACAACTACGAGCAGCTCAACCAGGCGATGGCGAAGCAGGCGTACCTGCTGCCGTTCTGGTTCGTCGACTGGACCATCGGCTACCAGTCGGACGTGAAGCTCACCTTCCCGCCGCTGCCGGACGGCGGTGGCACGCCGATCTTCATCTACGGGCGTGTGCCCGTGCTCGGACTCACCAAGTCCTGATCAGTTGCCGGGCGGGTCGCCGGTGCGCGTGTCTTCCACGCGTCCCAGTCGATCGCTGCCTTCTTGGGATCGTTGGGGTGCACCTTGACCGGCAGGACCATGCCGGCCTGCATCACCTCGACGAGGCGGGCGGGGATCATGAAGAGCCCCTGGAGCTCGTAGGGCGCTTGGCCCTCGACCGTGATCAGCAGTGTGAAGTCGTGCTGCGCGTTGCCGAAGTTCGACGCCTCGTCCATCTCCGTGAAGTCGACGACCTTCGCGGTACCCGGCACGCCGTCGCGCAACAGCTTCTTCTTGCCGATCCCGATGAAGTACCACCCGTCTCGTGCCAGACCACCCGATGTCGGCATGCTCAGCTCTTCCCCTTCTCGATCGACGCAATCGCCGCGGCGGCCTCGGCCTCCGTCAGCATCCCGCTCTCCACGGAACCCTTGATCGCCTCGTCGAAGTCGTCACGCGACATCTTGCCGAGCTCGAACGCCTTCACCCAGCCGTCGATCATCATCTTCCGCCGACCCGTCGGGCATCGCGTCGTGCACCTCTTCCGCGTCGAAGCCGTCGAGCAGCTCGGCCTGCTCGGGGCTGGCGCGCCATGCGTCCCAGTCGAGCTCGACGTTCGCCGGGTCGTCGGGGTCGGCGCGCACCGGCAGCTGCTGGCCGGTGTCGAGCTCGCCGGCGTCGAGCGGGACCTTGAAGCGCCCGCTCGCCTGGTACACGGGGCGCTGGTCGTCGAGCTGCACGTCGAGCTCGAGGCGGTACTTGCGGGTGCCGATGCCGAGGCCGGCCAGGGTCGGGTCGTCGGACTCGTCGACGTGGTGGATGCGCTCGTCGCGGGTCGCGCTGCGGATGGTCGCCGTGCCGGCGATCCCCTCGAACACGAGGTCCTTCTTCTTGCGGCCGAACAGCCCCATGCGCGTCTCCCTGCCGAGAAGTGGGAGGGTAGTGCCGTGAGCGACGACGCCCCCAGCGTCAGCATCCTCGCCGGCCAGCTCGGCTACCTCTTCGAGGACGACCCCGCGGCGCGCACCGCGTCCGACGAGGAGCTCGCGGCGCGCCTCTCCCGGCAGGACCGCTTCGCCCGGGCGCGGGAGAAGTACCCGATCCTGAGCGACGACGAGGTGGCCGCCCACGTCGACGAGTTCGACGACCGCATCACCGCCGACCTGGTGCACGCGGCCCGCGCCCAGGTCGCAGTCGACGACGACTGAGCTCGGTTCGCTACTGCGCGGGCGGTGCCCCGCCCCGGGCACCGTGTTGATCTCGCCCTGCCCGCACACCGGGCCGTTGTTCCACGGCTGCGTCAGGACGAGGTCGCGTTCGGCGACGTGATCTCGATCTGCGCCGGGTTCGCCTCGCACGGCCCGTCGTCGGGCTCGTTGCCCGAGCGATCGCGCTCCATTGGAGCGTCGTGGAGGCCTGGCCACCCGGGTTCAGCGTCACGAGGTCGTTCGGCCCGGGCCGCGCACGACGTCGGTGGGGATGTCGTCACCCGAGCCGTCGAGCAGCTGCAGGCCGACGTACCCGAACATCGTGCACGGTGCGCCGCCGTTGTTGGTGAACGTGACGTAGGCGTTGCGCTGCCCGGCGCCCGCGTCGGGCTCGCTGATCGCCGCCGCGGCTGCGACGTGGCGCACGTCGGGACGGCCGGCGCGGTCGTCGTCGTGGACGCGGCCGCACCGGTGGTGGTGGTCGTGCTCGACGAGTCGTCGTCGACGACGTGGTGGTCGTCGGCTCCTCGTCGCCGCCACCGCCGCACGCCGCCGCGATCGCCGCGACGGTGAGCACTGCGATCACGATCCCTGCACGGACGTCGCACGCGACCACCCCCGGTCTCCGGTGCAGAACGTGCACAACCTAGACGTCGTCGCTCGTCACGGCGCGCACCACGTCGTCGACGACCTCGTCCAGCGCACGGGCGCCATCGACGTGCACCACCGACTCGTCGAGCTCGAGCGTCGCGAGCTGCGAGGCGAGCAGGTCGGTGCCGGCGAAGTGCCCGGGCCGGGTCGCGAGCCGGGTCTCCAGCACGTCTGCGGGCACGAGCAAGGCGACGACGCACACGTCCAGGTCGCGGGCGAGCCGATCGCGGGAGGCGATCGTGAGCGCCGAGCACGCGAGCACCGCGCCCGCGGCGTGCTCAGCGAGCACGTCGTGCAGCGTGTCGAGCCACGGCGCGCGCTGCTCCTCGGTGAGCGGGACCCCCGTGGCCATCTGCGCCTTCGCCTCGGGCGTGTGGAAGTCGTCGGCGTCGAAGAACGGGAGGCCGAGCCGCACCGCCACCGCACGACCGACCGTCGTCTTGCCCGACCCCGCGACGCCCATCACGACGACGCGCGCGTTGTTCACCCGTTCGAGGCTATTCACCAGCCGTCACGGGCCTTAGGGTGCGGTCGTGCGCGCCGTCACCGTCCAGCCCCACACGACCGGATCGGCGAAGGTCGAGGACGTGCCCGACCCCGACGAGCGGCTCGGCAGCATCCTCGTCGAGGCGGTCGCCACCGGCGTCTGCGGCACCGACCGCGAGATCACGTCCGGTGCGTACGGCTGGGCGCCGCCGGATCGCGATCGTCTCGTGCTCGGGCACGAGTCGCTGGGTCGGGTGCTCGATCCCGGGACGAGCGGCATGCAGCAGGGCGACCTCGTCGTCGGCATCGTGCGGCGCCCCGATCCCGTGCCGTGCCCGAGCTGCGCCGTCGGTGAGTGGGACATGTGCCGCAACGGTCAGTACACCGAGCGGGGCATCAAGGCGGTCGACGGCTACATGTCGGAGCGCTGGCGCATCGAGCCCGAGTTCGCGGTGCAGGTCGCGCCCGAGCTCGGGGAGCTCGGCGTGCTGCTCGAGCCGACGACCGTGGTCGCGAAGGCGTGGGAGGTCGTGGGATCGATCGGGCAGCGCGCGTTCTGGGAGCCGTCGACCGCGCTCATCACCGGCGCCGGCCCGATCGGGCTGCTCGCCGCGCTCCTCGGCGTGCAACGTGGGCTCGACGTGCACGTGCTCGACCGAGCCGACAGCGGCCCGAAGCCCGAGCTCGTGCGCGCGCTCGGTGCGACGTACCACACCGGCGAGATCCTCGACGTCGGCTTCGAGCCCGACATCGTCATCGAGGCGACGGGCGTGCCGCAGCTCGTGCTCGAGGCGATGAAGGTGCTCGCGTCGGGCGGCGTCGCGTGCCTGACCGGCATCGGCGGTGGCACCGGCGAGCTCGAGCCGCTCCCCGGTGATCCGCTCGCCAACGAGATCGTGCTGCAGAACAAGGTGGTCGTCGGCTCGGTGAACGCGAACCGGCGGCACTACTACAAGGCGGCGCGCGACCTCGCTCGTGCCGACCGCGACTGGCTCGGGCGCCTCGTGACGCGGCGCGTGCCCGTCGAGAAGTTCGAGGACGCGTTGACGCCGCAGGCGGACGACATCAAGACGATCGTCGAGTTCGCGGACCTGAGCAGCCACCGGGGACGGGCGCGAGCGACACCGGCACCGCCGCAGCACCGATGCCCGTGAACGCGCGACCGATGTAGAGGGTGACGTCGCCGCCCGGGATCGAGTCGTCCTCGACGATCTGCACCGGACCGGTCACGAAGCTCGCCACGAGCGCGGCCGCGGCCTCGTCGCCGGCGACGTAGCGCACCTCGCTCGCCTGGAACGGCTGCGCGGAGTTGTCGGTGCCGGCACCCTCGAACCCGTTCTGCTTCAGCGCGTCGAGCGCCTCGGCCGCCGCGCCGTCCTGCCCGGAGGCGTTCAGCACCTTGACGCTGACGTCCTCGGGCGCCACGTCGTCGGGGTCGGGCACGGTGAGCTCGAAGTCGCGCAGCCGCTGCGCGAGCGCGTCGGCGTCGTCCGTCGCGTCGAGCACCTCCTGGCCGTCGCGCGTCTTCGGCTCGGTCGGGATCGTCTGGCTCTCCGGCCCGCCGATCCCGTTGGTACTGCCGGCGAGGCCGTCGGCGAGCGCGAACACGTCGGTGCGGCCGAAGTCCTGGTCGAGCGTCAGGTTCTTGACCGCGTTGTCGGCGATCTCGTTGGCTTTGAACGGGTCGCTCAGGGCGGTGTCCATCGCGCGGGTGCCGACCTCGCGCAGGAAGGCCTGCTGGCGCCCGATGCGACCGAGGTCGGGGATCTCGTCGGCGTCCTGCCACTCGTGGGTGTCGGGGTTGAGCAGCTCGAGGTGCCGCGACCGCACGAACGCGAGCCCGGTCGGGCCGTCGACCGGCACGCAACCCGGGAACGGGATCCCGAGGTTCGAGACCTTGTCCCTCGCGGCGGCCGGGAAGTACACGGGGACGCTGCCGATCGCGTTGACGATGTCCTCGAACGTCCCGAAGTTGACCTCGACGTAGTGGTGGATCGGGACGTCGAAGTTCGCGGCGAGGGTGTCGATGACCTTCTGCGGCCCGTCGTTGAACGCGGCGTTGATGCGGGAGCCGCCCTCGCCGGGGATGTCGACCCAGAGGTCGCGCGGGAACGACACGAGCAGCGCCCGCCCCGAGTCGGGATCGGTGTGCAGGACCATGATCGTGTCGGACCGCTGCGGGCCGGTGTCGGACTCGTCGCCGAACGCCTCCTCCTCGACCGAGTTCTCGAGGAACTTCCGGGTGTCCGAGCCGATGAGGAGGTAGTTCGCGCCACCACCGTCCGGCGACTCGGCGAGCGTCAGGTCGACCCGCGACGCCTTGCCGAGCTTCGTCTCGATCAACACGCTCACGAGCACGAACGTGCCCGCGACGATCGTGAGCACGAGCGCGAGCGCGAGCGCGAAGCGACCAGGGAACTTCGAGAGGGGGGACCGCGATGGCACCGACTCGACCGTACCGGCCGAGAACCCCCGATTTGGGTCAGGTCAGCAGCCCGTGACCTCGACGTCCGCTTGCCCCGTCGGCACGTACGGATCGGGCGTCGGCTGGTCGGCGAAGCGGCCGCCGATCCACGTCAGCATGTCGTTGAGGGACGGCGCGATGACGCCGCTGTGCGTCGTGCCCGGGTACACCCAGCGCTCGAGGTCCTGCCCGAGGCCGCACAGGTGCTCGGTGAGGATCGCGCTCGACGCGGTCGGGATCTGCTCGTCGTTGCCGCCGTGGATGATGAGCAGCGGCACGTCGCTCGCCTCGTCGAAGCTCTGCGGGTCCTCGGCGGTGAGGATCTTGTTCCAGGCCGGCACCGTGAACGGGTCGGCCTTCGTCACCGCGTCGAAGTCGACGCCGGCGAGCTGGTCCTGGAGCTCGCCGGAGCACGCCTTCTCGAGCTCGGGGACCAGTGCGATGCCTTCCGGCGTGAGCACCTCGTCGAGCGGCGCGGCCTTGTCGCCGTACGCGGCGTTGAGCCCGCCGGCCGCCATCAGCAGGTAGTGCCGGTACTCGCTCGTCTTCAGGAAGTTGTAGATGAGGTTGAACTGCGACGGCGGCGCGCCCGCGACCACACCCTTGAGGTCGAGCTCGGGGGCGTACTCCGGACCGATCTGGTCGGCGTGCATCGCGGTGTGACCACCCTGCGAGTGACCCCACACGACGTAGTCCTTGGCGAGCTTGCCGTCGGCGAGCTCGCGCGCCGCTCGCACGTTGTCGACCACGTTGCGCGCCGCGTTCTGGCCCGCGATGTACGGGTGCAGGCCGGGTGTGCCCTCGCCCTGGAGGTCGGACGCGGCGATCGCCCAGCCCTTGGCGAGCAGCTCCGTCACCGCGGGGGTGTTCGCCGTGGGATCGAGCGACGCCGCGCACTTGTCGGCCATGCCGTCCGTGCCGTGCGCCCACGTCAGGACGGGGAACCCGCCCTTGGGTGCGGGACCGTTCGGGACGACGACGATCCCGGTGACGGGCACGGGCTTGCCCGTCTGGCTCTCGGAGACGTACATGACGCGGTACATCGTCCCCTCGACGTCGGGTGCCTTGACCTTCTCGGACTTGATGACCGCGCCCGGCTTCGACGGGATCTTCGACGGCACCGCGTAGAAGTCGGGCAGCCCGTCGGGGGCGGGTTGCGCCTTCGCTGACGCGGAAGCACCGGCGCTCGCGCTCACGAGCAACGTGGCCATGACCGCGACGAGCGCGACGACGGCGGACACCGGCAGACGACGGACGATCATGGTTCTCCCCCCGAGACGATTCGCTCTCGAGACTACGACGTCGCGCGCGCACGTAGGCTGCGCGCGTGGCCGACGCTGCGATCCCCGTCCCGTTCTTCTTCGCCCGCCCGAACGGCGACCCGCCGTGGCCCGGCGTCGTCGTGCTCATGGAGGGCAACGGGATGAGCACGCAGCTCCTGCGTGTCTGCGAGCGTCTCGCCGCCGCGGGGTACGGGGCGATCGCGCCCGACCTGTTCCACCGCACGGGCGGGAGCGACCCCGACAAGCTGCCCGACCAGTTCATGGCGCTGCGCGTGGACGAGGCCGTCGACGACGTGCGCACGTGCATCGACGAGCTGCGCGCGCGTGGCGCTGCGTCGATCGGGGTGACCGGCTTCTGCATGGGCGGGCGGCTCACCTACGAGATGGCGCTCGCCGACCTCGACGTGGCTGCCGCGGCGCCGTTCTACGGCTCGGGCATCGGCGGCCTGCTGGGTTCGCCGCGCTGCCCGGTGCAGCTGTTCTACGGCGGCACCGACGAGTACGTGCCGCGCGACGAGATCGCCGCGGTCGAGGCGCACCATCCCGGTCAGGTCGTCGTGTACGAGCCGGCCGGGCACGGGTTCATGCGCGACGGGTCGGACGCCTACGACGAGGCTGCCGCGACCGACGCGTGGGCGAAGCTGCTCGCGTTCTTCGGCGACCACCTGGCCTGACGCGTCAGGCGACGGCGCGGCCGAGCGCGGCCGCGAGCCGGTCGGCGGCGGTCGCGTCCGCAGGGACGTCGGCGGCCGGTCGGTAGAGCGCGTCGGGCCCGGTGCCGCGGAACGCCTCGGGGACCCGATGTGCCATGCGCTCGCGGAGCAGTTCAGCCAGCTCGGAGTCGAGATCGGTCGATCGGCCGAGCGCGCGAGCGAGGTCCCAGCCGTGGACGAACGTGTCGAGTGCGCACAGCCGCATCACGGTTGAACCCGGGAGCGACCGTCCGACGTAAGCGATCGTGGTGTCGAGCGCGCCCGGTGCGCGGTACGCGTCGAGGGCGCGGCGGATCTCGTCGGCGTAGGTCGCGCGGAAGTCGCCGGCGACGTAGTCGTCGTCCGGCCCCTCCAACGGCGGGGTCACGCCGTCGAGCACGGCATCCGCGTACCAGGACGCGCCGCCGATGATGTGGTTGACGAGCGCGCGCACGTCCCACTCGGTGCAGGGCGTCGGCAACGTGAGCTGGTCGGGTGTCGTCGCGTCGACCTCGGCGCGGGTCGCCGCGAACGCCCGCTCGAGCAGCTCGGTCGAAGATGCGTCCGTCACGTCGGCGGCACCGTCTCTCTCTGGATGCGTCCCTCACCCTTCTCTACGACGGGTGAGGGACGCATCCAGATGAGGTGGCGCCGTACGATCCGGGCGTGCCCGAGAACCCGCCCGACACGCGGATGCCGGCAGCGGTGTACGTGGGGGACGGCGCGATGACCGTGCGCGAGATGCCGGTGCCGCAGCCCGACGCGGGCGAGGCGCTCGTCGAGATCTCGCACTGCGGCATCTGCGGGACCGACCTGCACCTCGTCCTCGAGCAGTACGCCCGCCCCGACAGCGTGCTCGGCCACGAGTGGGCCGGCACGATCGCCGCGCTCGGCGAGGGCGTCGACGGCTGGGAGCTCGGCGCGCGGGTCGTCGCCGACACCACGCCGGGCTGCGGCACGTGCCGCGCCTGTCTCCGCGGACGCCCCGCGGTGTGCCTCGAGCGCGAACCACCCGACTTCCTGTCGTTCCGCGGCGCCTTCGCCCGGTACGTGATCGTCGCGGCCGACCGCCTCCTGCGGGTGCCCGACACGCTCCCGACGCGAGCGGCCGCGCTCACCGAGCCGACCGCGATCGCGATCCACACCGTCGCGCTGTCGGGCGTCGAGCCCGGCGACCGCGTGCTCATCACGGGCGGCGGGCCGGTCGGCCTGCTGACGACCGCGGTGCTGCGCGCGCAGGGCATCGACGACATCACGGTGTCGGAGCCGTCCGCGACGCGGCGCGAGCGCGCGCTGGCGGTCGGGGCGCGGACCGTCCTCGCGCCCGACGAGCTGCCGAAGGCGCCCATGGCGGGCACCGTGCCCAGCCCGTTCGAGGTCGTGTTCGAGTGCTCGGGCAACGCGCGGGCCGCGGAGTCGGCGTTCGACCAGCTCGACTACGCGGGCACGATGGTGTTCGTCGGCACCGGCCACGAGTGGCCGCGCATCAACCACAACCGGGCGATCGTCCTCGAGCTCACGATCATCGGTGCCTACAACTACGACGCGGCCGGCTTCGGCCCGGCGCTCGACCTGCTCGCCTCGGGCGAGCTCCCCCTCGACGAGCTCATCGAGGCCGAGGACGTGCGCCTCGACGGTGTGCTCGACGTCATGCAGCGCCTCGCGGCCGGCGAGCTCGCCGGCAAGGTGATGGTGGTGCCGGAGGTGAGTGCCTCGTGACCGAGCGACTGCCCACGCTGAACCACGTCGCCATGTGCATGGACCCGGCCGTCCTCGACGAGCAGGGCCGGGCCGAGATCCTCTCCTTCTACGGCGAGGTGTTCGGGTGGACGGAGGGTGACAACACGGGGGAGAAGGGCAACCCGCTCATCCTCTATACGGGCGCGTTCGCGCAGTTCGTCTACCTGCTGCCCGGCGATCCCGAGACCGGCGACTTCATGCACACGCCGCCGCTCGACCACTTCGGGCTCCAGGTGCACTCACTCGCGGAGCTCGAGCAGACGGTCGGCCGGGCGAAGGCGATCGGCGAGCGCGACGACCGGGTGCGGGTCATCGACGTGGACGAGCGGATCACCCACGGCCCGACGCACGACTACGTGCTCACGAACGCGTACATCGGGTTCCTGCTGCCGCTCATGGTCGAGCTCCAGCACCTCGAGGCCCGGGAGCGGCCAGGCTTCGCCTAGGCCTTGCGGGTGCCGCGCCGCCACGGCCAGGCGCCGTCGATCTCGACCTCGAGCGAGAAGCTGAGCACGATCCGGATCAGCACGATCGCGGCGAGCACCCCGACGCTCTCGAGCGTCGGTTCGACGATGATCGTCCGGATGATGTCGCCGATGATGAGCACCTCGAGACCGATGAGGATCGAACGCCCCAGGTTTCGGCGCAGCATCACGTAGCGGCCGTGTTCGCCGCGCACCACCTGCCGTGCCCAGTACGCGAACGCGACGATGGCGCCCACGATCATGATCGCGGCGCCGGTCGCCTCGACGACTTCGACGACATCTTCGACGACTTCTTCGTAGCTCATGCCTGCTCCGTCGTTCCGTAGCGACCCGCTTCGAGGTGGTCGAGCATCCGTTGGAGCGGCCGGGGCCTCACCCTCAGCGGGCCGTTGAACGGGGAGCCGATCGTGACGAGCAGCGCAAGGTCGCACGCGATCAGCACGATGAGCCCGCCGATCAAGAGCCCGTAGCCCGGCTCGAAGTGGAGCGACACCGCGACGGCGTTGATCGCGAGCATGACACCGCTGAGGAAGGCGAGGCCGACGAGTGGCGTCGAGAGGTCGTGGCCGGCGGCGTTGAGCCGATCGGCGCGCGCGATCGCGAGCGCGTCGATGGCCTTCAAGAGGTCGGCGGTGACCGGGTGCGGGAGCGTGCTGTCGGCCGCGAGCGTGCGGACGTGCGACTGCAGGTCGCGCATGCGGTCGTGCGTCGACTCGGCGCCGCCGCTGCCCTGCGCGAGGGTCGGCCACTCGTCGTCGATCACCGAACGGAGATAGGCAGCGAGGTCCCGCTGGATCTCGAAACCGTGCGCCTCGGGCGCCTCGCTCGCCCACGCCAGGCGCAGCCCGGCATCGGCCTCCCTGCCGATCGTCTGCTCGGCATCGCGATGGTGACCCCACTCGAGGTTGATGCCGAACGCGGTGAGGAAGGCGAACAGCGCACCGAACGCCGTCATCAGCGACCCGGCGAGCGTGCCCAGGTCGTCCTGGTCCCCAACCGGCACGATCTTGTCGAGGAAGACGTAGATCGCCGCGGACCAGACGACGAACCAGATGAGCAGGAGCCCGAAGAGCTCGAAGCCGCGGAGCCTCGCCAGGGCCCGGAGGAGACGGCTTGCGAGTGAGGTCGGCGACATCGGTCGCCGACCCTAACCAGGGAGGGCTCGACGCGTGCGCTTCACGCGCGCGAACGATCGACCGTGTCGTCGGGGGGTTTCAGACACGGTCGATCGCCCGTAGTGCGCTCTGTCAGGAAGGCGGTGACCGGCACGTCCTTGCGTACTTCGTTCCGTCCATGCATGCAGTCAAGACCGGTCGTGGGTCAGCGCGGTTGCCCGTGAGGAACGAGGCGGTCACGGCAGGCTGACATTGGTCTGACGCGGACGAAGGCCGTTACGTTCGGCGCCGTGGCGAGAGCAGGTGCGTCCTCGAAGGTGCAGTTCGGCATCTACGTGCCGCAGGTCGCGTTCGGGTACGACGACATCCTCCAGCGCGCCCGGCTGTGCGAGGAGCTGGGCTTCTCGTCGCTCTGGCTGTTCGACCACCTGTACGGGCCGGAGCTGCCCGACACGCCCGCGTTCGAGGGATGGACGCTGGCGACGGCGCTGCTCGCGAACACGACGAAGCTGCGCGTCGGGCACCTCGTGCTGTGCGCGACGTTCCGGCACCCTGCGGTGCTGGCGAAGATGGCGACGACGCTCGACGTCATCTCGGGTGGACGGCTCGAGCTCGGCATCGGCAGCGGCTCCTACGAACCGGAGCACGAGCGGGCCGGGATCGAGTGGGGGACGTTCGCGGAACGCTCCGCGCTGCTCGGGTGAGACGCTCGAGATCGTCACGCGCATGTTCGAGCAGCCGCTGACGACGCACGAGGGCGAGCGGTTCACGCTGCGCGACATGCCGAACGTGCCCGCGCCCGTCCAGTCGCCGCGGCCGCCGATCCACGTCGGCGGCGTCGGAGAGAAGCGGACGCTGCCGCTGGTCGCGCGGTACGCCGACGTGTGGAACGTCCCGACGTACGCGCTCGCCGAGATCGACGCCAAGCGCGCGGTGCTCGACGCCGAGTGCGAGAAGATCGGCCGCGACCCGGCCGAGATCGCGACGTCGCTCGAGGCCGTCCTCGTGCTCGGTGGCGACGAGGCCGCGCTGGCGGAGCAGCTGGAGAAGGCCGAGCGGCGCTACCCGAGCCCGGGGTTCGGCCTGCACGAGGGCGGCTTCATCGGCCAGCCCGCGCAGCTCGTCGACCACATCGGCGCGCACGTCGAGCGCGGCGTGCGCTCGTTCGTGTTCTTCACGTCGGACCGTGCCGGCGAGGCCACCCTCCGCCTGTTCGCCGACGAGGTCGCCCCGCACTTCGCCTAGCTCTCAGGGCGGGTTGCGTTGCTCACCTTCACCACAAGGGTTGAGCAACGCAGGTGCAACCTGCGTTGCTCAACCCACGTGGAGAAGGTGAGCAACGCAACCAGAAGTGTCAGCGCTTCTCGTAGGTGATGTCGCTGGCTTCGACGTCCCAGGTGGCGTCCGTCACGCCTTCGTCGCGGAGGACGCGCTTGAGCACGCGGCCGACGGGGCTGCGCGGCAGCTCGTCGCGGAACTCGACGTAGCGGGGGAGCGCGAAGTACGGCAGCTCGTCGACGCACCAGAGGAACAGCGCCTCCTCCGTGACGTCGGAGCCCGGCGCGAGCGTCGCGGTGAGCTTCAGGTCGTCCTCGGTGATCTCGCTCGGCACCGCGTGCACGACGACGTCGACGACCGCGTCGTGCTTCATGATGATCTTCTCGACCTCGAAGCTCGAGATGTTCTCGCCGCGCCGCCGGAGGTAGTCGGCCTTGCGGTCGACGAAGTAGAGGTAGTCGTCGTCGTCGATCCGCCCGATGTCGCCGGTGTGGTACCAGAGGTTGCGGTTCGCCCTGATCGTCGCCTCGGGGTTGCCCCAGTAGCCCTCGAACATGACGTGCGGGCGCTTCGGGCGCAGCACGATCTCGCCGTCGGTGTTGCGCGGCAGCTCGTGGTCGTCGTCGTCGAAGATCCGCACGTCGAAGTACTCGTGGTTGAGGACGCCCGCGGCGTCGGGCCGGTTCTCGACGCCGAGCGGGGTCCACGACACCAGGCTCGCCTCGGTCTGCCCGAACGCACCGCTGAACACGTCGGTGCCGAACCGCTCGCGCAGCTGCCGGTCGATCTCCATCGGCATCGGCGCGGCGCCGATGAGCCGCAGCGACGTGTTGGCCTCCGGTGCGCCCGACTTCGGCATCGCGGGCCGGTCCTCGTCGTTGGCGAGCAGGTACGCCATCGACCCGAGCAGCGACACGATCGTCGCGCCGGTGCGGTTCATCTCGGGCCAGAAGTTGGTGACCGAGAACTTGCCCGACACCGCGGCGCGCCCGCCGCACGAGAGCGCGCCGGTCAGGCACACGGAGATCGCGTTGAAGTGGAAGAGCGGCAGCGCCGACCAGACCACGTCGTCCGGGGTGCGGCGCCAGGAGATCGCGATCTGGTTCGCGAGACCGACGTGGTAGTTGTGGCTCAGCATGCAGCCCTTCGACGGGCCCGTCGTGCCGCCGGTGTAGACGAACGTCGCGAGCGTGCCCGGGTCGACGGACGTGTCGAGCGGCGCCGGCGTCGCGGTGAGGAGATCGGGGAACGCGTGCACGGCCGGCCCGGTGACGGCCTCATCGGGCTCGCCGACCAGCACGACGTGCTCGAGGCTCGGCACGTCCGCCGCGACGGCCGCGATCCGCGACGCCAGCTCGCCTTGCACGATCACGATGCGCGCGCCGCAGTCGGCGAGCTGATGGCGGAGGTAGTCGCCCTTGTAGGCGGAGTTGATCGGTGCGCTGATCCCGCCCGCGAGGATCGTGCCCCACCAGGCGAGCATCCCCTCCGGCGAGTTCTCCATCAGCGAGGCGACGCGGTCGCCCGCCTGCAGCCCGAGCTGCTGCAGTGACGCTGCGAGCGCGCCGGCGTCGCGGGCGACGTCGGCCGCACTGAACTTCACGCCGAGCACGTCGAGGTACTCACCGTCGGCGTCGCTGTCGAGGCGACGGCCCAGCAGCCCCGGCAGCGAGTGCTGCTCCTCCTCGATCCAGGCTCTCGTCTCGGTCATGCGGGCGCCCACCCTAGGTGGCGCGCCGCGACCGGGACCTTGGTTGCCACGCCCTAGCATCTTCGGCGTGCCGGGCAGCGCAGAGGATCGTCGTCGGAGTCGCCGCGTCGTGCTGGGCGTCGCCACGCTCGTCGTGACGCTGGCCGCGACCGCGCTCGTCGCGACGACCGCGGGTGCCGGCACGAACGGCACGCCCCAGAGCGCACCCGTGTGGGCGAAGGACGGGCCCGGCGTCGAGCACCTGAAGTTCGAGTACGGACCGATCACGATCACGCCGGGGCAGAACAACATCGCGATCAGCAACTTCGACGTCCCGAAGCCGCAGGTCGACGGCTACATCGTCGCCATCCGGCCGAACATCAAGTTCCCGAACGGGAAGGTGCCAGCCGTCGACGTCGTGCACCTCCACCACGGCGTCTGGTTGAACCGCAGCGCGCTCCATGACGGGCGCGGCGCACCGAACTTCTTCGCCGCGGGCGAAGAGAAGACGGAGATGCGGCTCCCCACCGGATACGGGTACCCGTACAAGGCCAACGACCGCTGGTTGATCAACTACATGATCCACGACCTCACGTCGCAGGGTCACAAGATCATGATCACGTACGACGTCGACTTCGTGCCGATGACCGCGCCGGAAGCGGCCGCGATCACGCCCGCGAAGCCGGTGTGGATGGACGTGCAGCCCGGCATCTACCCCGTGTTCGACGTGCTGAAGGGCTCCGGCGGACCCGACCAGCAGTTCACGTATCCCGACGAGGCGACCGACCCGTACAAGGGGCGGCTCCCGAAGAACACCTGGCAGTCCGACAAGGACTACGTGCTGCTCGGCACGGCCGGCCACCTGCACCCCGGCGGGCTGCACACCGACCTGTGGGTCGACCGCGCGGGCGCCACCGGTCCCGCGGGCTCGAGCGCGGTGCAGGCGCAGCCGGGCACCGCGCACGTCTTCCGGTCGGACGCGAAGTACTTCGAGCCGGCCGGCGCGGTCAGCTGGGACGTCTCGATGACGTCGACGCGCCCCGACTGGAAGGTGCAGGTGCACAAGGGCGACACGCTGCGCCTGAACGCGACGTACGACACGAGGCGCGCGTCCTGGTACGAGTCGATGGGGATCATGGTCGTCTGGATGGCCGAGGGCACCGACGGCCGCGACCCGTTCCTCGAGAAGGTCGACCAGAAGGGCACCCTGACGCACGGGCACCTGCCGGAGAACGACAACCACGGCGGGACGACGAAGGTGTACCCGAACGCCACGAAGTTCGACACGGTGCCCGCGGGCACGGTCGACATCGGCAAGTTCGTGTACCAGATCGGCGACATGACCGGCGGGAAGCAGCAGATCCCCTCGGTCGCGCCCGGTCAGTCGATCACGTACAACAACCTCGACGCACCGTTCGCCAACGGCGTCTGGCACACGATCACGTCGTGCAAGCAGCCGTGCAACAAGGCGACCGGCATCGCGTACCCGCTCGCCGACGGTGACGTGCAGTTCGACTCCGGCCAGCTCGGCAAGGCCGGTCCGCCGACCGCGGGCACGGTCACGTGGCAGACGCCGGCCGACCTGCCGCAGGGCACGTACACCTACTTCTGTCGCATCCACCCCTTCATGCGCGGGGCGTTCAAGATCAGCGACAGCTGATCGGCCGGACGGGACGGCGGGTCAGACCGTCCAGATGTAGGCGGGGTCGGCCGCGGGATCCGGGTCGGGCCAGTACACGACCTTGTCGGCCTTGAGGGCGTCCATCTCGTCGGGTGCGTAGCCGATCCACTCGAGGATCTCGCGGGTGTGCTCGCCGACGAGCGGCGGGGGCCCGTGCACCTTCCCGGGCGTCTCCGAGAAGTCGATCAGGTTCCCGAACTGACGCATCGTGCCGAGGATCGGGTGCTCGTACTCCGCGACGAGGCCGAGGCGCTCGTTGTCGGCGTCGAAGAACGCGAGCTCGCCGCCCTTGGTGTCGAGGGGGATCTCGCACGGCGCGCCGATCTCGTTGAGCAGGTGCGTCCACGTGAGCGCGGTCTTCGTCTTGAGGCGAGCGCCGAGGATGTCCTCGAGCTCGGTGCGGTGCTCGCCGCGCGCCGTCGCGTCGGCGAAGCGCGGGTCGTCGACGAGCTCGGGCTACGCCGAGGCCGGTGCACAGCGCGCGCCACTCGGCATCGGTCACGCACGCGACCTGGAGCCAGCCGTCGCCGGTCTCGTACAGCCGGTAGCACGCGCCGATGCCCGTCTGGTCCTTGTCGAGCTTCGGCACGGGCACGGTGTCGCCGTCGACGAGGAGCGCGTCCGACGCGAGCATCTGGCCGCCGTCGAGGAGTGACGTCCACAGCTCCTGGCCCTCGCCCGTCTTGCGCTGGTGGTACAGCGCGGCGAGGCACCCGACGACCGACAGCATCGCGTTCGCGGTGTCGGTCATCCCGAAGCGGTAGTACATCGGCGGGTTGCCCTCGTGCACCGGTCCCGACTCGTACTCGAGGCCGGCCGTCGCCTGGAACAGCGGGTCGAGACCGCCGGAGTGCGCGAGCGGGCCCTCGAGGCCGTACGCGTACGTGTTGCAGTACACGACGTCGGGGTTGACGGCCTTGCAGTCGTCGTAGCCGATGCCGAGCCGGTTCGCGACGCCGACCGTCATGTTGTGGTGGACGATGTCGGCCTTCTCGACGAGCTTGCGCGCGACCTCGACGCCCTTCGGGTTCTTGAGGTCGAGCGCGATGTCGCGCTTGCCGCGCTGGCAGCCCATGAACGGCTGGTTGACGAAGCGCATGCCGTCGCCGGTGAGCGGCTCGACCTTGATCACGTCGGCACCGAGGTCGCCGATGATCATGGGGCCGAACGGCCCGGCGAGGTACTGGCCGAAGTCGACGAGCACCACGCCCTCGAGCGCGCTGCGCCCCTCGGCGCGCGGCGGCAGGGTCTGGCTCACGTGAACGCCTTCATCGCCTCGGGCGCGTAGCCGAGCGCGCCGAAGATCTCCTCGTTGTGCTGGCCCGGTTCGGGGCGCGGGCCCCGGATCGCGCCCGGTGTGCCCTGGAGGTGGATCGGCACGCCGATCTGCGTCGTCGTCCCGAGCGTGGGGTCGTCGACCGTCGCGACCATGCCGTTGGCGGCGAGCTGCTCGTGCGGCTGCTTCGTCGGGCCGCCGCCGAGCACGTCACCCATCGGGACGATCGCCTCGATCGCGTGGTTGTTCTCGCGGTACGCGGCGATCAGCTCGTCGCGGTCCTGCTCCTTGTACGCGGCCTTGCGCAGCGGTGTGAGCTGGCCGCGCTCCTCCTCGGAGAGCATCGCGTAGCGCTCGTTGTTCGACGCCTCGATGTCGAGCCCGAGGATCTCGTCCTGGCTGCGGATCGCCGTCATGCCGCTCATGATCGACATGTGCACCCAGTCGTCGTTCGCGACCTCGAACAGCATCTCCTGGTGGCTGCCGGCCGGGTACGACTTCGACATGATCGTCCAGAAGTCGCCGGGCGCCTTCGTCGCCCACGTCCAGATCTGCGTCGTGTAGAGCAACGCGCCCTGGTACAGCGACGTGCGGACGTGCTGGCCGCGCCCGGTGTCCTCGCGCGCGATCAGCGCGGCGAGGATGCCCGTCGGCACGAGGAACATCGCGGCCATGCTCGGCATCGGCATGTGCAGGAAGATCGGTCCGAGGCGCCAGCCGGGCTGCTCCCACTGCTGGCCGCTCGCCGCCTGCACGAGCGCGTCGTAGCCGGCACGGTCGGCCAGGCGGTGGCCTTCGGGGTACGCGGGGCACGAGCAGTAGACGAGCCGCTCGTTGCGCTCGTGCAGCGCGTCGTACCCGATGCCGAGGCGGTCGGTGACGCCGGGGCGGAACGTCTCGACGAGCACGTCGGCGTCGTCGGCGAGCTTGTGGAACGCGTCGAGCCCGTCCGGGTTCTTCAGGTCGACGGTGACCGACTTCCGCGAGCGGTTCCAGACCGCGTAGCCCGAGTAGCCGCGGAACGGGTCGCCGCCGGGCGGCTCGACCTTGATGACGTCGGCGCCCTGCTCCGCGAGCATGAGGACGCCGAGCGAGCCCGCGATGCCCCACGACAGGTCGAGCACACGCAGTCCGTCCAATGCTCCGGCTCGTCCAGGATCAGGCACGGCGGGGATGATGGCACGCACCTGACGCGGCTGTCAGAGTCGGCGTTGGGTTGCGTTGCTCACCTTCACCACAGCGGTCGAGCAACGCATGTCGAACATGCGTTGCTCGACCCTCGTGGTGAAGGTGAGCAACGCAACCAGACGGGTGGCTAGACCTCGTCGAAGGGGCGGCGGTCGGACTCCGCGGGCTGGCGACCGAGCCGCAGCGGGCTCAGCGGCGCCTCGACCATGAGCGTGCGCCGCCAGTCGGCGCCGAGGCCGGCCTGCGTCGCGGCCCAAGCCGGCGAGCGCGTCGGCTGCTTCGCGGTCCTTCCCCTCGGACGGGTGGTGCGCCTGCTCGAACCGCGTCCACGTGGCCCAGTCGGGGATCGCCCAGATGACGATGCACTCCGTGTCGTTCACCATCTCGACGCGGAACGCGCCCGTCAGCGTCAGGCCGAACGACTCGACGACGGCCCGGCCCTCGGTGTGCAGCGCCGCGAGGTAGTCGTCGGCATCGCCGGGCGGCACGGCGACGAGCTCGTGCGCGTACACCTCGCCCCGCACGCCGTCGGCGATGAGATCCTCGACCGAGCGCGTCCACGGTGCGGGCGTGACGATCCGGTCGTAGCCGCCACGGCGGAACTCTGCGGCCTGCGCCCACCAAGCGGTCAGCGACGGGTCCTGCATCGCGCCCTGCCCCGCGAACTCGTGGGCGAAGCTCGCCGCGAGCCCGTCCCAGCCGTCGAGCTCCCACATGTTGACGACCTCGGGCCACCGGCCGGTGGAGCCGACCGTGCCCCACACGCCGTAGCAGAGCATGTTGCGCTCGCGCATCGCGACCGGCACCCAGTTCGCGGTCATGTGGTGCATGTACTTGGCGCGGTTGTGGCCGCGGATGTCGATCAGCTCGTGGATGTAGACCTTCTCGTTGCCGTCCGTGTTCGCCATGGCGAACTCAGTCTGCCCGCGAGCGGCTCGTGACGACCCGCTCGAACGTGGCGAGGCTGCCCTGGTAGGGCTGCTCGTCGCGTGGCCAGTGGACGACGACGTCGGTGACGCCGACCGCTTCGTAGGCGCCGAGCATGTCGGCGAACGCCTGCTCCGACGTCGTCCCCTCGTCCAGCTCCGGACCGAGCAGGACGAGGCGACCGAGCCTGGCCGGGTTGCGCCCGACCTTGTCACACGCCTCCTCGAGCTGTGCGATCTGCGCGGCGACCATCCACGCGCCGACGGTCGGCGACACCGGTGACGGCAGCGTGCGGTCGCCGGTCGTCACCCAGGTCGTGGCGTGGCGTGCCGCCAAGCGCATGCCCGCCGGTCCCGTCGCGGCGATCGCGAACGGTACGCGCGGCTGCTGGACGCACCCGGGGAACGTGCGCGCGTCCTCGGCCACGTAGTGCTCGCCGTGGTACGACGCGGTCGGATTGCGCAGCAGCGCGTCGGTGCAGCTGACGAACTCGATGAAGCGTGCCGTGCGTTCCGTCGGCGACCACGGTGGCTGACCGAGCATCGACGCGTCCCAGCCCGTGCCACCGGCACCGAGGCCGAGCGTGAGCCGCCCGCCCGAGATGTCGTCGAGCGCGACGACCTCCTTGGCGAACGGCACGGGGTGGCGGAAGTTCGCCGACGCGACGAGCGGGCCGAGTCGGATGCGCGTGGTCGCGGTCGCCGCGGCCGTCAACGTCGGGACCGCGCCGAACCAGGGTTGGTCGCGCAGCGTGCGCCAGGCGAGGTGGTCATACGTCCACGCGTGGTCGAAGCCGAGCTCCTCCGCGCGTCGCCAGAGCGACTGGGCCGCAGCCCAGCGATGCTCGGGGAGGATGACCACGCCGACGTTCGTGCGCAGGACGCTATGCGTGTCCACCGCACCCCGAGGACGACGGCTGAGATGCGTCCCTCGCCCCTCCATGCGCGGGTGAGGGACGCAACCAAAGGGGTCGGTCGACGGCGGGGTGAATCCCGGGTCAGAATGGTGAACGAGCGGTTCAGAACGCGTCCCTGGGGGAGTGCGATGAAGATCGAAGACATGATCATGGTCAGCGTCGACGACCACCTCGTCGAGCCGCCGGACATGTTCGAGCAGGTCATCCCGGCCAAGTACCGCGACCGGGCGCCGCACGTCGTGCGGACGCCCGAGGGCAACGACGTGTGGGTCTTCGGCGATGCGCAGATCCCCAACGTCGGCCTCAACGCGGTCGCCGGCCGTCCGAAGGAGGAGTACGGGGTCGACCCGACTCGCTTCGACGAGATGCGCCCCGGCTGCTTCGACGTGCACGAGCGCGTCAAGGACATGAACGCGGGCGGCGTGCTCGCGTGCATGAACTTCCCGTCGTTCCCCGCGTTCTCCGGCCGCCTCTTCGCCGTGCAGGAGGACAAGGACCTCGCGCTCGCCGTCACCCAGGCGTACAACGACTGGACGATCGACGTGTGGACCGCGGCCTACCCCGAGCGCTTCATCCCGATGGCGCTGCCGGTGCTGTGGGACCCCGAGCTGTGCGCGGAGGAGATCCGTCGGGTGTCGAAGAAGGGCTGCCACTCGCTGACGTTCACCGAGAACCCGGCGGCGCTCGACCAGCCCAGCTTCCACGACCCGCACTGGGACCCGATGTTCCGCGCGCTCGTCGAGGAGGAGATGATCCTCAACATCCACCTCGGCTCGTCGGGCCGGCTCGCCGTCACCGCGCCGGACGCGCCGATGGACGTGATGATCACGCTCCAGCCGATGAACATCTGCATGGCCGCGGCCGACCTCGTGTGGTCGCGCGTGTTCAAGGAGTACCCGACCCTGAAGGTCGCGCTGTCCGAGGGCGGCACCGGGTGGATCCCCTACTTCCTCGACCGCCTCGACCGCACCTACGACATGCACCACCTGTGGACCGGGCAGGACTTCGGCGACAAGGTGCCGTCCGACATCTTCCGCGAGCACATCCTCACGTGCTTCATCGCCGACCCCGTCGGGCTCGCGCTGCGCGACGAGATCGGCATCGACAACATCTGCTGGGAGCAGGACTACCCGCACTCCGACTCGTCGTGGCCCGAGGCGCCCGAGGAGCTGCACCGCATGGCGGAGAAGTACGCGGTGTCCGACGACGACCTCAACAAGATCACGTACGAGAACGCGATGCGCTGGTACCGGTTCGACCCGTTCGCGATCCGTCCGAAGGAGCAGTGCACGGTCGGTGCGCTGCGTGCCGAGGCGGCCGGCCACGACGTGTCCGTGCGTTCGATGAGCGATCGGCACAAGGAGCGCAACACCGTCTCGCTCGCCGAGATGGCTGCCCGCGCGACCGCGTGAGCCCGTCGCCGAAGGCGGGGCCGCGCGACCAGCGCCGCCGCCGGGCCCGTGATCTCAGCCGCGAGCAGATCCTCGACGCCGCCGAGGACGTCTTCGCGCGGAAGGGCTTCCACGACGCGACCGTGAAGGAGATCGCGGCCGCGGCCGAGTTCTCCGTCGGCGGCGTCTACAGCTTCTTCCCCGAGAAGGACGACCTGTTCGTCCAGCTCTACCTGCGGCGCGGGTCGGAGTTCATGGACGGGATGCGGGCGGTGCTCGCCGACCCCGGGTCACCGCGTGAGGCCATGCACCGGCTCGCCGACTATCAGGTGGGGTTCTTCCGGGAGCACGCCAACTTCGGGAAGCTGTTCCTCCGCACGTCGGGCATCACGCTCGGCGATCTCGACTCGAAGGTCGACCGGACCGCGCTCGAGAACGTCACCGAGGCCATGAACCTCCAGGCGAAGATGTTCCGCGCCGGCCAGGACGCCGGCGAGCTGCGCGACGGTGACCCGGAGGTGCTGGCCCGGCTGTTCAGCGGGATCGTGTCGGCGTACCAGGCGAGCGACCCGCTCGTCGTCGAAGCGAACGGCGGCACGTCGAGCGAGCGCATGCCGCTCGGCGAGCTCCACGAGATCCTCGACGGCGCGTTCAGCGCTTCGCGGTAGCGATCCAGCCGAGGTCGAAGGCGCGCACGTCGACGTCGGAGAAGCCCGCGGCCTCGACGCGCGCGGCGACGTCCGCGGTCTCGATGGGGTTGTAGGTGTCGCCCTCGTGGAACGCCTCGGTGCCCTCGCTGTGCGTGCCGTCCACCGCGACGAGCGTGCCGCCGCGGCGGAGCACGCGGGCGAGCTCCGAGAAGATCCGGTCCTGGAGCTCGGTCGTCGGCACGTGGTGGAGCATGTTGAACGACGCCGCACCGCTGAACCGACCGTCGGCGAGCGTCGAGCTCCGCGGCGTCACCGAGCAGCACGTCGACGTTGGTGCCGGTCAGGCGCTCCGCGAGCGGCTCGTAGAGCACCGGGTCGATCTCCACCGCCGTGAGCCGTGCGGTGCGCTCACGCAACACGTCGGTGACGAAGCCGGGGCCGGGCCCGATCTCGAGGACGTCGTCACCGAGGTCGACGCCGTCGAGCGCCGGCGGCAGCACCAGCTCCTCGAGCATCTGCTTCCAGTCGTCGCTGAGGCAGAAGTCCATGTGCGCCGCGTTCATGGCGTCTCCCTTCACATGCGTAGCTGAACCCTCTCTACGAAGGTTGGCTACGCATCATCTTCATCTGTTGTTGGAGGGCCACTCGGGGCGGTAGTAGCCGTCGAAGCGGAGCTTGCCGTCGCGCAGCTCGCGGATCGTGAGGAAGTCGCCCTTGTACCCCTTGTGGTCGCCGGGGCCGAACTGCACGTAGCACGACGGCCCGCCGTTGGTCGCGGGCATCCAGCGGATCTTGTCGAGCCCGTCGCGCACGTGGCGCGGCGTCGGGATCGCCGCGTTGGCGATGCCGTGGATCGCGGCGCGCGCCGTGTCGTACGCGAGCGCGACGACGACGTTCTTCGTCTCACGCCCGAACCGGGCCTGGAAGCGCTTCACCATCGCGTTGTAGTTGGGGTTCATCCCGTCCTCGCCGAGCTGGTCGACGCCGTGCCAGCCCTCGAGACCCTGCGCCCACACGTTCGAGTTGGAATAGAACATGAACGCGGTGCCCATCACGCGCGGCGGGTCCCAGTCGAGCGCTTGCAGCGCGTCGGCGAAGTGGAACGTCGCGTAGCCGTACCCGCCGTAGTAGAGGCCCTCGGTGCCCATGTCGCGCATGTCGGCGAGGTTCTCCTTCATGTTGCGCGGGTTGGGCTCGAGCTTGACCTCGCGGGTGATCGTGAGCCCGAGGCGCAGCGCCTCGTCGCGGAAGTAGTCGGCGTAGTCGCGCCCCGACGAGCCGACCTCCCAGAACATGCCGACCTTCTTCAGGCCGCGCTGGTACAGCCAGTTCGCGCACATGACGCCCTCGGTCGGGATGTCGCCGTTCGCGACCGTGTAGCAGTAGTCGCTCGCGAACTTGTGCGCGCCCGTCCACCCGATGCACGGCACGCCGACCTCGTCCGCGTGCGACTGGAGCAGCAGGCAGTTGTCGGAGATCATCGGTCCGAGGATCACGACGCAGCCCTGCTCGACGAGCCAGTCGTAGCCCTCGATCACCTTGCGGTAGTTCTCGCGCGGCAACCCACGCGCGTCGGCCGTGACGATCGCGACCGGGCTGCGCCCCCAGACGCCCTCGTTGAGCGCGTCCTCGATCGCGAGGATCGTCGGGTCGATCCAGTCGGCGAGCAGCTGGCCGAGGTCCATGTCGACGAGGATCCCGATCTTCACCGGCTCGAACGGGTCGCCCTGGGTCTTCAGGCCTCCGGTCGGCGGATAGATGGTGATGTTCTGGACGGCCCGCTCGCCGAGGCTCCCACCGCCCTCGTACCACTCCTTGCCGGCGCCGCCCTCGCCCTCGAGGTACGAGCTGGTGCCGAACCGGACGTTGCACACGGCCCGGTCGGCCTCGGCGATGCCGAGGTCGACCGGCGCCTCGAACATCCGCTCGGCGTATCGGCTCTTCTCGACCTCGGGCTGCTCGGCCATCGCTCGTCCCCCCAGAGCGGCGGGCCCCGTTCCTGAACCGGGGCTCAGAAGACTGACTCTACGTTCAGATTCGTCGTCCCGCCCGGGGACGGACTCTCCAGTCCGGCCCCGGGGCGGCCGACAGAGATGGCATGACCCCGAGGCGGCGCTGGTGCGCCCGGGCCCTGGCGATCGTGACCGTCGGCCTCGCGCCGGTGATCGTGACCGACGAGCTGCCGACCGGCTGGGCGCTGATCTGGCTGCTGGCGTGCTGCGCGGTCGCCCTGCTCCAGCCCGGCCCGGTGCACACGACCCGGACCCGGACCCACGACGACGACCACGCTCCCGCGGTGCGCTGGATCTCGGCTGGCGAGGTCGCGCACGCCGAGGTCGCGGACGCCGACTACACGCGGATGGGCACCTCGGCGTAGCCGCGCACGGTGCTCGTGTGCAGGCGGACGGCCCGGTCGTGGTCGACCGTCCACTCCGGGAACCGGGCGAGCGTCTCCTCGAGCGCGATCCGCCCCTCGAGGCGCGCGAGCGCGGCGCCGAGGCAGAAGTGGATCCCGTAGCCGAACGACACGTGGTGGTCGATCTTGCGGTGGACGTCGAAGCGGTCGGGGTCGGGGAACTTGCGCTCGTCGCGTCCCGCGGCACCGGTGAGCAGCAGCACGCGCGCACCTTCGTCGAGGGTCTGCCCGTGCAGCTCGACCGGCTGGGTCACCCAGCGACCCTGCACGGGTGACGGCGCCTCGTAGCGCAGCAGCTCCTCGATCGTGTTCGGCAGCAGCGACGAGTCGGCCGCGAGCTCGGCGCGCACGTCGGGGTTCGCGTCGAGGACGACTGCCGCCCACCCGAGCATCCGCGCGACCGTCTCCGTGCCCGCGCTGACGAGCAGGTTGGCGAAGCCCACGGCTTGGCCCTCGGTGAGCCGGCGCGTGCTGCCGTCGTCGTCGGTGACCTCGGCCTGGGCGAGGTCGCTCATCATGTCGTCGATGGGGTCCTGCCGGCGCCGTTCGAGCTGCTTGGCGAGGTAGTCGTGCATCCAGATCTGCGCGGCGAACGAGCGGTCGTTCACCATGCCGGCACCGGGCTCGATGTAGAAGGTCTCGTCGATGTGGTGACGGACCTCCTCGCGCTCGTCGGGCGGCACCCCGAGCAGCTCGGAGATCACCATCGACGGGAGCTGCGCGCCGAAGTCCTGGACGTAGTCGAAGCCGTCTGCCACCGACGTGCGGGTCGAGGAGCTGCGCGCAGATCTCGCGGATCTTCACCTCGAGCTGCGAGACGCGCCGGGGCGTGAACGCGCGTGACGCGAGCGAGCGCAGCTGCGTGTGCACCGGCGGGTCGGTGAAGATCATCATCTCGGCGTTGATCATCGGCTCGGGCCCCATGAACTCGAGCACGGTGCTGTGCGCCGACGAGAACGTCACCGGGTCCTTGTGCGCGCGCTCGACGTCGGCGAAGCGGGTGAGCGCGTAGAAGTCGTGGTCGTCGTTGCGGTACAGCGGTGCCTCGTCGCGCATCCGCCGCCAGACGTCGTACGGGTTCGAGTCGATCTCCTCGTCGAACGGGTCCCAGTACAGCTCGTCCACGACCTGGCTCATGCCGTTGCCTCACATTCCTTCGCGACGCGGTTGAGGATCACCGCGAGCTCCTCGGGGTTCGTGACCGCGGGGATGTGCCCACAGTCCAGCACCTCGACGGCGGGCACGCGGCCCGACGCCTCCAGTCTGGCGATGTTGTCGTCCTGCAGCGCGGGCGGCGTCGGCCGGTCCTGCGTGTGCTTCACGTACGTGACCGGCACGGCGGGCGCTGCGCTCCAGGACACCGGCTGGAAGTAGAAGCTCATCGAGTCCTCGACGCAGCGCACCGGATCGGTGATGAACGCGATCTGCTCGTCGGACAGCGGCTCGCCGCCGTAGGCGCCACGCACCTTGTCGGGGGCCTCGGGCCCCGGCGTCGTGAGCACCTTCCCGTTGCTGCGTGCCCAGTCCATCCCTTCGATGATGCGGGCCCGGTGCGACTCCTTCATCGCGTCGAGCCCGGTGCCGCCGTCCGGCGGGACCTGGGCGACGTCGAGCACGACGTGCCGCACGCGGTCGGCGAGCTCGGCCGCGATGCCCGGCGCGAACAGGCCGCCCGACGAGTGCGCGACGAGCACGACGTCGCCGGGGTCGGCAGCGCGCACGTCGTCGGCGAACGAGCGGACGCACTCGTCGACCGTGAGCGTCATGGGGTCGGCCGGCTTGCCGCCGCGCCCGGGCAGATCGGGCGCGAGCGACGGGCGCTCGAGGTGCGGGCGGAGCACGTCCCAGTACGCGCCCGACATGCCGCCCCCGTGCACGAGGACGAACGTCACCTCGGGCGCGACCATCGACGCATCCTCGCAGTTGGAACGGTTATCGGTCTATACGGTCGCCAAGTGTTCCAACGCGCCGGGAGGGCGGGAGGTGCTAGCCGGTGAAGTTGACCTCGGCAACCACCGGCTCAGGCACCGGTGGCGGTGGCGGCTCGGGCACGTAGTCGTTCGTGACGGTGAACGCGGTGATGCTGCCGCCACCATCGAGCACGACGTTCTGCCCGTCGGTGCACGTGGCCTCCTGGAGCCCAGGCTGCGACACGATCTCGCACGCGTAGCGAACCTCGAGCGCACCGGCGGTCTCGCTCTCGGTGACCGTGCACGTGGTGTCGCCCGAGTTCACAGACACCGGCTGCGTGCCGCCCTCGGTGAAGGTGAGCTGTGCGGGGGTCGCAGCCGCACCGTTCGAGCACGTGATGTCGACGACGAACTCCGCGCCTGGCGGCGCCTCACCCTCGATCACCTTCGTGATCTCGAGGATCGGTGGCTCACCACCGGACGCCGTGCCGGCCATCAGCGCGACCGACGCGCCCACCATCGCGATCACCGCGAACGCTGCCCCCACCTTGCGCGTCATTCTGCTGCGCTCCTCCGCCGTCGACCGCGAGAACGGTAGCCGTCAGGCCGGACGGGCGACGGACTTGATCTCGAGGTACTCCTCGAAGCCCTGCACGCCCGACTCCCGGCCGAGGCCGCTCTGGCGGTAGCCGCCGAACGGCACGTCGGGCCCGTACCACATGCCCCCGTTGAGCGAGACGGTGCCGGTGCGGATGCGACGCGCCACCTCGAGCGCCCGGTCGTCGGACGCGCTGAACACCGCGCCGGACAGGCCGTACTCGCTGTCGTTGGCGATCGCGACCGCGTCGTCGACGTCGTCGTAGGGGAGGATCACGAGCACCGGCCCGAAGATCTCCTCACGCGAGACCTTGGCCGAGTTGTCGACGCCGACGAGCAGCGTCGGCTCGACGTACCAGCCCTTCGGCTGCGCCTCGGGGCGTCCGCCTCCGGTGACCACGGTCGCGCCCTCGTCGATGCCGCTCTGGATGTAGCCGAGGACGCGCTCCTGCTGCCGCTGGCTGATCAGCGGTCCCATGATCGTGCCCTCGTCGAACGGGTCGCCGACCGGGATGCTCTCGAGCGTGGCCTTGGTGATCTCCGTCGCCTCGTCGAGCTTGTCCTTCGGCACGAGCAGACGGGTCGTCGTCGCGCACCCCTGGCCGCCGTGGGTCGTGACCTGGAACGCGGACATCGCAGCCGCCGTCGCGAGGTCGGCATCGTCGAGCGCGATGGCGGCCGACTTCCCGCCGAGCTCGAGGAACACCTTCTTGATGGTCGGTGCGCCGACCTCCATGATGCGGCGCCCGGTGCGGGTCGAGCCGGTGAACGACACCAGGTCGACGCGGGCGTCGGTGGCCAGCTGCTCACCGACGCCGTGGTCGGAGGACGTGATGACGTTGACGACGCCCGCCGGGATGTCGGTCTCGTCGGCGATGAGCCGTCCGAGCAGCGTCGCGGCCCACGGCGAGTCGGGCGCCGGCTTGAGGATCACCGTGTTGCCGGCGGCGAGCGCGGGTGCGGTCTTGGCGAGGTTGATCTGCACCGGGTAGTTCCACGGCGTGATCGCGCCGACGACGCCGATCGGCTCGCGGATCGCGGTGCGCACCGCCGGCATCCCGGGGATCACCTCGAGCGTGCCGAGGTCTTCCTCCCACTGGTAGCGCTCGGCGAGGTCGGCGACCCAGCCGATGCCGCCGACCGGCGTGTCGTACTGCGCCATGCCGGTGAGCGAGATCGGGCAACCGACCTCGGTGACGAGCGTGCGCGTGAACTCGCTGCGGTGGTTCTCGAGCGCGGTCTGCAGCTGGCGGAGGCAGCGGATGCGGAAGTCGACGTCGGTCGACCACGTGCCGTCGTCGAACGCACGGCGCGCCGCACCGATCGCGCGGTCCATGTCGTCGGCGCTCGCGTCGGCGACGACGCCCGCGACCTCTTCGGTCGTCGGGTTGACGTTCTCGAAGGTCTTGCCACCGCTCGCCGGCTCGAGCTTGCCGTCGACGAGCAGGTTCTCCTCGACCCACAGGTCCTGTGCCATCGCTCCGCTCCGCGCTCGAAAGTTCGTGATCCGCAGTGAGCATACGATCGCCCGCTGATGGCCGTTGCGCCGCTCGACGGCAAGGTCGCGATCGTCACGGGCGCCGCCCGCGGGCAGGGTGAGGCCGAGGCGCGCCTGTTCGTCGACGAGGGTGCGCGCGTGGTCCTGACCGACGTGCTCCGCGCCGAGGTCGACGCGGTGGCGGAGGACCTCGGCGACGCCGCGATCAGCGTCCACCACGACGTCACGAGCGAGACGGAGTGGGACGCCGTGGTCGCGGCGGCGGTGTCGTCGTTCGGCGGCGTCGACGTGCTCGTGAACAACGCGGCGATCCACTGGGTGCGCACGCTGACGCAGGAGTCGCGTGCCGACTTCGAGCGGATGCTGGCGGTGAACCTCGTCGGCCCGTTCCTGGGCATGCAGCGCGTCGTCGAGCCGATGCGGGCGCGGAGGCGGTTCGATCGTGAACGTCTCGTCGTACGCCGGGCTGCACGGCATCCCGGGCCACACGTCGTACGGCGCGGCCAAGTGGGGGCTCCGCGGCATCACGAAGACCGCGGCGATCGAGCTCGGGTCGTCGGCGATCCGCGTCAACTCGATCCACCCTGGCCCGATCCGCACCGACATGCTGCCGGTGCCCGACCCCGACCGCACCGAGCACTTCGCCGACGTGCCGCTCCGACGCGTCGGTGAGATCGACGAGGTGGCGCGCCTCGTCGCGTTCCTCGCGTCGGACGCGTCGTCGTACCTCACGGGTGCGGAGATCGCGATCGACGGGGGCATGGACGCCGGGCGCGCACCGCTGCGACCGGCGCGATGAGGCTCGCGCTCGTCGCCGTCGCCGTGGTCGGCGTCGCCGTCGGCACGGTGCCCGCACACGCGGGCGCGAGCGGCGAACCGGTGACGACCATCCGCACGTCGTTCGTCGACGAGTCACGGGAGAGCCCCGCCAGCGAGCTCCAGCCCGCCGCGCCGTCCCGCACGCTCGAGACGACCATCGCTTTCCCGAAGCGCGGGGGACGTCTCCCGCTCGTGCTCCTCGCCCACGGGGCGGACGGCAACCCGAGCAAGTTCACCCAGCTCATCGACACGTGGGCGCAGGCGGGCTACTTCGTCGTCGCGCCGCTGTTCCCGCGATCGAGCGACGTCGGCGGCAACGTCGTGGGTGACTACGTCGAGCAGCCGGCTGACGTCTCGTTCGTGCTGGACAACGTCCTCCGCATGGGCCGCACGCCCGGCTCCGGCTTCCGCGGACGCATCGACGCGAAGCGGATCGGCATGGCCGGGCTGTCGCTCGGCGGCTTCACGACGTACGGCACGGTGTTCAGCTCGTGCTGTCGCGACGAACGCATCGACGCGGCCATCCTCATGAGTGCGATCCTCGGCCCGTTCCCGAACGGCACCTACGCCTTCCGGTCGGTGCCGACGCTCCTGCTCCACGGTGACGCCGACGGCCTGTACCCGCAGAGCGTGAACGCGTATCCGCAGCTGGCTGCGCCGAAGTGGTTCGTCACGATCTCGGGCGGGACGCACGCGTTCCCGTTCGAGGACTTCCCCGAAGCCTCCGACGCGCTGGTGCGGACCGTCACCGTCGCGTTCTGGGACCGCTACCTGAAGGACGAGCGCCGTGGCGCGCAGGAGATCGTCGACGCGGTCGACGCGTCAGGGCTGGCGACGTTGCAGCGGGAGGCCGGCAGCTAGCAGCCGGCGGCCTTCAGCGAGTTGTACGGGTTGATGCGCGTCCCGTTCGCGCTGCCGATCCGGATCTCGAAGTGGACGTGCGGCGCGGTCGCGTTGCCCGTCATCCCCGAGTAGCCGATCAGCGCGCCCTGCGCGACGGCGCGGTCACCGCCGACGAACGAGTCGAGGTGGACCGTCATGTACACGTTGCCGTCGTCGGCGGTCAGGTAGACGACGTTGCCACCGGCACCCTCGTTCGGCACGTTGTGCACGGTGCCGGCCCGCACGGCCTTCACCGGCGTGTGCATCGGGACCATCATGTCGATGCCGGCGTGGAAGCCGGAGCCGCGCGGCCCGTAGTCGTTCGTGTACGTCGAGCCGGCGACCGGGCACTTGATGCTGAGCGTCGGCGCGTCGTCCGGCGACGCAACCGGGGCCGGCGGCGGCGCCGGTGGGAGGCACGCCGCGGCCGTCAGCGCGACGCCGGCCGCAAGGCCGAGCAGGGCGAGTCGGGGGCGTGCCATACGAGCCATCGGCCGTACATCGGCGGACGCCCGCGGTGGCTGAAGTGGCTCCTGTGGTGTGAAGCGGTGGTCAGCCGAGGATCGTGACGCTGCTGTCCGAGGCCCCCTCGAAGATCTCGATGCCGACCCAGATGCCGACGGCGATCGCGACGAGCTGGAGCACCAGCCCGAAGATCCACACGTTGCGGGTCGCGGGCACCTCGGTGCCGCCGCGGCCGTACCGGTTCGCCACGCTCCGGCGCTTCTCCTGGATCCGCGAGATCCTCGACTCCTTGCCGTCGAGCACGAACTTGATCCCGAAGATCAGCGGGAGCCCGCCCATCAGCACGAAGAGGACCCCGCAGACCAGCCAGCCCCAGACGACACCGTCGCTGCCGTCGGGCGGGGAGAACGCGTACTCGAGGAAGTTCCACCCCAGGCTCAGGAACAGGACGGGCCAGGCGAGGAGCGTCAGGTTGGGGCCGATCGCGTTGAACGCGTAGATGGCCAACAGGATCAGCCCGCCGAAGATCGAGCCGATCATCAGCCCCGGCCACGCCCGTCGGGCACGGGCGGGTGATCTCGAACGGCGTGTTGCCGCTCGCGCACGAGCCGCCGATGTCCATCACCGAGCGCATCGCCCAGAAGAGGCAGGTGAACGCCGCGGCGATCCCCACCATGCAGAGGAACGTGACGATCGAGCGGCGGACGAGGACACCGGTGTCGAGACCGACCGTGGGCTCCGTGCCCGTCGTGCTGCCCGGCAAGCCCGTCACGAGGGCGAACAGTAGCGAGGTTGTCACTTGTGCGGCGTGATGCGCGGCCGCAGAATCGTTGCATGGCGGGTCCGTGGGACCCCGAAGACGAGGTCCCGGACGAGGAGTGGGTGCGGCCGGTCAAGCGCAGCCGGCCGCCGCCCCCGTCCGCCCGCCCGCCGAGCCGTGAACGGAGCAGCCGGCCGGGCCGTCGTCCGGCGCCTCGCAGTCGTGGGCCGACCATCCCGGTCGTCCCGACGCTGGTGATCGCGGTCGTCCTCGTGGTGCTCGCCTTCGCCCTCGGGCGCGTGACGGCGGGCGGTGGCGACGACGGCGGCACCGCGGTGAACGCCGCTGCCCTCCAGGCGACGACGACCACGGTCGAGCAGCTCACCCACACCGTGCGGTCGGGCGAGAGCCTGCTCGGCATCGCGAGCCAGTACGGCGTCACCGCCGAGGCCATCGCCTTCGTCAACAACCTGTCCAACCAGAACCACGTCTTCGTCGGTCAGGTGCTGAAGATCCCGCCGTCGGAGATCGCGCCGATCGCCACGACCACCACGTCGACCACGCGGAAGGACGGCTGAGCTACCCCCGCGTCGTGGTCGTGGTCGGCGGCGGCTGCAGCTGCGCCTCGCGTCCGGCGAAGCCCGGGTAGTCGGGTGCGTACTTCGACACCTGGAAGAACCAGTTCGGGTCGATCGGCAGCCCGGCGCCACTGTTGCGCGGGCTGAACGGCCGAAGCGCCGAGTACGGGTTCTCGAAGTCCCACACGACCTTGCCCTTCGGCGTCACCTCGAGGACACGGCCCTGCGGGCCGTAGCCGATCAGCGTGTTGCCGTTCGGCAGTCGCTGGGCACCCGAGACGATCGCGGCGAACTCGCCCTCGTCGTCGGCCTCGCTCTTCGGGTACACGCGCTTGATGTTCGGCCGAGAAGCCGCCGTTGGCTTCGTCGCGGACGTACTCGCCGTTCGGCCCGAGCTCGGGGACCACCTCTTCGACGCTGCTGAAGTCGCGCTCGTCCGGGTCGCCGTTGCTGAAGACGAGGATGTTGCCCTCACCGCGCAGACCCGGTTCGATCCACTCCGTGTCGTGCTGGAAGAGCAGCTGACGCTCGGTCTCGTCGTCGCCGTACGCCGCGGGGTTGCCGTAGCGGAACTTCAGGTCGCCGGCAGCGCCCTTGGCCTCGTCGGTGGTCGTGCCGTGGTCGATGACCCAGAGCTCGCTGAACGACCGCGGGCTCACCACGATCTCGTCGCGCTCGGCGTTGTAGTTGATGCCGTTGAGGTGGTTCCAGTCGGGCTGACCCGGCACGTCCTCCTCGAGCACGTAGTTCAGGTCGATGCGGTCGGGACGCGTCGACACGTCCTCGACGTAGTTGGGCTTGTTCGGGTCCTGGTCCTGCACGAGGTGGTCCATGACGCGCCACTCCCACACGACCTGGTCGGTCTTCGGGTCGTACTCGACGATCTTGTCGGGCCAGAGCTCCTTGCCGGGGAGCAGCTTCGGGTCGCGCCCGGCCGCGATCGCGTCGGCCTCCGTCACGCGCTCCCACACGATCGCGAGCACGTTGCCGTTGGGCAGGACCTCGATCTCGTGGTGCTGCATCTGCGTGTCGTCGGCGAAGTCCTTCTGCCAGAGCGGGCGGCCCTCCCACGACAGCGCCTCGATCCGGCCGCCGCCGCCCTGCCCGGTCGCGAACACTCCCCGCTGCTCGAGGTTGCCCGCGCGCACGAGCTCGCCGGCGGGCGTGAGCTGCTGCGACAGGCCGGGACGGGTGCTGGTGCGCCACTGCTTGGCCACGCGACCGTCGGTGTCGACGAGGTACGTGTACTGCTGCTCGAACGGCGCGATGAGGAGGTAGCCCTCCTGCGGATCGTCCTCGACCCGGACGCCCGGGTCCTCAGGACCGATCTCCTGCGCCACGGCCGTGCCACCCGCGACGCACACTGCGATCGCGGCGACCGCCGCCCCCCGCGCGAACCGTCCCATGTCGTCCCCCTTGGAAGGTGCCTGCCCTCCGCAGGCGGCGGCAGCATGCCATACGAGCGGGTCGCGGGGCGGTGGCGCCGGGGTGAACGATCGGGCCCGCCATCTGACGGGGTGTCAGGCCCGCGATAGCGTCGCCGTCCCGCGGATCTTCTGGAGGCTGCCGTGGCGACGGACACGAAGGTGCACGACAAGCTGTTCATCGGCGGCGAGTGGGTCTCGCCCCAGAGCAAGGACACGATCGACGTCATCTCCCCGCACACCGAAGAGGTGATCGGGACGGTGCCGGACGCGTCGCCCGCCGACATCGACGCCGCGGTCGCCGCGGCCCGCACGGCCTTCGACGACGGCCCGTGGCCCCGCATGACGCCGGCCGAGCGCGCCGAGGGGATCAAGCGCCTCTCGGGTGCGCTGCAGTCGCGCTCCGAAGACCTCGCGAAGACGATCTCGGCCCAGAACGGCTCGCCCATCTCGTGGTCGCTGATGGGCCAGGTCTTCTCGGCGACGATGGTGCTCGACACCTACGCCGGGCTCGCCTCCAACTACCAGTGGGAGGACGACCGCACGGGTGCGCTCGGTTCGCCCGTGAAGGTGCGCCGCGCGCCGGTGGGCGTCGCGGCGGGGATCATCCCGTGGAACGTCCCCCTCTTCATCTGCGCGCTGAAGCTGGGGCCGGCGATGGCAGCCGGGTGCCCGATCGTGCTGAAGGTGGCGCCCGAGACGCCGTTCGACGCCTACATGCTCGCCGACGCCGTGATCGAGGCCGACCTGCCGGCGGGCGCGATCAACATCCTCGCGGCGAGCCGTGAGAACAGCGAGCACATCCTGCGTCACCCCTCCGTCGACAAGATCAGCTTCACCGGGTCGACCGCGGTCGGGAAGCACATCGGTGAGGTCGCCGGCAGCCAGCTCAAGCGGTTCACGCTCGAGCTCGGCGGGAAGTCGGCGGCGATCGTGCTCGACGACTGGGTCGTCGACGAGGCCGGCCTCAACCAGCTCATCGACTCGGGTCTGATGAACAACGGTCAGGCCTGCGGTGCGCAGACGCGGATCCTCGTCAGCAAGAACAAGTACACCGAGGTCGTCGACGCGCTCGCGGCGGCAGTCGGCGCGAAGAAGGTGGGCGACCCGCTCGATGCCGAGACCGACATCGGGCCGCTCGTCGCGGAGCGCCAGCGCGACCGGGTCAAGGGCTTCCTCGACGCGGGCAAGAGCGCGGGTGCCCGTGCGGTCGCCGGTGGCGGCACGCCGCAGCACCTCGACAAGGGTTGGTACATCGAGCCGACCGTGTTCGCCGACGTCACCAACGACATGTCGATCGCCCGCGAGGAGATCTTCGGTCCGGTGCTGTCGGTGATCCCGTTCGACGACGAGGCGCAGGCGGTCAAGATCGCCAACGACTCCGACTACGGCCTCTGCGGCTCGGTGTGGACGGCCGACCCCGAGCACGGCGTCGCCATCGGGGCGCAGGTGCGCACGGGTGTCGTCGCGATCAACTCGTCGATGATCCTCGACTTCAACGCACCGTTCGGTGGGTTCAAGCAGTCGGGGATGGGTCGCGAGCTCGGTCCCGAGGGGATCGACCCGTACACCGAGTACCAGACGATCATCCTCCCGGCCGGGTGACGTTGCGGACTGCGTCGGTCGCAGCCTCCGGTGGTGCTCGCGTGCTCGCTCGGCGTCGCGGCATGCCAGCCGGTGCGGCGACGGCCGACGAGTGGCGCAGGAGGCCGACACGATCTGTCGCGACGGTGGCACGGCGATCTTCGCGAGCTTGTCGGCGGTGTTCCCGAACGGCGCTCCCCCAACCGCCGAGCACCGACGACCTGAAGCTGCTCGCCGTCGACGGCCGCGCCGCTGTTCCAGGCCCAGCACGACCTGATCGCGGACGATCGAGCGTCCTGACAAGCTGAAGAAGAAGATCAAGAAGCTGCTGAAGACGTTCCAGCGAGGCATCGACACGATCGCATCGGGCGCGGCGACGGAGACGTCGGCGATCGACGAGTTCGCCAACGCGTTCACGCCCGCGGCGAAGCAGGCGAAGAAGCTCGGGCTGGAGGTGTGCGGCACATGAGCACGACGGGAGGCACGGAACGATGGTGATGTCGATCGCGCGGTTCAACTGCGTGCAGCCGGGCGTCGAGCCCGAGGAGATGGCGAAGCGCTACCAGGCGTTCGTCGACATGGCGGAGTACGCCGACCAGCACGGCTTCGCGATGGTCACGCTCGAGGAGCACCACGGCGCGGAGAACGGATGGAGCCCGTCGCCGCTGGTGATGGCGGGCCTCGTGTTCGGGCGGTGCAAGAACATCGGCATCTCGCTCTCCGCGCTCCTCGTGCCGCTGCACGACCCGCTCCGGATCGCCGAGGACCTCGCGGTGCTCGACCTCGCGAGCGGCGGTCGGATGACGACCATCGCCGGCATCGGGTACCGGCCCGAGGAGTACGCGGCGCACGGCAAGGACTGGAAGAACCGTGGTGCGCTCATGGACGAGTGCATCGACACGATCCTCAAGGCGTGGACGGGTGAGCCCTTCGAGTACCGAGGCACGACGGTGCGCGTGACGCCGGTCCCGGTGACGAAGCCGCACCCGATGCTGCTGATCGGCGGCACCAGCAAGGTGGCAGCCCGCCGCGCCGCGCGGTTCGGGCTCCCGATGTTCCCGGCCGCGCACCTGCCCGAGCTCGAGGCGTACTACTACGAGCAGTGCAAGGAGCACGGCACGCAGGGCTTCTGCATGATGCCCGGCGCCGACACGGTGATGACGCACGTCGCCGAGGATCCCGACAAGACCTGGGCCGAGCTCGGCGACCACTTCTTCCACGAGGCGTCGACGTACCACTCGTGGCAGACGCCCGACATCAAGTCGGCGGTGCACTCGTACGCGACGAACGTCGACGAGCTGCGCGCCGAGGGGATCTACCAGGTGCTCACGCCCGACGAGTGCATCGAGCGCGTGAAGGAGACGGGCGCCGTCAACCTGCACCCCCTCGTCGGCGGGATGCCGATCGACGCGGGCTGGGAGAGCATCCGTCTGTACTGCGAACAGGTGCTGCCGAAGGCCACCTGAGCGTCACAGCCCGGCGCGAGACTGCAGCGGTCATGACGCTGCCGTTCGAGAGCACCGAGGAGCAGGAGGCGACCTACTCGGTCGCCGAGCTGAACGGCGCCATCGCCGAAGCGCTCGTCGACGCGCTGCCCCGACAGGTCTGGGTCCGGGGCGAGGTCGCGCAGCTGCGGGTGTCGGGGAACGGGCACGCGTACTTCGACCTCTGCGAGAAGGCGGAGCGCCGCGACCACGTCCGGGCCAAGCTCTCCGTGGCGCTGTTCCGCAACGACCGTGCCGCGGTCAACCGCACGCTCGGCGACGCCGGCGTGAAGCTCGGCGACGGCGTCGAGGTGCGCGTGCGCGGCCGGGTCGAGCTCTACGCACCGCAGGGCCGGATCCAGCTGATCATGAACGCCGTCGACCCGGTGTTCACGGTGGGCAAGCTCGCCGCCGAGCGTGCCCGCGTCCTCCAGGTGCTCGCGTCCGAGGGCCTGCTCGAGCGCCAGCGGGCGCTCACCCTGCCGCTCGTGCCGCTGCGCGTCGGGCTCGTGACGAGCCGTGACAGCGCGGCGTACCACGACTTCGTGCAGGAGCTCGACGTGAGCGGCCACGCGTTCCGCGTGCATCCGGTCGACGTCCGCGTGCAGGGTCAGGGTGCCGACCGCCGCATCATGTACGGGATCCGCAGGCTCGCGTCGCTCGACCTCGACGTCATCGTCCTCGCGCGGGGCGGCGGGGCGCGCAGCGACCTGGCCGCGTTCGACTCGGAGCACCTCGCGCGGCTCGTGGCCGACCTCCCGATCCCGGTCATCGCCGGCGTCGGGCACGAGGTCGACCGGACGGTCGCCGACGAGGTCGCGCACACGTCGACGAAGACACCGACGGCGGCCGCGGCGCTCCTGGTCGAGGCCGTCGACGACTACTGCGAGCAGCTCGCCCGGATCGCCCACCGGGTGTCGCTGCGCGCGCGCAACGCCTGCACCCTCGCGGGACGCGACACGACCGACCTCGGCCGACGCCTCGCACGCGCGGTCCCGGTCGCCTTGGCGCGGGAACGGCACGTGCTCGATGCTCATCGGCACCGCATCGGCGAGCGCGCGCGGCACGGCATCCGCGACGCGCACGGTCGCGTCGACGAGCGTCAGCGCACGGTCGTCGCCCACGCACACGACATGCTCAGGGAGCAGACGCGGCGGG
Source organism: uncultured Acidimicrobiia bacterium (assembly GCA_963731815.1). GTDB lineage: Bacteria > Actinomycetota > Acidimicrobiia > IMCC26256 > PALSA-555 > DATBSK01. The sequence continues at coordinate 160,320 of CAVSWW010000009.1, read as the reverse complement.
CCGAGCTCGCCGACGCCCGACTCCGGTTGCTCGACCCGCGCCGGGTGCTCGAGCGCGGGTACAGCATCACGCGCACCGACGACGGCCGCCTCGTGCGCGCGGCGAGCGACGTCGCGGCCGACGAGGTGCTCGTGACCGAGACGGCCGACGGCTCGATCCGCAGCACGGTGGTGGACGAGCCGTGAGCCCTCCGAAGCGCACGCCCACCCCCACCTCCACTGGGGCCGACGCCGTCGGGTACGCCGACGCGATGACCGAGCTCGAGCAGATCCTCGACGAGCTCGAGAGCGACCAGCTCGATGTCGACGTGCTCGCCGACCGGGTCCGCCGGGCGAGCGAGCTCCTCACCCTCTGCCGTGACCGGATCTCGCGGGCGCAGGCCGACGTCGACAAGATCGTCGCCGACCTCGACGAGTTCGAGGTCGACGCCGAGGAGATCCCCTCCTCCGAGATCGGGGACGACGAGGCCTTCTGAGCCCGTTGCGGGCGATTCGCGCTCTCCACGCGAGGCGACCACTCAAGGCGTTCATCCTTCCGCCCGACAGAGAGGGGGATGGGACGCACCACAGCAGGCGCCCGCGGGCCGCGAATCGTTGCGATTGCAGGGTTCCTGGCCATCGCCGCCGGGCTCCTGGCCCCGTCGGTCGCCGGTGCGGCGGCGACGCAGCCGACCACTGAGCGTGAGCGACGGGCGGCGCGCGTGCCGCAGGCCCATCTCCGCAGCGAGGCGCTCCAGGGGACCGGCGTCCTGCGCGCCTGGGTCGCGATGCAGCGGATCGTCACCCCCGTCGACGGCGGCGACCTCGCGGTCTACCCGGCTCCGGGCGCGACGGAGCCGAGCCAGGTGCTCCCGGCGATCAACGAGCTCGACTCGCCGCTCGCGCTGCTCACGGTCACGTCGATGGGCGACTGGTACCAGGTCCTGCTGCCGACCCGGCCCAACGGCTCGACCGCGTGGGTGCCGGCCGCCGCGGTCAACGTCGCGGTCCCGCAGTTCCGGGCCGAGCTCAGCCTCTCCGCGATGGACCTGAAGGTCGTCTCGATCGTCGACGGCGCCGTCGTGCTGACGAGCCCGATCGGGATCGGGGCACCGTCGACGCCGACACCGAGCGGTCTCTACTTCGTCCGCGACCACTTCCCGACGTCCGGCGGGGGTCACCCGTACGGCCCGTTCGCCTTCGGCCTGTCGGGGCACTCGGACGTCCACATGCAGTTCGGGACGGGGGACGGGCGCATCGCGATCCACGGCACGAACCAGCCGTCGAGCATCGGTGCCGCCGCGTCGAACGGCTGCCCGCACGTGCCGAACGACGTCGTGCTGGCCCTGATCCCCTACCTGCCGCTCGGCACGCCCGTCCTGATCACCGCGTGACGCTCTCCCTCACGCATCAGGAGACCGCGAGCACCAGCGCATCCTCGAACGGCCAGCTCCCGACGACGTGCGCGTTGCCCTCGACCTGCATGTCGTAGAGCCACCAGTAGAAGTAGACGCCGCACGTCACGATCGTCACGATGATGCGCGCCGGGTAGTTCTGCTTGCCCTTCACGCGTGACGGGTCGGGACGCGGCAGCGTCTTGCCGAGGCGGGCGTAGATCGTCGTGAGCTCGTCCTCGAGCGCGCCTTCGGTCCGGTCGTGCGTGTCTTGGTCCTGGTCGATGAACACGAACCCGAAGAAGTACCCGATGCCCGAGAGGAACGCGATGAGCGTCCAGATGCCGGGATCGCGGAACTCGGTGGTCTGACGGCGCATCACCTCGAGGTGCTGGGCGTTGCGCTCGAACGCGGGACGCAGCTCGTCGGCCAGCCCGGCTGCGTTCGCCTGCTCCCACGCGTACGTGTTCGCGGCGTCGAACAGGTCGTAGCGCCGGCGCAGGTGGTCCTGGTCGCGCCGCATCAGCTGGTAGAAGAGGTACAGGCCGAAGATCCCGCACGTGATCAGCGTGAGGAAGATGTTCAGGCCCGGCCCCTCGAAGACGTAGTCGGACTGCGCACGCCGTGCCGCAGCCCACTGCACCCGCTCCGCGGCGCTCGTCGGCGGGACGGACCATCCGCCCGACGGTGGAGGAGGCGGCGGTGCTGCGGGCGGCGGTGGGGGCGGGGGTTCCATCGTCACGCACTCGAACCCTACGTGCCCGTATCGTTGTGCCGTCCAGGCTTGCGCGCCGTTGCAGGAGGGACGAAGAGGGGAAGGTCGGTCGGTGCCGTTCGTGTTGGGTGTCGACTCGTCGGTCGGAGACACGATCGTCGAGCTGCGAGATGCCGACGACGGCCGCGTCTACGGGTCCGGTCGAGCCATGCACCCCCGCGAGCCGGGGAGCGGGCCGGGCGAGCAGGATCCCGCGGTCTGGTGGCAGGCGCTGGTCGAGGCACGCCACGACGCGGGCGGCGCCCTCGGCGTCGCGGCCGTCGCCGCCGCGGCCCAGCACCCGGGCCTCGTCGTGCTCGACGACGAGGGCAAGGTGCTCCGGCCCGCGCTCGTCGGCCATGCCACCGCCGCCACGGGGGACGCTCGCCGGCTCCTGGATCAGCGGACCCCCCACGAGTGGGTCGCGGCGTGCGGCACCGTGCCGAGCTCGGCGTTGCCCATCGCCAAGCTCGCCTGGATGCAGCGCAAGGAGCCCGAGCTCTTCGACCGCATCGCCTGGGTGCTGCAGCCGCACGACTGGCTGACCCTCCGGCTCAGCCGGAAGGTCGTCACCGACCGCGGCGGCGCATCCGGAACCGGCTACTGGTCACCGCGTGAGGAGGAGTGGCGCACCGACCTCCTCCGCCTCGTCGCCGACCGGGCGTGGGACGAGGTCCTCCCCACGGTCCTGCCACCGCACGAGCCGGCCGGCGACCGCGAAGGCGTGGTGATCGGCGCCGGCACCGGGCAGGCCATGGCGATCGCGCTCGGTCTCGCGCTGGAGCCCGGCGACATCGTGCTCGACACCGGCGGGAAGGTCTTCACCACGAGCGAACGTCCGGCGGAGGACCCGAAGGGCGTCGTCGCCGGCTACGCGGACGCGACGGGCCGCTACCTGCCCCTGGTCGAGTCGATCGACGCGTTCAAGGTCACCGAGCACATGGCGTCGCTGCTCGGGCTCGAGCGCAGTCGCTTCGATCAGCTCGTCTCGAGCGCGCCCGTGGGCGCGCGTGGCGTCGTGTTCGTGCCGCCGTCCGCCGACGGCCGCCCGGGCGGGCTGCACGGCATCCGCAACGACACCGACGCCGAAGACGTCGCCCGCGCGACCCTCGAAGGCGTGGCGTGCACGCTGCTCGACGCGATCGACGCGTTGCGCGACGTCGACGTGGCAGGTCGACGGACGGGTGTTCCTCGTCGGCCACGGCACGCGCCTGCACGCGCTGTCGCAGGTGCTGGCCGACGTCGGCGGCCGGGCCGTCGGCGTCCCGAAGGGCGACCGTGCCGCGTCGGGTGCCTGCGTGCAGGCCGCGGCGGCGCTGCAGGGCCGCCCCCCGCAGGAGGTCGCGCAGTCCTGGGGCCTGCACGACGCGCGCGAGGTCGAGCCCGACGATCGCATCGACGGCGAACAGATCCGCGCCGCGCATCGCGACGCGGCGACCTCAGCGGTCTGAGCCGACCTCGGCCGCGGCGGCGGCCTCCCGCTCGCGTCGCCGGGCGTGCCACTTCAGCCCGCCCTTCATCGCCTCGAGCAGCTCGTCGTTGTCGCGGGACAGCTTCCGGTGCACCCAGCGCTCGAGCCCGAGGCGGCGCATCCACGGGTTGAACGTCTCGTAGGTCTCCTGGAAGTGCACGCGGGTCGACCCGTCCCCGAGGTCCTCGAGCCGCGTGATGCCGGTCGCCTGCGACCAGAGCGGCTTGCCGATGGCGTCGTAGCGCCACGACTCGTAGGGCGTGACCTGGGTCAGCCACTCCCAGGACTGCGCGACGCCACCCGAGCAGAGCAGCTTCGGGACCTTGAAGTGGCAGTGGCGCACGAGGCCCTCACCGACCTCGTCGCCGGGATGGAGGATGTCGATCCGCGTCACCCCGTCCCGGGGCTGGGGGCGGTCGGGACCTCGGTACCAGAACAGCTCCCACACCTCTTCGGGCGGCGCGGGCACGACGTACGAGTGCTCATGGACCTGCATCACGCGCCTCCTCGTACCCCTCGCAGAGGCAGAACTCGTTCCCGCCCGGATCGTGCATCACCTGGTAGCGGCCGTCGTCCTCCTCGACCACATCGCCGATGCGCGTCGCGCCGAGCCGCTCGACGTCGCGTGTCGCGGCGGCGAGGTCGTCGACGTTCACGTCGAGATGGAGCCGGTTCTTGCCCGTCTTGGGCTCCGGCACGATCTGGAACGCGAGGTGCGGACCCCCCGGCGGCACCGGGTGCAGCGCGATCCAGTCGGGCAGGCGGCTGCGCACCGTCGTGCCGAGGAGCTCGGACCAGAACGCGACGAGCGGTTCGGGGTCGTTGCAGTCGATCGCGACCACGTCGAGTCGCCCGAGCGCGCACACGCGCGGCGACCTTACCGGCTACGTCTGGAGCTCGTGCAGGAAGCGGCGCAGCTCGCGGCGTGCCTCCCGCTGTTCGCGGGGGAGACCGCGATCGCCTTCGGGCAGCTCGAGCGCGTAGATGTGGCGCGTGCGGTCCACGCCGCCGGCATGGATCGTGATCGTCGTCGTGCCCTGGTCGGTGACCGTCGCCTCGCCGTAGTCGGTGTCGCCGAGCAGCCCGACCTCCCGCGCGTCGCGCAGGAAGCGCTGCAGCCGCCGTTCCGACCACTGACGCTCCGTGCCGTCGTCGAACACGACGCGTCCGTCGCCGTACACCGTGTAGGCTGACCGCGTTCGGGTACTCGCCACCCCAGCCGTTGCGCTCGGTGTCGGTGCGGAAGACCACGTCGTCGGACCCGGTCGGGTGCTCGATCGTGTCCCACTTCGCGTACGTGTCCGGGTCGGACGCCGCGAGCACGAAGCGCCCGAGCCGGGTGCGCGCCTCGATCTGCTCGTCGGTGAGCGGGTGGTCGCCCGAGCTGTACCCCGCACCCGAGAACACCAGCGCGTAGATCGAGTGCTTGCGGTGATGGTCACCGCGCGTCAGCTCGATCGTGGTGGTCGCCTGGTCGGTGATCTCGGCGTCGCCGAAGTCGAAGTCGCGCAGCGCGCCGGCGCGCTGGGCGTCGTCGAGCAGGTGCTCGACCGCGGCCTTCGGGATCGTGAGCTCGACGTGCTTCGGCCCGTCGTCGGCCCGATCGATGAAGACGCGGCCGTCCGCGAAGACGGTGACCTCGGGTCCTTCGGGCGAGAAGTAGCTCGGGCCCGTCTCGATGTGGAGCGCGACGTCGGGCGGCAGGGTGGCGCCCGCGCTGGGGACGTTCGCCAGCAGCATCGGAGCGGCGAACGCTCCCAGGAGCACCGACACGAGGAGCTTCATGGCGGGTTCGACGTCCGGGGTCGTCGATCGGTTCCCGTGAGCGGCCGGCGATCTCCGGTTCCCTGGGTACCTTGGAGTCGTGACGGGCGAGCCGAAGATCGCGGACTCCCTGCTCGACCTCGTCGGCGACACGCCGCTCGTGCGGCTCGGTCGCGTCGGCGCCGACCTCGCCTGCGATCTCGTGGCGAAGGTCGAGCTGTTCAACCCGGGTGGGAGCGTGAAGGACCGCCCGGCGGTGGCGATGATCGACGAGGCCGAGCGCCAGGGCCTGCTCCAGCCCGGCGGGACGATCGTCGAGCCGACGTCGGGCAACACGGGCGTCGGGCTCGCCATCGTCGCCGCGCAGCGCGGCTACCGCTGCGTCTTCGTGATGTCCGACAAGATGTCGGACGAGAAGGTCGCGCTGCTGCGCGCGTACGGCGCCGAGGTCGTGGTGTGCCCGACCGCGGTGCCGCCCGAGCACCCCGACTCCTACTACTCGGTCGCCGACCGGCTCACGAACGAGATCCCCGGCGCGTACCGGCCGAACCAGTACTACAACCAGGCGAACCCCGACGAGCACGAGCGGTCGACGGGACCCGAGATCTGGGAGCAGACGGCCGGGCGCGTCACGCACTTCGTCGCCGGCGTGGGCACCGGCGGCACGATCACGGGGGTCGGCCGCTACCTCAAGGCGAAGAACCCCGACGTGCAGATCGTCGGCGCCGACCCGGAGGGCTCGGTGTACTCGGGCGGCACGGGCCGCCCGTACCTCGTCGAAGGCGTCGGCGAGGACTTCTGGCCGCCGACGTACGACCCCGACATCGTCGACCGCACGATCATGGTGAGCGACACCGAGTCGTTCGCCGCGGCGCGTCGCGTGACGCACGAAGAAGGGTTGCTGATCGGCGGCTCGTGCGGGACGGCGGTGCACGCGGCGCTCGTCCTCGGGCGCGAGCTCGGGCCGGAGCACCTCGTCGTCGTGCTGCTGCCCGACTCGGGGCGCGGCTACCTCTCGAAGGTCTTCAACGACGAGTGGATGACGCGCTTCGGCTTCCTCCGGGAGGAGGGCCCGGTCGTCGGGGAGGTGCTCCGCGCCAAGGCCGACGCGGCGCGCGACCGGGCGATCCCCGATCTCGTCGTCGTGACCCCCGAGGATCCCGTGCGGCGCGGGTTCGCGCTGATGCGCGACCTCGGCGTCTCCCAGGTCATCGTGAGCGTGACGACGGAGCTGCCACTCGCCGCGAAGGAGGTGAGCGGGACGCTCACGGAGCTCGCGCTGATGGACAAGGCGTTCCGCGACCCGTCCGTGCTCGACCGTCCGATCGCCGAGGTCATGGAGCCCGCGATGCCGATGGTCGGGATCGGCGAGACGGTGACGAAGGTCGTGGAGATGCTCGACTCCGCGTCGTCGGTGCTCGTCCTCGACGGCGGGCACCCGATCGGCGTGCTGACGCGGCAGGACGTGCTGTCGTTCCTGGCCGCACGGTCGCCCGGATGAGTCTCATCCAACACCGTCGCCGGTGACGTGCACCGCTCCCCGGTGTGTTGGAACGCTCAGCGACACATGTGTGGCTCAGCGTTCCAACGCGGCGAAGGGGTGGGGAGCGGATGAGTCCGCGTCATCCCGGCGACGCGGGGTTCGAGACGCGCGATCCACGCCGGCCAGGAGCCCGACCCGTCCACGGGTGCGGTCGTCGCGCCGATCAGCCTCGCGACGACGTTCGCGCAGGACGCGGTAGGGGAGCACCGGGGCTTCGAGTACGGGCGAACCGGGAACCCGACCCGCGCCGCGTTGGAGACCTGTGTCGCGGCGCTCGAGGACGCGGCGCACGGCCTCGCGTTCGCCAGCGGCATGGCCGCGGAGGACGCGGTGCTCCGCGCGCTCGTCCGACCGGGCGACCACGTCGTGCTGCCGAACGACGCGTACGGCGGCACGTACCGGCTCGTCGCGCGGGTTCTCGCGGAGACGGGAGTGGAGTGGTCGGTGGTCGACCTGACCGACCCGGCTGCACTGGGGGAGGCGTGCCGCGACTCCACGAAGGTCGTGTGGGTCGAGACGCCGACGAACCCGTTGCTCACGGTCGTCGACATCGAGGCCGTCTCGCGGGTCGCACACGAGCGGGGGGCACGGGTCGTCGTCGACAACACGTTCGCCACGCCGTACCTCCAGCAGCCGCTGTCGCTCGGCGCCGACGTCGTCGTGCACTCGAGCACCAAGTACCTGGGCGGCCACTCCGACGTCGTCGGGGGGATCGTGCTCACCGACGACGACGGGCTCGCCGAGTCGATCGCGTTCCTCCAGAACGCGGTGGGCGCGGTGCCGTCGCCGTTCGACTGCTTCCTCGTCCTGCGCGGCGTGAAGACCCTCGGCGTGCGGATGGACCGGCACTGCTCCAACGCGCGTGGCGTCGCCGACCTGCTCGTCGAGCATCCGGCAGTCGAACGGGTGCTGTGGCCCGGGCTTCCCGACCACCCCGGTCACGACGTGGCGCGCCGGCAGATGCGGCACTTCGGCGGCATGGTCAGCTTCCTCACCGTCGGAGGCGAGCAAGCCGCGCTGGCGCTCGTCGCGAAGACGCAGCTGTTCACGCTCGCCGAGTCGCTGGGCGCGGTCGAGAGCCTCATCGAGCACCCGGCGCGCATGACGCACGCGTCGGCGGCCGACTCCCCGCTCGCCGTCGATCCTGCGCTCGTGCGGCTCTCGGTCGGGATCGAGAGCCTCGACGACCTCCTCGAAGACCTCGGACACGCGCTCGACGCCGTCACCTAGACGTCCGTCCGCGCGGAGCGCAGCGTCAGGTCTGGGCGGCGAGGCGGCGCTGCTTGAACTGCGCCTTCACGTAGTCGCGGTTCATCGAGCGCGATGAAGTCGATCGAGATCTCCTTCGGGCACGCGGCCTCGCACTCGCCGTGGTTCGTGCACGAGCCGAACCAGCGCTCCATCTCGTCGACCATGTCGACGGTGCGGCGCCACCGCTCGGGCTGGCCCTGGGGCAGCAGGTTGAGGTGCTGCACCTTCGCCGCGGTGAAGAGCTGCGCGGCGCCGTTCGGGCACGCGGCCACGCACGCACCACAGCCGATGCACGCCGCCGCGTCCATCGCCGCGTCGGACACCTCTTTCGGGATCAGGATCAGGTTCGCGTCCTGGGCCGTGCCAGTCGGCGCGGTGATGTAGCCGCCGGCCTCGACGATGCGGTCGAACGCGGAGCGGTCGACGCAGAGGTCCTTGAGCACCGGGAACGCCCGGGCCCGCCACGGCTCGACGGTGATGTGCGCGCCGTCCTCGAACTTGCGCATGTGCAGCTGGCACGTCGCTGTGCCGAGCTCCGGACCGTGCGGCCGGCCGTTGATCATCATCGAGCACGACCCGCAGATGCCTTCGCGGCAGTCGTGGTCGAACGCGACCGGCTCGCGGTCGTCGGCGATGAGCTGCTCGTTGAGGACGTCGAACAGCTCGAGGAACGACATGTCGGGGCTGACGTCGTCGACCTCGTGCGTCTCGAACGCGCCGTCGGCGTTCGGGCCGCTCTGTCGCCAGACCTCGAGCGTGACCTTCACGTGCCGGACCTCACTTGTACGACCTCTGCGCCAGGTGTACCTCTTCGAACTCGAGCTGCTCCTTGTGGAGCACCGGGTTCGCGAGGTCGCCGGTGTACTCCCAGGCGCCGACGTACGCGAAGTGCTTGTCGTCGCGGAGCGCCTCGCCCTCCTCCGTCTGGTGCTCGAGGCGGAAGTGACCACCGCAGGACTCCTCGCGGTGCAGCGCGTCGCGGACGAGCAGCTCGCCGAACTCGAGGAAGTCGACCACCCGGCCGGCCTTCTCCAGCGACTGGTTGAGCGACATGCCGTCGCCGAGGATGCGCACGTCCTTGTGGAACTCGTCGCGCAGCACCGGGATCTCGGCGAGCGCCTTCTCGAGGCTCTCCGTGCTGCGGGCCATGCCGCAGTTCTCCCAGAGGATCTTGCCGAGCTCGCGGTGGAACCAGTCGACGGTGCGGGTGCCGTTCACCGAGAGGAGCGCACGCACGCGCTCGGTGACCTCGGTCTCGGCGTCGGCGAAGACCGGGTCGTCGACCGGCACCGGGTCGGACCCGAGCAGCGGCGCGAGGTAGTCGTTGATCGTCGCCGGGAGGACGAAGTAGCCGTCGGCGAGGCCCTGCATGAGCGCGCTCGCGCCGAGGCGGTTCGCGCCGTGGTCGGAGAAGTTCGCCTCGCCGAGCACGAAGAGGCCGTCGACGTTGCTCATCAGGTCGTAGTCGACCCACAGCCCGCCCATCGTGTAGTGGACCGCGGGATAGATGCGCATCGGCATCTCGTACGGGTCTTCGCCCGTGATGCGCTCGTACATCTGGATGAGGTTCCCGTAGCGCTCGGAGATCGTGTCGTGCCCGAGGCGCTGCATGGCGTCGGCGAAGTCGAGGTACACGCCGTTCTTCAGCGGCCCGACCCCCCGGCCGGCGTCGACCTCGCGCTTCGCCGCCCGAGAGGCGACGTCGCGGGGGACGAGGTTGCCGAACGCCGGGTAGCGCCGCTCGAGGAAGTAGTCGCGCTCCGCTTCCGGGATCTTCGCCGCCGGCCGCTCGTCACCGAACTCCTGCGGCACCCAGATGCGGCCGTCGTTGCGGAGCGACTCGCTCATGAGCGTGAGCTTCGACTGGAACTCGTCGCTCGCCGGGATGCACGTCGGGTGGATCTGCGTGTAGCAGGGGTTCGCGAAGAGCGCGCCCTTGCGGTGCGCACGCCACGCCGCGGTCGCGTTGGACTGCTTGGCGTTGGTCGAGAGGTAGAAGACGTTGCCGTAGCCGCCGGTGGCGAGCACGACCGCGTGCCCGCTCAACGACCGAACGTCGCCGTTGATGAGGTCGCGCACGACGATGCCGACCGCGCGCCCGTCCTTCATGACGAGCTCGAGCATCTCGGTGCGCGTCTGCAGCTCGACGGTGCCGAGCGCCACCTGGCGGGCGAGGGCCTGGTAGGCGCCGAGCAGGAGCTGCTGACCCGTCTGGCCACGGGCGTAGAACGTGCGCGAGACCTGCGCGCCGCCGAAGCTTCGGTTGTCGAGCAGGCCGCCGTACTCGCGGGCGAACGGCACGCCCTGCGCGACGCACTGGTCGATGATGTTCACGCTGACCTGCGCGAGCCGGTACACGTTCGCCTCGCGGGAGCGGTAGTCGCCGCCCTTCACCGTGTCGTAGAAGAGGCGGTACACGCTGTCGCCGTCGTTGCGGTAGTTCTTCGCGGCGTTGATGCCGCCCTGCGCAGCGATGCTGTGCGCCCGGCGGGGCGAGTCGTGGTACGTGACGAGCTGCACGCGGTAGCCGAGCTCGCCGAGCGTGGCGGCGGCGGACGCACCCGCGAGGCCGCTGCCGACGACGATGATGTTGAACTTCCGCTTGTTCGCCGGGTTCACCAGCTTCACGTCGAACTTGTGCTGGTCCCACTTGTCGGCGATCGGGCCCTCGGGGACCTTGGCGTCGAGCTTGATGTCGGTCATGGCGACACCGCTCCCGTGGTGATGAGCAACGGCATGCTGATGTTCCCGATCGTGACCACCGCGGCGAACCCGATCGCGAAGTAGCGGCGCCAGATGTTGTAGCGGGGGTTGTTCAACCCCAGGCTCTGGAACATCGACCACGCGCCGTGGAAGATGTGCAGCCCCAGCGCCAGCATCGCCACGATGTAGACGATCGCGACCGGCACCCGCTCGAAGGTCGCGAACAGGTTGTGGTACGGGTCGCCCTCCACGAAGTCGGGGTTGACCTCGCCCCACGTCAGGTCGAGCAGGTGGAAGATCAGGAACAAGAGGGTGATGATCCCGGTCCACCGCATGGTGCGCGACGCGAAGTTGGCGGCGACGTAGTCGCGGCGAGACTGGTAGCGCTCCGGGCGGGCCTGCCAGTTGATCCGCGTGAGCTGGTACGCCGCGAGGATGTGGATGAAGAACGCGGCGATCAGCACCGTGCGCATCGCCCACAGCACCCACGACCGCGGGAAGACCGGCTCACCCAGGTCGCGGAGCCACTCGGCGTAGTCGTTGATGTGGTCGGCGCCGAGGAAGACCTTCAGGTTGCCGACCATGTGGGCCAGCACGTAGCCGAGCAGGATGATCCCGCTGACGGCCATCGCCCACTTCTTGCCGACCGCGGAGCGCCAGAACGCGAGGAGGAAGTGCTGCTTGCGCTTGGGTGGAGGGACGGGAGGGCCGGTGTACCGCTCCAGCAGCTCGGCGGCGTCGGCGCCTTCGCTCTGGTCGGCGGTGGAGGGCTCCCCGACCTGCCCCCTGTCGACCGTCGTCATCGTTGTCTCCTGCGCCAGTCGCTCTCTACAGCGACGCTACCGCCGGGGCCTGCGCAAACGCCGATTCGGCGGCGGCGAGCCGACCGCTACGAGACGCCGCTACGAGACCGTGGGGTCCTCGGGCGAGGAGGTCGGCGGGGGCTCCGACGGCAGGCTCTCGGTGGGAGCCGGCTCGGGCTTGGCCTGGCCCCGACCCATCTCCTTCTCGATCTGGCGCTCCTTCCACCCCGTCACCGCGTCGGAGTCGCCGAAGAACGTGTAGAACGCGTGGATCGCGAGGCCGAGCCCCCAGAACAGCGTCACCCAGAGCCAGTCCTCGCCGGCGATGATCAGGAAGACGACGTTGATCACGACGAACACGAGGAGATGGGTGAAGAACCCCATCTTCGCCTCGACCTTCTGGCGCGCCTTGTCGTAGCGCTCGTCGTCGGGCGTCGCTGCCATGGTCTCCTCCTCGTCCGAAGGAAGCCATGTTCGCGCACGATGTACCGCCGTCCGAGCCGTTCGTGACCGCGGATAGCCTCGGCCGCATGTCACGTCCCGGCACACTCGGAGAGCTCCGCAGCGGCGGTTGGGTCTCACGCCCCGTCAAGCAAGAGGTGCGCGACAACGCGATGCGGCGGATCGCCGACGGCGAGTCCATCGTCGAAGGTGTCGTCGGCTTCGACGACACCGTCCTGCCGCAGCTCGAGAACGCGCTCCTGGCCACGCACGACGTCATCTTCCTCGGCGAGCGCGGGCAGGCGAAGACGCGCATGATCCGCTCGATCGTCGGCCTGCTCGACGAGTGGATGCCGATCGTCGCGGGGAGCGAGATCAACGACGACCCGTACGCCCCGACCTCGCACCACGCGCGCGTGCTGGTCGCCGAGCGCGGTGACGACACGCCGATCGAGTGGGTGCACCGGGAGCGGCGCTTCGGCGAGAAGCTCGCGACGCCGGACACGTCCATCGCCGACCTCATCGGTGAGGTCGACCCGATCAAGGTCGCCGAGGGTCGCTACCTCTCCGACGAGCTGACCATCCACTACGGGCTGGTGCCGCGCACGAACCGCGGCATCTTCGCGATCAACGAGCTGCCCGACCTCGCCGAGCGCATCCAGGTGGGCCTGCTCAACGTGCTCGAGGAGCGCGACGTGCAGATCCGGGGCTACAAGATCCGGCTGCCCCTCGACCTCATGCTCTTCGCGTCGGCGAACCCGGAGGACTACACGAACCGCGGCCGCATCATCACGCCGCTGAAGGACCGGTTCGGCGCGCAGATCCGCACGCACTACCCCCTCGACGTCGACGTCGAGATGGACGTCGTCGAGCAGGAGGCCGTCGTCCCCGAGCTCGACGGCCTGCGCGTCGACGTGCCCGACTACATGACCGAGATCGTGGCGGCGATCAGCCAGCACGCCCGGCAGTCACCGCACGTCAACCAGCGGTCGGGCGTCTCGGTCCGCCTGTCGGTCGCGAACTACGAGACGCTCATTGCGAACGCGACCCGGCGGGCCGTGCGCAACCACGAAGAAGAGGTGGTTCCGCGGGTCAGCGACCTCGACGCGCTCGTCTCGAGCACCGCCGGGAAGATCGAGTTCGAGACCGTCGACGACGGACGGGAAGAGCAGGTGCTCGACCGCATCGTGAAGGCGGCGGTCCTCGAGACGTTCCGGTCGACGTGCAAGCCCGAGAAGCTCACGACCCTCGTCACGGCGTTCGACGAGGGGCTGATCGTGCACACCGGCGATGACGTGCCGGCGGCGGAGTACGCGTCGCTGCTGTCGGACCTGCCCGGCCTGCGCGACACGCTCGCCGACCTCGAGGTGGGGGAGACGCCCGCGGGTGTGGCGTCGGCCGTCGAGTTCGTGCTCGAGGGGCTGCACCTCTCGAAGCGGCTCAACAAGGACTCGGTCGGAGGGAAGGCCGCGTACCGCGGCCGCGGCTAGCTACAGCCCCGAGTCGCGCTTGTACACGTTGCACGCCTGGTTGGCGTAGCGGTTGACGTTGTCGACCGCGCTGTTGATCTTCGGGTCGTCGATCACCGACGTGTCGCCGTCGGCGCGACGCTGCAGTGCTTCGAGGAACGTCTGCGCATCCTGCTCGATGCCCTTGGGCGCGGTGGCGGCGAGGTCGGCGACGAGCGGGAGCTGACGCTCCACGTCGGCCTTGCCCTCGAGCTGCGTGCGCTCGAGCTCCGTGTTGTAGCGCTCGGCCGCGCCGCAGAACGCCTTCGACGCGGGCGGCTGCTCTTCGCGGCTGCACGCCGCGACGGTGACGGTCAGGGCGAGGAGCACCAGCGCAGTGGCACGGGGTCGCATCGCCGACGATTCTCCCGTACGACGGAGCGGGTCACCCCATCGGCGGCCCGCCGGGGTCAGAACTGGCCGCGGCGGCTCAGTGGCTGTGGACGCCCGTCGGGATCGAGCAGCCGTGCGTGCATCAGGTGCAGCAGCGGGCGGGCGAGGCGCGGGATGTGCTCGCGCGGGTGCAGCCGTAGGTGGCCGGGCGGACGTGGACCCGGTGGCTCCCGCTTCGTGCCACGCGTCGAGCGCGCGTGCGCTGTCGCGCAATGCGTCGAACCAGGTCTCCGGGTCCGCGAGGTCGTCCACCTCGTCGTCGCCTCGCCCGAGGTGCTCCGCCGCGGCGCGCAGGCGGGTGGCACGGGGCAGGCGCCGCGCGCCCGCCCCCGTGCCGGCGGGGTCCAGGGGATCGCGGGTGTCTCGTTCCGAGTCGACGACGGCGCACGAGACCTCGGAGTCGTGTGTCCAGGACCGGCGGTTCAGGTTGTCGGAACCGATCGCCATCCAGAGGTCGTCGACGACGCAGAGCTTCGCGTGGACGTAGATCGGGACGCCTTCGGAGCTCTCGAGGTCGTAGACGGCGACGCGGTCGCCGCACGCGGCGACCAGCCTGTCGACGACGCGCTCGCGCCCGAACCGGCTCGCCGATCCCGCGATCACGCCGTCGGGATCGGGGTAGCGCGGGATCACGAGCACGAGGTGCAGGTCCGGCTCGCGGCGCAGCGCGTCCTCCAGCGCGCGCATCGCGTCGCACGACCACAGGTACTGGTCCTCGATGTAGATCAGCCGACGGGCACGACCGAAGGCCTTCTCGTACGCCCGGGCGATGCTGCGCTCGCCGTCCGGCGCGAACGGGTACGGCGGACGCTTTGCCGGATACGTCCGAAGGACCTGCACCGCGTGCGACCCGGTCCCCACGCCGTCAGTGCGGTCCGGCGCGAGCGCGCTCGGCTCCTCGGGATGAGCGGACGCGCGGTGCTGCCAGTGCCGCCACGGGGTCGCGCTGTCGAGCCGCGCCGGATCGTCCCACCGCTCCGCGAACGTGAACCCGACGTCGTCGACGGCGGGCCCTGTCACCTCGAGCTGCACGTCGTGCCACGGCGGCCGATCGCCGTAGCGGTCGTCGTCGAGCTCGACGGTCTGCGGGTCGCCGAGGTGGCTCGGGTCGTCGCGGCGCCCGTGACACAGATCGATGCCGCCGACGAACGCGACGCTCTCGTCGCGGTCGCGGCGGAGCACGATCACCATCTTCTGGTGGTGGCTGCCGTACCGGAGGACGCGGTGGTCGAGGAGCACCTCGCCGCCCGCCTTGTTCACGAGCCGGGAGAGGCTGAAGTTGTCCTCCTCGGAGAAGTTCGCGAGCCGCGGGTGCGAGCGCCAGAGCAGCCCTCGCACGTGCACGCCGCGCTCGGCGAGCCCGGCGAGCACGGGCCCGACCTTCGCGTCGGGCGGGACGAGGATCTGATCCGGATCACCCTGCCAGTCGGTGAAGTAGACCCACTCGTCCCTGCCGGTCGTGCTCAACACCTCGTAGAGGCGAGCGAAGTAGGCGGCGCCGTCGAGCAGGACGTGCACCGTGTTGCCCTCGGTCCACGACGCGCCGCGGCGCCGGTCGATCTGGGTGACGGGGTTGCCGCGCTCCTCAGGGGTGAGAAACCAGGACGACGGCGCGTCGTCGGCCGATGCCGCGTGCTCCGTCGGCCCCCGCTCGACTGCGTGCACGTCAGGGGATCTTGGCGAGGTGTCGCTCGGCAAGCTCCTCGGCGACCTTCTTCGGATCGCGGGGCCCCGGCCGCGAGCTGCGCACGGCCTCGAGCTGCGCCGCCACGGCACCGCCGTAGAGGACCGCGATCGACGAGAGCAGGGCCCAGACCAAGAGGGCGACGATCCCCGCCAGCGGTCCGTACGTCCGGCCGAACGAGGAGGCCATCCCGAAGAACGCCCCGAGCGCCACGGTGACGAGTCCCCAGAGGACCACGGAGATCGCGGCGCCGTACGCCAACCACGAGAACCCGGGCTGCTCGCGGTTCGGCGAGAGCATGAACACGAGCGCCATCGCCGCGGTGAGCGTGACGAGACCGAGGGGCCACCGGAGGACGTTCCACACGTCGCGGACCGTGTTGGAGTCGAACGCGGCGCCGAGCTCCTTCCCGACGGCGAGGGCGAGGAACGCGGCGATGGTCAGCAGCCCGACGGTGAGCGCGAGTACCGAGCGCGCGCCCGTACTTCTGCACCGATCGGGCGGTCCTGCTCCACGCCGTACATTCGGTTGAGCCCGCGCTCGAGCTGTCCGAACAGCGTGGTGGAGACGACGAGCCCTCCGACGAGCCCGAACGCGAGCCCGGCGTAACGACCCGCCACTCCCGACTCCTGGGCCTGGCGAACCGTCATCGTCAGCACGCGGCCGGCGGGGCCGGGGAAGACGCCGCGGTAGGTGCGGACGATGACGTCGCCGACGCCCTTCTCGCCGAGGGCCGCCGAGAGACCGACGAGCGCGATCGTGCCCTGCACCATGATCAAGCCGGCGAGGAAGGCGAGCGATCGCGCGTGGCTGAACCCGTCGGCGGCGCGAAGGCGCACGAACGCGTCCCGCAGGAGTCGCCAGTGGCCGGTGTGCGCGAGCGTCTCGCGCGCGTCATCACCGGTGAGGTGGCACGTCTCGGGGACGCGCGCAGCCGTACTCACCGGTGAGCTGCCTCGTCGAGCACGCAGATCGTCGCGGCCCCGGGCTCGATGCGGATCCGGAACCGATCGTCGGCCTTCCGGTCACCGCCGTCGAGCTCGTAGACCATCGGTGTCTCGAGACGGATGTTGATCTTCGTCCCGGCCGTCAGGTCGACGAACGGCGAGCTCTCCGGCGACTTCGTCGGGATGCGCGCGAGCGCCCGCGCCCACTGCACCGCACCCTTGGCGGTGACGACGCCGACCTCGAGGCGCCCGTCGTCGGGGCAGGCGTCCTGGAACACGGTGACGCCACCGAAGAGCGATCCGACGTTGCCGACCAGCACGCACGCGATGCAGCCATCGAACCACTTCTTGCCGTCGACCTTGATCCGGGCGTCGACTCGCGGTGCACGGAGGTTCTTCGCGCCCGTCCAGATGTACGCGAGCCGCCCGAAGTGCTCCTTGAGGCCGGCGTCGGCGTCGGCGATCAGCTGCGCGTCGAACCCCACGCCCGCCAACACGGCGAAGTGCTCGCCGTTGAACGTGCCCAGGTCGATCGGCCGGCGAGTGCCGCTGAGCCCGATCTTCACGCAGGCGATGATGTCCTTCGGGATCCCCAGGTTCGTCGCGAGCAGGTTGGCCGTCCCGGCCGGGACGATCGCGACCGGGCACCCGGACCCGGCGAGCGCGTCGAGCGTGCGTTGCACCATCCCGTCGCCGCCCCAGACGAACACCAGCTCCGCGCCTTCGCGCAGCGCTCGCTTCGCGCACTTCGGGGCCTTCTTGCTCTTGGGCACCTCGAACCAGAGCGGATCGGTCACTCCCGAGTCGGCGAGGGCCAGGCGGAGATCGGAGGGGCCGGCGCCGAGCGACTTCCCCGTGTGGACGAGGACCGCGACCTTCACGATGCCGCTCCTTCAGCTCGGCGGGTGGCGACCACCCTGAAGACCCGCACCGCGAGCAGCGCGATGCCGATGCACGCAAGCCGACGAGGTAGCCGACCAGCGCGTCGGTGGGATGGTGCATCCCGCGGTACAGGCGCGACAGCACGACGACGACCGGCGCCGACGACGGCGAGGAACAGCGTGATGAGGCGGGGCACCCGTCGGTCGGTGACGTTCCACACGATGAGCGCGAGGGTGACCCAGATCACGACGCTCGCGGCGATGTGGCCCGAGTAGTAGCTGTCCGAGTTGATGAGCTCCTCGAGCCGCGCGATGCGTGGCCGGTTCCGGCTCACGAAGTACGTCGCCGTCAGGTAGAAGAACCCTTCGAGCGAGATGGCGATGACGAACAGCCAGGCCAGCGCGAACCGCCTGCGCCACAGGCAGAACGCGACCGGTGAGCCCGGTGACGACCAGCACGGTGACGAACTCGCCGAGGTACGAGGTGACGACGCTAGCGTCGTTGAAGTCAGGGCGGCCCGACGCCAGCTCCTGGACGACATCGAGGTCCCCGCGCTGCACCGCACCGGGGAGGACGACCTCCGTCAGCAGGAAGCCGATGCCGACGACGAGACCGGCGACCAGCACGTACCCGCTCGCGACGACGACGAGCCCGGCGACGAAGGGGTGCAGACCGGAGAGCCGCGATCCGAGGCGATCGGCCAGACCGCCGGGGCGGGCGTCGCAGAGGTCGACACGGCCGGAGGGATTGACCTTGTCGGAGCCCTGGCGCGCCCCGACCGATGTCGCCACCCCCGTTCCCACCACTGAACGTTTCACCATCCTCATCCGAGGTAAACGTCAGGTATCGAGCCCTTGAACGTTATGCCATGACGCCCGTCATCGTCCTGCTGCTCGCCGCGGTCATCGTCGGCACCGCGGTCGCGTTCGTTTCGCTGCGCGTGCCGGTGCTCGACCCCGCGTCACCGCGCGCGGTTCGTCCGGCGGCCCGCGCCGTGGAGCGCGGCCTCGAGCACCGCACCGGGTGGCGGTTGTTCGCCCGCGCGCGGTTCGACCCGCGCGTCGCGACGGGGCTGCTCCTCACCGTCGCGTTGGCGATCGTCGTGCTGCTCGGCGTGCTCATCTTCCAGGTCCGGACCGATCGCGGCATCGTCCGTCTCGACCGGACGATCGAACGCTGGGCCGACAGCGAGGCGACTGCCTCGTCGAACGACGTGATCTCGGCCATCACGGAATTCGGCGGCACGGTGCTCCTGGTGGTGATCGGCGCCGCGGTCGGACTGTTCGAATGGTTCCGGACGCGGTCGGCGCGGGTGTTCGTGTTCCTCGTGCTCGTGATCGGCGGACAAGCGCTCGCGTCGGGCATCATCAAGGGGCTCGTCGGACGCGGTCGTCCCGAGCTCGGTTTGCGCGCCGGGCTCGATTACTCCTTTCCGAGCGGCCACTCCGCCGGCGCGGCTGCGACGTTCGCGGCCTGCGCGCTGCTCCTCGGTCGTCGGCGATCGCACCGGGTCCAGGCGGTGCTCACCGGGATCGGCGTCGCGCTCGCGATCGCCGTCGCCGCGTCGCGGGTGCTGCTGGGTCTGCACTGGTTCAGCGACGTGATCGGTGGCCTGTTCCTGGGGTGGGCGTGGTTCGCGATCGTGTCGCTCGCGTTCGGTGGTCGGCTGCTCCACTTCGGTGCACCGGTCGAGGCCGGCGAACGTCACGCCGAGCTCAAGCACACGGTGCCGACAAGGCCTCGCTGACCTCGTCGGGGTCGCCAGCCCGGACGGGTACCGTGGCCGCATGTTGCGGAGACGGCGTCGTCGGGAGAAGGCGGAGCACGGGTTCCGCTACTCGGCCTGGGACGGCACGCAGCGCGGGTTCGACCTCGACGCGGACGCGCTCCTCGACGAGATGACCGACGACCTCCTCTACCACGGCGATCTGCACGCGGCACTCCGGCGCCTCATGCAGCAGGGCATGGAGGACCGCAACGGCGACCAGCTCATGGGCCTGCGCGAGATGCTCCAGCGCCTCCGCGAGCAGCGGCGCGAGATGCTCGACCGCTACGACCTCGGCGGTGTCTACGAGGAGATCGCCGAGCAGCTGCGCGAGGTCGTCGACCAGGAGCGCGAGGGCATCGAGCGCCGCGTCGACGACGCGAACTCGTCGAACGACAAGCGTCGCCAGGAGATCGTCGACGACCTCGCCCGGCAGCGCCGCGAGGAGCTCGACCAGCTCCCGCCCGACCTCGCCGGCAAGGTCAACGTGCTCCAGCAGTACGACTGGATGGACGACGCGGCGCGCGAGCGCTTCGAGCAGCTGATGGAGCAGCTGAAGGAGCAGCTGCTGCAGAGCACGTTCAACCAGATGTCCGAGGGCATGCAGAACATGGACGCCGAGCGCATGGCCCGCATGAAGGACATGATGGCCGAGCTCAACGAGATGCTCGAGCAGCGCGCCCGCGGCGAGGAGCCCGACTTCGACGGCTTCATGGAGCGCTACGGCGACTTCTTCCCGGGGAACCCGCAGTCGCTCGACGAGCTGCTCGAGCAGATGGCGCGCTCGATGGCGCAGATGCAGCAGCTCATGAACTCCATGACGCCCGAGCAGCGCGCGCAGCTGCAGCAGCTCGCCGAGTCGCTGATGGAGGACATGGACCTGCGCTGGCAGGTCGACCAGCTGTCGCGCAACCTGCAGCAGGCGTTCCCGAACCTGCCATGGGAGAAGTCGATGCCGTTCCGCGGCGACGACCCGCTCTCGATGGGTCAGATGCCCGGGTTGCTCGACCAGCTCGGCGACATGGACGACCTCGAGCACCTGCTCCGCCAGGCGACGCAGCCCGGTGAGCTCTCCGAGGTCGACATCGACCGCGCGCGCGAGATGCTCGGCGACGACGCCGCGCGCTCACTCGAACGCCTCGCCGAGCTCGCGAAGATGCTCGAGGAGGCCGGCCTCATCGAGCAGCGCGAGGGACGGCTCGAGCTGACGCCCCGCGGCATCCGGGCGATCGGCAACAAGGCGCTCGGCGATCTGTTCCGCAAGCTCATGAAGGACCGCACCGGTCGTCACGAGCAGGACCAGGAAGGCATCGGCCACGACCCGGCGTACGACCACAAGCCCTACGAATGGGGCGACCCGTTCCGGCTCGACGTCAACCAGACGGTGAAGAACGCGATCTGGCGCCAGGGCGCGGGCACGCCGGTCCGCCTCACGCCCGACGACTTCGAGATCGAGCGGACCGAGCAGGTGACGCGCAGCGCCACGGTCCTGCTCCTCGACGTGTCGCTGTCGATGCCGATGCGCGACAACTTCCTCTCGGCGAAGAAGGTCGCGATGGCGCTCCACGCGCTCATCACGAGCCAGTACCCACGCGACTACTTCGGGCTCGTGAGCTTCGGCCGCGTCGCCCGCGAGGTCGCACCCGAGAAGCTGCCCGAGATGAGCTGGGACTTCGAGTGGGGCACCAACATGCAGCACGCGATGCTGCTGGCACGCCGCATGCTCCGGCAGCAGTCCGGCACGAAGCAGATCATCATGGTCACCGACGGTGAGCCGACCGCCCACATCGAGCACGGCGAGGCGTACTTCCAGTACCCGCCGTCACCGGTGACGATCGAGGAGACGCTGAAGGAGGTGATGCGGTGCACGTGTGACGGCATCCGCATCAACACCTTCATGCTCGACGAGAGCCACTACCTGCGGCACTTCGTCGAGCGCATGATGCAGCTGAACAAGGGCCGGGCGTTCTTCACGACGCCCGACACCCTCGGCGACTACGTGCTCGTCGACTTCCTCGAGCAGCGCCGCCAGCACCGCCGCGCCAGCTAGCGCAGCTCCCGCCGGTAGGCGTCGAGCGTCGCCTCGTCGAAGCAGACGAACCGCACGAGCTCGACGTGCTCGGTGTCGGCGTCCCGGCACGTCGCCACCGCGACCCGGGTGGCGGCGTCGACGGGGTAGCCGAAGATCCCCGTCGAGATCGCGGGGAACGCGATCGACGCCGCCCCGAGCTCGTCGGCGACCTCGAGCGACCGCGTATAGGTGGATGCGAGCGCCTCGGGCTCGCCGGCATCGCCGCCCTGCCAGACCGGGCCGACGGCGTGGACGATCCAGCGGGCGGGGAGCGCGAAGCCCGGGGTCGCCTTGGCATCACCGGTGGCGCAGCCGCCGAGCTCGGCGCACGCCTCGGCGAGCCCGGGGCCTGCCGCAGCGAAGATCGCGCCGCAGACGCCCCCGCCCGCGGCCAGCCGGGCGTTCGCGGCGTTGACGACGGCATCGGTGCGCTCGGCGGTGAGGTCGCCGCGGACCGCCTCCAGGCGGGGCTTCACGGCGCGAACGTCCGGAAATCGGGCGATTTTCCGTCGTGTGAACCGCCCCAAATCGGACATACCGGCACGCGAACGGCAACTTCCCCTTGCACGACGGCGCTTCCTGCCGTCAGCATGACACCAATGTAATTCCAACGGCGTGATTCCGGTGGGAAACGGGGATCCCACTGGCCGCCACTGTGAGGGGGACATCGGGTGCAGGTGATGGATCTCATGGAGATGCTCCGATCGGCCGACGCAGATCCGGCCGGTCGCTGGCAGGAGCGGGCGAACTGCCTGGGGGTCGACCCAGACCTCTTCTTCCCGGAGCGCGGGGCATCCACCCGCGAGGCGAAGGGCGTGTGCCGGGGCTGCGAGGTGCGAGCCGAGTGCCTCGAGTACGCGCTGGCGCAGGGCGAGAAGTTCGGCATCTGGGGTGGTCTCTCCGAGCGGGAGCGCCGGCGGGTCCGCCGGCAGCGGGCGCTCGAGCGCCGGGGTCTGGCTTCGGCCTGAACCCGTCGCATCCGGCCTGAGGACCTCATTTCGGGAGTCCTCGCAAGCTCGGACTCCGCCGGCACCGGGATGGCGAAGCCACCCGGCGCCTCACTTCCCCGGGTCCGGCGCTCCGGCGCCGGCCCCCTCAGGCGGACAGCGAACCGGTCAGCCGCGGGCGGCGAGCCGGCCCTCGATCGTGACGTCGGCGCCGACGCCCGCCCACTCGCGAAACTCCTCGCTGCACCGCTCGAGCTCGGCCTCGGGGATCAGGCCGACGATCTCGACGCGGGTGACAGTCCAGTCGTCGCGCTCGGCGAGCCGACGGACCTCGGTGCACGCTGCCTCGAGCCCGTTCACCGGGAGGTCGACGAGGTTCATCGATACCTGCGCGACGCCCTCGGACTGCATGGCGAGTCCGAGCGCGCGGACCCCGGCGAGCCCGCCGTCCACCTCGCGGACGTGGCGTGCGATCTCGCGGGCGACGAGCAGGTCGTCGGTGTCGAGCCAGCAGTTGACGGCGATGAGCGGGGGACGGGCCCCGACGGCGACGGCGCCGAGCGTGGGATGCGGCCGGAGTGGGCCGACGTCGGGTGCGCGCTTCGCGAACGCGGTGGCCCGCAGCTCGGGGAGGGAGCGCCGGAGCGGATCGGCGTCGTCGTAGAGGAACACCGGCACCCCGACGTCGGCGGCGACCCATTCGGCGAAGGCCATCGCGGCCGCGGCGGCGACCTCCTCGTCCTCGTCGAGCGCGGAGAACGGCACGACGTCGAGCATCCCGAAGCGGGGGTGCGCGCCCGTGTGGTCGGTGAAGTCGAGCTGCGCGGACACGGCGCGCGCCAGCGCAGCGACGGCAGTCTCCGCGTCGCGGATGCCGGGACCCGCGAGCGTGAACACGGAGCGGTGATGGTCGGGGTCCTCGTGGCGGTCGAGGAACGACGGACCGCAGGCGGCCGCGAGCGCGTCGAGCACGGCGGTGTCCTTGCCCTCGGAGACGTTGGGGACGCACTCCAGCACCTGGACATTTTGGTGCCTCAATAGAGTGGACCGCGCATGCGCATCGGACTCGCCCTGCCGCAGTACGACTACTCGGTCCCGGGCGAGTCGCCGCTGACGTTCCCGACCCTCGCCGAGCACGCCCGCCGGGCGGAGGCGGCCGGGTACGACTCGCTCTGGGTCTCCGACCACCTCTTCCTCGATCTCGGCAAGTACGGCGCGACCGACGAGCCCCAGGGCGTCTTCGAGCCCATCGCCACGCTCGGCGCGCTCGCGGGGGTCGTGTCGCGCCCGCGGCTCGGCACGCTCGTGCTCTGTGAGGCGCTGCGCCCGCCCGCCGTCGCCGCCAAGGCGCTCGCCACGCTCGACCGCATCACGGGCGGGCGCCTCGACATCGGAGTCGGCGCCGGGTGGTACGCGCCCGAGTACGACGCGATCGGCATCCCGATGCCGACGCCCGGCGAGCGCATGCGGCGGCTGAAGGAGTGCGTCGAGATCTTCGACGGCCTGCTCGGCGGGGAGCCGTACGACTACAACGGCGAGTTCTTCCACGTCGCCGGTGCCCGCGTCGCGCCGGCCGCGCTCCAGCGCCCGCGGCCACCGGTGTTCATCGGCGGCAAGGGCGACAAGCTGCTCGCCACGGTGGCGGCGTGCGCCGACGGCTGGAACACGTGCTGGGTGTGGACGCACGCCGACTATCGCGGCCGCCTCGACGTGCTCGAGCGCGCGTGCGCCGACGTCGGGCGTGATCCCGCGACCGTCTGGCGCAGCATCGGGCTCTACGCACTGGTCGGCGAGAACGAGCGCGACCTCGAGGCCCGCTTCGAACGACTCCGTGCGAGCACGCCGACCGGCGTCCTCGACACCGTGACGCTCGCCGACTGGCGCGCCGGTCGGCTCGTCGGCACGGTCGAGCAGGTCCGCGAGCAGGCGGAGGGGTGGGCCGAGCTCGGGGTGGAGACGCTGATCGTCGGGCCCGGTGCGGTGCCGTTCCAGGTGGTGAGCCTCGACGACGTCGAGGCCCTCGCCGAGGCGCTGAGCCCCTTCCAGGCCGCCGCCGCGGCCTGAGGGCGACGGAAGCGCACGGCCGACCGCAAACCGGATCGCGAGGGTCACGGAGTAGCCTGAGGCTGCGCCGCTCGTCCCCGACCCTCAGGAGAGCCGTCGCATGAACCTCGGTCCGACTGAGCTGATCATCATCCTGTTGATCGTCTTGCTGATCTTCGGTGGCGCCAAGCTCCCCAAGCTCGCCCGTTCGATGGGGCAGGCCCAGAAGGAGTTCAAGAAGGGCGTGACCGACGGCGGCAAGGAGACCGACGACGAGCCCGACAAGGCCTGAAGCGGCCCGGCGAGCCGCCCCCGGCTGACCGCCTTTCTCGGCGGAAGCGGGGAGAGCGGGAACCGGACACGCGCGTCAGTTCGTTCATCAGATGGCCGACGGGATCCCCACCTGGGAGGAGGTCGCCCGTGATCACGGGCGATTCCTCTACACGGTGGCCTACCGCCTGGCCGGCAACGAACAAGACGCACAGGACCTCGTCCAAGAGGCGCTGATCCGGGTCCGCAAGGGCCTCGAGCGCTACGAGCCGGGGTCCCTGGAAGGTTGGCTGGCCCGGATCGTGACGAACGTCTTCCTCGACGAGATGCGGCGCCGCAAGCGGCGCCCGACCTCCGCGCTGCCCGAGGACCCTGACTGGGTCGTCCCGCCCGCACCGGCTGCCGACGAGGCGAGCCGCGAGCTGCCGGTCGACCTGCAAGCCGCGCTCGCCGGCCTGCCCGAGGACTTCCGGGTGCCGGTCGTCCTCTGTGATGTGGCCGACCAGTCCTACGAGCAGATCGCCGCGTCGCTGGGCATCCCCGTCGGTACGGTTCGGTCGCGCATCCACCGCGGCCGGCGCCTGCTGCGCGGGATGTTGACGGAGGGGGCCGCATGAGCGCCGAAGGAATGCGGCCGGACGCCTTGCACGAAGACGCGCTGTCGGCCTACCTCGACGGTGAGCTCGACGCGACCCGCGCGTGCCGAGGTCGACGCCCGCCTCGCCGAGTCGGCCGAGTGGCGCGCCATCCTCGACGAGCTGCGCGAGACAAGCGGTGCCCTGCGCGCGCTGCCGCCCGTCGAGGCATCGCCTGCGTTCTGGCACCGCGTGCTCGGCGACGAGACGGTCGTCGACCTCGCCGCGGCGCGAAGTGCCAAGCATCGCCGCGCACCGTGGAAGCTCGCGGTCGCCGGTGCCGCCGCAGCGGTCGTGATCGTCGTCGGCGTCGCCGCGATCCCGCAGCGCGACAAGGTCAAGCCCGCAGTCGCGTCCTTCACCGACGCACACGCGACGCGCTCCTCGATCAACGAGGACGTCGTGAGCAACCTCGCCTCGGTCGGCATCCCCGGATTCGGACGATGACGACGATGCTGCGGCGCGCCGCGATCGGTGTGGGGCTGCTCTTCGGTGTGGTCGTCGCGCTCCCGGGCTCGCCGGCATCGGCCGGCACCGACCCCGAAGCGCTGCTCCGCGACGCACGCGACGCGTCCGAGGACGCCGCGCTCGCCGGAGTCGTCGAGGTCCGTTGGCGCGAGGGCGACAACCTGCGATCGGCCGAGACCGACGCCCGCTCCCGCGAGGGCGCGGTCATCGTCGGTCACGGCAACAACCTGGCCGTCGGCGGCGAGAACAGCCGCTGGTCGGCGAACGACGGGATCGCCACCCGCTGGGGCGGCATCGACGGCGAGCATGCGCCGGGGCCCGGCTCCACCTGGAACCTCGAGCTCGATGACGACGCAGAGGTCGCGGGACGGGATGCGTACGTCGTCGTGGCTCGTGACGACGACGACACGCCCCGGGCGCGCTTCTACGTCGACCAGGACCTGGGTGTCCTGCTCCGTCGTGACGTGCTCCAGGAGGACGGTGACATCGACCGTTCCGTCCGCTACAAGCGCCTCTCCGCCGCCGATGTGGTGCCCGCGGTGCCGCCGGTGCCCGCGTTCGCACCGGGACCGTCGCCGACCGACGACGTCGGCGACCAGTTCGTGGCTCCGGCACGGCTCGAACCCGGCTTCCGCCTGCTCGGGCGGTACGAGCACCCGGACGGCACGGTGCAGCTCTTCTACAACGACGGCCTCTTCAGCCTGTCCGTCTTCGAGCAGCAGGGCGCGGTCGACTGGGACGCGCTGCCCGGCGGCGGGCACGGCAGCGTCGTCGACGGTGAGCGGGCCTCGACGTACTCGACGGCGGCCGGGACGGTCGTGGTGTGGGGTCGTGACGACCTCGTGCTCACCGGCGTCTCCGACGCGCCGCCCGACGTCGCGTTCGGTGCGTTCGAGACGCTCGACGGCACCAACGACGACCTCTTCACCGAGCTCGTCGACTTCGTGCTCGGCCCCTTCGGCTGGAACTGAGACCGGGCGCGAAAGCGCCCGGTCACACGACAGGCGTGCGACCGGGCGGTGCGCCAGCGGGCTCGTCTAGCGGGCGGAGGTGAGCCGACGCTGTCGCAGGATCCGGCGACGCTCACGTTCGGAGCAGCCGCCCCAGACCCCGTGATCGATCCGGAAGGTGAGTGCGTACTCGAGGCACTCGGCCTTGACCGGGCACTCGGCGCAGATGCGCCGTGCCCGCTCCACGCCGACACCGTCCGACGGGAAGAACTCGGCCGGGCTCAGCGAGCGGCAGCGGCCGTGCTGCATCCACGGGGGGGTGTGGTGATCCGGGGTGGTGAGCGTGTCTTCCATAGTTGTTGGTTGAACGTCCGGGGCAGGGGGCTGGTTCCCGACTTCTCGACGTTCCGGGCCCAGTCTCCCGCGACTCCGGGCCCGCCCTCGACTCGTGGGATGCTGGGGTCTCACCAGGCTCTCAGGCGCTGCCCATCACAGTGTCCGGGACGAGTACGGACCCCGGCGGCGTTGTGGATGGCAACGCCCTCAGGCGCCAACCCTTTCATCCCCCGATCGGGAGCCCGCCCAACATGACCGACCTCCCCCCGCCCGTGCCGCCCGCGCCCGAGCGCGAGCCCGCGACCGCCGCCGCGCCCGCCCCCCGACAGCGTCCACGCGGGCGCGGCGTCATCACCGGCGCGCTCGTCGGCGGGATCGTCGGTGCGCTCGTCACCGGCGGGCTGTTCGTCGCGTTCGACGACGGGGGTGACACGACGACGATCGTGCGCTCGTCACCAGAGGTCGTCAGCCGTCCGGCTACCGAGCTCACCGGCGACGAGACCGACATCGCCGCGATCATCGCCAAGGCCGAGCCGGCGATCGTCGCGATCACGACCGGCGACGGACCGGGCAGCGGCAACGGCGGCGCGGGGACCGGCTTCGTGCTCACCGCCGACGGCTACATCGTCACGAACAACCACGTCATCGAAGGTGCCGACAAGATCGAGGTCGCGTTCACGAACGGCGACCTCGAGTCGGCCGACGTCGCCGGCCACGACCCGTCCACCGACCTTGCCGTCGTCAAGGTCGACCGCACCGACCTGGCGACGATCGAGATCGGCGACTCCGAGGCCTCGCAGGTCGGTGACGAGGTCGTCGCGATCGGCAACGCGCTCGCGCTCGAAGGCGGGCTGAGCGTGACGCGGGGGATCCTCTCGGGCACGAACCGCACGGTCGAGACCAACGTCGGCGGCTCGCTGCTCGGCATGCTGCAGACCGACGCGGCGATCAACCCCGGCAACTCGGGTGGTCCGCTGCTGGACGCGTCGGGTCGCGTGGTCGGCATCAACACCGCGATCGCGAACCCGACCGAGGCGCAGAACGTCGGCTTCGCGATCCCGATCTCCAAGGCGCAGCCGATCATCGAGGACCTGCGGCTCGGGCGCACGGCCGCGTTCCTCGGCGTCACGACCGACACGGTCACGCCCGCGCTCGCACGCGAGCGCGACCTGGCCGTCAGCTCGGGTGCGCTGGTCGTCGAGGTGACCCCGGACGCGCCGGCGGACGAGGCGGGGATGAAGTCCGGTGACGTGATCATCGAGATCGGTGGCGCGCCGATCGACGGCTCCGGCGACGTGCCCACCGCCATCCGGTCGCACCGGCCGGGCGACAGCGTGAAGGTCGTCGTGAACCGAGACGGTGAGCGGGTCGAGCTCGACACGACGCTCGCCGAGCGGCCCCAGGACGGCTGACCGGTAGCCTGGTCGGTCCACGACCACCCAGGAGCACGCATGTCGATCGAACAAGAGGAGCTCGAGCAGCTCCCTCCCCAGGGGCACGTGAAGATCGTGTACCTGGGGCCCACCTCGCCGCACTGGGAGGTGCACGGCGTCTTCGGTGACGGCCGGGTGATCGACGAGTTCCGTCAGCGGGCGACCGCCCGGCTGCAGCTCCTGCCGCCGCACGACCCGCAGTTCCGCCGCAACCGCGAGCGGGTCAACCGCGACGCGGAGCGGGAGCGCCTCATCATCGAGTGGGACCTCGGCTACCCCGAGGAAGAGAGCAGCAGCGCAAGCAGCAGCTAGCGCTTCAGCGCCGGGCGGCGACCGGGACCTCCAGGGCACCGCGCAGCTCGGCGATCCGCTCGGGCACGATCGACCACCACACCCACCGGCCCTGCTTCTCGCCGGTGATCAGCCCGGCCTCCGACAGGATCTTCGTGTGGTGCGACACGGTCGGCTGTGACTTCGCGACCGCGTCGAGGAGATCGCACGAGCACACCTCGCCGGCGTCGGCGATCAGGCTCAGCAGGCGGACCCGCACGGGGTCGGAGAGCGCGGCGAAGGCCCGGGCGAGCCCCTCGGCCTCGTCCTCGTCGATCAGGGCCGCGAGCAGCGGCGCGCAGCAGGTCTCGTCGGACTCGGCGGGGCTGGGCCATCGGCGTCGCTCCTCGCTTCGCATTGACAAGCATCGATTGATTCGCGATGATCGATCTATCGACAGTCATCAATCTAGCAAGAGGAGACCCCCATGTCACGAGTCCAGCTCGCCCTCAACGTCGAGGATCTCGAAGCCTCGATCGACTTCTACACGAAGCTGTTCGGCACGCCGCCCGCGAAGCGCCGACCCGGGCTACGCCAACTTCGCGGTGGCGGAGCCGCCGCTGAAGCTCGTCCTCGTCGAGGGCGCGGGCGAGCCCGGCTCACTGAACCACCTCGGCGTCGAGGTCGCAACGACCGACGAGGTGCAGGCCGCGACGGCGCGACTCGCCGACGAAGGACTGCCGACCGCCACCGAGGACAACGTCACGTGCTGCTTCGCGGTGCAGGACAAGGTGTGGGTCGACGCGCCGTCGGGGGAGCCGTGGGAGATCTACACGGTGCTCGCAGACGCCGACGTGCTCGCTGGGCGACGCCATGTGCTGCGCCTCGGCGCCTGAGTCCGCCGCCCGCTGCTGCTGAGACCCGACGTGGACCACGGTCTCGTCCGACGCGCGAGCGCCGAAGCGGTCGGGACGGGGCTCCTCGTCGCGACCGTCATCGGCTCGGGCATCGCGGCGCAGCGGCTGTCCCCGGACGACACCGGGCTGCAGCTCCTCGAGAACGCGATCGCGACCGGCGCGGTGCTCGTCGCGCTGATCCTGGCGCTGGGATCGATCTCGGGCGCCCACTTCAACCCGGTGGTGACGCTCGCCGATCGGCTGCTCGGCGGGATGACCACTCGTGAGAGCGGCATGTACGTGCTCGCGCAGGTCGCTCGGTGCGTGCGCGGGGGCTGTGATCGCGAACCTCATGTTCGACCTCCCGGCCGTGACGTGGTCCACGCACGATCGATCGTCGTCCGGCGTGCTGCTTGGAGAGGTCGTCGCCACGTTCGGGCTGTTGGTCGTGATCCTCGGGATCGTCCGCAGCGGGCGCACGCAGATGGCCGCGTTCGCCGTCGGCGGCTACATCACCGCCGCCTACTGGTTCACGTCGTCGACGAGCTTCGCGAACCCGGCGGTGACCGTCGCCCGCACGCTGAGCGACACGTTCGCCGGCATCGCTCCCGAAGACGTCCCACTGTTCATCGTGTTCCAGATCGTCGGGGCGCTGCTCGCGATCGCGCTGGTCCGCTACTGGAAGCCCGATCTCGACGCGTCCGATGTCGTCGTGCCGCACGAGCAGGTGCCCTGATGGCCGCGCCGACCGTCCTCTTCCTCTGCGTCCACAACGCGGGACGCAGCCAGATGGCGCTCGGCTGGTTCGAGCGCCTCGCCGGCCGGCGACGCGATCGCCCTGTCCGGCGGGTCGGAGCCTGCGGAGCGAGGTCAACCCGGTCGCCGTCGCCGCGATGGCCGAGGTCGGCATCGACATCGCGCAGGCGCAGCCGCAGCGATGGACCGACGACATCGCTGCGGGCCGCCGACGTCGTCGTCACGATGGGGTGTGGTGACACGTGCCCTGTCGTCCCGGGCAGCCGCTACGAGGACTGGGAGCTCGACGACCCGGCAGGGCAGGACCTCGCGGCAGTGCGGCCGATCAGGGACGAGATCGAGCGCCGCGTGCGGGAGCTGTTGCTGAGCCTCGACGTCCGCGTCGAGGCGCCGCTAGCTACCAGCGCTTCTCGAAGTGGTTGCGCAGCAGCACCGCGGCCATGTTGGCGATCAGCGTGACCACGAGCAGCGCCATGATCGCGGCGGCGACGAGGCTGATGCGGAACTCCTCCGCGGGCTCGCCCGCCCACTGGTACACGATCTGGGGAGGGCGGTGTACGTGGCGGAGAACTTCTCCCAGAAGTTCGCGCCGCCAGTCGTGAAGAAGGTGCCGTAGAAGGCGCCCACGAGGATCAGCGGCGCGGTCTCGCCGATCGCGCGTGGACACGCCGAGGATCGTGCCGGTGAGGATGCCCGCGAAGGCGTTGGGGAGCACGAGCGTGCGCTGCACCTCCCACTTCGTCGCGCCGACGCCGTAGCCGCCCTCGCGGAGCGCTTGTGGCACCGCGCGGATCGACTCGGACGCGGTGACGATCACGATCGGCAGCACGACGACCGACAGCGTCAGCCCACCGGCGATGATCGTCTTGCCGCCGGTGATGCCGTTCTCGCCGAAGATGCTCTCGAGTGGTCCGCCGATGAGAGGGATCTGGTCGATGTCGGTGCCCATCAGCTGCACGAACACCGCCAGCCCGAGGATGCCGTAGACGACCGAGGGCACGCCGGCGAGGTTGCGGATGTTGAGCCGGACGGCATCGGTGAACCGGTTCGCGGGCGCGTACTCCTCGAGGTAGACGGCGGTCGCGATGCCGAGCGGCATCGCGACGACGATGACGATGCCGGCGAGGACGAGCGAGCCGAAGATCGCCTGCGCGATGCCGGCTCGCTCGGGAATGCGGGACAGGTTCGACGGTGAGGAAGTCGCTCGTCGAGGCGAGACCGGTGAAGAGCAGGATCGCCACCAGGATGCCGACGATGATGAGGCCGAGCTTCCACGACTTGCGGAACGCCGCGTAGCAGACCGAGCGGGAGGAAGAGCACCACGAGGATCGAGAAGATCCAGCCTGCGACACCGATCGGGTTCGAAGAGGAACGTAGACGACCTCGCACACGGTGTTGCCGATCTCGTCCGGCCAGTTCGAGAGGACGAAGCCGCGGTCGGAGTAGACGCCCGAACCGTCGCTCACGACCTCCCAGATGAGGGTGACGATGATCGCGAGGCACGCGAGCAGGGCGACGAGCAGGGCGCCCTCGAAGATGAGGCCCCAGACGTCGATGCTTCTTGCCCCGCAGCGAGCGCTCGACGGTGAGGTTGCGCGAGATCGCGACGTCGGCGGCCGACATCAGTAGCTCTCCCGGATCCGCCGGACGAAGAAGTCACCCGACGAGGTTGAGCAGCAACGTGACGAGGAACAGCAGCAGACCGAGGAAGAAGAGGCTGTTGAACGCCTGGCCGGCGCCCGACCGCCTCCGCCGGCGACCTGGTCGGTGCCGGTCGCGAGCGACGCCATGGCCGCGGTGACCGTGAGGCCGACGTGCGACGGGGTCGGTCGTGTAGTCGGCCTGCGCCGAACGCGCCGGCGGCGAGCAGCACGACCATGGTCTCGCCGATGGCGCGCGACGGCCGCGAGGATCACCGCGGCGACGATGCCGGAGATCGCGGCCGGGAACACGACTGCGCATCGTGGTCGTGACCTTCTTGGCGCCCATGCCGTACGACGCCTCGCGGAGCGTGTTCGGCACGGCGCGCATGGCGTCCTCGCTGACGGACGCGACGAGGGGTGTCACCAGGAAGCCGACGCCGATGCCGGCGGCGGCGAGGCTGAACGCGTCGGCGTCGGCCAAGAGGTTCTGGACGATGTTGGGACCGATCCACGCGACGGCGAAGAAGCCGAGCACGATGCTGGGGATGCCCGGCCAGCACCTCGAGGATCGGCTTGAGCATTCGGCGGATGCGCGGGTTCGCGTACTCGGCGAGGTAGATCGCGGCGCCGAGCCCGAGCGGGATCGGCGACGATCATCGCGATGCCCGTGACGATGAGCGACCCCATGAACACGGTCAGGAGGTCGAAGCGACCGAAGCGCGGCGCCCAGCGGTGCGGGCTGGTCCAGAGCGAGCTCAGCTCGATGTTCGTGAGGAACGTGATGGAGTCGCCGACCAGCGACGCGATGATCGCGATGCTGATGACGAGCGACGACAAGCCGGCGCAGCAGGAACAGCCAACGCCAGAAGCGCTCGCGCCGATGACGCTTCGGGCTCCCCGAGAGGTCGATGGGCCCGGGCGCTCCGGTCGAGATGGTCGTCATGCCTGCAGTCTCCCCCTCCGGACGGTCAGCCTGCCACAGGACGGCGAGAGGGCGGTCGGTCCGGGGGGAGTTGGACCGACCGCCCTCGTCGCTCGACTTGCGCTCGTCAGCCGCCGATGCCCTTGTAGGCGCTCGATGCTCGACGTGATGTCGGCCGGAGCCAGAGACACGTACCCCGCCTGCTCGACCGTGTCGGTGAGGTTCTTCTTGGTCATGTAGAAGTCCATGAAGTCCTTGAACGTGGTGTTCTCGGACAGCTGGGCGTTGTTCGGGTAGATGAAGAGCGTCCGCGAGATCGGGTACGTGCCGCCGCGGATCGTCTTCGCCGTCGGCTTGACGCACTTGCCCGTGTCGGGGTTCTCGATCCCGACGGCCTTCAGGTCGCCCTTGTTCTCGCTGTAGTACGCGTACCCGAAGAAGCCGATGCCGTCCTCCGAGCCTTCGACACGCTTCACGATCTCGTTGTCGTTCGGGAACGTGCCGGCGGCGAGCAGCGGCTCGGTGACCTCCGGCTCGCCTTCGTCGTTCGTGCCGACCTTGTCAGCGGGGACGTTGCCCGCCTCGAGCCGCTCGTCCATGATGTCTCTCGTACGTGATCTCGATGAACGAGTCGTAGGTGCCCGACTCCGGACCCGGCGTGAACTTCTGCACCGAGCCCGACTTGGGCGCCTTGCTGCCGCCGAGCTCGGTGGCCAGCGCGTTGACCGTCGCGCGAGGTCGGTCTCACCGCCGCCCGACTCCGGGCCGAACATGGCGTACAGGTCGTTGAACGACAGGCACTTGATGTTGCTCTCGTTGTTCACCACCACGGTGAGGCCGTCGATGCCGACCGGGAGCTCGGTGTACTCGATGCCGTTGGCCTCGCACACCGGTGCTTCGGGTCCTCGTCCTCGATCGGACGGGAGGCGTCGGACGCGTCGGTCTCGCCCTGACAGAACAGCTCGAACCCGTCACCGGTGCCGGGTCCGTCCACGCGGATCGCCGCGTCGGGCTGCTCCTCGGCGAAGAGCTCAGCGGTCAGCGAGGTGATCGGCTCGACGGTCGACGAGCCCGAGATGCTGACCTCGGAACCCTGCGCACCCGCCGGGACTGCACCCAGCACGCCGACCGCGACGACGCCGACTGCGACGACGGCGACGCACTGGCGTCGGAAGAAGCGGATCAATGGAACCCTCCTGCATCGAGTTGCGATTGTTCGTTGCGGCGCGCAAGTTACGGAGAGCGACGTGGCGTGGAACTGCCTGCCGCGGTGAACGGCGGGTGAACAGCGCCGCAAGTTCGCGGTGACTCGGGTGCGCTGCGGTGGTGGTGCGCCGTCGGCGACTGCCGCGGGTCAGTCCTCGTTGTCGCTCTGCTCGGGCCGCGACGGGAACTCACCGGTGACCATGAAGCGCGTCCACGCGCCGATCAGCACGGCGTGGTCGGCGATCCGCTCGTAGTACCGACCGACCAGGGCGAGCTGCACCGCCTGCTGGATGCCGGCCTCGTCGTTGCCGCACGACTCGAAGATCGCCCGGAAGAGCTCCTTCTGGAGGTCGTCCATGACGTCGTCCATGTCGGGGAGCGCCGCGGCGATCGCCACCTCGGCGTCGGCGAACGAGTCGACCGCGAGGTTCAGCTGGATCGCCGCCTGGGCGCCCATGCGCTCGATGAGCCCGCGGACCTTGGGCGGGAGCTGGCCGGGGTAGAGCCGGCGGGTCGCCTTGGCGATCGTGACCGTGAGATCGGCGGTGAGCTGGACCTCCTGCAGGATCCGCAGCACCGCGAGCAGGGTGCGCAGGTCGCCCGCCATCGGCTGCTGCGTGGCGAACAGCTCGTAGACGCGGTACTCGATCGACTCCTTGAGGTTGTCGACCGTGCTGTCCTCGGCGACGACACGACCCACGGCGCTGAGGTCGGCGTCGAGGAGGGCCTGAGTGCAGGCGCCGATCTGCTCGCTCGTGAGGCCGGCGAGCTTGATCACGTCGGCACGGATCTCGTCGATGTGCTCGATGAAGCTGCGGCGGGCCTCTTGCGGCGCCTCGGGCGTGGGGGCGGGGTCGTCGTTGTCGGGCATGACCGGCATTGTGGCCGTCCTCCCCTGTTGGCGCATGTGCTGATCGTGGCCTCTGAGACTGTTCACCCCTCGTTCACCATCGTTCAACCCCCCGCTCACACGGTCGTCCTCGTGGCTCCCTAGGGTCCCGCCCGTGTTGATTGCCCCTCGCCGCGCCCTGCCGGAGTGCCGGGCAGGACCAACCGCGCGAGGATCCTCATCGATGACGAGTGCGCCCGGGAGCGAGGAGCCGATGTCCCACGTAGTGCTGCACGCCCCCGAGGTCGTGCACCACGACCAGCCGCACGACCCTCCCGCGAGCGAGGGCGGTGAGGTCGTCTTCAACATGCAGGACGTGGCCGTGAGCTACAGCGGCAACGTCGCCATCGAGAACGTCACGTTCGACATCGCGGCCCGTCAGATCACCGCGCTCATCGGCCCCTCGGGCTGCGGCAAGAGCACCCTCATCCGCTGCTTCAACCGGATGAACGACCTCGTGCCCGGCGCCAAGGTGCACGGATCGCTCACCTACCACGGCGCCGACCTCTACGGACCGAAGGTCGACCCGGTCGAGGTGCGCCGCCGGATCGGCATGGTGTTCCAGAAGCCGAACCCGTTCCCGAAGTCGATCTTCGACAACATCGCGTTCGGACCGCGGCTCATGGGCAAGAAGCGCGGCCTCGACGAGGTCGTGGAGCGCTCGCTCACCCGCGCCGCACTGTGGGACGAGGTGAAGGACAAGCTCAAGGAGAGCGCGCTCGCGCTGTCCGGCGGGCAGCAGCAGCGCCTCTGCATCGCGCGCTGCATCGCGGTCGAGCCCGATGTGATCCTGATGGACGAGCCGTGCTCGGCCCTCGACCCGATCGCGACGGCGAAGATCGAAGACCTCATGGAGGAGCTGAAGAGCCAGTACACGATCGTGATCGTGACGCACAACATGCAGCAAGCGGCTCGAGCATCCGACATGACTGCGTTCATCACGACCGACGTCAGTGAAGAGGGGGGACGGACCGGAAGGCTCGTGGAGTTCGACGAGACGAACAAGCTCTTCACGCAGCCGACCGATCCCCGAACGGAGGGTTACATCACTGGCCGCTTCGGCTGATCCAAGCGTGCACCCGCGCGCAACGTCACACTGATGGTCATGCGTCGGAACCTGCGCGACGCGCACGAGCGCGCGACTCGAGCAGAGGCCGTGGCCCGGGCCGATCTCGCCGTCGCCGAAGAGCGGTCGTCGCGCCTCACCGCCGCGCTCGACGCCATCGGTGATTCCGTGATCGTCGTCGACGCCGCGGGTACCGAGCTCGCGCGCAACGCCGCCGCGAGCCGGTTCCGTGCCGCGCGCCACTCCGATGCCGCGGTCGCGGAGCTGATCGATCGCCTTGTCGCCCGCGCGCTCCACGGGGAGGACTGCGAGCAGGAGCTGCCCCTCTTCGGGCCGCCGCGCGAGGTGCTCGTCGTGCGGGCCCGCCCGTTGCACTTCGACGGCACCAGCGCCGGTGCGGTGGTCGTCGTCCGTGACGTGACCGAGCAGCGCCGCACCGACGACGTGCGCCGCGACTTCGTCGCCAACGTCAGCCACGAGCTCAAGACGCCGATCGGCGCGATCGCACTCCTCGCCGAGACCATCGCCTCGACCGACGAGCCGGACACCGCGCGGGCGCTCACCGACCAGATGCTGCGCGAGACCGACCGCCTCGCCCGCATCGTCGACGACCTCCTCGACCTCAGCCTGATCGAGGCCCAGGAGTCGCCGACCCGCGAGCAGATGCCGGTCCACGTGCTGCTCGACGAGGCGGTCGAGCGGGTCCGGGCGCTCGCGCTCGCGCACGGCATGCCGCTGCGCTACGAGGAGCCCCCGCACGACCTGGCGATCGAGTGCGATCCCACCAAGCTCCTCGGTGCGATCACGAACCTGCTCGACAACGCGATCAAGTACTCCGAGGAGGGCGGGACGGTCGAGCTCTACACCGAACGGCTGCAGGGCCGCGTCGTCGATCGTCGTGCGCGACCACGGCATCGGGATCCCGAGCCGCGATCTCGAGCGGATCTTCGAGCGCTTCTACCGGGTCGACAAGGCGCGCAGCCGCGTGACGGGCGGCACCGGGCTCGGGCTCTCCATCGTCCGGCACGTCGCCCAGGCCCACGGCGGCGACGTGTCGGTCGAGTCCACCGAAGGACAGGGGTCGACGTTCCGGCTCGCCTTGCCGCTCGCCGGTCCCGTCGACGCCCCGACCCCCGTGACTGCTGAGGCTTCCTGATGGCCGACCCGCCCACCATCCTCGTCGTCG
Organism: uncultured Acidimicrobiia bacterium; assembly: GCA_963731815.1. Lineage (GTDB taxonomy): Bacteria > Actinomycetota > Acidimicrobiia > IMCC26256 > PALSA-555 > DATBSK01. The sequence continues at coordinate 123,052 of CAVSWW010000009.1, read as the reverse complement.
ACGACGAGCAGTCGTACCGGGACGCGCTCTCGGTCGCGCTGCAACGTGAGGGCTTCGTCGTCGACACCGCGGCCGACGGGGCCGAGGCGATCGCGCGGTTCGACGCCTCGCGTCCCGCGCTCGTGCTCCTCGACGTGATGCTCCCGCAGATGTCGGGCGTCGACGTGTGCCGCGAGCTGCGCACGCGCTCGCAGGTGCCGATCATCATGGTCACCGCGAAGAACGCGGAGATCGACGCGGTCGTCGGTCTCGAGGTCGGCGCCGACGACTACGTGACGAAGCCGTTCCGTCTGCGTGAGCTCGTCGCGCGCGTGAGGGCCGCGTTGCGTCGCTCGCCGACGAACGGCAGCGACTCCCCGGCCGTCGAGGTCGTGGAGGTCGGCGACGTCTGCCTCGACGCGGCGCGTCACGAGGTCTCCGTCCGCGGCGACCTGGTACCGCTGCCGCTGAAGGAGTTCGAGCTGCTCGAGCTCCTGCTGCTGAACGCGGGCCGCGTGCTCACGCGCGACGTGCTGATCGACCGCGTGTGGGGACCGAACTACTACGGCGACACCAAGACGCTCGACGTCCACGTGAAGCGGCTGCGCGCCAAGATCGAGCCCGACCCCGCGCACCCGGTACGGCTCGTGACCGTGCGCGGCGTCGGCTACCGCTACGAGAAGCCGTAGATAGGAACTACGCAACGCCGCGGCGCAGCACGCGGGTGTCGATGGCCTGGGCGATCGAGGTCGTCGCCGCACCGGCACCGCCCGGCACCGTCGTGACCCCCTCGAGGAGCGTCACGGCGCAGTAGCCCGCCTTCACGAGCGCGAAGTCGCTCTCGGGGTCGGGATCGCCCGTGTGCTCGACGTACTCGAGGTGCAGCTCGCCGGGCTCGGTCGACGCCTCCCACCGCTCGTTGAACGACGCGAGCCGTGCGTCCCGGACGCCGCGCACCTTGTCGAGCGGCAGGTTGGGGACGTTCACGTTGGCGACCATGGGCGCACCGCACTGCGTCGCCACCCATTCGATCGTGTCGGCCGCGATCGTCGCCGCCGTGTCCCAGAGCTGGTGCTCGCCCCACGCCTGGCTCACGGCAACCCCCGAGACGCCGAGCGCCCGGGCGGTGAGCGCCGCGCCGACGGTGCCCGAGTGCAGCACGAGGTGGCCGTAGTTGAGGCCCGGGTTCACGCCCGAGGCGACGACGTCGGGGACGCCACCGAACGCGCCGACGCAGCCCGCGTACACCGCGGCGGCGGGTGGGACGTCGAGCGCGTTGACGCCGACGTTGGGGACGTCGGGCCACTCGACGGCGGTCCAGGCGATGGGCCCCGACCGGTGGAGCCGGCCGATCGCAGCACCGCTCCCGCTGCGTTCACCACTCGGTGCGACCACGACGACGTCGTGGCCCTCGCGCGCGATCGCGCTCGGCGAGCGCATGGAGGCCCGGTGACTCGACGCCGTCGTCGTTGGTCACCAGCACCCGCATCTCCGACGACGGTACCGCGCGAAGCGCGGGCGCCCTTGTGCCGTCGGGGTTCAGCCTCGTCGAACCGCCCGCGCGCAGCGGTCGAGCACGGGCCGCCAGCTCTCCATCGTCGGCACTGCTCTTCCCGGCACCTTGGCGGCGTCGTCGGCGCGACGCAGCAGCACGCACGCCTCGAAGTCGGGGCGCTGCGCGAACGCGCGGACCTGTGCGTCGTCGAGTGCCCCGCCCTGCACCTCGAGCGTGGCGACGCTCTGCGAGCTGAGGCGACCGAGGTAGGCCGGATCGACCGCCACGAGGTAGCGCTTGGCCTGGTCGTGCTGCACCACGAGCTCCGCGACCCGAGGGCCGAGGAGCGGTCGGACGAGGTCGGCGCCGGTCCGGGCGTGCGTCAGCGGCTGGTGCGGGTCGACGATCGAGCCGAGGTCGTGCACCAGGCCGGCGACCTGGAGCTCGGGGTCGTCGGGTGCCGACGCCGCGAGGTGCGCCGCGGTCTGGAGATGGTGGGCGAGCATCGGGAGGCCCTCGCCGTCGTCGCCGGCGTCGGCGCGGGTCAGGACGCCGACCAGCTCCTCGACGTCGGCGATCGCGTGCGTCGCTCCCACCGCGCGCGGCTCAGCTGGGAGGACCGATGTAGCTCGCGGAGATGATCGCCCCCGCCTCCGTCTCGAAGACCCAGGTCGAGCCCTTCTCGAGCCGGTCGTCCTCGAGGCGCACGCCCTGACGCAGGCAGTGGTCGAGCAGCTCGCCGACCACGTCACCGTGCGTGCACAGGACGGCGGACTCGTCACCCACCTTGTCGAACAGCGCGAGCGTCTCCACGAGCGGCGCGCCCTCCTCGAGCCCGTCGGCGAGGTCGACGGGGAGGCGCAGGCGTTCGGCGAGGGGCTCGACCGTCTGACGGCACCGCACGTAGGGACTCGAGAGCACCCGCGTGATGTGGTCGCCGGAGAGCATGTCGGCCAGCGCGCCCGCCTGGCGGCGTCCCGCCTTCGTCAGCGGCCGCTGGTCGTCGGGCTCGGGCCAGCCCGACCGACTCCCGGCCTTCCCGTGGCGCACGACGTAGACGGTCATGGGCTACTCCGCTCCGAGGCGGCCGAGGAGCTCGCGGTCGTGGTCATAGGTGAGCAGTCTGTCCGCCTCGGCGGCGGTGCACCAGCGGATCTCGTCGACCTCCCGGTTGGGGGCGAAGTCGTCCCCCGTCTCGCCCGGGGCGAGCGACATCCGCCAGTAGCGCACCACCTTGTGGCGGCCCCTCGAATCCCGGTACTCGGTCGACCCCAGCGCCGGACCGAGCGTGCAGCGGAAGCCGGTCTCCTCCGCCACCTCCCGCATGGCGGTGGCGGCGTCGTCGGCGTCGGTCGCATCCCGTTTGCCCTTGGGGAAGCTCCAGTCGTCGTACCGGGGCCGGTGCACGAGGGCGAGCTCGTCCCGTCGCCGGAGGCCCCGGCGGCGGTGCCGCTCGATGACGCCGCCGGCCGCGAACACCTCGGGCATCGGCGCCTGCTCGGCGGATCCCTTCGCTTCGTTCTTGCTCACAGCCAGCCTCGGACCCGCTTGCGGTCCACGTTGTCCCACGCATCGCGCCACTGCTCGCGACTCCGCTCGAGCGCGTCGACCTCACGCGCTGCGAGCACACCGGCGGAGAAGGCCGCGCCGCCGTCGGCGGCGGTCGCCGCGGCCCGGCGGAGCCACTCCACGGCGACGACCGCGTCCTGGTTCTCGCCGAGGACGTCCTGGAGCCCGACGAGCGCCTTGGCGTACGTGCGCGCCGGCTTCCCGATCGCCGGCTCCACCGCCTCGGCGGCGTAGCGGGCGCGCTTCGCCTTGATCCGGATCTCGTGGAGGGCGGTGTCGGTCGGGTCGCCGGGCAGGGCCGAGACCGCACGCTCGAGCTGCTCCCACGGCCGCCGGGCGAGGGACCGCAGCACGTCTCGGTCGTCCTCGTCGTCGACGCGCAGCAGGAGTCGGGGTCGCTGTGCCGCGAGCACGAGATGGTCGAGCACCGCGTCGTAGCGCTCGCTCCGGAACGCAGCCAGCAGCTGGACGACCGCGCGCTCGCGGTCGGCGCGCAGGCCGTCGAGCAGGTGCTCGGCGCCGATCTGGTCGACGCCCTCGAGCGCGTCGACGTGGCCTGTGAGGCGCTCGAGCATCACGTCGGCGTCGCGAACGCCGCCGAGCACGTCGCCGAGCCACCGCAGCTCGTCGCGGAGCCCGTCGGACCAGTGCTCGTCGACGAGGCGGCGGAACGTGCGGAGGTCGGAGCGCAGCCGGCGCGTGGCGACCCGCGCCTGGTGGACGGCCTCGACGTCGTCCCCGAGCCGGACACCCGGATCGTTGGCGATCAGGCGTGCCACCGACGACGCGATCGCACGCGTCACCACCAGCTCGACCGACGGCGTGTCGGTGATCTCCGGCACCACGACGTCGGGCGGCGCAGTGGCGACCCGACCCAGCGCCCGCACGATCTTGGGCGTGGGGTCGGCCTGCCCCGCACCGGCGCCGCGGAGGCGGGCCAGCACGACGGAGCGGTGCGCCTTCGTCGCCTCCTCGGGGAGCTCGACCTCGATCTCGCGGAACGACTCGGTGACCTCGTTCGACCCCGGGGCGCGGACCTCGACCCGGTCGTCGACGACCTCGCCGACCTCGCGGGCGTCGCTCGTGCGCAGGCGCACGCGTCGACGGGTGGTGTGGAGCTCGGCGACGGCTTCGACGGACGCGCCGCGAGTCAGGGCCCGCACGAGGTCGAGCGCCTCGTCGGGCGGCTGCTTCGCGTCCAACGGTCCCGCGACGGCCAGCTCGTCTCGGACGAGCGCGTCACCGTCCATGCCGTTCGGCAGCTTCACCGTCCACCCGTCGTCGCGGGACCGGACGCTCGCACCGGCGCGGGAGAGCCGGTAGTCGTCGGTGTCGAAGTACGTCGCCCGGAGCTCGATCGTCTCCTCGGGGCCCGCGAACACGTCGCCGCCGGGGTCGGTGAGCGGCGGCAGCACGAACTCGGGGGAGACGGCGAGCTTGACCTCGCGCTCGACCGGTCGGGCGGCCCGGCTCACCCGCCCGCACTCATCCGCGAGGGTGGGCGCGCGCTTCCGCGAGCTCGCGGAAGCGCTGCTGCGCGTCGACGCCCACCACCGTGGGGACCTTGTGCCACGAGCCGTCGCCTTGGAGCTCCCACGCGAGCACGTCGTCGGCGAGCTCGATCTCGAGGATCTCGGCGAGCCGCGCCCGCAGCGGGGAAGCGGTCACCGCGATCAGGGCCTCGACGCGGCGGTCGAGGTTGCGCGGCATCCAGTCGGCCGAGCCGATGAGGTACTCGGCCGTCGTCGGATCGGCGCCGAAGGAGTAGATGCGCGAATGCTCGAGGTAGTAGCCGACGATCGAGCGCACCCGGATGTTCTCCGACAGCCCGGGCACCTGTGGGCGCAGGCAGCAGATGCCGCGCACGACGAGATCGATCTTCGTGCCGGCGCTCGACGCGTCGTAGAGCTCGTCGATGAGCTCGGCGTCGACGAGGCTGTTCATCTTCAGCACGATCCGACCTTCGGCGCCCTTGCCGGCCTCGGCGCGGATGCAGTCGCGCAAGCCGGGTCGCATCGACTCGGGCGCGACGAGCAGGCGGCGGTAGCGGCTCGGGCGGCTGTACCCGGTGAGGTGGTTGAACAGCTCGGTGAGGTCGGTGCCGACGTCGGGGTCGCACGTCAGCAGGCCGAGGTCCTCGTAGAGATCGGCCGTCTTCGGGTTGTAGTTGCCGGTGCCGACGTGGCAGTAGCGACGGATGACACCGTCCTCGTCTTGGCGCACGACGAGCAGGATCTTGGCGTGCGTCTTGAGTCCCACGAGGCCGTACACGACGTGCACGCCCGCCTCTTCCAGGATCCGCGCCCGCTCGATGTTCGCCTGCTCGTCGAAGCGCGCCTTCAGCTCGACGAGCGCGACCACCTGCTTGTCCTCGCGGGCCGCGTCGATCAGCGACTGCACGATGCCGCTCTCCGCCCCGGCCGTCCGGTAGATCGTCTGCTTGATCGCGAGCACCCGCTCATCGCGCGCGGCCTGCTTGACGAACGCTTCGACCGACGACGCGAACGAGTCGTACGGGTGGTGCACGAGCAGGTCGCCCGACCGCAACGTGCGGAAGATGTCCTGGCCGCCGTTCGTCGGCGCGATCTCGTGCTGCGTCTGCGGCGACCACTGCTCGGCCTTGAGGTCGGGACGGTCGAGCGAGCACACGTCGAAGAGGCCGGCGAGGTCGAGCGGGCCGTCGACCACCTCGGTCGCACCCGGCGGCACCTCGAGCTCGCGCGACAGCACGTCGAGGACGTCGTCGGACATCGTCGTGTCGATCTCGAGGCGGATCGTGTTGCCGAAGCGCGTGCGGCGCTGGAGCACGGTCTCGATGGCCTCGAGGAGGTCCTCGGCCTCGTCGTCGAGCTCGAAGTCGGCGTCGCGCGTGACCCGGAACGGGTAGTGCGCCACGACCTCCATGCCGGGGAAGAGGCGGTCGAGGTGCGCGGCGATGAGGTGCTCGAGCGGGATGAACCGCTCGCCGTCGGAGAGGGGGACGAAGCGCGGCAGCACCGGTGGGACCTTCACGCGGGCGAACCGGTCCTCGCCGGTGGCCGGGTCGCGCACGACGGCGGCGAGGTTCAGGGAGAGGTTCGAGATGTAGGGGAAGGGGTGGGCCGGGTCGACGGCCAGGGGAGTGAGGACGGGGTAGACGCGCTCCTCGAACTCACGGCGCAGCGACTCGCGGTCGTCGTCGTCGAGCTCCTCCCACGTCGGGAAGCGGACGCCCTCCTCCTCGAGTGCCGGTGCGAGGTCCTTCGTGAAGATCGTCGTCTGCCGTTCGACGAGCGCGCGTGCCTGCTCTCGGATCGTGCGGACGGCTTCGGCGGCGTCGAGGCCGTCGGGGCTGCGGCTGCGCACGCCGAGATCGAGCTGCTCCTCGAGGCCCGAGACCCGGACCTGGAAGAACTCGTCGAGGTTCGACGAGAAGATGGCGCAGAACTTGGCTCGCTCGAGCAGAGGGCGTGACGGATCCTCCGCGAGCGCGAGCACGCGGGCGTTGAACTCCAGCCACGACAGCTCGCGATTGAGGAAGCGTTGCGGTCGCGAACGGACCTCGGCGTCCCGACCCGGCATGATTTGATCGTAGTGGTCACCCTTCCGGTACCGACAGGGCGCCGATGAACGGCCGCGCGCGCCGAGGCCACGAGACGGTGTCGCTCCGGTGAACGGTCCAGGAAAGGCCCGGTCGGCGGCTACCGTCGCTCGAGCGATGCCCGAGGACCCTCGCTTCCTGCCGCCGACGCCGTTCCAGCGGCTCATGTCCACCCACGCCGCGAGCGTGTGCGCCGACGCCTGCGTCGCCGCATCGCTCGCCGGCTCGCTCTTCTTCGCGCAGCCGACGAACGCCGCCCGCGGCGACATCCTCTTGTTCCTGCTGCTCACGATGGCGCCGTTCGCCATCGTGGCGCCGATCATGGGCCCGGCGCTCGACCGCATCAAGGGTGGTCGCCGGCTCATGGTGGTCGGCGCGTGCGCCGGGCGCGGCGCCCTCTGCCTCGCGATGGCGCAGTTCATCACCCAGCCGTCGCCCGAGGGCCTGATCATCTATCCGCTCGCGTTCGGCGTCCTCGTGCTGCAGAAGACGTACGCCGTCGCGCGTGCCGCGCTCGTGCCGGCTCTCGTCGAGGACGAGGGCGAGCTCGTCAAGGCGAACTCCCGGCTCGCGCTCATCAGCCTCATCGCCAGCATGGTCGGCGGCGGCCCGGCGTTCCTCGTTGCAGGCTGATCTTCAGCCCGGCCTGGTCGCTCATCCTGGCGATGATCGTGTTCTGCCGTCGCGACGGTCCTCTCCTTCAAGATCCCGCGCACGCAGGTCGTGCAGGACGAGGAGGAGAAGGAGCTCGAGTCGGAGGAGATGAGCCAGCCGAGCATCCTGCTCGCCGGCAGCGCGATGGCCGTCATCCGCATCGCCGTCGGCGTCACGGTGTTCCTCTCCGCGTTCTCGTTCAAGGACGACAAGATCGAGCTCGGGATCGTGCTCGGCGCGTACGCGGTCGGTGGCTTCGTCGGCAACATCGTGGCGCCGATCGCACGAAGACACGTCCGTGAGGAGGTGATCCTCTCCACGAGCTTGCTCGCCTCGGCCGGGGGTGTGCTCCTCGGCGCGCTCACGGGCGGGAGCGTCGGTGGCGCGGCACTCGCGGCGATCGCCGTCGCGACCGCGTCCGCTGCGGGTCGGGTCGGCTTCGACAGCCTCCTGCAACGGGACGGTCCCGATGCCGTGCGCGGGCGCGCGTTCGCCCGGTTCGAGACGCGCTTCCAGGTCGCGTGGGTGCTCGGCGCGCTGTTCGGCATCATCCCGTGGGGCGAGGGCGTCGGCCTGCTCGCGCTCGGGCTGCTGCTCCTCGCCGCCGGCCTCTCGTACCTCGCCGCGCTGCGCAGCGCGGCGCACGAAGCCGCAACGAACCACGTTGCGTCCGGAGTCGTTCGACCGCGCGTTCGACAAGGCGAAGGGTGAGCTGCGCGACCGGTACCGCCGCACGAAGTCCGGCAAGCGCCGGGACGCCGCCGAGAAGCGAAAGCGTGAGCGTGCGCCCGAGCCTGCCGCCGACGCAGCGCCCGAGCCCACGGGGTCGCTCGAGGATCCGCCGCCGCCGAAGAAGACGACACCGAGCGCGCCGAAGAAGTCGACGGCCGCGAAGACGCCACGGCCGAAGAAGTCGACCGAGAAGCCCGCACCACCGGCGCGGCGCCGTCGGCGCCCCGCTCCGACGCCGGGCGACCCCCCCGACACGTTCCCGGCGGGCGGCTGAACCTCGCCGCGAAACGCGCAGGTCGCGCGATCGGCGGTCGCGCGAGCATCGGCGGGTGAGCACGACCGTCCGCGCCATCACCGCCGAGGAGATCCCTGCGTTCGTGCGGGCCGACGCGGCCGGGTTCGGCGAGAGCGAGCGGTTCGCCGAGATGCAGCCCCGCTGGGTCGCCGACGAGCTCGACCGCACACGCGCCGCGTTCGACGGTGACGAGCTCGTCGCCACCAGCCGCAACTACACGTTCGAGCTGACCCTCCCCGGCGGCGCGATCGTGCCCGCCGCGGGCGTCAGCGCGGTGGCCGTGCTGCCGACCCACCGGCGGCGCGGCATCCTCCGGGCGATGATGACGGCCTTGCTCGACGACGCGGTCGAGCGCAGCGAGCCGGTCGCGATGCTCACGGCGAGCGAGGGCGGGATCTACGGACGCTTCGGGTTCGGCGTGAGCACCCAGGCGGCGCAGATCGATCTCGACGTCCGCAACGCTCAGTTCGCACTCCCGCGACCCCAGGGCCGGCTGCGGCTCGTCGCGCCCGAGGAGCTGCACAAGCAGGCGCCGGCGCTGTTCGACCGGGTGCGCCGGTCGTACCCCGGCGCGGTCTCCCGCAACGAGATCTGGTGGACCGAGGTGCAGTTCGACCGCGAGCTCGCGCGCGAGGTCGGGAACCGGTTCGACGTGCTCTACGAGTCACCCGACGGCGCCGTCGACGGCTTCGCGACGTACGCCGTGAAGGACCGCTGGAGCCGCGACCCGTCGCACAAGGTGTTCGTGCGCGACATGGTCACGGCGACGCCCGACGCGGCGCACGCCCTCTGGCGCTACCTCTGCGAGATCGACCTCGTGCGCACCGTGCAGGCGCACCGGGTGCCCCTCGACTCGCCGCTGCCGTGGCTGCTGGCGTCGCCGCGCTTCGGCGCCGCGACGTTCATCGACGACTACGTGTGGACGCGGCTCCTCGACGTGCCGGCGTCGCTCGGCGCGCGCACGTACGCGGCGTCGGGTCGGTTCGTCGTCGAGGTGCACGACCCGTCCCGTCCGGGGGCGCGGCCGACGGCACGTTCGTCGTCGAGGGCGGGCCCGATGGCGCCGACGTGCACGCCACGAGCGACGCGGCCGACATCGTGTGCGACGTGAGCGCGCTCTCGACGGTCTGGCTCGGCGGCACCCGTGCGTCGACGCTCGCCGGCGCAGGCGTGATCGAGGAGCGCACGCCGGGAGCGCTGCAGACCGTCGACGCGATGCTCGCGTCGACGCCGCTGCCTTTCCCGTTCACCTGGTTCTGAGCGTCAGCCCTCGGGGGAGTCGGGGATCTCGAAGTCGGGCACGTCGGCGTCGTCCAGCGCGGCGTCGGACACCTCGACGCCGATCCGGGCGAGCCAGAGCCCCGGCGCGACGAGCTCGTTCGGCGTCGGCTCCATCTCGGGTGCGTCCCAGAGACGGTTGAGCCCGTCGAGCCCGGCGCGCTCGACGACGCCACGCGCGAACGCGCCACCGCGCTCGTAGTCGTCGCGGTCGACGGCGAGCCCGAGCAGCCCCTCGATGAAGCGCTCGGCCTCACCACGTTCGATGCGGTGGCGCGCCATCGCCTCGTGGATGCGGTCGAACTGACCGATGAGCTTGCGCCCGATCTGCTCGAGCACCACGTCGGCGTAGCCGTCGAGCACCGCGTGGAACACGCGCGCCCGCTCGAGCAGCGCGCGCTGGCGGTCGGTGCGCAGCGCGCCGAGCAGCTCCTCGGGGTGCTCGGCGATCGCCTGGAGCGACGCGGGATCGTCGGGGTCGAGGTCGGCGAAGCGAGAGTCGCCGAGCCGGGCGTCGAGCACCGTCGGGTCGAGCTCGTACGCCGACACGTACTCGGTGGCGAGGCTGACGAGCCGCTCGCGCACCCACGGCACCGAGCGCATGGCGGCGTGCACGACCTCGTGGATCGCCACGTAGAAGCGGAGGTCGGCGCGGTCGAGCGACCAGTCGGCCTCGAACGCGTCGACGTTCGGCACGACGAAGCACAGCGACGGCTCGTCGGACGCGGGGAGCGGCAGGTCGTAGCGGCCGAGCGCGTGGCGCGCCAGGTACCCGATCATCGATCCCGCCTGCACGCCGAGCAGCAGAGGCGCCAGCATCGGCGCGAGCCCGGCCAGCTGCTCGGGGTCGGGCACCTCGGTGGTGCTCGGGTCGATGCCGAGCTGCTCGAGGCCAGCCTGCGAGAAGTCGACCTGCTCGAACAGGCCGCGCATGACCTCGGGCGAGAACACCTGGCCGAGGTTCGTCGCGAACGTCTCGAGCACGGGCCGCAACGCCTCGGTGTGCAGCGTCGCCCACTCCTGGCGACGCAGCGCGCGCACCGGACCGGCGGACGTGAGCGCGAGGCCGGTCTCGCCGACGACGTGGGTCTGGGCCGCGTGGGCGAGCTCTTCGAGCTGCGTCCGGTCGGCCTCGTCGATCGACGGCTCGTCCTCGCCGCCGGTCGCGCTGAGGGTGGCGAACTGCGACGCGATCTGCCAGTTGAGCGGCCCCGGCGTCGACAGGACGTGCATCACCTGCGCCATGTCGAGGTTCGCGAACAGCTTCGAGAGGTCGAAGCGGTCGTTCGGATCGGGGTCGGGGAGTCCGAACGCGTCGCCGGGCGGGGGTTCGTGCGCCACTGTCTCAGTCTATGGACGAGAATCGGGGGTGATGATCGCGGTCACCGGGGCCTCCGGACTCGTCGGCCAGGCGCTGCTCGGGGTGCTGAGCGAGACCCCCGGCGTGACGCGCCTCGTCGCGCTCGACGTGCGCGAGCCGACGCGACGCCCGCGCGGTGTCGCGTTCCATCGCGCCGACGTCGCGCGCAGCGAGCTGAAGGTGCTGCTCGAGGGATGCGACGTGCTCGTCCACCTCGCGTCGGTCGTCGACCCGATCCCCGACGAAGCGCTGATGGCGCGCGTCAACGTCGACGGTACGCGACGCGTCCTCGATGCCGCGGCCGCAGTCGGGGTGCGCAAGGTCGTGCGCGTGTCGAGCAGCGCGGTGTACGGCGCGTGGGCCAACAACCCGGTCCCGCTCACCGAGGACTCACCGCTGCGGCCCAACCCGGGCTTCTCACCGGGCGTGCAGGCCGCGGAGGTCGAGCGTCAGCTCGTGGAGTGGCGCAACGACCATCCCGGCGTCGTGGTCACGACGCTGCGCACCGCGCCCGTCCTCGGTCCCGGCGCCGAGCGCCTCCCGTCTCGGCTGCTGCTCGGCCGTCCCCCGTGGCGCGTCCGCGGCGCGCGGCCGCCCGTGCAGGCCGTCCATGTCGACGACCTCGTCGCCGCGCTCGCGCTCGTCGTGCTCGACGACCACCCCGGGACGTTCAACGTCGCGTCCGACGGGTGGGTCGCCGGCGACCGCGCTCGTGCCCTGCTGCCGCGGCCCGTGATGCCGCCGATGCCGGCCGAGCTCGTGGAGCGCGTGCTGGGGCTGTCGTGGCGCGCCGGGCTCGGTGACGTGCCGCCCGGCGTCGTGCCCTACCTCATGCACCCGTGGGTCGTCACGAACGAACGTCTGCGCGCGATCGGCTGGACGCCGCAGCACACGAACGAGGAGGCGATCACCGACGGGATCGCGTCCCTGGGTCCACCGCCGTCGCGTGCGCGCGCGATCGCGCTCGCGGTGCTCGGTGCGGTCGTGGTGGCGCTCGTCGGACGCGGAATCCGACGCGGAGCTACACGTTGGCGAGGTGCTCGGCGCGCCAGGCGTCCCACTCGTCGGTGAAGTAGCGCACGCGCGTCTTCTTGTACTCCTTCACCGACCACAGGAGCTCGAACTCGTCGACGCCGGTCTCGTCCTTGATCGCGGCGATCGTGTCCTCGCACTCGCGCGCGTTCATGCCGTGGACCATGGTGAACACGGAGTACGGCCAGTCGTCGTAGGTCGGGCGCTTGTAGCAGTGGCTCACACGAGCGAAGCCCGCCATCTGCGGCCCGATCTCCTCGAGCTGGTCGTCGGGCACCGCCCAGACGCCCATCGCGTTCGCCTTGTAGCCCGCGCTCCGGTGGTTCATGACCGCGGCGAAGCGCCGCATGAGCTTGCGCTCCTTGAACGAGGCGAGCATCTCGAGCACCTCGTCCTCGGTGCAGCCGATCTGCTCGGCCTGAGCGGCGAACGGCCGCTCCACGAGCGGCAGGTCCTCCTGCACGATGCTGATCGCCTTGACCTCGAGGTCGGTGAGGTCGGGCGCCGGCATCTCGGCCTTCCGCTCCGGACGCTCGTGCGCCAGCACCTCGGTCTTCGCGTCGGCGGCGGTCTTGCCGGTCATGTCGAGCTTGACGCCGATCTTGTAGAGCTTCAGCGTCGGGAGCACCCGGGTGACGAGCGCGCCGGCGTCGCGGTGCAGCACGTCGACGTGGTCCTCGAGCACGTCGCCGGGCGGGACGGCGATCGTGTACCAGAGGTTGAACGCGTGGTTGCGCTTGTAGTTGTGCGACACGCCGGGGTGCTCGCTGATGACGGCGGCAGCCTCGTCGACGCGGTCGGGATCGATCTTGCAGGCGACGAGCGACGACCCGTAGCCGAGCGCGCGGGTGTCGAAGATCGCGGACAGCTGACGGAGGACGCCCTGGTCCTTGACGTGGGCGACGCGTGCACGGACCTCGGGCTCGGTGACGCCGAGCCGCTCGGCGAGCACGCCGTAGGGGCGGGGGTCGAGCGGGAAGTCCCACTGGACCGCGTTCAGCAGCTCGCGGTCGAGGTCGGTGAGGGTCTCGTCGGTCGGCACGGCCTCATGCTCCCACAAGGCCCGCCGAAGACGCCCCTCAGGGTCGCTCGGCGAGGGTGGCGCTCACGCGCAGGCGCCGGTCGCCCCGGAAGACCGTCAGCTCGACGGGATCGCCGGGCCGGCGGTGCGCGACGGCCGCGACGAGGTCGGCGAAGTCGGCCACCCGCTCCTCGCCGATCGACGTGATCACGTCGCCGGTGTGCAGGTCGGCGGCCTGCCCCGGGCCGCCGTCGGAGATCCCCTGCACGATCGCTCCGCCACCGGCGCGCGACGAGGCGTCGACCGCATCGATGCCGAGCCACGCGTGGTGCACCCGGCCGCTGGCGCCGAGCTGCTCGGCGACCTCGCGTGCCGCTTCGATCGGCACCGCGCGGCCGGGAGCAGCGCGGCTGAGGATCGCGACGACCGAGCCGTCCTCGTCGAGCAGCACGCCGCCGCCCGACCTCGACGGCGTGTCGACGTCGGTCGCGAGCATGCCCGGCATCATCGTGCCGAACGCGACCGTGACGAGCTGGTTCATCCCGCTCACCACGCCCTGGCTTGCCCACCGGTCCTCGCCGCCCGCCGCGCCGACCGCCAGCACCCAGGTGCCGACCGAGAGGTGGTCGGACGAGCCCATGTCGGCGGGTGGCACGCGGACGCCGTCGACCTGGAGCAGCGCGAGGTCGGTCTCGGGATCGGTGCCGACGACCTTGGCCGCGACGACGCGACCGTGGTCGGTCGTCACCGAGGCGGACGAGGCGTCCGCGACGAGCGCGGCGCTGGTCACGATCCGGTCGCCGCCGACGGCCACCCCCGAGCCGTCGGTGGTGGTGGCGTCGGGCGTCGTCACCCGCACCGCCACGACGCTGGCGCCGGCCGAGGCGACGAGGTCGGCCGAGTGGTCCTGCTGCAGCTGGGCGAACGCGGGGACGAAGCTCGAGGATCCGCCGACGCCGCTGTCGTCGCTGCCCACGGCCCCGGTGGCGGCGAGGACGCCCACCGTGGCCACGACGCCACAGAACGCTGCGATCGCCAGCATCGCCCACTGCGGCGGCCGTGCCGCTGCCTGGGCCTCGGGAGGGGCTCCTCCGAGCTCACTGGGGTGGAACCAGACACGATCGAGCGGATGCGGCGGCAGCCCGGGCGCGCCCTCGTCCTCGTCCTCGGGCATAGCCAAAGTGTACGGAGCGGCCTTGCGCGTCAGCCCGCGGGCCCCGCGGCCGGGAGCGGCTCGGTGCTCCGCCAGTACGATTGCGCCCGTGATCGAGCGGCCCACCCCAGACGACCTGATCGCGGACGACTGGATCGCACTCGGCGCCGAGCCGCTGCCGGTGACGGAGGCCGTGGCGTGGGCGACGACCCCCCGCTGTGGCGCCGTCGTGACGTTCCTCGGGGTCGTCCGGGACCACGCCGAGGGCCGCACCGACGTCACCGCCCTCACGTACGAGGCGTACGACGACGTCGCCCGGGCCCGGCTGGTCGAGATCGCCGACGAGGTGCGGCGGCGCTGGCCCGACGTGGAGCGCCTGGCGCTGCTCCACCGCACGGGGACGCTGGAGCTGTCGGAGGCCTCGGTGGCCGTGGTCGTCGCGACACCGCACCGGGCCGAGGCCTTCGAGGCGGCTCGGTTCGCGATCGACACGTTGAAGGAGACGGTGCCGATCTGGAAGCGCGAGCACTGGGCGGGCGGGGACGACTGGGGCACGTGCGCGCACGACGCTCGCCCGGTCCCTGCGTCGCCGGGACGGTAGGCCGTCGTGTCACGCGACCTCGCGATCGACCTCGGGACCGCGAACACCCTCGTCTACGCGCGGGGCCAGGGCATCATCCTCAACGAGCCCACGGTCATCGCCCTCAACAGCCGCACCCAAGAGGTGCTGGCGATGGGGCACGAGGCGTGGCACATGATCGGCCGCACGCCCGGCCACATCGTCGCCGTGCGCCCGCTCCGCGGTGGTGCGATCACCGACTTCGAGATCACCCAGCGCCTGATCCGCCTCATCTTCGCCCGGGCCGGGATCACCCGGCTGCAGCGGGCGCGCGTCCTCGTCTGCGTGCCGTCGGCCATCACGCACGTCGAGCAACGCGCGGTGCTCGAGGCCACCCGTCGCGCCGGTGCCGCGCAGACCTACCTCATCGAGCAGCCGATGGCTGCCGCGATCGGTGCCTCGCTGCCGATCCACGAGCCGCTCGGCAACATGGTCATCGACATCGGCGGTGGGACGAGCGAGATGGCCGTCATCTCCCTCGGCGGCATCGTCGCCCTGCAGGCGGTGCGCGTCGGCGGCTTCGACGTCGACAGCGCGATCCAGGCCTACCTGCGTCGCGACCACGGCATCGCGGTGGGTGAGCGCACCGCGGAGGAGATCAAGTTCGCGATCGGGTCCGCGTTCCCGACGGCCGACGAGTACAAGGCCGAGGTGCGCGGTCGCGACCTGATGAGCGGACTCCCTCGCACGGTCGTGCTCGAGCCCGAAGAGGTGCGCGACGCGATCGAGGAGCCGATGCAGGCCGTCCTCGACGCGACGAAGCAGGCGCTCGCCGAGACCCCGCCCGAGCTCGCGCAGGACCTGCTCGAGATGGGCATCCACCTCGTCGGTGGTGGCGCGCTGCTGCGCGGCATGGACCGCCGGATCGAGCACGAGACCGGCGTGCCGGTCCGCCTCTCGGAGCTGCCGCTCGAGACGGTCGTGCTCGGCGCCGGTCGCTGCCTCGAGTCGTTCGACCGGTTGCGCGAGATGTTCATGGACCGTCCGCGCGGCTCCTCGCAGCGGTTCCAGTAGCGGTCAGTCGCCCGGCTCCTCGGGCAACGGCTCTTCCGGGAGCAGGTCCTCCGCCGCCTGGCGCACCTGCCAGTCGCGGTCCCCGAGCGCCGCAGCGAGCGCGGCGTCCACGTCGGGGCCGTCGAAGGGTGCGAGTGCGAGCACCGCCCGTCGCCGAACCGTCGCCTTGTCGCGGCACGCGGCGAGGACGGCCGGCAGCCCGGCGGGGTCGCCGAGCGCACCCAGGGCGGCGACCGCCGCCTCGCGGGCGAGCGCATCGTCGTGCCCGGTGACGGTGCTCGCCAGCGCGTCGACGGCGCCACCCGCGATGGCGGTCGTCCCGAGCTCCCCGAGCGCGAACGCGGCGGCTTCGATCACGGTCGTGTCCTCGTCGCCGAGCCGCGCCACGAGGAGCGGCACGACCGTCGCGTCGCTCGGGCCGCGCGCGTCGAGCGAAGGCGCGAGCTCGGCGGTGCGGCGCCGGACGGCCGGCGACGCGTCGTCGATCGCTCGATGCCACGCGTCGGCGGCGGCCGAGGGCGTCCCCGCGCGGACCAGCGCGCCGATCGCGGCCGAGCGCACGCGTGGTGACGGATCGCCCAGCGCGGGCACCGCCCGCTCGTCGACGTGCTCCGGCTCGTGGCTGCCGAGACCGAGGGCGGCGATCACGGCGGCCGCCGCGACGTCCGGTGCTTCGGACCGGCTCCCGTCCATCAGGTCTTCTGGCCGGTCGTCTGGCCGGTCGCCTGCGTCGCCGGGCCCGGCGGTCAGAGGCTGCTGTCGACGAGCGTGAACAGCCCCGCCATGAGCACCGCGATCACCGCAGCGGTGCCGATGCCGACGGCGAGCACGAGGACGATCCAGCGGGTCAGTGCCCAGCTGTTCTTCAGCGCCTTCCACCACGTGGACGGGCGGAAGTTCTCGTGCGGGTGGTACTCGCGACCCGTCGCGTCGGGGCGAGGCCGAGGCAGCGGCTCCTCGAGCGAACCCGTCGCCGGAGGGAGGGGGGCGCGCTGCACGCTCGCACCAGGGGGCGTGGCAGGCTGACCTTCGCGCGGCATCGCTCCACGGTAGAAGAAATGCCCTGCCGCGAACGCCCTCGGATGGACAACCCTCCCGTCGCCACGCCCGTCGGCCCCACTGAGGGCGCTCCGCCCGCACCGCCGGGCGACGGCGGCGCGCCCGCGGCACGGCCGGGTCGACGCCGACGTTGGCCCGTCGTCGTCGGCGTCATCGCGATGGTCGCGGTGGCGGCGATCGTGACCGCCCTCGCGGTCATCAAGGTGCCGTACGTCATCATCTCGCCGGGCGACGCGACCGCGCTCGACGAGAGCGTCGTGTCGATCTCCGGTGCCGAGACGTACCCGCACGACGGGAAGCTCCTGTACCTGACCGTCCGCGTCACGAACGACGACCCCAACGTGTGGCGCTACCTGCTCTCCCAGCTCGACGACGACCTCAGCGTGCAGAAGCGCGAAGAGGTGATCGGCTGCCAGACGTACGAGGACAACAGCCGGCTGAACGACGAGCTGATGGTGCAGTCGCAGGACGCGGCCAAGGAGGTCGCCCTCACACGGCTCGGCTACACGGTCGACCTGCTCGGCACGCGGGTGCTGATCCGCGACGTCGAGTGTGGCGGGGCCGCCGAGGGTGCGCTGCACCCCGGCGATCGCATCACGGCGGTCGACGACACGCCAGTGAACACCGCCGAAGAGATCGCCCCGCTCATCCAGGCGCACCAGCCGGGCGACACCGCGAAGTTCTCGGTCGAGCGCGACGGCGCGGCGATGGAGGTGCGGGTGGAGCTCGGCGAGCGCGACGGCACCGCGTTCGCGGGGATCCTCTCGCAGACGCTGTACGACTGGCAGTTCCCGATCGACGTGAAGATCGACACGCAACGGGTGAGTGGTCCGTCGGCGGGCCTCGCGTTCGCGCTCGCGATCGTCGACGATCTCTCCCCGGGAGACCTGACGGGCGGGCGCAACGTCGCGATCACGGGTTCGATCGAGCCCGACGGCTCCGTCAGCCCGGTCGGCGGCGTCGCGCAGAAGGCGGTCACCGCCCGCGACGCCGGCGCGACGCTCATGCTCGTGCCCGTGGGCGAGGGCAAGGAGGCACGCGAGCACGCGGGCGACATGAAGGTCGTGGTCGTCCGCACCCTCGACGACGCCCTGCGGGCCCTGGAGCGGGCCGGCGGAGACCCGGTGGCGGCTGCACCGACGACAGCAGAAGCGGCGGCGACCGGCCAATAGCATCGGTCCTGCGATGGCGGATGCTGGGCCAGGACCCTCCGAGCGCACGGACGAAGAGGAGCGCAACGCGCGCGCGACTGCGCTCCTCGACGAAGCGCAGCAGGCCGCGCTCGAGCACGGGCGCGCGGTCGTCGCCGAAGCGCGCGCCGTGCGTCGTCGCATGCTCGAGGACGCCGACCAACGACGTCGCGGGCTGATCGAAGAGCTGGAGCAGCTCCGCACCACGATCGACGAGACGATCGCCGCGCTCTCGACCCCGACCGTCGACGCGCCGGCGGGCGACGCGCGCGCCGAGGGACGCCCGACGTCCACGGACGACACCGCGCCGCAGGCGGCGGTTGCCGGCGGCTCGAGTCCGGGGACGACCGACCCCGGCCGCATCGACGAGGTCTTCGACCAGCTGCGGGCAGACCCCCCGCCGCGCATCGCCCCGAAGCACGTGAAGGCGGCGAAGGCCAAGACCGCCAAGGTGGCGAGGCCGAAGGCCGCGCCGCCCAAAGCCCGGGCCCGGGCCGCGACGCCGGCGCCCGCCGAGGCCCCATCTGCGTCGGCCGAGCCCGCAGCCGCCGCGGAGGCCGCGGTGGCCACTCTCGACGCGCCGGCCGACAACGGCACCCCGGCACCCGCCGGCGACGCGCCCGCGTCCGGCGCGACGACATCGGAGCTGCGGCGGCGCGACGACCTGCTGCTCCCGCTCCTGCCCGACGTCCTGCGGTCCGCGAAGCGACTGCTGCAGGACGAGCAGAACTCGCTGCTCGACACCGTCCGACGCACTCGCGGCAAGCAGGAAGCGAACCGGCTGCTCGCCGAGCCGGTCCGTCAGCGCGAGACGTGGACCGCGCTGCTCGCGCCGTCGATCAACGCCGCGTACCTCGGTGGGCGCGCCGCGTCGGGCAAGGCGGGCCGGCTGTCGCGCGCTCCCGACCGCGTCGTGGTCGAGCTGGCCGCGGTGCTGTGCAACCCGCTGCGCGAGCGGATCACCACGACGATCGACGCCGTCGTCGCCGAGGGTCCCTACGAGACCTCGAACGAGCTGCAGCGCGCGCTCGGGGAGGCGATCGGAGCCCGCTTCCGGGAGTGGCGCGGGGTCGACCTCGAGGACCGGATCCGAGACGTGCTCGCAGCTGCGTACGCACGCGGCGCGTACGAGGCCTCGGGACCGGCGGCGATGCTCCAGTGGCTGCCCGACGAGGCCGGCCGCTGCCCCGACTGCGACGACAACGCCCTCGAGCCCACGCTCAAAGGGAAGCCGTTCCCCACCGGACAGACACACCCACCCGCCCACCCAGGCTGTCGTTGCGTCGCGCTGCCGGTGGCCGCGGAGGGATCACCGCGCAGCGGAACCAGCAAGCGCCCTCAGTAGGCTGCGGCTTCGATGCGCGTCCCGACGGCTGAGCGCCGCCGCTTCCGTATCCGCGGCTGGGTCATCGCCCTCGCGGTCGTCATCCTCGTCCTGCTGTTCAGCCTGCGCGGGCTCGCGGGCTTCTACACCGACTTCCTCTGGTTCGACTCCCTCGGGCAGGGCGACACCTGGGGGTCGCTGCTCGCCGCCAAGGTCGTGCCGGCGCTCGTCTTCACGCTCATCTTCTTCGCGATCCTCTTCGCGAACCTCGTCATCGCCGACCGCCTGGCGCCCCGGTTCCGCCCGATGGGGGCGCCCACGCCCGAGGACGAGCTCGTCAGCCGCTACCAGCAGACGACCACCCGGTACCGCGGCCGGATCCGGGTCGGCATCGCGGTCTTCTTCGCGCTGATCGCAGGGATCGGCGTCTCGTCGCAGTGGCGGCAATGGATCCTGTTCACGAACAGCGTCGACTTCGGCATCCAGGACCCGCAGTTCGACAAGGACGTCGGCTTCTACGTGTTCCGGCTGCCGTTCATCAACTTCATGATCGACTGGCTCTTCGCGGGCCTCGTGATCGTGCTGCTCGTCACCGCGGTCGCGCACTACCTGAACGGCGGCATCCGGTTCCAGAGCCCGCTCCAGCGCGTCACCCCGCAGGTGAAGGCGCACCTCTCGGTGCTCCTCGCCGTGATGGCCCTCGTGAAGACGGCTGACTACTACTTCTCGCGCTTCGAGCTGAACCTCTCCGACCGCGGCGTCGTCGACGGCGCGAGCTACACCGACGTCAAGGCGCAGCTGCCCGCGCTGAACTTCCTGATCTTCGTGTCGATCATCGCGGCCGCGCTGTTCATCTGGAACATCTGGCGGCGCGGGTGGGTGCTCCCCGTCATCGCCGTCGGGCTCTGGGCGTTCGTGTCGCTCGTGGTCGGCACGATCTACCCGGCCGTGATCCAGAACCTGAAGGTGAACCCGAACGAGTTCGCCACCGAGCGGCCGTACATCCGCCGCAACATCGCCGCGACCCGACAGGCGTTCAACCTGTCGTCGATCGACGTGCAGGACTTCAACTACAGCCAGGACCTGCAGCCCGCGGTCGTCGACGCGAACCGGCCGACGATCGACAACGCGCGGCTCTGGGACCCGACCGTCATCCGGTCGACGTACCAGACGCTGCAGGCGCTGCAGACCTACTACCGGATCAACGACGTCGACGTCGACCGCTACACGCCTCGACGGCCAGACGACGCAGGTGCTGCTGTCCGCGCGCGAGCTCAACAGCAGCGAGCTGCCCAGCCAGTCGTGGGTCAACGAGCACCTCGTGTACACGCACGGGTACGGCGCGGTCGCGTCGCCGACCAACACGGCCGCCACTGACGGTTCGCCGTCGTTCGTCCTCTCGGACATCCCGCCGCAGGGTGAGCAGATCGAGCTCGCCGGCCGCGGCGCGGAGATCTACTTCGGCGAAGGGCTCGACGGGTTCGTCATCGTCGACGCCAAGCAGAAGGAGCTCAACTACGCCCGCCAGGGCGTCCGCGACTCGCGGACGCGGTACCGGGGCCGCGACGGCGTCGACGTGGGCAGCTTCATCCGGAAGGCCGCGTTCGCGCTGCGCTTCGGCGACCCGAACATCCTCATCTCGGGGCAGATGACCGACGAGTCGCGGATCCTCATGCGTCGCGACATCCGGGAGCGGGTCGAGAAGCTCGCGCCGTTCCTCGACTTCGATGCCGACCCGTACCCGGTGATCGTCGACGGGAAGACGACCTGGGTCCTCGACGGCTACACGACGTCGACGCAGTACCCGTACTCGCAGCAGGTCCAGGGCTCGGGCGGGCTCTCGGGCGACGTCAACTACGCGCGCAACTCGGTGAAGGTGACCGTCGACGCGTACCAGGGCACCGTGAAGTTCTACGTGATCGACCCCGACGACCCGATCATCCAGGCGTACCAGAAGGCGTTCCCCGACCTCTTCACGTCGTTCGACAAGATGCCGCAGAAGCTCGTCGAGCACCTCCGCTACCCGGAGGACCTGTTCAAGCTCCAGTCGAACGCGTTCTCGAAGTACCACGTCGTCGAGCCACAGCGCTTCTACAACGGCAACGAGCGCTGGCTGCTCTCGCCCGACCCGAACGCGGCCGTGACGCCGATCGCATCGGAGACGACGAGCGGCGGCGGCCAGAACAACAACCGTGCGCCGGAGATCACCGCCGAGACGCGCCGCCAGGATCCGTACTACCTCTACATCCGGCTGCCGGGCGACGATCGCGAGAGCTTCCTGATCCTCCAGCCGTTCGTGCCGGTGTCGAAGGACAACCAGCAGACGCGCCTCGTGTCGTTCATGAGCGCGAAGTCGGATCCGCGCGACTACGGCGAGCTCGAGGCGTTCGTGATGCCGCAGGGCCAACAGGTGCTCGGTCCGGTGCAAGCCGCGGCGAACATCCAGAAGACGAGCGATATCTCCGAGCAGATCACGCTCTTGAGCCAGCGCGGCTCGAACGTCGTCGCGGGCGCGGTCCAGCTGATCCCGGTCGGTGAGTCGATCATCTACGTCCAGCCGTTCTTCACGGTGGCGACCCAGAACCCGAACGCGTTCCCGCAGTTCCAGTTCGTGACGGTCGCGGTGCCCGACCCGGCGAAGTCACCCGTGCTCGCCGAGACCGTGAGCGCCGGGCTCGACGCGCTGTTCGGCCGCGCCGCGACCGAGCCGACCGAGCCGACCGAGCCCGGTCAGCCGAGCCCGGACCAGACCGTCGAGCAGATCCTCCAGTCGGCCGAGCAGAAGTTCGCCGACGCCCAGTCGGCGCTCACGGCCGGCGACCTCGGCGAGTACCAGCAGCTGGTCGGGGAGGCCCAGGACCTCGTCGAGCAGGCCCGCCAGCTCCTCGTGGCGAGCGGAGGCGGCACGCCCACCTCCAGCACGTCCTCGACCACGTCGACGACCCGCGCCCGCGAACTCCCAGCAGGCCCTCGCCGCCCTGCCCTGAGGCGGCTCGCCCCGATCCCAGGAGGCCGATCTCCGGCGGCGGGATTGAGGAGGCGGGGGGTAATTGTTACTATCGACGTAGTGTTAATCCCCGGGGCCCCACCCGGGGCCCTGCAGTCGCTCATGGGAGCGCAAGATGGCCGTCCAGGGCATCGACCTCGGCAAGTACAAGCTCGGTTGGCACGACTCGACCGACGACTACGTCTACACGCCCAAGAAGGGCGTGAACGAAGACGTCGTCAAGGAGATCTCGCACCACAAGGACGAGCCGGAGTGGATGACGAAGTTCCGGCTCAACGCGCTGAAGCGGTTCGAGCGCAAGCCGATGCTCGACTGGTTCGCCAAGAACATGCCGAGCATCGACTTCGACGACATCTACTACTACCTGAAGCCGAGCTCCGGTGGTGAGGTCAACGACTGGGACATGCTCCCCGAGTCGATGAAGGCGACGTACGAGAAGCTCGGCATCCCCGAAGCCGAGCGGAAGTTCCTCGCCGGCGTGACGGCGCAGTACGAGTCCGAGGTCGTGTACCACAAGAACCGCGAAGACCTCGAGAAGCTCGGCGTGTACTTCTCGAGCATGGACCAGGCGGTCAAGGACTACCCCGAGCTGGTGCGCGAGCACTTCGGCACGGTCATCCCGCCGGGTGACAACAAGTTCGCCGCGCTCAACTCCGCGGTGTGGAGCGGCGGCTCGTTCATCTACGTGCCGCCCGGCGTGCACGTCGACATGCCGCTGCAGGCGTACTTCCGCATCAACGCGGAGAACGCCGGGCAGTTCGAGCGCACGTTGATCATCGCCGACGAGGGCGCGTCGGTGCACTACGTCGAGGGGTGCTCGGCACCGGTGTACTCGACCGACTCGCTGCACTCGGCGGTCGTCGAGCTCATCGCGAAGCCCGGTGCGCGCATCCGGTACACGACCATCCAGAACTGGTCGCCCAACGTCTACAACCTCGTCACCAAGCGAGCGCGCGCCGAGACCGAGTCGACCGTCGAGTGGATCGACGGCAACCTCGGGTCGAAGCTCACGATGAAGTACCCGGCCGTCGTCATGACCGGCCCGAAGGCGCACGGCGAGGTGCTGTCGGTCGCGTACGCAGGGCCCGGTCAGCACCAGGACGCGGGCGCCAAGATGACGCACGCCGCGCCGGAGACGACGTCGGTGATCGACTCGAAGTCGATCTCCAAGGACGGTGGCCGCACCACGTACCGCGGACTCGTGAAGGTCGACGAGGGCGCCTACGGCGTGAAGAGCCACGTGCGCTGCGACGCGCTCATCCTCGACGAGGAGAGCCGCTCCGACACCTACCCGTACATGGAGATCGGTGAGAAGGACGCGCGCATCGGCCACGAGGCGACCGTCTCGAAGGTCGGTGACGACCAGCTCTTCTACCTCCAGTCGCGCGGGCTCACCGAGCAGCAGGCGACGGCGATGATCGTCAACGGCTTCATCGAGCCGATCACCAAGACGTTGCCGATGGAGTACGCCGTCGAGCTCAGCCGCCTCATCGAGCTCAACATGGAGGGCGCGGTCGGGTGAGCGAGCGTCCGCGAGACGGGTATCCCGGCTCGCAGCGAGCGAGCCAGTCCGGGCGATGACCGCGGCGTTCACCCCCGACGCCGCTCGCGCGATCGGGGGTCCTGACTGGCTCGCGCGCCGTCGGCTCGCGGCAGCGGAGCGTCTCCAGGGCCTCGAGTGGCCCACCGAGCACGACGAGATCTGGCGGTACAGCCGCATCGGCGAGCTCGACCTCGAGCGCTACCGGCCCGTCCCGCCCGAGGAGCTCGGCGACCCCGCGGAAGAGACGGCGCCCGGCGGCGGTCCCTTCGCCGCCGAGATCGGTGAGCACGCCGGCATGGTCGTGGTGCGCAACGGCAAGGTCGTGCACCACGAGCTCGATCCCTCGCTGGAGTCGAAGGGCGTCACCGTCTGTGGGCTCGCGACGTGCGACGAGTCCGATCTCCGTGACTCGCTCGGCGTGTGCTCCGACGCCTCACCCGACGCGTTCACGGTGCTGCACGACGCGTTCCTCGCCGGCGGCGCGTGCATCAAGGTGCCCGACGGAGTCGTCGTCGACCGCCCGATCGTCGTGCTGCACTGGGCCGAGGGTGCGGGGTACGCGAGCTTCCCGCACACGCTGCTCGTCGCCGGCGACGGCGCCGAGGTCACGCTCGTCGAGCGCGCCGGCTCACCGTCGTTCCCGTCCGACGGCTCCGGGTCACCTCGTCGACGGCGTCGTCGAGCTGCTCGTCGGCGACAACGCGCACGTCCGCTACGTCACCGTGCAGGAGCACGGTCCGCGCACGTGGAGCGTCACGCTCCAGCGTGCCCACCTCGGCCGCGACGCCACGCTGCGCTCGTCCGCGGTCGCGCTCGGCGGCGACTACGCGCGCCTGCGCAGCGAGTCGCTGCTCGCGGCGCCCGGCAGCGAGAGCGACCTGATCGCCGTGTACTTCGGCGACCACGACCAGATGCTCGACTTCCGCACGTTCCAGGACCACGACGCGCCGCACACGCGCAGCGACCTGCTGTTCAAGGGCGCGGTCGAGGACCACGCGCGGTCGGTGTACTCGGGGCTCGTGCGCCTGCGACCGCCCGCGCAGAAGTCCGAGGCGTACCAGACGAACCGCAACCTCGTCCTCACCGAGGGTGCGGGCGCGGAGTCGATCCCGAACCTCGAGATCGAGGCCAACGACGTGCGCTGCTCGCACGCGAGCACGGTCGGGCCGATCGACGAGGACCAGCTCTACTACCTCGGCACCCGCGGCATCCCGCCCGAGGAGGCCGAGCGGCTCATCGTCCTCGGGTTCTTCGACGACGTGTTCGCGCGCCTGCCCGTCACGGCGCTGATCGAGCCGCTGCGCCGGCGCGTGATCGAGAAGATCGAGCATCCCGGTGAGTGACGTGGCGGTGTGCAAGGTCGCCGACGTCCCGGACGGATCGGCGCGGCGGTTCGACGTCGACGGCCACCGGCTCGCGGTCGTGCACCTCGGCGACCGGTTCTACGTGCTGAACGACGAGTGCTCGCACGAGGACTACTCCCTCTCGGAGGGCGACGTGTGGCCCGACGAGTGCGAGATCGAGTGCCCGAAGCACGGCTCCACGTTCCTGCTCACCACCGGTGAGCCCCAGACGCTGCCGGCGACGCAGCCGGTGCCGGTCTACGACGTGAAGGTCGAGGGCGACGACGTGGTGGTGGAGCTGCCGTGAGCCCGACGCGCCCGGCACACGCTGGAGATCCGCGACCTGCACGCCTCGGTCGACGGCTTCGAGATCCTGCGCGGCGTCGACCTCACCGTCGTCTCGGGTGAGGTGCACGCGCTCATGGGCCCGAACGGGTCCGGGAAGTCGACCCTGGCCCACGTCCTCATGGGTCGCGACGACTACGAGGTGACGGCCGGCTCGGTCACGATCGACGGCGAGGAGCTCATCGGCCTCCCGACGTGGCAGCGCGCCGCGCGCGGGCTCTTCCTCGCCTCGCAGTACCCGGTGGCGGTCCCGGGCGTGCCCGTCGGCGAGCTGATCGGCGCGGCGGTGCGGGCACGAGGCGGCGACCCGGCCGGCATCGACGAGCGCCTCGGCGCCGAGGCGGCTCGGCTCGAGGTGCGCGACGAGTTCCTCCAGCGCGGCGTCAACGACGAGTTCTCCGGTGGCGAGCAGAAGCGCATGGAGACGCTGCAGCTCGCGGTGCTCGAGCCGCGCTTCGCGGTCCTCGACGAGATCGACTCGGGGCTCGACGTCGACGCGCTGCGCGACGTCTCGCGCCGCATCGAGGAGATGACCTCGGAAGCGGGTCTCGGCGTCCTCGCGATCACCCACTACACGCGGCTGCTCACCGAGCTGCGTGCCGACCGCGTGCACGTCCTGCTCGGCGGACGGATCGTCACCAGCGGTGGTCCCGAGCTCGCCGATCACCTCGAGGAGGTCGGCTACGAGGGCATCGCCGCGGAGCTCGGCGTCGACGACCTGCGCGTCGAGCCACCGACCGAAGCCGACCCCTTCGCGGAGCCCGGCTTCTAGCGCCTCAGGCGTAGAGGTTGACGACGTCGACGAGGTCGCGGAGCCCGTCGCCGTCGCGACCGGTCACCGCGAGGATGAACGGGTACGCCTCACCGTCGACCCGCCTGCCGCCGCCACCGCTCACCGGGAACTCTGGCAGCCCGTCGAACGCGAGCGTCGCAGGACCCCACTCGCGCTTCGTGAGCTCGGTCGCGATGTGCGAGATGCTCGCCGTCTCGCCGGCGATGTCGCGCACTGGTGCCTGACCGAGCACGGCGCGCATGTCGTCGGCGTGGAGGTACGTGTCGTACCAGAGCGCCTCGACGCCGTCGCCGAGCGTGCCCTCGTAGCCGCCGGGAGCCGGCGCTTCCCACGCCGCGTCGTCGAAGACGGCGAGCAGCCCCTGCGCGGCCTCCCGGACTTCGGCGCACTCGTCGGCGAGCTGGGCCGGCGTGCGGCCGCGACGCTCCTGGACCTCGCGCTCGGTGACCTCGGGCGTGCCGAGGCCGTCGAGGCGGCCACCCACGACGTCGGCCATCGAGCCGATGACGTGCGCGGCGACGTCACCCACCGTCCAGCCCTCGCAGCGGCTGGGCGTCGACCACTGCTGGTCGTCGAGCGAGCGAACGAGCTTCTCGAACTCGCTCAGCTCGTCGAGCAGGCCGGCGGACACCTCGTCGCGAGGAAGGGTCATGATGGGCTCCTTGGAGAACTTCCGTGCAGGTTGCACGTATCTTGCACTGGTGGGCACACGAGGTCAACGGTGACTCCCGTCACGCGCCGGACCCAGGCCGAGCGGACCGCGGCCACGAAGGCCGCGCTGCTCGGCGCGGCCCGGCGCCTCTTCGCCGAGCAGGGCTACGCCGCCACCGGTCGGGAGCAGATCGTCGAGGCGGCCGGCGTGACCCGCGGCGCCCTGCACCACCACTACGGCGGCAAGGAGCAGCTGTTCCGCGCCGTCTACGAGGAGCTCGAGCACGAGATCATGACGAAGGTCGCGACCGCCGCCGCGGGCGGCTCGACACCGACCGAGCAGCTGCGCCTCGGGACGCTGGCCTACCTCGACGCCGCGATGGATCCGGCCGTGCAGCGCGTCTGCCTGATCGACGGCACGTCCGTCCTGGGCTGGGAGGCGCGCGCCGAGATCTCCGGGAACCTGGCGCTCGGCATGGTGCAGGAGGTGCTGCGTGGCGCGATGGACGCCGGCGAGATCGACGACCAGCCAGTGGCGCCACTGGCGCACGTGCTGCTCGCGGCGCTCCACGAGGCGGTCCTGCTCGTCGCCCGTGCCGACGACCAGTCGGCGGCGCGCGCCGAGGTCGGCGAGATCATGGAGCGGATGCTCGCCCGGCTGTAGACGCCGTCACTCGCGAGCGGCGACGGACACGGTGACGGTCTCGACCTTCGAGCCGCGCTCGGCGCGCGACCGGTCAGGCTCGCCCTGCGTCGGCGACGTGCAGCAGAAGAGCGTGCGGCCGTCGTCGCCGCCGATCGCGCAGGCGATCGCGTGGCGGCCGGGCGTCTCGACGACGTCGGTCACCTCGCCGCCCTCTCGCACGCGCACGAAGCGGTCGGACGCGGGCCCGGCGATCCAGATCGCGTCGTCGCCGTCGATGCAGATCCCGTCCGGGTAGTCGCCCTCCGGGAGATCGGCCCACTGGCGCCGGTTCGAGAGCGCGCCGTCGCCGGCGAGGTCGAACGCGGTGAGGCAGCGACCCGCACTCTCGGCGACGACGAGCGTGCTGCCGTCGGCCGTCACGACCATGCCGTTGGGCATCTTCAGGCCGTCGGTGACCTCGCGGGCGCTGCCGTCGGGGTCGACGCGCAGCAGCGGCGCCGCGGCCGGCTTCCCGCCGCCGTGGAAGTCGTACCCGAACTGGGAGACGAAGGCATGGCCCGCGTCGTCGACGACCATGTCGTTGATCTCGTGCGGGGCCAGCGACGAGAGGTCGGCGTGCTCGCTGAGCGCGCCGTCGTCGGCGCGGCGGAGCAGCTTCCGGTCGTCCATCGACACGATGAGCATCGAGCCGTCGGGGAGCCACCCGAGCCCCGACGGCGACGACCCATCGAGCTCGGCGATCACGTCGACCGCGCCGTCGGTCGTCACGCGCAGCACCTCGTGCGCGTGCATGTCGGAGACGAACAGCGCACTGTCGTGCCACCGAGGGCCTTCGAGGAACGCACGCCCGCCCACCAGCGTCTGCAGCTCGGCCATGGCCGGAGCATACGAGCGCGCGGGCGCGCGGCCTAGATCGCTTGGCTGCTGATGATCTCTTCGCCGTTGGCCGGCCCACCGTCGACGTAGACGGGTTCGCCGTCGTGGACGAGCGTGTGCCAGTAGGTGGCGATGTGCATCGGGATGCGCGAGCAGCCGTGCGACGCCGGCGTCACCGGCACCGAGTCGTAGCCGTGGATCGCCCGGCCCTTGAAGAAGTAGTACGGGTTGTAGAGCTCGCCGAGGTCGCCGTCCTGCCAGCCGTCGTAGAAGAAGTAGTACTGGTAGCGGCCGTTCGGCGTGGTCGCGACCTCGCAGATGCGCTGCGTCGGTGCCTTCTTCGGCGTCACGTAGCAGAACGTCTCGCCGCTCGCCGTCGACGTCGTCGTGATCAGCGTCACCTGGTTGTTGTTGTAGAGCGTGATGACCTGCTTCGCGATGTCGATCTCGGTGCGGTTCGGCTCCGCGCCGACGTGCAGCGGCTGCGGGTACTGGAAGCTCTCGAGGATGTCGCGCTCGGTGGGCCCGATGCGGCCGTTGCGGTCGATGCCCGCGACCTTCTGGACGGCCTGCACGGCGTAGGTCATCGCCTGGGTCCAGTTGCCGTCGACGGGGCCCGGGTCGAACTTCAGGTCGACGAGTCGCTGCTGGTACGCGGCGACGATCGCCGGGTCGGTGCCCGGGCCGTAGGAGCCGTACAGCGGCGTGTCGGGCAGCTCGGCGGCCGCCGGCTGCGCAGGGAGCAGGGGCAGCGTCGTCGTGGTCGTCGGGGGCAGCGTGCTCGTGGTGGTCGTGGTGGTCGCGGCCTCGTGGACGTGGTCGTCGTGTCGGGCCCGGCCGACGAGGCCTGGTCGTCGTCACGCAGGATCGATCCCGCGACGACGACCCCGCCGATGAGCAGGATCGCCAGCCGCGAGGCTGACGGCAACGCGCGTGGTGAAGGCCTTCGACACCATGTGGCCCGAGATCGTACCCGTCGGTAGCGTGACCACCCCTGATTCGCCGGAGGCGCATGATGCGGTTCTTCTCGTTCCATCTCATGCCATACATCGGGCTCGACCCGGCCTACGAGGGTCCGGCCTGGGTCACGATCCCGAACACGCTCTACGACCCCGCGGTCGGGAGCGCGCTGTACAACCGCTATCTCGACGAGCTCGTCTCGGCCGAGGCGCTGGGCTTCGACGGCGTGTGCGTCAACGAGCACCACCAGAACGCGTACGGGCTCATGCCCTCCCCGAACCTCATCGCGTCGACCCTCGCGGCGAGACGAGCCGGATGAAGATCGCGGTCGTCGGCAACGCGCTGCCGCTCTACGACCCGCCCACCCGTGTCGCCGAGGAGTTCGCGCTCATCGACAACATCAGTGGCGGGCGCCTCATCGCCGGCATGGTGGTCGGCGGCGGCCCCGAGTACTACTCGTTCTCGGTCAACCCGGCGCACGCGGCGAGCGCTTCCAGGAGGCCCACGACCTCATCGTGAAGGCGTGGACGACACCGGGCCCGTTCGAGTGGGTGAGCAAGCACTTCCGCATCCGCTACGTCAACCCGTGGCCACGGCCGGTGCAGCAGCCGCACCCCGAGATCTGGATCCCCGGCGCGGGCTCGCTCGAGACCATGGAGTTCGTCGCGCGGCACCACTACGCGTACATGGGCATCCCGTACTTCCACCTCGACGTGTTCGAGCGCACGTTCAAGATGTTCCGGGACGCGTGCGACGCCGAGGGCTACGAGGCCGATCCGCTGCAGTCGGGCTGGCTCGTCCCGATCTACGT
This sequence comes from uncultured Acidimicrobiia bacterium, assembly GCA_963731815.1. Lineage (GTDB taxonomy): Bacteria > Actinomycetota > Acidimicrobiia > IMCC26256 > PALSA-555 > DATBSK01. The sequence goes on along the minus strand of CAVSWW010000009.1, from coordinate 92,723 downwards.
GGCCGAGACCGACGAACAGGCTCGCCGCGAGTACGAGGAGCACCTCTGGTACTTCGTGAAGCGGCTGCTCCCGGGCATCACGATCCAGCCGCCCGGCTACACGTCGGTGCGCTCGCTCGCGAACGTGCTCAAGGGGGCGGGCTCCTTCATGCTCAACGTCGACGAGTGGGACGAGATCGTGGACGGCCGCTACGCGATCGTCGGCTCCCCCGAGACGGTCACCGAGCAGCTCGTCGACGCGCTCGGCCGCCTCGGCACCGGCAACCTCCTCGGCCTCTTCCAGCTCGGCAGCCTCCCCGCCGACCTCACGAAGAAGAACCTCGAGCTGTTCGCGGCCGAGGTCATGCCCCGCCTGCGGGCGGAGTTCGGCGAGGGCGAACGCGTGCTCCGAGCCGCCGCGACGGCGACGTGAACGAGTCGCGCCTCGACACGCCGCTCGGCGCGGTGCAGCTGTTCCGCGCCGGTGAAGGCAGACCGCTCGTGTACCTGCACTCCGCCGGCGGCGAGACGCACCTCGAGGTGCTCGACGAGCTCGCGCGCGACTTCGACGTCATCGTCCCGGTGCTGCCCGGCTGGGGCGAGTCGGAGGGCGGCGACGAGATCGACGGACCCGAGGACGTCGTCTTCCACCTGCTCGACGTGCTCGACGCGCTCGGCCTCGGTGCTGACGGACCGCGCCCGCTCGTGCTCGGCACGTCGCTCGGCGCGTGGATGGCCCTCGAGCTCGCCAGCCGGTACCCCGACCGCGTCGAGGGCCTCGTGCTGGTGAACCCCCTCGGCCTGCACCTCGACGGCGAGCCCATCGAGGAGATGTTCGGGCGCAGCCCCGCCGAGCTCGCGGTGATGCTGTTCGCCGACCAGTCGCACCCGATCGCCGCGGCCATGCACGCGATGGACGAGTTCACCGGCGACGTCGGCAAGCAGGTCGAGATCCCGATCGAGCTCGTCCTCCCGATGTGGAAGGCCATGGGCGCGACCGCACGCATCGGCTGGGACCCGTACCTGCACAACCCGAAGCTGCGCGGCCGCCTGCACCGGGTGACGGTGCCGGTGCTCGTCGTCGCCGGGGCCCAGGACGGGCTCGTGCCGCGGGCGCACGCCGAGACCTACGCCGCCGAGCTCCCCGACGCCCGCCTCGAGGTCGTCGACGAAGCCGCCCATTGGCTCCCGCTGGAGCGCCCCGAGGAGCTCGCGGCGCTCGTGCGGGCGTTCGCCGCCGTCGCGTCGCCTACGCCGTAAGCCGTGACCGTGCTGGTCGCCTAAGCGACGATCTCGACCGGCGTGCCGAGGGGCACGGTGTTCGCGATCTGCAGGATGGCCTCGTTGAGCAGGCGGATGCAGCCGTTCGACACGTCCTGGCCGAGGTTGCTGTCGAAGGCACCACCGTGGATCGCGATCTGCCCCGGGCCGCCGTTGAACGTCTTCAGGACCTCGGAGTACCCGGAGATGCCGAGTGCGTACGCGCCGTACGCCCCGTTCGGACGGGACTGCAGGTCGACCGGGTCGGTGATGTAGTACTTGCCGAGCGGCGTCGGTGTCTCCGGCTTGCCGGCGACGATCGGCGCCTCGAGCACGACGTTGTCGGACTCGGTGAGCACGAGCTTGTGCTCCGCCAGGAAGATCTTGATCGCGTACGTCGTGGACCCTGGCGTGACGTCGGCTTCCTTCACCCAGCCGATCGAGCCGTTCGGGCGCATCGGCAGCAGCGCCTGGAACCATCCGGGCTGCTGGTCGACGGCGAGCAGCGTGCGCGGCTGCAGGTACTCCGTCTTGTCGGAGAACGTGTTGACGACCTTCGCGGTCTCCGACGGCGACTCGTACGCGTTGAGCTCCGGCACCTTGGTGGTCAAGGTCGTGAACGCCTGGAACGCGGGCGGAGCAGTGCTCGTGGTCGTGACGCGCTTCGCGGAGAGCAGCGCCTGCGGCTTCGACTCGCCGCCGCCGGACGACAGCGCGAACGCGGCCACGCCCCCGAGCAACAGCACGATGACGACGCCCAGCGCGACCCAGCGCTTTCGAGAGCGCTTCTGCTGCTTCGCCTGCTGACGACGCGCGCTGCGCGTCGTCGCGGTCGCGGCTGCTGCCTCGGCGGCGACGGGCTCGCGCGTGGGGCGCGGCGTCGGCGCCGAGTCGGCCGGGCGTTGCTTCGCGCGCGACGAACGTCGTCCGCGACCGTCGGGCGGCGGGGTGCCGTCGGACGGAGGACCGGCCGGACCGCGCGGCGGTCCGCCGCGTCCACCGGGAGGACCACCGCGTCCACCGGGAGGTGGTCCACCACGACCAGGCGGCGGCCCGCCGCGTCCGGGAGGAGGTCCGCCGCGTCCGGGAGGTGGTCCGCCGCGTCCGGGAGGAGGTCCGCCGCGTCCGGGAGGAGGTCCGCCGCGTCCGGGAGGTCCTTCGAGTCCGCCGGGACCTTCGAGGGATCCAGGTCCCTCGAGGCGACCGGGAGGTGGCCGGCGCGGACCACGGCGACGCGGGTCACCGGGGCCCAGGGGGCCGGGGGGGCGCGGAGGCTGGTTCATCCGCCGGAGAGCCTAGAACGTGGGAGGGGGGTGGTTTCCTGTCGGGCTACGACGAGGCGGGAGTACGGGCCTCTTCGTCGGCGGCCAGGAGCATCAGGCGGAGGTCGAGGAGCAGGTCGGTGATCTCGGACCCGGCGATCAGGTCGCGGCCGCGGTACTGCTCGAGCGCTTCATCGATCCGCTGGGTGAGTGCCAAGTGCTCCATCTGGTGTCCGCCTCCTTGATCCCTGAGTACCCGCGTTGGCCTTGGGTTCAACGTAGCCGCGCCGCCCCGCATGCCCGGGGCAGGTTCTTTCTCCTCTGGAGACGTCGCAAGCTCCGTCTCCGCCGGCATGCGGTCGGCGGAGCCGCCGCATGCCTCAGTCATGAGTCACGTCGTGGCGGCCTCGTCGAGGCCCTGCTGGAGCGTGTTCCAGGCCAGCGTGGCGCACTTGATCCGGATCGGGAACTTCACGACGCCCTGGAGCGCCTCCAGGTCGCCGAGGCGCACGTCCTCGGTGTCCTCGAGCTCGCTCGCCTCCCCGTCACCGTCGGCGCCGCCCTCGAGCGTCGACTCGTGGATCGACATCAGCGACTTGAAGGCGCGGATGATGCGGCGCGCCTCGTCGACGGGCTTGCCCTTGACGGCCGCGCTCATCATCGACGTGGACGCCTGGCTGATCGAGCAGCCCTGCCCTTCGGTGCGGATGTCGGTGACCGTGCCGTCGTCGACGTCGAGGTACAGGACGACCTCGTCACCGCACAGCGGGTTGAACCCCTCGACCTTGTACGCGGGAGGCACCGGCAGCTCGCCGCGGTTCCGGGGCGCGCGGTAGTGGTCGAGGATGATCTCGCGGTAGAGGTCTTCGAGCCCCGGCATCAGCTTCTCAACCTCATGGCACTCCGAAGAACGTCTGTGCGCGCGCCAGCGCGTCGACGAGTGCGTCGACGTCGTGCTCGTCGTTGTAGACGTAGAACGAGGCGCGCGTCGTGGCGGGGACGCCGAGCACGCGCATCAACGGCTTCGCGCAGTGGTGACCGGCGCGCACGCACACACCTTCCTCGTCGACCACCTGCGAGATGTCATGGGCGTGCACGTCCGTGAACAGGAACGACACCGCGCTGCCGCGGCGGTCGATGTCGCGTGGCCCGTAGATCGTGATGTCGTCGCCGAACCGGTCCTCGAGCGCCTGCAGCGCGTACGCGGTGAGGCTCCGCTCGTGCTCGCGCACGGCGTCGAGCCCGATGCCCTCGAGGTAGTCGATGGCCGCGCTGAGCCCGGCGGCCTCGGCGATGGGTGGCGTGCCGGCCTCGAACTTCCACGGCACGTCGTTGGTCGTGAAGCCGTCGGTGCTGACGTCACGGATCATCTCGCCGCCGCCGAGGAAGGGCGGCATCGCGTCGAGCAGCTCGGCGCGGCCATAGAGACCGCCGATCCCGCTCGGGCCGAGCATCTTGTGGCCCGTGAACCCGACGAAGTCGGCGTCCCAGGCCCGCACGTCGACCGGCATGTGGGGCACGGCCTGCGCGGCGTCGACCAGCACGAGCGCTCCGGCGGCGTGGGCCGCGTCGGCGAGCGGCCGGATGTCGTTGAGCGATCCGAGGACGTTCGACGCCGCGGTGACGCAGAGCAGGCGCGCACCGTCGAGCAGCTGGTCGAGGTTCGAGAGGTCGAGACCGAAGTCGTCGGTGAGCGGGATCCACCGCAGCTCGACGCCGCGCTCCTCGCTCAGGAGGTGCCACGGGACGATGTTGGCGTGGTGCTCCATCTCCGTCAGGACGATCGCGTCGCCCTCGCGGAGGTTCGCGCGTGCCCATGAGTACGCGACGAGGTTGATCGCCTCCGTCACGTTCTTCGCGAAGACGATCTCGCCGGAGTCGGCACCGATGAGCCGCGCGAGCTTGGCGCGCGCCTCCTCGTAGGCGGCCGTCGCCTCTTCGGCGATCGTGTACACGCCCCGGTGGACGTTCGCGTACGACTCGCGGTAGATGCGGTCCATCGCGTCGAGCACCTGGATCGGCTTCTGCGACGACGACGCCGAGTCGAGGTACACGAGTCGCTTGCCGTGCACCTGACGCTTGAGGATCGGGAAGTCGGACTGGATCCGCGCGACGTCCATCACCACTCCGCTCGCTGCGGCGCAGGATACCGGCGCCGCGCCCGCTCGCTCATCACACACCGACCTTCGTGCGGAACGCGTCGAAGCCGTCCCGCTCGACCGTGTCGACGAGGTCGCTGCCACCGGACGCGACGACGCGACCGTCGAGCAGGATGTGCACGCGGTCGGGGGTGAGGTGATCGAGGATGCGGCGGTAGTGCGTGATGAGCAGGATGCCCAGCTCCTCGCGTGCGGCGCGCACCTGCGTGATGCCCTCGGCGACGACGTGCAGCGCGTCGATGTCGAGCCCGGAGTCGGTCTCGTCGAGGATCGCGACCTCCGGCTCCAGCAGCGCCATCTGCAGGATCTCGTTGCGCTTCTTCTCGCCGCCGGAGAAGCCCTCGTTGAGGTAGCGCTGGGTGAACCGGTCGTCCATGCCGAGGCGGGCCGACCAGTCGAGGAGCGCCATGCGGACCTCGAGGATCGAGAGGTCGGAGATGCCCTTGCGGGCGGCCATGGCCTGGCGCAGGAAGTTGAGGACGCTCACACCGGGGATCTCTTCGGGGTGCTGGAACCCGAGGAAGACGCCCCGGGCGGCCCGCTCGTCGGTGGACGCGGCCGTCACGTCCTCGCCGCGGACGAGGATCTGGCCCGCGGTCACCCGGTAGGCGGGGTCTCCGAGGAGGGTCTTGGCGAGCGTCGACTTGCCGGACCCGTTGGGGCCCATGAGGGCATGGAGCTCGCCGGAGTCGACCGAGAGGGAGACGCCGCGCAGGATCTCGATGTCGTCGACCGTGACGTGGAGGTCACGGACCTCCAGAGCAGGGTTCGGGAGCGCGGGGGCGCCAGCCATGGCCCCATGGTAATTCCCCTATCCCCGTAGGGAAAACTCGGGGTTCAGGCGGGGCGAGCGAGGCTCAGCGCGAAGTCGCCCGGCGGATCGGTCCACCAGGCGACCAGCTCGAGCCCCGCGGCGGCGAGCTCGGCCTCGACGCCCTCGCGCCGGAACTTGGCGCTGATCTCCGTGCGCATCTCCTCGTGCTCGGAGAACTCGACGAGGAGGTCGAGCGCGCCGACCTGGACCTTCATCGGCGCCGTGGCCCGCAGCCGCATCTCGATCCACTCGTGAGTCGGGTCGAAGCGGGCCACGTGCTCGAACGACGCAGGGACGAAGTCGGCGTCGAGCTCGCGATTCACGACGTGGAGCACGTTGCGGTTGAACTCGGCGGTCACCCCGGCCGCGTCGTCGTACGCCGCCTCGAGCCGATCGACGTCCTTCACGAGGTCGGTGCCGAGGAGCAGCGTGTCGTCGGGCCCGAGCCCGTCGGCGATCTCGGCGAGGAACGCGGCGCGCGCGTCGGGCGCGAGGTTGCCGATCGTGCCGCCGAGGAACGCGATGAGCCGGCGCCCACCGTCGGGCACCTCCGGCAGATGGCGTTCGAAGTCACCGACGACCGCGTGCACGTCGATGCCGTACTCTTCGGCGACCGCGGTCGCCGTATCACGCAGCGTCTGCTCGCTCACGTCGAACGGCACGAAGCGATCGAGCGTGCCGGCATCGGCGAGCGCCGACAGCAGCAAGCGCGTCTTCTCCGACGTGCCCGACCCGAGCTCGACGAGCGTGTCGGCACCGGTGAGCGCGGCGATCTCGGACGCGCGCGCGTCGAGGATCGCCCGCTCGGCGCGGGTCGGGTAGTACTCGGGAAGGCGCGTGATCTGGTCGAAGAGGTCGGAGCCGCGGTCGTCGTAGAACCACTTCGGCGGCAGCTCCTTGGGCGTCGCCGTGAGCCCGCTGCGCACGTCGTCGGCGAGCGCGGTCTCGAGGTCGACCCCGGACAGGTGCACGTCGACGCGGATCGGCACGGTCGTGCTCACGCGACCACCACCTCCGAGCCGTTGACGTCGTGCACGATGACGGACCGGTCGGGCACGCGGCGCCACTCGCTCCCGTCGTCGAGCGGCTCGGATGCGACGTACGCACCGCCGCGGAACAGAGAGTTGCCCCACGCGGTGCCGGCGACGATGCGACCGTCGGTCAGGAGCAGGTTGAGGCGCCCGGTGGTGCGCGCCTCGACCAGGCCCACGACCTCCCGCAGCGCGTCGGCGGGCGCCGCGCCCGCGTCGAGCAGGTCGAGGGCGAGGGCGAACAGCACCTCGGTGTCCGCGTCGCCGTCGACCTCGTCGAGCCGGGCCGGGGTCGTCAGGCCCCGCAGCTCGTCGGCGACGCCGTCGTAGTAGCCCTCGACGAGACCGTTGAGGGAGAACAGCCATTCACCGTCGGTGAACGGTGCGCTCCCCGACTCGGTGATGGTGGCGCCGGGCGACGCCAGGCGCACCGCGCCGAGCGCGGCGGTCGTCGTCACCGACGACGCGAGGCGTTCGAGCTCGGGGTCGTCCCAGATCGGGACGGGTGCGCGGTAGCGCTGGACGTGCCCATCGGCGTCGAACCACCCGACGCCCCATCCGTCGGGGTTCGAGTCGCCGCTCGTCTGGTGCAACGGCTGGCGCGCCTGCGCGACGAGCGCGTGCGGCGCGCTCAGCAGCGCGTCACCGAGCGAAAGCGGCGTCGAGCTCACGAAGGCGAAGTGCCGGCACATCTCGGCGGCTCAGACGTCGGCCGCGAGGCGGAAGCCGGAGAAGATCTGGCGTCGGATCGGGTAGTCCCAGTTGCGGAACGTGTCGCGGCACGCGACCGGGTTCGTCGCCCACGACCCGCCGCGCAGCACCTTGTACTCGTCGCCGAAGAAGACCTCCGAGTACTCGCGGTAGGGGAACGCGCGGAAGCCCGGGTAGGCGGCGAAGTCGGATGCCGTCCACTCCCAGACCCGCCCCGCCCCGTCGAGCGCGCCCGTGCGCGTCGCACACTCCCACTCGTGCTCCGTCGGGAGTCGCGCACCCGCCCACCGGGCGTGCGCGTCGGCCTCGTACCAGCAGACGTGCTGCACGGGCTCCGTCGTCGGCAGCGGCTCGCGCCGGCCGAAGCGGGTGCGGGTCCAGCCGTCGTCACCGGCACGCTGCCAGCCCATGGGGTGCTCGAGCCCGGCCTCCTGACGCTGCGCCCAGCCGGCTGGCGTCCAGAGGCGCTCGTCGTCGTAGCCGCCGTCCGCGATGAACGCGGCGTGCTCGGCGTTCGTGACGGGCGCGGCCCCGATGCGGAACGGCGCGACCGCGGCGACGTGCTCGGGGCGTTCGTTGTCGTACGCCCACGGCTCGGTGCTGGTGCCGAGCTTCACGTCACCACCCGCGACGTCGACGAACGCGCCGCCGTGCCGCACCGCACCGGGAGCGAGAGCACCGGCCGGCGACGCGTCGAGCAGGCGCGGGTCGTCCATCAGGTTGATGGTCGCGAGGAGCGTCTCGTCGTGCTGGTGCTCGTGCTGGATCACCATCCCGTACACGAAGGCGTGCTCGAGCAGCGGGTCGGTGGCGTCGAAGTCGACCGTCGCGAGGTGGTCGAGCGCGCGCCGCCGCACGTCGGCCACGAACGCGCGGGCGGCGGCCGGGCCGAGGATCTGCAGCTCGGAGCGCTCGCGGCGGGGGTGCTTGAACGCGTCGTAGAGGTCGTCGAACCGCGGGTCGGTCGGGGCGCGCCGCCGAGCTCCCGGAGCAACCACAGCTCCTCGAAGTGGCCGATGTGCGCAAGGTCCCAGACCAGCGGCGACATGAGCGGCGACACCTGACGCAGCAGATCGTCGTCGTCGAACGGCTCCAGCAGGCCGAGCGTGCGCCGCCGTGCGGCTTCGAGGTCTTCGACGACCCGGGTGGTCAGGTCCACGCGCGCTCCAGCTCGCGCCCGTTGTCGGGCGCCGGGAGGGGCGAGGTCCCGGCGTGCCAGGCGTCGAGGCGGTCGTCGGCCGGGGTGCGGCCGCGCGACACGTAGGTGGCGACGAAGGCCTCGGCCGCCTCGATCGTCGCGTCGTCGGCGCACGCGCCCGGAAGCGCGTCGCACGCGGCGGCGAAGCACGCGCGTGCGGCCGTCGCGAACGTGGGATCGCTGAGCCCGTCGCGTGCCGCGACGTCCCACCGGCCGATCGTCGGCGCGATCTCGGGCATCACCGCGTCGAGGACTCGCGGATCCTGCACGAGCACTGCGCTCACCGCGACGGCGACGCGCCACCACGGTGCCGGCACCGCGTCGATCATCCGGAGCTCGAGCCAGCCGCGCGGGCGCACCGGCGGGAACAGCGTCGTGAGGTGGTAGTCGAGGTCGTCGACGGTCGGCCACCCGAGCTCGTGCCCGTGGTCGATCCACTCCTCGAACGTGAGCGGTGCGAGCACCGGCACATGGCGGTCGTCGGACGCACGCACGAGCATCACGTTGGCGGTGAGCGCATAGTCGGCCCACGCGTCGCGACAGTCGAGGTCGACGTCGGGCTCGCGGGTGCGGCAGCCGTCGATCGCGCTCCAGATGGCGAGTCGCGTCGAGCGGTGTCCCGTCGGGCCGGCGTCACCGATCGGCGAGTTCGCGAACGCGGCAGCGAGCACCGGGCCCACCTCGTGCGCGGCGCGCCACCGGCGCTGCACCTCGTCCCCACGCCCGAGGTCGAGGTTCACCTGCAGCGCGGCGGTGCTGCGCATCATGGCGCGCCCGGCGGATCCCGAGCAGTCGAAGAACGCCTCCATCGCGTCGTACCGGGCGCTGTGGACGGCCCGGTCGCGACGCGGTCCCGGCTCGAGCCCGAGCCCCACGAGCGCGATCCCGGCTTCGGCGAGCGCGTCGCCGAGGCGGCGCGCGTCGTTGTCGGTCGCGTCGCACGCGAGCAGCAGGGGGAGGGGCGGGGAGCTGAGCTCGACCTGGCCGCCGGGCTCGAACGTGAGGAGGCTGCCGCCGGGCAGGGGCCCCGCCGCCCGGGCGGCGTCCTCGACCATGTCGAGGGCGACGGGCCGACTCGGGTCGGCGGCGTCGACGACGAGCCATTCGAGCTCGATGCCGACGAGGCGGTCGACACCGTTGGTGCCATTGGGGTGGTCGAAGCCGCGCGCCGAGACGGTGCGACGGGCCTCGACCCGGCTGAGGACGGGTCGGTCGCTCGGCACGGTCTACCGATGCCCAAAGTGTGCGGTCACCCAATCCATGTCACGGACCGAGCCGAGCTGGAGATGGTGGATCAGCGCATGACGCATGGCAATACAGCCTCCTGCTGGTGAGGGTCGGGACGACGCTCGGAGGGGGAGGTGAGCTGCCCGTACTTCGTGGTCCGAGGGCCGGGCGGATGTCGCGTCGTTGGCGAAAACGCTAACCCCTGGGTGCGACGCTCTCGACCACGGCGCGGAACACCGGTGCGAACTGGTCCGACACGGTGTCGCGCAAGGGCGGGCGAGCCGCCCGGAGGGCGCGGCTCGTGGGGAGCGCGTCGTCGAGCTCCTCGACGATGCCCTCCGCGAGCGCGGCGGCGTCCCCGGCGGGGACGAGCCGCCCGGCCCCGGGCATCGACGTGGCGAGGATCTCCGGTGGTCCGCCACCGTCGGTCGCCACGACGTGCGCACCGCTGGCGAGCGCCTCCACGGCCACGAGCCCGTACGGCTCCGGGGACGTCGACGGCAGCACGAAGACGTCGAGGTCGGCGAACAGATCCGCGATGTCGCGCCGCTCGCCGAGCCAGTGCGCGTCGGGCAGCGCGGCGGCGCGCGCCTCGAGCGTCGCGTAGTAGTCGTGCTTGTCGGCGACCGGGCCGCCGGCGACGACGAGGTGCGCGTCGGGGACCCGTGCCTTGGCCGCCGGCCACGCGTCGAGCAGCACGTCGACGCCCTTCCACGTGTCGATGCGACCGGCCGTCCCCACGAGCGGTGCGTCGTCGGGGACGCCGACGGTGCTCCGGAAGCTTCCGGCCCGGTCGGGCCGGAACTCCGTGGCGTCGGCCGACTCGTGGATCACGACGACGTTCGCGGGGTCGAGCTGGTCGGCGATCGCCTGCGACATCGCGATGACGCGCGCCGCGTAGCGCCTCGTGAGGAACCGATCGAGCTTGAGGGCGACCCCCGACTGCCACACGAGCTCGCGTGCGTGCCACACGTGCGGGCGTCGCGCCATTCGGGCCGCGGCCCAGCCGTACCACGAGTTGAGCGAGTTCGTGTGGACGACGCCGGCGTCGAGCTTCTTCAGCAACGAGTGGAGCCGGAGCACCGCGACCGGCCACCCGAACGCGTAGCCGACCCACTGGAGCGCGCCGTGGCTCGTCGAGATGCGCCGCATCGGCACGATGTGCACCGTCACGCCCGCGGCCTCGAGGTCGGCGCGCAGCGGGGGCTCGGCCGGCACCACGACATGGCACTCGAACTCGTCGGGTGGCAGGCTGCGGAACATCCGGAGGAGGGCCTGATCCGAGCCACCGCGCTCCGCGACGGGCTGGATCGACAACAACCTGATCATGCGTGTCGCCCTCAACGTCGAGCAGCTCGTGCATCGCCCACCAGGCGGGGTCGGGCGTTACACCGCGGAGCTGGTGAGGCTACTGCCGGACCGTGACGTCGACCTGGTCCCGTTCGTCGCGCGGCACGCACGGTCGGCCGTTCGCCAGGCGCTCGCGCAGTTCGACCTCGACGACGCGCGCGTCGACCCGGTGATCCTCGCGCTGCCGCGGCCCGTCCTCTTCGACTCGTGGAACGTCCTCGGAGGGCCATCGCTGAGCCTGCTGCATCGCCGACTCCGCGACGTCGATCTCGTGCACTCACCGTCGCTGGCGGTGCCGCCGGCGGGCAGCGGCCCCGTGGTCGTCACGATCCACGACGCCGCGCCACTCCTCTTCCCCGACACCTATCCCCGGCGGGGCCGATGGTTCCACGAGACGGGCATGCGTGCCGCGGCGCGACGCGCCGACCTGGTGATCGCGCCGTCCCAGGCCGCGGCCGACGAGATCGCGGAGCTGAGTGACGTGCGCTGCCGAGCGCATCCGGGTCGTGCACCAGGGCGTCGATCAGGTCGAGACCGATGACGACATGGTCCGCGACGCGTGTGGCGTGCTCGGGTTGGGCGATGTCCCGTACGTGCTCTGGGTCGGCACCCTCGAGCCGCGCAAGAACGTCGGCGTCCTCGTGTCGGCGTTCGATGCCGTCATCGCGGCCGGGCTGCCTCACGACCTGGTGCTCGTCGGGTCGAAGGGGTGGCTCGACACCGCTGACACGACCCGTGGCGCGATGCAGGCGCTCGGCACGCGCGTCCACCTCACCGACCGCGTGCCCGACGACGTGCTGCGCGCCCTGTACCGCGGTGCCGACGTCGCGGCCCAGCCGAGCGTGCACGAGGGCTTCGGCCTGCCGGTGCTCGAGGCGATGGCGCAGGGCACGGCGGTCGTGTGCTCCGACATCCCCGTGCTCCGGGAGGTCGCGGCCGACGCCGGGACCTACGTGTCGGCCCGCGACGTGGGCGCCTGGGGTGACGCGCTCGTCGGGCTGCTGCGCGACGACGAGGATCGCGCCCGCCTCGCGGCGCTCGGTCGCGAGCGGGCGAAGGAGTTCACGTGGGACCGGACCGTCGACCGGACCCGCGCGCTGTACGACGAGCTCGTCTGACCGCGACCGCACTACCAGCCGCGGTCGATCCACTCCTGGAGGTGCGGCCGCTCCTCCTCCACGGTCGTGTCGAGACCGTGACCGGGGAGCACGAGGTGGTCGGGCGGGAGCGTGAGCAGGCGCTGGTCGATCGACGCGACGATCTCGTCGAAGCTCGCGCCCGGCGTCGCGGTGTTGCCCGGGCCACCGGGGAACAGCGTGTCGCCGGTGAAGACGACCGGCTTGCCCTCGAGCACGAACGACGTCGAGCCCTTCGTGTGCCCGGGGGTGTGCACGGCGCGGAGCCGCAGGTCGCCGACCTGGAACACCTCGTCGTCGTCGATCACGAAGTCGTAGGCGGGCAGCATCTCGGCGTCGCCCGCCGCGATGCCGACGTCGATGCCGGCGTCGCGCACGGCGGTCACCGCCTGGATGTGGTCCCAGTGACCGTGCGTCGTCAGGACGCGCCGCACTCCGGTGTCGCGGCACACGTCGAGGAGCAGCTCGTGCTCGTTCGCCGCGTCGAGCAGGACGGCGTCGCCCGTGTGCTTGCAGCGCACCACGAACACGTTGTTCTCGAACGGGCCGACGACGAGCTTGTCGATGAGGACGTCACCGTCCTCGAGGTGAGCGGGGAGTCGTGCGGGTGCCGCCATGCCGTCGACGGTACTCCCGGTCCGGGAACGGCCGGTCACCACCGACACGCCGCGGCCGCGCCCTCGCGAGAGACGAGGCGGTAGGCGAGCAGCCGACGCGCGATGGGGTCGAGGGTCACGAGCTCGGGGTTCTCCCGCGCCTCGGCGTACGAGAAGACGGTGCCGCCGCGCAGGTAGCGGATGCTCGCGGTCGGGGCGGCGCTGAGCCTCCGGCGCAGCTCGTGCCACGTGATGAGGCTGCCCGTCCGCCGGACCTTGCGGAGCAACGGATCGGAGGTCTCGAGGATCTCGACGAGGTCGTCCTGGCCGCTCGCGAGCGACACGCGGGGCAGGAAGAAGTGGTTCGACGTCCCGCCCTCGGTCCGCAGGTTGCTGTACATCGTGAACGACGTGATCGTCTTGCCACCGGCGTACGGCGAGGCGGCGTCGAGCACCACGAGCGCCAGCAGCACGAAGTAGACGACGTGGCGCGGTCGGAACACGAGCGCGGCGTGGCCAGTGCTGGCGCGACGCTTGCCAGGCGGCATCGATCAGCAGGATGCCGACCATCACCATCACGGGCACGGTCACGAGCCAGTTCCCGTTGCTCGACTGGGTCGTGAACGTGGCCACCTCCCGGGTCGCGAGGACGCAGATCACGACGGCGGCGCCGATGAGCACGACGGTCCGGGTCGAGCCGCGCGCGAGCCCGAGCTTGCGAGTGACGGCCCCGACGCGATCCTGCACGTGGACGCCACTTCGTTCCGGGAGGAACAGGAAGACCAGCGCGATCAGCACGAACGTGAACCCGATGCCGGCGCGAGACGTCGGGCTGATCGTCATCGCCAGGTGGAACGCGACCGTCGCGACGACGCCCAGGAGCCTGGTCGCGGGGATGAGGAGCAGGACCGGGACCGCGAGCTCGGCGGCCGCGACGACGAACGGCAGCGCCGGAGCGAGCGCGTCGGTGGCGCGAGCTCCGCCGTCGCCGAAGACCGACAGGCTGTCGCCGAGGAGCCCGATCGCGCAGCTGTGCGTCGTGTCGAAGAACCCGTCGTTCAGCTTGGCGACCGCGGCCGCGCCATAGGCGACCAGGAGGACGAGCCGTGCGTACGGCAGCGCGCCGGCCGGTGGCACGGCGTCGGCCCCCGACGCGCGCCTCCGCAGGCTGATCGCCACGGACGCGAGCAGTCCGAGGTTGACGAAGCTCAAGATCAGCAGGTGGTTGTCGATGCGCGGCAGGAGGTCGGCGGCGTAGAGGAGCTCGGCGCCGGCCATCAGCGCGAGTCGCCACCGTGACGTCGGACGCTCGATCACGAGCAGGGCCGCGAGGAGCACCAACCACATCAGCGGCCGCTCGGGGTCGCCCTTGCGCAGCAGGTGCGCGACGTGCGCGATCGCCCAGAGAACGGTGAAGACGCGGACGTAGATCGCCGCGTCGGCGCCCACCAGGCCGTGGCCCGGAACCCTTCGCGCCTCGGCGGTCGTGCCTGGGCGAGCGCTCACGATCGGGCGATTGTAAGACTGGGCCGAGAAGTCGTGACCGGGTGGCTCGTTCACGAGGAGGCAGCGTGCGACGTCGAGCTCCACGCGTGGTGCTCGTGGGCGACATCGGTGACGTCGACGGTCTGCACGTCGGCGACGAGGCCATGTTCGGCGCCGATCTCGCTCTCGTGCGCCGGCTCCTGCCGCAGGCGACGTGCATCGCCGTGAGCGCAGCTCCGGCCCACAGCCGTGCCATCTACGGGGTCGACGCGGTGGCGCGCTCCGAAGCGGTGCACGTCGCTCGCGACGCCGACCTGCTCGTCGTGACCGGCGGCGGCAACCTGAACTCGTCCTTCCCCGAGCTGCTCGGCGAGCGCGTCGAGCTCGCGCGGGCGACGGCCGGGGGCGGCGGCGCCGTCGTGCTGCTGGGGCAGATGCTCGGCCCCGCACTGCGGGCCGCGGACGCCGACCGCGTCCGCGAGCTGCTCGCGCTCTCCGCGTTCGTCGGGGTGCGCGACAGCGTGTCGCACGCGCTGGCTCGGCAGCTGGGCGCTGCCGATGAGCGTTGCGTCGAGCAGCTCGACGACGCCTGGGAGATCGGCGCCGACCTCGAGCCTCGTTCGGCACTCGACCTCGCGGACGGCTCGTACACGGTCGTCACGCTCCATCCCGACCGCGCGGATCCTCGCGCGCGGCGCGCTCGACACGATCGCCGACCAGCTCGACGACCTGGTGCGAGTGACCGGCGTCCCCGTCGTGCTGCTGCCGCACTGCCGGGCGGCGGAGGGAGCCGGCGGCACGAGCGATGAGGACGTCGGCGCGGCGCTCGCCGAGCGGCTCGCCGCACGAGCCGTCCCGCACTTCTCGTTGCCCGTGCTCACCCCTTCGCTGACGGCCGCACTGACGCGCCGGAGCGCGCTCGGTGCTGACGACGCGCTACCACCCGGTCGTGTTCGCCGCGAGCGGTGGTGTGCCGGTGCTCGCGGTCTGGGCCGACGAGTACGTCCACCGGAAGCAGCGCGGGGTGCTCGCGCCGTTGGGGCTCGACGGCTGGATGCTGGCACTCGACGACGTCTTCGAGCGCGGCGTGCTGTCGACGCTCGACGAGCTGTGGCACCGACGCACCGAGGTCGTCCAGTGGCTCACCTCGTGGGCACCCGACCTCGAGCGTCGGATGCGGGCGCGCGACGACGCGCTCGTCGACGTGCTGCGCGGGGCCGGCTTCGAACCGGTCGCTCCCGCGCCGCCCGCGAGCGCGCCTGCCGGCCCGTCGAAAGGATCCGCTCCGGCTCCGACGGCACGCTGGCACCGGTTCGCGAGGCCCGCGCCCGGTTCGCCGCGCCACTGCACCGTGCTCGAGCGCCTCCGGCTCGAGGTGCACCCCGACCATCTCGCACTGACGGCTCGCGTCCACAGCCGTGATGTGGGAGCGACCGAGGTGCGGCTGCGGGTCCACGACCCTTCGCTCGCCGACCGCCTCGACGCGTCCGCGACCCCCTTCCTGCCGATCCTGCTCACGCTCGCCGCGAGCAGCGGCACCGACCTGCTGATCGACGCCCCCGTCGACGGCATCGCGCTCGACCACGTCGACGCGATCGCCAAGCTCCATCGCGACTGGTGGGGCTGGCGGGCACCCGAGGTCGACGCGGTCGAGATGGCGCGCGAGCGGGAGCGGGCACCCGGCGTCGGCCTCTGGTTCTCGCGCGGCGTCGACTCGACCGACACCCTGGTTCGGTCCCTCGACGGCACCCTGGTCGAGGACGGCGAGTCGATGACGGTGAGCCACCTGCTCGGCCTCGACTGGATCGATGCCCCGTACGCGACGCCGCACGCACCCGCGATCTGGGCGGACACCGCGTCGACTGCCGCGAGCGTTGGGCTGCCCCTGATCCGCATGACGACCGACGTGCGGACCGTGCTCGAGCCGTTCGTCGGTTGGAAGCACAGCCATGGCGCCGTGCTCGCGGGGCTCAGCGTGCTCGCCGGGCCGCTGCTCGGCACCGTGATGATCTCGGCGAGCGCGATCGGTGACGAACCGCGACCGCTGGGCAGCCATCCGCAGCTCGATCCGCTGTTCGGGACCGCGGCGACGCGGATCGCCCACGTCGGTCGCTCGACGCGCTCGGAGAAGACGTTCCGCCTCGTCGAGAGCGACTGGGACCTCGACGCGCTGAAGGTGTGCTGGGAGGTCGACTCGACGCGCAACTGCGGACGGTGCGCGAAGTGCCTGGCCACCATGACGGCGCTCGAAGCCGCCGGAGTGCTGGAGCGATGCCACTCCTTCGACGCACGGCTCACCGTCGACGCGGTCTTGGCGATCGCGCGCGGCGAGCACCCGGTCGGCATCGGCCCCCACACCACCGGCGACGCCGTCGAGGTCGCCCGACTCGTCGATGCCGACCTGCACGATGCCTGGCGCGAGGTCGAGGCCCGTGTGCTGCGGGACGCCGCGTGGCTGCCGGCATCGCGCGTGGCGGCCGAACCTACCGACGGGTAACGTCCGCGCCGCCGTATGGACTTCACCGACACGCCCGCCGAGGCGGAGTTCCGCGACGAGGTGCGCTCGTGGCTCGCCGAGCACCTCACGGGCGAGTTCGCGGCGATCGGCGGCCGGGGCGGTCCCGCCGACGAAGCAGGGCTGGGACATCCGCGTCGAGTGGGAGCGCCTGCTCGGCAAGGACCGCTGGCTCGGGCTGTCGTGGCCCGAGGAGTACGGCGGGCGCGCGGCGACGTTCTCCGAGCAGGTCATCTTCAACGAGGAGTACGCGAAGGCGAACGCGCCGCGCGCGGGTGAGCTTCTTCGGCGAAGGGCTGTTCGCGCCGACGCTCCTCGCGTTCGGCACCGACGAGCAGAAGCGGCGGTTCCTCCCGAAGATCCAGTCGGTCGAGGAGCTGTGGTGCCAGGGCTTCTCCGAGCCGAACGCGGGCTCCGACCTCGCGAACGTCCAGACGAAGGCCGTGCTCGACGGCGACCAGTGGGTCGTCAACGGGCAGAAGGTGTGGACGACGCTCGCCCACCGCGCGCAGTGGTGCTTCTGCGTGACGCGCACCGACCCGGAGTCGACGGGCCACAAGGGCCTCTCGTACCTGCTGATCCCGATGGACCAGCCGGGCGTCGAGGTGCGGCCGCTCCAGCAGATGACGGGGACGGCGGAGTTCAACGAGGTCTTCTTCTCCGACGCCCGCACCGACGCCGCGAACGTGCTCGGCCCGGTCGGGCGAGGGGTGGAAGGTCGCGATGGCGACGCTCGGGTTCGAGCGCGGCACCGCCTTCCTCTCGCAGCAGCTCGGGTTCCAGCGCGAGCTCGCGGAGCTGATCGAGCTCGCACGCTCGAACGGCGCCGCGGCCGAGCCCGTCGTCCGCCAGGAGCTCGCCGACTCCTACGTCGGCGTCCAGATCATGAAGTACAACGGCATGCGGATGCTCACGAGCCTCGTCCAGCAGCGGTGTGCTCGGGCCCGAGGCCAGCATCGGCAAGCTCTACTGGAGCACGTGGCACCGGACCCTCGGCGAGCGGGCGATGCACGTGCTCGGCGCCGGCGGCGCCCTCCTGCCGGACGAGGATGCGGAAGGCGAGGCGGGAACCGGCGCGTATACCTCGACGAGCTCCAGCGGATCTTCCTGTTCAGCCGGTCGGAGACGATCTACGCCGGCGCGAGCGAGATCCAGCGCAACATCATCGGTGAGCGGGTGCTCGGGCTCCCGCGAGAACCCAGGTAGCGGAGCCCGCAGCGGGAGAAGAAGAGGAAGCACACCATGAACTTCGCGTTCTCCGAGGAGCAGGACCAGCTGCGCGACGCCGTCCGCAAGTTCATGGAGGCGAAGTCACCCGAGTCCGAGGTGCGCCGGCTGATGGAGACGACCGAGGGCTACGACCCCGCGGTCTGGCAGCAGATGGCCCAGGAGCTCGGGCTGCAGAGCCTGCACCTCCCCGAGGCGCACGGCGGGCAGGGCTTCACGTTCGTCGAGCTCGGCATCGTGCTCGAGGAGATGGGCCGCGTGCTGCTGTGCGCGCCGTACTTCTCGACGGTGTGCCTCGCGGCCAACGCGATCATGAACGCCGGCACCGACGCGCAGCAGGGCGAGCTGCTCCCCGGCATCGCGTCGGGCGAGACGGTCGCCGCGCTGGCGTTCACCGAGCCCAACGGCAAGTGGGACGCGTCGGGCATCACGATGGAGGCCAAGGGCTCGGGCGACTCGTGGACGCTCGACGGCACGAAGATGTTCGTGATCGACGGCCACACCGCCAACACGATCGTCGTCGTCGCGCGTGAGGCGGGCTCCTCGGGCGAGGACGGCATCGGCTTCTTCGTCGTCGACGGTGACGCCGAACGGCCTGACGCGCACGCCGCTCTCGACCATGGACCAGACGCGCAAGCAGGCGAAGCTCGAGTTCTCGGGCGTCGCGGCGAAGCCGCTCGGCGATCCGGGCGCGGGCTGGGCGGCGCTGTCGAAGACGCTCGACCAGGCGGCCGTGTGCCTCTCGAACGAGATGGTCGGCGGCGCGCAGAAGTGCCTCGAGATGTCGGTGGAGTACGCCAAGGTCCGCGTGCAGTTCGGGCGGCCGATCGGCTCGTTCCAGGCCATCAAGCACAAGTGCGCCGACATGCTCCTCGAGGTCGAGTCGGGCAAGTCGGCCGCGTACTACGCGGCGTGGGCCGCGGCCGAGGACAACGAGGAGCTGCCGGTCGTCGCGAGCCTCGCCAAGGCGTACTGCTCCGACGCGTACTTCCACGCCGCCGCCGAGAACATCCAGATCCACGGCGGCATCGGCTTCACGTGGGAGCACCCCGCGCACCTCTACTTCAAGCGCGCGAAGAGCTCCGAGATCCTCCTCGGCGACGCGACGTACCACCGCGAGCTGCTCGCGCAGCGCATCGGGATCTGAGCGCGGCCGCGGGCGCGGACCCGCTCGTCTCGATCGTCATCCCGTCGCTCGCCCAGGGTGCGTTCATCCGCGACGCCATCGCGAGCGTGCTCGGCCAGGAGGATGCACGGTCGAGCTGATCGTGGTCGACGCCGGGTCGACCGACGGCACGCTCGACGTGCTGCGTGAGTTCGACGGCGATGAGCGCTTCTCCTGGACGTCGGAGCCGGACACGGGTCAGAGCAACGCGATCAACAAGGGCTGGCGGCGGAGCCACGGCCAGGTGCTGTCGTGGCTCTGCGCAGACGACGGCCTGTACCCCGGCGCCGTCGCCGAGGTCGTGCGCCAGTTCCGGCGGCACCCCGCGGCCGGCCTCGTCTACGGGCGTGGCACCGCGGTCGATCTCGACCGGAACGTGACGCACACGACGCCGCTCGGGGAGCGCGACGTCCGCACACTCGTCGACCGCGAGAACTTCATCTGTCAGCCCGCTGCGTTCGCATCGCGCGAAGCCGTCGAGGCCGTCGGCTTCGTCGACGAGTCCCTCGACTACGCGATGGACTGGGACCTGTTCATCCGCGTCGCGAGCATCCGGCCGATCGTTCACACCCCGCGCGTGCTCGCATGGGCACGGGACTACGCCGACACGAAGACGAGATCGGGCGGTCGCCCACGCTTCCACGAGGTCCTCGGTGTGCTGCGGAAGCACTCCGACCGCAGATATCCGCCGGCGTACTTCCTGCACCGCGCCCTCGAGCTCCGGCGGGTCGCGCGCGCATCCGTCGATCGGATGCCGGCGGCCCTCGCTCCCGTCGCGCGCCGCTCCCACCAGCTCATCGACCGCACGATGGCGCGGGCCATGCGCTCGATCGACCGGCACACCGGTGCGAACCGCGGCTGGTACCCGGGTGGCTGGGCGGCGCCCGAGGTCGAGTGGTCGTTCCTGGGGCGCGACCGTGTGCTGTCCGCCCGGGGCACGGTGCCGGGCGAGTACCCGCAGCTGCACGGTCAGGAGATCGCGGTCCTCTCCGACGGCGTCGAGGTGGCGCGCGTGCCCGTCGGGCCGGGTGACTTCACCCTCGAGGTCGAGCTCCCGAAGGCCGGCGATCGGCGAGCGCGTCGCGTCCGCCTCGAGGCGCAACGATGGTTCGTGCCGCGCAAGGCCGGTATCAACAACGATCGTCGTCGCCTGGCGTACCTGCTGCACGAGCTCGATGCGTCGTGATCATCTCGATCGTCGACCTTCTCGACCTCGTCGTTCGGTGCAGATGCTCGCGTCAGATTGCACTGCGCGGTCATACTGTGCGACAGCGTGCGCAACGATCCCAAGGTCCTGGTCACCGGGGGGACAGGGTTCCTCGGCGGACACCTCGTGGCCGAGCTCCGCGCTCAGGGGTACGACGTCGTCCCGGTCGGTCGTGCTCGGTGCGACCTGCGCGAGCGGGCGGAGATCCGCGAGCTCCTCGACGACGAGCGACCCGATGTCGTCGTGCACCTCGCGGCGGTCGTCGGCGGGATCGGCGCGAACGTGGCGGCACCCGGCCGCTTCTTCTACGAGAACGCGGTCATGGGCATCGAGCTGCTCGAGGCGTGTCGCGTCGCGGGTGTCCCCAAGGTCGTCGTCGCCGGGACGGTCTGTTCGTATCCGAAGCTGACGCCGGTTCCCTTCCACGAATCGGATCTCTGGAACGGCTACCCGGAAGAGACGAATGCGCCGTACGGGCTCGCCAAGAAGATGCTGCTCGTCCAGGCGCAGGCGTACCGCGAGCAGTACGGGTGCAACTTCGTCTTCCTGCTCCCCGTCAACCTGTACGGGCCCGGCGACAACTTCGACCTGGAATCGGGCCACGTCATCCCCGCGCTGATCCGGCGGTTCCTCGAGGCGCGCGAGCGGGGTGCGCGCGCGGTCACACTCTGGGGTGACGGCAGCCCGACACGAGAGTTCCTCTACGTGGCCGACGCGGCGGCAGCGCTCCGCGCCGCCGCAGAGCGCTTCGACGGCAGCGAACCGGTCAACCTGGGTTCGGGTCAGGAGATCTCGATCAAGGAGCTCGCGGTCCTGGTTGCGGAGCTCACGGGATACGACGGCGACGTGTTCTGGGACGACGAGCGTCCGAACGGTCAACCGCGGCGCATGCTCGACACCACGAGGGCGAAGGAGCTCTTCGGCTTCGAGGCGACCACGTCGCTGCGCGAGGGGCTCGCCGCCACGATCGACTGGTACGAAGCGCGGGTCGGCGGGTTCTGACGTCACTCGCCGGAGTCGCGGCGGCAGCGTGTCACAATCGGCCTGGTGACCGAGGTGCTCGTGGTGCTCCTGGCCGTCGTGGTGGCGCTGCTCGTCGTGCTCGTCGCCGGGCTGTTGCGCAGCCACGCGGAGATCCTGCGGGCGCTCCACGACCTCGGCGTCGACCTCGATCCGGACGCCGCACCGTCGTCGCGAGCCGTCGCCGCGCCGGCGCCCGATCCGAACCGCGTCCCGGTGACCGCCGCGGACATCTCCGGGGTCACGCCGCACGGTGACGCGGCGAGCTTCACGATCGTCGGCGCCGCAGCAGCCCACCATGCTCGCATTCCTCACGAGCGGCTGCACGACCTGCGTCGGATTCTGGAGCGCGTTCGCCGACCCGAAGGGCGTGCGCGTGCCGGGCGACGCGCGGTTGATCGTGGTCACGAAGGGGCAGGAAGCGGAGAGCGCGGCTCGCCTGCGCAAGTTCGAGCCGCACGACGTGCCCGTCGTGATGTCGAGCGAGGCGTGGGAGGCCTACGACGTGCCGGTCGCCCCGTACTTCGCCTACGTCGACGGTGCGAGCGGCACGGTCGTCGGTGAGGGCGCCGCGAACACGTGGGAGCACGTCGTGTCGATGTGCGAGCAGGCGATCGCCGATGCCGGGCTGTCGACGGGCACGAGGCGCGGCCGGCGCCGCCGTCCCGACGGGCGCGCACGAGAGGCGCGCGGTCGACGCCACCCTCCGGGCATCCGGGATCGAGCCCGGCGACTCGAGCCTCACACCCCGCACGCTCTCGGACCTCGGTGGGCCCGAGTAGTCGATGCCGGAGATCACCGCGCACGGGCTGCGTGTCGAGACCCCGAACGGCTGGGAGGGTCGGATCTTCCGCCGCGCGGAGCAGGGCGAGGTCAACGTCGAGGTCGCGGGCGCTGCTGCGCCACCGGGGGAGCGATCCTTCCCGGTCGTGCACGCCGCGACGGTGCTGCTGCCGATGGACATGGCCGACTACGGCAGTGACGTCGTCGAGGATCTCCGGCGCGACGACGTGCTGATCGTGCTCAAGGAGTTCGACCCCGAGAGCACGGCGCAACCGCTCTTCGAGCGCGAGGGGATGCCCCGGAAGCTCGCGCCGCGCGACTTCGATCCCGGGACGCTCCAGCGACGACTCGAGCCGCAGGCCGGGTACCAGGCGTTCTTCCAGGAAGGCGGGCGCACGTTCTGCCTGTACGTCGTGCTCGGCGACCACGATCGCCGCGACCAGACGGTGCCGCGCGTGAACCAGGTGCTCGCCACGATCGCGATCGACCCGATCGAGCCGCTCGAGGAGCCGACGACCACGAGCACCACCACGACGACGGTCGAGCCGGAGCCCGAGACGGCACCCGAGACCGAACCGACCACGGCGCCGACGGAGCCGACCACGACCATGCCGCCGGAGCCCCCGGAGAGCCCCGAGACGACGCCATGACGCTCGTAGGCTCTCGCCGGTGAACGGCGCGCTCGGCCCCTACGCGATCGCCGCAGGGCTGCTCGCGCTCGCCGGGGCGTCGAAGGCGCTGCGCCCGTCCGACACCGCCACCGCCGTGCGCGGCGTGGGGATCCGCGTCCCGACCTGGCTCATCCGCATCGGTGGTCTCGTGGAGCTCGTCATCGGCGTGCTCGCACTCGTCACCGGGAGCGCGGTCGTCGCCGTGCTCGTGGCCGCGTCGTACGCCGTGTTCGCCGTGTTCGTCACCGTCGCGCTGGTGCGGCACCTCCCGATCGCGACGTGCGGCTGCTTCGGGAAGGCCGACTCGCCGCCGAGCCTCGTGCACGTCGGGGTCGACGTCGCCGCCGCGCTCGCCGCGGTCACGATCGCAGTCGATCCCGGGCTCGCGCCGATCGACCTGCTCGACCAGGACGTGCTCGAGAGCGTGGCGTACGCCGTGCTCGTGGTCATCGGCATCGCGGCCGCCGCGCTCGCGGTCACCCTGCTCCCGCGGCTGCTCGTGCAGGTGCAGGGCGGCGAGCGGTGAGCGCGTTCGGGTTCGCCGATCGACTGGTCGAGAAGACGAGCGCCATCCTCGACCGGCGCATGACGCGTCGCAGCGTGATCTCGAAGGCGACGATCCTCGGCAGCGCCGTCGCGGCCGCGGGCTGCGTGCCCATCACCCAGCAGGGATCGCCGTTCACGTTCATCACCGACTGTGGCGGCGGCCTCTGCCGCGACGGCTACACCGAGTTCTGCTGCGTCATCAACAGCGGGCAGAACGCGTGCCCGCCGAACAGCATCCCGTCGGGCTGGTGGCGAGCCGACTACTCCGTCTACTGCAACGGCACCCGCTACTACATCGACTGCAACGACTACACCGGCGGCGGGCCCTGCCGCTGCGCGGTGAACTGCGACACGCGGCAAGGTGTACTGCAACCACTTCCGGTACGGGCAGTGCAACACCGACATCCCCGGCACGGGCGTGATCGCCTGCCGGGTGGTGACGTGCACGCCGCCGTACCTGATCCCCGGCGCGAACTGCGTGAACTCGGGTGCCGTCGACAACTCCACCGCCGGCCACTTCACCGACTGCACGCCGTACACACCGGCGCCGCCACCTCCACCGCCGCCACCGCCGAAGCCGACGTCGCCTCCCGCGGTCGCGGTGCCGCTCGGTGGGGCCGCGTCGCCCGCGCCCGGCGAGGTCATGATGCTCGTGCGCACCAGCGACGGTGCCGTCGGCCGCCCAGCACCTCACGGGCGGCGTCTGGCAGGGGTGGCAGGCCCTGCCGCTCCCGTCGGTCACCGCCGGGTCGCGCGTGGTCGCGGTGTCGCCCGCGGCGGGGATCGTCGACGCGCTCGTCGTCGGGAGCGACAAGCAGCTGTGGTGGCAGCACTGGGAATCGGGGGCCTGGTCGCCGGCATGGCAGGCGCTCGGCGGCAGCGGGCTCTCGTCCGACCCGGCGGCCGTCGCGGTCGGCGGTGTGGTGCACGTCGCGGTCCGCAACGGGTCCAAGGCGATGCTCGTCCGGCGCCTCAGCGGTGGGAGCTGGTCGGGGTTCGAGAACCTCGGCGGTGTCGCGAGCTCCGATCCCGCGCTCGCGAAGCTCGGCGCGCAGCTCATGCTCACCGTGCGCGGGTTCGACGCGGCGATGTACGCGAAGCGGAGCAACGGCTCCTGGCCGGGCGGCTGGACCGACCTCAACGGCATCATCACCTCCGACGCGTCAGTCGTCGGCGACGGCAGCGGGTACTGGCTGCTCGGGCGCGGCACCGACAACGCGGTGTACGCGAAGCGGTCGTCGTCCACGAGCTGGCAGAGCGCGTGGCACCGGCTCGACGGCAGGAGCGCGAGCTCGGATCCCGTCGCCGTGTTCGACGGCTCGGTCGTCCGCGTGTTCATCCGTGGTGTCGACGACCGCCTGTTCAGCAACGCAACGCGTGAACGCGGCACTGGACGCGGCTGGCAGGACCTCGGCCGACCCGGGCACGGGGCTGTCGTCCGACCCGTTGGTGCTCGCCGCCGGGGGCGAGGTGAGCGTCTTCGTGAAGAGCGGCAACGAGGTCGCGGTGCGGCGCCGCACGGGCGGCACCTGGGGCGCGTGGGAGACCTTGGCGGGCGTCACCGTCGCTCCCGTCAGAGGAGCGACGTCGGCGTAGCCTCGGCGCCGTGGTCCTCGTCGCCGGTTTCCTCGTCGTCGGCCTCGTGGTCGCGATCGCCGCGGTCTTCGTGGTGCGGGAAGCCGGGCGCATCGCCAAAGAGCCGCCGGCGTCGATCTTCGATCCCGACGACGCGTACGAGTGGGTCGTCGAGCACCTGCCCGACGACGTCGCCGCCACGCTGACGGCCGACGACGTCCGTCGGATCCTCGAGCTGCAGCTCGAGTTCTTCCAGCGCAAGGGCGTGGCGGGCAACGGCAAGCGCGGCGCCCCGAGCGGTCCGGTCGTGGTCGGCGGTGCCGAGCAGGTGGCGTACATCGTCGAGCGCTCGGCCGCGACCGGTGAGGCGTACATCCCCGACCAGGTGTACCCCGTCGTCGAGACGCAGCTGAGCTACCTGCGCGCGATCGGGGCGATCGGCCCGCCGGCGCCGCCCGACGAGAATGCTCCGCCGCCGGCGGTCTGAGGAGTGCTACACCTGTGCCCACCAGAGAAGGGAGGTGGTCCATCACATGCATGATCAACATGGGACCCTGGAGGTGCGCGGCCGCTAGGTCACACACTCTTCGTGGACCATCGGCGGAATCCATCCCGCCGCACCGGCGCCGAGCTCGTGGGGAGTGGTCCCTCCCGCTCGAGAGCTCGACGTTGCACTGATCGGAACTGCGCTTGGCGGGCGGGGTCCTCGGGCCCCGCCCGTCGACGCGCCTGTGGCACCCTCTTCACCATGAGCACGGGCGACGGGGTCGGTGTGCCGACGCTGTCGGTGGTGCTTCCCGCGTACAACGAGGCGGACAACCTCGGTCCCGTCGTGGACGAGCTCGTCGGCGTGCTCGACGCGCTCGAGGGCACGTACGAGGTCCTGATCGTCGACGACGGCAGCAGCGACGGCACGCCCGAGGCCGTCACCGCGATCACGCAGCGGCACGGCACCGTCCGCGGCATGCGGCTCCGGCGCAACGTCGGCAAGAGCACCGCGCTCGCGGCGGCGTTCACCGCGGTGAGCGGCGAGACCGTGGTGCTGATGGACGCCGACGGTCAGGACGATCCGGCCGGCATCCCCGAGCTGCTCGCGGCGCTCGACGGCGGGCTCGACCTCGTGACCGGGCGTCGCTCGACGCGCCAGGACCGGTTCATGAAGCGCAACACGTCGCGCGTCTACAACGCGGTGACGGCGCGCGTCAGCGGTGTCCCCGGACGCGACTTCAACAGCGGCTTCAAGGCGATGCGGCGACCCGTCGTCGAGTCCCTCGAGCTCTACGGGGAGCTGCACCGCTACATCCCGGTCCTCGCGCACTGGTACGGGTTCCGGGTCGGCGAGGTGGAGGTGAACCACCGGTCGCGGCTGCACGGCAGCTCGAAGTTCGGTCGCGCGCGGTACTGGCGCGGGTTCCTCGACCTGCTCACGGTGCGGTTCCTGACGAGCTACGCGAACCGACCGCTCCACCTGTTCGGCGGGTTGGGTGCCGCGCTCTCGGTCATCGGCGTGGGGATCCTCGTCTGGCTGTTCATCGAGCAGCAGGTCGGCGGCGAGGCGATCGGGAGCCGCCCGGCGCTGTTCGCGGGTGTCCTGCTCGTCATCGTCGGGTTCCAGAGCTTCTCGCTCGGGCTGCTGGCGCAGCTGCTCGTGCACGTGTCGGCGCGACACGACCCCGCGAGCTGGATCGTCAAGCGGACCGGCGAGCCGCGATGACGGCGTCCACGTAGGCGTCGAGCGTCCGGGCCAGCGCCGCTTCGCTGTAGTCGCGGACGTACCGCTCGTGGCCGCGCCGGCCGAGGTCGGCGAGCGCGGCGGGATCGGCGCAGAGCGTTCGCATGGCCTCGGCCAGCGCCTCCGGATCGCCCGGTGGGACGGTCGCGACCTCGCCGTCGAAGGCGTCCCGGATCGCGGGCGTGTCGCCGGTGACGACCGGCCGTCCGACGGCGAGGCACTCGTAGAGCTTGTTGGGCACGACTCGGCCCGCCTTCGGCGTCGTGCCGAAGATGCCGAGGCACAGCGTCGCGCTGGCGATCTCCTTCGGCACGTCGGCGAGCGGGAGCAGCCCCGTCATCTCGACGTTCGTGACGGCGAGCTCGCGCAGCAGCGCCTCGACCGTGCCCCGCTCCTGACCGTCGCCGATGATGCGGACCGTCAGCCCGTCCGGCTCGACGAGCTTCGCCGCGCGCACGATCGTCTCGAGCCCCTGCAGCGGGATGAACGTGCCGTGGAAGACCACGAGCCCCGGGACCGGTGTGACGTCGGGCTGCGGCGCGAAGACGTCCTGGGCACCGAGCCAGAGCACCCGGAAGTGATCGCGCGCGACGCCCGTCAGCTCGGCGAAGTACGACGCGTGCGAAGGCGTGTCGGCGAGGATCAGGTCGGCCCGCCGACACGCCGCGCGATCCACCCGACCGGCGAACCGGCTCATCGTCGACTCGGACGACCGCAGCGCTCGGTCGCCGGCGATCGTGTCCTGCAGCGAGATGAAGATGTCGAACACGACGGGGAACTTCCGCCTGCGAGCGAAGAACCGCACGACGGGCATGTCGAAGTAGCCCGGGTAGAGGACGAACGCGACGTCGGGGCGGTCCACCCGGGACAAGCGGGGGATGAGCGACAGGTACGCGCGCACCGCACGCAGCCCGAGCTTGATCTTCGACTGGTCGACGAGCCGGAAGCGGTCCTTGCCCCACAGCGGGACGTGCAGCTCCTCGACCGTGTGACCCTGGTCCTCGAGGAGCGCGCGCAGGACGCGGTTGCGCGCGAACCCGGGTTCGTAGGTGCCGACGAAGAGGACGCGCCGGGTCGGTCGCTTCACCGCGGGTCGTCCGTCAGGCGTCGGCGACCGCGGAGCGCCATCCCTCGGGGAAGCTCTTCCAGACCTCGACGCCGACGAACTCGGGGGACTTGCGCGGTCCCTCGGCGCGGGCCCACTCGGCCATGCGGTTGATGCCGTCGCGCAGGGGGACCGAGGCGCCGGTGCCGAACACGTCGCGGACCTTCTCGTGGGAGGCGAAGGCGTGCTCGACCTCGTTGCGTGCCGGCAGGTGCTCGATCTGGGGCTCGACGTCGAACGCGGCTGCGACGACCTGGGCGAGCTCGGCGACCGTGGTCGCCTCGTCGGCGCCGACGTTGAAGACCTCGTTGGCGGCGCGGGGCTCGTCGACGCTCCTCGCGATGATCGGCGCGACGTCGTCGATGTGGGAGAACGCTCGGGACTGGAGTCCGTCGCCGAACACGGACATCGGCAGGTCCTGCATCACCTGGTTCATGAAGATGCCGACGACGTTGCGATAGCGGTCGCCGATGTTCTGGTGCTCGCCGTAGACGTTGTGGGGGCGGAACACCGTGTAGTCGAGCCCGAACATCTCGTGGGCCGCGCGCAGGTCGAGCTCGACGGCGTACTTGGCGATGCCGTACGGGTCCTCGGGGCTCGGGACGAGGTCCTCGGACATCGGGAGCTGGTTCGTGCCGTACACCGCGATCGAGCTCGTGAACACGAACCGCCGAACCTCACCGCGCACCGAGGCGTTCAACAGGTTGACGCTGCCGATGACGTTGTTCGTGTAGTTGAACCGCCGGATGAAGTGCGACAGGCCCTCCGCCGCGTAGGCCGCGAGGTGGTACACGTGGTCGAACGCGACCTCGTCGAAGAGCGAGTCGACGAATGCAGCGTCGCTGACCGACCCGACTCGGAACTCGGCGTCGGACGGAACGTTCTTCTCGAAGCCGCCGGAGAGATCGTCGATCGCGACGACGTCGTGACCCAGCTCGAGACAGTGCCGCGCGACGTGGGAGCCGATGAAGCCGGCGGCTCCGGTCACGAGTGAGCGTGGCATGTCGATCCAGGTCGTCGCGTGCGGGTGGAGGAGCCCGATGCTAAGCGAGCGGATGCGCAGGCGCGGGAACGCACCGATACGATGCGCCCCTCGATGCCCGTGACGACCGACGGTCCGCACCTGTTGGTGACGAACCAGCACGGGGACAACCGCGGCGACGAGGCCGCGCTCCGTGCGATGCTCGACGGTCTCACTGCACGCGTGCCGGGTGCTCGCTTCACCGTCGTGCACCAGTACGCGGACAAGACGCCCGACGTCACGCTCCCGGAGAACGTCGAGCTCGTCCCGATGTTCCGGTCGCTCGTCGACGTCGCTCTGCTCGCGGTGTACGCGGTGCTGCGGCGAGTCGGGTTGCGGCCGCGGTTCCTGCTGACCGCGACGGGCCGCCGAGTCGTCGCGGCGTACGAGTCGGCCGACTTCGCGATCTCGGCACCCGGAGGTCCCTACTTCGGCGACCTCTACTCGAACCACGAGATCATGCACTGGCTCTTCGTCTGGCTCGCCTTGCTGCACGACCTCCACATCGTGCTGTACGCGCCGTCGGCCGGCCCCTTCGAGCACCGGCCGCTCAACACCGTGCGCCGGCGGCTGTTCCGGAGGTTCGACCGGCCGCTGTGCGTGCGCGAGCCGGTCTCGGCGCAGCACCTCCGCGCGCTGCTGGGGGGCAGCGTCGCGGTCGAGGTGACAGCCGACTCGGCCTTCCAGCAGCAGATCCCACCCCGGCGCGCCGCGACCGTCGCCGGGCAGTCGACCGAAGGGCGCCTCCTCGTCGCCGTCTCCGCGATCGACTTCAAGTACCCGGGCGCGGCCGATTCGGAGCGCCGTCGCGCGACGTACGACGACGCGATGCGAGGCGCCCTCGAGCGTCTGCACGCCGAGCACGACGCGATGTTCCTGCTGCTGCCCCAGCTCTACGGACGTGTCCACTCCGACGTCCCGTACCTGCAACGGCTCGCCGAGGGTCTTCCCGCGGGCGTCGCGTGGGAGATCGTGGACAACGCCGTCGACTCCGACGGCCAGCGGGCACTCATCGGTGGATCCGACTTCTGCATCGCGAGCCGGTACCACCCGCAGGTCTTCTCGATGTCGGCCGGTGTGCCCAGCGTCTGCATCTACTACGAGCACAAGGCGTTGGGCCTCATGCAGCACGTGGGCGCCGCCGACCTCGCGCTGGACATCAGGACCATCGAACGTGACCAGCTCCTGCGCGCGGTCGACGAGGCGCTCGCGCGACGCGACGCGCTGGCCGACGCGTACCGCGAGGAGGAGCCGCAGCTGCGCGCATTGGCGACGCGCACGACCGAGGTCACGGTGGACGCACTGCGCGCGGCGAACGGTGCTGCTACGGGGTGACGGACGTCGGCTTCGCCTGCGCGGCGTGCAGCTTGCGTGTCGTGATCGCGTAGCCGATCCCGCCGAGGACGATCGTCACGCAGAGCATCACGCCGCGGTCGATCGTCGCCGCGAGCAACCCGGTCGGCACCGAGTACCCCATCGCCGCTGCTGCGCCGGCGACCGCGAGCTCGCGGAGTCCGAGCGCACCTGGCGTGAACGCGATCACGCCCATCAGCGCGGCGATCGGGCCGAGCGCGAGGAAGAGCCACAGCGGTGCTTCGACCCCGAGCAGCTCGAAGGCGATCTGGAAGCGCACCGCGAGGAGGACGAGCTTCAACGAGTCGATGAGCAGCACGACGAGCCCGACGCGGGGCTGGCGCCGCAGCTCGTCCCAGCCGCGATGAAACTCCTTCCATGCCGCCGCGAAGCGACCCTCGTGCCCGTCGCGCGGCCGCAGGAACTTCGGCATCGGTCGCGTCCCCGCGGCCACGGCGACGATCAGCAGCGCGCCGAAGATCCCGAACATGATCCAGGACATGCGGCGTTCGCCCGTCGCGGCGACGCCGATGACGCCGACGAGACCGCACACGGCGGTGCTCGCCAGCGTGATGACGAGGTTCATCGCGAGGTTGCTCGCGTTCGCCGCGTAGCGCAGTCCGTGCACGGTCTTGAGGTACCGGAACCGGTAGATGGTCCCCGCTTGCATCGGCAGGTAGTTGCCGAGCTGGCCCGCGCAGAAGACCGCCCAGTTCTCGACGTGGCCGATCCCGATCCCCGACGCGCGGTACAGGATCCCGAACTCGATCGCGTTCATCGTGTGTCCGATGACGACGAGCGCGAACAGGGCGATCACCTCGGTCGTGGACGCCCGGAACGCGGCTTCGAGCTCGTCGCGTCGCGTCCACGCGAAGACGAGCAGGAACACGACCGCGGCGAGCTGCAGCAGTCGCACCAGGTTGCGCCGGTACGGGCGACTCGACGGGCGGACGTCCATCGAGAGGCCGTCGCTGTCGGGGTCGGGGATCACGCCGCCTCCGTGATGCGACCCGCGCAGGCCGCGTAGGAGCACAGCAACCCGATCGGCTGCAGCACGTGGTGCCCGAGGCCCGCGACACCGTTGCGGTACCAGGAGTCGAACCGGCCGCCGTCGAGCAGCTGCTCGACGTACCCCCGATCCCACTCGAACGGCAGCGAGTCGAGGAGCGTCAGCACGTCGGCGCGCAGCGGCCCCGCGTACCACCCGTCGATCGGGGAGTCGACCGGCGACTGCTTCGGCTGGAAGATCACCTCGCGGGGGAGCAGCGCGTGCTGCTCCGCCATGTCGAGGAGCAGCTGCTTGCCGAGGTCGCCGGCCTTCGTCCCCGGCGTGCGGAGCAGGTCCGCGTCGAGAGCGGCGGCGAACCGGCGGAGCCGCCCGTCGAGGAACGGCGTGGTCTGGACGACGCCGGTCGCCGCCACCGTGCCCTCGACCTTGGTCCGGCTCTGACCGATGAGCGCGTGGCCGTGCAGCGCGAGCCGCGCCGCGTCGAGGTCGTCGAGGCCGTCGACCAACCGGGCCCGGATCTGGTCCATCGACTCCACCTGCACGGGCTCGGAGCCGCGGAGCCGGCGCCGCGCGGTGGCGTCGAAGATCGGTGTCGGGAGGTGACCGCGGGCCGCGCCGACGGCGTCGGCCTGCTCGAAGACGGCGCGCGCCTTGCGTCCGGTGTGCCCGAGCTCGCGCTCGAGGAACGGCACGCTGGCGATGCGTGTCGCGGCGCGTCGCAGTGGACGGGGGACGCGACCGGCCCGGGCGAGGAGGCGCGCCCGTTGGTTCACCGTCGGGTAGCCGAGGAGGGCAGCGTCCGCCCCGTCACCGGAGAACGTGTGCCGGAGCCCCGCGTGGCGGATCGCTTCGCACGACACGAGCGTGTGGAGCAGGTAGTGCGGTTGCGCGACCGGTTGGTTGTAGATGTCGCCGTACCGGCGCAGCCCGTCCGCGATGACGTCGGCGGTGATCGGGACCCACGTGTGCTCCGCGCCGATCTCGTCGCACGTGCGCTCGACGTTGCGCTGGTTGTACTGCGGGTCGTCGAACCGGAAGGTGAAGGTGTGCACGCGGTGGCCGAGCCGGTGCAGGAGCGCGGCGACGATCGCGGAGTCGACGCCACCCAGGAGCACGGCCACGTCGTCCTCATCGCCGGCCTGCTCGGCCACGATGTCGAGCAGGAGGTGGTACAGGTCGTCGAGCGGGCTGGCCGAGACGGCCGGCACTTCGACGGCAGGCGCGGTCGTGGCCGGGCCGGCCGCGGCCCCCGCGCGCACGACGGTGTCGACGGGGAGCGCCTCGACGCCGACGCAGAGCGTGTGCCCGTCGGGGAGGAAGGCGTAGGTGAGCAGGAAGTCCTCGTAGCCGCGATCGACCGCCGCTGCGTCACCGATGCCGCCCGCGACGAGCGCGACCTCGCTGCTCGCGACCAGGCTGTCCGACTCGGTGCGGTAGAGCCGCTGCTGACCGGCGCGCCCGACCATGACCACGTCGCCCGCGCTGGTCACACCGAGGACCACGACATCGGTCGGCAACGAGCGGAGCAGCTCGTGGTCGTCGTCGTCGAGGTGCGCCAGGAGGATCTGCGCGGCCCGATCGGGATCGGCGTGGAGGGCGGCGAGTCCCGAGCCCAGGGCCGCGACCGCGGCCGTCTCGTCGCACGCGAACCCGAGCACCGCGCCGCCGTCCGAGCCCGCGAGGACGGTCGCCCCGCTCACGGGCGATCGGAACTCGACCGTCGTCGGCGCGTGCGCTGCGATCGCGTCGCGCACGCGTGCAGCCGCGGGGTCGCCGGTCGTGCACGCGATCGAGTTCACCGAGCGTCGCGCGGCCTCGTCGGAGGGCGCTGCGGCTCACTCATCGAGGAACGGCTCCCACACCGTGCCCCGCAGGGTGGATTCGACCTCGTCCCAGTTCTCGATGACATCACGCAGCGGGGGTGTCGGCGGCCGCTTCATGGGTGAGGCCAATGGCTGCACGGTCACGCCGAGGAAGCGCTGCACGGATTCCTGTGTCGACGGATCGTCGAGCTCGTCGTACTCCACGTCGAGCGTCGGGCTGTGGCGCAGGAGCTCGTCGAGGATCCGATCCGTGACGTACCAGTCGTGCAGGTGCCGGAGGCACTGGTCGATGTCGATCCGCACCGTCGGCGCCGGGTCGAAGTCGTCGCCCACGTGCGGTCCGAACTGCCGATACTGACAGTACGTAGGGGCCACCGCCGAGACGAAGTGCGCGAGGCGGTTGCGCTGGTGCACGCGCAGGACGCGGCGGCGTGCGTTGTGGAACAGGTCGAGCACCTGCGGGTACGAGCGGATCGACTCCCAGGACAGCTCGAAGCCGACGACCGATCCGGTCTCGCTCGGGTCGAACTCGGCGAGGTAGCGGTGGTGATCGGTGAGCCCTGACGTCGCGTAGTACGCGTCGTCAGGGTCGAACAGCTCGCCGTAGCAGCGGATGTCGGGGTGCGAGTCGAGGAGGAACCGCAGGTGCGTCTGGCCGGTCTGTCCGAGCGAGACGACCACGAACGGCGTCGTGACCCGTCGCTTCCCGCGCCACCGGCCCCCGCCGAGCTTGAGGCGGCTGCTCCGCCGCGGCAGCTCGACGCGATACCCGAGCTGCTCGATGAGGTCCGCGTGCACGCTCATCGCCTCGAGATGGGCATCGGAGAGGTGATTGCGCCAGTCGCCCGACGTCGCCGCTCTGACGTGGGCGTGGACGTGCTTGCTCATCGTTCGCATCCGATCGGGTTTCGCGGCGGCGATCGCGTCGCGCACCCGATCGACGTCGGTCGGGCCGAGCTGGTCGGCGAGCCCGAGCAGCGTCGCCTCCGGATCGTCGATCAGCGATTCGTATCGGATGATCGTCGACCGGCCGGACGCCAGCCATGCCACGCCGACCTCGAGGTTCAGTCGGAAGCCCGTGCGGATGTACTCGATGACGACTGGGTCGTCGATGGCACGAGCGATGATCTCGTTCACCGGGCTCGACGACTCGCGGAACTTCCCGGCGAAGCGCTGGGCGTAGAAGTACATCGACACGAACTGGTCGTACGGGCTGCGCAACGAGGTGACGAGCTTGGCCCCGAGCTCGTCGGTCGCCGCGAGGATCCCGGTGTTCGGCCAGTAGTGCTGGTGCACGATCGAGCCGTCGGGGAACTCGGTCTCGGCCCACTTGAGGAAGTCGGCGGGCGAAGGGGGGGGCGCGGTGTCGAGTGTCTGCAACCCGTACATGCCGCTGAGCAGCTGCTCGATCCAGACGTTGCCGGTCTTCGGTGGCCCGGCAAGGAGGATTCGCACGAGCGCGAAGCCTAACGCCGCGTTCGTTCGTCGCTCCGTTCCGCGCCGACTACCGGAGCGTCGGGCTCAAGCAGGGCGGCGCCCAACCATGTCCTTGTGCGCACTCGAAGTACCGCTGCGTCTTCTGGTTCGCCTCGAAGGGGAGGATCGCCTGCGCGGCGCTCGTGCGGTCGATGTGCAGGTACGCGGTCTCGGGCTCCTTGTAGTGCGGCCACAGGAAGACGACGCTCACGACCGTGCACGCGACCGTGATGGCGAGTGCGGCGCGCAACGACGGTCGGAGCACGGCGAGGACACCCAGCAGCAACGGCGCGATCTGGAGGAAGTAGCGGTTGCCGAGCGACGCGCCACCTCCGAAGAAGTTGCCCGTGTACACGACGAGGTAGAGGCCGACGTAGAGGAGCAGCCCGATCAGCAGGCCCCAGCCGATGCGGTCGAGGCGGCGCCACCACACGGCGGCGAGCACGAACGTGATCAGCGCGAGCGGCAGGAACGCCAGGAGCCCCGTATGGCGCCCGAACAGGAAGTAGGCCGTCGACTCCGGGATCTGCTCGGGTGCGCGGCCGATCCGTTCGAAGACCCCCGACGGTGAGAAGTGATCGGGCCTCGAGCTCTTCCCCGCGTCCTTGTCGAGCGTCGCCTCCCAGTCCTCGACCGGGATCTCGAACGGGACGCCGGCCGTCGAGGTGTGGAAGCGCGGCTGCGAGTACGGGGTCACGCTGTCGAAGTCGGAGTAGTAGAGGAACGGGAGCACGGTGACGGCGAAGGCGGCGACGCCGACGGCGCCCACGATGACTCGGCGGCGCACCCCCTCGAGCCGGAGCAGCACGACGACGAGCGCCGGCACGAGCGCGAGGCCAACGGTCGCCCGATCGCCGAGGCCGTACGCGGTCGCCGCGGCGCCGAGCGATGCCCACCAGAGGCTTCGGTGTTGCCACGCGCGCATGAACGCGAGGCAACCCACCGCGGTCACGAGCGCGAGGAACAGGTCGATCGACGTCGTGAACGCGTAGAAGAACACGTAGCTCGCGAACGTGAACGCGCCGGCGAGCAGGGGCACGGCCGCGCCGCGCAGCCGCGTCCTGAGGATCGCGAGCGCGACGGCGAGGAGAGCTGTCAGCAGCGCCGCGTTGCCGATGGCGATCCCTCGCACGGTGCCGAAGACGCGGACGAACGGTGCGAGCCAGACCGCGTAGCCATACGGCTTCGCGATCCCGTAGCCGTGTGAGCTCGTGCGGAAGTAGACCGCGCGCACCGTCGGCGTGTACTTCCAGTCGAGCTGCTCCCACCGGATCATGTCGCGCTGGTCGAAGCTGAGGTTGCGGTCGTACGCGAGGCTCTGGCTCTGGATCACCCAGTTGTTCTCGTCACCGGAGCGTGGCGTGGCGCGGAAGTCCCACTTCAGCACCATGACCATCACGACCAGCCAGACGAGCGTGAGCACGACCCACGCCGCGACCGTGGCCTTCCGCGGCCGGCCTTCGTCGCCTGACAGCCACGACCATGCGCGCCCGACTGCGCCGGACGATCCGGTGTCGGCGGGAACGTCCGTCGCCTCGACGTGCTCTCGTTCCACCGTTGAGGTGTTGTCCACGCGGTGCAGCTCCGGGCGACGGCGCATCGACGAGTTCGACGGTGCTGGCGCGGAAGTCTACGGCGATGCGGCCGCGGAGCACGGGGCGCGGATAGCGTCGCAGCCGTGGCACGACACGCGCGCTTCGAAGACTTCCGCTACGTCGGAGATCGCGACACCCAGCGCGTCCACGACCAGGACGGTGACGACGAGACGGTCGAGGAGACCGTCGGTCGCCTCGTCGCGACGAACCGCGCGACCGTGTTCAGCCCGGACACGCTGGCCGAGGCCCGCAACCGCGGGTACCGCGAAGCCGCGTCCTCCTCGAATTCGATCTAGTCGACCGCTGCCTCGTCGACCTCGGGCGGCGCGAAGCCCCCGGGCAGCGCGTTGGCGACGAGGTCGAGGCGCGCTGTGAACGACTCGTCGGTCAGCGCGGGCTCCGACGGCAGCGCGGCCGGATCGGGCGGGAGCCCGTCGAGGTCGACCCAGCTCGCGCAGCCGGCGTAGCGGTCCTCGAAGGGGATCGTCAACGGCTCGAGCAGCCGGTGCGTGCGCAGTGCCAGCACCCAGAGCGCGTCCCGGCGCTTCCACTCCAGCCGTGACTCGACGTAGTCACGCGTCCAGAGGAGCTTCGATTCGATCGCGTCGAGCAGCGCTCGATCGGTGATCTTGGCCACGCCGGCGACGTCCGCCCAGCCGGCGATCGTCACCGTGTCGGGCGGGCCGTCGGGGGACGGTTCGAGCCACCGGCGGTAGGCGGGCTTCAGGAGCTCCGGCCGCTCGTGCTCGGTCGTCGGGTAGAGCCAGCAGCGCTCGGCGCGCAGCGCGAAGTGGCGGCCGTCTTCGCGGAGGCCCCCCTTGCGGACGTCGAGGATCTGCTCGCCCTCGAGCAGCGCGCGGATGATCACGGACCACTCTTTGAGTGCCGATACCGTCACGACGCCAGAATACGGCGCGGCACCCCGACCTGTGGAAGAGGAGACGATGGCTCGCGACGTCCGCGACTTCGAGGTCAATGACTTCGACGTCTGCACGATCGTCGCGCGCAACTACCTCCCTGCCGCGCGGGTGCTCGCCGAGTCGTTCCTCGAGCACCACCCGGCCGGGCACGTGCATGTGCTCGTCGTCGACGACCTCGCCGGTGAGGTCGACGCCGCAGCCGAGCCGTTCGAGGTCGTCCGCCCCGAGGATCTCGACCTGACACGCGACGAGTTCCTCCGCATGGCGATGCTGTACGACGTCACCGAGCTCTGCACCTGCAGTGAAGCCATGGCTCCTCCGGCTGCTCCTCGACCGCGGCGCGCACACCGTGCTCTA
This sequence comes from uncultured Acidimicrobiia bacterium, assembly GCA_963731815.1. GTDB lineage: Bacteria > Actinomycetota > Acidimicrobiia > IMCC26256 > PALSA-555 > DATBSK01. The sequence goes on along the minus strand of CAVSWW010000009.1, from coordinate 55,415 downwards.
CCTCGACCCCGACATCGAGGTCTTCGCCACGCTGCGAGCCGCTGGCCGCGGCCGCGTCGGAGCACGGGATCGTGATCGTCCCGCACGCCGAGTCCGCGATCCCCAGAGACGGACGCGAGCCGACGCGACGAGACGATCATGCAGTCCGGCGCGTACAACCTTGGCTTCATCGGCGTGACCGACGCCGCACGACCGCTCCTCGCGTGGTGGGAGGAGCGGCTCGCCCGCGAGTGCTACCGGAACGTGAAGCGCGCGCACTTCGTCGATCAGCGCTTCGTCGACCTCGTTCCTGGCCTCTTCTCGACGGCGATCGTGCGCGATCCCGTCTACAACGTCGCGTACTGGAACCTGCACAGCCGCGAGGTGACCAAGCGCGGCGACGTGTTCGAGATCGACGGTCATCCGCTCGCGTTCTTCCACTACTCCGGCTACTCCGCGGCGTCGACCGCACATCCTGTTCAGCTACCACCATGACGAAGACCACGCGCCCGCGTGTCCTCCTCAGCGAGCATCCCGCTCGTCGCCGAGATGTGCGTCGCGGTACCTCGAGAAGCTCGCCGCCGCAGGTGCCGGCCGACGACCTGCCCGCGTACGCGTACGACCATCTCGCGGACGGGTCGGAGATCGACCGTCGCACGCGCGGTCATCTACCGCGAGGCCCTCGAGCTGGCCGATGCCGGCGAGGGCGAGCAGCCCGCGAACCCCTTCCTCGACGGCGATGACGCGTTCGTCGCGCTGGCTGCGCGAACCGGTGTACCCACCGGTCGCGCCGCAGGTCGGTCGGTACCTCGCGGACATCTGGGCCGAGGACCCGAACCTCCAGCATGAGTTCCCGGAGCTCGAGCCCGAGACGGCCGACGTGTACCTCGAGTGGTGCATGGGTCCTGCGGCCGCGAACCTGCCGCCGAACGTGCTGCCGTCCGAAGCCGACCTCGAGGCGCGTCGCCTCGCGCGACGTTGCGCCCGTCCGACTGGCTCTCGCCCGCCTGGCGTCAACCTCGTCGGGTACCACGGCGCGGTGCTCGGCCTCGGGGAGGTCGCGCGCTCCCTCGTCGCGTCGCTGCAGGACGCCGGCGTCGACGTCGCGGCAGTGGGCAACCCGATGACGCTGAGCCAGCAGCTGGGCGACGTGGAGTGCGTCGAGCCGGCCGACGCGCCGTACGACGTCAACGTCTTCGTCGTCAACGCCGACATGATGCCGCCGCTCGCGGGCCAGCTCGGCCCCGACTTCTTCGCGGGGCGGCGGAACGTCGGCGTGTGGTTCTGGGAGGTCGACCGGCTCGCGCCGCTGCCGTTCAAGGCCCTGCAGGTGCTCGACGAGGTCTGGGTCGCGAGCGAGCACAGCCGCGCCGCCGTCGCCGAGGTCACCGACAAGCCGGTCCACGTCGTGCCGATCGCGGTGCCGGTGCTCGCCGCGTCGATCGGAAGTGACGAGGTGAACGCGGCGATCGGCGTCCCCGACGACCGGTTCGTCTTCCTCATGGCCCTCGACCTGTTCAGCGTCGGCGAGCGCAAGAACGCATGGGGTCTCGTGCGAGGCCTATCGGGATGCGTTCGAGCCGGACGACGGCGCACTGCTCGTCGTGAAGGTCGATCAACGGCATGCGTCGTGCCGACGACCTCGAGCGACTGCGCTTCGCGGCCCGTGCGCGCTCCGACGTGGTGATCGTCGACGACTACCTGTCACGAGAGCTGTACGCCGGACTCATGGAGCGCGCCGATGCCTACGTCTCGCTCCATCGCGCCGAGGGGTTCGGCCTCACCATGGCCGAGGCGATGGCGCTGGGGAAGCCGGTGATCGCGACGGGCTACTCCGGGAACATGGAGTTCATGGACGAGTCGGTCGCGTTCCTCGTGCCGTACGCGCTGCTGCGACGTCGGTCCGGGACAGGATCCCTATCCGGCCGACGCGCAGTGGGCCGACCCAGATCTTCAGCACGCCGGCAAGCTCATGCGCGAGGTGTTCGAGCAGCCCGCCCACGCCGCGGAGGTCGGCGCGCGTGCCCAGGCCCGCATCCGTGACCACTGGTCCGCGTCCGCAGTGGCGCCGCGGCTCGCCGAGCGGATCGACGCGCTCCGGGCCCGCACCGACATCCGGCCGACCTGGCGCGAGTTCTTCATGCGCGGCTGGCGGCCGCTGCTCAGAGGGCGTGTGCACCGCAACTACGAGTCCGACTGGCTCCCTGACGGCACACCGTTCGACGTGTCGACGCAGGCGCTCTACGACCACGCGCTGCGGCGTGCACGCGCGGGTCGTGGGCGACCGGCGCCGGACCCGGACGACGCGGGCACCGACGCGGTGCTCGCATGGCTCAACAAGCCGTTCGCGCCTCGTGTGCGACCGGTCGTCAGTCGCTACCTGGTCCAGTACTGGCACGACCACCCGGAGCTCCACGAGCGCTTCCCCGCCATCGAGACGGATCGCACCGCGGCGCGGGCGTACGTCGACTGGGTTCGTGAGCACTGGCACGACGACACCGACGTCCCCCGACGGCTCGTCCCGCGCTGAGCCGTCACTCGAGGTGCCGTCACTCGAGGTGCTTGGGGCTCCCGCCCGCGCCGCGCAGCACGCCGACGGCCTGCCCGAGCGCGTTGCACGCCGCGAACGCGGCGACGACCGCCATGCACGTGCGCGACTCGCGCGATCCTGAACGTCGAAGGCCCGCGCGCGTCTGCTCGACGAGGATCTTCGGGATCCCGGCCGTGTGCCGCAGCCGCCGGCGCCGACCGTAGGACGCGACCGGCTCGTGCTCGAGCCCGGAGTACCCGCGGCCGGCGTGGAACTGGATCGGGAAGCCGCGCATCCCGATGTACTGCGTGTGCGTGACCGTGACCCGCTCGGCGACCTTCATCCGCCCCTGCTCACGGAGCTCGACCGGCAGCTCGTACTCGAGCCAGCCGTCCGGGGGCACGTCGGCCGGCAGCACCGAGCGCCGGAACGCGATCGCGCCGGGCGGCGGGCAGCGGTCCTCCGGCACCCCGGCGAGCGGCGCGAGGAACGGGCCCCAGGTCACGAGGAAGCTCGCCCGGTCGAGGACCTTGGGTGCGCCGTTCGAGACCGTGCCGACGATCGCGAGCACGTCGTCGTCATCGTCCGCAAACGCCTCGACGACGCGTGCGCAGTAGTCGTCGGGCACCTCGATGTGGTCCTCGAGCACGACGACGACGTCACCACGCGCCGCCGCGGCGGCCGCCGCGCGCAAGCCGAACACGTCGGCGCCCGGCTGGTGCAGCACGCGGCACGGAGGTGGGGGGACGGGTGTTGCGACCTCGTGGCCGGTCGCCACGATCACCTCGCCCCCGATCTCGGCGACCTGGTCGTGGAGCGTCTTGGCGACGGCCCACGCTCGCGGCGGCGGGTAGACCGTCGGGACGAGGACGGAGATCGGGATCGACGCCGTCACGCTGGGCGACGCTACCCGCGCGCCCGGTCGCGGATCTCCCGGTACAGCGAGGCGAACTCACGCCCGGCGCGGTCCCACGTGTACCGCGCGGTGCGTTCGTGCCCCCTGTGGATCAGCTCGGCGCGCAGGTCGGGGTCGCTGAGCGCGCGCGCGAGCGCAGCGCCGATCTCCTCGGCGCTCCTCGGGTCGGGCAGCAGTGCTGCGTCGCCGAGGACCTCGGCGAGCGCGCCGGCGCTCGACGCGACGACCGGCACGCCGGCCTGCATCGCCTCGAGCGGCGGATGGCCGAAGCCCTCGTAGATCGAGGGGTACGCGAGCACGGTCGCGCCGGCGAGCAGGTCGCGTCGCTGGCGGTCGTCGACGTAGCCCAACCGGGTGATCCGGTCGCCGTGCGCCGCCGCGGCGCACGCGGCCTCGAACTCCTCGACGCCCCAACCGTCGGGGCCGCCGATGACGAGGCGCACCGCCGCGGTCGTCGGCCGCTGACCGCGTCGAACGCGCGCACGAGCATCGGCAGGTTCTTGCGCGGCTCGATCGTGCCGAGTGCGAGGACGTAGCGCTCGCGCGCCGGCGAGTCGGCGCCCCGCCGCGGCATCACCGCCCGCGGTCGCCGGCGAGCCCGGGATAGACGCGCACGACTCGCTCGGCGGGGAGCCCCAGGTGGCTCGCGGAGCTCGCTCGGCGATGTAGTCGCTGTAGGTGTGCAGCAACGCACCGCGCTCGACGGCCTTGTCGATCAGCGTCGGGTAGCGTGAGCGTGTCGCCCGAGCACATCTCGGGGAAGCGCACGAACGTCAGGTCGTGGACGGTGAGCAGCACCGGCGCGTCGCTCGGTGGCGCGACGAACGAGGTGGCGTGCACGACGTCGCACGGCCCCGACCAGTGCTCGACCTTCGGGAACGCCCGGCGCGGCCACAGCGCCCGGGTCAGGCGCGCCGGGAACCGGCGGGTCGCCGGCCGCACGTTCGGGGGGACGCGGGTGTCGAGGTCGTGGCGGCCCGCGCCAGGTGATCGCGAAGGCCGTGAGCGTCGAGGTCGTCCCGCGCCGCGAGCGCCTCGATGAGCCGTGCGGACACCTGGCCGACACCGGTGGGCGTGCCGAGCAGCGACGTCGCGTCGATCGCGACGCGCAGCCGCGAGCCGTCGGGCACGCGTCAGATCAGATCTCGAGCGGTTCGTGCTCGATCTGCTCGGCGAGCGACGCGAGCGCGCCCTCGGGGATGCCCTTCCGGAGGCGCTGCAGCAGGAGGAGACCCATCGCGAACGCGCTCGCGGCGGCACCGGCGATGAACCCGATCTCGACGCGCTTGAAGAGGTCGCTCCCGGCCACCGCGGTGACGCCGACGAACACGCCGAGCCCGAGCGCCCACGCGATGACGGCGCGTGCATGGCCCATGAGCGCGATCAAGGCTTGCGCGAGCGTCAGCGCCAGGATGAAGAGGCCGCTGCCGGCGGCGAGGAGCGCGAGGTCGACGTTGTCGAGGTTGAACTTGTCGCCGAAGAGGATCTCGCCGACCGCAGGCCCGACCGTTGCGGCGGCGATGACACCGATCACGCCGATGCCGACGACGACGAGGACGAGCTTGCGCAGACCGTTGCGGAAGTCGTTGTGCTGGCCCGATCCGGCGAGGTGCGCCAGCTTCGGGAGCAGCGCGGCCTGCACCGCCTGGAAGAGGAGGATCGGGATGCGCGCGAGGAACAGCCCGACGATGAAGTCGGCGACCGCGTCGCGCTCGGCGGGCGTCGACAGGAGCTGCGCGCCGAGGAACGGCGCGTAGCTCAGCGCCTGGGCCATGAGCGAGCCCGCGAGCAGGTAGCCGAGGTTCGTCGACAGCTCCGACCACGGTGCTTCGGGGCCGGGCTCCATCAGCCCCTGCTGCCCGCGCAGCGAGACGAGGCTGCCGAGCACCGGCGGGATCGCGAGGCACAAGCCGTACCAGACCGGGTTGTCGACGCCCGCGACCGCGAGCGCGATGCACGGGACGACGCGGATGATGCCTTCGGCACCGAGGATCGTCCCGTACGGACCGAAGCGACCGTTGCCGGCAAGCGTGCCGCGCGTGAGGTGCTGACAGCAGTACGTGAACAGCGCGATGATCAGGCAGAGGATCAGCCCGGCGCTGCCTTCGAAGAGACGGTCGACGATCTCGGTGGTCATGGCGACGATGACCGTGATGACCGCGAGGCCGCTCGTGAGCCAGAGACCGAGCAGCGCGGCACGGCGGACCACGGGTCCACCCCCGACGCGACGGGCGCGCCGGTCGGCGACCGCCCGGCCGACCTCCTGCTCGAGCGGCAGGAACACGCCCGGGGCCAGGACGAACACGAAGACCCAGAGCGCGTTCAGGGCGGCGTAGTCGGCCTTGTTGAGCGCGCGGAACGAGATGATCTGGAAGACGTAGGCGGTGATGCCGGCGACCAGGAGCCCGCCTCCGACCGCGAACGTCCCCTCGGGCAGCGGCTTCTTCGCGGCCTCGATCAACCGCTGGGTACGTTGGGCCATGGGCGTCGAAAAGCATAATTGCCGGGCCCCATGAGCACTCGGACGCTGATCCTCCTCGCCGCGCTCTGCGCCGTGGCGATCCTCGCTGCCTCGGCGCTGCAGATCCTCCTGGCGCGCTAGGACGGCCTGCCGAGCCGCGCGGCTCGAGATCCGAGCGGCGGCGTTCGACCCAGGTCCGGAGGTGTCGCGGGTTCGGTGCGACACAATGGTCCGCATGGCAGAGCACTTCGACGTGGTGATCCTCGGCGGTGGCCCGGGCGGGTACGCGGCCGCGCTCTACGGGGCGGCCGCCGGGCTGAGCATCGGGCTGGTCGAGGAGCAGCGAGTTGGTGGGGTGTGCCTCCACCGCGGCTGCGTCCCCGCCAAGGAGCTGCTCCAGACGGCCGAGGTGCTGCGCACCGTCAAGAGCGCGAGCGAGTTCGGCGTGGAGGCCGGTGCGCCGAGCATCGACCTCGCGGTCAGCCAGACCCGCAAGCAGCAGGTCATCGACCGTCTGACGCGCGGCCTCGAGTCGCTGCTGAAGGGGCGCAAGGTCACGATCGTCCCCGGCGCGGGCACGGTCGCGAGCGAAGACGGCAGCCCGGCGATCCACGTCGCCGACGGCACGACGATCACGGGCGACGCGCTCATCGTCGCGACCGGGTCGGCGCCACGAGGGCTGCCCGGTCTCGGCTTCGACGGTCAGCGCATCCTCTCTTCCGACCATGTCCTCGAGCTCGCCGACGTGCCCGCGCGCATCGCGATCATCGGAGCGGGCGCGATCGGGTGTGAGTTCGCGTCGCTCTTCACCGATCTTGGTGCCGAGGTGACGTTGCTCGAGGCCTTGCCGCGGCTCCTGCCCGGTGTCGACGCCGACGCGTCCCAGGCGCTCGGCCGCGCGTTCAAGAAGCGCGGCATCACGGCGCACGCGGGCGCACGCGTCACGAGCATCGAGGGCACGCGCGAGCTCACCATCGGCTTCGAGGTCGACGACAAGGCGCAGGAGGTCGTCGTCGACCGGGTCGTGCTGAGCATCGGACGCGCACCACGCAGCACCGGGTTCGGTCTCGAGGAGCTGGGCGTCCAGATCGACGAGCGCGGCTACATCGGGGTCGACGGCGAGATGCGCACGAACGTGCCCGGTGTGTACGCGGTCGGTGACGTCGTGGCGACGCCGGCGCTCGCGCACGTCGGCTTCGCGGAGGCGATCGTCGCCATCAAGTCGATCCTCGGCGAGCCCGTGAAGCCGGTCGACTACGACAAGGTCCCGTGGGGGATCTACAGCCACCCCGAGGTGGCGTACGCGGGGCTCACCGAGGAGCAGGCGCGCGAGCGGGGGCACGACGTCGTCACCTCGATGCACCGCTTCGTCGCCAACAGCCGCGCGCTCATCATCGGCGAGCCCGACGGGATGGTGAAGATCGTCGCGGAGCGCGACGGACCGCTGCTCGGCGTGCACATCGTCGGCCCCTGGGCGACCGAGCTCATCGCCGAGGGCTACCTGGCGGTGAACTGGGAGGCGACGCCCGAGGAGATCGGCGAGCTGGTGCACGCGCACCCGACGTTGAGCGAGCTGTTCGGCGAGTCGGCGCTCGCGCTCACCGGTCGCGCGCTGCACTGATCGGCAAGGCCCAGACCGACGCAAGCAGGACCGCAAGCCCAGACCGACTCAAGCAGGACCCAAGCCCCAGACCTTCAAGATCAGGGAGCACGACACCGTGGACGTCACGATGCCCCAGCTCGGCGAGACCGTCACCGAGGGCACGATCACGCGCTGGTTGAAGCAGCCGGGTGATCCGGTGAAGGCCGACGAGCCGCTCTTCGAGGTCTCGACCGACAAGGTCGACTCCGAGGTCCCGGCGCCCGTGAGCGGTGTGCTCGCCGAGATCCGCGTCAGCGAGGGCGAGACCGCGCCGGTCGGCACAGGTGCTCGCGGTGATCAGCGACGCAGCGGCCGGCGCGCCCGCGCCGCCCGCGGCGCCGGCCGCGCCCCGCCGCCGGCCGCCGGCGGCCACGCCCGCCGCGGCGCCACCGCGCCGCCACCGGCCGCCACGCCGCCGGTCGAGCCGACGCCCGCCGCGGCACCGATGCCACCGGCCGCCTCCGGAACCGGCTCCCGCTCCGGCTCCGGTGCCCGAGCCCGCGCCGCCCGCGCCGCCCGCGCCGTCGCCCGTCGGCGACGACGACACCGACCCGGGCGTCGTCATCACGCGCACGACCGCACCGCCGGCACCCGTCTCGTCGGCGACACCGCCGAGTGCTGCGGCGGGCACGCTGACCTCACCCGTCGTCCGCCGGCTCATCGCCGAGCACGGCCTCGACGCCGCGACGATCACCGGCACGGGGGAAGGCGGACGCATCACCCGCAAGGACGTGCTCGACGCCGCGGCTCGCTCGCGCGACGCGACGGTGCCGGGCGCGGCGCTCGCGGAGTCGCCGACGCCCCCCGAGCCGCCGGCTCCGCCGACCCCGCCGACCCCGCCCGTGCCGCCGACCCCGGTGCCACCCGCGCCACCCGAGCCGCCGGCTCCGCCCACGCCGCAGCCGCCTCCGGCGCCCGCCGCGCCCGCCCCCGCTGCGACTGGCGGTGACGCGGTCGTGCCGTTCTCGAACATGCGCAAGCGCACGGCCGAGCACATGGTGCGATCGAAGGCGACGAGCCCGCACGTGTCGATGGCCGTCGAGGTCGACTTCGAGCGCATCGAGCGCGTGCGGACGGCGAACCAGGGCGAATGGAAGGAGCGCGAGGGCTTCTCGCTCACGTACCTGCCGTTCGTCGCCCGCGCGTTCTGCGACACGGTCGACGACTTCCCGAACGTCAACGCGAGCGTCGTCGACGAGACGCTCGTCGTGCACCGCGACGTCCACCTCGCGATCGCCGTCGACCTCGACTTCCAGGGGCTCATCGCCCCCGTCGTGCGCGACGCCGACGGCAAGCGGCTCCGGCTCATCGCGCGTGAGATCCACGACCTCGCGGTGCGCGCCCGTTCGCGTCAGCTCACGCCCGACGAGGTCCTCGGCGGCACGTTCACCATCACGAACCCCGGTCCGTACGGCACGTTCCTGACGCAGCCGATCATCAACCAACCGCAGGTCGCGATCCTGGCGACCGACGGGATCCGGAAGATGCCACGCGTGGTCGACGGCCCCGACGGGCAGGACGTGATCGCGGTGCGCCACGTCGGGATGGTCGGCGTCACGTGGGACCACCGCGCGTTCGACGGCGCGTACGCCGCATCGTTCCTGACTGCCATGCGTGAGCACCTCGAGCAGCACGACTGGGCATCGGAGCTCGATTGACCCCTCCGGCTCGCTCGACGCCCGGCGAGCTGCGCGTCCGCCGACTCGGGCGTGTCTCCTACGCCGACGGTGACGCGCTCCAGCGCGCGCTGCACGACCGCAGCACGGCCGACTACCTCCTGCTGCTCGAGCACCCGCACGTGTACACGCTCGGCACGCGCGCCGACCCGACCCACGTGCTCGTCCCGCCCGCGACGGTGGGCGCCGACCTCGTGCACGTCGACCGGGGTGGCGACGTCACGTACCACGGTCCCGGGCAGCTCGTGGGGTACCCGATCGTGACGCTGCCGGAGTGGCGTGACGGGATGCGCGACGTCGTCGCGTACGTGCGCCGACTCGAAGCGGTCCTGGTCGACTCGCTCGCCGACCTCGGCGTCGCGGCGAACGTGCGCCCCGGCCTGACGGGCGTCTGGGTGGGGGACGACAAGATCGCGGCGATCGGCGTGAAGGTCGCCGGCGGTCGGACGCGCCACGGGTTCGCCCTCAACGTCGATCCCGATCTCGCCATGTTCGACCACATCGTCCCGTGCGGCATCCGGGGCAAGGGCGTCACGTCCATCGCCCGCGTCCTCGGTCGCGCGCCGTCGATGCCGGTCGTCGCCGACACCGTGACCGCGCGCTTCGCCGCCGCGTTCGGCTACGAGGCGGTCGTCGAGCAGCGCGTCTCGGGTTCGCAGCACACCGCCGGCGCAGTCGGTGCCCTCGCGGGCGAGGGCGCGACGGAGGCGCCCGTGCGGCTGCTCGGCCGGCTGGCCGCGGCAGGGGTCGAGGTCGCACCCGAGCCCGCGCGTCGCCCCGAGTGGATGCGCGTGAAGGCCGACCTCGGGGCGGGCTACCGCGCGACGCGGAAGCTCATGCGCACGCTCGACCTGCGGACGGTCTGCGAGGAGGCCGGCTGCCCGAACATCTACGAGTGCTGGGCCGACGGCACGGCGACGTTCATGATCCTCGGCGAACGGTGCACGCGAGCGTGCGGGTTCTGCCTCGTCGACACCCGCCACCCGCTCGCAGTCGACCACGAGGAGCCCGCGCGCGTCGCCGACGCGGTCGCGACCTTGGGCCTCGAGCACGCCGTGATCACGAGCGTCGCCCGCGACGACCTCGATGACGGCGGCGCGAGCGCGTTCGCGGCCACGATCCGCGCGATCCGTGCGCGCACCCCCCGCACGCGCATCGAGGTGCTGATCCCCGACTGCAAGGGGGAGGCCGCCGCCCTCGAAGCGATCTTCGCGGCACGGCCGGACGTGCTGAACCACAACCTCGAGACGGTCGCGCGGCTGCAACGGGCAGCCCGTCCGTCGGCCGGGTACGCGCGCTCGCTCGCCCTGCTCGGGCGGGCGAAGGACGCCGGGCTGCACACGAAGTCGGGTCTCATCGTCGGCATGGGGGAGGAGGTCGACGAGGTCCGCGCCGCCATCGACGACCTGCGCGCCGTCGGCGTCGACATCCTCACGATCGGGCAGTACCTCCGCCCCTCGACGCGGCATCTCCCGGTCGCCCGGTGGTGGACGCCCGACGAGCTCGACGACGTCGGCGCGTACGCGGAGCGGCAGGGCTTCGCGCACGTGGAGTCGGGTCCGCTCGTCCGATCGAGCTACCACGCGAAGCGGGCCGTCGACGCGGCCGGGGCCACGCGCACCAGCGCCGTCTCGGCGTGAACGTCCCGTCGTGAACCATGCAGCTCGGCTCGCGCGGGCGCGCGAGCGGATGACCGACCTCGGGATCGACGCGCTGTGCGTCTCGGTCGGGCCCGACCTGCCCTACCTCACGGGCTACGAGGCGATGCCGCTCGAGCGGCTGACGATGCTCGTCGTGCCGCGCGACCACGACGCCACGCTCGTCGTGCCACGGCTCGAGGCGCCCCGCGTGGTCGAGCAGCCCGACGTCTTCTCGATCGACGCGTGGGAGGAGACCGACGACCCCATCGAGCGGGTCGTCGCGCACCTGCACGGCGCGAGCGTCGTCGCGATCGGCGATCACACGTGGGCCCGCTTCGTGCTCGCGCTGCAGGCCGCGACCACCGACGTCCGCTTCGGCTCCGCGACCGACGTCACCGGTCCGCTGCGAGTCGTCAAGGACGCCGAGGAGATCGACCGGCTGCGCGACGCCGGTCGCGCCGTCGACGAGATCGCGATCGGCCTGCGCGACGCATCGTTCGCCGGTCGCACGGAGCACGATCTCGCACCGCGAGATCGTCGAGCTCCTCCTCGACGCAGGACACGAGCGGGCCAACTTCGCCATCGTCGCGAGCGGTCCGAACGCGGCCAGCCCGCACCACGACCCGGGCCCGCGTGTCATCGAGCCGGGTGACGTCGTCCTCTGCGACTTCGGCGGCACGATGCGCGGCTACTGCTCCGACATCACGCGCATGTTCGTCGTGGGCGAGCCGTCCGCCGAGGTGCGCGAGGCCTACGAGGCCCTGACGGTCGCCCAGCGCGAGGCGGTCGAAGCCGCGACGGTCGGCACCACGTGCGAAGCGGTCGACGCGGCGGCGCGATCGGTGCTCACGGACGCGGGTCTCGGAGACCGGTTCATCCATCGCACCGGTCACGGCATCGGCATGGACGCCCACGAGGATCCCTACGTCGTCGCGGGCAACACCACGCCGCTGGAGCCCGGACACGCGTTCAGCGTCGAGCCGGGTGTCTACGTCCCGGGCTCGTTCGGGTTGCGACTCGAGGACATCGTCGTCGCCGCCGCGGACGGCCCGACGCGCCTCAACGAGGCACCCCGCGACCTCGCGGTCGTCGCGTAGCACCCGCGTGCGCCTCGACGTCGCGAGCGTCCTCCTCCAGTGGGCCACCGGCGGCCTGCTCGGTCTCTGGGTGACCGGACGGCACCGCACGCTGGGCGTCGGCTACGGCTGGCTCCTCCGTGGGGTGTACGGCACGCTCGCCCTCGGCGCGGTCGCGGCGGGGGTCGCCGATGCCGACGGTGGTGCGGGCGCGACGGTGCGAGACGCGGCCGCGGTCGGTCTCGTGGTCGCGACCGCCGCGGCGCTCGCGGTGTCCGTCGTGCGCCGCCGCGAGCCGCAGCGGATCCCCGTGTGGATCGATCTCGTCGCGCCCGTGCTCGGCGCGGTCGCGCTGCTCGGCGCGGCCGACGCGGTCGGCGGTGACTTCGCGCTGTCGGCGGCGCGACTCCTGGTCGGAGCGGTCTTCCTCGGGTTCGTGACCGACTCGATGCTGCTCGGCCACTGGTATCTCGTGCAGCCCGGGCTGTCGCGCGAGCCGTTGCGCGAGATGATCCGGCTCTCGGCGTGGAGCTGGCCGTTCGACGTCGCGCTGCTGCTCGTGCCACCCGGGATGATCTCGGTCATCGACGGCTCCGTCGACGACGGCTACGAGGGTCTCCTCGGGTGGACGTGGGTGGTCAGCGCGGTCACCACGATCGTCCTCCTGCTCGTCGCCCAGCGTGCGCTTCGCGAGCGCGCGTACTCGGCGGTCATGTCCGCCACGGGCTTGCTGTACCTCGCGATCCTCACCGCGTTCGGCACCGACGTGCTCGCACGCGCGCTGCTGGCATAGGCCTGCGGCCGGTGATCCGCGAAGGCGTCGCGATAACGTGGATCGGTGCCCGTCGCCGTCTCAGAGGTCTGGAACCACCGGAGCATCGTGCGCAACCTCGCGCAGCGAGAGCTCAAGACCAAGTACAAGAAGAGCGTCCTCGGGTGGCTCTGGTCGCTGCTGAACCCCGCGTCGACGATCCTCATCTACTCGCTCGTCTTCGGGGTGTTCCTGAAGGTCACGCCGCCGGTGGCGGGCAACGGCGACCTGCAGAACTTCGCGCTCTACCTCTTCGCGGCACTGATCATGTGGAACTTCTTCTACACGGTCATCAACACGTCGATGGCGGCGATGGTCTCGGCGGGTCCGCTCCTCCGCAAGGTGTACCTGCCGCCCGAGTGCATCCCGTTCTCGATCCTGATCTCGTCGGTGTTCCAGACGGTGATCGAGGCGACGATCCTCGTCGTGATCATGATCATCCTCGGGAACGCGTCCTTGACGTTCCTGCTGTTCCCGTTCCTGATGGTCCTCCTCATGATGTTCACGGTCGGCATCGCGCTCGTGGCGTCGATGATGAACGTGTACTTCCGCGATGTCGGCTACCTCGTGACGATCGGGCTCACGTTCCTCTTCTACGCGACGCCGATCATCTACACCATCACGCTGATCCCGGAGGAGGCGTGGGGTCTCCCGATGCGCGACATCATCGAGGCGAACCCCCTCACGCAGTTCGTGATGGCGTCTCGCGACCTCTTCTACGAGCTCGAGGTCCCGTCGCTCTCGCACTGGGCGTACCTGCTCGCGGCGTCGATCGGTTCGCTCGCGCTGGGGTGGTGGATCTTCTCGCGTCGGTCCGGTCATATCGCCGAGGAGCTCTGAGCGCGTGACCGAGGAACGCAACTCGCCGGGGCCGGCGATCTCGGTGGAGAACGTCTCGAAGACGTTTCGGCTCTACACCGACAAGCCGACCGACCTCAAGCACGCGATCACACGGCTCAGTCGCACGCGCTACGACGAGTTCCGCGCGCTGCACGACGTGTCGCTCGAGGTCGCGCACGGCGAGTCGTTCGGGCTGATCGGTCACAACGGATCGGGGAAGTCGACCCTGCTGCGCCTCATGGCGCGCATCCACCAGCCGACCACCGGGCGGGTGCGGACACGTGGCCGCGTGTCGGCGCTGCTCGAGCTCGGTGCCGGCTTCCACCCGGAGCTGTCCGGCCGCGAGAACGTCTATCTCAACGGCGCGATCCTCGGCCTGCGCAGGCGTGAGATCGACGCGGTCTTCGACGAGGTCGTGGGGTTCGCGGGGCTGGAGCGGTTCATCGACTCGCCGGTCAAGGTGTACTCGAGCGGGATGTACGTGCGGCTCGGGTTCGCGGTCGCCGTCCACGTCGAGCCCGACATCCTCATGATCGACGAGGTCATCGCGGTCGGTGACGAGGAGTTTCAGCGACGCTGCCTCGACCACCTGTACCAGCTCCGGCGCGACGGAGTCAGCATCGTGCTCGTGTCGCACAGCATGGGGACGATGCAGAGCCTCTGCGACCGCCTCGCGTGGCTCGACCACGGCGAGCTCCAGAAGATCGGCACACCCGTCGACGTCGTGCGGGGATACCTCGGGAGGGTCGACGACGGCGAGGAGCGGCGGCTCGTCGGCCGGCGACGAGGTCGCCGACCCGACGCGCGCGCTGCGGCGCGGCACCCGGGAGATCGAGATCACCCACTTCGAGGTGCTCGATGCCGACAAGCGCCCGGTGCTCATGCCCGAGTCGGGCGGCTCGGCGGTGCTGCGCGTCCACTACGAGGCGCACGAGCCCGTCGACAGCCCCAAGTTCGGCATCGAGCTCCAGGCCGAGAACGGCTTCGTCGTCTCCGGTCGGACGTCCCGTGAGGACGGCATCCTCACCGGCACGATCACCGGCGCGGGCTACATCGACTGTGTGATCGACGCGCTCCCGTTCAACGTCGGCGTGCTGCTCGTCAGCATCGGGATCACCGACGAGCGGGAGATGCACGTCTACGACCACCTGTACCAGGGCTACGAGCTCCGGGTCCGGGCGGACGACGGCCCGCGCGACCGCGGCATCGTCCGGCTGCGCGGCACGTGGACGAGCCCCGTGCCCACGGACGCGCGCGAGCTGCTCGGTTGACGAGCGAGATGCTCGCCACGTCGACCGATCGCGCCCTCCGCTCCGTCGGCACCGCGATCGAGCAGCGCACCGTCGACACGCTCTCGCTCGACGTGTTCGACACGGTGCTGCTGCGCCGGGTCGCACGACCGGTCGACGCGTTCCGGGTGCTCGGCTCCGAGCTCACCGAAGACGGCCCGGGTGCGGTCGTTCGTCACGCCGCACCTCTTCGCCGAGGCGCGTGAGGCTGCGGAGCGACGGGCCCGCGCCGCCAAGGTCGAGCTGGGTGCGTTCCCCGAGGTGACGCTCGACGAGATCTACGCGGCGCTGCCCGACGAGATGCTCGCGAGCGACCGCGGTGCGCTGATCGAGGCCGAGCTCGCCGTCGAGGAGGCGCTCGTCTTCGCCGACGACGACGTCGTCGACCTCCTGACGTCGGTGCGCGGCAGCGTCCCGGTCGTGTTCGTGTCCGAGACGTACCTCACCGCGGCACAGGTCGGCCGGCTGCTCCGGGCCGCGGGCGTCGAGACGGAGCCGGAGTCGATCTTCACGTCGAGCGACCACGGTTGCGGCAAGGCGTCGGGGCTCTTCGACGTCGTCCTCGACCGGATCGGTGTCGACGCGCCCCGAGTGCTGCACCTGGGCGACCACGAAGGTGCCGACGTCGAAGCGGCGCTCGCCCGAGGTCTGCAGGCCGTCCACCGTCCGTTGCGCACACCGGCGTTCGACGAGGTGCTCCGTCGGGAGCACGACGCGCTCGAAGGCCGGGGTGCCGCCGAGGCAGGTGCGTCCGAGCAGGACGACGGGGGGCTGACGTCGCTCCGCGCGGTTCGACAGCGCCGGCGCACCCACCGACGTCGATCCCGCCGTCGCGGGGCACTGGGTCGTGGGTGCGAGCGTGCTCGGCCCCGTCTTCGCCGGGTTCGCCGAGTGGCTCGTCGACCGCGCACTCGAGCTCGGCGTGCACCGCCTCTCCTGCCTGATGCGAGAAGGGACGCTGCTCGCGCCCCTCATCGCGGAGGCCGCCGCGTCGCGGGGCGTCGCGGTGGAGGCGGCGCCGGTGTGGCTGTCGCGGCACGTCTGCGCCCGCGCCGCGCTGGTCGAGTGCGACTACGGCGAGCTGCGCGTGTTCGTGGATCGTGCCGTGCCGCCGACGGTCGCCGAGCTCGCCGAAAGCCTCGGGCTCGCGACCGCGGAGCTCGGCGACCTCGCTGCGCACGCGCGCTCGCGGCTCGACGACGCCGAGCTGCGTGAAGCGGTCCTCGGGCGCATCAGTGGTGACCCGGGTCTCCGCGGTCGCGTCCTCGAGGAGGCCGCCACGCTGCGGTCCCGCGTGGTCGAGATGCTCGAGCGGGCACGGCACCCCGACGACCGCGGCATCACGCTCGTCGACCTCGGCTGGCACGCCACGACCCAGCGGATGCTGGCGCGCGCACTGCGTGCGGCCGGCTCGACCCTGCCCGTCGACGGGCTGTACCTGATGACGACCGGGCGCATCGTCGACGCGGCGCTCGACGGCGTCGCGGCGGACGCGTACCTGGTGCGAGCCGGTGATCCCGCGACGAGCTGCACGACGATCGTGCGCAGCCCCGAGGTCCTCGAGCAGGCGAGCTCGGGTCCGGAAGGATCGGTCATCGGCGTCGACGAGACGGGCGCACCGGTCCTGGCGGCGAACGCGCTGCCCGGTCCGCAGCTCGCCGAGGCCGCGGCGACACGAGCGGGCATCGAGGCCTTCGTCGCCCGCTGGCGCGGGCTCGACCCGTGCGACCGGAACGCTGGGAACCGACGCGGCGACGGCGCGCCTGCGGTCGATCCTGACGCGGTTCATCGGCCGGCCGACGCACGTCGAGGCGAGGCTCTTCGGCGGCTGGTTGCACGACGACAACTTCGGCATGGCCAGCGTGCGGCGGCTCGCGCACAGCGAGCTGTTCGCCGACGGCGCGTACCTCGACGAGACACGCGTCGCCGAGGTCGACGCGATCTGGCCCGCGCGATCGTCGCTCGTGACGAGCGCGCCGACGAGGACGACGAGCGACTGCTCGTCTCGATGTACCTCGACGACGGCACAGGGTTCTCCGAGTACCGAGCGGTCCACCGCGTCCTGCACACGAACGAGCGCGGCCTGTCGTACATCCAGCTCGGTGTCGCATCGAACGGCGCGTACCGGATCCGCCTCGACCCGATGTCGTCGCCGGCGATCGTGCGACTCGACCGCATCGCGCTGAAGCTGGTGCTCCGCGACGAGGCGGAGCCTGTCGTCCTCGTGTTCCCGTCGGGCGCGAGCTGGGCGAGTGGAGCACCGTCAACTGCTTCTGGTTCACCGACACGATCCTCGTCGGGACGACGCTCGACCCGAGCCTCGTGCTCGACCTCGATCCCAGCCTCGGCGACGCGCGTCACGTCGGTGCTCGCGAGCGTCGCCTGCACCCGCGTCGACATCCCCGAGTCCGCGATCGCCGTCGACGACGGCATGCTCGTGATCCGGCGAGACGACCGCGCTGACCCCGGGTCTGCGCGCCTCGGCGAGGGACGTCCTCGACGGCGTGAAGAGCTTCCGCAACGCCGTCGCCATGCGACTGGAGCGTGAGCGCCGTGGACGCCGCTGACGGCGAGCGCGCACCGCTTCTCCTGCACTCGCTCGCCACCATGCGCGAGGTGATCCTGCCCGCGCTCGACACCGCCGGTGCGCGTCGGCGTCGTCGAGGTCGGTGGCGAGGACGGGGGCTTCACGACGCACCTCGCCGAGCGCGCGGCGGCGAACGACGGCCACGTCGACATCGTGGATCCCGCGCCGTCGCCCGAGCTGGAACGGATGGTCGCCGCTGCGCCTGCGCTCGACCTCGTCCGCGAGGCGAGCCCTGCGGCACTGCACACGATCGTCGCGCGGACGGAGCGGCCGACGCGTACGTGATCGACGGGGACCACAACTACGAGACCGTCAGTGGAGAGCTCGCCGCGGTGTTCGACGCGGCCGGCACCGGCCACCCGCTCGTCGTCCTCCACGACATCGGGTGGCCCTGGGCGCGTCGCGACCTCTACTACGCGCCCGACGCGCTGCCGCCGGGGTCGGTGCACCCGCACACGTACGAAGGTGGTGTGCGACCGGGCGAGCGGAGCGTCGGGCCCGGTGGCTTCTCGGGACAGGGAGAGTTCGCGTACGCGCTCGAGGAGGGCGGTCCGCGGAACGGGGTGCTCACCGCCGTCGAGGACTTCCTCACGGATCATCCGTCGTTCGAGCTCGTGCAGGTGCCGTGCATCTTCGGGCTGGGGTTCCTGTTCGACGGTGAAGCCCCCTACGCGGGCGACCTGCGGGCGCAGCTCGCGACCTACGACGAGAACCCGTTGCTCGCGCGGCTCGAGGAGAACCGCATCGCGCTGTACCTCCGTGTGCACGACGCGCTGGCCGACCTCGACGGAGTCGTCGCGGAGCGGGATGCCGCGCTGGCCGCGCTCGAGGATCTCCGCGCGGCGTTGCGGGCGCTGGCTGCCTCCAGGACGGTGCGGACGTTCGACGCGGTCACGCTGCGCCCCGGTGGGGGGCTCGGTCGCGTGCTCGACGGACTCGCGGGCGAGGCCCAGCCGGGTGAGGACGAGGCACCCGGATAGCCTTTGGCGTGGTCAGGGTCACCCATGCCGGTCGGGTCTCCGTCATCGTCGTCAACTACGACGGGGTCGACGACACCCTCGCGTGCGTCGAGAGCCTCCGCGAGCGTCGAGGTCGGCGAGGGTGGCCTCGAGATCATCATCGTCGACAACGGCTCGCCCGGCGGTGACGCGGCACGCATCCGGGACGCCGTGCCCGACGCGCACGTCGTCGCACTCAAGCAGAACGTCGGCTTCGCCGGGGGGTGCAACCGCGGGCGTCGCTCGCGCCACCGGCGAGTACCTCGCCTTCCTGAACAACGACGCGCGTCCCGACCCGCACTGGCTCGCGGCCGCGCTCGACGCGCTGCACGCACGACGGCTCGATCGCGTGCGTCGCCAGCAAGGTGCTCGACTGGGACGGCTCGACCGTCGACTTCGTCGATGCCGCGCTCTCGTTCTACGGCCACGGCTTCAAGCTCCACTTCGGCAAGTCGGCCGAGCGCGATGGAGAACACCGCGTCCGACGTGCTGTTCGCGTCGGGTGCCGCGATGGTGATGCCGACGCCGACGTGTTCCGTCGCGTCGGCGGCTTCGACGAGCGCTACTTCATGTTCTTCGAGGACGTCGACCTCGGCTGGCGGCTCTGGCTGCTCGGCTACCGGGTGCGCTACGTGCCCGGATCGCTCGTGTACCACCGCCACCACGCGACGATGGCGCGGCTTCGGCGCGTGGCGCGAGCACTACCTCCTCGAGCGCAACGCGCTGTTCACGATCTTCAAGAACTACGACGACGACAACCTGCGCCCGGTGCTGCCCGCCGCGCTGCTGCTGGCGATCCGGCGCGGCATCACGCTCGGCGGCGACGACGCGCACGCGCTCGACCTCGCGCAGGACGCCAACGCCCAGGCGGGCAAGCTCCTCACCGTCGACAAGCAGACCGTCGCGCCCGCGTACGCGATCGACGCCTTCGTCGACGCGCTCGCCGGGCTCGAGCGAGTCGCGCCGGGAGCTGCAGGCGGCGCGGCGTCGCCCCGACCACGAGATCACGCCGCTGTTCCGGCACCCGCTGCAGCCCAACATCGAGGACGCCCGCTTCCTCGAGGCGTTCAAGGACGTGGATCGACGTGTTCGATCCCGCCGCACGTTCACCGCGTCGCCGCCGGATCCTCGTCGCCACCGGCGACATGCTGCAGCCGAAGATGGCCGGTCCGGCGATCCGCGCCTGGCAGATCGCGCGCGTGCTCGTCGCGCGAGCACGAGGTCCAGCTCGCCAGCCCGCACCGAGTGCACGCTCGAGCACCCCGACTTCCCGCGTCGTGCAGGCCGACGACCGCAGCTTCGCCGAGCTCGAGGAGTGGTCCGACGTCATCGTCTTCCAGGGCTACCTGATGCATCAGTACCCGGCGTTCCGGCACACGAAGAAGATCGTGGTCGCCGACATCTACGACCCGTTCCACCTCGAGGAGCTCGAGCAGTCACGCGCACCTCGAGCACGAAGCCGCGCCGCTTCGCCGTGCGCTCGTCGACCGAGATCCTGAACGAGCAGCTCATGCGCGGCGACTTCCTCCTGTGCGCGAGCGACAAGCAGCGCGACTTCTGGCTCGGGCAGCTCGCCGGCGTCGGTCGCATCAACCCGGCTCACCTACGACGCCAGCGAACGAGCTCGAGCTCGCTGATCGCCGTCGCGCCGTTCGGCGTCGACGAGCGCCCGCCGGTGCGCGACGCGCCAGGTGCTGCGAGGGCGTGGTGCCGGGCATCGGCCGCCGACGACAAGGTCATCCTCTGGGGCGGCGGCATCTACAACTGGTTCGACCCGCTCACGCTGCTCCGCGCGGTCGACAAGCTCCGTGTCGCGGCTGCCGAACGTGCGGCTCTTCTTCCTCGGGATCCGGCACCCGAACCCCGACGTGCCCGAGATGCGCATGGACGATCGAGACCCGTCGAGCTCGCCGACGAGCTCGGGCTCACCGGCACGCACGTGTTCTTCAACGAGGACTGGGTCGAGTACGACGACCGGCCGAACTACCTGCTCGAGGCCGACGTCGGCGTCAGCACCCACCTCGACCACGTCGAGACCGCGTTCTCGTTCCGGCACGCGCATCCTCGACTACCTCTGGGCCGGGCTGCCGGTGGTGGCGACGCAGGGCGACTCGCTCGCGCGGCGTCATCGAGAGCCGGGGCGCCGGGGTGGCGGTGCCACCGGGCGACGTCGACGCGCTCGAGGACGCGCTCGTACCGCGTCCTCGAGGACCCTGAGCTGAACGAGTCGTGCCGCGCCGCGGCGCGCGACCTCGCGACCGACTTCCACTGGAACGAGGCGCTCGCTCCGCTCGTCGACTACTGCCGCAACCCCGTTCGTGCACCCGACCTGCTCGACCCCGAGCTCGCGGCCACGGTGCGCGACCCGCTCGACCTCGCGACGTGGCGGCCGCGGACGATCCGGCGCGACCTCGACCGCGCGCTCGCGCTCGTGCGGCGTGGCGAGCTCACGCAGCTCACGCGCAAGGTCGTCACCCGCGTGCAGCGGATGATCAAGGGTTACTGACTGAGCGCGCCTGCGGCGCACTCAGTCAGTCGCGGGCTTCGCCTCTCCCGCTCTCGGCGCCTACGGCGCCGGGCCGCTCGGGCCCTCACCCGCCAGGTCGTAGTCGGCGACGCCGGACACGAAGTTGGCGTTGTAGAACGGGTCGGCGCGCAGCCAACGGCCCCAGCGCCGCCGGATCAGCTCGAGCTCGTCGCTCGCGACGCTCCCGTCGCGACTCGATGACTCGAAGTGGTCGAGCACCGCGTCGGGCGTCGCGACGATCCGGTAGCCGGCACGGTGGAGCTTGCAGCAGTAGTCGAGGTCGTTGTAGCTGGCCGGGAACCAGCTCGACAGCCCGCCGACGTCGAGGAACAGCTGTCGTCGCGTCATGAGGCACGCGCCGGTGACCGCGAGGAAGTCGCCGGGCACGAGCGCGTTCGCGCCGTGGCCCGCGGTGTCGGCCGCGAAGCCGTGGTACGCGTGGCCCGGGTTGCCTCCGACGCCGACAACGCCCGCATGCTGGATGCGCCCGTCCTCGAACAGCAGGCGCGCGCCGACCGCACCCACCTGCGGATCGAGTGCATACAGGAGCATGGCTTCGAGCCATCCGGGCGTCCGAACCTCGGTGTCGTCGTTCAGCAGCACGACGATCTCACCGGACGCCGCGAGGACGCCCTGGTTCACCTTTCGCGAGAAGTGGAACGGCCCGTCGAAGTCGATGCTCCGCACGTTCGGGCCGAGGCCGGCCAGCGCGGCGCGCGTCGTCGCGTCGGTCGCGGCGTCGAGCACCGCCACGATCTCGACCTCGTCGTAGGTCGAGCGCTCGAGCACGCTGTGCACGCACCCGGCGACGAGCGTCGAGTCGACGCCGCGGACCAGCCGCCGCGAGCCGCCCGTCGGGATCACGACGCTCACGGCCGGCCGCCGCGTCAGGTGTGGCTGGAGCCGGAGGAGGCCGGGCGCGTCGTGCGGCCCGGCCGTCGCCCCGAGGCCGACGCGGCGCAGGTGCTCGTCGACGGCGGCCACTGCGATCGAGATGTCCGCCGGATCGAACGCCGGATAGGGGAGCGCTCCCTCCGGGCGCTCGCACAGCGGCACGGGCACGTGGACGACGGCACTGGCGCGCTCACCGACGCGGAGCAGCAGATCGTGCTCGGCGGACGCGCCGAACGTCGGTCGCAGGCCACCGGCCGCGGCGGCGACCTCGGCCCGCACCAACGCGAGCCGGCCGAGGTAGGGCTGGCAGCGCAGCCGGTCGGGTGACCAGTCGGGCTTGTAGAGCGGGCGTGGCCCGGCGGCAGTGCGCACGGTCTCGTCGGTGTAGAGCAGATCGACGTCGTCGGCGTCCGCGTCCGCGTCCGGGTGTCGGGCGTCGAGGTGCCGGGCGACGAGCTCGATCGCTCCCGGTGCGAGCGTCGCGCCCGGCTCCAGGAACCCGACCCAGCCGTGCGCCTCCGCCACAGCCGAGGTCGCCGCGGCGACATCGGGCACGACCGCCACCGTGGCGCCGACCGAGGCCTGTGCCTCGACGGACGCGACCGTCGTGCGCACGCCGTCGGTCCCAACAGAGCGGCCGTCCGCGATGCACACGAACGTGCACCACGGCGCCGTCACGACGGGTTCGGCGGACGCGCGTTCGACGTGCCGGTGAAGCGAGAGCGCACCCGCCCGAGACGCCGCCGCGCGGGACGGCTCGACTGTGCCAGCTCGTCGATGCGCGCGCGCATCTCGTCGAGCTGGGCCTGGATGCCGATCACCTCGTCGCGCAGCTCGAGGAGCGACTCCGCGACCTCGGGCGTCGGATCGTCCGCCATCGGGCCGTCGGGCATCGACTGGATCGTAGCGGTGGGCCCCTCGCCGGAGCCGGGCTTCAGCGCTTCGTCGCGACCAGGTAGTTGGAGCACGCGAGCTCCTCGACCGCGTCGGAGCTCAGCTCGCGCACGAAGCGCTCCTCGAGGTACTCGTCGCCCTCGCCGAGCAGGTCGCGGACGCGCATGTCGCCCAGTCGCCGCGCGGTCGCCTTCGGCAGCCCTTCGAGGTACGAGCGGAGGAACCACGTCAGCGTGAACACCGGGTACCCGTACGGCGCGGTGTCGCACCGCTCGATGTCGAACGCGCCGGCGAAGAGCTGCTCGAGGCCGCGCCGGGTCATGTTGTAGTAGTGGTGCGGATAGCCGTGATACGGCTGCAGGAACGGGACGGCGACGTAGAGGCGTCCACCCGGTCGCAGCACCCGGGCGATCTCCGCGGCGGAGCGGAACGGGTCGCGCACGTGCTCGAGCACGACGAGCGACAGCACACCGTCGAACGAGTCGTCGGCGAACGGCAGGCGCTCACCGATCGCCAACACGTCGGTCGTCGGGTAGTCGGCCACCTCGAGGTTCACGACGTCGTCGAGGTACTCCGCCTTCAGCCCGCTGCCCGCGTCGAGGACCAGGCCGTCGCGGTACCCGGCGATCAGCTCGGCCGCGATGGGGTCGTAGCCCCAGCTCGAGATCGCGTCCGTGGGCTCGATCGCCCCGATCGTCCGCAGCTCTTCGGTGAGGAAGTCGTAGCAGCCCGGCCGTCGGTCGAACGTCGTGCCGCACCGCGTACAGACGAGCCCGCCATCACCACGCGGCTCGAGCTCGCCGAGGCACGCCGCCGCCGACTCGTCGCCGTCGATCGGTCGCGGGCACCGCAGCAGTGGGGCGATCCGCGCCAGCTTCGCCGCCTTCTGATCGGGGAACCGGGCGCGCGCCGCGTCGTCGACGGTGATGCCGAGGTCGCGCGACGAACGCGCCGTCGCCCGTGACGACCTCGAGCTTCCACGCGGCGACAGCCGGCTCGTCACCGACCGCGACGAGCCCTTGGAAGCCCACGACTGTGTGCCCGGGCCACCGGAGCTCGATGTCGGGACGGTCGACGCGCTGGAGCGGCGTCCGCGCGACGTGACCGTCGGCGCGCACCACCGAGACGTTGTCGACAGAGGTCTTGGCGGCGACCAGCAGCCACCCTTTGACGCGCACCGTGTGCGCGGCCGGTGGTGCCTCGGCGGTGGGTTCTTCGACCGCGTGCACGAACGGGAAGCCGCGGGTCGGGAGGAGCCGCTGCTTCGCCACGCTGGCGAGATTGCGCAGCCGGCTCACTCTGCTCGCGGCGCGCATCGCATCACGAGCGGCGATGCTACCGGCTGCCTGGCATGGGCCTCCTGATGCGGGTCCGGTCGTGCGAAAGGCGTCAGGTAGCGTCGAACGTGGCATGAAGATCGTTCTGTCCGACGTCGGCGTCGCGCTCGAGGGCTGGCGAGACGTCAGCCTCCGTGGCGACGAGACCTCCGACATCCGATCGGGCGCGCTCGAGTTCCTCGATGCGCGCGGCGCGGAGGTCGACGAGCTGCTCGTCGTCGGGCTCTTCGAGCGCCATGACACCTCGTACGCCCGCGCCGTCCTCGATCTGATCGGTGACCGCCTCCCACCGGATGCCGTCATCACCGCGATCGTGCCCGACGCCACCGCGGCGTTCGCCGAGCTCGACGCACGGCGCGTCACCGACGACGAGGTCGGCGAATGGTGCGACATGGTCTACGGCGGTGCCGTCGACCCCTGGTGCGCGGGTGCCCGTGACGTCGTGGCCCTGGTCGCCGAGGCCGACGTTGGGTCGCTCGAGCCCACCGACCTCCCCGTCGGTCTCCCGCCCGGGCTCGCGGAGTGGCGCCGCGCGCTGCGTCTGCGCCGCGGCGTGGAGCCGGGCACCGACGTCGGCCGTGAGGACGAGGAGCTGCACCATCGACTCCGCCGGCTCGCGAGCACGCGGAACGTCCAGGGGGTCGTCGGGCCCCCGGAGCTCGTCGGCCAGCAGCCACCGATGTCACGCGCACGCGAGCTGCTCGAGCGCTTCCTGCCACGCGGCGGGCGTCGTCGGGCGCTGGCTCGCGCCGGCTTCGATGCCTTGCGTGAGACGCAGGACTACGTCGACCGCGTCCAGGAGATCGCGACCCAGTCGGGGCTGCGTGACGCGCGGGCGCCGTCGTACCGCGCTTGGTGCCGCACGCACGACGCGACCGCCGTCCAGCTCGCCGATCAGCGCGTCCTGTCGCAGATGGCGCGTGACCCGGTCACCGTGCACTGCATCGTGCTCGCCCGAGGATCGTGGCGCGACGTGCGCACCACGGTCGACTCGCTCCGCCGCCAGTCGTGGGCCCACTGGCGCGCCACGGTCGTCGGGCGTGGCGTCGGCTGGCTCCGCTCCGACGCCCGCATCGCACACCGACGGGCCGACGCCACCGACGCTGCCGCGCTGGTCAACGAGGTCGTCGCCGACCCCGACACGCGCGCGTTCGTCGTCGTCCTCGAGGCCGGCGACACGCTGGCACCCGACGCGTGCTTCCGGATCGCGGACACGGCCGCAACCGACCCAGCTCGTCGACCTCGTGTACTGGGACGACGACATCGCCGCACCCGGGCGTCGCAGCGACCCGCGGTTCCGCCCCGCGTGGTCGCCCGAGATGCTCCTCGGTGCGAACTACCTGGGGTCGTCCTTCGCGATCCGCCGCCGCGTGCTGCTCGGTCTCGGGGGCCTGCGCGAAGGGCTCGGCTCGGACACGTGGTGGGACGTGCTGCTGCGCTCCGACGTCGTCGACGAGCGCGTCGCCCGAGTCCCGCGCGTCCTGTCGCACCTCCGCCGTCGTCCCGAAGCCGTGGGCGCCCACGGCGTCGACGTCGTCGCGGCGCACCTCGAGCGCATCGGTGCCTCTGCGCGTGCCGTGGGCGAGGCGGGCGTGGTTCGAATCGAATGGCAGCTCGAGGAGTGGCCCCACGTCACGATCGTGCTGCCGACGCGACACAACCGGTCGATGCTCGAGGGTTCGCTGCCCGGCATCGCGCGGCACCGACTACCCGAGCTTCGACGTGGTCATCGTCGACAACGGCGGGCGCACCGACGAGCGCGACCAGTGGTACGCGAACGTCACGAACGACCTCGGGCTCGAGCTCGACGTCGAATGGTGGGACGAAGACTTCAACTACTCCGCCGTCAACAACTCGGCCGCGCGCCGGGCCCGTGGTTCGGTCCTCGTGTTCGTCAACGACGACACCGAGTTCCCGGAGGGCGATTGGCTGCGCGAGCTCGTCGGGTGGGCGACACGACCCGAGATCGGCGTCGTCGGCCTCCAGCTGATCGGCCCCGACGGGACGATCCAGCACGGCGGCGTCGTGCTCGGGCTCAACGGCTTCGCCGACCACCTCTTCGAGGGCATGCCGCCCGGCTCGCCGTCGCTGCTCGGACCGACGGCGTGGTACCGCAACACGCTGTCGGTGACGGCCGCCTGCGCGGCGATCGAGCGCGACGTGTTCGAAGAGCTCGGCGGCTTCGACGAGCGGTTCCGGCTCTGCGGCAGCGACGTCGTGCTGGGCCTCGACGCGGTGGTCACGGGCCGGCGCAACGTCTGCTCCCCGTTCGGGGGCGTGCGCCACCTCGAGTCGGTCACGCGCGGCTCCCACGTGCCACAGGAGGACTTCTTCGCGAGCTACTGGCGGTACCAGCGCTGGATCTTCGCCGGCGACCCCTACTTCTCGCCGAGCCTCTCGCTCGGCAGCCGGATCCCGCAGCTGCGGTCGCGCTTCGAGCCGACGCCCGCCGACCGCATCGCGGAGCCACTCGGGCGTGAGATCAAGGTCTTCCGGCAGTCGACCGACGAGGGGGAGCTCGACCTCGTCGCCCGCGGCTGTCGCGTCACCGACGCTGATGTCGACGCGATCCACACGCTGCACGCGCACAACGTCGAGCCGTTCGCGCCGAAGACCGTCAACTGGTTCTTCCCCGAGCTCGACAGTCCGTTCTACGGCGGCATCAACACCGCGCTCCGGATCGCCGACCATCTGGCGCGCGTGCACGGCGTCGAGAACCGCTTCGTGCTCTGGGCGCATCCCAACGACGGGTTCCACCGGTCGGCGATCGCGGCGGCGTTCCCCGCGCTGGCGGACGCGCCGATCTACTACGACCTGTCGACTCCGTGCCGCGGCGGGGATCCCGGCGTGCGACGTCGCCATCTCGACGCTCTGGGTCACCGCGTACGTGTCCGCGCACTTCGCCGAACGCGCGGCGGAAGTTCTACCTGATCCAGGACTTCGAGCCGATGTTCTACCCGGCGGGCACGATGTACGCGCTCGCCGAGGAGACGCTACCGCCTCGGTCATTACGGCCTGTGCAACACCGAGAACCTGCTGCACCTCTACGAGCGCTACGGCGGGCAGGGCACCGCCTTCAGCCCGGCCGTCGACCGCAGCGTGTTCCACGCCGTCGGCCGGCGCGAGCGACGACCCGACGAGCCCGTCACGGTCTTCGTGTACGCCCGACCCGGGCACTGGCGGAACTGCTGGGAGCTGGCCGAGCTGGCGCTCAAGGAGCTGAAGAGCCATCTCGGAGACCGCGTCCGGATCGTCACCGCGGCTCGTGGGCGCGCCCCGAGGACGTCGGCTCCGGGATCCAGCACCTCGGGCTGCTCGACTACCGCGAGACCGGGGCGCTGTACCGCACGTGCGACGTCGGTGTCGCGCTCGACGGTCTCCGAGCATCCGTCGTACCTCCCGCTCGAGCTCATGGCGTGCGGCGTCCCGGTCGTCGCGTTCGACAACCCGGCCGGCTACTGGTTGCTGCGTGACGGTGAGAACTGCCTCCTGGCTCGGCGCACCGTCGACGGGCTGAGCAACCAGCTCGAGCGGATGGTGGTCGACCACGAGCTGCGTGCCTCCCTCGCTGAGCGCGGGCTCCACGACATCGACGAGGGCTACGCGAGCTGGGACAAGGCGCTGTCGGGGATCTACGAGTACCTCAGCGATCCGGAGCACGTGGGTCGCGACTCAGCGCGTCGGTCCCGCAACATCGACGGCAGCCGGCGCGGATACCCCCCGAACGCACGGACGCGGTCGGTGACGATCGTCGTGTGCGGCCGTGTGCCCCGGAGCATCGGGCTCACGATGTCGCGTCGCGCGTACGACGCCGTGACGAGGAGCGAGCGCGTCGCGGCGCGCCGTGCGTCGCGACCGTCGCCGTGCCGGGCGAGCACGAGCAGGCGGTTGCGCTCGTTCTGGTAGCGGGCGAGCCCCGAGTGCTCGCCGATCGTCGCCGAATGGACATGGCGGACGACCGATGCCGGGGTGTACCGGTAGCGCCAGCCGCGCGTCTGGCCGCGCCACGAGAGCTCGAGATCCTCGTAGTAGAGGAAGAGACGTTCGTCGAACACGCCGACGTCGCGCAGGTACGGCGTGGACAGCAGCACCGTCGCGCCCGACCAGGCGAACACGTCCGCCGGCTGGTCGAAGCGACCGTCGTCGGGCTCGAGGGAGCCGCGGTCGGCGCCGTAGCCGTCGGCGGTCAGCAGTGCGCCGGCGCTGTTCACGACGTCGATCGGCGCCGCACCCTCGGGCGCCCGGCACCACGTCGGCGTGGGGCCGAGCACGACGGACACCTCGTGGTCGCCGCTGCGCAACGTCGCCGTGCGCGGCGACTCGCTCTCGAGCAGGAGCTCGATCGGGGGTGGCGGCTCGGCGGGAGCGACGGGCACCCGGAGCACGGCCCGCTCTCGGGTCCACTGCGAGGGCGCGCGTGGGTCGTCGCCGACCGCCGGCTCCGGGCCCCAGAAGCCGCGCACGAGCTGCGTCTGGTCGATGACGTCCTCGCCACCGACGCGGGCGCCGCTCACGCGGGTCCCGAGCTGCCGGCGGTCACCCCGCCCGCGTCGCGTCACCGGCACGTCGATCTCGATCTCGACGAACGGTGTCGCGAACAGGATCTTCGGGCACGCGGCGCCGATCCGCTCGTCGTCGCTTCGATCTCGTCGACGAGGGAGCGAGCCACCCCGGCGTCAGGATGACGTCGTTGTTGACGAGCGCCACGTGGTCGACCGTGTCGAGGTCGGCGAGCCCGAGGTTCATGCCGCCGGCGAACCCTCGGTTCGTGTCGCTGCGCACCACGGTGACGTCGGGCCAGCGCGCCTCGACGGCATCGGCGACGCCGTCGGTCGACGCGTTGTCGACGAGCACGACCTGCAGGCGGTCGCGCGGCCAATCGGTCTCGCGCAGCGCGGCGACGCAGGACGACGTGAGCTCGCCGCCTTCGTAGTTGAGCGTGACCACGCGCGACTCGCGGCTTCATGTCCCGATCATCGCGTGTTGGATCAGGCGTGTGGAGCACAGCGTGCGGAGAGGCGCCGCGAAGGGTGCTCGCTACACTCGACCCGTGCCGAAATCGACTGCCGACCCTGGCTACGCGGCACGTCTCGACGGGTTGGAACGACGGCGGCTCGCGCGGTGGTTCGACGTGCAGGCGCCGTACCGACGCAACATCCGCCGGCTCGAGCCTGGGTTCGTGCTCGATGTGGGCTGCGGGCTCGGCCGCAACCTGCGGCACCTCGACGGCAACGGCGTCGGCGTCGACCACAATGCCGACGCGGTCGAGGCCTGTCGCGCCCGAGGCCTCACGGTGTTCACGCCCGACGAGTTCCGCGCGTCGGAGCACGCCCGGCCCGCGCGGTTCGACTCGTTGCTGCTCGCCCACGTCGTCGAGCACCTCACCGAGGACGACGGGCACGCACTCGTCGCGGAGTACCTCCCGTACGTGCAGCGGAACGGCCGTGTGATCCTGATCTGCCCGCAGAAGGCCGGCTTCAAGAGCGACGACACGCACGTCACGTACTACGACCGCGACGGGCTCGTCCGCTTCGCCGAGGCGTGCGGGCTCGAACCCGACGGTCCCCGCTCCTTCCCCTTCCCGACCGTGGCCGGTCTCGTGTTCCCGTACAACGAGACGGTCGTCGTCGCCCGGCGTCCCCCGGCTCGAGGGTCGGCGGCTCGAGGGTCGGCGGCTCGAGGGACGGCATGACCGAGGTCACGATCGCGATCCCCTTCTACTCGGGGCTCGACTACCTCCGTGGAGCGCTCGACTCGCTGCGCGCGCAGACCTGTCCCGACTGGCTCGGGATCGTGGTCGACGACGCCGGCCCCGACCCGGAAGCGCGCGAGCTCGTCGCCGGCTATGCCGACGACCGGCTGACGTACGTCCGCAACGAGACGAACCTCGGGCTCGCCGGCAACTGGAACACCTGCCTGCGCATCGCCGAGACCGATTACGTGACGCTGTTCCACGCCGACGACGAGCTCGAGCCGATCTACGTCGCGCTCGTGCTCGCCGGCCACCACGCGCACCCCGGCGCGGTCGCGGTGTACCCGCGCGCGAGGGTCATCGACGCCACCGGCAAGCGGCTCCTGTCGCCGCCCGACATGGTCAAGCGGTTCACCGCCCCCCGCAAGCGGGGCAACGTGACCGTCCTCGAGGGCGACGACGGGCTCGCGAGCCTGCTGTGGGGGCAGCACATCTTCTGCCCCGCGGTCTCGTACAAGCGGTCGCTGCTCGGGCCCGAGCCGTTCGATCGCCGCTGGCGTCAGGTCCTCGATCTCGACGTGCTCGCGCGCCTGCTGCTCGACGGGCAGCAGATCGTCGGCCTCGACGAGGTCGGCTACGTGTACCGGCGCCATGCCGAGCAGCTGACCTCGCAGCACACGAAGGACTTCATCCGCTTCGAGGAGGAGTTCGCGGTCTACGACGAGATCGGCGCGAAGGCCAAGGCGGCCGACTGGCGGCGCACCACGCGTGTCGCGGAGCAGGGGCGGATCCTGAAGGCGCACGTGCTGTACCGCTCGCTGGCGCTGCTGCTGCACGGTGACGCGGCATCGTCACGCGTGGCGTTGCACTTCCTGCGCCACCGAAACAGCGGCTCGCGCACAGACCAACCCCTAGCATCGTCACGTGTCCACCGGTGTGAGGCAGGCACTCGTCCTCGCCGCGGGTGGCGTCGCGCTCGCGATCGTCATCGTCGTGCTGGTCCGGCGCCGGCTCATCTCCACCCGGTACGCCGTCGGCTGGCTGGCGATCGCGGTGCTCGTCATCCTCGGTGCCGCGTTCACGAGCGCGGTCAGCGAGGTCGGCGACGTCGCCGGCATGACGCCCACCGCGGTGTTCCTGGCCGGGGCGACGATCCTGCTCCTCGCGATCGCGATCCAGCTGAGCATCAGCGTCTCGGGTCTGCAGTCGCAGGTGCGCGACCTCACCGAGGCCAACGCGCTCCTCGACGAGCGGGTCCGCGTCGGTCGCGCGTCGCGGGATCGCGCGGGGGAGCGGACGCTCGTCGTCGTTCCCGCCCACAACGAGGCCGCGACGATCGCCGACGTCGTGGCCCGCGTGCGAGCCGGCGGCTTCGACTGCCTCGTCGTCGACGACGGCTCGGACGACCAGACCGCAGCGCGTGCGACCGACGCCGGCGCGCTCCTGGTCACGTTGCCCGTCAACCTCGGGGTCGGTGGCGCCCTGCACTGCGGGTTCCGGTACGCGGTGCAGCACGCCTACGACCGCGTCGTCCAGTGCGACGGCGACGGGCAGCACCCGCCCGAGCTCATCCAGGACCTGCTCGACGTGCAGCGGGCGACCGGTGCGCAGCTCGTGATCGGCAGCCGCTTCCTCCCCGGTGCGCAGAGCTTCCACCTCGGCTTCTCGCGGCGGCTCGTGATGCGATGGTTCTCGTTCCTGGTGCGGGCCCGGTCGGGCGTCGACGTGAAGGACACGACGTCCGGGTTCCGATGCATCGCGGCGCCACTCCTGGAGGAGTTCGCGCGCTCGTTCCCCACCACGTTCCTCGGCGACACGTTCGAAGCCGTGCTCGTCGCGGCGCGCGGCGGCTACCCGATCGTGGAGTGCCCCACGAGGATCGACGCCCGACCCCACGGTGAGTCGACCGCGTCGTTCGGCCACTCCGTGCAGGCGATCTTCCGCGTGACCGTCGTGACCGTGGGCGGCATCACGTTCCGCATCCGGCCCTGGGCCGAGCGTCAGCCGACGGCGACCGCCGGACCGTCGGCGTCGCTCGACGCGACCGAGTCGGACCGCTCACTCGGATCGACGCCGACGAGCCAGTAGTAGAACGCCGCGGTCGCGACGACGATCCCGAGCATGAGGAACCACGCGGGGAACGGTGGCTTCCAGATGGGGTCGAGGAAGAAGTCGAACGTGTCGCGTCGGTCCGAAGCCGACCGTGTTGCGCCGCAGCGCGTTGCCGAACCCGACCACTTGGTGCACCGCCATGAGCGCGCCGATCACGACGATGCCGACGCTCACGGCGCGCGCGATTCGACGGCTTCCGGTCGCGTGCGGCGAGCGAGAAGCCGAACATGAGCGGCACACCGACAGCGATCGGCAACGTGTAGCGGCTCTGCCAGAAGTAGCCGAGGTCGTGCGCGCCGTACGCCTCGAAGACGACGGGCGCGAGCACGGTGCCGAGCGCGGTGAGCATCCCGAGCCACCAGAGGCGCCGCTTGCCGTAGACGAACGCGAGACCGGCGAGCCCGACGAGCGCGACGGAGAAGACCGTCACCATGAGGTCGGTCGGCGGGGCATCCAGCCAGCCGAACCATCCGACGATCTCCTTGTACCGGTTGAACGTGTCGGCCAGCGACTCCCACGCGGCATCCCACGTGCTGACGTTCATCATCTCCTCCGCGCGGGCTGCACGGGCTTGACGATGAAGTTCCACAGCAGGGTGGTGAGCGCGGCCGCCGCCACGCCGATGCCCCACAGCCGGGCGCTGCGCGACGCCCAGATCCGCTTCACGCCCTCCCATCCCGCGGCGATCGCGAGCACGAACGCGGTCGCGAGGAGCCAGGCCGGGCCGAGCTGGCGCGACAGGCAGAGGACGATCGCCCCGAGGGCGGCCCGTCGGACCAGCACCCCGTCGACCTCGTCCCGCGCCCGGAGCGCGAGCACGCCACCGGCGGCCCACAGCCCGAGACCGCCTGCGATCTCCGCCGCGCTCGGGTTCACCGTGCCGCTCACGAACCAGACCAGGGGCGTCAGCGCGACGGCGAGGCCGAGGCACGCGACACGCGCCCTGGCGCAGTCGACGGAGGCTCGCCACCGACGCCGCGACGAAGAACGCGGTGATGAGCGCACTGACGAGCCGCATGAGGAAGATGCTCTTGCTGTTCTGCAGCAGCAGAGTCGGCAGCCCGGCGACGAAGTAGTAGAAGGGCGTGTGTCGCCCGGCTGCGGTCGTCAGCGGCACGATCGTTCGGTGTCGTTCGAGACGTGCGCGCACGACGCCGGGATGCGATCTCGAAGAACGCGTAGCACTTGATCGAGCCACCGGTCTTCCAGTAGCCGAGCTGGCGCGTCGACCTCAGGTCGTCGGCTTCTTGCCCTCGCGCCCGAGGATCTCGAGATGCGCGACGGAGTACGCGCGGATCGAGTGCGCGGGCTCGTCGGGGGCGCCGAAGATCGGCGTCGCGAAGATCCAGCACAGGCTCATGAGCAGCGAGAGCGCGAACGATGTCCAGAAGGTCGATCGTTCGGTGTTCCGGAGCTTGCCGAGCGCTCGACGTGGTGCGGCGAACGCCGAGTCGGGCATGGCGGCGGATCGTAACGGACTCCTTCGTCGACCGACGAAGGGCCGGCGAAGTGCCAGTGGTAGCGTCTCGTGCTCTCATGCGACCGCCGCAGCAGCTACTTCTGGTTCTTCTTCACGTCGACGTGCGACGTGTGCTCGCGGGGCAGCAGTGCGCGTAGGTCGTCGTCGCGCACCGCAGGTGCTCCCCGGAGCATCGGGTGTGCATCCCCCGCTCACGCGCGAAGAGGCCACGCGTCTCGTGCTGCCGACGCGGCGGGTGCGCCACCGCACGGACGACGCGTCGTCGGGCGACCTCCCCGCGTTCGTCGGCTACATCGACGAGCCGGCGACGGAGCGCGTATCGAGTCGCGGCGTCGCCGTCCTCCAGGTCCGGGGTTGGGTGGCGTCGACCCGCGGACGCCCGATCAACGTGTCGGTGCGGATCGGCCGCAGCCCGGCGCTCGTCGCCACCTGCGACATCCCGCGCCCGGACGCCGTCGCGGGGCTCGGTGACCGGTTCGGTCGCATCCCCGAGCCGTGCGGCTTCCAGGTCGACGTGCCGTTGCCGGCGGACGGCCCCGGCACCCAGAAGCTGACCATCGACATCGACGACGGTGAGTTCGGCACGACCCGCCGGCACCGGGTCGCGGTCGGCAGCGACGCCGCTCCTGCACGGAGCGACTACAAGTCGACCTGGGACGCGGCGGCGGTCGACGTCGACAGCGCCAAGCTCGCGGTGTCCGGGTACACCGACGAGGACGAGTACACCCGAACCGCGCTCGAGAACGTCGAGCTGCTCCAGCAGCTCGTGGGTGTGGGGCCCGACGACGAGATCCTCGAGATCGGGTGCGGCGTCGGTCGTGTCGGCGCCGAGCTCGCACCGATCTGCAAGCGGTGGGTCGGCGCCGACGTCTCCGCCAACATGCTCAGCCACGCACGCGACCGGCTCCGCGGGCACGACAACGTCGAGCTCGTCGAGCTGAGCGGATGGGACCTCGGACCGATCGCGTCCGAGTCGCTCGACGTCGTCTACTGCACGGTCGTGTTCATGCACCTCGACGAGTGGGAGCGCTACTCGTACGTGTGCGAGGCGATGCGCGTCCTCCGCCCCGGTGGTCGCTTCTACGTCGACAACTTCAACCTGCTGAGCGATCCGGGCTGGGAGTTCTTCATGGCGATGAAGGAGAACCACCACCCGCTGCTCCGACCGCCGAACATCTCGAAGTCATCGACGCCCGACGAGATCCGGACGTACCTCGAGCGAGCCGGGTTCGAGCAGATCGTCGTCAGCTCCGGGAAGCAGAGCCTCTGGCTCGGCGCGCACGCGCGCAAGCAGTCGACCTGACGCCGTCAGGCTGACTTCAGCCTGACTTCAGGGGCTCCCACCACCACCGGTTCTCGCGGTACCACTCGACCGTCTCGGTGAGGGCCTCGCGGAAGTCGCGCTCGAGGCGCCCAGCCGAGGGCGCGCACCTTGGCCGTGTCGATCGAGTAGCGCCGGTCGTGCCCGAGGCGGTCGGTGACGTACTCGACCATCGACTCGTCGGCACCGAGGATCGCGAGGACGTTGTCGGTGATCTCCCGGTTGGGCACCTCGTTGCCAGGGCCGATGTTGTAGACCTCGCCGACGGCGCCTTCGCGCAGTACCCGGTCGACCGCGGTGCAGTTGTCCTCGACGTAGCACCAGTCGCGCACGTTCATGCCGTCGCCGTAGAGCGGGACCTTCTTGCCGTCGAGCAGGTTGGTCACGAACAGCGGGATCAGCTTCTCGGGGAACTGGTACGGCCCGAAGTTGTTGGAGCTGCGCGTCACGAGCACGGGCAGCTCGTACGTCGAGTGGTACGACAGGGCGATCAGGTCGGAGGACGCCTTCGACGCCGAGTACGGCGAACGGGGCTCCAGCCGATCGGTCTCGACGAACGAGCCCTCCTCGATCGAGCCGTACACCTCGTCGGTCGAGATGTGGAGGAACCGGTCGACGCCCACCTTCCGGGCGACGTCGCACATGACGTTGGTGCCGTCGCAGTTGGTGTGCACGAACTCGTCGGGCGACACGATCGAGCGGTCGACGTGGCTCTCGGCAGCGAAGTGCACGACGGCGTCGTGACCGTCCATCGCCGCCAGGACGGCATCACGGTCGGTGATGTCGCCCTTCACGAACGTGTATCGCGGGTCGTCGTCGAGACCCCGCAGGTTGTCGAGGTTCCCTGCGTACGTGAGGGCGTCGAACACCGTCACGGGGTCGTCGTGGTTGGCGAGCGTCCAGCGGACGAAGTTCGACCCGATGAAGCCGGCACCGCCGGTCACGAAGAGCTTGGGCATGGCATCCGATGGTAGGTGGCGGCCCCCGACCGGGCCCGAAGAGCCGAGTCAGGCGATGAAGTACTTCGCCTCGGGGTGGGGCACGATGATCGCCGACGTGCTCTGCTCGGGCTCGAGCTGGTACTCCTCGCTCAGCCGGATCCCGACGCTCGACAGCGAGAGGAGCTCGTCGAGCTTGACCTGCTCCTCGAGGTCGGGGCAGGCCGGGTAGCCCCACGAGTAGCGCGACCCGCGGTACTGCTGCCGGAAGAGCCCCTGCAGCGTCGGGCCGTCCTCGTCGGCGAAGCCCCACTCCTCGCGGATGCGACGGTGCCACAGCTCGGCGAGCGCCTCCGTCATCTCCACCGAGAGCCCGTGCAGCAGCAGGTACTCGCCGTAGCGGTCGGCCGCGAACAGCTCGCGCTCACGATCGGTCGCCTGCTGCCCGATCGTCACGGCGTGGAAGCCCGCGTAGTCGACCTCGCCCGAGTCGATCGGTCGGAAGAAGTCGCTGATGCACAAGAACCGGTCGCGCTGCTGGCGCGGGAAGTTGAACCGCAGCCGCTCGGTGCGCCGGTCGTCGTCGGTCCACACGACGAGGTCGTCGCCGTCGGCGTTGACCGGGAAGTACCCCCACGCGACGGCAGGCACGAGCAGCGACTCGGCCTGGGCCTTCGCGAGCTCCTCGCGCAGCACCGGACGCAGACGCACCCGGAACTCGTCGTCGGTCTCGTTGATCGTCTTGTCCGGTCGGTACTGCCATTGGTTGCGGAACAGCGCGGTCTCGTTGATGTAGGACACGATCTCGTCGAGCGCGACGCCCTTGGCGACGCGCGGGCCGAGGAACGGTGGCGTGAAGATCGGGACGTCGGTCGCCACGTCCGAGCGCGCGGGACATCGATCGCCTCCGCCGGCTCGGACGAGCGCGCCGGGAGATCGCGCCCGCCGGGAGCGCGACCGAAGTCGGGGTCGAGCGCACCCGAGCGCTTCCCCTCCATCAGGGTGTCCATCGTGCGGAGGCCCTCGAACGCGTCCTTGCCGTAGAAGAGCCGACCGTCGTAGACCTCGCGCAGGTCACGCTCGACGTACGTGCGCGTGAGCGCAGCACCGCCGAGCAGCACCGGCACCTCGGCGAGACCGAGCGCGTTCATCTCCGCGAGGTTCTCGCGCATGATGATCGTGCTCTTCACGAGCAGCCCGCTCATCCCGATCGCGTCGGCCTCGACCTCCTTCGCCTTGTCGACGAAGGTCTGCAGCCCGGCCTTGATGCCGATGTTGTGGACCTCGTAGCCGTTGTTGGTGAGGATGATGTCGACGAGGTTCTTGCCGATGTCGTGGACGTCGCCCTTGACGGTGCCGATGACGAGCCGGCCCTTGCCCCCGCCTTCGGACTTCTCCATGTGCGGCTCGAGGTACGCGACGGCGGCCTTCATCGTCTCGGCGCTCTGCAGCACGAACGGGAGCTGCATCTCGCCCGACGCGAACAGGTCGCCGACGACCTTCATGCCGCTCAGCAGGACGTCGTTGACGATCGAGAGCGCGGGGAGCGCGCCGAGCTGCTCGTCGAGGTCGGTCTCGAGGCCGTCACGGTCGCCGTCGATGATGCGGTGCTTGAGCCGCTCGTCGACCGGCCACCCCGAGCGGTCCTCCCGCTCGATCGTGGACGCGTCGACGTCGCTGAACGCCGCCATCAGCTCGTTCAGCGGGTCGTAGCCGTCCCTGCGCCGGTCGTAGACGAGGTCGAGGGCGAGCTCGCGCACGTGGTCGTCGATCTTGTGCATCGGCATGATGCGCGCCGCGTGCACGATCGCCGAGTCGAGACCGGCTTCGACGCACTCGTGGAGGAACACGCTGTTGATCACGTGCCGCAGCGCGGGCTTGAGCCCGAAGCTCACGTTGGAGACACCGAGGATCGTGGACACCCCCGGGAGCTCGGTCTTGATGCGTCGGATCGCCTCGATCGTCTCGATGCCGTCGCGCCGCAGGTCTTCCTGCCCCGAGCCGAGCGGGAACGTGAGCGTGTCGAAGATGAGGTCGGTCGGATCGATGCCGTACTCGTCGACGGCGATGTCGTGGATGCGCTTGCAGACGCGCACCTTCCAGTCGGCGGTGCGCGCCTGTCCCTCCTCGTCGATCGCGAGGCAGATCACCGCCGCGCCGTACTCGCGCGCCAGCGAGAACACGCGATGCAGCCGTGATCCCGGACCCTCGCCGTCCTCGAGGTTCGCCGAGTTGAGGAGCGCCTTGCCGCCGGAGTGCTGGAGCCCCGTCTCCAGGACGTCGGACTCGGTGGAGTCGAAGACGAGGGGGAGCGGGACCTGCGTCGCGAAGCGACCGGCGAGCACGTCCATGTCGACCTTGCCGTCGCGACCCACGTAGTCGACGCACACGTCGAGGACGTGCGCGCCCTCCTTCACCTGCTCGCGTCCCATCTGCACGCACGTGTCCCAATCGGACTCGAGCATCGCGTCGCGGAACTTCCGCGAGCCGTTCGCGTTCGTGCGCTCGCCGATCAGCAGGATCGAGGTGTCCTGGTGGAACGGGACGTGCGTGTAGACCGACGCGCACCCGGGCTCGTGCTCCGGCGTGCGCGCCAGCGGCGCGCGACCGATCCCGACGCGGTCGACGACCGCGCGGAGGTGCTCGGGCGTCGTGCCGCAGCAGCCGCCGACGATGTTGACCCCGAACTCGCTGACGTTGCGCTCGTGCGCCGCGGCCAGCTCGTCGGGTGTGAGGTCGTAGTGCGTGCGGCCGTCGACGACCGACGGCAGGCCCGCGTTCGGCAGGCACGACAGGAACGTCCGCGCGTGCTGCCCGAGGTAGCGCAGGTGCTCCGTCATCTCGGCCGGTCCCGTCGCGCAGTTCAGGCCGATCACGTCCGGCGCCATGGCCTCGAGGGTCGTGAGCGCGGCGCCGATCTCGGAGCCGATGAGCATGCGGCCCGTCGTCTCGATGGTGACCTGGATCATCAGCGGGACCGTGATCCCGGTGCTCTCCATCGCGTGCCGGGCCGCGATCAGCGCAGCCTTGCCCTGGAGCAGGTCCTGGACGGTCTCGACGAGGAGCACGTCGACGCCCCCCTCGAGCAGCCCCTCCATCTGGGGGAGGTACGCGTCGCGGAGCTCGGCGAACCGGATGTGCCCGAGCGAGGGCAGCTTCGTGCCCGGGCCGACGGATCCGATCACGAACCGTGGGCGGTCGGCCGTCGAGTGGTCGGACGCCACCTCGCGGGCGAGCTGCGCGGCGACCAGGTTGAGCTCGCGGGTCTTCTCGGGGATGTCGTACTCCGCCAGCACGATCGGGAAGGCGCCGAACGTCGCCGTCTCGACCGCGTCGACGCCCACCGACAGGAAGTCGTCGTGCATGCGGCGGATCACGTCGGGTCGCGACAGCACCAGGTGCTCGTTGCAGCCCTCGAGGTCGGGGCCCCCGAAGTCGTCGGCGGTGAGGTCCTCGCCCTGCACCCACGTGCCGAACGCGCCGTCGAACACGAGGACGCGCTCGTCCAGCGCAGCGAGGAACGGATCGGAGCGCGTCATGTCGAAGCAAGGCTACCGGTGCGCGATGCCTGGGAACCCCTTCAATCCCACCGCTACGCTCGTGTGGTGGACATCGCTGCCGTGCCGCCGTGCCTCGGTGTCGTCATGCCCTGCTTCAACGAGCGGGCGACCATCAAGGTGATCGTCGACCGCGTCCTCGCGTCGCCGCTCGTCACCGAGCTCGTCGTCGTCGACGACGGCTCCACCGACGGGACGCGCGAGCTGCTGCGCGAGTTCTCCGACCCCCGCGTTCGCGTGTTCGAGCAGCCGGTGAACCAGGGCAAGGGCGCTGCGCTCCGGCGCGGGTTCGAGGAGATCTCGGCCGAGTACGTCATCGTGCAGGACGCCGACCTCGAGTACGACCCACGCGACTACGAGCAGATGGTGACGCCGCTGCTCGAGGACAAGGCCGACGTCGTGTACGGCTCCCGGTTCCTCGGAGGGCGTCCGCACCGCGTCCTGTACTTCTGGCACTCGATCGGCAACAAGGTGCTCACGCTCGTCTCGAACATGTTCACCAACCTCAACCTCACCGACATGGAGACCTGCTACAAGGCGTTCCGGCGTGAGGTGATCCGCGACATCGACATCGAGGAAGACCGGTTCGGGTTCGAGCCCGAGATCACCGCGAAGGTCGCGCAGGGTGGCTGGCGGATCTACGAGGTCGGCATCTCGTACGCCGGGCGCACGTACGCCGAGGGCAAGAAGATCGGCTGGCGCGACGGCACCCGCGCGATGGTGAGCATCGTGCGCTACTCGCCGATGGGCCGGACGTTCCTGAAGTAGCGCCCGGGCTCAGGCCGTGAGCGTCGCGACCAGGCGGTCGAGCGACTCGCGGTAGTGCGGGAGCAGCGGCACGCCGGATCCGCGCAGCGCCGCGTTGTCGAGCACCGAGTTCGCGGGGCGCGGCGCGGGTCGGGGTGGATCGAGCTCCGAGGTGGTGATCGGCTGGACGCGCGCCGGATCGGCGCCCGACGACTCGAGCACGGCCTGCGCGAACTCGAACCAGCTCACGTCACCCTGGTTCGTGACGTGGAACAGTCCCGGCCGGCGGTCGACGACGAGGCGCCGGGCCATCGCGGCCGCGTCGTCGGCGAACGTCGGGTTGCCGCGCTGGTCGCTCACGAATCGCAGCGTCTCGTGCTCGCCGGCCAGCCGCAGGATCGTCTTGACCATGTTGCTGCCGTGCTGCCCGCACACCCACGAGATCCGCATGATCGTCGCGTCGGGACAGCGTGCCGCTTCGTGCTCGCCGGCGAGCTTGGAGCGACCGTAGGACGACTGCGGGTTCGGCTCGTCCCACTCGACGTACGGCGACGGCTTCGTGCCGTCGAACACGTAGTCGGTCGAGAAGGTGCACAGGTGCGCGCCGACCCGAGCCGCAGCCTCGGCGACGTGGCGCGGTCGCGAGTCCGTTCTCGCGGAGCGCACGCTCGGGGTCGTCTTCGCACGCGTCGACCGCCGTCCAGGCGGCGGCGTGGACGATCGCGTCGGGTCGGGTCGTGGTCGCGACGGCCAGCACGGCGTCGCGGTCGGTGACTTCGAGCGCGGCGTGGTCGCACGCGACGACGTCGTGGTCGGCGAACGCGTCGACGAGCTCCCGGCCGACCTGACCGCCGGCCCCGGTGACCAGGACCTTCATGTCAGGACCTTCACTGGCGTCAGGTCACGTCCGCAGGCCGAAGTGCGGACGCAGCGCGGGCTCGAGATCGGCGCGCGCGGGGTTCGTCTGGTCGCGCTTGGAGAGGACCGGATCGGTGATGCCCCAGTCGGCGTCGATCGCAGGGTCGTCCCACGCGACGCCGAGCTCGTCGGCGGCGTTGTAGTAGCCGTCGACGAGGTACGTGATCGTCATGTCGGTCAAGGAGCCGAAGCCGTGCGCGACGCCGGGCGGGATGAACACGCCGCGGTGGTCGTGGCTGCCGTCGTCGCGGGCGCCGAGGTCGATGACGAGCGTCGCGCCGTCGGTGGGAGACCCGACGCGCAGGTCGTGGAGGACGACGCGTGCGCGCCCGAACGGCACGTACCAGTAGTCGGCCTGGTGCAGGTGGTAGTGGAGCCCGACGATGCACCCCTGTTGGCGATCGGCGCGGTTGCCCTGGATCATCTCGCGACCCTTGGGGATCCACTCGCGGCGGTAGGTCTCGACGAACACGCCGCGCTCGTCGCCGTGGAGGTCGGGGTCGACGACGTAGACGCCCGTGATCGCGTCGGACTCCTGGATGTCGGCCACGGCTTCGTGTCTACTCCAGATCGACCTTCGAGTGATCACCGAGCATGAGGCGCAGCGCCCGCGGCCGCTGCCCCGAGCGCGTGAGCTCGACGTCGCGCCCGATGAGCGAGTCGGCGATGCCGGCGATGCCGACGATGCGGCTGCGCTCGAGCACGACCGAGTGGTCGAGCTCGGTGTCGACGATCTCGCAGTGCGCGGCGATCGACGTGAACGGACCGATGAAGCTGTTCTCGACGCGTGCGCCGCGGCCGATGATCGCCGGCCCCCGGACCCGAGAGCCCAGGATCTGCGCTCCCTCCTCGATCACGACGCGACCCTCGATGCTCGAGGCGGCGTCGACGGTGCCGTCGTTGCGCGGCTCCAGCACCTCGAGGATGTAGCGGTTGCTCTCGAGCAGCGGGTCCTTCTTCCCGGTGTCGATCCACCAGCCCTCGAGCACGGTGTGGATGACCCGATGACCGTGGTCGAGGAGCCACTGGATCGCATCGGTGATCTCGAGCTCGCCGCGTCCCGAGGGCTCGATGGCGCGCACCGCGTCGTGGATGTTGGCGTCGAAGAGGTAGACGCCGACGAGCGCGAGGTCCGACGGAGGATCGGCCGGCTTCTCGACGAGCTGGGTCACCTCG
Source organism: uncultured Acidimicrobiia bacterium (assembly GCA_963731815.1). Classification (GTDB taxonomy): domain Bacteria; phylum Actinomycetota; class Acidimicrobiia; order IMCC26256; family PALSA-555; genus DATBSK01. The sequence goes on along the minus strand of CAVSWW010000009.1, from coordinate 13,377 downwards.
CCGTCGCCGTCGATCGCCGCGACGCCGAACTGGCGCGGATCATCGACGTGGGCCAGCAGGATCTGCGCGTTCGGCGCCCGGTCGGTGTCGGCGGCGCGCGCCGAATCGAAGCTGTCGACGAACTCGACGAGTCCCTGTTGGAGCATGTTGTCGCCGAGGTACATGACGAAGTCCTCGTCGCCGAGGAAGTCGCGCGCGATCAGCACGCAGTGGGCGAGGCCGAGGGGCTGGTCCTGCGGGATGTACGTGACCTTCACCCCGAACTGCGAGCCGTCGCCGACCGCTTCCATGATCTCGTCGCGCGGTGTCGCCGACGATGATCCCGATCTCGGTGATCCCCGCGGCGGCCATGTCCTCGATGCCGTAGAAGAGGATCGGCTTGTTCGCGACCGGCACGAGCTGCTTCGCGCTCGTGTGCGTGATCGGCCGCAGCCGGGTGCCCGCGCCGCCCGAGAGGATGAGGCCCTTCATTGGTTCGGGTGAGGAGGCGCGGCGACCTTCTCCTCGTGGTACTCCTCGTCGACGTTCACGTCCCAGACGTCGTGGTGGGCTCCGAAGATGTTCTCGACGGACAGCATCGCGGTGAACATCGAGTGGTCCTGGTTGTTGTAGCGGTGCATGCCGTTGCGCCCGACCGGATGCACGTTCGGCGTGTGCTCACCGATCCACTTCGCGAGCTGCGCGACGTTCTCCTTGTAGACCGCGTCGTACATCGGGTACGCCTTCGGCATCCGCACGACGAACCCCGTCTCGACGACCGAGGGATCGTCGAGCAGGCCGATCTCCTGCAGCTCGCGCTTGCCCTGCGCGATGAGGTCCTCGTCGGCCTTGGTCCACATGTGGTCGCCCTCCGTCACGAAGAACTCGAGGCCGAGGCACGTGCGCCCGTCCTTCACCATGTACGGCGACCACTGGCCGAAGTTCTGGATCCGGCCCGACCTCGACCGACGCGTCGTTGATGTAGATCCAGTTGTCGGGGAACCCGGCCGACTCGGGCACGACGAGCGCCACCGTGATGAAGTCGCGGTAGCGCAGCCCGTCGGCCGCGGCGATGACGTCGTCGGGCGGCGGCGGGTCCATCGAGCGCAGGAGCGCACCGATCGGCATCGACGAGATGACGTCGGTGCACTCGTAGCGGGTGGGTGCGCCGCCGGTGACGGCGGTGACCGCCGTCGCCTTGCCGCCGCTGTGCTCGATCTTCGTGACGGTGGCGTCGAAGACGATCTTCGTCCCCTGCGCCGTCACGATCTCCGCGCAGCGCTCCCACATCATCCCGGGGCCGTACTTGGGGTAGTTGAACTCCTCGATCAGGCTCGTGACCTGCTTCGACTTCGAGGCGCTCTTCCGCACCCGCTTGGGCTTGACCGCCTCCCAGACGGCACGGAACAGCGACAGGTTCTTGATGCGCTGCGCGCCCCAATCGGCCTGGATCTCGGTGCAGGGGACGCCCCAGACCTTCTCGCTCTGGGTCTTGAAGAAGTGGCGGTACAGGCGCCAGCCGAACCGCGAGGCCACGAACCCCTCGAGCGTCGACTTGTCCTTCGGCGGGTGGATGCGCACCCACAGGTACGAGCCCACGCAGCGCACCGCCTCGATCGGACCGAGGTTCTTCGAGCGCGTTCGTCGCCGAGATCGGGTAGTCGTAGAACTTGCCGCTGGTAGTAGATGCGGCTGAGCCGCGGCCGCTTCAGGAAGTCGTCGGGGCCGAGGATCTCGAACCACAGGTCCTCGACCGGTTGCACCTTCGTGAAGAAGCGGTGCCCGCCGATGTCGAACCGCCAGCCGTCGGCGGTCGCGGTGCGGCTGATCCCGCCGACGACCGTGTCGGACTCGAGCACCGTGCTCGGCACGCCACGCTTGTTGAGGACGTAGGCCGCCGTGAGGCCGGCGGGCCCGGCCCCGATGATCACGATCTTGTGGTCGTCAGGCATCGGCCTAGCGTGCCACGCGCTCGTCGTCCGACGCCGTGTCGAGGGAATGACGCCCGACCTTGACGGGGTGGTCGGCGCGGGCGAGCAGCTCCCGATCGCCGCCCGAGTCGCCGTATGCCCACACGGTCATCGCGCGCCCTGCCAGCCACTCGTCGAGACGGCGGACCTTCTCGGCGTGGCGGACGTTGGGGCCGTCGAGGCGACCCGTGAGGTGGCCGTCGTGCGTCTCGAGCCGGGTGCCCAGGGCGGCGTCGAACCCGAGCTCGGCGGCGATCGGTGCCAGGTAGCACTCGAACGACGCCGAGCAGATCACCCGCTGGTGCCCCTGCTCGGCGTGCCACTCGGCTCGCGCGACGACGTCGTCGCGAAGGTGGTGCGCGAGCACGTCGGTCGCGAACCGCCGCGACGCGTCGTCGAGCTCCTGCTCGGAGCGACCGGTGAGCACACGTGCGAGCCGGGCCTTGACCGCGTCGCGGCGAGCGCGCGCGAGATCGGGGAACGACGCGGCGAGCGCACGCGTGCAGCGCGCCGCGCCCGACGACCGCGACGAGGAAGGGGAGGACGTTGTCGCGGGTCGACAGCGTCTTGTCGAAGTCGAACACGGCGACGCCCGACGTGGCCTCGGCACTCACAGCGGCAGCTTGCGGAACACCGCACGCGGCGCGTGTCGCAGCACCGACATGACCACTCGGAGTGCGGGCGGCACCCAGATGACCTCGCTGCCGCGCTCGACGCCACGCACGATCGCGTCGGCGACGGCCTCCGGTGTCGTCGCGAGGGGCGCGGCATCGAGCCCTGCGGTCATCTTCGTGTGCACGAAGCCGGGCCGGACGATCAGGCACGCGTACGCCCGACCCGACGAGGCTGTCGCCCATCCCCTGGAAGAGCGCGTCGAGCCCGGCCTTCGACGAGCCGTAGACGAAGTTGGACCGGCGCGCCCGCTCGCCGGCGACCGACGACAGCACGACGATGATCCCGTGGCCCTGCTCGCGCAGGCGGTTCGCCAGCGGCACGCTGACCGACACCGCGCCGAGGTAGTTGACCCGCGCGATCTCGGCCGCGGCGGCCGCGTCACGCTCGGCCTCGGCCTGGTCGCCCAGCACGCCGAACGCGACGAGGACGAGATCGAGGTCACCGACGCGCTCGATGACGTCGTCGATCAGGCCAACGTGGGTGTCCGTCGCCTCGGCGTCGAACGCCACCGTCTCGACGCGGGTGGCGCCGAGGGCCAGGAGCTCCTCGGCGGCCGGCGCCAGCTTCTCCGGCTCGCGTCCGGCGAGCACGATCGTGCGCGTGCGGTTCGCGACGAGGCGCCGCAGCGTCGCGAGCGCGATCTCCGACCCGCCGCCGAGGACCAGGACGGTCTGGACACCGCCGAGCGCGTCCTGCACGTCAGATCTCGAGACGGCGCGCGAGGTCGGACTGGAGCACTCCCGAGGGGTCGACGCGGGCACGCAGCTCGCGGAACCGGTCGAGGTCGGGGTACATGCGGGGCAGCAGCTCCGGGGGGAGCCGGGAGTCCTTCGCCAGGTAGACGCGGCCACCCGCCTCGACGACGAGGCGATCCAGGTCGTCGAGCACCGGCGCGAGGCCGCGCACCGACGCCGGGAGGTCGAGCGCGAGCGTCCAGCCCGACGTCGGGAACGAGAGCGGACCGGGGTTGCCGGGGCCGAAGCGCTTGAGCACCGCGAGGAACGACGCGCACTGCTCCTGCGCGAGCCGCTCGAACGTCGCGCGCACGGTCTCGGTCGCCTCGTCGGGCACGACGTACTGGTACTGGAGGAACCCGCGGCTCCCGTACAGGCGGTTCCAGCCGCGGACGCCATCGAGCGGATGGAAGAACGTCCCGATCGTCTCGAGGTGCCCGGTCTGGTGCAGCGGCGCCTTGCGGTACCAGAGCTCGTTGAACGCACGGATCGAGAAGCGGTTGAGCAGGCCGTTCGGCGCCCATGGCGGCGCGGCGAGCAGCGCGCGCGGGGCGAAGTGCAGCGGGTCGAGGCGCGCGCGCTCGGGGAGCGCGTCGACGGGCGCGTGGTCGCCACGCGTAGCACGCCGCGCCCCAGCGACGCGCCGGACGCGAGGCAGTCGACCCACGCGGCCGAGTAGTGGTAGCGGTCGTCACCTTCGACCATGCGCTGCATGAGGTCGTCGAGGTCGGACACGCGCTCGTTGTCGACGAGCAGCATCGACGTCTCGATGGGGAGGAGACGCAGCGTCGCCTCGCTGATCACGCCCGTCAGTCCCATGCCGCCTGCCGTGCCCCAGAACAGGTCGGGGTCGTGCTCCGGACCGACGACGAACGTCCCCTTCGGCGCGTGGAGCGTGAACGACTCGACGTGGTTGGCGAAGCTGCCGTCGACGTGGTGGCCCTTGCCGTGGATGTCGGCCGCGATCGCGCCGCCGACCGTGACGAAGCGCGTCCCCGGGGACACGACGAAGAAGCCGAACGGCACGAGCAGGCGCATCAACGCGTCGAGGCTCACGCCGGCGTCGACGCGGATCACGCCACGTGCGAGGTCGAAGTCGCGGATCGACGCCAGCGTCGTCGCGTCGACGACGGTGCCGCCGGCGTTCTGCGCGGCGTCGCCGTACGAACGCCCGAGCCCGCGTGCGACGAGCCCGCGGCGCCCCGCGCGGTCGAGCAGAGCGTCGATGCCCTCGATCTCGTCGGGGGTGACCACGCGCGCCGCGGTGGGCGCGGTGCGCCCCCACCCGGTCAGCAGCCGGTACGTGCCGTCCTCGTGCTCAGGCATTCACGCCGATGGCGAACGCGACGATCCAGAGCAGGCCCAGCACCTGGATGATCCGGTCGGACAGGACGATCTCCTCGGGGGCACCGCCACCACCCTGCTCGATGACGTGCGCGTAGCGGAGGACCGCCAGCACGAACGGGACGATGGAGAGGCGGAACCACGTCTCGTCGCCGGTCGTGAACGCGTTCTCGAACGCCCACAGGCAGTACGCGGTCACCATGACGCTGGCCGAGACCGCGCGCACGAAGCCGAGGTAGCTCGTCGAGTACTCCTCGAGCGTGCTGCGGTGCGAGCCCGACGTGTCGCCGAGCTCGAGCTGCTCGGCGTGGCGCTTCCCCGTGACCATGAAGAGCGAGCCCGACGCGGCGACGATGAGGAACCAGTCGGAGATCAGCACGTCGGCGGCGACACCGCCGGCGATCGCTCGCAGGACGAAGCCCGCCGCGACCGCGGCGAGGTCGATCACCGGCTCGTGCTTGAGCCACAGGCTGTACGAGACCGTGAGCGCCGCGTAGCCCGCGACGACGAGCGCGAGCTCGCCGCGCGAGATCGGGATCGAGATCGCGATGCCGGCCGCGATCAGCACGGCTGCCATGACCTTCGCGAGTCCGACGCTGACGTATCCCGCGGCGACCGGACGGAAGCGCTTCGTCGGGTGCTGGCGATCGGCCTCCGCGTCGAGCGCGTCGTTCAGGAAGTAGGTGCCGCTCGCCGCGAGGCACATCGCGACGAACGCCACGAGCGTCCGGGCGAGCGGACCGGGCTCGGTGAGCACGCCCGCGGCGGCCGGTGCTGCGAACACGAGGACGTTCTTGACCCACTGCTTCGGTCGTGCGGTGCGCAGCAGCGACGTGACGATCGACGGCCGCGGTTGCGAGGCCGCGGCCCGTTCGGACGCGACGGACATCGCAGCAAGGGTACCGGAGGCCCTTGTCCCCGAACGGTCGAGTCGGAGAGGTGCGGCCGTACAATCGTGTCGTGACGCGGAAGGTGTACACGCGCACCGGCGACGACGGGACCACGGCGCTCCTGTTCGGCGGCCGGGTGAAGAAGGACGCACCCGGACCGACCGCGTACGGGGCCGTCGACGAGGCGGTCGCTGCGCTGGGCCTCGCCCGCGCCGAGTGCGAGGTGGGCTCCGAGCTCGGCGACCTGCTCGTCCGGCTGCAACGCGAGCTGTTCGTCGCGGGCGCCGAGCTCGCGACCGCTCCCGAGAACCGAGACCGACTCGTCGACGGCACGACCCGGGTGACCGACGACATGGTGGGCGCGCTCGAGCCGATCATCGACGACGTGACGACCCGCTTCGAGCCGCCGCAGGAGTTCGTGCTCCCGGGGGAGAACCGCGTCGCCGCCGCGCTCGACGTGGCGCGCACCGTCGTCCGCCGTGCCGAGCGCGAGTCGGTCGCGGCTGCCGAGGCGGGCTGGCTCGACGGCTCGCTCGTCATCGCGTACCTGAACCGGCTCGCCGACCTCGTGTACACGCTGGCGCGCTGGCAGGAAGGGGCGTTCCGCCCCGTCCGCACCACCTGAGTGCCGGCTGAACCGATCGTCCGCCCGACCACATGATCCGACAGGAACTGGAGCCGCAGTGAGCATCACCGTGAGTGTCACGTCGCAGTCGCCCGCCTCCGTGCGCGCCGGGCTGCTCGCGGTGCCCGTCGACAGCGACAAGAAGCTCGGCGCGGGTGCCGACGCGGTCGACGACGCGCTGGGCGGGACGCTCAAGTCGTTCATGGCCGAAGCCGGGTTCAGCGGCAAGCCGGGCGAGACGCTCGCCGTGCCTGCCGACGGGCTGGCCGCGGTGTCGCCCTGCTGGTGGGCGTCGGCGATGCGAAGTCGGTCGACGCCGCGACGTTGCGCCGCGCCGCCGCCGCGGTCGCTCGGCGGGCGAACAAGGTCTCGACGGTGGCGACCACGCTCGCGAGCGCAGCGGCGAAGGGGATGGACGAGGCCGACGCCGCGCGTGCCGTCGCCGAGGGTCTGCAGCTCGGCTCGTACCAGTTCCTCGCGTACAAGACGAAGGGTGAAGCCACGAAGCTGCAGAAGGCAGTGCTCGTCGGCACCGGCGGCAAGGACGTGACGCGCGCGATCGCCGAGGCCCAGGTCATCACCGACGCGGTGCGCTGGGCACGCGACATCGTGAACGAGCCGTCGGGCACGAAGTCGCCGATGGAGTTCGCCGCATCGGCGAAGAAGCTCCTCGCCGGCAAAGGCGTCACCGTGACCGTGCTCTCGGAGGCACAGATCAAGACGCAGAAGATGGGTGGTGTCATCGGCGTCGGGCAGGGATCGGAGCAACCGCCCCGCTTCGTCAAGGTGACGTACGACCCACCGAAGGGCAAGGCGCGCGGCACGCTCGCGCTCGTCGGCAAGGGCGTCACGTTCGACACCGGTGGCATCTCGATCAAGCCCGCCGAGGGCATGGAGACGATGAAGACCGACATGGGCGGCGCCGCTGCTGTGCTCGGTGCGATGTCGACGCTGCGCGACCTCGGGGTGGAGCACCGCGTCGTCGGCTACGCACCGATGGTCGAGAACATGCCGAGCGGCTCAGCGATCCGTCCCGGTGACGTGCTCAAGATCCGCGACGGCCAGACGGTCGAGGTGCTCAACACCGACGCCGAGGGCCGGCTGATCCTCGCCGACGCGCTCTCGTGGGCCGTCGAGGAGAAGGTGGACGCGATCGTCGACCTCGCGACGTTGACCGGCGCCTGCGTGGTGGCGCTCGGCGAGAAGGTCGCCGGCCTGATGGGCAACGACGACGACTGGTCGGCGCAGGTGCGTGACGCGGCGGATCGTGCCGGAGAGGCCGTCTGGCCGTTGCCGCTCCCGGCCGAGTACAAGAAGCAGCTCGACTCAGAGGTCGCCGATCTCCGCAACATCGGCGCCAACCGGTACGGCGGTGCGCTCACCGCGGGGATCTTCCTGCAGTCGTTCGTCGGTGACGTGCCGTGGGTGCACCTCGACATCGCGGGACCGGCGCGCGCCGCCGGCGACGACGGCGAGCTCAGCCGAGGGGGCACGGGCTTCGGCGTGCGAACGCTCGCAGAGCTCGCGCGCAGCTTCGAGCCACCGAAGCGACCGACACGCGACGGCACCAAGAAGGCGGCGAAGAAGAGCGCCAAGAAGACGGCGAAGAAGAAGGCGCACGCTCGCGGATGAGGCGTCGCCTCGCCGTCGCGGCCGTGCCGGCCGCGGTCGTCCTGCTGTGCGCGCCCATCTGGGCGCACGCCGAGCAGCCGACGCCTGACGACGCGACGGTCGAGGTGCGCATCGGCGACAACTTCTACAAGCCGAAGCGCATCACCATCCCGGCAGGCACCACGGTGGTGTGGCGCAATCGGGGCGGCAACGATCACAACGTCCTGCCCGACCGCGGCAAGCGCTTCGGCAGCGACGAGCTCGAGCGGGACGCGACGTACTCGTACCGCTTCGACAAGCCGGGACGGTACGGCTACTACTGCTCTCTCCACGGAGCACCCGGGAACGGCCAGTTCGGGACGGTGAAGGTCGTGAAGGCGAGACGGGGGAGCACAACCTGATGCGAAGGATCTCGGCATGCCTGACGGCGTGCGCCGTCGCGGCGATGTCGATGCTCGTCACCGTGGCGCCGGCCGACGCGGGTGACCCGAGCGTGATCCGTGTGCCGGCCGACGAGCAGACGATCCAAGGCGCCGTCGACCGCGCCAAGCCGGGGACGCTGATCCTCGTGTCGCCGGGCGTCTACCGCGAAGCGGTCACGATCACACCCGAGCACGACAACATCGTCATCCGCGGGCTCGACCACGCGAAGACGATCGTCGACGGGGAGTTCAGCGAAGAGACGAACCACGAGAACGGGTTCAAGGTCTTCGCGGACGGTGTGGCGATCGAGAACATGACCGCGCGCAACTTCACGACGAACGGCTTCTACTGGGACGGGGTGAAGGGGTACCGGGGCTCGTACCTCACCGCGATCCGGAACGGTGACTACGGCATCTACGCGTTCGACTCGGTCGAGGGTCAGTTCGACCACTCGTACGCGTCGGGCAGCCCCGACGGCGGCTTCTACATCGGGCAGTGCCAGCCCTGCAACGCGCTGATCGTCGACTCGGAAGCCGAATGGAACGGTCTCGGCTACTCCGGCACGAACGCCGGTGGCGACCTGCTGCTCGCGCGCTCGTCGTGGCACGACAACCGCGTCGGCATCGCGCCGAACAGCCTGACGAGCGAGGAGCTGTACCCGCAGCGCAAGGCGACGATCGTGGGCAACAACGTCTACGACAACAACAACGTCCAGACGGCGGCCATCTCGCTCGCGATGATCGGCGTCGGCAACGGCCTCCTGCTCGCCGGCGGACGCGACAACCTGGTCGAGCGCAACCTCGTCACCGGTCACGACGTGTCGGGCATCGCGGTGATCCCGCTGCCCGAGACGGTGATCTACGCGGGCGACGACGCGCGCGAAGCCCGCGACTTCGACGCCCGCGACAACACGGTGCGCGACAACGTGACGAGCGGCAACCAGTTCGACCTCGCCTCGGTGACGAGCCTCGACGATCCCGCCGACGACGGCGGCAACTGCTTCACCGACAACGAGTACACGTCGTCGACCCCCGCCGACATCGAAGCGGTGCTCCCGTGCGGCAGCCCCGCCAGCGGGTACCAGGCCGACATCCCGCTCTTCGCGTCGCTCCTCGGCGGCGAGAAGCCACCCGGGCTCGATTACAAGGTCGTCTCGCTGCCCGAGCGGACCGACCTCGCGAACATGCCGAAGGCAAAGACCGCGAAGGCACGACCCGCGACGAACGAGCCGAGCATCAAGGTGAAGGTGAACACGCTGACGGTCCCGACAAGCCCCTAGCTCGGTCTCAGTCCGCGGTCGTGCCGCCGTCGGCGAGCGTGGCGTGCGGGAGGCAGAGGTCGTCGTACTCGGCGATGACGATCTCGCCGGCGTTGTCGCCGCACGCCGGGCACGCGGGGTCGCGCCGCACCTTGAACGTGCGGAACGACTCCTCGAGCGCGTCGTACACGAGCAGACGACCGACGAGCGGGTCACCGAGGTCGAGGACGACCTTGATCGCCTCGAGCGCCTGGATGGATCCGACGATGCCGGGCAGCACGCCGAGCACGCCCGCTTCGGCGCAGCTGGGTGCCAGCTCGGGCGGCGGCGGCTCGGGCAGCAGGCAGCGGTAGCACGGGCCCTCGTACGGCTTGAAGACCGTGACCTGGCCCTCGAACCGGAAGATCGAGCCGTGGACGACCGGGATGCGCTTCACGAGCGACGCGTCGTTGAGCAGGTAACGCGTCGGGAAGTTGTCGGTGCCGTCGACGATCACGTCGTAGCCGTCGATGATGTCGAGCACGTTGTCGGCGCCGAAGCGGACGTCGTAGGTGACGACGTCGACGTCGGGGTTGAGCTGCGTCAGCGTCTTCTTCGCGGAGTCGACCTTGCGCTCGCCGATGCGGTCGACGTTGTGGAGGATCTGGCGCTGCAGGTTCGACGAGTCGACGACGTCCATGTCGACGATGCCGAGCGTGCCGACGCCCGCGGCTGCGAGGTAGAGCGCGGCCGGGCTGCCGAGCCCACCCGCACCGAGGAGGAGGATGCGGCTGTCGAGCAGCTGCTGCTGCCCGGCCTCACCGATCTCCGGGAGGAGGAGGTGGCGCCCGTAGCGGTTGCGCTGCTCGGGGCTGAGCACGGTGGGGGTCGACCAGTCGCGGCCTTCGTTCTTCCACCGACCGAAGCCCCCGTTGAGGTGCACGACGTCGGAGTAGCCGAGCTCCTGGAGCGTCTCGGCCGCGAAGACCGAGCGCACGCCGCTGGCGCAGTACACGACGAGGGGCGTCGACTTGTCGGCGATCCGGCTCTCGACCTGGCTCTCCAGATGTCCCCGGGGGATGAACACCGAGCCGGGGATCATTCCCTGCTCGAACTCGTCGAGCTCGCGCACGTCGAGGAACGTCGAGTCGCCGAGGCGCTGCTCGGCCTCGGCGGGGTCGATCTCGCGGATGTGCTCCTTCGCCTTGGCGAGGAGGTCGCGGAATCCGGCCATCTGGAGAGTCCTTCCCGAACTGGCAGCGCGGAGCGGGCGCTTACCCGTCTGAAATGCTACCGCGGGGGTCGGAAATTCCCAACCGGTTCGCAGCTTCGAGCGCAGCCGTGACGAGCGACTCGTGGCCGTACTTGGTCGCATTGCCCATCGTGAGTCCGGTCAGCCCTCGCTCCGGCTCGACGCGCAGGCAGCTCCAGAAGCCGGCGCCGCCGCCCAGATGCTCGAGGTGCTTCCCCGGGTTCCGGCCTCGGCGGAACCAGCCGAGCCCGACCTCGAAGTGGCGCCCCCGCGCCACGATCCTCCGCATGTCGCGCGCCCCGTCGGTCGACAGGATCCGTACGCCGTCGAGCTGACCGTCGCCCACGTGCGCACGAGCGAACCGGATCGCGTCGGACGGTGGGCCGACGAGGCCGCCGTACGCGGCGCCATCGACGTAGAAGTGGCGAAGCGTTCGGAACGCGCCCTGCCTGCCGGCGATGATCGAGCGCGGCACGAGCAGCGGCATGAGCACGCCCAACGCCGTAGCGCGTCGTTGGGTGCCGCGCGCCCAGACCGTCTCCGGCGCGACGACGAAGTCGGTCCGCATCATCCCGAGCGGCTCGAGGATCTGGGTGCGGACGTGTTCCGTGTAGGGGACCCCCACGACGCGGGCGATGATCTCGCCGATGACGAGGTACCCGACGTTGGTGTAGACGGCGCGCTCGCCAGGATCGGTCCGCAGCTTCGGATGCTTCGCGAGCACGGACTCGACGAACGTCGACGGGTCGGGACCGGGTTCGTCCGCGCGGTGGACCCAGCGGATCGGCATCGGGTTCGCGAGTCCGGCGGAGTGGCTCAGGAGGTGGCGTGTCGTCACGGATCGTGCGCGAGAGGCGGGCTCCATCGCCGCGAAGGGCTCGTAGACCTCGACCACCGGGGCATCCAGATCGAGTCGGCCCTGTTCGGAGAGCTGTACGGCGGCGGTCGCCGTGACGAGCTTCGTCAGCGAGAACCAGTTGCACGCCGTGTCCGGAGTCATCGCGACGTCTGCCGCGAGGTCAGCGACGCCCGAGCTGCGGTTCACCAGCACGCGGTCCGCGTCGGCCGCGAGCACCACGAGACCCGGCACCGATCGGCCGACCTCGCGCTGCAACACGTGCTCCAGGCGAGCGTCCGCCTCCTCGCTGGTCACACACGCGCCACGAGCTCCGGGAGCACGTCGCCGAGCTGGTCGCGCACGACCGCGTCGGCCATCGAGTCGAACGGCGTCTCCTGCGCGTTGAACACGACGAGGCGCGCACCGCTGCCGAGCGCGACCTCGGGCAAGCCGGCCGCGGGGTAGACGGTCAGCGACGAGCCGATCGCGAGGAACACGTCACTGCCGGCCGCGGCCGACTCCGCGCGGAGCAGGTCGTCGGGCACGAGGTTCTCGCCGAACGAGATCGTCGCCGACTTGAGCATGCCGCCGCACTCGGCGCACGCGGGGTCGTCCTCACCGGCGCGGACGCGGTCGAGGACCGGGCCCATCGGTCCGCGCCATCCGCACGCCAGGCACTTCGCGTCGTGGACGGTGCCATGGATCTCGACGATCCGCTCGGGTGACGTTCCAGCCGCCCTGTGGAGGCCGTCGACGTTCTGGGTGACGAGTGTGTGCAGCGCCGCCTTGTGCTCGAGGTCGGCGAGCGCGCGGTGGCCTGCGTTCGGTTCGGCGTGCCACATCTCGCTCGCCACGCGGTTCTGCCACGCCTGCTTGCGGACGTCGGGATCGGACACGTAATAGCTGAGCGTCGCGGTCTTCTCCGCGGCCGGGTTCTTGGTCCAGACGCCGTTCGGGCCGCGGAAGTCGGGGATGCCCGACTCGGTCGAGATCCCCGCACCGGTGAGGACGACAATCTGCTGCGCGCCCGTGAGCCAGCCCGCGATGCGGTCGAGGTCGTCGGCGGCCGCCGGGCTCATGCGAGCGACGTTACGCGCTCCTGCTGATCGCCCATCCCACGGTGGCGCGCCCAGGCCCACGTCGCGGCGTCGTGGCACACCGCGGGGTGAAAGCCGGTCGCGGCGAGCACGTGCTCGACCTCGTCGGGGCTCGCGTGCTCGGGGTCGTCGTGCTGCTCGAGGAGCGCGAGCGCGACACGCGCGCGCCGGCGGGCGTCTGCCATCGGCGCCTCGGCGAGGCGTGCCTCGGTCCACTCGGTGTGCTCGGCTTGCACGTCGGCCGGCAGCCGGCGCAGGTGACGACGGTTTGCCGGCGGAAGGTTGCGGCGGACTGCCACCGTGCCGCGCCCGTCGCTGCACGCGAGGTCGAACGTCTCCAGTCGTGCGAGCGAGCGGACGATCGGTGAGCTCGACCCCTCGCGCTCACCGAGACCGAGGGCACGCGACGTGTCGGCGACGCGCAGCTCGATGCCGACGGGATGCAGGTCGAACTGCGCGGCGAGGTGCCGCAGCAGCAGGAGCGCGGTGGGGCCGAGCGTCGGCAGCCAGAAGCGCTCCGCGTAGCGCGACCGGGGATCGTGGCCGACGGTGTCGAGGACCGCGTCGGGCCAGGGCTGGATCGTGAGGGAGACGGGCATGTCGCGCTCCGAGGATGGTCGGTGTGCGCAGGCGGACCCGCACCCTCGGAGGTCGTGACTCAGGCTGCGCCGAACGCCGCCCGGGAGCCCTGCGGGGTCAGAC
>CAVSWW010000008.1:0-25839 GCA_963731815.1 uncultured Acidimicrobiia bacterium | reverse complement strand
CGCCGTGGCACCGCCCGCCCAGTAGCGAACCGAGCTCGTCGTCGTCGACTGCGACCTGGGCGCGGGCCGCGTGCACCAGGTCGGCGGTAATGCGGTCGTCGAACTCGTCGACGTGGGCGGCCACCTCGTCGTCGCTCAGGATCGGGTACTTTTCCCACGCTCGGGCGAAGCGGTCCTGCCGGGAGAGGCGCGCCGCGAGCTCCTCGTCGGACGCGGTGCGCGCCGCGGCGTCGTCCTCGAAGAGGTAGCCGAGCTGGCCGGCGAGGATGCTGACGCTGGGGGCGTCGTCGCTCACGGCACTACCCTCCCACTTCTCGGCAGGGAGACGCGCATGGGGCTGTTCGGCCGCAAGAAGAAGGACCTCGTGTTCGAGGGGATCGCCGGCACGGCGACCATCCGCAGTGCGACCCGCGACGAGCGCATCCACCACGTCGACGAGTCCGACGACCCGACCCTGGCCGGCCTCGGCATCGGCACCCGCAAGTACCGGCTCGAGCTCGACGTGCAGCTCGACGACCAGCGCCCCGTGTACCAGGCGAGCGGGCGCTTCAAGGTCCCGCTCGACGCCGGCGAGCTCGAGACCGGTCAGCAGCTGCCGGTCCGCGCCGACCCCGACGACCCGACGAACGTCGAGCTCGACTGGGACGCATCGCACGCCAGCCCCGAGCAGGCCGAGCTGCTCGACGGCTTCGACCGCGGAAGAAGTGCACGAACGCGATGCCCGACGGGTCGCGGAAGATGATGATCGACGGCTGGGTGAAGGCGTTCGAGCTCGGCAAGATGTCGCGTGACGACTTCGACGAGGCGATCAAGGGTTCGGTGGAGAGTGGGATGCTGACGGAGGCCGAGGCCGCCACGGCGATTGCGTCGATGAGAAGGGGAAGAGCTGAGCATGCCGACATCGGGTGGTCTGGCACGAGACGGGTGGTACTTCATCGGGATCGGCAAGAAGAAGCTCCTGCCGCGACGGGGTGCCCGGTACCGCGAAGGTCGTCGACTTCACGGAGATGGACGAGGCGTCGAACTTCGGCAACGCGCAGCACGACTTCACACTGCTGATCACGGTCGAGGGCCAAGAGCCCTACGAGCTGCAGGGGCTCTTCATGATCCCCGCCCGCCTCGTCGAGGTGATGCAGGCCGGCATGGTCCTACCGGTCAAGGTGCACCCCAACGATCCCAAGAAGGCGGCGATCGACTGGGACGCGTGGGAAGACACGCGCACCGGCGACCCGCCCGTCAACTGATCAGGACGGGCCCCGGCTGAAGTGGTGCAGGAGCTCGAGCTCGATCCGCTCGGGCGCCGCGGACAGCAGCGGCGCGACCGCGTCGTTGAACGACGCGAACTCGGGGTCGCTGTTGACGGCGTCGGCCTGGTCGCGGTCGGTGTACACGCCGATGCCGCGGACGAGGCCGCTCGCCTCGTCACCGACGATCAGCACGCTCTGCAGCGCGGCGTGCTCCGAGAGGAAGTCGGCCGCGAACGTGGAGTACAGGGCGGCCACCTCGGAGTAGTGCCCGGGCTTCGCGTGCAGGGTGAACTCGACGACGTACATGGCCGCATCCTGGCCCAGCCCGGGCCTCGCCGTCGAACACCGATCCGTGCCCGGCATCGCCGAACGCCTCTTGAGTGGAGCCAGGAGATGCCGATGCATTCCCGATGGGGGGCACGTGAAGATCGAGACCGTGTGGGTGTGGCAGCGGTGGACGCGCTGGCCGCTCGACGGCTGGATCGTGACGATCGCCGCCGGCGTGCTCGCGCTCGACATCGTCACGGCGTGGCGCTACGTCTCCCTCGGCCACCTCGGTCGGATCCCGGTCTCACCCGCACTCCCGTTCGGGCTCGTGCTCGCGGGCCTCGTCGGTTGGCGCCGGCTCGGCCTCGATCGTCGCAACCTGCTCGCCTGGCGCGAGTTCCTCGCGGTGACCGGCTCCGTCCTCGTGATCGGTTCGATCGCGTATGCGAGCGAGAGCGGCACGACCGGCGAGGTGCTCGGCCTGATCCTCGGCGCGCTCGACGAGGAGCTCGTCTACCGGCTCGCGGCGCTGATCGTCATCGGGGCCGCGACCGCCGCGCTGATGGGGCGGAACTGGCGCAACACCGAGGACTGGGGGTTCGGCCCCGGCGTCATCGCGCTGTTCGGTTCGGGGCTGGTGTTCGCGCTGCTCCCCGGCCATGTCGAGCAGATGCACGACGCGCTCGGGTGGGTACCGTTCCTCTCGCTCGGCGTCGTGATCGGCTACGCCGTGCTCCGCACGGGCGCGCTGTTCCCCGTTGTCGTCGTGCACGCGTCGCTCAACATGGTGACGATCATGGCGTTCGTCGACGGCGTGCCGCCGGTGTGGCGCGCCTCGTTCGCCGCCGCCGCGCTCGTCGCGTTGATCGCCGGCACCGTCGTGGCGGGCATCCGGGTCGGGATGCTGCGCCCGATGCCCTACGAGCTCTGGCGCAACCGCAACCGAGAGGCCCCGTCCCCCGCGTCCTGATCCCCGGGTCAGCGCAGCGGACGGGCGATGCCTCCGAGCGCTTGCGCGCGCTCGAAGACCGAGAGGTCGGGTGCCCGCTCGAAGAACCGTGCGAGCCTTCGCAGTGCAGGTTTGATCCGCTGCGGGATCAGCTCGCGGGTGCTGAGGTCACGGAGGGCGCGCGCGTCGACCTGCCGCACCGGTCAGGTCGCCGGTGAGCGCACCGATGGTCGCAGGCACGATCCCCCGGAGCGCGTCGCACCGGCTGTCGATCGCGAGCGCACGCCCACCCGACGCACCGAGCAGCGTGACCGACGTCACCACGCACAGCACGAGGAATCGGCGCACACGCGCAGGGTACCGGCGTAACGTGCGCGACAACCTTCTGTGGACGAGATCGCGGCCGCGCTGGCGGCGCAGGACGAAGAGCTCGCCGGGCTCCTGACCGGTCGGAGCGACGACGACTGGCACCGACCGTCGCCGTGCGAGGGCTGGGACGTCGCCGACGTCGTCCTCCACGTCGCGCAGACGAACGAGCTGGCGATCGCCAGCATCGAAGGCGACTTCCCCGCGATGGCTGAACGGCTCGCCGGCGACGAGGCGCGACCCGGCAACGTCGACGATGCCGCCGGCGTGATGGTCGAGCAGGAGCGGGGCGCGACCCCCGGCGAGATCTTCGACCGCTGGCACACCACCGCGACGCGCTTCCTCGAGCTCGCCGACGCGACCGACCTGTCGCGGCGTGTCACCTGGGTCGCCGGTGAGCTGTCGGCGCGCACGCTCGTCACCACTCGCCTCTCGGAGACGTGGATCCACACCAACGACGTGGCCGACGCGCTCGGCGTGCCGCTCGCGCCCAGCGAGCGGCAGCGCCACATCGCCCGGCTCGCGTGGCGCACGCTCCCCTACGCGTTCGCCCGATCCGGCAAGGAGCTCACCGGACCGGTCGCGTTCGACCTGCGCGGACCGTCGGGCGACGCCTGGGTGTTCACGCCGGACGAGCCGGCGCTGACGACGGTCACCGGTGAGGGCGCCGAGCTCTGCCTGGTCGCCGCCCGACGGCTCGAGCCGTCGGCGACGAGCCTGCGCGCCGAGGGGCCCGACGCGGCCGACGTCCTCGCGCTCGTGCGCACCTACGCCTGACGCCGTTAACGCGGGAGCGTCTCGGCGCCGCGATGGCCGACCACCTGCGATGGTCGACGTGCCGCTCCTCGAGGTCGCGAGCGCTACGGCGTGGTGCCGCCCGACCCCGACGATCCGGACGCGCTGCACGTCCGGGAGTAGCCGTCAGACGGTGAAGGCGTTGCCCTTCACCTCGACTGTCGTGCCGATCAGCTCCTCACGCGTGGCGTTCGCCGCGACCGTCGCGTCGTCGGACGACGCCACGCAGCGCGTGCCGTCGGGCGTGTCGTGGACCGCGGTGCAGCGGACCGGCTCGGTACCGTCGTAGTGGACGGTGTAGGTGAGGACGGTCGCCGGTCCCTCGTAGCCGCCGACCACCTCCTTCATCGCCGCCTCGCGCTCGTTCGCCTCGGCGAGGTCGTCGAGCAGCAGCTCGCCCGGTGACGTCGAGTACACGGCGAGCCCCGGCTTGTTCAGCAGGCCGCTCACCGTCGTGACCAGGCCGTTGGTGCCGGGCTCGGCGCGGACCCGGTCGACCATCGCCGCGGTCGTCTGCAGCACGAAGTTGTTCCACGGCCCGCCCGCGAACGACTCGCCGCCCGTGATCGTCGGCACACCGTCGAGCGGCAGCCCGAGCGCGCGCTGCTGCACGCGCACCGCGGCCGGGAAGCAGCTGTAGACCTCGGCGTGATCGATGTCGCGCAGGGAGGAGCCGAGGTGCTCCTCGGCCGCGCGTCCGAGCACCTCCATGCCGACCCAGCGGTGGATGTCGGCCCGCTTCGACACCGGTACGGAGTAGCTCGACTCCAGCGCGACGAGCGGGAACACGATCCGCTCGCGCGAGACGCCGAGGCGTGCCGCGGCGTCGATGCTGCAGATCAGGATCGCCGCGGCCTGGTCGACGTTCATCTGGGCGCAGTGCCACTTGTTGTACGGGAACGCCATCGGCCGGTTGTCGGGGCTCGGGTCGCGGATCCAGTCGGCGGAGCGCGGCGTCGGGAACGCAGCGTGCGGGAAGTCCTGGGCGACGCGGTTGAAGCCGGCCCACAGCTGCGCGATCTCGTCACGGTGCTCGTCGAGCGATCGTCCCTCGGCGCCGCGCACCGCGCTGTCGATGATGGCGAAGGGTGCCTGCGCGGACGCGAAGCCGCCTTCGATCTCGAGCTTCGTGATGATCTCGCGGGACGGGAGCCGGAGCTCATCCGGTTCGACGCTCTCGTCCTGCGACGGTGTCGGTGATCTCGACGCCGGCGCGGCGGGCCATCACCGCACGCCGAGCGGCCTCGCCGCCCACCACGAGGGCGACGTCGAGCTCGCCGTCGCGCACCGACCGGAGCGCGTCGTCGAGCAGCGTCTGCTGCGGTGTCCCCGGCGGCACGAGCACCGTGCGTGCCTCGGGCGCGCCGATGCGGGCGCCGACGAGGCGACCGGGGTCGCGGTAGTGCCACGTGCCGCCCGGCACCGCGATCCGCTCGACCGCTCGCAACACCGCCGCGCCGGCGCCGGAGTCGTCTCCTGCGGCCTGCGCGGCCGTGACCATGAGCTCGAGCGCCTCGACACCGGCGCCGGGCTCGTCGAGGTGCTGCGACGCGACGCCGACACCGGCGATCACGGGCGTGCGCGGGTCGACCGCGTCGTTCATCGACATGGGTTGCATCGCCAGAGCCTGCCACCTCCGCGTCCACGCACGCCGTGTCGCACTAGCCCCCCTCTCCCCGGCATGTGACACTGGGCCACAACAGTTGTGGTTGACCGTCACATGCTCGAGGGGTGCACGGGAGACGGCATGGGTGACGACCGGTACGACGGGTGGGCGCTGGTCGAGTCGGGGCCACGCGACGCGGACACGAAGATCCTCCTGCTCGCCGGCGCGCTCTGCGCGGGCGACTTCTACGTCGACCTCGTCGCGGAGCCGGCGCTCGCCGACTGTCGCTTGGTCGCCGCGACGCTGCCGGGCTTCGCCGGGACGCCCGCGCCGCCCGATCCGAGCGTGGAGGCGAGCGCCGCGTACGCCGCGCAGCTGGCGCGCGAGATCGGTGCCGACGTCGTCGTCGGGCACAGCCTCGGCGCGAACCACGCGCTCGAGATGGCCGCGTCCGGAGGGTTCACGGGACCGGTCGTGCTGTTGTCACCGTCGTTCTCGGCCGAGGACGAGATGAAGGAGTTCCGGGGGCTCGTCAAGGTGGGGAAGGTCCCCGGGCTCGGCGCGCTCACCTGGTCGCTCGCGATCAAGATGGCCCCGAGCGGGCTCGCCAAGAGGATCCCCGAGCAGCACCGCGACGCGCTGGTCGCGGGCGTGAAGCGCAACGATGCCGCGTCGTGTCGGGCGAGCCTCGGGTCGTACATGGCGTACCTCCAGCGGCACGGTTCCCTCGTCGACCGCCTCTGCGGCTCGGGCGTGAAGGCGTGGGTCGTGTTCGGCGACCACGAGGAGGTCGGCCTCACCGACGAGGAGCGGCAAGGGCTCGAGGCCTGCCCGTCCATCACGCTCGTGCCGCCGCTCGAGGCGACGCACCTGGTGATGCTCGACCAGCCCGCGCAGTGCGCCGCCATCGTGCGCGAGGCGGTGACGGTCGCTTCGGCAAGCCCCACCCCCGGCATGTGACACTGAGCCACAACAGTTGTGGCTGAGTGTCACATGCGGTGAGGACGGGGGACGCAGAAGTGGTGACGATGCGGCGGGTCGTCCAGTGGTCGACGGGTGGCGTCGGCGTGCTCGCGCTCGCGGCGATCGCGCGGCGGCCCGACCTGCAGCTCGTCGGCTGCTGGGTGCACGACCCCGACAAGGTCGGCAAGGACGCCGGCGAGCTCGCGGGCATCGACCCCGTCGGCGTCGCGGCGACGAACGACGTGGACGCCCTGCTCGCGCTGCGGCCCGACTGCATCTGTTACACCGCGTCGGGCGAGGTGCGTCCGGCCGAGACGGTCGACGACTTCTGCCGGCTGCTCGCGGCGGGGGTCAACGTCGTGACCACGTCGCTGGCCGGGCTCCTCTACCCCGACGCGTACGACATCGACGACGTCGACCGGCTGCGCGAGGCGTGCGCCCGCGGCGACTCGTCGCTCTACACGAGCGGCATCGAGCCCGGCTTCGCCGGCGACCACCTCGTGCTCGCGCTCTCCACGCTGTCCGACCGCATCACGTCCGTGCGCACGCAGGAGATCTTCGGCTACCAGGACTACCCGGTCACGTTCACGATGTTCGACGTGTTCGGGTTCGGGAAGCCGCTCGACCACACGTGCCTCATGGAGACGCCCGGCGTGCAGGCGAGCGCGTGGGCGCCGCCCGTCCGCATGGTCGCCGACCAGCTCGGCGCGGACCTCGACGAGATCCGCGAGACGTACGAGAAGCGCGCCACCGACCGCACGCTCGAGGTCGCGTCCGGGACGATCGAGGCCGGCACCGTCGGCGCGGTCCGCTTCGAGACGATCGGCGTCGTGGACGGGCGCGACGCCATCGTCATCGAGCACGTCAACCGCATGGCCGACGACGTCGCGCCCGACTGGCCGACGGCCGACCGCCAGGGCACGTACCGCATCGTCGTCGACGGCACGCCGTCCTTCACGTGCGAGCTGCAGCTCGGGACGCCCGACACGTACTCGCACGAGGGCCTGATCGCGACCGCGATGCGCGTCGTCAACGCGATCCCCTACGTGTGCGACGCCGACTGCGGCATCGTCACGTCCATCGACCTGCCGCTGACCCTTCCCCACCACGCCTTCGAGAGGGGAGCAACCCGATGACCCCCGCCACCGCCGACCGACCGCTGCGCGTCATCCAGTGGGGCACCGGCAACGCCGGCGTGCCGGCGCTGCGCGCCATCATCCGGCGGCCCGACCTCGAGCTCGTCGGCGTGCACGCCCACTCCCCCGACAAGATCGGCAAGGACGCAGCCGACCTGTGCGGTCACGACGAGCCCACCGGCATCATCGCCACCGACGACGTCGACGCGCTGCTCGCGCTCGACGCCGACTGCGTCTCCTACATGGTGCAGGGCGAGACGCGCATGCGCGAGTCGGTCGACGAGCTCGCGGCGTGCCTCAGGTCGGGCAAGAACGTGGTGAACACGGCGATGGTGATGCTCGTGTACCCGCCGTCGATGCCGGGCGGGATCCGCCGCGCCCTCGAGGAGGCGTGCGAGGCGGGCGGCACCACCCTGTTCACGTCGGGCTTCGACCCGGGCTGGTCGGGCGACGTGATCCCGCTCGCGCTCGCGGGTGCGTGCGAGCGCGTCGACTCGGTGCGCGTCACCGAGATGATGGACTACTCCACCTACGCCGATCCCGACTTCACCGGCGCGTTCTTCGGCTTCGGCCGCCCGCTCGACGACCCGGCGATGCTGTTCATGCCGGGCGCGGTCAGCGGCGGCTGGGGCGGGATGGTGCACATGGTCGCCGACGCCCTCGGGTGGAAGGTCGACGAGCTCCGCGAGGAGCACGAGCGCCTGCCCGCACCGGACACGTTCGAGACCGCGCTGGGCACGATCGAGGAGGGCACGACCGCGGCCGTGCGCTTCGAGGTGCAGGGCATCGTCGACGGCCAGGTGCGCGTCGTCGCCGCGCACGTCAACCGGCTGCGCGGCGACATCGGGCCCGAGTGGGCGTCGCTGTCGGACGGGCGCTCGGGCTACCGCATGGAGATCGTCGGCTCGCCGTCGTACACCTGCGAGGTGGAGCCCATCGGCGACGACGGCGACCACAACTCCGCCGGCATCCTCGGCACCGCGATGCGCATGGTGAACTCGATCCCCGCGGTGTGCGCGGCCGCGCCCGGTCTCGTCAGCCCGCTCGACCTCCCCCTGTTCACCGGCCGCGGCCGCTGAACGAGGATCAGCCCTTCGGACCTCCACCCTTCCCGGGCGGCGGTCCGCCGCCATTGCCGCCTGCACTGCCGCCGCCGTTGCCCCCACCGGGGTGCGGCGCCGGCGCGAGCTCTGTTGTCGGCTCGGGCGCGGGCTCCACAGGCTCCTCGGTCTCGGGGAGTGCGGGCGGCACCTCGACCGCAGTGATCGGCTTGCCGCACGGTGACTGTGCGGCCTCACGGCGCGCCTCGCCACCCTTCTCGGAGCCGGCGACGTACTGGCCGTGGTTCTTCGCGACGGGTTCGCCGCACTCCTCGCCCCAGTAGCGCTCGACGCCCGGCTCGGACTCCTCACCGGTGCCGTCCTCGGTCCCGTCCTCGGTCCCGTCCTCGGCACCGTCTTCGGTGCCGTCGTCGGGCGCCTCCGTCTCGGACGTGGTCGGCGTGGTCGGCTCGACCGTCGGGTCGGTCGTCGGCTCTTCGGCGGCCGTCGTCGGCTCCGACGTGCCCTCGCTGAGCGCGGCGGCGGCGATGCCGCCGACCACCAACGAGCCGACGGCGACGAGCGGGACGAGCCAGCGGCGCAGCTGCTCGGACATCGAGATCCCCTCTGCGGTATCTGGTGCCAGCCCCGGCCCCTGCTGGTGGTCCATCGGCAGCGACCGGCCCCACCTTGAGCGGTTGCCTCACTGCGTACGGCGGCCACGGGCGCGCTCGAGGCGGTGGACGGCCTGGCGGGAGAACGCCCAGTGGTGGATCGGGAGCAGCACCTTCCAGTACAGGAACCCGGGCAGACCCTTGGGGCGGAGCACACCCACCTCGACCAGCCGCTCGTCTCCGGCCCGGAACCCGAGCCAGCAGTCGCCGACGAACCACCCGACACCACGCAGCACGAGGACACGCGTCGTGCGGCGCACGATCACCCACCAGTCGACAGGCTCCCCGGGCGCGACCGCGCGCGGCCGCCGCAGCTCCCAACGCTCGCCGACAAGACGACCGAACGCGATGCGCGCCCGCCAACCCCCGTGCAGCCCGTACCAGGCGAAGTCGCCGCCGATCTCGTCGAGGTCGGCGTCGACCGCTGATGCGTCCACCCCGTCGAGCGGCATCTCGACGCGGTCGGTGTACACACCGTCGATCAGCCCGCTCTCCCGGTCGAGCACGCCCCCCTCGATCTCGGCCGCCTGGTCGGCGAGCGCGACCCGTATCGCGTCACGGACGCCCATCGGTTCGACGTCGAACGCAGCGCTCGTCCGAGTGGCGTCGCGCACGATGACCTCGGTGCTCAAGCTCTCGATGAGCGAATGGCTGACCTGGGAGTCGACGGGTGTGACGAAGTCGACCCAGTACGACGACAGCCGCGGCGTGAGCAGGGGAACGTCGATGATGAGCCGACGCGTCAGGCCTCGCACGTCGGCGTACGTGCCGATCATCTCGCGGTACGTCGTGACGTCGGCACCGCCGATCTCGTAGACGCCCGGCTTCACGTCCAGCGCCCCGACCAGGTACTGCAGCACGTCGCGTTGCGCGATCGGTTGGAGCGCGGTGTGCACCCACCGCGGGCAGACCATGAACGGCAGTCGCTCCGTCAGGTAGCGCAGCATCTCGAAGCTGATGCTCCCGGCCCCGAGCACGACCGCGGCGCGCAGCTCGACTACGGGGACGCCCGCCTCGCCGAGTGCCGCGCCGACCTCCTGGCGACTGACGAGGTGCTCCGACGACGGGTCTTCGCCGAGCCCACCGAGGTAGACGATGCGCTCCACGCCGGCGCGCGCCGCCGCGCGGCCGAAGGTCGCGGCGATGGCACGGTCCCGGTCACGGAAGTCCGCGTCGGTCAGGGAATGGACGAGGTAGATCGCGGCGTCACATCCTTCGAGGGCCTGTGCCGCCGACTCCTCGTCGCCGACGTCGACGGCTCGCCCGCGCGCTCCACGATCGTCGGCTCGTGGCGGGACAGCGCGAGGACGTCGTAGGCCTTGATGAGCTCGGCGACGAGTGCCCGTCCGACGAAGCCCGTCGCACCGGCCACTGCGATGGTGCGACGACGGCTCAGCGTCGAACCGGCGCGCCTCGGCGGGCTCCCCGGCGTCACTGCTTGACGCGGCACTCGTCAACGGTCGCGATCAGGGTCGGGGCGTCGGACCCCGACCATCCGTCGGCACCCAGTGCGAGTGCGGCCGCCTCGTCGGGGATCGCAGCACCGCCCACGAGCACCGGTGCCTCGATCGACGCGTCCCGCAGGGCGGCGACAGTCGCCGTAAGGGCATCGTCGAGTCCCCCGGTCGTCACGCCGATGCAGATCGCGACGAGACGATTGGCCTCGCGTGCCGCGTCGACGAACGACTCCGGCGGAGCGTTCGCGCCCAGGTCGGCGACCGAGTAGCGCGCGTCGCGCAGGAGATCGGCCACGATCGCCGACGGCAGAGCGTGGAGCTCGCCCGCCGGCGCGCCGATGACGACCGTGCCTCGGGTGCGCCCGCGGTGCGCGAAGCGCGGGCCGAGCTGGCCGATGATCCGGTGCGCGGCAGCCGTTGCGCGGTGCTCTTCGGCGACGCTGACCTCGCCGCCCGCCCATCGCTCGCCGATCGACCGCAATGCGGGGGTGAGCACGTCGAGGTGCACCTCGGCGGGGGTCGCGCCCGACACCAGGGCTGTCTCGACGACCGACCAGGCACCGGCGACGTCACCGGCCAACAGCCTCTGTTCGAGGCGTTCCGGCGCACGCCCTCGCGAGCCGCGCGGTCGGGGCGAGCTCGAGGCCCGCCGGAACCGCTCGACGTCGGACGGGTCGACGCGCCACTGACCGCCATCGCGCGTCGCCGGCAGACGGCCCGTGCGCACGTAGCGGTAGGCGGTCATGTAGTGGACGCCGAGCCGCTCGGCCGCAGCATGCAAGGTGATGGGGTCGCGCCGCGCCATGGCCGTCACGGTCTACTCCACGGATTGCCCGGCGCGGGAGGGAACGGGGCTGGAGGGTGTCGCTCCCTCCCGCGCGGGCGTGGGCGAGCCGAGGGGTTGGCTCGCCGGTGGCCGAGCGGTCAGCCCGCTGGTGTGAGGACGCCGTCGATCACGTGCACGACGCCGTTCTTCGCCTTCAGGTCGGTCGCCGTGATGTTCACGGTCTTGCCGCTCGCGTCGGTGATGGTCGCGGTGCCGTCGTCGGCGACGTCGATCGTGATCGAACCGCCCTGCACGGTCGGGACGGTCTGGGTCGGCTGGAGGTCACCGGCCAGGACCCGGCCCTCGACCACGTGGTACGTGAGGACGTCGGCGAGGGCGTCCGGATCGGCGAGCAGGGCTTCGAGGTCGGCCGCCGGGATCTGGGCGAAGGCGTCGTTCGTGGGCGCGAAGACCGTGAACGGCCCCTTGCCCTTCAGCGTCTTCACCAGGTCGGCGGCGACCACGGCCTTGACGAGGGTGGAGAAGTCCTCGCTCGACTTCGCGACCGCCACGACGGTCTTGGGCGTCTTCGCCTTCTCGCCGGCGGCGGCCACGCCTGCGGACGCCGTGACGCCGAGGGTGAGCGCGAGGGCTCCGGCGAGGAGGGCTCGGCGGGGCTTGGATGGGCGCATGAGAGCTCCTTGAGAGGTTCGGGGGTGCGGGTGGTGTCGAGGACTTATTTAGCACTAAATTTCACCGGAAGCAAGACGGCCCGATCGGGAGGAGACGACGAGATGACGACGACGGCCGACAGCAGCTCGCGGACGGTCCGCTACCGGCGACTGCGAGTCGCGAACATGGCGGTGGGTGCGTTCCTCGCGGCGGAGGCCGTGCTCATGCTCGTGCTGAGCAACGACCTCGCGCTACCGGTCTTCGCGTCGTTCCTCGGCGGTGACCCGGTTGCGGAGCTGGGTCCTGCGCCAGCCGAGGAGCTGTTCACCATCCCGCTCGGCATCGCGGTCGCAGCGTTCCTGTTGCTCGCAGCGATCGATCACTTCGTCGTGGCTGCGCCCCGCGTCCACCGCTGGTACGAGCAGAACCTGGACGCGCGTCGCAACTACGCGCGCTGGATCGAGTACACGATCAGCGCCTCGTTGATGATCGTTCTCATCGCGATGCTCACGGGGATTCGTGACGTTGCCGCGCTCGTGGCGATCTTCGGGATCAACACCGCGATGATCCTGTTCGGGGTGCTGATGGAGCGACAGCAGGAGCCCGGGCGGGCCGATTGGAGCGCGTTCTGGTTCGGCTCGCTCGCCGGTGCCGTGCCGTGGATCGCGATCCTCGTCTACCTGTTGGGCGGGTCGAACCGGCCGCCCGGGTTCGTCTACGCGATCATCGTCGTCGAGGCCCTGCTGTTCTTCAGCTTCGCGCTCAACATGTGGCTGCAGTACCGCCAGATCGGCCGCTGGCGCGATTACCTCACCGGCGAGGTCTCGTACATCGTGCTCAGCCTCAGCGCGAAGTCATTGTTGGCCTGGCTGATCTTCGCCAACGTGCTCCGCGGCTGATCCGAGGCCGGGCCTCCGGGCCCTCTCGGACCAAAGACCCGGGTGTGAGATGGGCGCCCGCGGCGTAGCGTGTCTCCCGAAGCACGCCGTCGAGGGGGAACCATGCGCGTCGAGGACCTGATCCTGGTGAGCGTCGACGACCACGTCGTCGAGCCGCCCGACCTCTTCGAGGGGCGGCTCAGCGCGAAGCACGCCGACCAGGCGCCGAAGCTGGTCCGCAAGGACGACGGCACCGACGTGTGGTCGTTCCTCGGGCAGGAGCTCCCCAACATCGGGCTCAACGCGGTCGCCGGGCGTCCCAAGGAGGAGTACGCCATGGACCCGCAGTCGTTCGACGACATGCGGCCCGGCGCGTACGACATCGACCTGCGCATCAAGGAGATGGACGCCAACGGCCTCCTCGGGTCGATGTGCTTCCCGTCGTTCCCCCAGTTCACCGGGCAGCTGTTCGCCCGCACCGCCGAAGTCGACGCCGACCTCGCGCTCGCCCTCGTGCAGGCGTACAACGACTGGCACATCGACGGCTGGTGCGGGAAGTACCCGGGGCGCTTCATCCCGCTCGCGATCCCGCCGCTGTGGGACCCGAACCTCATCGCCGCCGAGCTCGAGCGCGTCGCCGAGAAGGGCTGTCACGCGATGACGTTCTCGGAGAACGTGTCGGAGCTCGGGCACCCGAGCATCCACGACGCGGACGGCTACTGGGACCCGATGTTCGCCAAGGCCGAGGAGCTCGGCACCGTGCTGTGCTGCCACATCGGGTCGTCGTCGAAGATCGTGATGACCGCGCCCGACTCGCCGATGGACGTGCTGATCACGCTGTCGCCGATCAACATCGTGCAGGCCGCGGCCGACATCGTGTGGTCGCCGGCGATGAAGAAGTTCCCGAACCTGACGTTCGCGCTCTCCGAGGGCGGCATCGGCTGGGTGCCGTACTTCCGGGAGCGCATCGACGCGACGTACGACAAGCACCGCTTCTGGACCGGTCAGGACATGGGCGACCGGCTCCCGACACAGGTCTTCGACGAGCAGGTCGCGCTCTGCTACATCGAGGACGCGACGGGCCTGAAGAACCTCGACGACATGAACGTCGACATGGTGTGCTGGGAGTGCGACTACCCGCACGCCGACTCGACGTGGCCGATGTCGCCCGAGACGTTCCTCAAGGAAGTGGAGCCGGCGAACCTCGACGACGCGACGATCAACAAGATCTCGCACGAGAACGCCATGCGCATCTTCCAGTACGACCCGTTCTCGGTCATCCCGCGCGAGGAGTGCACCGTCGGTGCGCTGCGCGCCAAGGCGGGCGACTGGGACGTGAGCATCCAGGCACGGGGCATCAAGGCCAGCGGGACGGGCGCCGCCGACCTGGCGAAGCTCTCGGGCACCGCACGCGACTGAACGACGAGAAGGGCTGGGCATGAAGACCGACGGGGTCGACGTCGCGCGCGGGCTGCTGGGCGCGGCGCAGGTGGGCGACGGGCCCACGGACGAGCAGCACTCGATCATCCAGCACCTGCTCCACGGCTACTTCGGCAGCGACGTCGACACGTCGACGCTCGACCCGATCGGTCCCGACGAGCTCGCGGCTCGCATCGAGCCCGCCGACCACAAGCGCATCGTCGACCTGCTCGTGGTCCTCGAGTTCTGCCGCCACCCGGGCGACCCGGCACAGGCCGACCGCATCGAGGAGTACGTGCGCGCGCTGGGCGTCGACGAGCCGTTCATGCTCGTCGCCCGCGACGCGCTCGTCGGCACCCAGGAAGAGGTGATGGCCGACTGGGCCCGGTTCCGCGAGCCGGAGCCGAACGAGGTCGGTGCCCTCGAGACCGTCGACGCGGCACTGGCCGCGCAGCTCCGCGGGCTCGGCGACTGCCCGTCGGGGAGCCTCGGTCGCGCCTACTTCGACTTCTACCAGCGGTGGGACATCGCGTTCCCCGGTGAAGCGGGCGGTGGCGACGTGGGTCTCGTCTCCCACGACTTCAGCCACGTGCTCGCCGGCTACGAAGCCGTCGGCCCCGACGAGCTGGCGCTGCAGGCCATGCTCACCAGTGCGACGGGCTTCGAGCACCACTTCTCGGGGCTGGTCGCATCGCTCTCGCTCTACGAAGTCGGCAAGTTCGACATCCTCGGCCTCACCTCGAAGGTGGGCGCGCTCGACCGACCCGGCGCGGCGGCCGAGCTCGCCGAGGCCTTCCGCCGCGGGAGCCTGTGCAGCTGCGACTTCTCCGCGATCGACCACATCGCCCGCGTCAACGACCCGCTCGACGAGGTGCGCGCCGACTGCGGGATCCCGGAGCTCGCGCCGGCCTGATGACGACCGCGTACCTCCCGGACGCGTGGGAGACGTTCGCCGCGGCGAACGCAGGTGCGGCGGCCGCGCTCGCCGGTCTCGTGTTCGTCGGCGTGTCGATCAACGTCGCGCAGATCGTGCAGTCGAAGCGCCTCGTCGGTCGCGGCCTCGAAGCCTTCACGCTGCTCACGATGGTGCTGCTCGTGTCGGTGCTGATCCTCGTCCCCGACATCTCGACGACCGGGCTCGGCATCGGCCTGCTCGTCGTCGGGCTCGTCGTCGAGCTCGTGATCTGCCGGCAGATCTCGCAGACGGTGCCGTGGCTCGGCGGGGAGGCCGACCCCCGCACGCCGCCCGGCAGCGACTTCACCCGCATGCTGCTCGGACAGGCGGCGGCGCTGCCCGTCGTCATCGCGGGCGTCACGCTGCTCGCCGAGAGCGGCGGCGGTCTGTACTGGGTCGTCGGCGCGTTGATCTTCGCCTACGTCGCCGCGCTGGTGAACGCCTGGGTACTCCTCGTCGAGATCCTGCGGTAGCGGCGGGCGCGTCAGCGCATCTGCTCGAGCATCGCCCGCATCGCGTCGTGGACGGCGTTGATCGCCTGGAGCGGGCGGATCATCACCTTGAACTCGACGATCTTGCCGTCGTCGTCGCACGTGATGATGTCGACGCCGTTGACGTACTTGCCGCCCATCTCGGTCTCGAACTCGAGCACCGCGGTGTTGCCGCTCATCGTCTGGCCGACGTAGTGGAACGTCGACTCGGATCCGTTCGGTGCTTCCGCCTTCTCGCCGCCGAACGTCGCGCCCGCGGCCTCGAGGTAGAGCTTGGTGACGTCCTTGCCGCGCTGCGCGGTGAACACGACCGGCGAGTAGAAGACGACGTCGTCGTGCAGGAGCTCGTCGAGCCCACCGGGCAGGTCACCTCGGAGATGCTGGTGCCACCGCTCGATCGTCTCGCTCGATCACGGCTCGGCTCCTCTCGTCGTCTTCGCAGGCTAGAAGGTTCATCGGTTCCTACGAACGGGAACGGTCGACGGATGTCGAAGTTGCGAAATCGCATCACCTGGCGCGGTGTCTTGATGGTGGGCGCCGTGTTCGTGCTCGCGCTCGGGTTGCTGCAATTCGTGCCCTACCGGTGGTCGAACCCGCCCGTCCGCCAGGAGCCGCCGTGGGACGGCCCGCGCACGCGCGAGCTCGCGGTCGCGGCCTGCTTCAACTGCCACAGCAACGAGTCCGATCCGTACTGGTTCGAGAACATCGCGCCGGTCTCGTGGCTGATCACGAGCGACATCGACGACGCCCGTTCCGAGCTCAACTTCTCCGAGTGCCGGACCGACGACAGCGGCAAGGACGAAGGAGAGGACGCCGCCGAGGAGGTGCGCGAGGAGTCGATGCCACCGTCGTCGTACACGCTGTTCGGCCTGCTGCACCCCGAGGCGCAGCTCAGCCGGGCCGAGCGCGAGGAGCTCGCGCGGGGCCTCGAGGCGACGTTGGCGAACGTCGAGTGCGAGGGCGACGACTAGGTCACGTCACGGCCGGTGAACGCGACGAGCTGCGTCATCCGGTCGGCACCCGGAGGCGCCGGCTTCTCCTCGGTGAACGTGTCTCCGTCGCGCATCGGTGGTGCGATGGTCTGCTGCGCGGCGCTCAGCGCCTGCTCGACGACCTCGGCCGGAGGGTCGACCGTCTGGCCGGTCGCTTGCGCGAGGTCCCACGCGTGGACGAGGAGGTCGAACTTCACGATCTCGAGCAGCACCGCGCCGGGGATCTGCATGGGACCCACCGGCACCTCCCGCTCGAGCGCACCAGGTGAGTCGATGCCCTCAGCAAACTTCTTGGCGGCGGCGTCCCACGCCGCGCGCGGATCGTTCCCGAGCGGGTCCTGACCCTCGTCGGCGGGCGGCGCGTCACCCTGGAGGAGCGCGCCGAACATCTGGCCGCCTCCGACGAGGTGCCCCATGAGGTCGCGCACCGTCCAGTTCGAGCACGGTGTCTGGTTGTCGAGCTGATCGGGCGCCATGTTCGCCGCGAGCCCGCTGATGGTCTCGATCTGGTACTCGATCTGGTCCGATGGCGCTGCCATGTCCTGCCCCCTCGACGTCGGTGCGGAGAGCCTCGCGCCGACATCGATCCGCCGCCAAGGCCGTCCGACCCCTGGCGGCGAGAGGGTCGGGAGTACCCTCGCGGGGTCGGCTTCAGCCTCGAGGTCGAACGCTGTTGTGCTGTTCCCGGGCTCGATGGTGCCTCCGAGCCCTAGGAACGCACATGCTCGCCGAAATTGATGGCTCTCGCCCTCTGACCGCGCGCGGTCCCATCCCGGGGATCGGCACCACCAAGGGACTGCTCCGGGTGGTCAAGGCGCTCCTCACGACGTTCGTGCTGCTGGTGCCGGTCGCCGCGGTCGTGCTCGTCGTCTCCCAGACGATCGAGTACGCCTTCTATTGGCCGAACCTGGTGCTCGCGCTCGCCTTCTACCTGGTGTTCGCGCACGGGGTGACGGTCGGGCTCCATCGGCTGTTCACGCACAAGAGCTTCGAGGCGAACCGGCCGCTGAAGATCAGCCTCGCCGTGATCGGCTCGATGGCGGTCGAGGGATCGGTCATCGGCTGGGTGGCCGACCACCGTCGCCATCACCGGTTCGTCGAGAAGGACGGTGACCCGCACTCGCCCGCGCGCCCCGCGTCGCAGCGGTTCGGCCGCACGCGCGGCTTCTGGCACGCGCACATGGGCTGGTTCTACGCGGGCTCGGTGACGTCACGGGAGAAGTTCGCCCCCGACCTGCTCGCCGACCGCGACCTCGTGATCGTCGACCGCCTCTTCCTGCCGCTCTCGGTGCTCTCGTTCGCGATCCCGTTCGGGATCGGGTACGCGATCACCGGTGAGTTCAGCGGCGGCCTGGCGGCGTTCATCTGGGCCGGGGTCCTGCGGGTGGCGGCCTTCCACCACGTGTCGTGGTGCATCAACTCGGTCTGCCACGTCGTCGGCAAGCGCCCGTTCCGCACGTCCGACGAGAGCACGAACGTCGCGCCGCTCGCGGTCCTCTCGATGGGCGAGGCGTGGCACAACGCGCACCACGCGTTCCCGACGCTGGCCCGCCACGGCGTGGACGGCGGTCAGGTCGACTCGTCGGCGTGGATCATCCGGATCTTCGAGCGGCTGGGGTGGGCGACCCGCGTGCGCTGGCCCGAGCCGGCGCTGCTCGCCACGCGGCGAACTGCACGTAGATGAGGACGCTGACGACCGCGGCCCAGAGGCACCACAGCGACGTCAGCCCGTCGGCCTGGGCCCACCCGATCACCGCGACGGCGAGCGCGTCGAGGACGCCGAACACGACGATCGCGGTGTAGCTCGAGAGCAGTGGCGGGACGCACGCCGCGATCGCGTAGAGCACCGTCGCCGGCACCGCGAGCTCGCCCGCTCCCCCGTACTGGATCGTGTGCTCGACGACGTGCGCGGTGACGCCGTGGGTGAGCATCGACCAGAGCAGGTACAGCCCGACGACGGCACCCATCACCACGAACGGGGCCATGAGCCGTCGCCGTCGTCGGTCGGGCTCGACGAGCCAGACCGCGAACGGCAGCAGGATCGGCGCGATCACCCAGGCGAAGAGCACGTAGATGTTCGCCGCGAGCTCGCCCGTCGACTCATCCGCATGACCCTCGAGCCCCAGCCACACGAAGCCCTCGACGATCAGGTGCAACCCCAGCGCCAACGGCACGGCCGCCAGCGCGAGCTCACGTGGCCGCTCGACCTTGGTGAGCGTCGCGACGCCGACCGCGCTGATCGCCGCACCGCTGACGAAGTCGGCCTCGGGTGAGAAGCACATCAGTGCGTTGTCTACCCGCTCGTTTGTCTTTGTGCGCGGAATGGCGTGTACCGTGATCTGCGATGGCAAAGCAGAAGACGAAGCGTCTCAACGTGAAGGACCACACCGATTCTGGTGGAACGGGTGGCCCGCCGGGCAAGAAGCAGCGCCGCAAGGTGCGCCGCAACCGGCGCAACGCCAACGGCGCGTAGCGCCGCGGCGACTCAGCTGCCGAGAAGGTCGAGCACCTCGGCGGCGTAGGCCGGGTGGCGCAGCTTGGCGAACGCCCGCGACTCGATCTGTCGGATCCGCTCGCGGGTGAGGTCGAACAGCTCGCCGACCTGCTCGAGCGTGCGGGGCTCACCGCGGTCGAGACCGAACCGGAGCTCGATGACGCGGCGCTCGCGGTCGTCGAGGCGACCGAGCAGACGCTGCATCTCCCCCGGGAGCACCGCGGCGAAGGCCGCGTCCTCGGGTGACGCCGCGCCACGGTCTTCCACCAGGTCGCCGAGGACGGCGTCGCCCTCGTCGTTGAGCGGCTGCTCGAGCGACAGCGGGTCGGGCGCGATGCGCAGCGTCTCGCGCACCTTGTCCTCGCTGATGTCGAGCTCGGCCGCGAGCTCGGCGTGCGTGGGCCGGCGCCCGAAGCGGAGCTCGAGCAGCCCCATCGTGCGCAGGAGGCGGAGGCGCATGTCGCCGGCGTGGACGGGCAGGCGGATGACGCGCCCGGTGTTGGCGATGCCCCGCGAGATGGCCTGGCGGATCCACCACGTCGCGTAGGTCGAGAACTTGAAGCCCTTGCGGTAGTCGAACTTGTCGACCGCGTGGATCAGGCCGAGGTTGCCCTCCTGGATCAGGTCGAGGAGGGGGACGCCCGACGCCTGGTAGCGCTTGGCGATCGAGACCACGAGGCGGAGGTTGGCGAGCACGAACGTGAGGTGCGCCTCCTCGCCCCGGCGCACCCGGCGCCGCACCGCCCGCTTCTCGGTGGGGGTGAGCTTGGCGCCGTTCTCGGTGAGCTCGCGCGCGGCGAGTCCGTCCTCGATCTCCTGCGCAAGCCGGGCCTCGTCGTCCTTGGTGAGGAGCGGGTGCTTGCCGGCCTCTTCGAGGTACACGCGGACCAGGTCGATCTGATCCTGTGAATCCGGACGCTTATAGCTGGCCACGAAGTCTTCGGTCCCCATGTCGACCGGGACGGATCCGAATGACACGGCCTCGGTCAATGGAGTCTACAGGTCGACAGCAGGGTGGTCCTCTGTCGGGGCTACCGTGGAGGACCGCCACGACACCTCGCGATCGCGCGCGAGGGATGGAAGGACATCGATGTCACGTTCCACCCTGCTCGCGGCGTTGATCGCCACGTTCAGCCTGTCGGGCATGGCATTGAGCGGCGTGGCCGTCGCCGGCACCGACGAGGCGCTCACCAAGAAGCAGTTCCTGAAGGCGGCCAACGCAACGTGCACGGACGCCTACCGGCAGATCGATGCGACGTTCGAGGAAGAGCTCAGTGACCTCAGCGGCAACGAGCAGCCCAGCAAGGCCCAGATCGAGGCGATCATCGGTTCGGTCACCCAGATCCTCGACACCGCCGCCGCCGACGTCGAGGCGCTCACCGGCCCGGCGGCCCTCGAGAAGAAGGTCGACCGCTTCCTGACCCAGTTCGACAAGGTGGTCGCGAAGTTCGAGGACGACCCGCAGGGGATGTTCGAGGAGGAGCTGAGCGGCTACCCGTTCGAGAAGCCCGACGACCTCGCCCGCACGATCGGGTTCGGGCGCTGCGCCCAACGCCAAGGATGAGCATGGCCGCGCCCGAGCTCCTCGTCGAACGCCCGCGCCTGCGTGGCCGTCTGCACCAGGTCGCGGCGTTCCTCTCGATCGGCGGCCTCGTGTGGCTCGTCGCCGACGCGCACACGCCGATCGCCGTTCTCGCGGCAGTCGTCTACGGCCTGGCGACGATCGCGCTCTACTTCACGAGCTCGTCGTACCACCTCTACGCGCGTGCCGGACGGGCCCGCGAGGTGATGCAGCGCCTCGATCACTCGATGATCTACGTGCTGATCGCGGGCACCTACACGCCGGTGTGCCTGCTGGCGTTGACCGGCTCGGTGCGGTGGGCGCTGCTCGCGATCGTGTGGACGGGCGCGCTCGCGGGCGTGCTGTTCACGCTGCTCGCCTACGACCGCTTCCCGCACATGACGTTCATCCTGTCGCTGATCCTCGGCTGGGCCGCCCTGCTCGCGCTGCCCGACCTGCTCGAGCGCCCCGGGTCTCCTGGCGCTCGCGGCGATCGGCGGCGTCCTCTACACGGCAGGAGCGATCCTGTTCGCGTGCAACTGGCCCGGCCGCACCGCCCGCTGGTTCGGGTACCACGAGTACTGGCACGCGTTCGGCGTCGCCGCCGGCGGGGTGTTCTTCGCGATGAACCTCGCGCTCGTCGCCGGCGCGTAACCCGTCCTTCTCATCTGTTGGAACACTTATCCGCACATGGTGCGGGTAACCGTTCCAACCGCCGGAAGGCTCGTCAGCCGACCACGGCGTCGTCCACCCTGCTCATCTGTTGGAACACTTATCCGCACATGGTGCGGGTAACCGTTCCAACGGCGGGAGGGGTCGGGTTCAGCGGGTCGGGACCGGCGCGAGGCGCAGGCGGCGCACGTCGGCCCAGGTGACCGGGCGGGCGCCCTTCTCGTCCCACAGCTTGAGCCGCACGGCGCGCAGCCCTTCCCACAGCGACACCTTCGGCACGCTCCGGAACACGTCCACCTCGTCGTGTGCCCGCTGGAGGTTGTAGTTGGGTACCCGCGGGTTGAGGTGGTGCACGTGGTGGAGGCCGATGTTGCCGGAGAAGAACTGCAGCACCTTCGGCAGGCGCAGGTACGAGCTGCCGCGGAGGGCCGCGTCGGCGTAGTTCCAGTCCTCGGTGTGCTCCCAGTAGGAGTGCTCGAAGTGGTGCTGCACGTAGAACAGCCAGAGGCCGGCGCTGCCCGCGAGGAGGACGATCGGCACCTCGACGAGCAGGAAGTTCTGCCAGCCGACGAGCCAGCACATCCCGAAGACGGCGAGCACGATCGACGCGTTCGTGCGCCACGTGCTGCGCTGGATCTTCGCCTTCGCACTGCGCGGTGCCCAGCGGGGCTGGAGGATCATCGAGTAGATCGGCCCGATGCCGAACATGACGAGCGGGTTGCGGAACAGGCGGTAACCGATCCGTCCACCGAGCGACATCGACTGGTACTCGGCGAGCGTGAGCATCGGGACGTCGCCGACGCCGCGCCGGTCGAGGTCGCCGGCGGAGGCGTGGTGGCCGACGTGCTCGCTGCGCCAGCGCGGCGAACGGCGTGAAGAAGATCAGCGCGAGGAACGACCCGAACCACTCGTTGGCGCGCTTCCACGGCAGCAGCGAATGGTGCGTGCAGTCGTGGAACATGATGTACGTGCGCACGAGGAACCCGGCGGTCGGGATCGCCAGGGCGAGGGTGATCAGGTACGAGATCGAGAGCGAGAAGTACATCGCGGCCCAGAGCGCGAGGAAGGGCACGAGCGACGTGGCGATCGACAGCGAGCTGCGGCCGAGACTGGACTTGGCATAGGCATCGACGCTGCGAGCGGATGCGGTGGTGTCTTCGTAGGAGTAGCCGTCGGACTTGGCGTCACGCGTCAGCTGGTCTTCGATTGTGGTCAACGATCCACCTCGGTATGCGTCAAGTGGCGAACGTGGTGCAGGGTGGATCGGTCCATCGAGCCGCTCTGCTTGGGCTGATCCCCACGGTAACCCATGAACCCCGCGGAAGTTAGGTCTGCCTGAGAAATGTCACATTCACCCGAAATCGGGGCCCTGCCCGAGTTCCCGCAAGGCTTCTTCGGCAGGGCCGACGAGTCGCCTGACCCTCTCTTCTATGGCCCGACCCGGCTCGTGCAGCACCTCGACGACGCCGCGATCGCCACGGTCGGCGACCTCTATATGGAGCTCTCGCTGACGGGTGACGTGCTCGACCTGTGCTCGTCGTGGGTGTCGCACTTCCACGAGGCGCCACAACGGTTGACGGCGCTGGGGATGAACGAGACGGAGCTCGCGCGCAACCCCCAGGCGACCGAGCGGGTCGTCCACGACCTCAACACTGACCCCACCCTCCCCTTTGCCGACGCGTCGTTCGATGCGGCGACGTGCTGCGTGTCCGTCGACTACCTCACACGCCCGGTCGAGGTGTTCGCCGAGGTCGCTCGGGTGCTGCGGCCCGGCGGGCTGTTCGTGGTCACGTTCTCGAACCGGTGCTTCCCGACGAAGGCGATCCGGGGCTGGCTCCTGACCGATGACGAGGGCCACGTCGCGATCGTCGAGGAGTACTTCCGACGATCCGGCGGGTGGGACGAGCCGGTGGCGCAACGGCGGACACCCGCGGGCCACCGCGGCGACCCGCTCTATGCCGTCTGGGCCGCGACCCGCCCGTAGCCTGGCCCGACGTGACAGGCGTCGAACAGCCCGCGCTCACACCGGCGGCGATCATCCTCGTCGTCGAGTCGGACGCCGAGACCCTCACCCAAGTCGGCCGCGAGCTCGGCCGGCGCTACGGCGGTGACTACCGGATCGTGAGCACGGCGTCGGCCGAGGACGCCCGAGCGAACCTCGAGGCGTGGCGCGACGAGCACGCGCCCGTGGCGCTCGTGCTCACCGCCCAGTGGATGGACGGCCTCACCGGCACCGAGCTGCTCGAGATCGTGAGCGACCTGTACCCGCAGTCGAAGCGGGGCCTGCTCATCGACTTCGGCGACTGGGGCGACGAGCGCACCGCGGCGGCGATCCGCCACGCCATGGCCGTCGGCCACCTCGACTACTACGTGCTGCGCCCGCTGCCCGGGCACGACGAGCTGTTCCATCGCACGATCACCGAGTTCCTCCACGAGTGGTCGCGCGCCGCGCAGGGCGAGCCGCGCCAGCTCGTGCTGCTCGCCCGCCAGTGGGACCGGCGCGGCCACGAGCTGCGCAGCCTGCTGACCCGCAACGGCGTGCCGCACCTCTCCTTCGACTCGGACGACCGAGAGGGCGCCGAGATCCTGGCGTCGCTCGACCTCGCCGACGAGCAGCGCCCGATCGTCGTGCTGCTCGACGGACGGGTGCTCATCGACCCGACGAACGCCGAGGTCGCCCGTGGCTACGGGATGACGACCGAGCTCACCGACCGGCGCAGCTTCGACGTCGTCGTCGTCGGCGCCGGCCCCGCCGGGCCTGGCGGCCGCGGTGTACTGCTCGGCCGAGGGCATCGAGCCGCTCGTCGTCGAGCGCGAGTCGGTCGGCGGGCAGGCGGGGTCCAGCTCGCGGATCCGCAACTACCTCGGGTTCTCGCGCGGCGTCTCCGGCGCCGAGCTCGCGCAGCGCGCGTACCAGCAGGCGTGGGTGTTCGGCGCGCAGTTCCTCGTGATGTGCGACGTCACCGCCCTGCGGTCGTCCCCCGACGGCGGCCACGTCGTCGTGCTCGACGACGGCACCGAGATCGAGGCCCGGGCGGTGGTGCTCGCGATGGGCGTCTCGTACCGCCGTCTCGGCATCGACGCGCTCGAGGACCTGCTCGGCGCGGGCGTCTTCTACGGCGCGTCGACGTCCGAGGCGCAGGCGTGCATCGACCGTGAGGTGTACGTGGTGGGCGGCGGCAACTCGGCCGGGCAGGCGGCGCTGTTCCTCGCCCGCTTCGCCAAGCGGGTGTGGATCGCCGTGCGGTCCGGATCGCTCGCCGACTCGATGTCGAGCTACCTGCGCCAGGAGATCGACGCGGCACCGCACGTCTCGATCGTGTTCAACACCAGCGTCGTCGACGGCGGCGGCACGGGACGGCTCGAGCGGCTGC
Source organism: uncultured Acidimicrobiia bacterium (assembly GCA_963731815.1). Taxonomy (GTDB): domain Bacteria; phylum Actinomycetota; class Acidimicrobiia; order IMCC26256; family PALSA-555; genus DATBSK01. The sequence continues at coordinate 1,065 of CAVSWW010000008.1, read as the reverse complement.
GCCTCCGCGACACGACCGACGGCACCGAGCGCGAGGTCGACGCCGACGCGCTGTTCGTGATGATCGGTGCCGAGCCCCGGACCGAGTGGCTGCCCGACGAGATCGAGCGCGACGACCACGGCTTCATCCGGACGGGCGTCGAGCTCGACATCGGTCGCCGACGGCCGGTGGCCGCTCGAGCGCCCGCCGTGCCCGTTCGAGACGAGCGTCCCCGGCGTCTTCGCGGTCGGCGACGTGCGCGCCGGGCTCGATCAAGCGGGTGGCGACGTCCGTCGGCGAGGGCAGCAACGTGATCGGCCAGGTGCAGCGTCACCTCGCCGAACAGGCGACGAAGGCCATGCCCTAGGGGCAAGATGTGCCCTCCAGCTGAGGAGCCGGGGGGTCCGTGGGCCGGACGTGGGGCGCGATGCGCGCCGTGCTGCGATCGCGCGAGCTGCGTCGCGCGCAGGGCGGGTTCGCGGGCTTCAACCTCGCCGAGCAGGGCGTCTGGGTCGCGCTGCTCGTGCTACGCGTTCGAGCGCGGCGGCGCCGGCGAGGCCGGGCTCGTAGCGATCGTGCAGCTCGTGCCCGCGGCGCTGGCGGCACCGTTCCTCGGCACGTTCGCCGACCGGTCGCCGCCGACGCGGTGCAGACCGCGGGGTATGCGCTCCAGGCGGTGGCGTACACGGCGACGGCCGCGGTGATGCTGGCCGACGGCCCGGCCCTCGTCGTCTACGTGTTCGGAGCCGTCGCGGCCACGGTGCTGACCGTGTCGCGTCCGACGCACGCGGTGCTGACTCCGGTGTCTCGCGCTCCCCGACCGAGCTCACCGCCGCGATGGTCACGTCGGGCTGGATCGAGAACGCGTCGGTGCTCGCCGCGCCGGCGCTCGCCGGCGTGCTCCTCGCCGTCTCCGACCCGGGGACGGTGCTGATCGCCTCGGCGGCGGTCGTCGCGCTGGGCGCGGTCCTCGTCGCGCCCCTGCGCGCCACCGATCCCGACCCGCGCCGCTCGGGCACCGACGACCTGGCCAAGAGCGGGATCCAGTGAGGTCACCGACGGCTTCAAGGCGCTGCGCGAGCACCG